>NZ_CP178621.1:2851312-4276969 GCF_047302465.1 Bdellovibrio sp. HCB337 | reverse complement strand
GTACGTACCCCTATTTTCAAAAGCCTAAGTTTTCGTAGTTCCCAGTTCCTAAGCCCTTTACGCTCGTGATCAGATTTATAGCAGAATGCCAAAAAGCTTTAGCAGGGCCTTTCAGAGTTTTCAACAGTTGACCTTATTGCTGCATTGTGATTAATTCGCGTTCCACGTATTTGGTGGGCGGTTTTTAGGCACTTGGCCAAACCGGTGGGCGCCTGTAGGCGTCATTAATGTTTCACTAGGAGTTGAAAATGAAACGTACATATCAACCAAGCAATCGTCGTCGTAAAGGCACTCACGGTTTCAGAGCAAGAATGGCTACAAAAGCAGGACAAGAAGTTATTTCTCGTCGTCGCGCAAAAGGAAGAAAACGTTTAACGGTTTCAACTGGTGGAAAATAGTAAGCCCGTTGTAATTAAACGAAGCTCCGAGTTTCTCTCTTTAAAAAAAATTGGAAAAAGAGCCTGGCCCACGAAGTGGCTCCTTTTGAACTACACGAAAGTAGATCAAAAGGGTCTGCATTTTGGCGTTACAGCAAGTCGCAAAGTCGGCTCTGCTGTTGTACGCAATAAGCTCAAGCGTTGGGTCAAAGAATACTTTAGAGACTTCGTCACAAGGTCGAACCAACAAGGATCACCGATTGACGCTTCCATCAACATCATCTTTAAACCTATTGACCAGAGCTTTTATAAAGGACTCAACTTCGAGGAATTTAAGAAAGCTATGGACACCGGTCTTGAGATTCTTCGAAAGTCTACCTAGAGCATCTCTCTTGTTATTTGTAGGTGCTTATAGAACTCTCGGAACCACTCATATGGGCGGCGCGTGTCGTTTCACGCCAAGCTGTTCTGAATATGCAGTGGAGGCGATCAAAACCCACTCTTTTTTCTCAGCAATTTATCTCGTTACGAAAAGAATCTTGAAATGCCGTCCAGGCGGAACCTTCGGTTATGACCCGGTTCCTGCGTGCACGTGCGCTGGAGACACTCATGCAAGAACAAAATAAAAGTTCTTTCTTTGATCCTAAAACTATCTTCGCAGTCGTATTGGTCGCCGCCGTTTGGTTTGGTTGGCAGACCTATCTGACAAAAAAATATCCTAACTACAATAAACCAGCACAAAAAACCGCGACGAAAGAAGCTGCTAAAACAGCAACTCCTGATGCGGCAGCCGCAGCTCCTGCAACAGTAGAAGCGCAAAGCACTCCGACCCAAGGTCAAATCACAGAAAAAGAATATCAATTCCAAGATCAAAACATCACGTTCACGATCACAAATCATGGAATGGGTTTGAAGAATGTCGTATTGAACAAGTATATCGACTACGAGAAGAAGCCGATTCTTCTTGGACAAAGCGAAACAGATACTTTGTTTGAAATGAAGCTTTTGAGCCAACAAAAACCTTTGGAGTTCGATCTAAAAGAAGAAGCTCCAGGACAATATGTGGGTGTCGCTCAAGTCGGTACTAGCACCGTGACTCGTACCTTGAAATACGATTCAGAGAAGCAAGCATTTACTAATAAAGTTGTCGTTGAAAATCCCAATGAACAAGTTGCTCAAGGACTTACTTTCGTAGTTCCAGAGAAAATCACAGTTCCGCAAAGCACGTCTTGGTTATTCCCATCTTACCAACACCAAGATTTCTTCGTAAAACATAACGGTAAAACAGAGACTGTAAATTTCAGTGCTGCTAAAGAAAACGTCGCGAAGCAATTCCCAAGCGTATCTTTAGTTTCTGTAAGTTCTCAGTATTTTGCAGCAGCGATTTTGGATAAATCTGAAATCATTCCTGAAACATCTGTGACTGCAAGCCCAGAAGGCAAAACTGCGAAGGCAGAGCTGATCTATAAGCCAGCTGCGAATTTGCCAAAATTCTCTCTAGAACAGATCTTCTTCGCTGGCCCTAAAAACATCGAAACTTTGAAGCATGTAGATGCTGAGCTGCCAGCGGTTATCGATCACGGGTTCTTTGAAGTGATTGCGCGCCCACTGCTTTATGTAATGAAAGCGTGCTTTAGCATGGTTGGTAACTGGGGTATTGCGATTATCCTACTAACTTTGTTGGTGCGCTTTTGCGTACTTCCTTTTGCGATCATGTCTGCAAAATCTATGAAAGCTATGCAAAAGATCCAACCTCTTCTGCAAAACCTTCGTGAAAAATACAAAAACGATCCAATGGCTCTGAATCGTGAGACCATGGCGTTGATGAAAGAGCATAAAGCAAACCCACTTGGCGGTTGCTTGCCGATGCTTTTGCAAATTCCTATTTTCTTCGCTCTTTATCGTGTGATCGGTTCTAGTATCGAGCTTTATCATTCTCCATTCTATGGATGGATTACAGATTTGAGCTCTCCAGATAAGTTCTTTGTGCTGCCAATTTTGGTGGGTCTGACTATGTTCTTGCAACAGAAGATGACTCCAACCACGATGGATCCTGCGCAAGCGAAAATCATGGCTTTCTTGCCATTGGTTTTCACTCTATTTATGCTTCAATTACCAAGCGGATTGGCCCTGTATATGACGGTCAGCGCGGTATTCGGTATCGTTCAACAATATTTCTTTTTAAAAGACTCGAAAAAAGTGACTGCCTAGGAGGACAAAATGGCCGGATTTTTTAGTAAACTGTTTGGCGGCAAAAGTAAAAGTGGTGGAGAAGTAGAGACTCTTGTTCATAACACTTTGACTGGTATTATTGAAAAGGGACAATTCGATCTTTCTTTTAAAATTTCCTATGAGAAAGAAGCGGATTCAGAAGGCGTATTGGCTATCGAATTCTCTGGCTCAGACGAAGAGCTTTTGAAAGATAAAAAAGGCCAAATGTTGGATGCTTTCCAACTGTTCCTTAAGCGCGTAGTTCAGCACAACTTCCCAGAAGATAAGACAAATATCACTGTGGATTGCGGTGGCTACCGTGACGAATCTGCAGCAGCTTTGATTGAGCGCGCAGAAAATCTTAAGACGATCGCTATCGAGCAAGGTAAGTCTGTATATTACAGAGCCCTTCCTCCAAAAGATCGCAAAATCGTTCACCAATACTTGGCTCAAGACCCACGTGTAAAAAGCCGTTCATTGGGTGAAGGCCTTTATAAGAAAATCAAAATCTATCCAGCTAAGGGTGCCAACAACGGTGCTCAGGCTCAAGAGACCGCTGGAGAGTAGTATTCATGTACGGTGGTGACAGGGATTCCCAAACGATCTGTGCGGTATCCACTCCTCACGGAGTGGGTGGAATCTCTGTGATCCGCATCTCAGGGCCTCAAAGCCTTGAAGTAACCCGTAAAATAGCGGTTTTTTTGCCGCAAAAAATCGAGAGCCATAAAGCCTATTTCGGCACCCTCTATGATTCTCAAGCCCAAGAAGACATCGACGAAGTCCTTGTGACTTACTTCAAAAAAGGCAACTCGTTCACGGGCGAAGAGGTTCTGGAAATCTCTTGTCATGGGAACCCTCAGATCTGTCAAAAAATTCTGAATCATTTGATTGCGGGCGGGGCCCGTTCTGCAGATCGTGGTGAGTTTACTTATCGTGCCTTTATGAATGGGAATGTGGACCTGGTTCAGGCGGAAAGCATTCTTGCATTGATCGAAAGCCAAAGTGAAAAGGCGCAGAAACTAGCTCTTCGCCAATTAAAAGGCCAACTTTCTCAGAAGCTTGAGGGCCTTGAGAACGACGTTACTTGGCTGATGGCCCACATGGAAGCCGGAATTGATTTTTCAACCGAAGGCTTAGAGCTGGTTAGTCACGATGTGGTGGCAGAAAAGCTTACACAAATAGAAGACGCCCTGAAGTCGTTGGTTAATTCCTATAAAGCGGGCCGCATCCTTAAAGACGGTGTGCGCATCGCTTTGGCGGGTCGTCCAAATGTAGGTAAATCCAGCCTTTTAAATCTGTTCTTAGAAGAAGACCGCGCGATCGTTACAGAAGTCGCAGGAACTACCCGTGACGTGATCTCAGGGGACACCAAGTTTAACGGCCTTAAGTTTACGTTCTTAGATACTGCTGGGATCCGCAATCATACTTCAGACATTGTAGAGCAGATTGGTATTCAAAAAAGCCGCGAAGCCCACGTAGAGGCCGATGTGGTTTTATTTGTTTTTGATCTTACTGAAGGTATTCAGCCAGAGGACGAAGAGCTCTTAAAACAACTCTCAAAGGCGAACCTCTTCGTGATCGGAAATAAACTGGATAAGGTGAACGAGCCCACTCAAACGCCAGGCTTTGAAAAACTTACCCAGTACGCAGACTTCGCCAAAAGAAACCTTTTCTTTGTTAGCGCCCTGGATCAAAATGCAAGGCCACTGGTTTTGAAAGAGATCTCAGGACGCTTTTCTCAGACGGATCTTCAAGATTACGTACTACTCTCGAATGCTCGTCATTATGAGAATCTCGAAAAAGCTCTTTCAAACACAGTTCGTTGTCAGCAGTTGCTGAAAGAGGGACTTGGTTCTGAATTCCTAGCAATCGAACTCAAAGAGGCTTTGATTGCTGTCCAAGAAACTCTCGGCAAACGCTTTGACGACCAGGTTATGGATCGAGTGTTTAAAGAGTTTTGTCTCGGAAAATAATTATGAGCACACCTGCATTTGATGTCATTGTTGTTGGTGCCGGCCACGCCGGAGTCGAAGCCTGTCTTGCATCTGCACGACTGGGTTTGAACACTCTTGTTGTTACCACAAATCTTGATCGCATCGCCTACATGAGCTGTAACCCTTCTATTGGTGGTCTTGCAAAAGGTCACATGGTTCGTGAAATCGATGTTCTTGGTGGACAAATGGGTTTGGCAGCAGACGAAACTTGTATTCAGTACAAGCGCCTGAATGCCAGCAAAGGCCCCGCGGTTCGTGGGACTCGTGTGCAGTCTGATAAGCATCTTTACTCTCAGTACATGACTAACATTTTGAAAACGCATCCAAATATTTCTCTTCTACAGGGAGAGGTGAAGCGCTTGATCTTGGAAAATGATCTGTGCGTGGGTGTTGTTTTACAAGATGGGTCTGAAATCTACTCTCGTGCGACGGTCATTACTGCAGGAACTTTCATGAATGGGGTTATGCATATCGGGCTTGAGCAAACTCCAGGTGGACGAGTAGGGGACAAAGCCTCTGTTGGTCTTTCAAATCAGCTCGCTGACTTTGGATTTACAGTTCGTCGCTTAAAAACGGGCACTCCAGCGCGTCTTCATAAAGACAGTATCGATTGGAGCAAGACGATTCCTCAGTACGGGGATGAGAAGTTCTATCCATTTAGCTTCCGTTCAGAGCGCACCTTCAAACTTCCGCAAATTGCCTGCTATCTTTCTCGTACTTCCGAGAAAACCCACGAGATCATCCGTGCGAACTTAGATAAGTCGCCTATGTTCTGTGGGAACATCGAAGGTGTGGGTCCTCGTTACTGTCCAAGTATCGAAGATAAAGTGACTCGTTTTGCAGATAAAGACAGCCACCAGACGTTTTTGGAGCCAGAAGGCCTCAATACGGATTTGATTTACCTTCAGGGGATTTCGACAAGCCTTCCAGAAGAAGTTCAGTATGAATTCCTGAAAACCATTCCGGGTCTTGAGAACGTTAAGATTGTTCGCCCAGGGTACGCCGTAGAGTATGACTTTATTGAGCCGACCCAAATATGGCATCGCCTTGAAACCAGAACGATCCGTCAGCTATTTTTAGCAGGTCAGATCAACGGAACCTCTGGTTATGAAGAAGCCGGCGCCCAAGGTTTGATCGCGGGCGTGAACGCAGCTCATAGTATTTTGGGCCGTGAAGAATTCGTGCTCGGTCGCGATCAAGCTTACATTGGTGTCTTGATTGATGACTTAGTTACAAAAGGGACGACCGAACCTTACCGCATGTTCACATCTCGCGCCGAACATCGTCTTGTTCTCAGAGAAGACAATACTATCGACAGATTAGGTGAGGTTGCGATTGGTTCTGGTTTGATAAATCCCGAATCAATTCAAACACTCCGAAATTTGAAAGAAAAACGTGCCGGAATGCTAGAAAAACTGCGCTCAGAACGCGTTTTTCCAGTCAAAGAAACCCAAGAAAAACTAGTTAAACTTGGCACTGCAGAATTACTAAAGCCGGCTACTTTCGAAGAGTTGCTACGCCGTCCCGAGATTTCTTGTTCAAGCCTCACAGACTTTGGTTTTGAAATAGATTCAGATCCAAACGTCTCTGAACCTGTCGAAATCGAAGTGAAGTACTCTGGTTACGTAAAAAGACAGATGGAATTGATTGCTCAGTCGAAGCGTCTTGAAGAACTTCGTCTTCCCGAGACTTTGGTCTATAGAGAAATTCGCGGACTTTCCAACGAAGAAGTGGACAAACTTTCTCGAGTAAAGCCACGAACTTTAGGCCAAGCTCAACGCATAAGTGGTGTTAATCCTTCAGCGGTTCAAGCTATAATGATCTATCTTAAAGGTCATAAAAAGTTGAAGGAGATCCCTCTTGGCGGAGAATCAGGAAGTATCAACTAGTCAGTGGCGCATCGATGTTTGGTTTCCGGATCTCAATCCTGAAATTCTTAAGCAATTGAAAACCTATCACGATGAGCTTCTGAAATTTAATAAAACACTCAGTATTATTTCTCAGAAGACAGTTGCGATGGCGGATGCACTTCATTTTGCTGACAGCATTCTAGCATCGCGCGTCATCGCGAAGTCCAATCCTAAGATCCAGGAGATCTATGACTTAGGGCTAGGAAGCGGTTTTCCGGGGCTAGTTTTTGCGATTATGAACCCACATATTAAGGTTCATGTCGTTGAGTCAGATCAGCGCAAGTGCGAATTCCTAAAACACATCATCGCAAGCGTTCGTATTCCGAACGCGAATGTTTTTAGCGTGAAGCTCGACGAGATTAAAGAAAACAGCATGCAATACGTAATGACTCGCGGTCTTGCCTCTATTTCTAAAGTTATTATGGCAACTCGTAAGTCTGTACCTAAAGGTGGCGTTATTTTTCACCTTAAGGGCGAACAATGGGGTATGGAAGTTTCTGAGATCCCAATTCAGCTTTGTTCTCTTTGGACCCCGGGACTTGTGGGCGAATATCGCCTTCCAGTAGGGGAAATTAAGTTTTCAGTGATTAAAACAGACAAAATCGCCTAATTGTTCCACGTAGAACAACTTTTAATGGCCGCCGGACTCAGTTTTGGCGGCTTTTTCCGTTTTTGGGGGCTCTTTTGAGGCAGAAGTGGCCGTTCCGAACTCTTTTTCATAGGACTCTACGCGTTTTTTCGAGTTCCACGAGTGTGGAACTACCGAAACGGTCTTATAGGTCTTATAGGCATCCACTTCTTCGGGCAGGGGCCAAGATTTACCCTCGTTGAATGCTTTCATGTATTCGAGCTTGGTATATTTCTTTCGGGCTGCTGCTTTAAGCTCATAGTACTTCACTTCTTGTACTAGCTTCTGAATTTTAGCCTCTGATTCGAAATATCTCTTTTGAGCGTACTTAATTGCGCCAGTTTGCGGGACTACGGCTGCGAGTTCTTTCTTGAAGCCCTCAAGTTTCTTTTTTTCTGAATCTAGCTCCTTTTGAGCCGATTGCGCGCGAGTATTGAGATCCAAATAGATATCATCGGCCAGTTCTGGCGTAGGATTTGGCTTTTTACAGCCCAAAAGGCTGATCGCTATAAAAAGAATGGCTAAAAAACGCATTTTCACCCGATGTTCTACGTGGAACATCGGAAATTCTACGAAAAACATTAGGAAAAACTTGCCATACTGAAAAAAATGCAGGATTTTTTATAGATCACGGAGGAACTCCTAATGGCTAAGACAATTTGCATAGCAAATCAAAAAGGTGGAGTAGGCAAAACGACTACTTCAGTGAATCTTTCTGCCGCCCTGGCTTCTTTGGGTAAAAGGATCCTACTCATCGACATGGATCCGCAAGGAAACGCGTCCAGCGGTTTGGGTATCAAACGATATGAAAGCCAGGACAACAATGTTTACCATGTCCTAATCGGCGAAAAAGATATCCAAGAGACTATCCAGAAAACAAAAGATCCAAATCTTCATGTGATCACTGCTAATCCAGATTTGGTAGGCGCAGAGATTGAGCTTGTTGACATGCCGCAGCGGGAATACAGACTAAAGTCTGCCATCGCATCAATCGGTGATCTCTATGATTATGTACTAATTGATTGCCCACCTTCTTTGGGTCTTTTGACTTTGAATGCCCTGACTGCAGCAGACAGTTTCTTGGTTCCTCTTCAGTGTGAATACTATGCGCTTGAAGGATTGAGCCAGCTTTTGAATACAGCAGGTTTGATTAAGAAAAATCTAAATCCACAATTACATATAGAGGGCATCGTTTTAACGATGTTTGATACGAGAAATAATTTGAGTCACCAGGTTGTGACTGAGATTAAGAATCACTTTGGAGATAAGGTCTTCAACGCCATCATTCCAAGAAATGTGCGTTTGAGCGAAGCTCCAAGCCACGGTCAATCCATCTTTGATTATGACCAAAAATCTATCGGCGCGACTAAATACTACGACCTTGCCAAAGAAGTTGAGCAAAGAACCGTAGCTAAAACGACAGAACAAAGAGCACAACAGGAGACAGCAAATGTCTGATTTGAATGCGGAAAGCTCTAACAAAAAGAAGGGCCTAGGACGTGGCCTTGGATCTTTGTTGGGTGGAGGTCCTGCAGCCGAGGGTATGGCCAGCAAGACAATGGCAGATGGTTTGGATACGCATGCGAGTAACCAAACAAAGCCAGCGCAAAACTTTGCAGGAGCTTCGGCTAAGCCGGCTCCGGCAGCTCAAACCTCTGCACCGGCAGCAGCGGCCCCTGTGGCGGCAGCTCCTATTAATACAGAGGGAAAAGTATGGCAGGTTGCCATCGATAAGTTGGCCTCTGGACAATACCAGCCGCGCAAAAGCTTCGAAAAAGAAGCTCTTCAAAGCTTGGCCCAATCTATTAAAGAGAACGGAATTCTTCAGCCAATCATCGCTAGAAAAGTAGCGGGTGGCCGTCTTGAAATCGTCGCGGGTGAGCGTCGTTGGAGAGCTGCACAGGCTGCTGGGCTGCATGAAGTTCCGGTTTTGATTAAGAATTTTGATGACCAAGAGACTCTTGAGCTTGCGATCATCGAAAATATTCAACGTGAAGATTTAAATCCCATTGAAGAGGCCGAAGGTTATTCTCGCCTAATCACTGAATTTAAAATGTCTCAACAACAAGTCGCCGACAAAGTGGGACGTGATCGTGCAACGGTTGCGAACTCTGTGCGCTTGTTGGCTTTGCCTGCAGAAGCAAAAAAACTTGTGAGTGAAGGCACCCTTTCTGTGGGTCACGCAAAAGTTCTTTTGTCTTTAACAGACGCAAAGAAGCAACTTGAGTTAGCTAAAAAGGTCATCAATGACCGTCTTTCTGTACGTAAACTAGAAAAGCTCGTCGCTGACGCTCAAAATCCAAGCTCCTCCCTAGAGCCGGAATCAGCGATTGAGCAAAACGTGACGCAAAGACTCATTTCTGGTCTTTGTGATGAACTGCAAAAGATCCTAGGAACCAAGGTCAATATTGATTATGCTAATTCCAAAGGAAAAATCGCAGTTCACTTCTATTCAGATGATGAGCTGACTCAAATCGTGGATAGGTTGAAAGAAGGATGGCAGAAATAAAGGCTTTCACAAATGATGATTTTCTCACGGGTCACGTTACATCTATATTAGATTACGGGACTCGCTTTGAGGGAAAACTCAGCTTCGAAGGAACCGTGCAAATTGGCGGGGAGTTCGTCGGTGAAATCTTTACTAATGACACAGTGGTCATTAACGATACTGCTAATATACAGGCCCAAGTTGAGGCCGATACCATCATCATATCTGGCCGGGTTGAGGGAAATCTCTTTGCCCGTCGCAGAGTTATAATGCACCCGCCCGCGATCTTTAAAGGCACCGTAACCTCTCCAAGTCTTCGAATTGACGAAGGAGTCGTTTTTGAGGGCGCTTCCTACATGCCCAAGTCTTAACCAAAGCCCTTTGTTTACAGTTATTTATAGCTAGTTTCGCCTTGACCATTTCTTTCTAAAGGTGCTAATTCCCAGGGTTCAAAAAACCAGTAGGGATTTCAATACAATGGATATTATCCAACAATTAGGAATTAATGGGGCCGCTGCTGTACAGTTCGGCATCTTTATTTGTGTCTTTTTCTTTTTAAATTTGTATGTCTTTACGCCATATTACAAGGCCCACGAAGAGCGTGAAAAACGCACTTTGGGCGGCGAAGATCTGGCTCAAGAGTTCCACAAAAAATCAACAGAGCTTCACTCTGAGTATCAAGTGAAAGCAAAAGAAGTGACGAAAAAAATCAAGGACATCTACGATGCTCATCGCACAGATGCTTTGAAAGAGTACGACACTCTTGTTGGTAAAGCGCGCTCCGAGGCAGCCGCTCTTCTTGAAACGAACAATCAAAAAATCGCCCAATCGATTCAAGCAACAACCGCAGCTTTGAGATCTGAAGCTACAAATGTATCTGTAGCAATCACTCAAAAACTTTTGGGAAAGTAAGAGAGACAATATGAATAAGTGGTTTGCGTTTCTTTTCGTACTTGGAGCAAGCACAGCGTTCGCAGCTTCTGGTCATGGTGAGCATGGTGGTGAAGTCCATGTTCCTAAAGTCGTTCTTTATCAAGCAATCAACGTGGTTCTTTTGTTCGGAGGTCTTTACTACTTCCTAAAAACTCCCGTTGTAAAATTCTATGCTGATCGCAAAGAAAGCTATCTTGCGGCTGCAAAAAAATCTCAAGCAGCTCGCGAAGATGCAGAAAAGCATTTCGTAGATATCAAGCACAAGCTTGATCAGTTGGAAGCGACAACTGACGAAAGCATTTCTCGTGCAAAAGCTGAAGCTGTCGATATGAAGCACGCTTTGATCAAAGAAGCGCAAGAGGCAGCAGCAAGAATTAAACACGAGGCTGAACAAACAGCTAAAATCGAAATTCAAAAAGCTCAAACACATTTGCGTGAACAGCTTTTGAAAGACTCCATTGATGCTGCAAAAGCGGTTCTTTCTAAAGACATCGGCTCTGCAGACCATCAGAAACTTCAAAGCGAATTTGTTAATAAAGTACAGGCGGTAAACCCATGAAGATCAGCGAAGTTTCTCGTCGCTACGCTAAGGCCCTAATGGCTTTGGCAAAACAAAAAGGTCAGCACGCCCGCGCTCACAGCGAACTTGAGGCGATTGCAAAAGTTTTTAAAACAGATGCGACTGTTCATGACTATTTCTTAAATCCATTGATCGGTCCAGACGCAAAACTAGCTGTTGTTAAAAACAGCTTCCAAGGCAAAGGCCTTTCGGAAGAAGTTTACAACACGTTGTTGTTGCTTGCTGAGAAAAACCGCATGGGCAAATTCGAAGAGATCGTTGCGGCTTTCGAAGAACAAATGGACGTCGAACAAAACGTAACTCGCGGATCTGTGAAGTCTGCAAAAGCATTGTCTGAAGGGGATAAAAAAGACCTCGAAGGCAAAATTACTAAAATTTTGAATAAAAAAATCATCCTGACATACAAAGAAGATCCAACTCTTTTGGGCGGCGTTGTTGCTCAAGTAGGCGGATGGACATTTGATGACAGCATCGAAACACATTTAATTAAATTGAACGAAGAATTAAACAGGAGAGCCAACTAACCATGGAAACACAAATCCGTGCCGACGAGATCAGTCGCGTTCTTAAAGAGCAGATCAATCAGTATAATAAGAAAATCGAAGTTAGCGAAACGGGCAGCGTTCTCTCAGTAGGGGACGGGGTTGCGCGTATTTACGGTCTTGAAAACGTAATGGCGGGTGAGCTCGTTGAGTTCCCAGGCGAAATCTACGGAATGGTTCTGAATCTTGAAGATTCATTCGTGGGCGTGGTTATCTTCGGTGAAGACCGCGGTATTAAAGAAGGCGACACTGTTAAGCGTACGAAAAAAATCGTACAAGTTCCAGTGGGTGAAGCTCTTCTTGGTCGCGTTGTTGACGCTCTTGGAAACCCAGTTGACGGCCGCGGCGCTATCACGACACCACACAATCGCGTGGTTGAGTTGAAAGCTCCTGGTATCGTTTACCGTCATCCAGTTGAAGAATCTCTTTCTACGGGCATCAAATCTATCGATGCTTTGATCCCAATCGGTCGCGGTCAACGTGAGCTGATCATCGGTGACCGTCAAACTGGTAAAACAGCTATTGCGATCGACACTATCATCAATCAAAAAGGCCAAGGCGTATATTGCTTCTACGTAGCTATCGGTCAAAAACAATCTACAGTTGCAGCCGTTGTTGAAAAACTTCGCGCAGCGGGCGCTCTTGAGTACACTACAGTAATCACTGCAGGTGCTTCTGACCAAGCTCCATTGCAATTCTTGGCTGCTTACTCTGGTACAGCTATGGCGGAATACTTCCGTGATACAGGCAGACATGCTTTGATCATCTATGATGATTTGACGAAACAAGCTCAAGCTTACCGTCAATTGTCATTGCTCCTTCGCCGTCCTCCAGGCCGTGAAGCCTACCCAGGGGACGTATTCTATCTCCACAGCCGTCTTCTAGAGCGTGCTGCGAAATTGTCTGCGGATAAAGGCGGCGGTTCATTGACTGCATTGCCAATCATCGAGACTCAAGCGGGCGATATCTCTGCTTACATCCCAACGAACGTGATCTCTATCACTGACGGTCAGATCTTCTTGGAAACTGACTTGTTCAATAAAGGTATCCGTCCAGCGATTTCTGTCGGTAAGTCAGTATCGCGCGTGGGTGGTGCCGCTCAGATTAAAGCGATGAAACAAGTTGCGGGTTCTTTGAAGCTTGAACTTGCTCAGTTCCGTGCGATGGAAGCCTTCGCAGCGTTTGCTTCTGACCTCGATAAAGCGACTCAACAACAGTTGGCTCGTGGTCGCCGCTTGGTGGAAGTGTTGAAACAAGGTCAATACTCTCCTGTAAAAGTGGAAGAGCAAATCGCGATGATCTTCGCAGCTGGTAACGGTTACGTGGATCAATATCCAGAGACAGATGTTAAGAGATACGAAAAAGAGATGGTTGAGTTCTTGAAACAAAAACACTCTCACGTACTTAAAAACATCGCTGAGAAGAAAGCTATGGCGGACGACATCAAGAAGTCACTTGTTGCGGCTCTTGAAGAGTTCAAAGCGGTTTTCCAACCTTCTTCTAAGTAATAGGGTGCCGAAATGGCGAGTTTAAAGGATATCAGGGCTCGTATCGAGTCCACAAAAAATACGCAGCAGATTACAAAGGCGATGAAGCTCGTCTCTGCTGCGAAATTACGTAAGGCGCAGAATAATATTCAAAACATGCGTCCTTACGCGCTTACTTTGCGAAAAGTAATTGCTGATATCGCTATCACTAACAAAGTTTCCCATCCGTTGATGGAGCAAAAGCCAGAAGTAAAAAAAGTACTTTTGGTTGTTTTGACTTCGGATCGTGGTCTTTGCGGTGGTTTCAACGGCAATATCAACAAGTTCGCGGAGAGCTACTATAAGCAAAACGTTAAGAACTTTGAGAAGATCGACTTTCTTTTCATCGGTCGTAAGGGCTCTGACTACTTCACTAAGAAGGGTTATAAAGCCATCGACTCTATCACTCGCCTAGACAAGGACATTTCTTATGACTTGGCTTCGCATGTGGCAGATCGTTTGATGAAGCAATATCTCTCTGGTGATTACGACGAAATTCGTTTGATCTACAATGAATTTAAGTCGGCAATCTCTCAGCAAGTAGTTTGTGAAACCCTTCTACCAATTGACATTCAAAACACGTCTTTTGATACGACTGGAACAGCAGTGGGTTTCTCTGTTGATATGATTTTCGAACCGGCTCCTCAGCAAATCATTGAACAATTGCTGGTGAAGCATTTCGATCTTCAGGTTTACAGAAGTATGTCTGAATCAGTGGCTGCAGAACATGGCGCTCGTATGACCGCGATGGAGAATGCAACTAACAACGCGAAAGAGATGATCAACTCTTACACGCTGACATACAACAAATTGAGACAAGAAAAAATTACTACAGAATTAACTGAAATTGTGAGCGGTGCAGAGGCACTGAAATAATAGGAGCGTATGAAAATGGCTAACGGTAAAATCAAACAGGTGATGGGCCCGGTTGTCGACGTAGAATTCGAAGGTGGCGAGCTTCCTCCCATCAACACGGCTCTTCGTTCTACTAACAAAGCAATCTCTGATAAAGAAGGCAATCTTACTCTAGAAATCGCACAACATCTTGGTGATGGTGTGGTTCGTACTATCGCGATGGACTCTACAGAGGGTCTTGTGCGCGGTGAAAAAGTTGTCAGCACTGGCAACATGATCTTGGCTCCAGTAGGTCCTGAAGTTTTGGGTCGTATCATCAACGTTATCGGCGAGCCGGTAGACGAAGCTGGTCCGGTAAAAGCTAAAGACAACTGGCCAATCCACAGAGCAGCTCCTAAATTCGAAGACTTGGCAGTAGCAGCAGAAATGTTGATGACTGGTATCAAGGTCGTAGACTTGCTCGCTCCTTACGCTAAGGGTGGTAAGATCGGTTTGTTCGGTGGTGCCGGTGTAGGTAAAACCGTATTGATCCAAGAATTGATCCGCAATATCGCAACTGAGCACGGTGGTTACTCTGTATTCGCCGGCGTGGGCGAGCGTACTCGTGAGGGTAATGACTTGTGGGCAGAGATGAAACAATCAGGCGTTATCAACAAAACAGCGCTTGTATTCGGTCAGATGAATGAGCCACCTGGAGCACGTGCACGCGTTGCTTTGACTGGTTTGACTGTTGCGGAATACTTCCGTGACGTTGAAAAACAAGACGTTCTTTTCTTCGTTGATAACATCTTCCGTTTCACTCAAGCGGGTGCTGAGGTTTCTGCGTTGTTGGGTCGTATCCCTTCAGCGGTAGGTTACCAACCAACATTGGCAACCGAGATGGGCGCGATGCAAGAGCGTATTACATCAACTAAATCTGGTTCTATCACTTCCGTACAAGCGGTTTACGTACCTGCGGATGACTACACGGATCCAGCTCCAGCAACTACGTTCACGCATTTGGATGCGACGACGAACTTGGATCGTGATATCGCTGCTATGGCGATCTTCCCGGCGGTATCTCCGTTGACTTCAACTTCTCGTATCTTGGATCCACAAGTTGTGGGTGAAGCGCATTACAAAACTGCGCGTGACGTTCAAGCTATCTTGCAACGTTATAAAGAACTTCAAGATATCATCGCCATCCTTGGTATGGACGAGTTGTCTGAAGACGATAAGTTGGTTGTATCACGCGCTCGTAAGATCCAGCGCTTCTTGTCTCAGCCGTTCTTCGTTGCTGAGCAGTTCACTGGTCTTACTGGTAAATACGTTGATATCAAAGACACTGTTAAAGGTTTCCGCGAAATCTTGGATGGTAAACACGATAGCTTGCCTGAACAGGCATTCTACATGGTTGGTACTATCGAAGAAGCTATTGAAAAAGCTAAGAAGCTTCAGGCTTAAGGATAACTTATGTTTAAACTAACACTCGTGACTCCGGAAAAAAGACTCGTGATTGATCAAGAAATTGATGAAGTCACGGCTCCGGCTTTCAAAGGAGAATTAAACATTCTTCCTGGTCACGCTCCTTTGATTACGACACTTGAGACTGGTGTTTTGAGATACAAACTCAAAGGCCAAGCAGAACAAAAAGTGGCGATCAGCTGGGGCTACTGCCAAGTCAGTCCACAAGGTGTAAACATCTTGGCTGAATACGCGGCAGCTCCTGTTGACCTTCAAATCGAAGACCTCAAGAAGGCCTTGGCCGAAGCTGAGCGCAAGCTTAGCACTGAGTCTTTGGATGAAGAGCAATGGGCTGAAGCTCAAAGAGAAGTGGCGAAAGCTAGAACAGGGATGGAAATCTTCCCTGGTACTTGGACATAAGAGCCAAAATTATAAGACTTTAAACGAAAAGCCTGGGCAAAACCCGGGCTTTCTGTTTTTGGGCTATCTGAGTTTGTAAGATTCTACGCAGGGTTTTCGTGCGACCTTCAAAATATTGAGATAACCCCTGTTTTTAGAAGGATCTTTGTCCTTCGCCCACTCGGGACGGATCTCGCCGAAAAATTCAGAATAGGGATAAAAGAAATTTGTAATACCCTTGTAGGTCGTGGGAATTCCGCTTCGTTCATATTCAGCGATGATACTTTCTGCGATCGCTTGAGTTTTTTTATAGAGTTCTTTGGCATCCACCTTCTCAGTAGCACCGTCTAAGTACTTTTGAGATTTCAGAGGGCAAAGAAAAGCGTTCGCAAAAGGGTTGGCTCTTGCGCGAGAGAATGAAGTTCTAAACTGATTTTTCCCAAAGATCACATCAGAGTAAGCATCCAAAGTTGTCGAAGCCCGAGTTTTAACTCGGTTCATGATGCCCCATCCAATATTTTTCATGATGTCGTCATCTGTATTGGCGTTGCATTTCTTTTTCCAGTAACCCGTAGAGAGACCTTCCGAATAAATCAGACGCGCTAACAACTCCTCTTTTGAAAGTCCCGCTTTTTCCGCCTCGTTACGAGCGAACTTTTCTTCGGTGTTAGTTCTTGGGTCTACTTGTGGCTTGCAATCCGCAAGCTCGATCGCCGCCTGATCAGCGGGTGAAGAGTTAGAAGTTGTTGCGGTAGCAGAAACAGAAGAAGTTCCGGCTTGAGTGCTTTGTGCGACTTCGCCCGCAAAGCTACTCAAGCTCAGCAAAGAAAAAAGAAGTGAAATCATGTATCCTCATTGTTGTCGTCAGTCTGTTTTGGCGAACTGTCCGAGGTCTCCTCGCCTAGCCAACCCCCGAAAGTTGTCGGCCACTTTTTTACCTGCCTCTGGGTGAGGGAAGTAAAGATTTACAACATTCAGAAACTTCGTAGAGTCCGGAATGAGGCTTGGAGTGTTCAGATTCACTACAAGTATCTTTTTGGCGATATCTTTCGGGAGCTTGTCCAAAATAACTGCTGTCTTGCGACCGTAAATCGCATAGACCGCATAGCTGCAAGAGCTCTTCTTCATAAAGTCGACGAGCATCTGTGCTTTTGTCTTTGCGGTTGTTTTAATCGCAATGACTGGTACAGAAGATTTTTTGAAAGAGTCTATGAACTCACCCATCGGTGCAAACACACAGACTGGATTTTTTGCGTTGATGTTTGAAGGCGGCACAGCAGCGGGCGCGCGTTCGGTTTCTTCTTGGGGTTTTTGCAAAGCCATCTTGATGTTGAAATCCAGAATACGAGATTCAATCTCACGCAGTTTTTTAGTGGAAAGTGCGATTACTTTTGGGTTTTGTAGCTCGCCTTGCTGAGGAGATTTTTCGGCCAAGTATTTCTTAACGGCAAGAATGCGAGCGACCTTTTCATTCAGCTCTTCCGTCGTAAGTTCGCCTTTTTTCACAGCTTCTTTCACGCGTTCGATAGCCTTTGCTTGATCTTTAAAAGACCAAGTCATCATGATAATGTCGGCACCCGCTTTAAGCGCTTGTAGCGCAGCTTCGTGCGGATTACTAACAGCGGTAAGGCCCTTCATCTGAATGTCATCTGTGATAACTAAGCCCGTATAACCGATTTGTTTTCGCAAGATCTCTTTAATGATTTGAGGTGAAATGGTGGCTGGCGTATTCGTTGGATCCAAAGTTGGATAACTAAAATGCGAAAGCATAATTGCGGTGTTTGGCCCAAGTTTTGAGAACTCTTCGAAAGGTTTAATGTCGCGCTCATAAAGCGTTTCGGCGGAAGCTTTATAAGAAGCGGTTTTTTTGTGTGGATCATCAATGACGCCGCCAACACCAGGGAAGTGCTTTGCTGTCGGAACGACGGCTTCATCTAGAAGACCTTTAGAAAGAGATACTCCAATGGAACTGACCTTACTAGCATCTGAACCAAATGAACGAAGCCCAATGAAACTATCACTATTGGGACTACTGATATCTAACACCGGGGCCAGATTCATATTGAAACCCAGAGTACGGATAATCTTTGCGGTCTCTTGACCCAAAGAGTGCGCGAGCTCTGAGTTTTGCGTTTGGCCAATCGACATGGCATTTGGGATCGGTGGGCGAGTCGGAACGCGCGCAACTTGTCCGCCTTCTTGGTCCACCGCTATAAAGGGAAGAGTTTCCGAGGACGCCAGAGCAAGTTTTTGAAGTTGCGCATTCATTTTCGCAACTTGCGCTAGAGACGAGATATTTCTTTTAAACAAAATAAAGGAAGAGATCTTGTGTTTTTTAACGAAGGACTCAAGCTGAGGGTCCACAGACTGCTGTGGAAAGCCGATCAAAAAGAGCTGGCCAACCTTCTGATCTACACTCATGTCCTCTACCGCAGGCGGGGTTTGAGCTATCACAAAGTTGGGAAATAGAACTAAAACTAAAAAACCAATAACACAGCGGAAATAAACTTCCATAGAATAAGAATATCAGCTTAGTCTGCGCGCGACAGACGAGAATGAATAGGTGTGAATAAAATGAACTTACGTCTTAGGGCTTATGATTTAGTTTTAAAGACCTTGGTCTGTCTAAGTACGACCTTGATCTTAAGTCATGCTCAAGCAGCCATCTTTGAAGACACTGAAGAGGACAAAGACGTCGTAGAAGACTACAGAGGCGCATCTGACCTTGTGGAGCTTCATACCCCTGTAGAAATCGATGCTCCTTATCGGGAACGTCGTAATACCCACGGATTTTTATTCGGTTTGTACTACGAGAACATTATCTTGGATCGATATGTTTCCATCCTTGATGGGGCGACGTTTTATCAAGATATGTTTGGCGAATCAGAGTTTCCTCTTTTCAATCTCGAGCTCAGTTATAAATACAATTTCTCTTTAGGTGCACTGACGGCTTCGTTTGGCGGTGGCTACGGAGAAATTAAAGATGATGGTTCGGGCGTTATGCGCAGCCTTGCTATGACAAAGTATCAAGCCTCAGTCGGTTATATCATGGACACTCTTTTTGAAGAGCCCTACGGCGCGCCTTATTTTAGCGTGGGCATCATGAGAGTAAGCATCGATGAGGATAACTCTGTGGAAACGCTAGGACACGACATCGATATGCTTTATCACTTACAAGCTGGAGTCATGTTCCAATTGAATTGGCTAGATTCAGCGGTTGCTCGCAAGAGCCTTGTAGATTACGGACTGCAAAATACTTATCTAGATGTTTTTGTTTCTCAGTACTCTGCGAGCGAGAGTGAGGATGATCCAGATACCAGCACTGAATACACTATTGGTGCGGGCCTTCGCTTAGAATACTAAACTTGCTTTAAAAGATACTCGAGCTCGTCGTAAACACCTGACCAGGTGATATTATTCATTCGGACATTGAGACGGTTATCCGGAGTGAGAGAGTATTTCTTGTTTTCCCGCATCGCGAGTTGAATTGCGGTTTCTGGCTTCAGCGCGGTTTTCTCAGTAAAGACCAACGAAACTGTTTTTACGCCGGCACTCAAATCTCGCACGCCCAAATCTTTGCAGAGCTTGCGAATGAGCATAAGTCCCATGAGATTGAGAGTCGCTTCTGGGATTTCCCCAAACTGATCTTTCAACTCTTCTTCGATACGATCTAAATCATCTGTGGAAGTAATATCTGCCAACGCTTTGTAGTAGCTCAGGCGAATACGAATATCTGAAATATAGTTGTCAGGAATCATCGCTGGAATTCTGAGATTGATTTCAGGATCTAGTTCGATGTCGTCTATCTTTTCGCCCTTGGCTTCCGCAAGAGCCTCTTGCAAAAGATCCATATAGAGTTCATAACCAACAGCATTGACGTGACCGGATTGATCCTCACCAAGAATATTGCCGGAACCACGAAGCTCTAGGTCGTATTGTGCGATCTTAATACCGCTGCCAAGAGCAGAGTTATCCTGAATGATTTTCAAACGCTCTTGCGCCTCTTTATCAAGTTTTTTATCTCGAGGCATCATCAGGTAGCAATAAGCACGGGCCTTGCTGCGCCCCACGCGGCCGCGTAGCTGATAGAGCTGGCTTAAGCCAAACATGTGCGCAGAATCAATAAACATCGTATTGGCACGCGGAATATCCATGCCGGATTCAACAATCGAAGTACAAATAAGTACGTCGATTTCATGATGGAAGAATTCCAGCATAGTTTTTTCAAGCTCGTCTTCGTTCATTTGTCCATGCGCCACGCGAATACGAGCCTTTGGCACAATTGCGCGAACTTCATCCGCAATGCCGTAGATGCTTTGCACTCGGTTGTGAATAAAATAAACCTGACCGCCACGTGCGATTTCCGCGTCAATCGCTTTACGAATCGTATCCTCATCAAACTTACAAACGAAAGTTCTCGTCGGTAGGCGATCCACAGGGGCTGTGTTGATCAGACTTAAATCGCGCGCGCCCACAAGACTCATGTTCAGAGTTCGTGGAATAGGCGTCGCTGAGAGCGTGACTGTATCAACGCTTGTGCGCATCTTTTTAATCTTCTCTTTATGAGTGACGCCGAACTTCTGTTCTTCGTCGATAATAAGAAGGCCCAAGTCTTTAAACGTGACGTCTTTACTTAAAAGACGATGGGTTCCAATCAGAACATCTACTTTTCCTTCGGCGCATTCTTTAAGAATCTTTTTTGCGTCTGCAGTTGTTACGAAGCGATTGAGCGCGCGAATTTCTACAGGCCATCCTTGGAAACGTTTTTTAAAGGTCTCTAAATGTTGGAACGTAAGTACGGTTGTCGGCGCGAGCACTGCCACCTGCTTACGGTTCTGCACAGCAAAGAAAGCTGCACGCATGGCAACTTCAGTTTTACCAAAGCCCACGTCGCCGCAAATCAGACGATCCATCGGTTTTTCGCCAGAGAGATCTTTGCTGATATCACGAATGGCACGCAACTGATCGTCCGTCTCTTCATAGGCAAAGCCATTTTCAAAGAGTTCGTAGTCTTGCTCGTTGAAAGCAAACGGCGGACGGTGCAGTTCTGCACGTTTCGCATAGAGAGCCAAAAGCTCATGCGCGATATCGCGAAGCTGGCCTTTTACTTTGATTTTAGTTTTTTCCCAGCCAGTGCCGCCAAGCTTATCTAAGATAGTTGTTTGAGTGGCGCCAGAGTATTTTTGCAATTGGCCCACGCGATACACCGGCAGATAAAGCTTATCCTTATCTTTGTAGCCAACCTGAATAAACTCGGAATCAATGCCGTTGATAGGCATGATTTTAAGGCCCTCGTACACACCGATGCCGTGTTTGACGTGAACAACTAAGTCACCGGGTTTTAAGTCCCCGAAACTAAGGCGCTTGGCCTGTTTTTGAAAGTCTTCGGCGCCACCGGAATCTGAGACCCGTTGTTTGCGACCAAAGAAATCCTCTTCGCGCAAGAAAATGATCTGCTCTTCCTCAAGGCGTAAGCTTTCGGGCAAATAGCGCGGAATAATATGGATAACAGAGTCCGAAGACTCTTGCGCGCGCATCCAGCTGTCCCACAAGAAGTCTTGGGTGTCACATTTAACGGGCTTAAACTCGAGGCGCTCAATAATGTGACCAAGACGCTCCATCTGAGATTGATTTTTAATACCAACAAAGATTTTGTAGCGATCTTCTTTCCAGCGGGTGAGCTTTTGTTTCACAGCTTGCAGCCAAGGCTCAGATCCCGGAGAAAAAGACAGACTTAAATTTGAAAACTCAGTGACGGGTGCAGAACGATAATCAATTCGCGCATCGCTTGCTGCGCTATCCTCGAGGTACTCTAGTTTTGAGAAATAAATTTGCCGCGAATCCATCGGTAATTCGATTTCATCAAAGGCAACGAAGAGCTCTTTGTATGCCGGGCGAATCACGGCACTTTCAGCACCTAAGTAGTCAGACTTCATTTCTGCCAAAAGCTCGTCAGAGTATCGAGAGATCTCTAAAGGATCTAACAACCAGATATTCAATGAAGAACTGAAGTGATCAAATGCGGTGTCGAGTTTTTTATAGAAAGAAGGAAGAAGAAACTCAGCGCCTGGGAAATAGTTTTTTAAAACCAAGGAACGCAAGATCTCTTCAGACTCGCTTTTATCAATATTGCGACCCTCTAAAGTTTTGCGGAAATGTTTCAGAAGCTCTTCGTGATGTTCATCACGGAAAAGAATTTCTCGGGCAGGTACTATTGCTGCCGTTGAAACTTCTTCCTGACTTCGTTGGTCCATCGGATTAAAGAAGCGCAAACTTTCAATTTGATCACCAAAAAGCTCTATACGGATTGGACGATCTTGTGCCGGGGAAAAGACATCTATAATACCGCCACGTAAAGCATACTGCCCACAATCTTCCACCATGGGCGCGGATTGATAGCCCAAGCTGTTCAAAAAACTAGCAATGTTTTCTGGAAGTTCGGTTCCTGATGACCAAATGTGGGTGTGGTCTTTCAAATCTTTAAACGGAAGTGTTTTTTGACACAGCGCTTGAATAGATGCGACGAAGATCTCTCCGGGTTTTGCATTCTGAGCTCGGTAAAGAAACTGTAAACGTTCACTCACTGCGCGCGCGTTTGGATAAAGTCCCGAGTAAGGTGAAACATCAAAATGATTAAAAAGGTAGCAACTTTTTAGAGGATCAAAGAAGCGCAAAAGTCGTTTCAACTCTTCTGCAGAGTCGTGACTGCCTGTAATTACCAAGTGCGGCAAGTTGTTAATTTGCTTAGAGTAAGTTTGAGACAAAAAGAAAGACAGCGGTAACTCTGAGGAGCTCCCGATCACTTGAACTTTCGACTTTTTTGTCTCGAAGACCCGGTCAAGCAGGGTCTCGAGTCTTGTGTGCACCAACTCGGTTTTCATTTTTGTGTGATGTTGCCACTAGTTAGGTGATCTTTCCATTCATATTTCTTGGATTTCACGCAAGGCATGAGTATAAAGGATTATTCTCAATAACGTGTCATTAAGGGGAGGGTCTGTGCCTTTAGGCGGAGTCATATTTATCACTGTCTTCGTAGCGGTGTTCGGTTGTCTGTGTTTGTATCTGGGTCGCACATTCGGTGGAAAAAAACCGCAAGATGCCGTGAAGCTTGCTCCTTACGAGTGCGGTATTCCAGGACAAGAAAAAAAGGACACGAAAGTTTCCGTTAAGTTCTATCTTACGGCGATTCTCTTCATTCTTTTCGATATCGAAATTATTTTCATGTATCCATGGGCGACAAGCTTCAAAGACATGATTGCTTCTGGCATCGGTGGTTACGCATTGATCGCAATGATGATCTTCATCGTTGTTTTCATCTTTGGTTTATTCTGGGAAATCAAATCTAAAGCTTTGGAGTGGGATTAGTAATGGGTGCAGATGCATTTGAAATAACGATTAACTGTGTAAAGCTTGTCCTTGTTTTTTTGATCATGGTTCAAGCAGTACCTATTCTTGTGTGGCTTGAGCGTCGCGGCTCTGGCTTCATTCAAAATCGCTTCGGTCCAAACCGTGTTGGTCCTTTGGGACTTATGCAGCTTCTTGCTGATGCGGTGAAGTTCTTAACAAAAGAAGAGTTTAGCCCGAAAGCGGCGACAAAACTTTTGTTCTACGCAGCTCCAGTGTTTGCGTTGATTCCTGGAACTCTTGGTTTTGCTGCAATTCCAATGGCGCCAGCGTTGAAGTGGGGTTCTTACACATTCCCAATTCAAGGTTATGAAATCGGCGTTGGTATCGTGTTCATCTTGGGCGTTTCGTCGCTGGCGGCCTACACAATCTTGATGGCGGGATGGGGCTCTGGAAATAAGTTCGCGTTGATGGGCGCTCTTCGTGCGAGTGCGCAGACGATCAGTTATGAATTGGCTTTGGGCCTTTCAATCGTTGGCGTGATCTTGATGTACGGTACTTTTAACCTGACAGATATGATCAATGCTCAACAAGGTACTTTATCTTTCCAAGCATTCGGTCACACGGTGGCATCTCCATACATTCCAAACTGGGGCATCGTTTACCAACCACTTGCGGCGATTTTGTTCTTTGCATCGACATTTGCAGAGTCAAACCGTTTGCCATTCGACTTGGCAGAGGGCGAGGCAGAGTTGGTTGCGGGTTTCCACACTGAATACGGCGGCTTCAAAATGCTTCTGTTCTTCATCGGTGAATACGGTCACATGTTGGTGGCGTCTGGTTTGATGGCGACCTTCTTCTTGGGTGGTTACAACATTCCTTGGACAACTGTTGAGGGAGTTTATCAATGGTGTTTGAGCACTACTGGTAATGCTGACACCGCGAGCGCAATGAGCTCACTTCTTCATTTCGGTATGTACTTCTTCAAATTGGCGATCTTCCTTTGGATCTTCATTTGGGTTCGTTGGACTTTGCCGCGCTTTAGATATGACCAATTGATGGATCTTGGTTGGAAAACCATGCTTCCTTGGGCGCTGGCTAACACGATCCTTTCAGCAATTGTAATTTTCGTAGTGTCATACGCTTGGTAGGAGTTTTTTGTGACGGCAGATAGTTTTTTATTTTGGATGTTGGCAGCAGTAACCCTGATTAGTGGTTTAACTGTTGTCCTTGTTTCTAACCCGATTTACTCAGCCCTTTCTTTGGCAATGACTATGGTGGGTGTTTCTGCGTTGTTTGCAACTTTGGGTGCATACTTCATCGCGGGCGTTCAGTTGATTGTATACGCGGGTGCGGTTCTGGTTCTTTTCGTGATGGTGCTTATGCTCTTCGACTTAAAAACGGAGCTAGCAACCTTTTCGCGTGGAAAGCTCAGCGGGATTTTGAAAATTGCCACGGTGGGGATTTTGGCCGGTTTCTTGGCGGGTGCTTTTGGCATCACTGCTGAGCTTGCTGAAAAGCCAGCAACAGCTGCAGTGCAGTCAGGTGCTGAGGCAGCGAAGTCCCTCGGTGTTCTTTTATTCACAAAATATGTATTTGGTTTTGAGGCCCTTGGAGTTCTCTTGTTGGTGATCGCCATCGGAGTTGTGGGTCTTGCGCGCAGTAAAGGTGGAACACATGCCAAGCATTGATCTTATTAATAACGTAGGCCTGAACCATTACTTGGTTCTTTCGGCGCTTCTTTTTGTGACTGGCATGGCCGGCGTTCTTTTAAGAAGAAACGTAATCGTTCTTTTGATGTCCATCGAGCTTATGTTGAATGCCGTAAACATCAGCTTTGTTGCTTTCAGCAAATATCTGAACGTTTTAGACGGACAGGTTCTTGTGTTCTTTGTAATGACGATCGCCGCAGCGGAAGCAGCGGTAGGTTTGGCCATCGCAGTTTCAATTTTCAAACGTTATAAAGAAGTGAACATCCGCTTCTTCGAGCATCTGAAGGGATAATCAACGATGAATCACACTATCCTGATGTCGATTTTGATCCTAAGTCCGCTGATCGGCTTTATGATCAATGGTTTCCGTTATAAAAAACACAGCTACTTGGTGGCGGGCTCTATCGCAACCGCAGCCGTGTTTATCTCTTTCATTAGCTCGGTGCTTTTGGTGGTAGATTTAGTTGGTATGCCAGCGGAATCTCGCCGTATTGTTGTTAGCTTCTTTGAATGGGTGGGCGTCGCAAATCTAAAGATTGATGCGTCCTTCGTTGTCGATCAAATCAGCGCGATCATGGTCCTTGTGATCACGGGCGTTGGTTCTTTGATCCATCTTTTCTCTACAAGCTACATGCACCACGATAAGGGCGTTGCAAAGTACTTCGCGTACTTGAACCTTTTCATCTTCAATATGTTGCTCTTGGTTCTTGGTAGCAACTTGCTTGTGATGTTCGTAGGCTGGGAAGGCGTGGGCTTGTGCTCTTACCTTTTGATCGGCTTCTGGTTCAAAGACGAAGAGAAAGCCGCAGCTGGTATGAAAGCCTTCATCACAAACCGTGTTGGTGACGCTGCTTTCTTGCTTGGTATGTTTATCTTGTTCCTGACTTTCGGAACTTTGGATTTCTCAGAACTAAATGCACTTGCACCAACAACAGCGGAAGCGACTTGGTTAGGTGCGGTGACTTTGGGAACTCTGTTCTTGTTCATCGGCGCGACTGGTAAGTCTGCACAGATTCCATTGTATGTTTGGCTTCCAGATGCGATGGCGGGTCCAACTCCTGTTTCTGCTCTGATCCATGCGGCGACGATGGTAACAGCCGGCGTTTACATGATCGTGCGTTTGAATCCGCTTTTCATGGTTGCTCCTAATACAATGATGGTGATCGCAATCATCGGTGCAGCGACCGCGGTTTTGGCAGCTACAATTGGTATGACCCAATGGGATATCAAGAAGGTGCTTGCTTACTCGACCGTATCTCAGCTTGGTTACATGTTCCTAGCTTGCGGTGTGGGTGCATTCGGAGCAGCGATGTTCCACTTAATGACTCACGCATTCTTTAAAGCTTTGATGTTCTTGGGTTCTGGTTCTGTGATCCATGCGATGCACGAAGAACAAGACATCCGTAAGATGGGCGCTTTGAAGAAGTACATGCCGATTACGCATTTTACTTTCGTATTGGGATGGCTTGCGATTATCGGGATGCCGCCATTTGCCGGCTTCTTCTCTAAGGATGAAATCTTGTGGTTTGCATTTAGTTCTCCGTTTGGACACGTTGGCCTTTGGGTCGCGGGTGTCATCGGTGCAACACTAACTGCGTTCTACATGACTCGTTTGATGGCTTTGACTTTCTGGGGTAAAAGCCGCGTTCCTAAAGACACTCATCCACATGAATCAGATGCAATGATGACGATTCCTTTGATCGTTCTTGGTGTTTTGTCTGTGATTGGTGGTTGGATTGGTATTCCACACGTGATCGGTCATGTGTTGGGAGATATCCCAAATGTTTGGGAACACTGGTTGGAACCTTTGATTACAAAACTTCCAGCAGCTGCCGAAGGCCACGCTGTCGATCACACAACCTTAGAGTGGTCATTGATGGCAGTCTCTGTGGGTCTTGCGGCGATTTCTGCAGCCGTTGCGTACCAGATGTATGTACGTAAACCAGGCGCTTCTGAAAAAGTGGCCGAAGCTTTGGGACCTGTCTACAAAGCGGTCTACAACAAGTACTTCGTGGACGAAGCTTACTTTGGCGGAATTATTAATCCGCTAATCAGAGCAAGCCGCGGCTTGTGGTACTACATCGACGTTAACTTTATTGATAAATGCACTTACTGGGCAGGAGATCTTGTGAAGGGTGGCGGTTCTTTGATCCGCTCTCTGCAAACAGGAAATATGCAGCAATATGCTATGTATATCGGCCTTGGCTTGGTGTTCGTTCTTTCCATCCTTTTGATGAGGTAGTTTCATGTTACTCAGCGCGATTGTATTTCTACCGCTTTTATTTGCTCTCATCGTAGCCTTGTGGCCGAAAGAGAACTCTGTCCGCCCTCTGGCGCTTGGTCTGTCGGTGATTGAGTTCATCTTGAGCTTGAGCCTCTTGCAAAAGTTTGATGCTAGCTCTGCTGCTCTTCAATTGGTTGAAAAACACATGTGGATTGAAAGATTCGGCATCTCCTATTTTATGGGGATCGACGGTCTTTCTTTGTGGCTTGTGATTCTAACAACCTTCTTAACTCCGATCATTATCCTGGCTAGCTGGACTGCTATCGATAAACGAGTAAAGGGTTTCCACGCTTGTTTGTTCATCCTACAAACAGCGATGCTTGGAACTTTCTTGGCAATGGACGCGATCTTCTATTACGTGTTCTGGGAACTTTCACTGGTGCCGATGTACTTCATGGTTGGTATCTGGGGTGGCGCACGCAGAATCTATGCAACCGTAAAGTTTTTCATCTATACGATGGCGGGTTCTGTCCTGATGCTCGTTGCGATGATCTATATGATGTATCTGACTCAAGAGGCGACTGGCCAAATGAGTTCAAGCTTGCTTGAGTTCTATAAATTGAAGATTCCGTTTGTTGGCGGACAATTCTTCAGTCTTCAAACATTGTTGTTCTTTGCGTTCTCTTTGGCATTTGCAATTAAAGTACCGGTTTTCCCGCTACATACATGGTTGCCAGATGCCCACGTAGAAGCACCAACTCCAGGCTCAGTAATTCTTGCCGGCGTTATGTTGAAGATGGGTACGTACTCATTCCTTCGTTGGGTAATTCCTTTGTTCCCTGAAGCGTCTGAATATTGGGCGTGGCTCTTCATGCTGATCGGTGTGATCGGTATTATCTACGGAGCTTTGGTCGCGATGGTTCAACCGGATGTGAAGAAGCTTGTGGCGTACTCGTCGGTTTCTCACATGGGTTATGTTCTGATCGGTCTTTTCACTTTCAACGCCTTCGGTTTGCAAGGAAGTCTGTATCAAATGTTGAACCACGGTATCTCTACCGGCGCGCTCTTCATCTTGATCGGTATGATCTACGAAAGAACACATTCTCGTGAAATTTCTAAGTACGGCGGCTTGGCTGGCGTATTACCAATTTTTACGATCTTCTTCTTTATCATCACTCTTTCTTCGATCGCGGTTCCGATGACGAACGGTTTCGTAGGTGAGTTCTTGATCTTGCTAGGAACCTTCAAAGCAGCTCCGGCATTTGCTTATGTGGCTGTTTTGGGTGTGGTGCTTGGTGCGGTTTACATGCTTTGGATGTTTAAACGCGTCTTCTTCGGTCCTGAAGGAGAGCTTGTAAAAGATGACCATCATCCACTTCACGATCTAAATTTGCGCGAAATCGCAGTTTTGATTCCACTTGTGATCATGGTTTTCTGGATGGGTCTTTTCCCGAATCAATTCTTGGATTGGTCTAAGGCCAGCGTTGATCACTTGGTTCAAAATCGCTCGGGTTACAACTTAGCGATTTATGGTGCTGCGGTTGAGCCTGTTCAAGCTGCAGAACCAGCTCCTACGCCAACTCCGGCTCCGGAAGCCACTCCGGCAGAAGCTCCAGCAACGACTGAGCAACCAGCAGCTCCAAAGGGAGAGAAATAATGAAAGCCAATATTACACTTAATGACCTGATTCTTGTTTCTCCGATGATTGCGTTGTTCTTGGTGAGCTTGGTTCCAATTACCTTAAAAGTGTTAAGAGGCAACCGCGAACAGAACCCTCTCACGACATTGATTCAAGGTTTGATCGGCCTTGTGATTGCTGCGGTTCTTTTGGGAATCTTCTCTGGCTCTGCTGGCGCAACAGCTTTCAATCACAGTTTGGTGTTTGATGGTATTACTCAATGGATGGGAATCATCGCTCTAGGTGCAGCGGCGGGATCCATGGTTTTGATGTACGAAAATCCGGCGATGAAAGGCTCTCAGTTCTCGGAAATCGTTTTCCTGACCTTGAGTTCGGCGCTTGGAATGTTGATCTTGGTTTCTTCGGCAGACCTTTTGATGATCTTTATCGGTCTAGAAACAATGTCGTTGTCTCTTTATTTGATGATCGGCATGAGCCACGAAGAGAAGTTGGCAAAAGAAGCCGCTCTTAAATATTTCATTTTGGGTGGTTTTGCTTCTGCGATCTTCCTTTATGGTACTGCATTCATCTTTGGATCTACTGGCAGCACGAACTTGATCGACTTTTTCGAAAGCGCAAAAAGCCTTGTTGTAACAAGCCGCTTGTTCTTGTTCGGTATCACTTTTGTGATCGTTGGCTTCTGCTTTAAGGTTTCCATTGTTCCTTTCCACGCTTGGACTCCGGATGTTTATCAAGGGGCTCCAACTCCGTTGACGAGCTTCATGGCAACAGCGGTTAAAACCGTTTCTTTTGCAGCCTTCTTACGAATCATCGCGACTCGCAGCCTTGAAGGCTCACAAAACTTGTTTGATGTTCTTCAATGGTTGGCAGTTATCACGATGCTTGTAGGTAATACTGCGGCGATTTTGCAAAACAACTTGAAGCGTATGGTTGCATACTCAAGCATTGCGCATTCTGGTTACATTCTAGTGGGTTTGATTACAGCTGGAGTCAGCGAAGTCGGCTCTTTCGGGGCGTCTGGCGTGATTTTCTACTTGATCAGCTATGCCTTCATGACTTTGGGTGCATTTGCAATCATCAGCATGATGGAGAACTCTGAAAACACGATCGTAAACGTAGACGATCTTGCTGGCCTTGCACACAAGAGACCCGTTTTGGCTTTGTGCTTTACGATTTTCTTGTTGTCATTGGCAGGTATTCCACCAACAGTCGGTTTCTTTGGTAAGTTCTACTTGTTCAACGCAGCTATCGGCGAAGGTCTTTTGTGGCTTGCTGTATGGGGTATGTTGAGCTCAGTAATTGGTGTGTATTACTATCTTCGTCCAATCGTTGTTATGTACATGAAAGATGGCGATGCTGAAGTAGCAGGTCACTCTTTGAATGCAACAACAGTGACCGTTTTGGTTTCTGCAATTTGCATCATCTTGTTAGGCCTTGTTTCAGGTCCAATCTTTACAGCGGTAGAGAAGAGTTTGATGTAGTCGGCTACGCCGGCAGTGCGCAGGCCCAGCGGTCCGCAGCTTAAAAACCCGGGGGAACCCGGGTTTTTTTATTTATAGCTCATGATGTCTTAAAGCTGTATATCCTGCTTTAAACCCAACCCTTACAATGCGGGCTAGAATCTCGGGACTTAAGCTGAAGTGGTCCACGAAGAACATTTCATAGTTCTGTGGACGAGGGTGGATATATATATAGTCTACACCTGGTTTGTACTTACCGTGACCACGCACTTTAGAAAGCAATTGCTCGCGAAGTTCTTCAGGAAGCTTGTGTTCTTTAAAGAACGAATCCACCTCTTGATAGATGCTCTTCATATTGGATTGATACTCGATGTGCTTAGCAATCTTTTGCTGAATCACTTGGTAAAGGGCCTGATTGATAATCACCGGAATCCCGTACTTATGAAGCGAGCCCATTTCAGGAGTATAGTGATAAGGTTGAACCGAGTAAGAAGAGATCACCAAATCTGCGCCGTGGTCTGCGGCCACATGGGTTGAAAGGGTGTCGCGAATCTCGCCATCAAAATAGAAGATCTCTTTGCCATCAGGTCTAGTAATTCCATAAGGAGCAAAAACCGGAGGTAGCGAGGCCGAGCAGGCAACTGCTTCACTAATAGTAGAGTAGTTGATGTACTTGGTTGTTCCGCTTTTCGAAGACTCAGGGAAGTTTCCAAAAATAGCCTTGCGGGTATGGTTCAACTGAGTCCCGATAACGAAAAGCTCAACCCCCAAACGGGCAAAGTCATTTTCAATCAGCACTTCTTTGCGTAGATATTTCTCTAGGCCTTTGGTCGTGAACAGACCGTTGAGTTTAAATCCATTTTTAAGAAGGGTCTCAATCCCACCCGCAACCAAGGACTTCTTTAGAAAAGTGTCGGGGATAAGATTTAAGATATTCATCCCATTCACACTAAAGATATCCCGGTAACTCATCGGCTTTAGATACTGGACGTCGTCTTTAGCAAAGGTGGGCTCGTTGCCTGAACCAACTTGGAAGGCGTTCACCAAGGACTCTACTGGGTAACCAGCAGCCAGAACTGAGGCCACAAATGCGCCGGCACTTGAACCCACATACATGCGAATGGTCAGCGGCGAATCTTCGGGATACTTTTGACGCACGATCTCTTTTTGGCCGCCAGCCATGACGAACCCGAGTTCTTTCAAGGCAAGGCAAACGCCAATATGAAATGCGGCAGCTTTAATACCGCCCCCGCTCAAAACCAAGGCTATCTTCTTTTTCCGACGAATCTGCATCTAAAAAAATTATTCCATTTATTACAAGATTATCAACGTAAGATTGGTCGAAAAGGCTTGATCAGGGCGTGAACAGGGGCTTGAATAAGACCATGGTCCAGGGTGGACAGTGTGAATACCCAGCCTTGAGTCGAGAATTTGGCTGAGTAACCACACAAAGGGCTGATAAATTTGACAGTCGACCTTGGTGTGATAAAACTGATTACGCAAGCTGGAGACAGCTGAGTAGGCGGAGAGAAGATGACTAGTATGCCTAATGGGATGAACCCAAACGAAACTGAAGCTTGGTTGCCTTTAATGGATTACTCAACCAAGTATAAAGTGAGTGTGAGCACCCTACGTCGTCGAATCAAAGCTGAGGATATTAAATTCAGGCTCGACGATGGTAAGTACTTTATTATCGACGAACCGATGAGTACCCACCAGCGCGTACATCGCCCCTCCCTAGAAAGCGACCTCGCTCCGGTGGGTGCTCATCAAGGAAACCAAAAGGCTCAGAGTTCGTTGTCAAATAAAACGGACATCTCAGATAAGATTGCTATGGCAAAAAACGATGAGCCGATCCTTACCGCCGCAAATAAGCTTCTAACTGAACTTAAAAAAGCCTACACCCTGATCCTGCAAGAAAAAGAAGAACAGATCCTTCAGCTCAAAGAAGAAGTGACGGATCTAAAAACTTTGGTGCGGGTTCTTGAAAGCGAAAACGATAGACTCAAAGGCTTTAAACAATAGGAGAAAAACCTATGAAAACAGCATTTGTAACTATGATCCTTTTCTTAGGCCTAACTGCTCATGCAGAAACCTGCAAAGTGGGCGACCTTAAAGACTGCGCAAAAGCGCTTAAAGCCAAACAAGGTGCTGAAGATTTCAATTCGACCTACGACAAAGTTTGTAGCGAGAATAAAACCTTCAAGTGTCTTAAGCGTACAGTCCGCGGGGACCTCAAAGAAGAGCTGGGTTACATGAAAGATGAATTCCCGAAAGCTCATCTTTTCCCAACAAAAGAAAACGGCGAAGACAAAGTATTTGTTCTCGATAAGAAATAGCTCCTCCCTATGAATCCAAAACAGCTCTTCGCCATCGGGGGTTTTTTAACTCTCGGCCTGCTGTCTTTTTGGGTGTGGAGAACTTCCGCACCTGAGGACTCTGTTGGCGAAGAGGCTTCGGTTTCTCAACAAGAAACTACACAAGTTCAAAAAGCGCCGGCCGATCAGACGCCGACCACCACTTCCCAAAGCGAAGTGTCGGCACCTCCACAAGTGACGGCGACGGATCAAAAACCCTCAACGGCAATCAATACAGTAACAGAAGAAAAACAGACTTGGGCAAAACCAGAGAAGCCTACTTACTGGGATCAAGTGCCTGAGCAAAAAAAAGCCATCGATTTTTTTACCAAACTTGGCGACATGAAGTTTCCGGCTGGCGAAAAACCCATTTATGTGGGCATCAATGACCAGGGTTTTGATCAGTATCAATATAAAAGCTCAAACGGTGCGGATGTTACTCAATGGAAACGAAGCAATGAAGTCGTCATCGAAGAGGCGATTCTGCCTAACGGGGATAAAATAACTCGAAAAGGGGTAGAGGCCGACAATCCTGTTTCGTCGGTTTCTTATGAAAGTAAGGCTAACAAAACTTATCAACGGACTACTTATAAAGCGAATGGCAGCATTGATTCTTTAAGAATAGATGAAAACGGACACACCACCATCTATTACTATGATGAACAGGGCCGAGTGCGGGAGACGTATTCGGGACCGACGCCAAAATAAAAAACTGAGGCCGAAGAAAACGAGACCCGAGTTCTCCTAAGTGTGACAGATAAGACCAATCAACAAATACGATCGAACACAAATCTTCCGCCGTTTTGGGAGAGTTATTTTTATTTGTTCCGTTCTGTTTGCAATGAGGTCTGTCACCACGCAGTAAGCAACAGAATGGGTTGAACCGAAACGTTCCCGGAGATAGCAATTATAGAACAACGATTTTGGGGAGGTCTTAAGTGTCCTACGTAAAAAGTGTTCTATGTATGTTCCTGTTATTTTGTGGTTCCGCTTTTGCCAGAGATGTAGTGCCGGTTGAAAAACTCGGGAAATTGCAGGTTCTGGATGTGAATACTTCTACGCTTGGCGGTAGTTTCGATGTCAGTCGCCTTGTTATCAAATTCCGTATTGATAATAATCTGACGAATCTGAAATTGGCTGAAGCCAATGATGTGGCGGCGGGACAAGGTTGCTTAGAGGTTACTTACAAAGATAAAAATGGCAACGCTTTCTATACGGCCTCACAATGTGAAGTCAAAATCGACGAAAAAAAGCTGACGACTGTTCAGTTGGCGGCCGTAAAATTCTCTTGGGACGTGAGCAATTACCATACAGATGTGGGGCCGCAACCAGGGTTTAGTTTCATGACACGTGATGCGAATTACAAATTTTCTGGCCCGGTCTTGAACCCTGCAAAGGGCGCTGATCTACAAACCATTTTTGTGATCCCGGCGATGAATTTAGAGGTGAATTTGGTGCATCCGGATACGGGCGGGTTGCATTCACAAACAGTAGCATTGTCTGCTGGCGTTGCGAGCGAGGTGCCTATCGTCACAAAAGATGTCAGGGGCCAAATTCTATTGGACTTCATCGATGGAAGTCCCACTTTTCACGCCGATTTTGCGCCTAACTATATTACTGCGAGCTATCGTCAAAGAAGCGAGCGCTCGGGATTGTCGCGAGCTCCTTCGATTATTAGTGAGGTGGGTGTTGGGAGTTACCCATACGCCGTCGATGACATGATGAACTTCTACAATTTTTCTGAAGAGGGGAAAAATCAAACCCTCTATGCGTATCCTGTAAAGCCGGGAAGCTCTTCTTACTTTTATGAAGTGGCAATCAATGAGCATGTGATTAAACCTGTTGTTGAAGCAGGAAAAGTCACACGCATCCCCGTGGCGACGGTCAATGTTCACCACTACAAATCGAATATTCCTGGCGAGTACGTGGTCTTTTCAGATAAGAATGTAAAAGGCCAAATGGAAGAACACCAGCATAGAGCAGGCGGACGGTCACCATATGTGGGTCAAAAGAGCTTCCCAACCAATACTAGCTTGTTCTTTCCTATCGGATTCACATTCCGTCTTGATTTTTACATTACGGACGATACGGGACGTAAAACTCTTCAAGATCAAGTTCTTGTGGATTTAACCCACGAGTAAAAATAAAAAAGCCAGGTGTTGAAACCTGGCTTTTTTTTGCTCTTTAGGGAGGAGCGATGTTGCGGTTAAGCTGCAGCTGCTGGAGCTTTTGGCTTTTTGCCGTCTTTTTTGCCGCCCGGAGTTTTCTTAACACCCTTAGCGTTTTTATCGAAGGCTACCGCGAACACTTCATCGAGGTTTTCAGCCAAGATGAAATTCATTTTATCTTTAAATTGCTTCGGAATATCTGAAAGATCCTTAGCGTTTGCGAACGGGATGATCACGTTTGTGATTCCTTGGTTCAAAGCTGCCAAGCATTTCTCACGGATACCACCGACCGGAAGTACACGACCTTGTAGAGTCACTTCACCAGTCATTGCGATGTCATGACGAACTGGCGTATCAGTCATCAAGCTCACAAGAGCTGTTGTGAGTGTGATACCTGCTGAAGGACCATCTTTAGGGATAGCGCCTGCTGGCAAGTGCACATGAATGTCGTACTTCTCGAAGAAGTCAGCTGGAATGCCGAGTTCTTCCATATGAGCTTTTGTGTAGCTCATTGCTGCGTGAGCAGATTCTTTCATGACGTCACCCAATTGGCCAGTCAGCATCAAGCCGCCTTTGCCCTTCATTTTCAGGGCTTCAACATGAAGAACTTCACCACCAGCTTGTGTCCAAGCAAGACCTTGGATAATACCAACTTGTGAATCTGGCAATTTGTCGTCACGCAAGAAGCGTGGAGGACCCAAAAGCTCAGGAACAGTCGTTGCGTTAACTTCTACGAACTTAGATTCGTTCATTACTACTAGTTTAGCTACCTTACGGCAGATAGAACCCACTTCGCGCTCGAGGTTACGAAGACCTGCTTCGCGAGTGTAGCCACCGATAAGATATCTGATACCTTCGTCAGTGAATGCGATATTTTCATTCGTGATACCGTTGGCTTCGATTTGTCTGTTGATCAAATGTTTCTTTGTGATCAAGAGCTTATCGTTTTCTGTGTAGCCAGGGATGTTGATGATTTCCATACGGTCACGCAATGCTGGTGGAATATTTTCCAACACGTTGGCAGTTGCGATGAACAATACGTTTGAAAGATCGAAATCAACATTCAAGTAGTTATCACGGAAAGTTGCATTTTGTTCTGGATCCAAGACCTCAAGCATTGCTGCAGATGGGTCACCACGGAAGTCAGAACCTAACTTATCAACTTCATCGAGTACGATAACTGGATTGTTTGTTTTAGATTGGCGAAGTGCCTGGATAATTTTACCTGGCATTGCACCAACATAAGTACGACGGTGACCACGGATCTCAGCTTCGTCTTTCACGCCGCCGAGTGCGATACGGAAGTACTCACGGCCCATTGATTTTGCAATCGAGCGACCAAGTGAAGTTTTACCTACTCCTGGAGGACCTGCGAAGCAAAGGATTGGACCTTTAATGCTTTGTTTAAGTTTACGAACCGCCAAGAATTCAAGAACGCGGTCCTTAGCTTTTTGAAGATCGTAATGATCGTCATCTAAAATTTCTTTAGCTTTTCTAAGGTCAAGAACGTCGTCAGTCTTTTTAGACCAAGGAAGATCTACCATCCAGTCCAAGTAAGTGCGAACCATTGTTGCTTCACTTGCGTCTGGGTGCATGCGCTCTAAACGAGCCATTTGTTTCAAAGCTTCAGTTTCTACTTGTGGAGGCATTCCGGCGTTGATGATTTTCTCGCGGAGTTCTTCCATTTCCTCGGACTTCGAGTCTTGCTCGCCGAGTTCGTTCTTTATAGCCTTCATTTGCTCGCGCAAGAAGTATTCACGCTGAGTTTTAGACATTTCGTCTTTAGCGTTGTTGCGGATCTTAGCTTGCATTTGCATAACTTCGATTTCTGCAGCCAACAACTCATTGACGATTTTAAGTCTTTCTTTAGGATCAGAAGTTTCAAGAACTTTTTGTGCGTCTTGAACTTTCACACCTAGGTTGCTAGCTACTAGATCAGCTACGCGACCTGGATCAGTGACATCATCCAATACCAACAAGATATCCGGAGAAAGAGGACGACCTAAAGCGATCACTCTTTCGATATGTTCCTTAGCTGTTCTGATTAGAGCCTCAGAGTCAGAAGGAGGAACTTGGAATTGAGATTCGTCGATTTTTTCACAAGCTACTTCGAAAGAAGGAGCTGTCTTTACGTAATTTTTTACGCGGGCCTTAGCAACACCTTGAATAAGGATTTTTACGCGGCCATCAGAAAGTTTTCTCATTCTCATGATCATCGCCACAGTACCAACTGTGTAGATAGATTCTGGAGAAGGGTTTTCTTCATTAATATCTTTTTGTGATGCCAAGAAGATTAGGCGATTTTTTGCCAATGCTTCTTCTACAGAGCGGATGGAAGCTTCTCGTCCCACGAAGAGAGGGATAATCATGTATGGGAACACGACGATATCACGAACTGGCAACATGGGAAGTGTCTGCGGTATCTCTAGTACTTTTTCGTCAAAGCTCATGTGGCTCCTCCGCTGCTTGCGGGAAAAGTGTTTCTGTCTGAAATACTTGTCGGAGCGCTCTAAAAAAGGCTTTAAGGAAAAAATGTCTAGGCTATGGAAAATCAGTAAAATCAAGACTGACATCCATGTCAGAAGGCCTCATCCAATGAGAGTTAACCTGGTTTATTGGTGGTATGAGTTACGCAGATCTTCTTGATCTTCCATGCATTCGATACACATGGTGGTAAAAGGTCTAGCTTGAAGACGACGAATGCCAATGGTTCCAGCGCAGCATTCGCACTGGCCGTAGGTCCCATCGGAAATCTTGCCAAGGGCACGTTCAATCATGAACAAAGAATTGCGATCTCTTTCATGAAGATGAATAGAAATATTATTTGAAATATCAATGGAAGCAGCCTCGGCCTCGTCTGATACTGTGACAGCGAGAGACTGCTCTTGCTTAAACTCATTTGTCTTATTCAGAATGGCGCCCTTCAGAGAAAGTAGAGACTCTCTGATTGCACTCAGTTCGGTTGAGTTCATCTTTACCCCCTTCGTAAGCTCGCTGAATGAATTGCTTCACACATTTAAACTTAAGGATGATCCTTGGCCGAAAACTTTTTGCATCTTACGAGGGAATGAAGTGGTGTCACCAAAAAAAAGTGGAGTGCTAAAATTCTCAGCAGAAACCTAACGCCTCGCGAGGGCTTGAAAAGCCCTCCTAGCGCGCGAATTTACGAAGCATAGCTTCCTGAATTTCTGCTCCTTCGATGCTGAGGCGAGTCCATGGCACTGCGAAAAGACGATCTACTTCAATCGGCTCTTCGGTTTCTTCACAAATTCCGTAAGTGCCATTCTCAATTCTTGCGAGTGCTTGTTCAATTTCAAGAAGTTGCGTGCGCATTCTTTCTTGTGCGATCAAAAAATGATTTTCAGCAAGTTGCGCAACGGTTTGATCTACTTCGTCACCACTACTTTTTTCAACATGTCCAAAGTCGAGTTGCGCCATGCGAACACGATTTAGAATGTCCTGCTTCATGGTCGTTAGTTTTTTTCTACACTCGGAGATGATTTGTGGTGATAAGTTCGTTTTCATAAGGCCCCCTCTCTATCGGAATCAGTGTGTTCATTCACACTGTTGAGGACTATGACAGAAGTCCTTCGGGGGCCGGTTAGCGGAAAATTACTTTTGTATCTTCAAAGGTGTGATTTCACCTTTATCTAGCGTTAAAGCCATTAGGGGGCGCTGAATCTCGCGGTCAGGGCTCATATTCAGGACACCCAGAGCGCCTGGAAATTTTTTCAACGAGGTCAGCTCGCGAGTTAAAGACTCTCGAGTCGCCGCTCCTTGCGCTACCAATTGGCGCAAAATTAACGCCGAATCGTACGCTTGAATTTCAATCAAAGAAGGCTCTTCGTTATAAAGACCTTTGTACTCTTGGACGAAGCGAGAGTGCGCCGCTGTTTGAGGTAAAAAGCTATCTACGAAGATCAAGCTGTTTGCAAAGTTACCGGCACGCTTAGCTAGACCCGGAGTGTTCCATAGATTTGTACCCATGAGTTTTACATTCTTAACACCAGAGAACGACAAAAAGGCTGCGATTTGTCCCATTGCCTTGGCGCTATCAGGAATGAAAACGGCATCAAAGTCTACTATTGGTGGCAACACTTCTTCTTCATGAGACACGCGCGCAGATTTTTTCTTTTCAACTTCAGCAGCTTGTTTGATACGTGCTTTGTATTCATCAACACGACCTTCGATGTAGTAGGTGCCGACAAGACGTTGAATAGCGTATCTAAAATCTGTCTCTTTAGGATGGTAAGTTTGAACAGAGGCAATAGTTCCACCACGAGCTAAAACTTCGTCCCAGAATAAATTGGTATATTCAACACCGTATGGATCGTTTGGATAAACGATCGCAAAACGTTTCATACCATAGTCTTCCATAGCCGTTCGAACTAGGTAACGAACTTGCATTTCACTAGTCAGAGCATTTCTAAAAACGGTGGGGCCAATTTCTGTAAGGCCCGACTTTTGGGAAAGGCCGATTGTTGGTACACCCAATTCATCAGCCTTTGCAGCAACAGCGGGTGCTGTTTTACTGAGAAGACTTCCGACAATTGCAATTGCGTTGTCTTCTTTTACCAGACGTTCAACACCACGACGAGCTCCGTCGGGGTTGCCTTCACTGTCCATTACTGCCAGACGAAAGCCAGAACCCGGGTTGTTCAAACCAAGGCCGAGCTCAACACCGCGCAAAGCTTTTTGTCCAATCGCCGCGTTTTTTCCAGTGAGTGGAAGAACTACGCCGATGGTTTTTGATTCGACAAATTTACTGCTTTCAAGCTGGGACAAAATGTCTTGGGCGCGAACTGCCAAATCACTTCCTGGCAAAAATTCGCTGACGCTCGAGAAATACTTACGGGCACGGTCTTTGTCGCGATCTTCAAGAGAGATTTCTCCTAGACGGAAAAGTGCATAGCCGCGAGAAAATCCAAAATCAGAATCGCGAGCGACTTTCTCAAGTTGCTCTTGGTTCAGTTTGCCTTCCACGATCTCAACGCTCTTTAAGCGGAAAGATTCTTGTTCTTGAGGAGTCGTCGCGGAAACAGAGAAGTTCACACTTTCTTTAAGGGCTTGCATGTAGTCACCGGCAGCCTCAAGGTCACGAACACGTTGGACGTTCGCTTTGCCTGCTGGCGGCAGTGGTTGTCCCATGCCACCTACTTGTTTGCCGCTTTGGCCGACTGGCACAGGCGTGATGATAGGTTGGCGGCCGCCTTTTTGAGGATATTTTTCAAGCTCAGGCCTTTTCGTTGAAACAGAACAGGCCGCAAGAGTCAGGGCCGCGAGAATTAGAAATCCATTTCTCATTTTTTATTCCTCATAATGTTAACGACTTTTTCTTTAAATGCTTTAACAAGCGGTGTTTCTTCACCGGCTTTAGAGAGCTCTTCGAGCAATTCCTTTTGGCGAGAGCTGATTTTCTCTGGAGTATCCACAATCAAACGCACCAACATGTCTCCGGAACCGAAGCCACCAATTTTTGGAAAGCCTTTGCCTTTAAGACGGAAGGTCTGTCCGGTATGTGTGCCTGGTGGGATGCGAATCATCGCTTTTCCTGTCAAAGTTGGAATCTCAACACTTGTTCCAAGAATCGCGTCGGTGTATGTCACCGGAAGATCCATCGTGATGTCGTTTTCTTGGCGCTTAAAAAGCGGATGGTCTTGAACTTTAATGATGACGTACAAATCACCAGCAGGGCCACCGCCGGCAGCCGTGTCACCCTCGCCAGTTAGCTTAAGACGCTGGTCTTCTTTTACACCCGCAGGCACGTTGACGGACAATTTAGCGGTTTCATCTTTTCCAGATTTTTGGCGAACAAAGCTAATCACTTTTTCAGTTCCGAGTGCGGATTCTTCAAAAGAGATATTCAAAGTATAACGAAGATCAGAGCCCTTTGTTTGACGGCGACGAGGGCCGCCAGTGCCAGCACCTGGCCCGTGTCCACGAGCACCAAAGATTTCACTGAAAACGTCGCCAAAAATATCTTGGAATGGATCTTGTCCAGGACCGGCACCGCCGCTAGCACCCCCAAAACCACCGAAGCCACCCGCGCCCCCAAAAGGACCGCCAGCTCCGCCGAAACCGCCCTGCGTACCTGCATGACCAAACTGATCATACATCTCACGCTTCTTGGCATCGCTCAAAACTTCATAGGCCTCGGACAGCTCTTTGAACTTTTCCTCAGCCTTCTTATCGCCAGGATTCTTATCCGGATGATATTGCATGGCCAGCTTACGGTAGGACTTTTTAATTTCATCCGCCGTTGCTGAACGAGAGACATTCAAAAGAGAGTAAAAGTCTTTTTTAGACAAAAAGTATCTCCGTTATTCTGGCTTTTTCGCCACAACCACTTGTGCAGGACGAATAACTTTGTCATGCAGTTTATAAGCTTTTTTAAATACGCGAGAAACATAGCCTGGTGGAACTTCTGTTGTTGGCTCTGAGCTTAGAGCTTCCATAAAGTTAGGATCAAAAGCAGTGCCTTCAACCTTAACTTCGGTAACGCCATTGCGTTGCAGGACGTTCTTCAATTCGTTCGCCGTCATTTCAACGCCTTGAACATAAGTATTCAAAGTTTCTGCAGTCGCTTTTGTTTGCAGAGCACGCTCAAAATTATCCATCACACCAAGAGCGTCATTAATTATACGCTCGGCCCCATACTTGGTCGCCTCAGCGCGCTCTTTGATCGCATTGCGTTTATAATTCTCGAATTCCGCACGGAGGTAGAGATAATCGTTTTTATATTTTTCAGTTTGTTCTTGAAGCTTCTTGATCTCGGAAGAAACATCAAAAGAAGCATTTTCCTTTTGTTCATCAGAGGCCTGTTTGCCGTTTTGATCTGCTGGATTTTGCTCAGACACAAAAGACTCCTTATTCTTAAAGTGGGCACCAAGTTAAGATTGTGTACTCACTGAGAAAAGTCAATGTGACAGCACTAAATCTCGCCCTCTAAAAAGGTCAATTGGGCAAAGATCTGATTGCTGATAAGAATGCCCTCTTTAGTTAGGCACCAATGCTCTTTGTCATTCAGGAAAAGCCAGTTATTCTTCTGTAAACGATGCAGAATCGGCAGCACTTTTGCAGAGGTTTCTGTGGAAAACTTTGTTGTTAACTTCTCTGGGTCTAAACCTGTCATCATTCGCAGCGAAGTGTGGCAAAAATCAGTCAAAGATTGATGTTTATCGAGCTTCTCGAATTGTGCTTCTGGCAGGTGCGACGAGGGAAGTGAATAAGCATTGCCAGAACTTCCCAAGATTTGCTTTTCGTATTCGCCAATATTCGACAAGTTCCAATATCTTTGTCCCCAAGGCTCAGACTTCATGTAGGAATGAGCGCTCAAGCCTAGACCCCAATACTGATCGTCATTCCAGTACAGAATATTATGCCGGGATTCAAAACCAGGCAGGCTAAAATTCGAGATTTCGTATTGGTTAAAACCCTGAGTAGTCAGCTGTTCAGAAATCACTTCAAACATGGAGACTTGCTCGTCTTCGATAGGGCGGCCTTTTGACAAAGGATGTCCCTCGGGCACGGTCAGGCAATAGGGGCTAATGTGCTTAGCTCCTTGCTGAATGGCGATATCTACATCGCGCTTCAAACCCTCAAGAGTTTGTGAAGGCAAAGCAAAAAGAATATCAAAGCTGAAATTCAAATTATGGCGTCGAAGCAGGGCCAGGGTATCCAGAGTCTGCTGTGCATTGTGTTCACGATGAACCATCTTTAAAAGACGATCTTCAAAGGTCTGAGCTCCAACACTAAAGCGATTGACGCCCGCGTTAAGGTAGATCTCAAGCTTCTTTTCATCCACAGTGGCGGGATTGATTTCAAGTGTAATTTCCGTCTTGGGTCCAGTTGTAAACCCATGCTTTGCGAGCTCTTGAATAATAGCTACAATAAGCTCAGCAGGGATCAGGCTAGGAGTCCCACCCCCAAAGTACAAAGTGTCTAAGGGACGTGGCGGGTAGTAGCCTTTTTTCTGACGGATTTCTTCAAAAAGAAGTTCGACATACTTTTGCGGCGGAAGAATTTTGAATTGTTCATAGGTCGCAAAGTCGCAATATGTGCAACGCTGGATACAGTAGGGAATGTGAACGTAAATTCCAAAACTCATAGGAGCACTACTTAGGTTATGTCTAAAAAATTTCAACTAAAAAACGGCCTTAAAGTACTTTTGCTAGAATCTCACAAGTCTCCCGTGATTTCAGTACAAATGTGGGTAAAAACCGGCAGCGCCGATGAAAAAAAGAACGAAGAGGGCATTAGCCACTTTATTGAACATCTGGTTTTTAAAGGCACCCGTAAATACAAAGTCGGCGAGATTGCCGCTCAGGTAGAGGCTTCTGGCGGAGAGCTCAATGCCTATACCTCTTTTGACCAAACTGTGTTCTATGTAACAATCTCCAAACAATTCTCTGACGTTGGTTTGGATGTCATCAGCGAAATGATGGGCTTTCCAACCTTTGATGCCACTGAAATTGATAACGAGCGTGAAGTTGTTATTGAAGAAATCAAGCGCGGACAGGACAGCCTAAGCCGTGCGGGTAGCCAGATGATGTTCTCAAGTGTCTTTAAGGGTCATCCTTACGCGATTCCGGTCATTGGTTATGAGAAGAACATTCGTAAGTTCACACCAAAGAAAATCGCCGACTTCTTCCATTCGCGCTATGTTCCGCGCAATATGTTCCTTGTTGTTTCTGGTGATTTTGAATCTGCTGAAATGAAACAAAAGGTACAAAAGTACTTTGGCGAATTTAAAGATTACAAACTTCGCAAAACCACTCGTCCAAAAGTAAAACCGGTCAAAAAAACTCAAGTCAAAGTCGAAAAGTCTACGTTTGAGCAGACAGTTGCGTATTTGGCGTGGCCGGCACCTAATGTGAAGCATAAAGATGTTTCAGCACTCGAAGTGATGAGCCTGATTTTAGGTCAAGGCGATAGCTCGCGTTTAGTACATTCACTACGCTTGGAAAAACCGCTTACCAATTCGGTGGGTTCTTATGCGTTTACCCCTCAAGACGCCGGAGTATTGGCGATTTCGATGGGACTTAACGTTGAAAACCTGCAAGAGTCTTTAGCAAAAATCAAAGAGCACATCGTTGAAATTGTTAACAATCCGCCAAGCAAAACTGAAATGCAAAAAGCCGTTACGAATCTTGCAAGTGAGCAGATTTACTCGTTGGAAACGGTCGACGGCATTGCTCGTAAAGCAGGAACCCTCGAGTTCTATATGGGTGATCACGAATACTTTAAAAAGTATCTGAAGCAGCTTTATGCCCTAACCCCAGAAGACATTTCTCGAGTTGCTAAAAAATATTTTAGCGCCGACAACCTGACCGTCTGTGTGTTGAGCAAAACTGAAAATGAAAACATCAAGAAGACTTGCCAAGCGTTTACAAAAGATCTTAAGACAGCTCTCAAAGCCAAGCCTAGTAAGAAATCCAAACCTGTGAAGTTCAAGCCGCAAAAGCTTTCTTTGAAGACAACGGGCGGACCAGCTACAGATATCGAAGAAATTGCGATTGGTCCTGGCGTGACATTGTTGTTAAAGGCACAAAAAGAAACTCCGACTGTCTCTGTGCGTGCGGGATTCTTAGGTGGGCTGCGTGCGGAACCAACTACAACGCCAGGTCTTACAGAGATGTTCTCTCGTGTGTTAACTGGCGGGGGCAAAAAGTTTAACGAAACCGAGCTGAATCATAGAATCGATGAAATGGCTGCGGGCCTTGGCGCTTTTGCAGGCAGAAACTCGGTCGGCGTCAGCATGGACTATCTTTCAGTCTATGAAGAGAAAATGTTTGAAGTTTTCGAAGATGTTTTGACGGGACCGATTTTCCCGTCAGAAGTTCTCGAGCGCGAAAAAATGATTATCAAAAATCAGATCAAGTCTCGAAACGACAATCCGTCGCAGATTGCAGTTTTGCAATTCATGAGCACGCTCTTCGACGGACATCCGTATTCGCGCGACATGATGGGCAGCCAAGAAAGTGTTGATAAAATTCAGACACAAAACCTTCGCGACTATTATGAGAAAATCATTGCAGGACGTAACCTTACACTAACTGTAGTGGGTGATTTTGATAGAAGCTTCTGGGTGGATCAGGCTAAGAAGCTTGCGCAAAAGCTTCCTCAAGGAGAGAAATTTGAAAGCAGCTTCCCTTTGAAGCCGCTTAAACAAGAACACTATCTTTATCAGGAATCCAAAAAAGAACAAAGCCATGTCATCATGGGCGTACGCGGTCTTACGATTACAGATGAAGAGCGCTATCAGCTTGAGGTCATTCAATCGATCTTGTCGGGCCAAGGCGGAAGGCTCTTTATCGAGCTTCGTGATAAAAACTCGCTGGCCTACTCTGTGGCACCTATGCGTATGGAAGGCCTCGAGACCGGATATTTCGGTGCATACATTGGTTGTTCTCCGGAAAAGGTGAAGAAAGCAATTAGTATGTTAAAAGCGGAATTCCAAAAACTTGTGGACACGAAAGTGCCAGAGCAAGAGCTTCTGCGGGCGCAACGATATATTGTTGGTCGTCACGACATCGATTTGCAAAGAAAGAGTGCGATCAGCAATAGCATTCTCTTTGATAGAATTTACGGTTTAGACCCGCGCGAAGGTCTAGATGTCGCCGAGAAGTATTTCTCTGTGAAAGCCGCGGATTTACAGGCTTTGGCAGCGAAACTTTTTAAGCAACATTTCGTTGTGAGCGTAGTTGGTCCGCAGAATCCATTTTAAGAGACTTTAAGCCCAAGGTCTTAGAAGCTGATAAATTTTGGCGTTGTGCCAAAAGGAATCTGCTATAATAAGACAAGAGGGTGTTGCTTGTCTCAAAATGAGTCAAAGAATCAGACAACCAATTTGTTTATATCCCCCGGGGATTTTTTCAAAGATCTCGTGCGGCAAGGTTTTGCTCAGAGAAAAATTGAAACCTATCCCCACGTAGAATCCTATATGGTGCACCTTCTTCAGCACTATCTAGACGCCAAAAATCTTTTTGATCCAGAGTTTGATGAAGCCGGTCGCAAGGTTCCAAAAACTTTGGCAGAAATGTATCTGCATGCAAATAGTTCTGACGATGAATCCGTAAAAGTAGAGCTTCTAAAAAAGCTTGGTGATCGTTCGCTCTATGTCAGCGGTTTTTTCGGGGACTCTCTTCAGAGAAAAATAGTTGATGTGGATTACTATGTGAACATGGGCGGAGCTGCCTATGCGACACTGGCAGGCTGTGTTCGTGAGGATGTTTCCATCCAGGTCTACACAACCATTTCTAGACGATTTGTGGATTTTGTCGATGTGCTAACTTATATCAGCCACAGTTCGTTTATTAACAGCAACGAAAGCGTTCTTCGACTTTACGACAAATATATGACTACTGGTTCGGAACTGGCCCGGGAAAAACTCACTGAAATGGGGGTTTTACCTCTGACCCAGGACCAAACCAAGCGCATACGACAGTATTAAACGCGTGACTGTCACAACCCCTTTAGCTATGCTGGGCTCATGTTTGGTTTGAGCTTACCGGAAATTATATTCTTAGCGATATTGGCTTTAGTGGTCATTGGCCCTAAGCAGTTACCGGAAGTGGCTCGCACTCTTGGACGTGTTCTGAACGAGTTGCGCCGTGCCTCTTCTTCTCTGACAGAGGAATTTCGTCAGCACGTGAAGATTGATCCTATTCGCCTCGAAGATCCGAAGCCACAACCACCAGAAACGCCACATGCCCCAATGCCTCTTCAGGCAGATCAAGTTTTTGACAATGGGACAACAGAGGCCTCAGCTCAAACTGATGACTCCAAAAACTCTGAAGTGAAAAAATCATGATTGAAACTCAAGAGCAAAGAGACGAAAAGCACCAAACCCTTGTGGAGCACTTAGGCGAGCTTCGAGTTCGCGTCGTGTATTGCGGCTATGCTCTGATTATCGCAACCCTTGCATGTTATTCTATCAGCGAGAAAATTTTTGATTTCGTAAGAGCTCCGATCGCGCCTTATTTGCAAGGTGGTGGTTTGGTGTTCACGGGGCCGATGGATAAGTTCGTGGCCCATCTTAAGCTCTCTTTAGTTTGCGGTATTATTATTTCGTGTCCGTTCTGGCTTTATCAGATTTGGTTGTTCGTAGCGCCAGGCCTATACGCTAAAGAAAAGAAATACAGTGTTGGTTTTATCTTCGCTGGAACAGGGCTTTTCTTGCTAGGCGTGGCCTTCTCATACTTTGTAGTGCTGCCAATGGCGTTCCACTTCTTGATGAATTATGGCGGAGACGTCGATAAGCCAATGATCACTATTGATCACTACATGGGGTTCTTTACGCAAATTTGCCTGGTATTCGGGGCCGCATTTGAAATGCCTTTGATAATTATTATTCTGGGAATGATGGGCGTAGTTACTCAAGCATTCCTGCGCGAGAAGCGCCGTTATGCCATCATGACTATTGCAGTAATTTCGGCAATCATCACGCCGCCAGATCTTTTGAGCATGGTTTTAATGTTAATTCCAATGTGCCTTCTTTTTGAGATCGCAGTTTTCTTTGTCGGCTTCTTCGAAAAGAAGAAAACCCTGGCAGCTGTCAACGAGCGCGAATAAGCACGTCTGGTTTTTGTCACCACAAATTCACGGCTAAAACACAATCTTAAATAAACTGTCTTAACTCTTCTTCTACAATCTTAGGTTTGGAGGGGGAGTTATGAACGTATTGCAAAAGCTCATTGGCGTAATGGGGATCATCTTTGCGTCTGCAAGTGCGCAGGCTTATATCTATGAGTCCGCATTCTACAACTTAGGTAAAGACTATCTTCGACAAGTGGGACGACTAGGAACTGACAACCTACGAAGTCTGCCTAGCGGAGAAAGAGAAAAATGCCAAAGTCGATACGAAAGAATTCTGAACGATGGCGTGATAGATATTCGAATTATTATTGGATACTTTGATTGGACGACGGGGTCGCAAATCTATTCAAGCGGGCGTAACTATGGTTACAGTCCCTCGATTGACCCAGGTGCCTACAGAGCTCTTCGCGAAATTATCACTTCAAGATGTCCTGGCGAGGCCGAGTTCTGTGAGTTTTCTGCGGACGGGCCTTACAAATATTCCAAGTCCGTGATCAATCAAGGTAGACGTTACCTAGCGCGAGTAGAAATCGTTTTTGCTTCGGTGTCTGAATACTATTCCGCGAACACAGGCCGCTATTCCAGCGAACAGCAACAGCGCTCGCAAGCCGCACTGGCAGCATTTAATAGCGCCCTTAAAAACGCCGATGCGGTTTTCTATTTCGGTCATTCTCGTAATGGGGGTGGGCCTGATTTCAATCCGCCGATCTTCAAACCCGGTACCAACAAAGTGGACTATAGCGGCTATTACAAACCGCAAAGACCGGGCTATAGAAAGCTGATTTCGGTTCTTTCTTCAAGCGACAGAAAACCAAGTATTTTGGGGCTGATGTCTTGTGACTCAAGAGACCACTTTTTGTCGGGGCTTAAGAAGGTGGCGCCACGTATGGGTGTGATTTCTTCGAAGGATGTATTGAAGGTGGATGGCGTTTATACAGCTCTTATCGGAGCTTCAGATGCAATTCTAAGAGGCCAATGCCAAAGAGGTTTTTTAGAGTCCATTCGTAGAACATCATTTAATCGACAGTACATAACTATGGATAGAATGTTTGAATAAGACTTAGCGCTTGGGTTTGATGAGGACAGAGGCGATCACCGAAGTCCCAATCAAACCCGCAATAATTGCTAATGACCAAAGGATTGGAAATTTTCCGCCAAAAAGGTCATTCAACCAAATCATTTTAAGACCCACAAAGATCAAAACTGCAGCGAGGCCGTATTTAAGTAAGTGAAACTTATCTAAGACCCCAGCCAACAAGAAATACAAAGCGCGCAGGCCTAAAATAGCAAAGATGTTAGAGGTAAACACAATCAGTGGCTCGTTGGTAATTGCAAAAATAGCAGGGACCGAGTCCACGGCAAAAACAATGTCAGTGATCTCCATAAAGACAAGGCTGATAAACAGAGGCGTAGCGCACCAGCGGCCACCGTCTTTCACAAAAAAGTGATCTTCATGAAAACTGTCCGTGATAGGAATGTGATTCTTTAAAAAACGAATCAGCCAGTTTTTTGAGGGATCGATTTCTTCAATCTTTTGTACGGTCATGCGCACGCCGGTGATCAGCAAGAAAACACCAAAAAGGATTACGACAGCGTGATATTGCATCAGCACAGAACCGAGTGCGATAAAGATCGCACGAAAGACGAGCGCGCCAAGAATGCCAAAGAAGAGCACACGATGCTGATATTTCGGAGGAATACAAAAGAACTTAAAGACCACGACAAAGACAAAGATGTTATCGATAGAAAGAGATTTCTCGATCAAATAGCCTGTTAGAAATTCTAAACTGACTTGATGAGCGACAGAGCGATCTTCAGCAAATTGATGGAGAGTATAAAAGTACAGTCCTAAATTGAAGAGAAGTGCGAGAGAGATCCAAACAACAGACCAGATGGCGGCTTCTTTAAAGCCCACGGTGTGGGCCCTTTTATGAAAGACCCCCAGATCGAGGGCCAGCAAACCAATAACAAATCCGATAAAGCTTAAGTAAAGCCACCAGTATTCTGTAAAAGGATACAGGAGGCCTTGTTCCACGACAGAACTCCTTACTCTTTAGGCTCCTCGAACTTAATGAGGACAGCGCCGGTTTCTACGCTATCTCCTTGCTTGCAAAGAATTTCCTTAACTCTTACGTCGCGAGAAGATCTCATCTCATTTTCCATCTTCATCGCTTCCATAATAAGGAGTGGTTTATTCGCTTTCACGATATCGCCAGGCTTGACGAAAATTTCAATAATTTTCCCTGGCATACCAGCCTTAAGCTCTTCATCACCACCGAATCCGCCGCCTTTCTTCAAAGATTCATGCAAAAGCATTTCATCATTGAAGATCTTGATGTTACGGAACGAGTTTCTGGTAAACACGGTATATTCTGTGTCTTTTCCCAGAACATCTATCAGGAAAGACTTTCCTTCGAAAAGAAAGCTTACGTACTCTTCGGCGAATTTATAGTCGTTTTTTGAGATGTCATAGTGAACCCAGTCCTTGCCTTCAGGTTGCAAGGAAACCTTCCAGCTTGTTCTGTGCTCAGTAACATCGACTTTGTATTTGCGGCCTTTTAGCTCTGCTTCGAAATACATGATTATGTCCTTAATTGAAGTTTACGGCCTGTGCGTTTCCAGTTTGAAGTAATATTCAACTGGCGCACGTCCTTGGATTTACGATCGTTGAAGGCCGTGATGGCCGCAGCGATCAAGAACATTGGGTCGTCGATTTCTTTGAAAAGCAAAGGTTCGATAACTTCAAAGTTCTTTTCAATGAATTGAGTCGTATAAGAACCATCACGGAATTTTGGGTGATCCAAGATCGTTTTATGAAGAACGATATTGGTCTTAATTCCCGTCAGGACAAACTCTGTCAAAGCTCTTTGCATACGATCAATCGCTTCATCGCGAGTTTCACCAAAGGTGATTACTTTTGCGATCATTGGATCGTAGTAAATTGGAACTTCGTAGCCAGGGTAGGCGTAAGAGTCTACACGCAAGCCAGGACCTTGTGGGTGACGGCAAGCGCGAATAACGCCAGGGCTTGGTTTGTAAGTAATAGGATCTTCCGCACAGATACGCGCTTCAATCGCATGACCCTTTTGTTTGATGTCTTCTTGTTTGAAGCTCAAAGGGCGGCCAGAAGCTACGAAGATCTGTTCTTTCACCAAGTCGTAACCCGTGACGATCTCTGTAATGGGATGTTCTACTTGCAGACGAGTATTCATCTCCATGAAGTAGAAATCTTTGGTGGTGTTGTCGAAGATGAACTCAATTGTTCCAGCGCCCACGTAGTTGATTTGCTTGGCAGCGCGTACGGCCGCAGCTCCCATTTTCAAACGAACTTCATGAGGGACAGACGGAGAAGGACATTCTTCGATAATCTTTTGGTTACGACGTTGAACAGAGCATTCACGTTCGAATAAGTGAACGTGATTGTTGTGTTTGTCTCCGAAAACCTGGATTTCAATGTGTTTTGGATCGTTAATGAACTTCTCAAGGTATACGGTCGGATTTGCGAAGTAGTTCTGACCTTCAGAGCGGCAAGCGCGGAAAGCACTTTCCATCTCGTCCATCTTACGAACAATACGCATCCCCTTACCACCACCACCAGCAGTTGCTTTAATGATGATTGGTAGGCCGATTTTTTCAGCGATTTTCAACGCGTCTTCGACGCTTTCAACTCCGCCGTCACTACCTGGAACTGTCGGAACACCCGCAGCTTTCATCAACGCCTTAGAAGAAATTTTATCCCCCATGGCATCGATGTTTTCAGGTGTAGGACCAATGAAGTTAATTCCGGCTTCCTTACAAGCTTTGGCAAACGTCGTATTTTCAGACAAGAAGCCATAGCCTGGGTGAATAGCATCAACGCCCGCGGTTTTCGCAACCTCGATGATTTTGCGGTAGTTCAAATAGCTTTCTTTCGAAGGAGACGGACCAATGTGGTAAGCCTCGTCGGCCAAGAACACATGAAGACTGTCGCGATCGGCATCGCTGAATACGGAAACAGAAGTGATTCCAAGCTCGCGGCACGCACGAATAATGCGAATCGCGATCTCTCCTCTGTTTGCGATCAGAATCTTATTAAAAGGTTTCTGCATACAAAACTCCTACAGAGGAATGTTGCCGTGTTTTTTCGCCGGCATCACATCACGTTTATTTTTGAGCATCTCAAGAGAATCGATGATTCTCTTACGAGTCAAAGCAGGTTCGATTACTTCATCTGTGTAACCAAGTTCCGCAGACACATAAGGATTGCTGAATTTTGCTTCGTACTCTGCTGTTAAGCGTGCGCGCTCAGCCGCCGGGTCTTTTGCTTTCGCAATCTCTTCACGAGAAATAATGCTAACGGCTCCGTCAGCACCCATTACTGCGATTTCCGCAGAAGGGTAAGCCAAGTTTACGTCAGAACGAAGAAGCTTAGAGCCCATAACGATATAAGCACCACCGTAAGCTTTACGAGTAATCACAGTGATCTTAGGAACAGTAGCTTCAGCGTAAGCGTACAAGAGTTTCGCACCGTGAGTGATGATGCCATTCCACTCTTGATCTTTACCAGGCAAGAAGCCTGGAACGTCAACGAAGCTAACAACTGGAATGTTGAAAGAATCACAGAAACGGATGAATCGAGCAGCTTTACGAGAAGCTTCGATATTCAAGCAACCAGCAAGAATGTTCGGTTGGTTCGCAACGATACCGACGCTACGGCCGTTAAAGCGTGCAAAACCCACGATCACGTTCTGTGCATAGTGCTTATGAACTTCCAAGAAGTAACCTTCATCCACGCACTCAGTGATGACGTTGAGCATGTCGTAAGGTTTCTTTGGATTATCAGGAATCATTGTATTTAAAGCCTCTACCAAACGATCTGGGCGATCTTTGGTTGGCAATGTCGGAGCATCATCCAAGTTGTTAGATGGAACGAAGCTCAAAAGCTCGCGAATCATAAGCAAGCAATGCTTGTCATCGTTAGTCGCGAAGTGAGCAACACCTGATTTTGATGAGTGAGTTGTTGCTCCACCAAGATCTTCTTTAGTTACATCTTCGTGAGTTACAGTCTTGATAACATCAGGACCTGTTACGAACATGTAGCTTGTATTTTTCACCATGAAGACGAAGTCCGTGATGGACGGAGAATAAACCGCACCACCCGCGCAAGGACCCATGATCGCAGTGATTTGCGGCACAAGGCCTGAACACATCACGTTGCGAGTAAAGATGTCCGCGTAGCCACCAAGAGATTCAATACCCTCTTGAATACGCGCGCCACCAGAGTCATTCAAAGAAATGAAAGGTGCACCGTTCTTAGCAGCCAAATCCATTACTTTGCAGATTTTATTAGCTTGTGTACGAGACATAGTTCCACCGATCACGGTGAAATCTTGGCTGGAAACATAAACGAGTTTTCCGTTTACGCGGCCATAACCAGTGACGACGCCATCACCAGGAACTACGTTTTTTTCCAAACCGAAGTTTGTGCAACGATGAGTAACAAAACGATCCATCTCGACGAAGCTTCCTGGGTCCAAAAGGATATCCAGTCTTTCACGAGCTGCAAGGCGACCGCCTTGCTTGTGTTTTGCAATACGATTAGCCCCGCCGCCTTGCATAGCTTGTTCGTTTCTGCGCTCAAGCTCAGACAGACGTTGTTGTAGAGAGTTAGTTTCTTCCATGTATTCTCCAGTTAGTTTTTAAGGATAAGAACGACCGTAAAGGCGAGGGAATGGAATAGTCTCGCGAATGTGAGGCAATCCACAGATCCAAGCCACAGTTCTTTCAAGGCCCAAGCCGAAACCGCTGCTAGGAACAGAGCCATAGCGACGGACATCGAGGTACCAAGCGAAGTCAGCTTCTTTCAAACCATGTTCTTTAATTTTACGAAGAAGAGTTTCGATGCTCTCTTCGCGTTGACCGCCACCGATCATTTCGCCGTAACCCTCTGTTGCCAAAAGGTCAGAGCCCATCGCATATCCTGGATCTTTCGGATCTTCTTTCATGTAGAAAGCTTTCACCGCAGCAGGGTAGTGATGTACGAACACAGGCTTGTCAAATTTTGAAGAGACAATCGTTTCATCCGGAGCACCGAAGTCGTCGCCCACGATGAAGTTTGGATTTTCTTTCAAAATGATTTCCACTGCTTCTTTGTAGTGAAGCTTCGGGAATGGAGCGATGATCGGAGACAATTTACTTGTGTCACGCTCAAGCGCCTTCAATTCATCAGCACGGTTTTTCAAAACACGTTGAACGATGTACTCAACGAATTGTTCAGCAAGCTCCATGTTGTCGTACATGTCATTGAAAGCCACTTCAGGCTCAACCATCCAGAACTCGATCAAGTGACGACGAGTTTTAGACTTCTCAGCACGGAACGTCGGACCGAAGCAATACACTTTACCGAAAGCACGAGCTGTCGCTTCCATGTAGAGCTGACCTGATTGAGAAAGATAAGCCTTTTCGTCGAAGTATTGAGTTTCAAATAAATTCGAAGTGCCTTCGCACGCAGCTGGCGTGAAGATCGGAGCGTCTGTCAGTGTGAAGCCTTTGCCATCAAAGAAATCGCGAATCGCTGCGATAATCTCTGCGCGCACGCGCAAGATCGCGTGTTGGCGTTTAGAGCGGATCCAGAGATGACGGTTGTCCATCAAGAAATCTGTGCCGTGCTCTTTCGGAGTGATAGGATAGTTCTCAGCCTTGCCGAGAAGCTCCGCTTCGCTCACGCCGATTTCGAATTCACCTTTACGTTTTGGATGCTCACGAACCACACCAACAACGCGGACCGAGCTTTCTTGGCTCATTTGATCAAACAAACCGTAAGCGGCCTCACCGCAATCTGCGAGGAAGAAAATGCATGGAACTATGCCAGTGCCATCACGCAATTCTAGAAACTTTACTTTACCAGATGAGCGGGTGTTGTAGACCCAACCTTTGAGCTCTACTTTTTGACCCACATAATCTTTTAGATCAGAGATATAATACCTCATGCGAAACCCTTTCCAAAAGAACTTGAAAGAGGGTTTTTACCATGAGGATAGGCTGAATCTCACTTGAAATAGTGGACGCGCAGCAATGGCTTACGGCGCTGCGCTATGGAACTAATTTACGAAGTTCTTCGAGGGCTTTTCGTACATTCAAGCGACCCAAAGTTTGGACTTTATACTGACGAGCAGGATCGACATCGACGGATCGCAACAAAGCGGTCTTCACCTCAACAGCGGTTGCTTGGGGACGATCGCTCCACAATAAAGCGGCGGCGCCAGTCACAAAAGGGGCTGCCATCGACGTTCCACTCATGTAGCCAACGCGTTTATTGGTAATAGTGCTCAAGATGTCGACTCCAGGAGCAGCTAAATGAACCAAGTGAAATCCACTATTTGACCAATGAACCATCATGTCTGAAGGGGTGCCGGCAGCAACGGTAATTTGATTAGCCATATTAAACGCCGCTGGATAATCCGGAGAGTAATCAAGGTCTGTGCCCTCATTGCCCGCAGCCACCACAACCAAGATGCCCTTATTGTTCAGCTCAACAAATGCATTTTGCAAAGACTGCATGCAAGGAGCACCACCCCAGCTGGCATTAATGATTTTTACACCACGAGTGCTGACGTATTGCAGAGCCAAAATAGCGTCACCAATCGAGCCACCATTTTCACCATCAATAAATGGTGCCGGGACAATTTTTGCCTGTGGAGCCATGCCTTTGACGTAACCCTTTGTGGAATCTGCCGCAATAATACCGGCAACGTGGGTTCCATGATCGCTGACGGCCGTACCAGTTCCAGGGTTGGAAATGAAAGTGAAGCCAGCATAGTCGTCGATGTAGCCATTTTTATCGTCATCAATTCCGTTTCCAGGGATCTCGGCCGTATTATAATCGATATTAGACCAGAGTTGCGGATGAGTCGTGTCGACGAAAGAGTCGATCACACCCACTTTTATATTTTGCCCGAAAACGTTTTCGCCCCAAACACTCGAGGCCTCAATCATATCTTGACCCCAATAATCTGTGGGATCCACATCAGCAAGTTTAACGATATCTGTATTACGCTCGAACTGCACAACGCGATCGTATTCCACTTTGCGCACGTTCTTGAGATTTGGTTCTAGAAAATCTTTTTTGAATTTGTCGACAGTTGTTGCCGTTTCCACTGTGAAGTGGCCATCTTCCCACTGAACAATGTAGCGATTTTGCAGAGCTTTTCCAGCACATGCGGCCTGGCTTCCGTAGTCTGCTTCATTGAAAACAGAAGTCGTTGTTTTAGGGCTGCACGCAGCAAGAGATATAAGAGTAAGAATGATCGTACCGACCGAACGAAATCCAACGTCCATGTTGTCTCCCGAGGAACTGTACTTGTCCCATCAGTAGGACAAAACATACGGAATTCCTCGGTTAGCTCATCGGCGTATTTTGAATTTTATATAGTCTTGGAACGAGACAACTGGACCTAAGTCGACACTCAGTCGCGTTTTAAATGATGGCGGCTTGCTCGATACAAACGAGACCCGCCACTTGCTTGTTTTTATACAGGGGAGCAATGAATTTCATGAAGAAATTCAAAGTAATTTTTTCGCGAGAAATAGATTCCGCAACAATATGGTGGGGAAGAGGCGAGCTCAAGCCTTCCGGATACTTTTTAGCATACAACTCATCAACCATTGCGACGATTGCACTAGATACTTCGGATTCCCGACGGAACAGGCGATACCACTCTAAACAAAAGAGTTCTTCTAAAGTATAAGAACACAAATCGAAGAACTCCAAATTGCGGAAGACCTGAACTTGTTCAGAATTGTAGATCTCGACGATGTCACCATCACCGATAGTTTCTAGAAGATTCGAAGTGGGAACTAAACCAAATTTAGAAAGAGCACGCCATGTGAATCTTTTGCTATCACGTAAGGGCTGGCCTTCAGAAAGTTGTTCTGAGCAAAGCTCGTAGTAGCCCTCAAGACGTTCAACCGCTGTGCGTTTTTGCTCTTCGTTGAGTTGTGAAAAGTAAGGAAGACCTTCTAAGTAAGCCTGATTCTTCACGCCTTCTTTCGACAAGAGTTCGATCAATTTTGTCGATGCGGTCGCAAACTGATTTTCAAGCTGTGTATTAAACGACTGAACTTTTCTTCCAACGTGCATGCAAACCCCTAGATGGATTGTACAAATTCTTTCAGGAAGCCAGTGAACTGCTTTTCCACTTGTTTAGCTGTATCAGTTACTTCCTGATGCGATAGTTTCTGGCGAGAAATTCCCGCCGCCAAATTCGTAATGCAGCTGAGGGCCGCAACACGAAGACCCAAGTGATTTGCAGCAATCACTTCAGGTACAGTACTCATACCCACAGCTTTTCCGCCAATGAGTTTCAAATAACGAACTTCCGCTGGAGTTTCATAAGTAGGGCCGCTGACACCGCAGTAAATACCTTTGTGGTAACGAACTTGCTGCTTTTGAAAGATTTGTTCCATCTTTTCGATAAGATTTTTGTCATATGCTTCCGTCATATCCGGAAAACGAGGGCCAAGTTCTTTAATATTCGGGCCCATCAAAGGATTTGTACCCATGAGATTGATATGATCTTCGATGATCATGAACTCGCCAGCCTGCATCGTTTCGCCGAAGCCGCCCGCAGAGTTGGTTAAGATCAAAGACTCAATTCCCAAAAGGGCTACTGTTCTGGTTGGGAAAACCACAGTTTCCATACTGTGACCTTCGTAGTAGTGATTACGTCCTTGAAGAACGACGACAGACTGAGAGCCCACTTTACCGAAAATCAAATTTCCTTGATGGCCTTCAACAGTCGTTGGCATGAAGTAGGGGATTTCATGATAAGGAATAGTATGTTCGACTTCGATTTCTTTTACGAAAGCTCCAAGACCCGAACCTAACGTAATTCCGACGCGAGGTTTGTTAGGAGCGATAGAGCGAATGTATTTTACTGTTTCTGTGAGCTTTTGAAATACCATAAATCTCCTCTAGACCAGAGCTTTCAGTATCAAACTCGGACTTGGCGGTTTTTGCAAGGATATATTCACCGACGACTTTAAGAGTGGAAACGCTGATTGCATGAGTTCCAAATCGTCTCCGTGCAGAGTATAAATCGGATCGCCAGCTTGAACGGCATCACCAACTTTGACATGAAACTCAATGCCCGCAGTCGGAGCAATGACATCGGTGACGACTGCGCGACCGGCTTTAAGGATAATACCTGCAACACCAATTGATTCCGTGTTGAATGTGCTTACAAAACCCGCTTTTTCCGCAGGTACTACAAATTTGTGTTTTGGCTTTGGCAACGCTGCTAAATTTCCGCCATGGATCGAGCAAAGTTCTTCAAACTTTTTGTAGGCGCGGCCAGAAGATAACAAATCGCAAGCAAGTTCATACGCCTCTTCTGCAGTTTTAGTTTTTCCAGCCATATGTAGCATATGCGCTGATAACCACAAGCTGAGCTCGCGAGTGTCGTGATAAAGATCATAGCCCGCAGCCGACTTGTACACTTTGCCTTGCATGATATCCACACACTCTTCCACTTCGAGGGAATTTCCCGCGTAGCGACCGAGCGGCTGATCCATATTGGTCAGCAACGTTACGACTTTTTTGCCATAACCTTTTGCGATGCTCATCAATTTAAGACCAAGCTCTTCAGCATCTTCGGCCTTTTTCATGAAAGCACCAGAGCCAAACTTTACATCAAGCACTAAGCCATCAATACCCTCAGCGATTTTCTTCGACATGATACTGGCACAAATCAAAGGCAGACTTTCAATCGTGGCAGTGACATCGCGAAGAGCATAGATTTTTTTATCAGCAGGGCAGATCTCTTTAGTTTGACCAATAAAACAGATTTTGTGTTTTGCAACGAGCTTCTTAAAAGTTTCAAGATCCAACTGAGTGTTAAATCCAGGAATACTTTCAAGCTTATCTAAGGTTCCACCCGTGTGACCAAGACCGCGGCCCGAGATCATTGGGACCGGAACGCCGGCGGCGGCAACAATAGGCCCAAGAATCAAACTGGTTTTATCACCGACGCCACCTGTAGAGTGCTTGTCGACTTTGAAATCTGGGATGTGCGAGAAATCGACAACCTCACCAGAATGAAGCATGGCTTTTGTCAGAGACAAAGTTTCTTCTGTTGTCATGCCTTTAAAGAAGATCGCCATGAGTAGGGCAGACATTTGGTAGTCAGGAATGCGACCGCGTGCATAGCCAAGAATAAACTCTTCGATTTCTTCGAAGCTCAGGGCTTTGCCATTGCGTTTGGACTTAATAACTTCAGCAGGAAGAAAAGACATTATTAGGACCCTCTAGTAACCACTTGTGGCTGTTTGATTTTTTACAAGTTGCACGCCGGAGCTTGTGCCAAGGCGAGTAGCGCCAGCGCGAATCATCGCTTCGGCGGTAGCCTGATCGCGAACGCCACCGCTGGCTTTCACCTGCAAAGCATCGCCCACAACGGATTTCATTAATTGCACATCTTCAACTGTTGCGCCACCACCATTAAAACCGGTGCTGGTTTTTACAAAATGTGCCTTTGCGTCTTTGCTGAGCTGGCACGCCATAATCTTTTCGTCGTGGTTTAGTAACGAAGTTTCAATAATGACTTTCACTGTGCGACCTTGTGCTGCTTCGACAACTTTTTGAATATCCGTACGTACGTAGTCATATTGATAAGATTTCAGTGCGCCGATTTGAATAACCATATCGATTTCATCAGCACCATTTTCAACGGCCCACTTAGTTTCAAAAGCTTTTGCAGGAGTGCTCATTGCGCCCAAAGGAAAACCAACAACAGCGCAAACCTTGACGGAAGATCCTTTAAGAAGTTCTTTGCATAGTGGAACAAAGCTGGTGTTTACACAGACGCTGAAAAACCGATTCTCGAGAGCCTCTTTGCAAAGCTGACGAATCTGCGATTCGGTGGTTTCCGGTTTCAAAATCGTATGGTCAATGTATGAGGCAAGATTTTTCAAAAAAGAACCTCCCAATCGTTACTTGGGAGGTTATCTAGGCTTTACATGAAAGTCAAAAAACTAACCTACTTTGGTACCGCCGCCGGGGCTTGCCATTGTCGTATCGCCTTCTTTACCAAGGAAAGTTTTTGCATCGTGAGCAGACACTTTTCCTTTTTTGACCAAGTCCTCGATGTATTTTTCGAAGAGGATCATACCGCTTGAAGAGCCGGTCTGCATTGCAGAAGGAATTTGATGGATTTTGCTTTCGCGAATTAAGTTCCCGATCGCTTTGGTATTTCTCATAATCTCGTATGCAGCAATACGGCCTTGACCATCAGCGCGAGTAAACAGAGTTTGGGCGATAACTCCACGCAAGCTCTCTGCAAGCATCGTTCTGATTTGCTGCTGCTGACCAGATGGGAAAACGTCAATGATACGGTCAATAGTTTTTGCCGCACTGTTGGTGTGAAGCGTACCAAACACGATGTGTCCCGTTTCTGCGGCAGTCAGTGCCAAAGAAATAGTTTCAAGGTCACGCAACTCACCCACGAGTAAGATATCCGGATCTTCACGAAGCGCCGCTTTAAGCGCGTTGGCAAAAGACTTTGTATGACTTCCTACTTCACGTTGGTTGATCAGAGATTTAATATTTGGATGCACGAATTCGATCGGGTCTTCAACCGTGATAATGTGAGCTTCGCGAGTCGCGTTGATATGATGGATCAGTGACGCTAGGGTTGTGGATTTTCCAGAACCCGTTGGACCCGTAACCAACACCAAACCTTTTTCACAATCAATTACGTCCATAATTGCCGGAGGCAAATTAAGCTCTTGAGCTGTTTTGATTTTTTCTGGAATGATACGGAAAACGGCGCCAAGACCTTTACGCTGCATGAAGATGTTGCAACGGAAACGACCGACTCCTTGCAGAGTGTAAGCGCAATCGAGTTCCCATTTCTCAATAAAAGATTTTTTTTGCTTTTCGCTCAGAATTTCAAAGATTAAACCTTGCACATCCTGGCTGGATAGCTCACGGTAATTCAAAGCGATCATATTTCCATGAAGACGGAGGTAAGGCGGAGCTCCACTTGTGATGTGAAGATCTGATGCGCCTTGGTCGACCATCAATCGGAATAATTCATCTATTGTTGCCATGAGGACCCTTTCACACAGTTTTTCACTTATCTTTTCGGCGAAAAGCCCTTAAAATTTAAATACTCATTGCCTTAGCGTACGGATCTAGACTAAGGACAGAGCCAGAGGTCACTATGTCTGCAGAAATTCTCATCAATGTAAAACCACACGAAACTCGCGTTGCATACGTGGAGGGCGGAGTTTTAACAGATTTGAAGATCGAAAGAAAAACGTCCCCGACCTTGGTCGGCTCCGTTTATCGTGGCCACGTGATTCGTGTCTTACCTGGTATGCAAGCGGCCTTTGTAGACATTGGTCTAGATAAGGCAGCCTTCTTGTACGTGGGTGATATTCGTGAAGATGTCGATTCGGGGGCCTATCCTTTTGCGGATTTGGACCGTGACGATGTTTTAGGTTCAGATTCTGATACCGATGCAGACAGTCTTCCGCCGTCAACTCACCAAAACAAAACACCAATCCAAGATTTAATCAAAGAAGGTCAATCTATCCTAGTGCAAGTGGCGAAAGATCCACTTGGGACCAAGGGAGCTCGTCTTACGACTCACATTTCTTTGCCAGGTCGTTGTGTGGTTTATCTACCAACGGTTCGTCACTTGGGGGTTTCTCGTCGTATTGAAAACGACGAAGAACGTGATCGCCTTCGTAACATCGTTCAGAAAATCAACCCTCAAGGGGGCGTGATTGTCAGAACCGCGGGTGAAGGCGCCAGTGAAGAAAGCCTTCGTTCAGACATCGAGTATCTGGATCGCCTCGGTAAAGAAGTTTTCAAAAACTATGAAAAGAAAAAAGCACCGGGCCTAATCCATCAAGAACCCGAGGTTGAACTTCGCTCGCTCAGAGATCTGATGAGCGAAAGCGTTTCTAGCGTTTGGGTTGATGACGAAGAGATTCATAAAAAAGTAACGAAGTTTGTGGCTCAGCTGATGCCGAAGTACAAACAGAACGTGGTCTTTTACGAAGAGAAAAAACCACTATTTGATCTTTATGACATCGACATCGAAATCTCTCGTTCCATGGAACGAAAAATCTGGCTTAAATCCGGTGGTTACATCGTTATCGACGAGGCCGAAGCTCTTGTTGTTATCGACGTGAACACGGGTAAATTCGTGGGCAAAAAAGACCTCGAAGACACGATTTTAAAAACCAACCTAGAAGCCGTTCGCGAGATCGCCCATCAGCTCAGAATCAGAAACTGTGGCGGGATTATCATCATCGATTTCATCGATATGGAAAAAGAATCTCACCGCGAAAAAGTTTTGGATGCGCTTGCTGAAGAACTGCAAAGAGATCGCGCCCGCACCAATATTGTTTCCATGTCCCAATTGGGTTTGGTGGAAATGACTCGCAAACGTATTCGTCCAAGCTTGATTAAAACTTTGTGTGAACCTTGCTCGTACTGTGAAGGCAAGGGCTACATCAAACGTAAATCGACAATCGCCAATGAAATCTTCCGCGAGCTTGAGCGCGACGCTGGTATTCTTGAAAACAAGAAAACCAATATCGTTGTTCATTGCCATGCGGAAGTTGTCGACTGGATCTACGAAATGGAAGGCGAAAGTCTAGAGCACATCGAGAGAAAACTGGGTCGCTCTGTGGCGTTTAAAATTGAGCCAAATTACCACATTGAACAATACGAAATCTTCTTTGTTTAAGAGTTAAGTCTAGGTCCTAAGAGTGACAAGAAGGTGTTTCCGTTAATATTTCGTGGAAACTACTGGAGCACTGCCATAGCGAATCCGATAAAATCGCATGGCAATTCGACTCATCTTGCTTGTAACAATTCTATTTCCTTTTGCTGCCAACGCGGACCAAATGTGTAAACCGCGTGCGGATTTATTTTCTTTAGAAGGCCTGCAAGATTTCGTTCATTACGACTGTTTAGAAACCAAAGGTTCGAAAGAGTGCCAGGATCTTTACGCCAAGATGAAACAAAACAACGAAAATCCAGACGAAAAAGGCCTTGTGTGCGAAGAGAAAAATGTTGTGCTGAAAGCGCTAGAGACGAATTTCGATTTTAGATCTGGCTGCGCCATGGGAGGTTGGAACTTTGTCGTACATACGACGAAGGTTATTGGGACAATGATAGGTGTAGGCACCGCGAAGATGGTTGCTAACGCTGAAAAAGAAAGAAATGAAAACGCACTCTGCGATAAAGATCCCGCTAAAAAGAAAGCGATCTTTGCGGACTACAACAATAGCGTTCCTAAAATGTTGCGCGTAGAAGCGCCTGCAGAAGGCGTTGTGCAGAGATCCGATTGTGCAAGACTCAAAGAAAGTTTGAAGACCGCGCAAGGTCGCCAAGGACTCATTGCGATGGAACAAGTGCGCTTACGTCTTGATGAAGATGACTCTAAATACACACCGGAAGAGCAAGAGTACGTAGGCTGGGTCAAAAGCATGAAAGGCGAGTCGGGCGGAAAGTTTCCGAACTTGATCGGGGCAGCACATGCGAAGCTCAATGAAATGGGCGTAAAACTTCAATGTTACAATACGTACGAAGCCGCCGCCTTAACTTGTGAAGCGATAGCATTTGTTGCGACGGTTGCAGCAGGCCCAGCAGGTTTAGCAATGAAAGCCGCACACCTTGGTAAGATCGCAAAATTAGCGGGAGTTCCTGCTAACAACTTAAAAAATGTTGAAGTCGCAGCCGTTGCCGGTGAAGCCGCTCAGGCCGCAAAAACCACGCAAAAAGTAAAAGACTTTGTGAGGATGGTGAAAAGCGCAGACCGTCGTGGCAGTGGAGGCGTTGGTCAGCAGTTAACAAACGCCTCACAAAAAGATGAAATCCTTAAGATGGCAGGCTCGATGACCCCAGGAGAAAGAGTCGCGTCTTTAGAAGCTCTTGCAGGTCGTAAGCTTTCGGCAGCAGAAGCCAAACAACTTCAAAAAATGCATGAGGTTGGTACCTCCGAAGGCCGGACCTATCAAACTCTGACAAAGGCCGACAAGGATGAGAAGTTCAAACTCTCGCAGAAAATAAATCCTGAAACGGGTGGACCTTATTTCTCGATAAACGACACAAATATAATGATGAGAAACGGAATTACGGGGATAGATAGAACAGAAGATGCGGCGGAACTTGCTCGCCTTCAAAAGGCCCTCCAGCTCAAAGACTATGAAAAATACGTAAATGCAGCCTCGAAGGAAGACTATTCCCAATGGCATCGTCTTCACGCAGAAGCAGCAGGCAACCTAGGTAAAACCCAAGAGTCCGCAGGCGCTTACCAGAGGGCTTACATGGCGTATGTGAAAGAGCAGAAGGTAGATCTTGCGAATCCAACCCAGCTCAATCAGCAACTTAATAAGATGACCGAACGCGAACTCTATATGTTAGAGAACCTGGCGGCCTATTCCGGTAAAACCGAGAAGTTAACCGAGGTTACCAAGGCCAAGTGGGTGAAGATCGAAAACAGCATCAAAGAACGCTATCGGAATCAGCGCCGATCGGGAGCCCCCGAAGAGATCGAAAATACGATCACGGCGGCCTTCAACGATCTCAAAGCCCAACGAAACAGTTCAAATCCGCTGACCCAAAAAGCCGTGGAAGAGAAAATAAAAGCTTTGAAAGCAGCTTACCCGGGGCTTCACTAAGCCCCACACTGAAGTCACTGGGTCCCCAAAAAAAAGAACCTAAGTGTTTGAAATAACATATCTATTGTAAAGGGTCTGGCCCCCAAAATATCCGTTGCCTTCAGGGGTCCCCCAAGATAACCTCATCCTCTTCCGGAATCTGCCTAAAAAATAGATCTAATCAGTTGACAAAGACTGGTGCGAGGTGGCATTTAAGCAAGGCTTATTTCGGGTAGCTGGAGGTTATTCATGTACGCAATTATTCGTACCGGCGGGAAACAATATAAAGTTCAAGCGGGTGATGTTCTTCAAGTAGAGAAACTTGAGCAAGAACTTGGTAAAGAATTCGATATCACAGAAGTTCTAATGATCGGCGGCGAAACATCCGTTATCGGTCAACCACTTGTTAAAGGTGCTAAAGTAACTGTTGTTGTTACTAAGCAAGCTAGAACTCGCAAAGTGATCGTATTCAAGAAAAGACGTCGTCACGGCTATCGTCGTTTGAACACACACAAACAAGATTTCACAGAGCTTTTCATTAAAGCAATCTCTGCTGATGGCAAATCTGCTAAAGCTGAAACTACTCCAAACGTAGTTGATATCGCGGCAGTACGCACTCAAAGAATCGCTGACAAGCAAGCTGACCGTAAGGCGCGTGCTGAAGCGGCAGTAGGTGGCGGTAAAGCAGCTGCTGAAACTTTGAAAGCTGAAGCGAAAAAAGTTGCTAAGAAAAAAGTAGCTAAGAAAGCGACTGCTAAAAAGGCGGCTAAGAAGCCAGCTAAAAAAGCCGGCGCGAAGAAAAAAGCTGCAAAAAAAGCGACTAAGAAGTAATTTTTAATCTAATTGTTTAAACGGAGTAATAGTCATGGCAAGTAAGAAGGCCGGCGGTAGTACGAAGAATGGTCGCGATTCACAGAGTAAGCGACTTGGCGTGAAAAGATTCGGTGGCGAGCAAGTTCTCCCAGGCACAATCATCGTTCGTCAACGTGGAACAAAATTCCACCTTGGTAACAACGTGAAAATGGGACGCGACTACACTATCTATTCAGTTATTGATGGATTGGTTAAGTTTGAACGTTTCTCTAAAGAGCGTTTCAAAGTTAGCGTTTATCCTAAAACTGCGTAATTGATACAACTCGTCAATTAGGTTTGTACAAGCAAAGCTAATTCCAGTAGTTAAAGAGGGGCCGATGTTCGGTCCCTTTTTGCATTTTAGCCCTTCTGTTTTGGGCGCGGTATTTTTCTATGAAGTTTATTGATGAAGTTACAATTACAGTTTCCTCCGGTCACGGTGGCCCAGGTGCCGTCAGTTTTCGTCGCGAGTCTATGATGCCTCGTGGAGGCCCTGATGGTGGCGATGGTGGTAAAGGTGGCGACGTCATCTTTAAGTCTTCAAAGCATTTAAACTCTTTGATCGACATCAGACATAACAAAAAATATCCAGCACAAAACGGTCAGCCAGGTGCTGGCGCAAACTGCTTCGGTGCCAACGGCCAAGACATGGTGCTTACAGTTCCTGAAGGAACACTCGTACGCAATATGGATGGCGAAGTCCTCATCGATTTGACTGGCATCGAAGAGCACGTTCTTCTTAAAGGTGGTCGCGGTGGTAAGGGCAATGCCTTCTTTAAAACCAGCACCAACCAAGCTCCTGAACATGCTCAGCCAGGCGAAGATGGCGAACGCATGGAGATCAAACTAGAACTCAAACTTATTGCAGACGTGGGTATCATTGGATTCCCGAATGCTGGTAAGTCCACTTTGATTTCTCGTATTTCTGCGGCGAAACCAAAAATCGCAGACTATCCTTTCACAACACTGACGCCAAACTTAGGCGTTGTTAAGGCTGCGGACTTTAAATCTTTCGTGGTAGCGGATATTCCAGGTCTTGTGAAAGGCGCACATCAAGGCGTTGGTTTGGGAATTCAGTTCCTAAAACACATCGAGCGTACGCGTTTCTTCATTCACTTAGTCGATGCTTCAGGTCTTTCTGGACGTGATCCGATTCAAGATTACGAAGACATCAACTATGAACTTACAAAATACGATGAGAACAACGCGGAAAAAGAAGGTTTCTTCTCTTTAGCGGATCGTCCTCAGATCGTTGTATTGAACAAAATTGACACCCTCAGCATTGATCAGCTGGAAAAACTGAAATCAACCTTTAAAAAGAAGACGGGCGTAGAGCCTTTGATGATTTCAGCGGTGACCGGCAAAAACATTAAAGAACTTATTATCGAGTTAACTCGTAAAGTGTTTCAAGAGGAAGAGCTATGAGAGTCGGCATTTTCGGCGGAAGTTTCAATCCCCCACACATGGGTCACATCAACAGTCTTGTGACTGTTCAGAAAAAAGCGGGTCTTGATAAGATTCACGTAGTTCCTGCAGCTCAAAATCCATTGAAGATGGAAGTTGAAGGCCCAAGCGCTGAACAAAGACTCGAACTTGTTAAAAAAGCCCTGAACACTTATGGCAAGCAATTCGTTGTTGATGATCAAGAGATCAAGCGTGGTGGTCTTAGCTATACAATCGACACGGTAACAAGCCTTCGTAAAGAAGTAGATCCTGAAGATTTATTCTTGATCATCGGTGCAGATCAATTCGAAGAATTCAGTCAATGGAAGGACTATCAAAAGATCCTTACAGAAGCGAATTTGATCGTAACAACTCGCCCAGGTTGGGAAATTCCACAAGAGGCTGACGAGCTTCCAGAGTTTTTGAAAGCTTTGGTTGCAGAATATGACTTCAACTTTATCGAATTGAAAACCGGCCGCAACGTTCAGTTCATTCGTTTGCAAGATATCGAAGTATCTGCAACGGAAGTTCGTAAGCTTTTGCGCACGGGCCGTCCTGTTGAAAAAGTACTTCCGCTTGCTGTAGAGTCTTACATCCGTGAAAACAAACTCTATCGTCCTATCGGCGATCGTGTTGGTGACTTTGCAAAGTTCACCACGTTTTGTGCAAATGTCTTGTTCTCTAAAAAAGGTATTCAAGTTCGTGCCTTTGACCTAACGGGTCTAGCAGCTCCTACGGAGTATGCAGTGATTGCGTCTGGTACAAGCACTCGTCATGCGAGTTCTTTGGCAGAGAACGTCGTTCAAGCGGTGAAAGAAGAATACAACGTGCTTCCACAAAGCGTGGAAGGTGTTGATGAAGGCCGCTGGGTATTGGTCGATTACGGTTCTTTGATTGTACACGTGTTCTATGACTTTGTTCGCCAAGAGTACTCTTTGGAGAAATTGTGGAAAGACGGCAAGGATCTGAACCTGAAAGACCCTTACGTAAAGTAATATGAAATTTGTCCTGTACAATCTTGCAACTGCCAAAGAAGCTTGGGCCGACGAGGCAGCAAGATTGTACTCGCAAAAGATCTCGCACTTTAATTCTTTTGAAATTCAAACTTTAAAACCTAAAAAGTCCTCTCGCGATGAGGCTGCTCAGAAAAAAAAGGAAGAATCCGAATTGATTCTGTCTTCTTTGAGCAATGATGACTTTGTCGTGCTTTTCGACGAGCGCGGAAAATCGTTTAACTCTATTGAGTTTTCCAAAAAAATCGAAGGCATTCTCTCAAGTTCCAAAAAGCGCGCTGTCTTTATTATCGGCGGTGCTTATGGCGTCAGTGACGAGGTCCGTTCACGTGCTCAGCTGGTCGTAACGCTGTCTCCGATGGTCATGAATCATCTTTTGGCGCAGACCGTGGCACTAGAGCAAATCTATCGCGCGTTTACGATTCTTAGAAATCTTCCTTATCACAATTCCTAGGCACTTCTCTTGCTGAAGTTTTTCAGCATGTTTCTTTCTCGACGTTTAATCTGGTTTGGTCTCCGAGCTTGTTTGTATTGCGGATCCTTGGATCGACGCACGGACGGGCTTTGTGAGTTTTGTTCCGGGAATCTTTGGTCGTGGAGCGATCCGAATGCACATCTGTTTCAGCAAAAAGTAGAAAAGCTATCTGTGGAATCCTTGTTTCATTGGATTCCTGGACGCCAAGAAGTTCTATCTTCTTTGGTGATGGCGCTTAAAGGACAGGGCTCTCGAGAACTATGGAGCCATTACGCTGAAGTGTTTTGGCGTAGAAAATTGATCGGTCTTTCGAAAGTAAGCCCCATTTTGTTGATTCCTAGCCCCTCGCGAGCGGGGGAAGAAGACCATGCTTTTTACTTTGCAAAAGCACTGGCAGAGCTTAGTGGTGCCGAACTCTATCCATGCTTGTTGAGAGCCGCGACAAAATCTCAGAGAAGAAAATCGCGCTCAGAACGCTTTAAACTCGAGATGGGGTGGTCTGCAAAATTTACAAAAGAGGACTTCGCCAAGCGACGTATTGGAAAACACATCGTTTTTGTCGATGACATTGTGACAACAGGTGCAACCTCTAGAGCAGCGTGGAAAAGCCTTGGAAAGCCTAGAGATTTTGCAGTGTGGTCCCTTGCGCAGAGGGGTCTGTCTTGCGGAGCGTCCAGGGAACTGGTATAACACTGGAATGTCTAAATTCTCTATTTCACTCTCGATTTTCATGACCACTCTCATGATCTATCCTGCGACGGTGTTGGCGAAAGCCAAAGAAAAAAAACCGGCGCCTGCAGTGGCTGTGTTAAAAGAAGTCAGCAAAAAATATCGCAACTCCAAGCTTGTTAAAATCGAAACGGACAAAAAAGTAACGTCCGAACTTTTAGGAAAGAGCACCACGTATCAAGGTGTGATCTCTTTATCTAAAGGCAAATTCCGTTGGGAGAATGAAACTCCAGAGCAAAGCTTGCTTTTGTTCGATGGCGAAACAATTTGGAACGTGCAATTCCCGCCAAAAGATTTGGGTGGCAATGTTCAAGTTGCAGTCGCAAAACTTGATAAGAATACTAAATCACAAATCTTGATCTCTACTCTGATCGGCAAAGATCCTATCGATAAGAACTTTAAAATTCTTAACGAAAAAATCGACAACGACATCTTGAGTGTTGAGCTTCAGCCGTTGTCTGGAGATCTTCGCGTAAAAGGTCTGACGATGGACGTAGACACAAAGTCGAAGCAGATCACAAAGATCTCTTACAAAGACGATGTTGATAACACGACAGAAATTACACTTAAGAAAACAGAATTCATTTCTAAAGAAAATAAAGATCTCTTTAAGTACAAAATTCCGAAAGATGCTCAGGTGACAAATCTATGAATCAGGCAACTCCAAATAATGCCACTAAAAAAGTTCACTTCATCAGTCTTGGCTGCCCTAAAAATCTCGTTGATAGCGAGATCATGGCAGGCACCCTTCTGAAAGAAGGCTTCGAAGTCGTCGGTGACCATGGCGATGCAGACACTGTTATCGTTAACACATGCGGTTTCATCGAAGACTCTAAAAAAGAATCCATCCAAAGAATTTTGGAAATGGCAGAGCTTAAGAAAACCGGCCAACTTAAAAAAGTTGTCGTCGCTGGTTGCTTAACTCAGCGTTATAAAGATGACTTGGTTCAAGGTCTACCAGAGGCAGATCTATTCGTGGGTTCAGGTGAATTCCAAAACATCGCGAAGATCCTTAAGAACTCTGACCAAGGTGACCAGAAGAGAACCTTCTTCAATCTTCCAACATATCTTCAAGAAGAAGCGACTCCGCGTGTGAACTCACAACCGGGCCACAGAGCTTATTTGAAGATCTCTGAAGGTTGCATGAAGCGTTGTGCATTCTGTGCGATTCCTTTGATCCGCGGAAACCTACAGTCTCGTACAATTGCAAACATCGTCAACGAAGCGAAGCTTTTAGCTGCAGGTGGCGTTAAAGAATTGATCATCATCAGCCACGACTTCACAGATTATGGTTGGGATCTTCGCCGTAAGAATCCAGAAGCAAAAGAAAGCCCTGTTGAGCTTTTGAAAGCTTTAACAGAGGTTGAAGGTATTCAGTGGATTCGTTTGTTGTATCTCTATCCAGATGGAATCACTCCAGAGATGATCGAGCTGATGAAGAACAACAAGAAACTTGTGAAGTACTTCGACATGCCTCTTCAGCACGTGAACGATGAAGTCTTGAAAAAGATGAATCGTAAGATGACACGTAAAGAAATCGAAGAAGCTCTTCGTATCATCCGTACGGAAATTCCAGATGCGGTGATTCGTACTCAGTTCATCGTTGGTTTCCCTGGCGAGACTCAAGAGCAGTTCGAAGAATTGCTTGAGTTCATCGCTGAACAACAGTTCGACCGCGTTGGTTGCTTCCAATACTCTCCGGAAGAAAATACTCCGGGCGGTAAAATGACAGATCAAATCGACGATGCAACTAAGCAGGCTCGTTTTGAAGCAGTCATGGAAGTTCAACAAAACATTTCTCGCGATAAACACCGTGCTTTCATTGGTAAAACTGTGGAAGTTCTTGTGGAAGGCTTCAGTGAAGAAACAGACCTGTTGTTACAAGGTCGTACTTCACAACAAGCTCCGGATATCGACGGTGTGGTTTTGATCAATGACGGTCAGGCAAATGTGGGTGACATGGTGAAAGTCCTTGTCACTGACAGCATGGAATACGACCTCATTGGTGAGATCGTCGTAGAGTAGTTAGTAACCGGAACAGCTCTCGGAGGCCTTTTCATAAGGCCCCGTCCAACCAGCATCTTTAGCACTTTTCAATGCCGTCGTGGCTTTTCTAAACGCGACGGCATTTTTTTGGTCAAGCTTGCAGGCTTTTTTGTAGGCGTCTAAGGCCTCTTCAAATTTTCTGAGTTCAAACGCCGATTTCGCATAACCAATCCAAGAGCGAGCCGATTTCTCATCCGCCGCTGTTGCGCGCTGGTAGTATTTATTGGCCTCTAAATAACTTTTTTGCTCTTCCATGAGGTTCGCGTAGGTGTACTGGGCGAATTCAGACTTGGAGTGGGCGTCTGCTGCGGTTTTAAGCGACTTTTTGGCTTCGTCGACATCTCCAGCATCTTTTTGTACAAGACCCAAATTAACGTAGTTGTCGGCGATTTTTGGATCTTTTTGGATGCCTTCCTTACAAGTGCTCAGAGCTTGGTCTTCTTGACGGTCCTTGGTGTTTATCTCACACAGCTTTGTAAGAAATTCTGCCTTACGGCCGATGTTGTCCAGCATGTCTTGATAGAGGATGCGCAGTTCATAGTAGTTTTGCTTTTCCTCGTACATTTTTGCGAGCTTCTCGTAGGCCGGCTGATATTTTGGATTGATCTCTAAGCAGGTTTTAAAAGACTCCATTGCTTCTGAATTCTTTTTACTGACAACCTGTTTATTCATCATCTGCGCGCTGCCGAGTAAATAGTAAGCCTCGTGGTCCTTTGGATTTTTAGAAAGCATCATGTTAGCGATCTTGATCATGTTGGCAGGATCTTTTTTCTTTTCATGAGTCACAGCCAGGAGCATGAGGCCTTTGCGATCAAGCTTGTCGATATTTTTCCAAAGCAGGTCACTAGTTTTATCGTAGTCGCCTTTTTTAAAGAGCTCTTCCGCAGAGGCCAAAACATTGGTTTCCTTGATGGGTGCGGGTGAAGAAGCGGCCTTTGGTGCTGGGCTTTGGGCTGTATTTGCGGCCCAAGCGATGCATTGAAATGAGACGAGGACAGCCACAAAGGCCAGTCTTATCAAGCTTTTGTAAACCAGTGATGTGTTCATATGTTATATTATTACCTAAATGGCCCTCTTAGACCTAGTGCAGAAATTAAAAAAACGGTCCAGTTTATCCAATCAACAAGGGCAAGCCTTGGTTGAATACGTATTGGTTTTGATCGTGAGTGTTGCCTTGGTCATGGCCCTCGCATATCAGGTTTTCACACCACTTCGAGACTTCCTCAAAAGCTACATGGGTGACTATATTGCGTGTCTGTTAGAGACCGGGGAGCTCCCGAGTTTAGGAGACGCTTCGACCGAAGAAATCTTGGCTGAAGAGGGTTGCAACGCCAAATTCGAGGCGGCGACGCTTGCCGGAGGACGGCCTCCGAACTCGGCTCAAGGCGGAAAAAACGGGGACCAGAGTCAGAACAAAAATTCGTCGGATTCCAGTAGCAGTGGCGGCGGCGGCAGTTCGGTCGGCCCGGGCTCTTCTTCTCGTGGCGGAAACCTGTTGATTAGTTCCATGAAGAAAAGGAATGCAACAGAAACTGGAGTTGCCGCAGAAAAAGTGACAGAGATTCCACTCGCCGATAATGGAAGTAGATTTTATAACCGTCGTGATTCATATTCAGAAGGATCTATCAACCGCACCGACAAGTCGACTTATGTGGGAATCGCTGGTTTGACGGAAGAGGAAAAAAAGAAACAAGCACGTAAAGATGGCAGCGGGCGAACGATTGCAATGGGAGAAAACTTTGCTCCCCCTCCGAAAAAAATACCTATCAAAAAACCTGCAGCACCACCTACGGTCGAAGCAGAGGAAACGCCATTTACCCTTGGTAATTTCTTCAGATTTCTTATCATAGCGGCCATTGTCATTGCGCTTGTCATGGTGCTCGGAAGTCAGGCACTCAAGATTGCAAAGAGTCAGGAAAAATAGATCAACACGCCGCACGCATAATTGTTTTCTAGTGCTTCGGAAATTTCTTCACGCGAGATCTTAACTTCTCTGTAATTTCCTATATTGCTTGCATGAGTTTTCTAATTGCTACATATCAGTGACTTCTGCGAAGCGTTCCGGGGGGAATTTGGTGAAGAATGTGATTGAGATCAATCGCAAAAAAGTATTTATGCATCACGAGGTGTCGCAACTTCTCCCGTTGGTGTATCGCTTGACTGAAGAGGCTCAAGCCGAAGTCAAAAAAATCATCAATTTCATAGATGCCCATACCGACAAAAAAAGCCGCGCCGTGAGAGAGCTTGAAGCTCGTCTCAACGAAATCGTCACGCGTTGGCAGATCAAGATCGAAAAACTCGGCGGTGAGCCAAAAGGTCTTTGGCTTGCTGACTTTGACAGCGGGGACGGCTATTTTTGCTGGAAGTTCCCAGAAACAGAAATTTGTTATTGGCATGGCTACCAAGACGGCTTTACTGGGCGTATGATGATTAAAGAGAAAAGCAGGCCCGAATCTTATGAGAATAGCAATTGCTCAAATTAATCCGACTCTTGGTGATTTCGAATACAACTCCGAAAAGATTTTAGAATTTGTTAAGCGCGCCCACGAAAAAGAATGTGAACTCGTGGTGTTCCCTGAAAGTGCGCTGTTTGGATACCATCCATACGACCTCTTAGAGCGAACCAAAATCGTTCTTCAACAAGAAAAAGTTTTGCAGAAAATCCACAAAGAAATCCCCAAAGGTATGGGCGTTCTTTTGGGTGCATTTACCAGAAATCCTTCAAAAATTGGTCGACCATATTTCAATTCGGCGGCGTTCTTAGTAAAAGGCCAAAAGATCCAGTTCTTTCATAAACAGCTTCTACCTACGGGTGATGTTTTTGACGAGGCTCGCTTTATTCAACCGGGCGAAATGACAAAGAACTACCTGAACTTTAAAGGCAAAAAATTCTTCGTCACCATTTGTGAAGATATTTGGGCTTGGCCAAATGCCAAAGGCCAAAGTCCTTATATTAAAAACCCAATTATGAGCGTGCCTAAAAAGAAAATTGATCTAGTGATCAATATCAGCGCGTCCCCGTACTTCCCAGCTAAGCTGAAACAGCGCGAGTATGTCACGCAGAAGACTGCGCAGTACTTTAAAGCACCGATCATGTATGCGAACCTAGTCGGCGCTCAAGATGAAGTTATTTATGACGGTGGCAGTTTTGTTCTAGATACCAAAGGTAAAGCTCTTTTACGCTGCCATCAGTTTGAAGAAGATCTGAACGTTTATAATTTAGAAACGAAAAAAGCTTGGTCACAAGCAGAAGTATTGAAAGTGACAGAAGGCCTTCGCAAAGCTTTAGTTTTAGGTATTCGCGACTTCTGCCAGAAGACAGGCTTACAAAAGCTTCACTTAGGCCTTAGTGGCGGCATTGATTCTGCGGTCGTGGCTTGCTTGGCGGTAGAGGCCTTGGGACCTGGAAACGTGTCTGCATTGGCGTTACCTGGGCCTTTTAGTTCACCACAAAGCTTGAAGCTTGCTGAAGAGCTTGCAAAGAATCTGATGATTCAGATGCAATCCGTTTCGATTAATGAAACTTATGAAACTGTTTTGGGAACTCTTGAAAAGTCGATGGGTCTAAAGGACTTCGGCGTCACGCAAGAAAACATTCAAGCACGTTTACGTGGGATGATCTTGATGGCGTATTCCAATAAAGAAAACTCTCTTTTGCTTACGACAAGTAATAAGAGCGAGTACGCCGCTGGTTACTCGACCTTGTACGGGGATATGTGTGGGGGTCTAGCGCCGCTTGGTGATCTTACCAAGAAACAAGTGTATGACCTCGCAAAGCTTTATAATGAGCAATCAGAAGTGATTCCTCGGGAGATCATCGACCGTCCACCAAGTGCGGAACTGCGTCCAAATCAGAAAGATCAAGATACGCTTCCACCATATGATGTGTTGGATGCTGCTGTTGAGAATATAGTTGAACACTCCGGTGAAGCAAAAACCAAGACAGATCGTTGGTTGCTTCCTGTGATTGCGCGTACAGAATTCAAACGCTGGCAAGCTCCACCGATTCTGAAAGTGTCTGAACATTCGTTTGGACGCGGTCGTCGTTGGCCGATTGCTCACAAAGCAAAAGAGCTCGGATCATAGTTAACATCGCTCACTGTCCCGAGTTTCGCTCCCAAAACAAATACCTAGTTTCTTCCCGGTGGTAACGTCACGGGAACGCCTGTTTACAAGGTAAAATCCTTAGCCGGGAGCAAATTGCTCCCACGTCGCGGCCGACGTTGTGGCTCGTTCCACAGGACTTGCGTATGGATTTAATGGTGGGCCCACACTTTCGATATTTGTTTACGAAATCTGCCCGTAGACTGGAGTGGTAGCCATAATCATGGGGGATTCCTTTGGGAAAAGTATTATTCGTGGTATTTTCGCTCGCTGCTCAAACGGTTTTTGCAGCGTCAGCAAATTTTGCAGAACAAATGCAAACAACACCGTGCAAATCTAACTTAAGCGCAGAACTTAGCGCCCACTTACCGAAACAAACTTGGACACCAAAACCAGTTTCTATTCCTGGCAAGCATTTGATGACAGGTATTGCGTTCCGCGATACGCGCAAGCACAAAGCTTATCAAATCTGGGCTGAAAAAGGAAAAAGCTACTTACAAGTAACTGATCTGAAAACTAAAAAGGAAACAGTGCAATCTTGGTCTCTTGCACAAGACTGCAAAATGGAAACTGTGAATAGATCAGCTCAAGAAGTTCCTTTGGCCACTACAAAAGGCTTCACGGATGCGGATCTTGCGAAAACGATGAAGGCTCATAAGTGGGGTATCATCTATGTTTGGACACCTTACATGCCTCTTTCTGTAAAAGGTTTGGCGGAAATCAAAGCTGCCGTGAAAGCAGAAGGTGGACACTTAACAGTATTGATGGATCCAAAAGCACACATCAATGAAGCAAAAAAGTGGGCTGAAAAGGGAATGGTTCAAAAGTCAGAGATGACGCCGGTAGCTTCAACGGAACTTGTTTCTCGTGAAATGGGTCTGCACTATCCAGTGACATATATTTATAAGGACCAATTTGTTTCCAACCGCGACTATGTCGGACACAAATCGGCAAAAGTATTTAAAAGATGGATTGCTTCCGAAATGGCTGAGTTGAACAAGGATCTCAAATGAAAAATGTAAACAGTAAAGCTTTGTACGCTTTGGTTGCTTTCTTAATTTTCTCTACGAACGCTTTTGCGGCCCCTGAGTGTGGTAATGATGCTCTTGTAAAAAAAGCTGTGCACAATTTGCCGGGTTCGGGATATTGGATGCAGGTTGCTGGAGATTGCCGCATTACCTACACAAGTGTGGGTGGTGTTTACAGTAAAATGTACAACCTTTGCGAAAGAAAAGCGGAAGATATTACTCCTTATATTGATGCCTATGGTCTTCCAGAAGGTGATATCTATCTTCATCCTGAAAATGGAATCTCGTTCTATAAGATGAGTGGTGTTAAAGCAAACGGTCAAAACAATCAGCCGTTCTACTCAGACCCGCAAAACTTTGGAAACTATCAATCCATTGGAACCCTTCCGGGAAGCACTCCAGATAAAAGAAAAATCCGTATTGCTATGGGAAATGCGGGCGGTACTTTCCGCGATTATATCATTGAAAAAAAGGGTGCAGATGATTTCTCTGTAAAACCTATTCAAGACGACGTTATTGAGGCCTGCAAAAACTTAGATAGTGGCGGTATTGACACAGAAATTCCAATTCTATCCAAAGATGGTCAAATGATTGCGGGGCGACAACTTGATTCTCGCAAAACGGAAATTTTCAAAATTGATACGGCTTCAGGAGATTGTAAGTCTATCGCGAAAATTCCTACCGAGACCAGCAAAGTCACTTTTAGTTTTGATAACAAGAGCGTGTATTACGTCATGAGAGATCCTAATACAATGAAGGGTCGTCTTATGAAAATGGATATATCAAGCAATAAAGTGACTACTATTAGTGGTCCCGACGAAGACGTGTTGTACGTAACAACTAAAAAAGATGGAACCCTTTTCTACAGTCGTGTTGGTAGTGCTGGCGGTAGTGCCGGCTTTGGTGACGTTGTTACTTCTGATCTGGTTGAAGTTGGTCCAAACAGCTTCCCAACTGGCGGAGATGCTAAGACATATGAAGCTCTCGGTATGATGTGGGCAAAGGCTTGCGGTAAGTCGCTGGATCTAGACTATGCGTTTGCAGTTGGCCAACGCTTAGACCGCGCCGTTTGTACATCTATTGCGAAAGACGAAAACATGTCGTCTTTGGATCAAGAACATAAGGTTTCTTTGGACAAACTTAAATCAGCTTGCGGATCGAATGCAGTAAGTGGTGGATCGTCTCGCTCAACAGGGACTCAATAGTCACAAGGTTGAATACGTATGAAAAAAAGTATTTTTCTGCCAATTCTTTTTGTTCTTCTGTCTTTTGCTTCGGTTAGTCCCGTGGCTCTTGCTCAAGGCGAAAGTAGTAGTGGGGACCTGGCTTGTCCTGAGAACTTCACTGGGGATGTGCTGACCGAGTGGAGAAAGTCTGCCGTAGGTAAAGCCGTCAACGGTGAATACGGTAAAGTGAAAAGTGCGCTCAAAACGTGTTTCCCTAATGGAGCACCAGCTTGTACTCAGGATCTTGACTACTACGTAAAATTGAAAAGTAACAGACCTCAAATTGCCAACGGCAGTGATAGCTACGGCGATTCTGTCGAAGAGCTAAATGTAGCTCCGGCCGAAGGTTATATTCTTGAATCAGAAAAAGATCTTCCGAAGGAGTTCTTAGTTAAAGATTCTAACGGAAGAGTGAAGCCAGGCTTTGTGAAATTCCCTGATGACGTATTGAAGGTTGCAAAAGATAAGGGCTGGAAAGCGGTAGGTTATAAAACTCGAGGAACTGGCGGTTTTGATAGTGCTCCGAATTTGTCGATCGTTGCAATTCCAGGCAGGGAGAAAGACATCTTTCTACAAATCAGTCCTCCGCCAGATAGAAACCGTCGGGAAACTAGGGATAATCCATATCCAGCTAGCAAAGACTTTACGCATGGCCAGGATACATTGACGATTATTAGTGTCGATAAAACTAAGAAGCCTCCGGTCGCTCAATTAAGACTCTTAAGATACGACGACCAATCGGGTGGTTATAAATGGCATAGCGGTACAAGAACAGAATCTTGCACGCAATGCCATACAACGCCACTACGCTCGATTAGTCCACGTGGTTACTTGGTGACGAACGGAACTGAGCAGCGCATGAAGCCCGAGGACGAAAGAATGGTGACCGAGATCAATGATATGATGTTGGTACCGGGTCTCACTTGGGGAAAAGCAAAAGCCACTGATGGTTCAGAAATTCGTCGTGGCCCTCGTGATGAAGTGCAACCTTACGGGTGGGCTCCTCCAGGATCGAGAACTAGAAAGCCTGATTTTTTGAAAGCCTGTGCTACAACAAATACCCAACAGTCTTATCAAAGTCTTGATCGCGACTATACATTCCAGACAACTATGTCAGATCCAACAAAAATTAACCATCGTAAGGTGGGTCAGACTATGAACTGTGTTCAATGCCATGACGGATCTGTACGGGGTTATCTGCATGAAAACTTTAGCTTTGACGAAATCAAATTTAAGATCTTAGTAGATAGATCTATGCCACCAGGCCTGAGTTTGACAATGGATGAGCGAATGGCCTTAGTGAACTGTTTGCAGGCAGAATTTCAAGAGCTTCGTAATGAATGGAAGAAAAAAGCCCCATGGCTGACACGTGGTGGTTGCGAAGATATGCCGACAGCGGGCAGAGCTGGTTCTGGATCTGGTTCCGGCAGTCCGCAGAACAATCAACAGGGTTCTCAATAGGGAGACTTATGAAATTAAAAATATTTTTTGCAACGATCAGTTTGGTCACAATGGCATGTTCTTCTTCATTCAAAAATCAATCTCGCGGAGTTGCTGAAACTGCGTCTGAGGCTCGTGAAGAAGCGTGTATGCTCAATTTCAATAAAGCACGCCAAAGACTTGCGGATCTAGTAGGTGCACGTCCGAATGAATTTCCAGCAGTTTTCAATAGAGAGCTGTTAGCATCATTCAAAAGTGCGAGATACGCTTGTGTTAGCGAAACCGTTCCTGAATATGGAATCAAGGTTATACCGTTGGGATCTGAAAAGCAGATCGTTATTGAAGCGACTCTTGTTAGTGTAGCCGGACTTACGGAGTCTGAGGTTGGTAGAGCTGGTTTTACGAAATACAAAATTAATGTGAACACTGTCTATCTTGATCGCGTGTTAGTAGCTTTGGCTGCACATGCTTATGCTGAAGTGTTGGGTGTTCAAGACGCGTCTTACGATATGTTCTTCAAAACGTTGAAGATGCTAGAGCAAAACTAGGATAACAAGTATTTGAAACTAAAAAGGCACTGATGAACTCAGTGCCTTTTTCTATTTCAATTTTTTTGTGAAGTCAGAGCTAAAGCAAACCGCCGAAGAGGTCCATTTGTTTTGGCTGACGAACGATTTGCGGGAAACGAAGCTCCGCTTTACCTGTCAAAGCGATCAAATTTGCAACTTGGGGAGCTTGGCCAGCAACAGAGATTCTTTTAATCATCTGATAGAATAATTGACCGCAATAAGAAGCATCTTCTTCCGCTCTGTGGAATTCAGTGCTTGGGATTTTCAAGTATTGAACCAAAGTTCCCAACTTGTAGTTTGGAAGGCCCGGGAATACTTTTCTTGCGATAGGTAGAGTATCGATAACAACACCTTTTGGTGCCACCGCTTCATGCTTTTTAATATCTGCAGTCAGGAACTGCGCATCGAATGGAGCATTGTGCGCCACCAAGATGTCATCGCCACAGAACTCTGCAAAAGAAGGAAGCACAGATTCAATCACGGGCTTACCTTTAACCATCTCATCGTAGATACCGTTAACGTTTGAAGCTCCCGGAGGAATTGGACGTCGAGGGTCAACGAGTGTAGCGAAAATTGCTTCTGGCTCGCCATTTACGAAGCGGACAGCTCCGATCTCAACGATTTGATCAACGCCAGGAACAGTACCAGTAGTTTCTAAGTCAAAAGCTATGAATCTCATGAAATCATTGATACATAATGGGTATGCCGATTTCAATAAAGTTCCTGCCAGAAAATAGGCTTGTCGAGGCGAGTCAAGAAGAGACCCTTCTTGAGGCTGCCCTTCGTGAAGAAGTAGATATTCCGCACAGTTGTGGTGGATTTGGGACCTGTGGAACCTGTCGCGTGTGGGTCCGAGAAGGTTTAGACCGGCTTCCACCACGCAATGAAGTGGAGCAGGAAATGGCCACGGATCGCGGTTTTGACGACCATGAGCGACTTTGCTGTCAAAATCATCCTTGCGCAGGTTTAGTTGTTGAGATCCCTACGAGCGATTTCGAAGACTAAGGACGTACATAGAAAGGGTTGGAATAAATCCAACTAATCCAGCGATTGGCGTCTGGCAAAGGCATTGGGACCGCGATACGCACTTGCACGCGATAAACTCCGGGCTCAGTCAAAGGCTCACTCAGCTCAGCTTGATTGATGGTTTTAACGCGCTCACCGTTTCTATAAATCACAATTTCAAAGAAGCTTTTCGGCTTACTCGGCAATTTCACATTCAAGGTCATGCCTTTTTGAAACTTAACTTCAGAACCCATCATGTAAGTGCGACCGGATTTATCTTCAAGGGTTGTTACAAAACCTTTTGGATCACCAAGAGCATCAAATGCCAGATAGAACTGACCTTTTTTTAGAGCCGTAAAAATTTTCTGACGATCACTATTCAAATTGCCGGTAAGTTCCGACGTCAGTAGGACATGGTTTGTGGCAATTTCAAAGTTACGCTGATAACTCGGGAAGCGAATCAGATAGTTCGCAAGTGGAATCGCGCGCGCAGAGGCTTCGGCGCCCGCATAGGCAAAAAGCTTTTGCTGTGCTGACGAACGATCAAAAAGAGAAAACTCTTCAGTAGGCTCTAGGAAAAGACGCGCTAAAGAAAACTCGGGATTAAACGGATAAATCAGAAGACTCCAAATGACGGAAGCTTTTGAATGAGTCCATGCTTGCACGGAAAGACTTTTGACATTCAGAACCTCGACACCATCAAGACCTGGAGGTAAATCTCCCGACCAGCTAAATCCGAGCTTAAAAGGGTGGGCTAAGATCGTCAGAGAGTCTTTGTTGCCGCCCTCGCTTTGGGTGAGCATATCAGCAAAACGAATTTGCGCTTCGCCCAGATTCTTGCCGATCAGCTCTTTGTTCGGCGAATAGAAAATCAAACGTGAATCCAGATAACTATATTTTCCGCCGGCTAAAAACAAAACGCTTTGTGAATAACTATCATTGTGAACATTATTCTCAAAAGCGTTCAAATCGGTGAGAACGAAAAAATCCAATCCTGCAGATTTCGCAGCGGCTGCAATCTGTACCGGACTTGAAGAACCAATACTGATATTAGAGTGCACGTTGATGACGCCGCGATAGTCATAATAGCCCGAAGGGTTGTCTCCACCCTTGAGTTTTCGGGGAACGACACTGATTTCATATTGGGAGATATAAAACCCATATACGAAATAAGAAATCAGCAAGACTGTTATAGCGATGACCGCTTTGATCACTTAGAAACCTTCACGACTAAAAAATGAGGTTCGACTTCTTTCACAACACTCACTGTATACCCTGCTTTTTTCACCCAGTCAGGTATCTGACTCCAGTTTTCTTGAATTAAATAAAAACTGTCTTCTTGCGGCAAAGACTGGGGAAGAGTGTCATAGAAATCGTAACGACTCATGTCGCGAAGTTTGTAGATAGGGGTTTTGTTTTGGTACCAAATTGTCGAAGCTATTTGATAAGTGCCAGCATAAAGAGGCTGATACTCTTTTTGCAATGAAGCGAGTGGAAGAAAACGGAATTGTTCGCGGAAAGGCTTTGCAGTCGGACTGTTCTTTGGAAAGAAAAGAGCGGAGTAAAACCCAAAAGCATAGAACAAAATCCAAAAGGCCGAAGTCCACAAAGCCACGCGTCTTGGATTTTTATTAAATAGAACCAAAGCAAAGACAACAGGGAAGGCCACATTCGGCCAATTAAGCTCGACGGTCCCACGAAACGAAGAGAAGAAGAAGAAAATCAAAGGTCCCCAGCCTAAGTAAGGCAGAAACTTATAATCTTTCGGGATCCGTGTGCGCAAAGCTGCATAGACTACCAGCGGAAACAAAAGTATCAATTCTGCAACGATATATCCGAGCGTCCAATCTGGGGTCCAATTCGTTTTTCCCAAACCGTGATCAATTTGAAAACGGAACGAGGCAAACTCGTTCTGGATATTCCAAATGATAACTGGCAAAGAGCACAAAAGTCCGCCGATGAAAGTGAAAGCAAGCTTTCTCCAAAGAACTTCATGCCAGCGTTTTTCAAAGAACAAATAAAGCACAATAAAAGGAACGAAGAGAACAATGTGGTATTTACTGCAAAAACCAAGACCGAGAGAGGCGCCAAGTAAAAAATAGTCGCGAGTTTTTTGGTTCAGCAAGCATTGCTGAAAGAAATAGATCGCAAGTGACCAGAATAATAGGAGTGGCACATCGGGTGTTCCCACCATCGAACCGAAACCCACAAGAGGTGAGAAAAATGCGATGGCATACCAATACTTAAATTTGTCCCAAGTGAACTGGGGTTTTAGGATGAAATACCAAACAAGGAATGTCAGATGCCCTAATAGAACCGTCGGCAGACGGACTAATTGTCCCCAAGGTTCTAACCAGTGTCCCAAGTAAAATAACCACGCAACAAATGGTGGATGATCAAAGTAGCTTAGCTGCATGTGATGAGACCACATCCAGTAATAAGACTCATCGGGACTGAGTGGCAGGATCGCTGCCAACCCGATCTTAAAAATTAAACTTAGAATCCAGATTTGAAGAAACTGGCGCACGTTAGAAATTCAATTTAACAGGTTTTCCGAGATTGCCAGGAATGCCAAGATCTTTGCCATTCACAATTACGTTCACAGCTCCGCCGTTGCTAATATTTAAGCGCAGGCCAGTTTTGCTTTTGAACGTATGCACTTGCTCAGCGTTTAGACTGATTTTGTCAGACTTTCCATCTTTTGTTGTGTAATCGATTTCAACGTTATCCAAAGCCTCAATAATAACCTCTACAGGTTTATTCGCAGGACTAGGACTTGGGCTTGGACTCGCACTCGGACTTGGTGTTGGAGTTGAAGAAGGCGACGGAGAAGGAGTCGGAGTCGGTGTTGCAGTAGCTTTTGGAGTAGCGGTCGGAGTCGGCGTCACAGCAGGAGTCGCCGTTGGGCTTGGCGAGTGTTTTGGTGCTGGTGTTGGCGTTGGTGTTATCATCGGAGTCGGAGTGATTAGTGGTGTACTCATCGCTGTCGACATCGGAGATGGAGAAGTTGAAGACGTCATTCCAACAGGGCTTGCTGCGGTTTCTGATGTCGGAGTTACAGTAACTGCCGGAGTAACTTCGGGAGATGCCATAAGAGGATCTGTTACTTCAACTTCTGAAACAGCGCCCTCTTTCTGATATTTGTCGATCATCTTTTTTGTAAAGATGATTAGTCCTACCATCATAACACCCAAGAATGTGAAGGTTACATTTCTGGCGTTATTGTTTTTCGTAGCTAAGGTGTTGAAAGTTTTTTCTCCACCAGAAGTAGCTGTAGTTCTTTGCGGAGGATTTTCGGTACTTTTCTTTTCAAAGGACTCAAGAGTTTCATCCTGCTCGGGCATTTGGATCAAAGGAGCGGGCTTTGTAGTACCCATCTCTTCTTGGAAGACTTGCAAGATGTCGTTCACATCCAAACGTAAGTAGTTCGCATAACTTTGGACGAATCCACGAAGGAATGTTTTTGCCGGAAGCTGATTGGTATCACCTTCTTCAATGGCTTTAAGAACTTTACTGCTAATTTTCAATGAAAGGGCGATTTCATTGATAGAAAGACCCTTTTTTTCGCGAGCTTTCTTGAGGAGTTCACCGGTGCGTTTCATTATTCTGCCTTCCTTAGCATTTCTAACATCGCCTTCGATTTGTCGCGGTATTTTCCGTCGGGATATAATTTAACGATTTCAGAGAATCGAGCCATGGACTTCTCTTTGTCACCCAATCGATAGTAAGTGAGCGCACTATAATAGTGTGGCTCATCAAAGAGAGCGCGCTGACAGAAGCCGATTGCCGTGTCGAGTGCCGGAGCGGCTTTAGCGTAGTCTTTCATTTCAAAGAAGGACCTGCCGTAATAGGTGTTCGCAACACAATTATCACGAGAGGCATTGAGAGCATTCAAGAACGTGTCTTTCGCTTCGTTATAGTGTTTAAGATTAAACTGAACGAGTCCTAAGTTAATGTAAGCTTTGTCGACACCTGGATAGGTCAAATCGTCGATCACGATGCGAACTTCTTTTTCAGCCTCTTTAAATTTACCTTCCTCAATCAAAACGCGCGCCAAGTTGTTGCGTGCTTCGCTGTACTTACTATTGAGACTAAGGGCTTTGCGCAGGTGCTTCTCTGATAAATCAAGACGCTGACGCATAAAATAGACGAGGCCTAAATTGTTTTGGATAGCAGGATTTGTCGGATCTAATTCTTCTGCTTTCAAAAGACTTGCAAGCGCGCCGGGATAGTTTCCACTTTCAAATTGTGAGCTGCCCATTCGTAGGTACAACTCAGCGGATTCAGAATCTTTGGATCCGCCAAAGACGGCACATGCAGTAGTGATAAATAGTGAGAAAGTCAGGAGTATTCTGCCCATGTAACCAAGTTATTCACTCACTCACGGGGTGTCAACGGCTAGCTCTGCTATGGTCTCGACATGGTCGGTTTGAGGAAACATTTCGAAGCATTGAATCTTTTTTAGTTTGAGTGGTTTTGAGCTGGACCTTGCGGCTTGTGCTTCAAAAAAGTATTTCAAATCGCGCGCCAAAGAAACCGGATGACAACTAATATAGATAATTTTTGCGACAGATCCTTGGGCTAAAGCCTTCATGACGTATTCGTCAGCGCCCGCACGAGGTGGATCTAGTAGAACCAAGTCTTTAGACTGGAACTGGGTTCGTCTCATGAAAGAAGCAACATCAGACAAATAGTAATGCATGCGTTTATTGAGAGATCCCGCTGCCTGAATTTTTTCGTGCGCTTTCTGGACCAGCTTTGAGTCTAGCTCAGCCGCAACAATTTGTTGGGTGCGATATTTTTCTGCCAATGGAAAAGTGAAGTTCCCGCCACCAGCATAAAAATCAAAAATACGCTCATAATCTGCGCCCTCGCTCCACTCGAGCACAGTTTTGATGAGGTCTTCATTTTGAAAACGATTTACTTGAGAAAATCCAACGCCTTCTTTTTCTTCGCCCATCAATAGCCATTTGGGAGTTTCACTTTGATCAAGGTATATTTCTAAGCGTTGAGTTTCCTTGGTATCACGGAATTTCTTGTCGAGCTCGGCCTTAATTTTTGCAAACTCGTTAGTCAGCTTTTCTTCTGTGATGGGGCAGTCTTTTGCTTCGACAATCTCGTGACTACGACGAGCAAAGAAACCAAAGCGGCCGCGAGAATACTTCGGCTGAATACGATTTCGATAGCGCAGCGAAAGAGGGCTTTCTTTCAGAGGCAAAAATGGCAAGTCCATGCCAGGTAAAAACTTGGCAAGGGTTTCTTGGACCATGAGTTGCTTTTGTCGGCGTTGTTCGTCTTCCGTGAGATGTTGCCAATTACAACCGCCACAGCGATCCGCAATGGGGCATGGAGGAGTTCGGCGAGAAGGGCCGGGCTTTAGGACCTTAACGATTTGAGCTTCCGCGAAGTTTTTCTTCTTCGTGGTGATTTCAATTAAAAGCTCATCACCAGGTGCCGCGTCCGGCACAAAAATAACAAGGCCATCGTGGCGGGCAACTCCCGCTCCGCCGATGGCCAGCTTATCTATCGTTACAGTGAGCTGTGACGACATCCGTATTTACTACGTGTTGCAGATTTCGTGCTTTTCGAAGAACAAAGCAAGTTCGCGAGCTGCAGACTCAGTGCTGTCAGAACCGTGAACTGCGTTTTCGCCCATGTTGTCGCCGAATTTCGCGCGAACAGTTCCAGCGTTAGCTTTTTTAGGATCAGTTGCGCCCATGATTTCGCGATTTTTCAAAACTGCGCCTTCACCTTGTAGGCACATAAGCATTACAGGACCAGAAGTCATGAATGTAACCAATTCACCGAAGAAAGGGCGAGCTTTGTGTTCAGCGTAGAACTCTTCAGCTTTTGCTTTAGACAAGATTTGGATTTTCGCAGCAGCGATTTTCAAACCGTTTGCTTCGAACATGCTAACGATGTCACCGATTGCGTTTTTCTTCATTGCGTTTGGTTTAATGATTGAGAATGTTTGCTCAACAGCCATTGATTGACTCCTTGTGTTAAATTGTATGAAAGTCCTCTGGGTTTTATCTAAATAACCGGACCCTGTCCATGGAATTTCAAGGTTCTTTCCGCGTTTTGAAATGCCTTCCCGAGAGAATAGCCTCTGACGTTTAAAAAAAACCAGGAGGAATTTATGCGTGCATGGGGCAAGAAGATCCTAGCGCCGTTGGCGTTTGCAGTCGTCGCGATAGGAATGAGTTGTACATCAAAACCAAAAGTGGCCAAAAATCCCGAAGATATTCGTCAGATTTCAAAAGATGCGTATATCTACGGTTTTCCGCTGGTAGTAATGGATGCCACACGAGGGTCAGCGACGGCAGTGTCAAAACCCATGGTAATGAATGGAAATCCCAAGGCGCCAGCCAATCAGTTTGCACATTTTCGAAGCTTTCCGGATGACACATTTAAAGACATTGTAACCCCCAATGCAGACACACTTTATTCATTGGCGTGGTTAGACCTTTCTAGCGGGCCACAAGTTTTGGTGTTGCCAGACTCCGGAGATCGCTACTATCTGGCGCCAATGTTAGATGCGTGGACGAATGTTTTCTATTCGCCAGGGACACGTACTACTGGGAATAAAGAGCAAACTTATGTGATCGCTGGTCCCGGCTGGGCGGGAGACATTCCCGAGAAGACAGAGTTAGTCAAAGCGCCGACCAATACGGTTTGGGTCATGGTTCGTACTAACACGAAAGGTCCGTCTGACTACCAAAATGTTCATGCGTTTCAAGACAAAATTCGCCTGCAACCTCTAAGTACCTGGGCAAGCACTTCAAGATATCGCGCTCCGGAAGCCACAGTAGATACGACCTATGACGCTTCTGTATCGCCTGCGAAGCAAGCTCTCGCTATGAGTGGAGAAGAGTTTTATACACGTTTGGCAGAGCTGATGAAAAAGAATCCGCCGGCTGCAGCCGATGGCGATGCTCTAAGAAATTTTGCTCGTATTGGTCTTATCCCCGGGAAGTCTTTTGATCCAAAACTTCTTTCAGAAGAAGGCAGACAGGCCCTGAACGAGGGCGTGAAAGATGCACAGGCAGATCTTGTGGAAGAGATGAAGAAGCCAACGATGGCCACTACGGTGGACGGTTGGAGCTACAGCCGCAATATCGGATCCTATGGAACCAATTATAAGCAACGTGCTTTCGTGGCTTTGTTTGGATTGGGTGCCAACTTAGATGCAGATGCGATCTATCCACACGCCGTTTCCGATGCGAATGGAGAACCCTTGAATGGTAAAAACAACTATGTCATTCGCTTTACTAAAGAAAAGTTGCCACCTACAAAGGGCTTTTGGTCTTTAACGATGTATAATGAAGATCAGGCTTTTGTGAAAAATCCGTTGAATCGTTTTACAATCGGAGATCGTCATACGCTGAAGTACAATAAAGACGGATCTTTGGATCTGTATGTGCAAAATAAATCTCCGGGCAAAGCCAAAGAGAGCAACTGGCTACCTGCTCCGAAAGAAAACTTCACCCTAGTGATGCGTCTGTATTGGCCGGGGGAATCTGTACTGAATAATACATGGCGAATGCCACCGATTCAGAAAGTTAGCCCTGCACCGAGACTGGGTCGCACGGCTTCGCTGACTGAAGAAGTGCAATGAAACTCTAAGAAGTAAAAACTAAAAACCCCGCCGAATGAGCGGGGTTTTTTATTACCATGCCCAGTAAGGGCCTGCGCCCATGGGGGAAGAGCGTTTATCTATTCCGTGGAAAATAGTTCTGCCAAAGTAAAAGGGCATTCCCCAGTCAAAAGTTCCAGAGAAATTACCGCCCACATTGTTAAACATAAAATTCGATCCTGTCACAGCGTCAACGGCATTGGCGATTTGGAAGCTTACAGTGACTCGAGGAGTTCCGTTTGTTCCTGCCTGAATGGCAGACAAAGTTACGGGCGTAGTCGGGCAATAGAATCCATTTGCCGCGCTCGTTGATGCACATGCTGTTAGAGTTGAAGTGGTCGGAAAGAAATAACCGTTGGAGCCGCTATCGATGAAGGCGTTGTTATAACTTGCACCATTGAAGTGAGTTTGGAAATACCCATTCCCACTTGCTTTAAACACGTTCGCTGACGCAGGAGTATTGTTGGTAGATGTTCCAATTCCTAAGACCATGTATCCAAAGGTACCAACGGCGCCCGCAGAGGGAATTTGTGGGAATTGTAAAACCACGCCATTGTTGTGAGTAGGTAAAAACGCCACTGGGTTAGAAACTTGTTGAGCAATAGGTACCGCAGTAGAACCGCAGGTAGCACCGTTACAACTAAAATAAATACGATTGTCCTGAGTTGTCGCACAGCCAGCACCACAATCTTCAACAAAAAGACCTACACCAAGAATGCCGTTGTATCCGGCAGCCGTGGGGGTGGTATCTGGCTTGGTGCAATCAGCTGGGATTGTTGCGTATGCCGAATCAATAGCTTGAATAGCGATATTAGAAGCACGGAGAGAACCTAGCACGACATCCGCAGATTTGACAGGCCCCCAATTTGAAGAGCCATCTGCATACGACACGCACTCAGCTAAATTATTTCCGTTGATCGTTTTCTGCGGAAGGTTCACGGTGACAAGGCTCGAAAACACGCGCAGACCAAAGCTGCCGGTATCTAAAAGAATATTATTGATAGTCTGACAGTTGGTAGTGCCGGGCTCACAGATCTGAACGCTGACACAAGGTTGGTTGATGTAGCCACAACCAACGTTCACTTTCATGACGTTTGTTTCGGTCCCAAGAATGGGTAAAGGATCACTTTCACCAGCGGCAACATTGATGCCCGTTGATGCGCCCTCCAGAGAAAAACCTTTTTGCCCGCAGTTGTTGTAAGCCACAAGCGAAATAGACGAGCAAATAAGAAAGAGTACAAAACGAGGATGAATCATTTCAGATCCTCCACGTTCACGCCTTCAGGCACCAAAGAGGGTACATAGACAAAACCACTTTGGTCACGCATGCGGCCCCCGCGACGAATCACCATTTGAGTGGTCTTCATCGACAGGCTTTTCACGCCATATTGTTTTGGAACTTTGTCGAAAGCTTCGGTGTATTCATTGAAGTAAGATCCAAAAAGGGCATTGAGATCCGGTTTAGAAATGCCGCGCCAGCTGACGGCAAAAACCACCCCTTCTGAAGAGGAAAACTCTTTAACCGTATTTCCGTTTTGCTCATACTCATAATTAGAATACTTTTCTGTAGATCCCACTTTTTGCGAGGCATTGACGGCAGTAAGATTTGTGGCTTTGGAATTCACCGAGGCGCCAAGAGTGGCTTGGGAAAAAGCAGGTGAAAAAAGCACAGCAATGCAGACAACGAACAGATGGAGTGTTTTCATAAGCCCCTTTGTTAATTTATCGGCTGGTCGAGGTCTTGGGATAAGCCTTTTGGCCCCCTTTTTTCAGAGAGAAGTGTCTTATTCTGAGACTGAATTGAAGATACCATGAACTGTTGAGCTGCTGTGGAACTGAGGTCAGGATTTCTTAGTTAAATATTAATAAATTTCTTTTTTTCTTTACAGAGCTTTACAGGTTTTAAAGGCCCAAGTACTGTTGCTAAAAAAGAGGAAGTTATGAAAATTAGCTATATCTTGGGAGCCTTAATTTTAACGGCAATAGCTGCGAGTTCAGCAACTGCCAATACAGAAAACACGCCTGAAAATCCTGAAATTACCGTCAACGTCGAGACGCCAGTAAGCCCTCGTGAAAACTACAAATACATTGCTTCACTTAGTTATTCGGCAGCCGACTTTCCGATTCCAGGTAAATTTGGCGTAACAGGGGGACTTGTCACTTCTCCGCAACAAACGTGGGAACTTGAATACATGCGTGGAACTTTTTCTGTGCCTGGAGGCTTCCGTGATTTGGGTTCTATAACGGATTCTCGTCTATCTTTGATTGGTCGTACTTATTTCGGCGGCAGTTTTCACGTTAGTTATGGCCTAAGCTACTTCAATTTCAATGCACAAGTGGGCGATCAGTTGATGAACACGGCTACCGGCGGAGTTTATCCCGCAATGAATGCAGCTGATGTTCAGGGACTTGGTGCTAATATTGGTGTCGGCAATACGTGGGTCTTTAGAAAAGACATCACAGTCGGTGTGGATTGGTTAGCATGGGCTCAACCGCTTTATACACTCAAACGTAGTTCAGACTATTTGAATTATGAGACTGATGAACAAAGCAGAAGATCTGTCGAAGACACGCTGAAAATCATGTCTTACGTGCCACGCTTTGCGATGGTGAATGTCCACGTTGGGATGTTGTTTTAAAATAAAAAACCCACGTTTCATCAACGTGGGTTTCGTGTTTTTCGATCTTATCGCGCTTATTTCAGCATCGACTTCAAAGTTGTTCCCATATCTGCTGGGCTGCGAGAAATCTTGCAACCTGCTGACAAGAGAGCTTCGAATTTCGCTTCTGCTGTGCCTTTGCCGCCGCTAATGATCGCGCCAGCATGACCCATGCGTTTACCTGCTGGAGCTGCTGCACCCGCGATGAAAGCCGTTACTGGCTTTTTGAATTCGCGTTTGATGTATTCAGCTGCTTCTTCTTCAGCAGATCCACCGATTTCACCGATCATGATCACGGCGTCAGTGTCTTTGTCTTTGTTATACATTTCAAGAACGTCGATGAAGTTCGTACCATTCACTGGGTCACCACCGATACCTACGCACGTAGATTGACCAAGACCCAAACGAGTCAATTGACCAACAGCTTCGTAAGTCAGAGTGCCTGAGCGAGACAATACACCGATACGACCTGGCATATGAATGTGACCAGGCATGATACCGATTTTGCATTGTCCAGGAGTGATAACGCCAGGGCAGTTAGGACCCACCAAGCGTGTCTTTTTACCCTTCATGTATTGTTTTACTTTCACCATGTCCATTACTGGAATGCCTTCAGTAATACAGATTACCAGGTCCAATTCGGCCTCTACTGCTTCAAGGATAGAATCCGCAGCAAATGGAGGTGGAACGAAGATCATAGAAACGTTGCAACCAGTTTTCTCTTTCGCTTCATGAACCGTGTTGAAAACAGGAAGACCGATGTGCGTAGTGCCACCTTTACCAGGAGTCGTACCGCCCACCATTTGTGTTCCGTAAGCTTTACATTGCTCAGAGTGGAAAGTCCCTTGAGCGCCTGTGAAACCTTGGCAAATAACTTTAGTATTTTTATCAATCAAAATAGACATGATTACTGGCCTTTCACAGCAGCTACGATTTTCTTCGCTGCATCGGTAAGATCATCCGCAGGAGTGATATTCAAACCACTCTCTTTGAGCATTTTTTTACCAAGTTCAACGTTGGTACCTTCAAGACGGCAAACCAAAGGAACTTTCAAGCCCAGCTCTTTAGAAGCTGCAATCACGCCTTCTGCGATGATGTCACATTTCATGATACCGCCGAAGATGTTAACCAAGATCCCTTTTACGTTTGGATCTTTAAGAATGATTTTGAAAGCCGCTGTTACTTTTTCTTTGTTAGCACCGCCGCCCACGTCCAAGAAGTTCGCAGGAGAAGAGCCATGAAGTTTAATGATATCTAGAGTCGCCATCGCAAGACCCGCACCATTCACCAAGCAACCGATGTTGCCATCAAGTTTGATGAAAGCGAGGTCAAATTTAGAAGCTTCGATTTCAGAAGGTTCTTCTTCGTTCAAATCACGCATTTCAACGATGTCTTTGTGACGGAACAATGAGTTGTCGTCGAAGTTCATTTTTGCATCGAGGCACAAGATGTCGCCCTCTTTCGTCAAAACCAACGGATTGATTTCGGCGATAGAGCAATCTGTTTCAACGAAAGCTTGGTAAAGACCTTGGAAGAACTTTACAGCTTTATTCACGTTCTCGTTTGGAATGCCGATTTTGAATGCCAGTTCACGAGCTTGGAAAGGAGCCAAGCCGATAGTTGGATCAATATCCGCCTTGATGATTTTCTCTGGATGCTTTTCTGCTACTTCCTCGATGTCCATACCACCTTCAGAAGAAGCCATCATTGCAGCTCTTCCAGTTGCACGGTCGATCAAGCAAGCAACGTAGTACTCTTTAGCAATGTTGCAACCTTGCTCGATGAATACTTTTTGCACAACTTTACCTTCAGGACCCGTTTGATGAGTCACCAAAGTCATCCCGATCATTTTTTTAGTGAGGTCACTCACTTCGTCAAAGGACTTCGCGATTTTAACACCGCCACCTTTACCACGGCCACCCGCATGGATCTGAGCTTTTACAACCCACAATGCGCCACCAATTTCTTTCGCTGCAGCCAGGGCCTCCTCAGGAGAGTGTGCTACTTGACCTTTCAAGGTAGCAACACCGTACTTTCTGAGAATGGATTTGGCCTGATACTCATGAATATTCATGTAAGAGAGCCTTTCAAATAATTATTGAACGTTTTTCAAACCAGCAACAAGAGCACGAACTGCATCTACGGATTTTGCAAACTCCGCTTTTTCGTCCGCGTTCATTTTAATATCAACGATACCTTCCATACCTTTGCCGCCGATTTTCGCAAGAACACCGACCATCATTTTGTCAGATACGCCGAACTCACCAGTGAGCTCAACTGCAACAGGAAGAATACGTTTTTGATCTTTTAGAATAGCTTCTGCCATTTCAACCGCGCCACGAGAAGGAGCGTAGTAAGCAGAACCAGTTTTCAAGTGGCCGCCGATTTCAGCGCCAGCTTGTTTTGTACGAGCAACGATGGCTGCGATTTTTTCTGCTGGCAAAAGATCCATCAAAGGAACGCCAGAAACTGAAGCCATGCGAACCATTGGAACCATCGCATCACCATGGTTACCAAGTACGATACCAGTCACGTCTTTTACAGAAACGTTCAACTCTTCAGCGATGAAAGCGCGGAAACGAGCTGAATCCAAGCAACCACCCATACCGATCACGCGTTCGCGTGGGAAGCCCAACATTTGTTTTGCGTAGAACGCCATAACGTCCATTGGGTTACAAACAACGATTACGAATGAATTTGGAGCGTGTTTTTTTACGCCTTCACAAACGTCTTTTACGATTTTTGCGTTGATACCGATAAGTTCATCGCGGCTCATACCAGGTTTGCGTGGCATACCAGCAGTGATGATCACGACATCTGCACCAGCGATATCTTCGTATTTGTTTGTACCTGTGATTTTTGAATCAAACATTTCGATTGGAGCTGCTTGAGCCAAGTCCAATGATTTACCGATAGCAGCGCCTTCGTTGACATCGAGAACAACAACGTCTCCCAATTCTTTTTGAGCTGCCCAGTGAGCAGTAGTTGAACCAACGAATCCCGCACCGATGACGGCGATTTTATTTCTTTTGTGAGCCATGAGGTCTCCTTCAGATTGTGAATCAGATGTGATTTAAAAAATTAGATTGCTTTCAAGGAGTTATTCAATCTTAAATCAGGTATTCAGACAAGTCCGAGTGAGGTGAGTCATCGCATTTACGTCGTTGAAACTAGAGGGAATTGAAGTCGCTTTCGACTCGCAGGTTGTTTTAAAGAACATATCTGTGGAAATTCCTCGCGGCGAAGTCTTCGTTTTGATGGGTCCTAGTGGCCAAGGAAAAACGACCCTCTTGAAAACCATGGCTGGTTTGATAACTCCTCGAAATGGCAAAGTTTTTATTGATGGTAAGGATTGGTTGACGCTTGATGGCGACGCGCGTTTTGAGACCCTCAAAAAGCTCGGAATGCTTTTCCAAAAAAATGCTCTCTTTGATTCTCTGACCTGCGGGGAAAACATTGCCTTTCCTTTGCGCGAAACCACGGACCTAAACCAAGACGAGATCAACACGAAGGTCGATGCCTTTTTAGAGGCGGTCGGGATCTCTCACGCTAAGCTTTTATACCCTGATGAAATCAGCGGTGGGATGCAAAAGCGCCTGGGGATTGCTAGAGCTCTTGCTCTGAACCCCGAGATTATTTTCTATGATGATCCGACGGCGGGCTTGGATCCAATTACGTCACGAAGAATTGTCGAACTCATTCTGGATTTGCAGAAAAAAAATGGCTCAACAGTTGTGGCGATTACCAACGACGTGAACCGCGCCTATCAAATGGCTCATCGAATTGCGATGGTCGTAAATCAAGAATTAGTGATTACCGGCACGCCTGAGCAAACCAGAAATCATCCTGATCCACGCGTGCAACAGTTTATGAAAGGCTTACTGAAGGGGCCTTTGACGGAGCATTCGCCATAGAGAAACTCTCTAAGTTTTGATTCGTAACTAAAAAGCGCTTTTGCTTGAAAGATGCATCACGAAACTTGCAATAATCTCTTATTTCTACCTATGATTACAGGATGATCCAATTTAAGAATCTGATTAAGCGCTTCGGAGACCGAACCGTTCTCAAAGGTTTGAGTCTTGATATCCGTGAAGGAGAGATTCTTTTTATTTTGGGAACATCTGGAACTGGCAAATCCGTGCTTCTTAAAAATCTAGTGGGGCTTCTGCGCCCCGATGAAGGTGAAATCTGGATTGATGGCGAAGAAGTCAGTCGCCTGTCAGAAGAAGAATACCTTCCTGTTCGAAAAAAATGCGGAATGGTGTTTCAGCACCCAGCACTTTTTGATTCACTCACTATTTTCGAGAATGTCGCTTTTGGCTTACGCCGCCACTATCGCTTGGATGAAGAAACCATCAGTCTGAAAGTTAAAAAAGCCCTCAGTCTCGTGCATCTAACAGGCATCGAGAATAAAAAACCTGCGGAAATTTCCTACGGTATGCAAAAGCGCGTGAGTCTTGCCAGAACGGTTGCTTTAGAACCGCGCATTTTACTTTTTGACGAGCCAACAACAGGTCTAGATCCAGTGACCACAAATGCCGTCAATCAGCTGATCTTAGATTTATCCCGCACATTGAAAACCACGTCGTTGGTAGTTAGCCACGATATGCATTGTGCTTTGGGAATCGCAGATCGCATCGTGGTTCTTGATAAAGGTGAAATCGTGGCATTAGGCACGCCGGATGAAATGAAAAAATCGCAGGTGCCTTTAGTGCGCGACTTTTTGGCGGAGGTTCTAGCGTGACCTTCGCTATTCGTGGACTTATTAAAATCTCGGATGAAATCGGTAAAAGTCTGCTGTTTTTCTTTGAAATCATGACCACGATGTTTGTGCGTCCAACGCGCTTACGTTTGGTGCTGGAACAAATTTGGCACGTCACGATTGAAAGCTTTGCCACTACGGCGCTGGCGGGATTCTTTGTCGGTGCTATCATGACTGTGCAATTCACAATGCAGATGAAAGAGTTCGGTGCGCTTGGGTTTTTAGGGGGCCTTGCGACCAGTGCAACCTTCCGTGAGGTGGGACCACTACTTATTGCCTTCATGCTCAGCGGAAAAATCGGGGCGTTCACTTCGGCGGAATTGGGAACAATGCGTGTAACCGAGCAAATCGATGCGATTCGTTGCCTGGGCGCAAATCCTATTCAAGAAATCATTGTTCCACGCTTTTTAGGCATCGTGATTTCAAGCTTTTTCCTGCTGTTTTTGGGCCTTTTTATGTCGATTTTAGGCGGTATGTTCCTGGGTTTCTTCTTTGCGGGAGTAAATCCAGAGGAATACATGCGCCACATTCCAACAATCATGTCTGTACCGTCGATGATTAGTGGTTTGGTAAAATGTTTTGTCTTTGGTGTGGTGTTAGCAACGATTTGTACGCAAAAAGGTTATTTCACCACTGGCGGAGCAAAGGGAGTTGGTCGTTCTGTAGTATCAACAGCAGTAACCACGATGGTTTGCATCGTGGTTACCGATTGGCTGACAAGCTTCCTTGGTGAAATCGTTTTGCATATGGTGCAGGGGTTTTGATGGCAACGATCAAAGCAAAACGTTTCCGCTGGAAAGAAACTTTTGAACAGCTGTACTTTATCGGTAACGGCAGTTTGGTGATTATTGTTTTTTGTGTGTGTTTTGCGGCGATGGTAACGATCGTTGAGTCCTCTTTCCATATGAAACTTGTTATTCAAAATGATTCCATGGTGCCTGGGTTTGCAGCGATGTTGATTTTGCGCGAACTTGCAGCTGTTGTTGCGGCTTTGCTCTTGACCTCAAGAGTGGGGGCGGGGATTGCTGCTGAAGTTGGAACCATGAAAGTCACCGAGCAAATCGATGCTCTTAAAATGTTGGGAATTTATCCGGTAAACTATCTAGTGATTCCCCGCCTTGTGGCCTGCATTCTCGGCGCGATGTTTCTAACTATAGTTGCAAATATGACCTGTCTTTTCAGTGCGATGGCGGTCAGTAGTTCTTACTTGGGTTACACTCCGGCCATGTTCATCTCGGGCATGAAACGTTTTGTTCAATTTAAAGACCTCATTTTTGCGATCATTAAAGCAGCATGTTTTGGAGCTGTGATTCCTTTGATCAGTTGTTACTTTGGGTTTCGATGTGAATCAGGTGCTGAAGGTGTGGGAAAAGCCACTACCAACAGTGTCGTTGTCGGATCCATCGCGATCATTGTGATAGATTTTCTTTTGTCTTATGCTTTCAGTTATTTATACTAAGGATGATTTAAGCCGGATGCTTATCTAAAGACTATGGAGTGTTTGTTATGAAAATTGAAACCAAGGTAGGTTTACTAGCATTAGCGGCGGTGATCCTCATTGTGACTTTTGCCTACATGATGGGATTGGTCTCTCCTTTTTCGAACACTCATGACCTCAATGTAATGTACAACTATGCTGGTGGTATCGAAGAAGGCTCTCCTGTGCGAGTGATGGGGATCAAAGTCGGTAAGGTAAAGAAAATCGTCTTCGATCCAGGTTATAAAAGTGCTCAAGGCGAAGAAGTGAAACTGCGTTTAGAGATCACCGTCGATAAGAAGGCTTGGGGAACAATTCGTAAAGACTCCAAATACTTCATCAATTTAGCGGGGGTGATCGGGGAAAAATTCCTCGAAATTTCGCCGGGCAGCACAGAGGCCGCAGAACTTAATAATGGTGAATATGTCCGTGGTGAAGATCCTCCACGTGTCGATCAATTGATCTCACAAAGCTATGGTCTTGCGGGCAAAATCATTGAACTTGTTGAGAAAAATGAGGGCTCTGTCAGCAGCGTGATCACTCAGGTGGACCGCTTGATGACGAATTTCAATAAAACTTTGTCGCTCCTAGACAAAACGTCGAAGAACAAAGACGTGGCAAGACTGCTTGATAATGCCATTAAGATAAGCGATGACATGGCCTACTTAACTGGCGAACTTAGAACCAAGAAGTCTCAGGACACGTTCAATATGGTTCATAAGCTTTTGTTGCGGTTAGAACCTTTGGATGGACCTGCGATTAAGAAGTTCTTTCAAGAAGAGGGTGTTCGCGCCCGTGTTTTGTAGGGGGTATTTATGCGTTACTTGCAACTTATGGTCGTGATGGCGGCGCTTTTGGCGATGCCTTTGTCTTATGTCAATGCCCAAGAAGAAGACCTGGATGAAAGCGACTTCTCTTCTACAACTGCTAATGTCTTTAAGGTCGACGAGAACAACAATTATCAAGACAACCTAGCGCTTCGTGAGGCTCGCAAAGTGGGTCTTGGTCTGAGTGCTGGTGGTGCCTTGGGACTCTACGGTCTTAATGTCGAAATCAATTTTGAAGACATCAACGGTGCGGTCGTTGGGGTCGGTGGCGGTGATGGTTACAGCACCGTGAACTTGGCCTGGAAGCACGTTTTCTTGGGCGATACTGTGGCTCCTTACACAACTTTAGGCTTTGCTCACTGGTATGACAGTAGTGGTGGCGATGCTTACAAGAATTCGTCCGTTTTGGAACGAGTTTTGACAGATTCAGAAAAATCTAGCGGTCGTTTTGCCGTAGATTTCATTTCAGGAGCTGTGGGTCTTCAATACACCCAGCTTCAAGGAAATCTTGCTGGAACATCTCTTTATGCAGAGATCGTTCTTCTTGGCGACGTAACTCATGGAGAGTTAGTGCCTACTGGTGCCGTTGGCGCCGGCTATTATTTCTAGTTCTTAGTTGTCCGAAAATCGTATGAAGATGAGAAGCCTGAGCTCAACCTGAGTCCAGGCTTTTTTGTTTTTTCACTCTCAGAAATAAAAAAACCCCCGGTTTTCACCGAGGGTTTTAAAGTACTGTGTCAGTACCAAAAAAACTATTTTTTAGAAGCTTTTTTAGTAGCTTTCTTTTTAGTAGCTTTTTTTGTAGTTTTTTTAGCTGCTTTTTTAGTAGCTTTCTTCTTTGCCATTTGCTCCTCCTAGGATGCAATCGTTGTTGTTGTTAACTGCTTCAATAAACTTCTTACCCTAAGTCTTCACAATTCGACTTGCGCCGTCAATAAAAAAATTCATGGGCACCTTTTTTGCGAGAAGTTGGGGGTGGAGGTGCTGCTCATGATACTTTCAATCCTGCTTACGAGTGTCGGAATCGCATTCGCGCATCGGATTCTCGGAGCTTCTTTGCAAAAAGTTGGCTTTTTGAATCTTCACGCGCGCATTTTTCTCGTTTTAGCGGCCCTGATGATCTTTTTTTTCGCCACCAAAGGTCCACATCCAACTCATCTCTGGGTTTTCTTCGGCACGGTTTTTATTTTACTCAAGCTTTTGCCGTATTTTTTTTCTCGTTATCAAGAAAAACTGATCCATGCGCACACACTCAGAGTCTTGGATCATCTCATCCTCGGTGTTCAATCAGGGCAATCTTTGCGCGCTTCTTTGATGATGTTGGCGTCGCAAGAATCAAGCCTACTGCGGGTTTCGTGGGAAAACCTTACTCACGCAATTTGCTTCGAAAACTCCTCGGCGGGTCTCAAATCCCCCGCCCTCAAGAATCTTTTTGAGGAACTCCATCGCATCGAGAGATCTCAGTCCAAATGTGGGGAGCAAATGCGCTCTTTGCGCAAAAATCTAAAAACCTTGGAGGACTTTCGACGTAGGTCCGGACAAGTAAGTTTGCAGATTCGCATGCAAGCGGCCATTTCAGCGCTTCTTTATGTGGGTTTGTTGCTATTTATGCTCACTCAGTTTGGATTTTATCAACATCGGACCATCATCATCATCTCCGGAACTTTGTTTTTTGTCGGTATGGTGACAGTTTTTGTCATCGGGAGGAGAATCCAGTGGAACACATAGCGCCACCGCTTCAATTAATAGTGCACGTGAAACGCGGAATCGAGACCGGGGCTTCGGTGCGAAGTGGAGTTCTTGCCTATCTTCATGCAGAACACTCGATTTTTTCTCAAGATGTTTCAAAATGGATCTCGTTGACTGATCAAGGCCTGGCGACGACATCAATTCTGCAAAAACAGAAATCCCAATATCGCCGCAGCCTGCTGGAGCTTTTAGAGCGTGGTCTGCGTGGTGAGAGCATTTATGTTTATCTATGTCAGCTTGAGCAGGAAATAATCGAGGCTTGCCAGGATGAAATCAGTCGCAAACTGTCAAAGCTGCCGTTTCTTTTGCTCGGACCGCTGCTTCTGCTGCAGTTTCCCGCCTTTTTATTGCTTCTTTTTGGCCCGCTCCTAGAAAATTTTTTTCACTCTTTGGGAGGCGGGTGATACAGTGTCTGGACTGGAGGCAAGATATGGCGAGAGTCGGCGCGAAGCAGGAAACCAGCCAACAAGATCTGGAAAAGCTGGTGGACGAACTGATGAAAGATCAGCCAAATCAGCAGCTCGTTAAGAAACTCTCGACAAAATTGGGAATGGACTACTCTGTGGACCCATTGATTCACATGAGTACTGTTTTACAATCCATGAATAACGTATATTTGCGCCAGCAAAGAAGAAAAGAACTAGAAAACTAATCAGAAAGTCCAATTTACATGTCTAAGTATTATAAGAATATCCTCGAAACAGTCGGGCACACGCCCATGGTGCAACTAAAACATATCTTTCCTAACTCGAAACATAATTATTTCGCAAAAGTGGAATATTTGAATCCAGGTGGAAGCATTAAGGACCGCGTAGCTGTAGCGATGATCGAAGATGCTGAAAGACGCGGAGATTTGAAGCCTGGCGGCACTATTATCGAAGCGACTTCGGGCAATACAGGTGTGGGACTTGCGTTGGTTGGAGCCGTGAAGGGTTACAAGTGCATTTTCACCATGCCTGAAAAGATGAGCGAAGAAAAACGCGCGATTCTTCGCGCTTACGGCGCTCGTGTCGTGATTACGCCGTCAAGCGTAGAGCCGGATCATCCAATGAGTCACTATTCTGTGGCGAAAAAGTTTGCACAAGAGATCCCAGGAGCCTTCTTGGTGAATCAATTCCACAACCCAGACAATCCAAAGCGCCACTATGAGACAACAGGTCCTGAAATTTGGGATCAAATGGAAGGCAAAGTCGACATGTTAGTCGGCGGAGCTGGTACTGGTGGTACTCTTTCTGGCTGCGCGAAGTTTTTAAAAGAGAAAAACCCGCAAGTAAAAGTTATCTGCGCGGATCCTATCGGTAGCATTCTATATGATTTGTACTATCACAAAAAGATCGTCGATCCTCCAGGTTCTTATAAGGTAGAGGGTGTCGGCGAAGATATGCTTCCTGATAACGTTCATCTTAATATGTATGACGGCTTCTTTAAGGTGTCTGATCAAGAAGCGTTTGATATCACTCGTGAGCTTGTTGCGAAAGAAGGACTTCTTGTAGGTCCTTCGAGCGGCTTAGCATTAGTGGGCGCAGTGAAGGCAGCTGAAAAGCTGGAAAAACCAGCTAATATCGTGGTTATTTTTCCAGACAGTGGTCGAGCTTATCTTAGCAAGGCCTTCAATGATAAGTGGATGGTGGAAAATGGTCTCTTAGACGCAGAAGACACAAAAAATGCCTTCAATCGCGTTTTGACTGCCGAAGAAGCTTTGGCCGATCTGAAAAAGAAATAAGGAATAAGAGTTATGAAAAAAGACATGAACAAACTTGGTTTCGCTACAAGAGCTATTCACGCAGGACAAGAGCCGGATCCAACAACGGGCGCGATCATGACTCCGGTTTATATGACATCGACTTATGTGCAAGAGTCTCCGGGTGTTCATAAGGGCTGGGAGTACAGCCGTACTCACAATCCAACCCGCAGAGCTTATGAAAACTGCATGGCAAACCTTGAAGGTGGCCAATTCGGTTTTGCATTTGCCTCTGGTTGTGCAGCGACGACGACGATTCTTCATATGTTGCAACAAGGGGATCATGTGATCGCCGGCGACGATATGTACGGTGGGACTTTCCGTCTTTTCAATCGCGTTCTTAAAAATAACGGCATTGATTTCTCTTACCCAGATTTGACGAACCCAGAGAACTTCACGAAAGCTTTGAAACCAAATACGAAGCTTGTTTGGCTGGAGACTCCGACAAATCCGACTTTGAAATTGGTAGATATTAAGAAAATTGCAAAGGCCGCGAGCGAAAAGGGCATTATCACGGTTGTCGATAATACTTTCATGAGCCCGTATTTCCAAAGACCTCTGACTTTGGGGGCTGATATCGTAGTCCACTCGGCAACTAAGTACATCGGTGGCCATAGTGATGTGGTTGGCGGAATCGCTGTGACTAATAGAGCAGATTTAGCTGAAAAATTGGCCTTCTTGAGCAACTCCATGGGGGGCATTCAAGGTCCGTTTGATTCTTTCATGTGCCTTCGTAGCTTGAAAACCTTGCCTCTTCGTATGAAAGCTCATGCTCACAACGCCCAAGCGGTGGCGGAGTTCTTGGAATCTCATCCGAAAGTGCAAAAAGTGATTTATCCGGGTCTGAAATCCCATCCACAGCATGCTTTGGCTAAAGAACAGATGCTTGGAATGGGCGGAATGATCACTTTTTATATTAAAGGGGGCATGGACGCGGCTAGAACCTTCCTTGAAAACGTCCGAGTTTTCGCTCTGGCAGAGAGTTTAGGGGGAGTTGAGTCCTTGATTGAGCATCCGGCGATTATGACGCACGCTAGCGTGCCGCCTGAAACCCGCAAGCAGCTGGGTATTGATGACTCTTTGATCCGTCTTTCTGTGGGAGTTGAGGATCTTGAGGACCTTTTAGCCGATTTAAAATCAGCTTTTGATAAGGTGAAAGGTTGACACTGAGCCCTTCAGGAAGGTAACTAATGGGCCTTCCTGATTCCAATGGCTCGGTAGCTCAGTCGGTAGAGCAGAGGATTGAAAATCCTTGTGTCGGCGGTTCAATTCCGTCCCGAGCCACCATTTAAATCCCAGAAAATTTAGTACTTATTCTACGTTCAGATACGACTGTAGATATTTTTCCGGCAATCGCTTTCGTAGATCTGCTTTTTCAGCATGTTCACGAGCAACGTCTCGGCGGAATTGGATAAAGATCGACGAAAGATCATCCAACAGAGAATTGAAATCGCCTCTATTGAATAACACCTTATCAAACATCGATAGACCTGAGTTGATCAGATTGGTCACATCTTTTTGGCGTTTCACGCGTTGATATTCCGGAGACAGCTTTTCAACTAGCGGCATGTCGTTTTGAAAAGGCACATATTGAGTTGCTTGGAACACGCCTTCAGGAAGGTCTCCGTATTCCCATGCAATCAGAATGTCTTTGAAAGATTCTGCCAAAGCGGTTTTCGGCATAATGATCGCCAAGTCTGAATCGGTCGCGAACAAATTCAGATTGCCATCACCGCGAGTAACCCAAGCGTCACCACGAGAATTGAGAACCTTCAAACCTTCTTCTTTCTTAGTACGAAGATTTCTACTCTCGATATTGTGCAGAAACATTGTCAGTAAATCCCCGCGTTGCAAAGGCAGTGGGCCTTCTAAGTTATCTTTTGCCCAGCGTTTGATTTGAATTCTTGGAACGCGAATATGACCTGAAGCAAATGCATCCGTTAAATAGTGATCTGCAAAGGCATTGAACACCATCGCTTTATTGAAAAGCTGTTTTGCAGAGACAAGATTCGTAGATCTTAAATCATAAGCTTGCTTTGCAAGTCTAAGTGCTTGGGTGTGATATTCCACGTAGGCAACCATATTGTTCCAGCCGAAATGATCATAGTTCTGGGAAAGAACTTCTAGATAGCCGGGTACACCAAAAATTCCCGTCGAGTTACAGTCTGGATATTCGATTTCTGAATTGCGTTGGTCTTCATGCGCGCTTTTTTGTTTGTAAGCGCACTTGATCACGTTCGCGATATTGCTTTTTTTATCAGTGAAGAACTCTACAGGATTGTTGTAGTAATCTGCAGCGGTAACAACTTCGCCATACTGAAAAGTATATTTTTTGTCTTCGCGAAGAACGTTGCGGCTTGGGCATTTGTCTACAGGTATGCCGAGGGATTTGCAGGCAAGAACGCTGCCCTCAAGGCCAAGCTCTAGATGTTCCCCTTCGGACCACTTCGCTTGAAGTTGGGCGAATGCGGGAGTTGCTACACCAATGAAAATCAATGTTTGAATCACAAGGCGTTTAAACACAAGAAGTCTCCAGGTTGTGGCTTTCTGATCGGGCCAACCTGAACAAGACTTAATTGATGAATAAATAAACTAGATTATGGACGAGAGATCCAGGGACTCTCTTTAAGATAGTATCTGAGCGGCCATTTTGCGGCCGCGCCCGCATAGTCCACGCCAACTCGCGTAGTTTTGTGGATTCGCTGTAGTTTTGTTTTAAATCCGTCGTCTTCAACCCAAAGGCCTGAACGCTTTTTCCAAAGTGGTAGAGCATTTTGTTTTTTTGTAATTCCTAGATGCCGACAGAGCTTGCCTGGACCATTGGTATGCAAATGCTTCTTTGCCGGTTTTTCCCCAGGGATATGCACAGGCTCTAAAGCACGAATCAAAACTGCTTCGGGTTCTTCTTCCGTGCGGGTTACAAAATTCAAGCAGTAGTACATCCCATAGATAAGATAGACATAAGAATATCCACCCGCTAAGTACATTGAACTTGTGCGCTCAGTACGACGGCCCCCAAAAGTATGACAAGCAGGATCGGCGATTCCCATATAGGCTTCGGTTTCTACGATCCGACCACTGAGAACCTCACCTTCTTCATTTTTGAAATGAAGAACTTTTCCCAATAGCCGTTCTGCGACTATATCCGTTTTCTGAAAATAAAATTCCTGCTCAAGAATCATCGCTGCAGCATAATCGGAAATCTAAAATGAGTCACCCCTGGTTTGGTATTACCGCCCCAGGGGATCTTTTATAGACCTATATTTTTTTGGTCTAAATTTATTTGTTCAATGAAAGGATCGGAGTGACGGTCATCTTCTGCAGACCCGGCAGTTGGTATTTCCCACTGATAACATCAGTGCTTGGATGATACATATTCATCATGACGTAGAAGTTTCCGCGAGGTGCAGGCAGCCAATTGGTAGTTTTTCCAGACGGCTCGTTCGCAGAAATATAGATATCTACAGAGCCATCTGGGTTTTGCAAAAGACCCTTGGAATAACTGCCCAGTGAATAACGGCGCAGACTGTTTTCCACCAAAGACTTATCGCGGCTGTTATATGTGACAACGGACCAAAAGGCGGAAACTGGCGGCAAGCGGTTTTTATTAAAGCGCAAAATGTAAGTCGAATTGCCATTCAGGCGAATGTTATCGCGATCCACGCGTGTCACCGGATGAATGGATTCGATCGAGTTAGTTTCGGCAAAGTAAACCTTACTCATTGCCGCACGCAGAGTGTAGTTATTGCCGAAACCATCACCACGAGTGATGTAACTCCACCCGTTGCGCATCTTAATCAGGTCCTTCTTAACCGTATTGTTCATATCGATTTCGGCAGAGGCAATAGCTCTTTCATAGGCCTCGCGCATCTCTCTGACGTTGGTGATCCGGGAAGTTCTTAAACCGGGACCTACTTCAATTGAGCGAAATCTTTCCATGATGGCGGGTTCTAGGTTTGTCGGTTCGTTTTCTCGAAGAGCCGTGCCGAGCTCGTCAAAGAATTGCACTCCGGCCTTGGCAAGACCGCGTGGATCCATATTCGTAGTCACCTTGGCCACTAAATCCGGAGTTTTTGCCATTTTGGCTTTGCCCAAGTAGACATTATAAGGTTTGAGATCGTACTTCTTTAAAAGTGAAACCGCCGATTTTACATCAGATTCAAACGGCGCTTCGATATGTCCGATCACCCAAAGATGATTTGTCGATGCGCGAATTTGTTGAAAGCCCGCAGGGGTTGCGCCAATAAAATTCGGTCCTGTAATAAAAAACTTTCCAGCCATAGCACCTTGAGTCCGCGAAGAAACAAAGGACACGTTGGTGGTATTTGCATCCATGAACTGCAGGCTGTAATAGCGATTTGTGATTTTCGGAATCTGCAGAACCATCGGTTGTTGGCGAAGGTCCAAAAACGCCGAGGAATACAGAGTATCAGGCAACGGATTCGACATTCCTTTTTCGTTCGGACCCGCAAGACGAGTTGCGTGGAAAAAGGTGTTGATAGGTGCGTGGCCATATCCTGGGGTGGTCGTTAAGAGCTTTCGAGTCCGCTCAAAGCGCACCATCGGGTATCCCCAAAGATAAGCCTCTTTTGCGATGGCCTCTGTGGTAACAATCTTATTGATATCTACCGGTGGAAGAGGATTATCAGTTTGTGCAAAAAGACTTGAGTCCGGAATACTGAGAACAAATGCGAATGCAATTAACAAACGTTTCATGCAAACCTCCGCAGTTCATTTCTTTGGATGGTAGCATGCTCAGAATTTCAGATTTTGGTAGAAGCCTGGAAGATCCGGTCAAACAGAGTGCTTAGCCGCAAACTTTTGGACTTTTAGCCTCGCAATGAAGGGCCTTTTGAAAAGCGGGTTGAGAAAGAAATATTCCCTCGATGCGTGATTGAAGACTTGGATGTGATGGAGACCAATCTGGTTTGTTCTTTGGCTGAGTTTCACAAGCTAGGCTTAAAAATAGCAATTGAGATTCAAATGCATTTTTCTTTGCGACAGCCGGATCTGCTTCTAGACGAATGCTTTCAGACAAAACCTTAGAAGCGACCCAATCTGCAAAAGCTTCACGGCTTTGTGCTTTTGTATACTCTTGAAAGCACGGAATTACTTTTTGAAGTCTTTGAACTGAGTGGCCCAATTCATGAGCTAGGATCTGTCGCAGAGTAGACTCCGGAAAACGTGCAAGGGAAGGGCAAACAAAGACCTTATTCATACTAGGCACATAAATGGCATTGGGGCGATTACATGCTCCAAAGAAAAGCTTTTGAACCGCGCTATCCTCGAAGCTCCCCATAGTGACGGTACTGATAGACTTCACAAGATAGGCATAGTCTTTTTTTGATAGAAGATCTTTCTTTTGAATGACTAGAGAAAGTATCGCTGATTGGTTCTCAAGAAAGACATCGCGAATTTTTTCTAAGTCCGAAGGCTGCGCACCGGTCGGCAAAGGTAAAAGAAAATCTTTTTGGACCTTCATTTCATCGCAAAGCAGCTGCATGGAACAAGTTGGGCGTGACGAATTCGCGAAAAGATTTTTGCTAAAAAAAAGAGAAACTAAAAGTATCCCCAAAAATATCTTCATTTAGTCATTTTAAGGAGAAAGCTCAGATGCAGAAAGACAATTCACAAATATCAGAGTCTAGTTTTTGCAAATAAAACTTAGTTGGCGTCCGGCTTTTTCTTTATCTCGGCGATGAGAATGAAAGCGTGGATCAACAAACGTATCGATGTGTAGATTGTAAAGGTTGTCGAAAAGCACGCCGCTGTTTTGTAGCTGAGTACGCATGACTTGATTGAGATCTACTAAAGCCTTCTCGTGGTTCAAATTGCGGTGATAAATGCTTTCTTTTTCTGTAGTACCGAAATCAATAGTTGAAAGAATATCGTCACGAACTTGGTGGCTGACCTCGAAGCTAGCCATTTGAATGTGCGGGCCGATGATGACGTGCGTGTTTTCGGATTTCACCCCTGAGTGTGCTAAGCGCGCGAAAGTCTTTGGAACGATCTGATTTGCAACGCCTCTCCAGCCAGCGTGAACGGCGGCAATGATTTCACTGACTGGGTCATATAGAAGAACTGGAATACAATCTGCGGTTGAAATACAGAGAGCTGTTTTGGAGAGCTCTGTGAAATGAGAGTCCGCCTCAACCTGGTAATCTAAGGCAAGGTCCTTTGAGTGAACGACGATATCACTATGGGTTTGCTTTACACGGATAAAATCTAAGGATTCGAAAGATGACTTCAAATTCAGAATCTGAGATTTTTCTCCACCAAGTAACGCCGTGATTTTCGGAGTCTCAATTAAGAAACCCAGATTGGTTTCCGTAATTTTCATAAAAGCCCCCAAGCTTTCAAAAGAGCACGAATCTCTTCTGGCCAGTCCTTTGAAAAAAACAGTTCTTTTCCTGTTACTGGATGAGTAAATCCAAGCTCTGCAGCATGAAGCAAGAAGCGCTGCAGATCTTTAACCTCTGCCTGGGTTTTCTTGCTTTCAAGAGATTTCACCTTTTTATCAGCGCCATAAAGTGTATCGCCAGCGATTGGAGTGCCCTTATCGGAAAGGTGGACACGAATCTGATGGGTTCTACCAGTTTCAAGTTTCAATCGATAATAGCTAAGACCAGATTGAGACTTCAATAGTTCATAGTGAGTAACGGCCCATTTTCCCATAGAGGGTTCTGGCGTTTTTGTAGTCTGAATCTTGCGATCAGAGCCAAGGATCGATGCGTATCTTTTTCTATCACCTGGATGACGAGCTAAATAGGATTGCACGCTGCCTTTTGGTGGTTTGGGTGCTCCAATTGCAACGGCAAAATAGATACGGTGAATGCTACGCTCTTTGAATTGCTGAGTCAGTTTTTCGTGAGCGTGATCGTTTTTAGCGACAACCAAGACGCCACTCGTTTCCTTATCCAAACGATGAACAATACCAGGACGTTGTTCACCAAACTTCATAGAGAGATCTTTGGTATGATGAAGAAGCGCATTCACCAGTGTGTCTTGGGCGTGCCCAGCAGCGGGGTGCACGACAAGTCCTGATGGTTTGTTAATAACAATCAGATGTTCATCTTCAAATAGAATATCCAAAGGGAAATCATAAGGGATTAAATCAGTGGGCTCTGGTTCTGGCAGGTGAATTTCGATATGATCACCTGTTTTTAGTACCAACGAAGACTTGGCTTTATAACCATTGACCTGCACGAGGCCTTCATCAATTAGATGAGAGGCGCGCGAACGGGTTTCAATCTCAGAACGTTGGGCCAAGGCTTTATCAAGTCTTAGTCCCGCCATTTCGTCTGGGCAATTAAAAGAAAGAATCATTTTTGAGGAGTGTTTTCTTTCAACACTTTCATGTAAGAGTCTGCGACTTTTTTCTCGTCAAGTCCCAAGACTTTAGCGATTTGAACTACGTAGCCTCTTACGAAAACTAGAGCCGGAAGACCTGCATGATCCATTTTCTCGATAGCTTTAACATAGTAGCTATTGATCTTTGTGATTTCGCTCATTTTAGCGACGGTGATCTTTTTATAGTCGCGGACTTTTTGAAGGAACTCGCCATCCCAAATATCACGGCTAGAGATTTCTTTTTCAAAAGCCTCGTTCTTTTCGTAAGTATTTTTCTTTTCCTCTTGGCGAGGTTCCACGAACATCTGCTTGCTGGCGGTTACGATAGCTTCGTAAGAAAGATCCGTGTTGTGAAAGCGACCGCTCAGAAGTCTTTGATCATAAATGCTACGGAGATTTTTATTACCCAAAACAGAGTAGGCTTCTTCGATCAAAACCAAAAAGGCACGAGCTTCCTGTTCAGAGAAAATAGTATAGAGCGCTGGATTATCCCCAGAATAAGTGGCCTTGACTCGATCATAAGCCTTGGTCACTTCGTTTTGAGCTGAATTCGCATTCAGTTCAAGAATATCGTAATAGTTGTATCGCGATTCAATATTCATCCGTAACTATTATATTACGGCGCGAAGTTCCTTGGGATCAATAAGTTGTTTGCAGGTTGTTAAAAATTGACCTGCAAGTGGAGTGAAAGGTTGAGCGATCAAAACAGGCTCTCGGTTACGAATAGACTGCCACACCGCATTGTCGTAATCGATAGAGCCCAAGAAATCGACTTTGAAATCATAGTATTTATAGCAAACGCTTTTCATGGCGTGGCCAAGTTCAGTGTTTGCTTGGCTACGGCAAGAGTTCACGATCAATCGAAGTGGTTTTGTCATAAGCGCATCGAAAAAGTCTGGTTGAATACCAGAGTTCTCACGCAAATAAGTTCTGAAAGAGAAATTCTTTTCGCTAAAACCATGACGATGATTGCGTAGTTGCTGAATCATGTGGTCGTAGGCTTCAGGAATACTGTGGTCTTTCAATGAATGGCATACGAAGGATTCAATAAAACGATAGGTTTTCTCGATACTTGTAGGCTCTGGTGATGACAACAAGATTTTCTCATCAGCAAGCTTCAACATTTCAAGGTGACTTTCTAAAGCGCCAGCGCCGAGGTCGACAATAACATAATCGGCGTTGAGTTTTTTCATCTCCGGAGCCAAATGACGAACTTGTTCCACAGAAAGATCTGTTGGAGTCCAAGCATCCCAGAAACCTTGTATGTAGGACACACGAGGAACCTGAGTTGGGATAACAAGTTCAGAAAGTGTTTTTGAACCTTCGAAGAAATGACGGATGCTATTTGAAGCTGGAGACATGCCAAATGCTGTATGAACATTGGCGCCGCTTAAATCCAAATCAACGATAACAACGGAGTGACCTAATTTGCTAAGGCAGATTGCTAAGCTAGAAGTTACGAAAGTTTTCCCAACGCCACCTTTGCCAGAGGCAACGGTCCAAATTTGATTGGTTCTTTCTTGAGAAGAAGGACGCTTAATAGCAATCACATCCTGCGATTCATTTTCAAAGTCACGTTCCATGGACTCACTCCGAATTATTTTAAAGGAGAAATGACAATTCCTTTTTTTGTCTCTTCGGCTTCGGAGGCTCTAATATAAAGGGGGACGAATGAATTCCATTCCATGGTCTGGCCGTTCAAAGCGCGTTTTTCAGCCATCATTCCCAGTGTTTCCGAGAGTGGAAAGTCTGAGTATGTTGAATCGCGATGAAGGCGCTTTTTCAAATCTTCAGGAAGATATTCTTGGTAAGTGTCGTAACCATCACCCACAACGATCACGTCTTGAGTGATGAGACCTCCAAGTTTTTGCACAGGCACTGCAGCAGGCCCATGCATGTAGACGGGCTCTGGACCTTTGGAGAGGTCGAAGAGTCCCAGGTACACCATATTCTTATAAGCATTGATGATGGACAGGACTGGAGTCGAGGCTTTCACTGGAGCTGCCAACAACATCAAAGAATCAATGGTGACGAGAGGTTTGTTGTAAACGTAAGAAAAAGTTTTACCAGCATTTGCGGCAACACGGATTCCGGTGAAACTACCGGGCCCTTGGCCGACGGCAAAGACATCGATGTCGGTCAATTTGAGTTGAGCTTTGTCGAGACAGTTTTCAACGAAACGATTCAGGGCCTCGCTATGGGATTTTTGGCGTAAAGAGGACTCCATCGCAAGAATTTGTCCATCTTTCACAACCGCCACCCCGCCAAGCTGGGTGCTGGTTTCCATAGCGAGTACGATCATAAGTTAACTACATTCCAAAGAGACGAGTGAAGTCATTAAACAGAGCAAAGACCATCAAGCTCATCAAAAGAACGAGGCCCACTTGCTGTGCGATCTCCATATTTTTGATGCTGATAGGAGCTCCCTTAAGAGCTTCGATGCTGTAGAACAACAAGTGTCCACCATCCAAAACTGGAATAGGTAGTAGATTCAAGATGAAAAGATTCACCGAAATCAAACCCATCATTCTTAAGAATGGACTAATGCCAATTTTGAAAGTCTCGCTAGCTGCTTGTCCGATAGAAATAACACCACCGATGTTTTTCGGTGAAACTTTTCCTTCAAACAATCTCACAAAACTCATAACGGTCATCACTGACACATCCCAAGTTCTTTGGACGCCGATTTTGATCGCTTCTACAGGATTGCTCGTGCTGATCTCAATCAACTCTGGCATTGCATAGTTAATGAACGGAGCAACACCGATTGTGTAACGTTTGTCTTCGGTTCCGCCAGCAGTCATTTGTGAAATCATGTGTGGCACGATGTTCATTTTCAAAAGCTCAGTACCACGAAGAACTTGAATTTTCACAGGCTCTTTGCCGTCGTAAGCTTTAATAGAAGTGATGACGTCATCCCACTTATCAATCTTAGTTTCATTGATCTGCATGATACGATCGCCAGGCAAGAGTCCCGCTGTTTTCGCAGGGGTGCCATCAATGATAGCTCCCAAGTAAAGATCCGCACTCTCAAGCTTTAAAGTATCGAAGCTGTATTTTGGAAGAGTCATCGGAGCCAAAGTTACGCTCATTGTTTCAGGCTTACCCGCTTCGGCAACCGGAGCACGCTCAACATCAATTTGCAGAGCTTGCTGAGGATTTTGCTTTTCCAAAGTAGGTTCAAGTTCACGCCAGAAACGGATTTTTTCACCGTTAATAGCGGTTACACGGTCGCCTGTTTTAAGGCCCAACGCTGCTAAGGCAGAATCTGGTTTTACACCAACCAACGCTGCTTTTGACATTGGTGACAAACCTTCGATGTCGCCAACGGTTGGTTTGGTGCTCAGAACATTTGGGTTCTCTTTGCTTGCGATGTCTACTTTTAAAGCGAGCTTCTCAGTGCCGCGCTCGATGTCCACCATAGCTTGGCTATTTTGCAAGTTCGCCAGTTTACCTTCAAACTCTTCCCAAGTTTTTACGGCGGCGCCGTTCACGGTTTTAATCATGTCGCCAGATCTGAAACCCGCAGCATAAGCTTTAGAGTCAGTTGTAAGATCACCAACGTGTGTTGCGCGATAATCTTCGCCGACAAAAGCGACAACAAAGAAAATAAAGATCGCAAAGAAGAAGTTCATCAACGGACCAGCAAGAACGATAGAAATTCTCTGCCACACGTTTTTATGTGTGAAAGAGTACTTTTTATCTTCTTCAGAAACCTCGGCACCAGGTTGATCGCCGAACATCTTTACGTAACCACCCAAAGGAATGATTGATACGCAATAGTTCGTGTCTCCACGTTTGTATTGGAAAATCTTTTTACCAAAACCAAGGCTAAAAACTTCAACACGAACTCCGCATAAGCGAGCGATGATGAAATGTCCAAACTCGTGGATAAAGATCAAAACACCCAACAGGATGACGAAGGGAACGAAACCAGAAGCCACTTTATTAAGAAGCGAAATTAAAATTTCCATATCCTTTTATTTTACTAAGGAGGCACTGTATCAGCTAGGAAATTTGAAGAATGTTGTGGCGAATTAGGAGTGGCCTAGACACAAGACTGGATGGCACCGAATCAATATGACTCAAAAAGAGAAGCCACCATCATTATAACGGGGCTGGCAAACAACACTCCGTCGATACGGTCTAGGACGCCGCCATGCCCGGGCATGATTTTGCCGGAATCTTTGACGTCGGCAACACGTTTCATCAAAGACTCGAAGAAGTCTCCGAATTGGGCAACGAAACCTGCGCAAATCGCCGTCACAAGAAGTGCATTTAGTGGAATTTGCGGAAGAAATTGAGAACAAACGTAGCCAGCTATTGTCGAACCCAGTAAGCCGCCGAAGGCCCCTTCCCAAGTTTTCTTTGGAGACAAGCGAGGATTGATTTTGTGTTTACCAATCAACACGCCAACAACATAGGCGCCGATATCGCCAGCAAAGACCACTGCCAGCAAAGTTAGAAACCAAATTAAGCCATTGTTGAGCTCTAAAAGGCGATACGCATAGGAAGGCAAAAGACCCAGATAAACAAACCCAAGAACGGATTTAGCGTGGTACTGCACTAAGGAATCAAGTTCCGTGAAGGCTTTGTCCCAAAGAAGGCTCAACACCAAAAACAGAACGGTTGCTAGCGAGAACGCCACGACAGCAAATGCCGGATAGTTGGCAGCAACGTGGAAAATGAGAATTAGGACAGTATAAAAAAGACCTTTATGAAACTTGCCTGTATTTTTAGGTAGAAGAATGTTGATGAGCTCATAGCCACCGATAAGGACTAAAAGATAACAAACCAGTTTGATGCCAGGAACTTGAAGAAAATAATAAGCTGCAAACAGGAGAATAAGAGCGACGAGCGCAGAAAGAGTTCTAGTGATGAAGGTTTTCGTCATTAGTTAGCACAGCTCCGAATCTTCTTTGACGACCGCTATAGTCCTCGAGCGCTTGCTCTAGGTCTGCTTCAGTAAAATCCGGCCATAGGGTAGATGTAAAGAAAAATTCGCTGTAAGCCGCTTGCCACATTAAGAAATTGGAAAGGCGCATCTCTCCACTTGTGCGAAGAATCAGATCTGGATCCGGAGTGGGGTAGGTACTGAGAGCTCCGTTAATTGTTGATTCATCAATTTCAGAAGCCGCAAGTTCACCCGCCGCTACTTTTGCAACAATAGTTCTAACTGCTTCTGTGATTTCTTGGCGTGAGCCATAGCTGAGCGCAAAAACCAGGTTTAAACCTGTGCACTTAGAAGTTGCGTGCATTGCTTTTGTAATAGCGTCTTTAACGTCGCTAGGAACGCGGCTAATATCACCGATGATAGAAAAACGAATGTTTTCCTTCACCAGGTTTTCAGTTTCTTTTTTAAGATAACGGCGCAGAAGGTTCATCAGGAAGGAAACTTCAGCACTTGGTCTTAACCAGTTTTCGGTGCTGAACGCGTAAAGAGTCAGATTTTTAATTCCCTTACGCGAGCATGCTGTGATGATTTTTTTCGCGACACGGGTCCCTTTAATATGACCAAAAACACGTGGCTTATGGCGGAGCTGGGCCCAGCGCCCATTTCCATCCATAATAATCGCAATGTGTTTTGGTAAAGTCATGAAGGCTCCCGCAAGTAAGACCGACAGGTCTTAGATAGTCATGATGCTTTTTTCTTTTTCGTCCGCGATTTGGTCGATTTTTTTGATGAAATCGTCAGTCATTTTCTGGATTTCAGTTTCAGACTTTTTAGATTCATCTTCGCTGACTGCTTTGTCTTTCAAAGCCTTTTTAACAGCCTCATTGGCATCACGGCGAACCATACGGATCGCTACGCGAGAATCTTCAGCAACTTTCTTAACTTGTTTAGCAAGGTCTTTACGACGCTCTTCTGTGAGGTCAGGAACTTTCAAACGAATAACTTTACCGTCATTCATTGGTGCCATACCAAGATCACTTTTAACAAGTGCTTGTTCAATGTCTTTAAGAATAGATGATTCCCAAGGTGCAATCAGAAAAGATTTTGCATCAGGGCAAGATACAGAAGCCACCTGAGATAAAGGTGACATGCTTCCGTAGTAATTAACTTTCACGCTATCAAGCATAGATACTTGAGCTTTACCAGTACGGATTTTTTTAAGCTCTTCAACAAGTGCTTTAGAGGTTTTGTCCATTTTGTCTTGAGCATTCTTTTTTACATCTGCAAGCATGTTGTCTCCTTTTTATTGAACTAGAGTTCCGATGTTTTCACCTTGGACGGCTTTAAGGATATTCCCTCGTTGAGTCATATCGAAAGTAATGATCGGAAGCTTGTTGTCCATGCAAAGGCTGATCGCAGTGGAATCCATCACTTCCAGGCCTTTGTTTAAAACATCAATGTAACTGATTTTATCGAACTTCTTAGCATCCGTGTGTTTCTTCGGATCTTTGTCATAGATGCCATCTACTTTCGTAGCTTTCATAATGACTTCTGCGCTGATTTCCATCGCGCGCAAAGAAGCGGCTGTATCTGTTGTAAAGAACGGGTTCCCGGTACCAGCACCAAAGATCACGATGCGGCCTTTTTCAAGGTGACGGATCGCTCTACGACGGATGTAAGGTTCTGCGATTTCAGCCATTTCAATAGCTGTTTGTACACGGGTAGGAACGTTTTCTTTTTCAAGGGCGTCTTGAAGAGCCAGGGCATTGATACAAGTTGCTAGCATTCCCATATAGTCAGCACTAGCGCGATCCATGCCTTCGGCAGAGGCGGCAACACCACGATAGATGTTACCACCGCCAATAACGATACCAATTTCAACTCCTGCTTTGAAGGCTTCTGCAACGTCCTGGGCAATTTGCTTAATGACGGTATTGTTAATGCCAAGACCTTGGCTACCAGCCAACGCCTCACCACTCAATTTTAGCAAAATTCTTTTATAGGCAGGAGCTTTCAAACTAGTGTCCCTTCATTTGTGCAGCAACTTCAGCTGCGAAATCTTCAGATTTCTTCTCGATACCAGCACCAAGTTCGAAGCGAACAAAGCGTTTGATAGTCAAATCAGCGCCTACTTTTTTGCCCACTTCTTTCGCCAAATCGCTGATTTTGATATCAGGATTTTTAACGAAAGCTTGGTCAACCAAGCAATTTTCAGCCAAGAACTTACGGATTTGGCCTTCTACGATCTTATCGATCATGTCTGCTTTTTTACCTTGCTCAAGGTTTTTAGCTTTCAAAACTTCTTTTTCTTTAGCAACAACGTCTGCAGGGATTTCCGCAGAAGAGATCGCCATTGGGTTCATTGCAGCGATGTGCAAAGAAACGTCTTGAGCGAAAGTGCGCATTTCTGGGTTGTTAGTAGCTTCTGGTTTAGAAGCGGCAACTTCGATCAATACGCCGATTTTACCTTCACCGTGAACATAAGTGTGCACGATTGTGTTTGGGGAAGCAGTGTACTTTTCGAAACGACGGATCGCGATTTTTTCACCGATTTTAGCAGTAGCTTCAGTCAACATTTCACCGATTTTTTTAGTCGGATTTTTGTGGAAAGCGTGCTCAAGAATATCGCCAGCAACGTTCACAGCTTTAGTGATGTGCTCAGCAATGTCCAAAACCAAGGCTTTGAAGCCTTCGTTACGAGCAACGAAGTCTGTTTCAGAGTTGATTTCAACAACCATACCAGTGTTGCCGATAGTTTGTGCGAACACAGTACCTTCAGCAGCGATACGGCCAGCTTTTTTAGCGGCAGCAGAAAGACCTTTTACGCGAAGCCATTCGATAGCAGCATCGAAGTCACCTTTAGTTTCTTCGAGAGCTTTCTTACAGTCCATCATTCCGGCGTTAGTTCTTTCTCTAAGCTCTTTTACGAGTGTAGCAGAAATTGACATAAGGGAATCTCCTTCAATGAATGTATTAAAATTTAAACAGAGGGATAAGCACATACAAAAACGGCTGATAAATCAGCCGTTTTCGTTTTTTGGAGTAACTGATTACTCAGCTGTCTCGTCAGAAGCAGTTTCTTGGTTCTCAAGTTCTGCTTGGATTTCAACGTCTTCAGCAGTACCGGCAGCAACAAGTTTGCGAGCCTTAGTAGCTTTAACAACCGCAGGTCCTGCAGGTTTAGCAGCAGCTGTTTTAGCTGCAGCAGCAGGAGCACCAGCGCGAGGAGCACGTCTCTTAGGAGCTTCCTCTCTCACTTCGCCTTTTTCTTCTTTAGCCAAGTCAGATTGTTTGTCAGTCATAGTGCGAAGTTTTTGTTCCCAAGTTTTAGCACCTTCAAGGTAAGCATCAGCAACCATGTTAGCGAACAACTTGATAGAACGAATAGCATCGTCATTGCCTGGGATTGGGTATTGGATAACTTCTGGATCAGAGTTTGTATCAGCGATACCAACTACTGGGATGCCCAAACGAGTTGCTTCAGCAACTGCGATGTGTTCTTTAGGCAAATCTACTACGAACATAGCCGCTGGCATTTCTTTCATGTCGCGGATACCGTTCAAGAACTCAGACAAACGAAGGTATTCTTTATCAAGACCAGCGCGTTCTTTTTTAGTTAAGAACTTGTCTTCGCCTTTTTCTTTCATTTGGTCGATTCTACGAAGACGACCTACAGAAGTTTTGATCGTTTCGAAGTTAGTAAGCATACCACCCAACCAACGCTTAGTTACGTAGTACTGACCGCATTTTTCAGCAGCTTCTTGAACAGGCTCGATAGCTTGTTTCTTAGTACCTACGAAGATCAAGCGGCCGCCGTTAGCAGCGATTTCTTTTACGAATTCAGCAGCTTTTTGCGCGCGAACAACAGTCTTTTGAAGGTCAATGATATGAATGCCTCCACGAGCTGTGTATACGTAGTTTTTCATTTTTGGGTTCCAACGCTGTGTTTGGTGTCCGAAGTGAACGCCTGCGTCGAGCATCTCTTTCATGGTAACTTGAGCCATGTGTCTCTCCTTTTATCTGGTTAGCCACCCTTTCGACAGAGCCCGTATCTCGTGAGAGGAGTTACAGGTATTTCCCATGTTTGCTTTTCAGCGCGGGACCAGTGTTTATCGAAAAGTGAGTTATAGTTGCCGATCCGAATATCACGGGGCAGCGCCCCCGGGCAAGCACTATTCCTGCTAAATCCGCGCCGGTCTTGGGAAATCCCGAGAAATAGGATACATAGCCGAATTTACAAAGAAAGTAATAATTATTCAGTAAAAACAGTATCTTATGTTGTTTTTGGTGTGCAGAAGGTTCAGACGCTCGGGTGTGTCCGACGGAGGGTGTGGGAAACAGGGAGGGAAAAGTTACCTTATTTTGCTTCTTACTTCCCGAATTTTTTCATCAATCCGTGGGTGTTGGGGTATTATGTTTTTGGCTTTCAAAAAGGCGTCTAAAGACTCCTGAAACTTTCCCTGTATTAAGTAAAGTTGGCCGAGATTATACTGCGGTTGAAAGTTTAGAGGATTTTCTTGGGTGGCGGTCATCCACAATTTCTCGGCTAGTTGAGGCTGTCCTTTTAAATAGTGTATTTTTCCAAGATTGTTATAGATATCTGTCGATTTGATATTCTTCTCTAAAGCAAAATTGTAAAGCTTCTCGGCCTCATCGAGTCTTCCTAAATTTTCTAAGGATAAACTGGTTTTGATAATAATCATTACATTAGGAGATCTCAGTTCTAAAACCTTTTGGAGCTCATCCAGCGAGCGTTGATAGTCTCCTTTTGCGAAGTATCTATCGGCTTTAATCTGAAGTGAGACTGTACTATTAGGGAAAACACTTAAATTGTAGTCAAAGAGGGTTTCGTCATTCTCCCAATAGCGTACCTGCCTGAAGCTGAGTATTGAGAAGACCATCAAGAGAGCAAGGGCCGCGGTGTTGAGTTTTTTGTTTTGGTAAGTACTAAGAAGATTTGCAGCGAATAGGGCTACTCCAAACATTGCAGGGTAAAAATATCTGTCGGCAACCGTTGAGGTTTCTTCAAAACCAAAAGGAATGAGTCCCGACACGGGAAGCACCGATATTGTTATCAGCATAAGAGCGAGCAACCCCTGGGATCGTTTCAAAAAATAGAGGCCGCTTGCTGCAGCAAGGAATATTCCGAGAGGCCAAAATAAACTTGGGTCTTGATTGAGGGACTGAATGGACCTTGTATAATCTGGTGCAAGATTTATCGGAAGAATAAGCTTAGAGAAATAGAATCCCAAATTGTGGCCAAATATAAAAGGCCTCTGCCAAATTGGAGAGACAAAATTCAAAGCAGTGTCGGGCTGTAGGAATTTTGCAAAGATACCAAAGCCAATGGCGCCTACAAAAGCAGGTAGGTACTTTGTGACTTCACTGTATTTTCTTTTTTGAATTAATATTGCAAATATAATTAAGGGAAACACAACTCCAGTCGCTTTTGCCAAACAACTTACAAGAACGAAAACCGTGGCTTGTCTCCAACGGTCCTTAAGCGCAAAAAGAACTCCGCAAATACCAAACAGGAAACTTACCAAATCGCGGCTGGCTGAAATCCAAACAGCGGCTTCAACTTGCAATGGATGGATCGCGAACAAGATCGCCCCAAACGCGGCGTATTTTCTATTTTCCACCTTTACGAGATGTTTCAATACTTCGTAGACCAGTATTGTGTTTAGTAAGTGAATCAATAAATTCAGGCCGTGAAATAGACCACTCCATTCACCACAATTTGAATTTTCACCAAATATCAATTTTGCAAAGCTAATAAGACCAGCCCAAATAGTATAAGTGAGGGGTGCGTACAGACCTAAAAAATCAGACTTCCAAAAATTTAAGAAACTTCCATCTGCAGATTGAAAATTGGGATTTTGGCAAATATGAAAGGTGTCGTCCCACGAAAGAAACGAGAACGACAAGCTTTGCCCGAAAACAAGAAGAACCATTATTGCTATTGTAGAGTACCAAACTGAATCTTTATCGCTACAAAGTATATTTCGCAAATTGGAAAAGATGTTTTTCAAGGCAGGTCCTCGGTGTTACTGTTTAAAAGATACTATAAAGTTTGAACGAGGGCTCTTTTCAATTTTCGCTGTTGGGATTTGCGACGAAGGTCTAGCGTGGAACGTTTGCAAACACGTCGACGATGATAACGATGTTACGAATAGAGTTGGGTGCCTGTTGAGGAGGCTTTATGTCAGCGGGTGACTGGAAAGAAATGTACAAAGCTGCCACATCAGGGGACCTGGGGTTGGTGCAATATCATATCCAGAACGGAGTAGATCCTAATTACCAACATCCAGAAATCCTTTCGACACCACTTGTGGCGGCTATCATTGCTGGCCACGTAGATATTGCTAAGTTTTTGTTAGAGAACGGGGCAGACCCATGTTTGCGTTCCGAGTTTGATAACCTCACACCCGCGCAAGCGGCTAAGCGCTACGACAGACAGGACGTCCTTCAGTGGTTGCAGGAAAAATCTGCAACACAAACTTGGTTGCAAAAAATGCAAGCCCTTTTCAAATTCAAATAGCGTACTCGGGACAAAGAGTTCCGCTACCAATAAAATGGAATGCGTTTGCCGTAGAAAACATACAGGGTGAGCGTTCTATTAAGTCTAGTTTTACGACAGTCGTATTTTTGCCAATGAAATCACCGGCTATAATAGAAGTGCAGGGGGCTTTGAATGCAAAAGATCTTTTCATTGGTCATGTCGATTTTAGTTTTGTTCTGCACGCAGAATGTTTTTGCAGTGAAGAACGGTAAAGCTTTAGCCATTGAAGTTGAAACGATGGCGAAGTTTTTAAATACGCAAAAAAATCTAAAATCTCTGTTTCCACAAAAAATTCACGGAATTTCTGAGCATGATCGAAACAAGCTCGGCAATTATTTGAAAAAACATGGTGAGGATCCTCTTCCTCACTTTGCAGCGTTAGGGAATCACGTCACGATTTATCCTAAAGATGCTTCGCAACCTCCAGTAAAAATGGTTATCACAAGCCTAAAGCCGTTCGCTTTCATTACTGACCGTAAGTTCCACTCCTTTGCAAAGTTATCGGATCTAATTGATTGGATGCCTTACGAAAAAAACAAGCAGTTCAGTATTTTTGAAATTGTGGTCGAATCGGCCTATGCGAGAGAGTCGATGACGATAGCCGCCGTAGGCGGTGTAGCTTCTTATTATGCGTTGGGTGGGCTTTCTAGTTTGGCTAGTGAAGCTTATCAGAACAAAAAAGCTGAGCTGGCTAAGGCTGAGCAATCGGCGTATACGCAAGGTCAATTCCGATTTAGCGACGCGGTCACCGATAAGTTTGCACACAAGGTATGTCAGGCAGATCACGTAGAGCTTTCGAATGGCACAGGATTGAAAATCAAAGGCTTTAATAAAGAAAACGTCAGAACGATTCAATATTTGTCTGACGATAGAAGTATCGAATTTCGCTACTATCCCGGAGATCAGTACTCAGCAGCCAAAAAAAGATGGGTAAGCTGTGAAAACCCAAATAAAAGTGGTGAGAGCTGCCGAGAAATGGACTTTTACACAGGCGAAGACATTTACAACAATGTTTCAGTAAAAGACAAAGCAGAGTTTGATAAGTTGGTGGTCGATACGGAAGCAAAAAGACAAGTCAAGGTTAAGGACCTTGAAAGCATGGGAAAAATTTTAGATAGAAGTCCTTCTGATGACGAGACCTATGGGGACATGACGAGGAAGTTTGCCGCCAGTCTAAAATATCCAAAGGTCACTACCTGGGAAGAAGCGCGCAAAAAATTTATTAATGAGAGAAGTAAAGAGATTATCGCAGAGAGAGCAAAACATATTAAGCAGGCAAAAGACGTCTACTACGGGACTAGGGACATAGTGGATATCATCTCAGATAAACTGGATGGATTGAGGCCCACAGACCTTGAGCCATTTACAGAAGAGTCTGTGAAGAAAAATCTAGACTGTGTGATTGGGAGTTTCACAGGTGGTTCCAGCGCCGGTTGTGACTATGCTAGCCGAGAGTTCGATGCAACACGCGGTCTGTTTGTTGCTTACGCAAATCGTCTAAGACCCCTTGAGCGCCCCAAAAACCTAGATGCAATGAGAGGGTATGTCCATTTGACTATGTCTTACGAAGACCAAGACAAGTTAGACAAAACTTGGCAATTAGAGAAAAAACAATATGCCGAGAATGAAAATAAAAAAATGTTAGCTTTTAGAAAAGAATTTGAACGAATCTTTCCGAACGCAGATAAGAGTCAAAATGAGAAAGATGGCAATGTCGACAATTTTGCACATAGCTGGCGCAAATCTTATGTTGAGAGAGAGCTTCTCAAGCTATCTAAAACAAATGGGAAGGACATGGTCTTTACGACACTAAATAATGAGGTTCATAGTACAACGAGTGATGCGTTGGATTTCTTTCAGTGTTGTTCGAATGCGACTTGTAAAAGCTATTACCAAAGTCAGCAAGAGATGAAGCGTGGATTCCAACGTCCATACTCTGACCAACAACCTAACGACTCAAACGGAACCGCGCGCTAGAGCGTTCCTTTGTTCCATTACTTAGATTAAATTTTTTAGTGGCCGAATCCGCAATGCGCGGTTTCGGCTTTTACTTTTTTGTATTGTCTGTTTTTCTTCATCATCATGACATTTATACTTTGGCCTTGAAATTGAAAGGTAGACTCTTGTAATAAAAAAAGAGTCAATATGGCTCTAAAAAACATCAAAGAAGGGTTCCTTTATGAAGTTGATTTCAAGATTGCTTATCAGCGTGGTGCTTTTTGCAACTCCTCTTGCATGGAGTGCTCCAGCAAAAAAATTGACGGTTCAACAGTTAGTTGATCAGTACTATCAACAAAAAGAAATGAAAGCGAAGCTGTTTTCGAGCGTCAGTAGCCGCCCACCGATTAATTGCAATCCCTCGGGCCCTTCTTGTACGGATGTTGCCTGCGAAAAATTAGGCCATTTCGGTTGTGATGACATGAGCGAGATTCAAGATGTAGGGCGAGCCTGTCGCGGTAACTATGACGGAACCTGTGTCGCGGCTGCCTGTGAAAAGCTAGGCCATTTTGGTTGCGATGAAATAACGGAAATTACATCTGTTGGCAGAGCCTGTGTTGGAAACTACGATACTAGCTGCTTAGATTCTGTTTGTAACCGTCTTGGTCACTTCGGCTGCGATGAAGTTAGTGAAATTGACCAAGTTCTTAGAAGCTGCGCTGGAAACTAGTACTTAGTTCCAAAGGCCCAAGTGGTTTTTCTCGAGCTGCGCTTTGTAGTGCTGCACACAACGGAAAGCTTCTTGGGCGTTCTTCAAGCGAGTCGTATTGCTTCTCGCTTTTTGTGATAAGAAGGCCTTGAGTTGTTCACTGTCTTTGATTTGCTCAGCTTCGTTCGTAGTTAAGATATCGAGGATCACAAAGGCTTTCAAAGCCGTTGGTAACTCCCAAGCATAAGTAGGACGCTGACCAAAACCCATGTCATTACGAGCGGAATCAAATACTCTGCGGGCTAGGCATGCTCTTGGTGAGACGGTGCCAGTATCAGTACAGGCATAGCGGACGAAAGACTCTTCCGTATCTGGAGCGACTGCTTGGATCGTTTTGATTTTTTCCGCAAGTGCTTTGTCTGAAATGGCGACCGCATCTGAGGCCGTGACTGCTAACAAAGCATTGGTGTTGAGCTGATTGTTTTCAACAAAGCGATTTCCGGAATCGTCGTTAAGACTGAAAAAAACCAAACTCATGTAATCCATGTGGTCTCCCCAATTTTGAAGAATATCAATAATAGATGAGTTGCTGTTGCAGGTGTAAGTGGCATGAGCATCGAGTTTTTTGAACCCATTTGGATTGAGTGGAATCGTTTGAGCTTGTTGGGTATTTAAAAAACTGAGGTCTCGAACAACAAGGGCATTGGTGTTGAAATCAGAAGCCCGAAAAATATAAGCAATGGCTTTGTGTTTTGCATTTCCATAGTCTTCGCGGTCAACGGCTGTTCCTGCTTCTGAAAACTCTTGAACGTTAATGACATTCCTATCACCAGCAATGGCAGGAACAATCACAACGCTGCTACCATAATCATGTGACGTAAAAGGATTGTCGACGGTATAAAAACCGGGACCCGCCGTCATGCCATTGCCTTCACACTTCGGCACCGCGCGTTTGCTTTTTGCAATTTGGGGCAAACAACCTTGGGCAAAGTCTGTTTCTGATTTTATGTAGCCAGCAGTACTCGACAAAGCTTGAGGGTTGTTCGTCCAACTGTACAAAAGAGTTTCGCGGCTTGTGATGCCAACGACACCTTCACTTGAAACTTTTCTTGAATTTGAATTTGGATTTGGATTTGTCGGTTTGTGAGCAACGAGGGGTTGTGAGCTGCAAGCAGCAAGGACCAATGAAAATAAGGCGTATTTATAGTTCATGGGGACTCCTAAGGTTAGGATATCCCCCGCCACAATATTCTGTCGAGACCAGGCCCGTATATTTGTTCCGTTATCGAGAGGCTTAGTTCTTTAAGTGTTTCTTAAAAAACTCTAGGGTGTGACCAACCGACAAGACTTGATTGTCTTTCTTTTCGGCGCCATGCCCTTCGTCAGCAAAGAGAATCAAAGACGATGCGATTCCTTTGTTTTCGAGAGTTTTTTGGAACTGGATTGCCTCACCCGCTGGAACTCGAGGGTCGTTCACGCCTTGAATAATCATCAGCGGAGACTTTAATTGATTAATGTAAGTCACTGGCGAAAGTGCAACCAAAGCATCGTGATCTTTTTCAAGATCTCCGTATTCGGGAGTTCTCAGAGCACGACGATAAGGAGCTGTGTTTTGTAAGAACGTGATCAAGTTTGTCATACCGATAGAAGCAACACCGGCATCATAGGCACCTGCAAACTTCGTCATTGCCATGAACGTGGAGTAGCCACCATAGCTTCCACCCATCACGCCGATTTTAGTAACTTTCCAATTAGCGCGGATGTATTTTGCGGCGTCTTCAATATCGGTGATAACATTCAGGCGTTTTGCTTGGTTGTCAGAGTGAAGCCACGTTTTGCCATAACCGGAGCTGCCGCGAACATTGGGTTCGACATAAATGAAGCCATTATCTAGATACAACTGGTTCACAGGGCTAAATCCTGGAACACTTTGCCCCTCGGGTCCACCGTGAAAATCAACGATGACAGGACAAGCTTGTTTTTCGCATTGTGGAGGACGACGGACGAACATCGGGATTTTTGTACCGTCTTTCGCCGTATAGTATTCAAGCTTTGCTTGCACGAAGCGGTCAAAGTTCACACCAGGAGTGCTGGGGTGAACCCACTGCTGAAGTTTCTTAGTATTCCAATTGTACGCGTAGCTCATGCGTGGGGATTTATATGTGGATATCGAGAACATCGTAACACTGCCATCTAAAGTCGTATTACCAACACTGATATGTTCTGCTGGCGGTAGCTTTGGCATTTGGATCGCTTTGTAGTTAACGGCATCGATCCCGTGAACTTTAAAGTAACCTTCTTCATTCGTGCTAATTAAAATGCGGGTGCGTTTTTCATCGATGCTGAGACTTTCAACGTCGCCGCTTTTTGGTGCAAAGAGTTCTTTCCATTTACCGTCTTTAACGAGGTAAAGCTTACTGAAGTCGCCAAACTTCGGAGTAATCACTAAAAGATCTTTTTCGTTCTTCGCGTAGCGGGCTTGGAACTCTTCGTTTTCACCTTTGCCAAGAAGTGGTTTTAACTCTTTAGTTTTAAGATTGTACTCGTAATATTCACGAGCCGTGTTGGTGACCGCTTTTCCCATCAGCCAACGGCCGTCTTTGGAATAGTCTGTAATGAACCAACGACCGTCTTCACGGAACATCTTTTCTCTGTTTCCGGTTGCAAGATCGTACTTATAGTAAGTAAAGCTATCTGCTTTTTCGTCATTGGCAGAATAGATAAGAAATTTACTATCCGGAGAAACAAAACTTAAGAAGGCTTGGATCTTTGGGTTTTCAAAGATGGTTTTTCGCTGAAGACCATCCTGACTCATTAAATAGATACCAGGATTTTCAGCGCCATCTTTATCTTGAGAAGTGATAAGCCATTTTCCATCAGGAGTAATGTCTTCGATACGGGTAGAATCTTTGCCACCAGTGAGCTGAACTGGAAAGTTGCGAGCTGATTCTAGTGACCAGATCTGATGAACGCCTGTGATTTTCCAAGTAAAGAAGAAGCGCTTCTTGTCAGGAGAGAGCATTCCCATTCCCGGTGAAGAAATATCCATCATTTCACGAATCTGACGTTCTGCTTGAGGTGTAAGAGATGGGGGCGCGTATTTTTTTAGATCTGTTTCAGAAACAGATTCTTTACCAAGTCCCGAATAGCCAGAAGGGGATTCTGTTTTTTTAGGGGATTGGCTGCAAGCTAATGAAACAAATAAAAAAACCAGTAAGATATTCTTCATAGGAGTCTCCATTAAATCTAATGAAGAATATCAAAGCCTGGTTCTTGAAGAAACCGCTAAAGGTCTAGAAGCCTGGATTTATGTTCCAGTACACCGATCGAAGCTGACACCTCTCGATGTAGAGCCGATTGTCAAAGTACCCGAGCCGCAAGAGGTGATACTTAGACTCACTGAACTTCCGTCAGAGCAAGTGCCTGACCACGATCCTGAAGACGCGCAAGTACAGCCGGAGCTCCAATTCACATTGCTTGGTGAAATGTCGCAAGTTGCGCTTGTCAGATTGTTTGTTACACGCAGAGTGCCACCGTTCATAACTCGATTCGAACGGAGTGTGCCGGTAACGGTAATGTCTGAAGTCGTCGTCGTAGTGTAGTCATATATAGTTGTGCCGCCAGGAGTAGTGACCCAGCGACGAATACCATCATTAGAAAAATTAAATGCCTTGGTAGTTCCCGTGCCGCTAGCCCAAGTGATGCGTTGACCGATAGTGGCTGTTTTAGCGACGTGGAACGCTCCACCGTAAGGTCCTGTTACTGTAAAGTTTGGATCACGAGTGATCGTGTTGCCCGATTGGTTTAATGCACACGTCGTAACGCCAGTGCCTGCCCAGGTAATATCAACATCGCCTGTGACTGTTGCAGAGCCAATCGTGCAGCTATTGAAATTTCTTGTGATTGTTGAGCTTGTACACGCACCAAATCCATAACCATAGCAGCTCGTCGCGCGTGCTTCAGGAAGTACTTTTGCTAGTACGGTTCTCCAACGCAGATCTGCGGGAGCATGTTTTGCAAGAATACGTTCAGCACCGGAAACTTCGCTACGGAAAGCGAGTGTTCCATTTGAACCTCCGCTTTCATCCACGCCGGCCATCATATCACCGACATTCTGAGCAAGCTCATCGGAAATGGTTTCAGAGTCTTCTGCTTTTTTAGAACAAGCAGAAACGATCAATCCCAGGACTAAAATGTATTTTACAAATTTCATGAAAAAACCCTCTTCTGTGGAAAGACTTTTTTATTTCACCAATCGTGTGGATGTGGCGCAAGTCTAGAAGAGGGTTGATCAATAGATCTTTATAGAGAAGGTTCGATTTCTGTGGTCTCAGTTTCGCTGACAAACTCAGGAGCAGTGATTTCAAAGCCAAGGGCTGCAATCACCATCTGCGCTTGAGATAAAGCTCCAACGATATTTTTCTGAGCATTTACAGAAGTAGAACCTATCCAAAGGTTTTGCAAACCAGGTAAAGACTGATTGCCGCTCAACTTAAGCTCACCGTTGCCTGCGATTTGCGGAGCTACGATAATGCGTTCAAGTTTGATAGATTCAAGAGCTTCAGGATATGCGCGCTTGATTTGGCGTTTGATTTTCTTCAAAGAAGCCGCGACGACTTCGCTGTCCTCAGTGACTTCTTCTTCGATGAACGTCATCCATTGAGAAGCCTGAAGTTTTTGTTCACCTTCAGTGATTGCAGGCATGAAGCGACCAGCACAAGGTCCGATCTCGTCATCTGTCGTGCCATTCAAAACATGCATTGATGGAGTTTCTGTCACTTCATGAGAGTGGCAGACATCCAAGCACAAAGCAGTCCAGTAAACGTTTTTGCTTAGTTTTTGGCGCGCACGAGGAGCCAAAGCATCTTCTGGAAGAAGCAAAGCCAAATCTTTAACAGATCCGCAGAAAATAAAATTGTGAGCAGCAAGCGTTTTAGCGCCGTTGATAGTCACTTGTGTGACTTGCTCATTCAAAGAATTGAATTTAGTCACGTAAGAACGAGGCATGAACTCGCCTTTGAATTTTTCAAAGAGCAATTGAGTCCAAGCGTAGGGCTCTAGTTTTAAATTCAAACTTTTGTTAGCAGTGAAGTAGTTCAACTCTTCGTAGAAAGGAGGAGGGTTATCACCGAAGCCGACGAAAGGTTTGAAGGTGCCAGAAGCAAAAGTGATAGGCGGAGCTTCGACACTTTCGCCGATGATTTTAAGTCCCAAAATATTTTCTAGGAATTCGAGAGCTTTGTGGGCACTTTCAGTATCCGGTACATAACGAAGACCGTTGTTCATGATACCAGTTGGGAATTTGATCGCGCGATTCATGCCGCCAGGAACATCGCCACTTTCAAGCAAAGCGATATTGTCTGTAAAACGGCTAAGTGCCGCCGCAATACTCAATCCACTGAGTCCACTTCCGATAATTGCATAGTCATATACGTGATTTTGAGATCTTTTTTGAGCCATGTTTCTACAATGTGGCAACCAAGAGGACCTTTGCAAGTGCAAAGATGAGAGATTCTAACTAACGCATTTAATCAAAACGCGCAGAAGGGCTCGGACGGCGGGTTTGGCCCAAGAATGCTTGTCGAGTAAGCAAGCGATTTTCGGGGAAACGCGGTAATACCACAGAGTGAAATGACGTCCCAGGGCGTGCTTCTTCAAAGAATGATCTCTGAAAAAACGCAATTGTTGAACTTCCACAGCGTAAACACTTTCAAAAGCCGCTGTGGCCACGAAACATCGAGGACGACTTGCGGAAGACATTTTTAAAAACTGCTTAATAACAGCCGGGTTTTTTGCAGATCTTTGAAAAACTTCTGCTTTACGAATGATGTCAGGATAAATAGGCGTAAAGCGAATAAAGTTCGCCAACTGTTTTGCACAATGATTTTGTCTTTCATTGTAGCGATCGTTCATGTCGTAAATACGAAGAAGGTCCCAATAGACCGAGGCCACAACAGTCAGTTCGGTATGACGTGCGCTCTCTTTAAAAAGTTCTGGCTTGAGTTCGTTTTTCTTACAGTCAAAAACGATTTCCATGATCTTTAGATATTTTTCGTACGCGCCAGCTGCTTCGGAATACATTTTTTGGTTCATGCAAGTACGAGCTTGCTTGATCAGTTGCACACGATTTTTCCATAGCTGCAAACGATGCTGTTCTTTGGCTCGCTCTTGAGCCATCAAAACACCGCCACTGCTGTTCGCTGCGGATCTTTGGAGTTCGTTGATACAACCGACACACACTTGTCCCGGCACAGTTTCGCCAGCGGATTGCAATTTCATAGCAAGCTCGCCAGGGACTGGATGTAACTCTGTAACTTGAATTCCGCAACGGGGGCACTGGATCATTTGACTATGTTACAGTCTAATTCGTGTTTGTCCAAGGCTTAGAGTAAGTTCATAGGGTCTACATCGATCAAGATTTTGATCCCTGTTGGTACCCACTCTTCGTTCCCCATCGTTTGTCGGGCGAACGCATTGATGATTCCAGCCTGAGGACCTTTTAGTAGCAGATGAAAGCGGAATTTGCCTTTGAGTTTTGCTAAGGGGGCTTCTGCAGGACCGAGAATCTCAACTTGTTCGTATTGAGGAAACTGAGCTTTTAATGCTTGAGCTCTTTTAGCCAAAAGTCTGGCAGCATCTTGAACAACACGAAGGTGATTTCCTTGAATGCGGAAACCGATGAGTTTTCCTACCGGCGGATAACTAAGCTGGCTGCGGTTATTCAGTTCATGCTGGGCAAAAGCTTCGAAGTCATGTTTCTGAGCGAAAACCAAACTGTCATGTTCAGGATTATAAGTTTGAACAACAACGGCCCCGGGATTCTCGCCAGGTTTTACGTGACGACCAGAACGTCCACTCATTTGCGTAATTAATTGAAAGCTGCGCTCAGTGGCTCTGAAGTCAGGCAAGTTAAAGCCGACATCTGCAAGCACAAGCCCCACGAGTTTAAGTTTTGGAAAATCCAAACCTTTTGCAATCATTTGCGTGCCGACAAGAATATCAATCGCGCCGCTTTCCATGTCTGAAATTAGGTTTTCTAGATCTGCGCGGTTTTGAATTTCGTCACGGTCAGCTCTTGAGATTTTTTTATCCGGGAAAAGTTTTGCTAAATCGTTTTCTAAAAGCTCAGTACCAAGACCCATAGCCTCAAGATGTCCCTCTTTGCAGTCAGGACACTTTTCTTTGAGGCTTTCGTGATAATCACAATAGTGACAGACCAAATGCGAGTGATGATGCAATGTCAGATTGATATCGCAGTTTGGGCACTCTCGAGTGTGACCACAAGCTGGACACAACACCATTTGCGCGACTCCACGACGATTCAAAAACAAAGCTGCTTGGTCGCCCGCTTCAAGGGTGGCTTTCATCTTTTCAAAAAGCAGAGGACTCAGCCAAAAAGGCAATTCAGAATACTTCTCTTGCTTTAACTGTTGAGCTTCTTCCGAGGCTTTTTCCCCACGCAAATCCACAACCGACATGTCAGGCAGCGAACGATTAGCGACACGATTTCTGAGAGTATGCAGGTGATACTTTTGCTCAAGGGTATTTTTCCAGGACTCTAAACTTGGAGTGGCAGAGCCCAAAACAATCGGGCAGTCTGCCATTTTTGCTAACATCACCGCCGCATCACGACCGTGATATTTTAATTTTTCGTCTTGTTTGTAACTAGGTTCATGTTCTTCGTCGACAATCACCAGGCCTAGATTCTGGATCGGGCAAAAAAGGGCCGAGCGTGCGCCAATCAAAATAGATTTGCGTCCCTCAATGATGTCCCACCATTGAGTTGTTCGTTCGCGATCTGTCAGCTGCGAGTGCAGGGCTGCAATCTTGTCTCCAAAACGACGGGCAAATCGATGGATCAATTGTGGTGTCAAAGAAATTTCGGGAACTAACACCAAACCTGTTTTGCCTTCGGCCAAAGTTTTTTCCAAAAGGCGAAGATAGACCTCTGTTTTTCCAGAACCAGTGACACCAAAAACCAAATGCGATGAGAACTTTTTAAACTGAGAAATTGTCTCGAAGCAGGTTTTTTGCTCGGGAGTCATTTCGGGCGGCACTTCTGATTCCATTATTGGAATCACTGGAGGGCGCGATGATTTACGCACCTGTTGAGGTTTGCTCAACGGTGGATACGCAAGACTTGCGACCATTCCCACTGGGTGGATGTAATAATGTGCGAGCCATTCAAGCCATTTGATAAAATGCTCTGGAAGCGCCGGATATTCTTCATCCACACTTTGCACAGATTTTAATACGATGTCTGGATTTAAAGAGGCTGTCGAGGGCCCGAGTACCAATCCTTTGGCTGTACGCTTTTTCAGCGGAACATTCACCAACTGGCCACGTTGCAACTCCGGTCCTTCCGGAATGGGCAAGTAGGTGAGGGCTTCTGGAAGGGGAGTATCAACAGCGATCTTCCAGAGAGGCTGATCCGTCATCGAAACCTCGAATAGAAATCAATTACAGCATCACGTGCTGGCTGATTGTTTAATCCATCTAGCTTTGTGGAAACATCCAAAGAAGCAGGTTGGAAAGTGTTGCCAGCCTGACCAGAGCGAGAGCTCACGCCAATCAAACGAATATTCACAGTGTTTTGACCCCAGCGAATTGTGCGGGTCTTTGGATAGTTCAAGCCACGCGCGTATTGGTTGTAGTTGTCTGCCGTGACTTCTACTTGGCTTGGTAAACGCAGTTTACGAATCAAGAACTGATCTTGCTCGATCCAAACTCCTGGAGAACTTGCGCTATCGTTAGCAGTAGGCGCGCCGAATGCGTAATTTGGAACACCACCTGCACGAGAAAGACGAACATAATCGTCTGGTTCGTATTTCAAGTTGTCCAAGTTTTTCGGGATAGGCTTTTTCGCAAAAGCATTAGCCGGCAGAATTTTTAGTTGCATAAGGTTGGCAGCCAATTGATCGGTCGAACGGAAGTTAAAATACTTTTCAAGAAAATCTTCAGAAATACGACGGCTTTCACGAGCAGCGTTCATGCTCCAGCGCTGTCCACCAGCGTAAATAAACTGCAACTTAATTTGATCTTTGAGTTCTTTTGTTCCAGTCACGGTCACACGCATCGTGCGATCGTTTTCAATCACCCAAGTTTCTTTCAAAAATAAAGAGTCTTGGACATTGTTGAACTGAACTTCTTGCTCGATCGTGTAAATGCCTGAACCAGCGTTTTCCGCCGTTCTTTGCAAAATCATGCGTGTCGGAGGAATGTAAGCAAAAACTGGAGTGAGAAGAAGTAATAAAGCTTTTATCATACAAAGGATCCATTCTTAATTTTTTCAGATACCTGCAGAATATATTCTCTAAGCCCTGCTTGCAAATCAGGATTACGCAGGCCTAGCTCAATATTCGCCTGAAGGTAGCCTAATTTATCACCCGCATCAAAACGGCTGGCTTTAAACGTCATGGCGTTGAGGCCCTTTTTGTCGCAAAGGACTTTCATACTGTCGGTGAGTTGAATTTCCCCACCGAGAGAAGGTTTAGCAACTTTCAGAATGTCCATGATCTCGCTATCAAAAACGTAGCGGCCTGGCAAAGCCCAACGGCTTTTGGTTTCCGTCGGTTTTGGCTTTTCCATCAAAGCATTTACTTTGAAGAAGCCAGGTTTTTGTTCGCTGACCTCGGCAATCCCGTACTTTGAAACATCTTTTTCTGCCACTTCCATGATTGCAATTGTTGAAGTGCCAGTTTCGTTAAATGAATTTACCAATTGAGCTGTTACATTGGGTTCACCATGGAAACCCATTGTGATTTCATCCCCGAGCAAAACTGCAAATGGATCTTTGCCAACGATAGGGAGCCCGCTCAAGACCGCATGGCCCAAGCCGAGGGCTTGTTTTTGACGAATGCTGATAATGTTGGCCATGCTGCGGATTTTAGTGAGGCGATCTAACAAATGGCTTTTACCATCTTTCGCCAAACGGTCTTCCAACTCATACGAGGTATCAAAGAAATCCTCGATGGCATGTTTTCCGCGACCCGCAATCAAGACGATGTCTTCGATGCCGGCCTTAACGGCCTCTTCAACCACGTAAAAAATGATTGGCGCATCAACGATGGTAAGCATTTCTTTAGGGACGGTTTTAGTGGCAGGCAGGAAACGAGTCCCTAGCCCGGCGGCTGGTATAATTGCTTTTTTAACTCTAGACATGCTCTAATAAATCTCAAACGTTTCATTTTAAGACAAGTCTTAAACCTGCCTGTTTCATTTTGTGCGTGTTCGTGGTTTTTGAGCGCGATTTTAAGACGGATTGTGTTAGTCTGAATACTGGGGGAACTATGAGGACCGACGTGCGTAGTAATCTGGTTAAGTCCTTATCCGCTGCATTGGCAGCAGGGATCCTTATTTTCGCTTTTCAAAACTGCGGAAAAGCAGGTTTTGATGATGCGCTTGCTGAAGACAATGTCGATATGGCCAGCAAAGACACTGCTGCACCTTTCGCCTTTGACTCTACTTTCGATCAAATCACTTACAATTCATGTTTTGGCGCTGGCCTTACCAGCAACCCGGCTTATTTTACCCTCAAAGCCGGCGCGTATGATAACGGTGGCGTAAAATTAACGCAGAATTTTATAACTTATGCGAACTCAAGCCTGAAGCCTCAATACCCAGCGACCACAGTGACTGTCGAGCAAATGAAAGCTTACGTGGGTGAAACTCAAGAAAATGCTTCACCGACTTTGCAGATGGCATTGCGTACTCGCGGCAGCCCACAGCAAATTCGTAACCCAAGCGGTTCAACTCCAGCTTTGGGTGTGGATTATATGAATCTTATGACGGACCTGACAGACGATCGTATTATGGAGCCGATCTTCCGTGGTTTGGGTGGCGTGGTGAATTACTTCCCACTAGCTTTGAATCAATCTCAACGCGTGATGGAAGCAAAACTTACTTACAATGGTAACGAAGGCCTAGCTTACAGTCTTCGTAATGACCTTTCTAACAACGGGATGCTGTCGTTGACTTACACTGCTGCGGGAACTTCTCCATTTGCAGCGCGATTGCCAGCAAGTGCTACTTCGACAAATAGTGCTGGGCAAACCGTCACCAATACGACGATCGCTTATGGTCGTGGTTACAACCTGGCCTTTGCAGCTGATATCGCTCCGGCAACACAAAGAATTGCAAACAATGCGGCTGTTCAGCCGAACTCTCGTAACCCAAACAACATTCTTGTAGGGGTGAACGAGATTAATTTGGAAAACCCATCTGTTGCTTCAGGTGGCGTATGGAGTTGTGCGCAAGGTCGCCGTTATCTGATTGTCAGAGCGGACGATGCTGCAAATACAGCTTCTCCGGGATATTGCCCTGCAGAGTCTGTCGATCGCATGGGTGATGCAAACTATCGTCGTGAATTAGAAATTATCCGCCGTCACCTTCCACCAGAACAGTGGCATGTGAACGTGGACCGTCGTTGTGTATATCCTAAAGCAGGATCTTGCTATAAGAATACTTCAGGTACGACAGACGAGCCGGTAGAGTACAACCAAGCGAATGAATGTTATCAAGGCATTCAAGGTTTAGCGAATCCAGCGATCACAAATCGTTGCGCCCAATACGTCACAGTCTGTCTTCGTAATTAATCACCAAGTCGCTCTAGAACTGAGCGACTTTCGCGTGCAATAGATTTTCAGCAAAGATTGGATAAGGTCGCAGGTACTTCAGTGGATCTACCATGCGGCCATTTTTGCGAACGGCAAAATGCAAATGCGCTTTCGTGCAATAACCTGTGCAGCCGACTTCACCCAGCTTTTCACCCGCATTCAGTTTTAAGCCGCGGCGGATTTTAGTATGCAAGCGACTCATGTGATTATAGGCCGTCTCGACTCCGCCTGGATGTAAAAGAACGACATAGTTTCCAGCTGCGTGATTTTTACCGTAGCGAACAACAACGCCTGAGCGAGCCGCATAAATTGGCGAGCCTTCCGGCAATTCGAAATCGATCCCAAGATGTGGTTGCACTTTGCGCGTGATCGGATGACGACGGTTCGGCTGAAACAAACTCGCGATTCGCAAGTAGTCGACAGGAGCATAAAACGGGCGGTTTTTAATCATGTCATTTTCAGAGATAAAAACGCCACCGTCAGTGTTGATTTTGACAAAACGTTTTTGCAATTTCCGACCACGTAATTCTAAAGAGGTCTGTAGGATTTCTCCGTAGCGGATAAAGAAAGGGCCATCGTATTTTTTCTCGACCGTGAACCAAAAGTTCGCACCGCGCTCAATACCGCGATTCAAATTGTGATCCATGATATAGGCGTCCATAAAGCGGGACGCCACCCAATTGCTGTTCACTTTTTCCAAAATATTCGCCATCAAAGATCCGCGCACTTTACCATCGACACGTGCGATAGTTGTTTTATAAAGCGTGCGGGCCATTTTGGACTCAATGTTTTTGCCGGTCTTTTTGATAACGAAAACGACATCTTTTTGTGGATCATACAAGCGAAGCTCTGTTTGCGCGTCGTCTTGTTTTACGAGATAACCGACGTCTAGTTGCAAATACAAACGGTGAAGAGATGGGGTTTGTGCCAAGACACGGCTGCGCTCAGCCTCGGAAAAGCGATATTGTTTCAGCAACGAGACAACATTATCGCCGGTTTGTACCTTTTTTGCGATAAAGCCGTTGGCTCCTGCAAGAGCACTTTGGTAGGATAACAGCGAAAAAACGAAACAACTCGTGAGTACGAAATAGTAGAGGTACTTCAATGCTCAATCCTTTAAGCGTGTTAAAACATCCTGTTTTATTGAGTCTCTATTTTATCTCGAGTTTGGCTCATGCCCAAAACTTTTCTAGTGCCGCGACAGACGCAACTGGTGGTGCTGGACGAGCTGCTGTGGATGCCGGAGACGTCAACTACTTGAATCCAGCGGGTTTAGTGCACTTGCGGGGTCGCTACGTCTACTCTACGTTTAGTAAAGAAGATCTATCCCTAAGTCTGAGCGAGGCTTCGCGTGAAGTCGTGGTGCCAGCTAGCCTTTCCTACTTCCAAAGAAAAGTGACGGACGCCGCAAATCGCAAGGTCCAGTGGCAAGACACAAGATTGTCGTTAGCAGATTTTGTGACGAATAAATTTTCGATGGGTGTGACGGGTATTTTGAGCTCGGTGAAAATTGATGGTCAGGGCTACAATCAAACCAACGGCAACCTTGGGTTCTTTTATACTCCGATCGATACTGTCGGCATTGCTTACGTTTTTTATAATGTTTTTGGCGTCAATGAAGATGTGCCTGAAGAGGTTCGTTTGGAGCCAGCGATGGCCGTGGCAATGAATTATATCTATAAGGGCTTTCTCCGCTTTCGCCTGGATATCGAGTCCGCCAAGAACAACAATTTTGGCAAACCGGCTTATATGACGGGGATCGAAAGCTTGCTAAACCAGTGGGTGATCTTCCGTGTGGGGTATAAGAACGACATTTTAGCCAGTCAGGAGCTCTTTACGGTGGGGGCGGGCTTTAGTGGGCCGGTTTTTGGCCTAAACTATGCCTATCAAGGGTCGATAAAAGGTGTCGATTTTGATCGCCACTCCATTGACTTGTTGTTTTCCTTTTGATACCTAACACCATTCGTTAAAACTGGGAGAGAATCATGGCTTCTAAAACAAAAAAGACTGAATACATTCGCGAAAAGAAAAGAACTAATGGCGGCACTAAGCGTAAAGCTGCTCTTCGCACTAAAGGGACTACTAAGTCTGCAAAAGCCCTTTTCAAAGACTAAGTCTTTGTAATTGCTTAAGTTTTAAATAAAAAAGCCGGTATACCCGGCTTTTTTCGTTTGTCTAAACGCTGCTAATTCCAGCTATTTTCGAAGCTGACCGCCGGCCTCTAAGGCATCCCCGGTCAGAGCCCATCTAAAGGGCATTTCCACCCAACCTTCTTGGCCCGGATAGAACTTCCACTTCTTCAAAGCAGAAAGAGTCTTTGCGTCCAAGTTACGGTGACCCGTCGACTGCCCAAGCTTAAATTGGGAAAGGGTTCCGTCTTTGTTCACGTAAGCATAGAAAACCGCACGGCCTTCTTGGCGAGCCAAACGCTCATCAGAGGCATACTGCGGAAACTTATTGCCTGGTTTCTGGCGAAGCTGTTCTAAAGAACGAACTCCTCCAGGAATTCCAGCTACTTCTTTGGTAGGTTCCGGAGAACCTGAGTTACCGGTTCCTTCACCTTCGCCACCAGTTCCTTGACCACGACGAGCTTCTTCTTCAGCTGCTAACAGAGCGGCTTTCTGAGCTGCGGCCGCTTTTGCTGCAGCAGCCTTCTCGGCTGCGGCTTGTTCTGCAGCTTGAGCCGACGCGATCGCAGCAGCGTCTTTCGTTCTACGCGCCTCTACGGCTTGGGCCGCAGCAATAGCTTGAGCTTTGTTTTCGTTCTCAACATCTGCCAATGCGTTTTCGCCTTCGGCAGATGCGTTGTCTAAATCTTCATTAATAGATTGTTGAGCAACCACAAGGGCTTTGTTCTGCTCTTGATCGACTTTATCAAAGTCGTCTTGCAGATCTTTTTCATCCATTTGGGCAACAGCGACTTCTCCAGAATCTGAAGTTTCCAGCTGTGGAGTTTCAATATCATCCAAAGTATCTGCCATTGCTACTGGAGCTGCTTTCGCCGCTACAGGCGCAGATTTTACGACAGGTTGGGCTGGAGCTTTTGCAACTGGTGCGATCGGTGCAGCCGGTGTTTCGGCTTTAGTTGCAGCGGCTTTCGGCAACTCTTGCACGGGCTCAGCGGCCACAGGTGCCGGAGCTGGAGGCGGTCCTTGAGTTTCAGGAACCGGAGCGCCGTCAGGAATAGCCTTCATTTCGGCGACATCACTTTCAACTTCGAATTCGACAACTTCTTTTGTGTTCAAATCCACGTGCGGAAGACTCATCATCGTTACACACGCCACAAGAGCTGCATGCAAGAATACCGACAAAGACAGGAATCTTCCGGCTTTGTTTTCGCTCACGTCAATCGGAGCGATGTATTTGTCTTCTCTGTCAGAGGTATCGAGACCTTTGAACTCCATAAGGACTCCTTACTAGTTAGCTTGAAGAATCGCGATTGCAAGATCCATGTCAGATGCTTGCAAGCGTGGACGTTCACGACGGATCAAATTCAACGCGCGTTTCAAATCTTCACCGCGCAAAGTGCCGTCAGAAAAGGTGAATTCTGCAGCGTCTCTTTCCGCTAAGGACAAGACTTTCTCGTTGTTGACTGAGTCTTTGCGAAGCTGAGAAACAGCTGCGAAGATCTTCGTAGGACCCACGCTAGACGCAAGAGTCGTTTGAGAAACTAGGACTGTGGCGAAGAGAGCAAAAAGGACCTTTTTCATAAGAACTCCTAAAATTTTAAAAACCGTCGTTTTCAAAGAAAGCAAAGATCTTGCCAACTTAGAGGCCTTTCAGAGGGCCACGGTTTGCAGTTGGACGAGGGGTCCTGTTTCGGATTTTGCCACTCTTTGGCCGAGCATGAAGCTTTTACAAAAGGCCTACGGAACAAAAAGCCACAGTACCAAGGACTGAAAACATTGAAAAATCAAGGAAAGCGGGAAGAGGTTCGCTTACACTAAAACAAAACGTGTTTGCGAGGGGAAATTTCGATGTTTAAAACGAACTTCATTTTAGTTTCAGTTTTCTTGGTAGGTTGCCTTAGCATAGAGGCGAAAGCAGCTGGGTCAGCGGGACTACCTCAAGCCACGGAAAAATTGAAAACGAAAAACAATCAGTTTTCTGAGTCTTTGGTGCCGTTTCGAAAAATGACGGATGCTTTAGAGTCGAAAAGATTGACCCTTCAAAGACAGCTTGATGAGGCGACTGCGCGTCAGACACTTGTGGATGCGAAATTCGGCGATGGCCAAAAAGCCGACGTGACTCTGAAAAACCAAATCACGGACCTTCAAAACCAACTTAAAAGTACTCAAAAGACGGAAGGCGATATCAGCAAAACGGCTGCAGAGTTAAATCGCACAAGAATGGAAACAATTGCAGCCGCGACGGCAGAAAATGCAGTTGCAAAGATGCAGAACGATGCGATTTTGACCGCCCTTAATACAGACGCCATATTGATGGATTTTGCAACTTTGCAGAAAAAAGTGGGCGATACTGATTTGGCTTTAGAAAAAATATCTGGAGCTTTTGATAATAAAGTTTTGGGCGCATATGTAAAAGACAAGATGGGTTTGCTCTTAAACTCACAAGTGATGTGTGAGGCCGCAGCCCGTTGCCGTGTTTCTGGTAGAAAAGAAATTTCTGCAGACAGAATTCAGCAAGTTCTGTTTCCGGGGACCGCAGACTCTTCTCGTAAAGGCAATTTGTACGATAAAACTCACAATGACAGTTCCGGCGCTCAATAGAGCACCGGAATTTGTATCTGTTTAAGCTTCGATAAGTCCCGCAGGAACTTCACCCTTTGCGAGTGATGCCGAAATTCTTTGATGATCCTCACAGCCTACGATCTTCAGCGTTTCTTCTAAAGGCATTGGATCTGGATGCGGGATTTTTTCTTTCTTTAAATCCATAATACGTTTGAAGCTTACTTCGAGATCCGCTTTTTGCAGCTGACCTTGAGCAACGGCTTCGGTAATGGCTTCGATCGCACGTGGCGGTGATTCCGGTTCATTGCAGTACAACAGCAAGTCTGCTCCGGCTTTCAAAGCGCGTACAGGAATGGCTTTACGATCGTAGTGTTTTGCCATTGCTTTCATATCAAGGTCATCTGTAATGATCAGACCACGATAACGGCACTGCTCACGCAATATCTTTTTCAGGAACTTCTCAGACAAGGTGGCTGGCCATTCAGGATCAATATTCTTAAACAGAATATGTGCCGTCATTACCATATCAACACGGGCTTTGAACGAACGCTTGAACGGAACCAGTTCTATACTTTCTAGGCGTTGCATATCAAGCTCTTCGACTGGCAAGTCTTCGTGGCTATCGATCACGGTATTGCCATGACCAGGAAAGTGTTTCGCACAAGAAATGATATTCGACTTAATATATCCACGAACCAACGCTGAAGCGTGTTTCGCCACCATTTCGGGATCGCTACTGATAGAGCGATCGCCAATCACGGTGTTTTTTGGATTTGTGAAAACATCCACACACGGTGCGAAGTCTAAGTTGATGCCCACGGAGTTTAATTCAAGCCCCATCTTGTTTGATAGATGGAAAGTCACCGTGGCGTTGTCGAGGTCGCCAAGGATTTTCAACGGAGGCCAAACTGTAAATGGCGGTTTCAAACGGGCAACGCGACCACCTTCCATATCGATACCGATGAAAAGCGGAGCTTTGTCTTGCATTTGATGGCGCAAAGATTGGATCTCAGCGCAGAGCTCACGAACTTGTTTTGGATCGCTAACGTTGCGACCGAAAAGTACGATGCCGCCGATGTTGTTGTTGACGATAAATTTTTTCTCGTCAGCAGTCAGTGAATGACCGGAAATTCCCATAAGCATGTGTTGGCCAATGAGTTTATTCATAAGTGTCCCTTCTCTTCCTTATTTTCCAGCAGGTGAAGCCGCAGGCTCCGTTTTCAGCTGTATACCTTGTCCCTGTGGAATTCCTTGTTGTTTGCCTGGATTTGCAGGTTGAATGTTTGCACTTTTAGTTAGCATATTCGTTTTGCCAGCAGGAACTTCACCAAAGAGACTTTTCAAAATGGTGGCGCTCGTAGGGAAGCCATTGGTCGCTTGAGAGGGGTCTGCTACAAGTTCTGTAGAAACACCTTGAGAAGCTGAACTAGTTCCTAGAGCTTCACCACGCTCGTTGACGAAACTAACGAAACGAACATCCTTAAATTTATTTTGTACTTTGAAAGCTTTTAAACCTAAGAAGGCTTCTTCTTTACCAACAGAAGCTTGGCCTTTGTAAACTTCAGCGTCTTCCTCGGCGATGGCTTGATAGTCATAATTCGCGTCTGTTTTTAAGCCGTCTTTACTTTTCAACATTAAATAGACAAGGAAAGTGCTTAAGAAAGTTCCTTTCGGAAGATCTTTACGAATGGTCTGGGTTTTTCCGCCAGCTTTCACCGTTGCATTCATTTTTAGACCAGTGAATTTCGCGTCAATCGTTTTGGTTTCTTTGCCAACAATGCTGGTGTACGCATAAGAAATCGGACCAAGCTCTTCGTTGGCGTAAGCTTTCAAACTCTCGGTGATTTCCATCCCTTGACCGGCAGTTTTAAGAAAGTAAGTAGAAATGAACTTTTTGCTTTTTGCATCGAATTCATATTTCGAAATGGTGTAACCAATAGGGGCGCCATTAGAAAGAATTTTTGAATAGCCCTCAAAGAGAACTTCCGCTTGTGCGCGCGAGAATGAAAACACAAACAGAGCAACAAACATAAGTTTCAATAAACCGAAGCGGACCATGGTCTGGGACCTCCCGTAACGTTACGGATAAAAGTCTCACTTGACCGCACAATGATGTCAAAGAGTTCAAGGTCGAGTCCTCGACGGAAGTTGCCCCCGTCGAAAGAATCAGAGACAATAAAAAAGCACATGGTGAATCAACTATTTACTCGCATACGGAATCGCCGCGGCCAGGTGGCTATATTTATCGCCTTGATATTTCAGGTGTTGTTTTTATTTTTTGCGATGATCATCAACGTGGGTCTTCTGGTTCATCATAAAATCAATCTGCAAAACTCTGTGGATCTTGCGGCATATTATGGTGCAATGAAACAGGCCGAGTCGATGAATGCTATCGGGCATATCAACTATCAAATTCGGCAAAGCTGGAAACTGCTTGCTTGGCGTTATCGTCAAATAGGAACAGCGGGTGATTTTGGTATTCATCCTTACAATAAATTAGAGAAAAAAATTGGCAGAGATGAAGAAGGATATCCACAAAGCTTAACCGGGACCCAGAAAGATTATTACGAAGCTCCGGCATTTTGCGTGGCCTATTCGCCGTTTGTGCCAATGCCAAGTTCGACCGAGAGTCTTTGCAAATTACAAAGCAATATGACGACGATCGGACTTCCATCGGCGCCCGGAGTGATCGCAGGTTTCTTAAGTATTAATACGGCCATTCAGCAAGCAACGAACAGGGCGATCGATGAATCGGTAAGCCGTTGTAAGTATGCGGGACAATTTAATTACATGATTCTGGCGCAGTTCAAAGCGGCCTACAATATCGACCAAGGCCAAAGAAAACAGCTTATCAATATGCTTTCGCGTGGTCTCAGTGCAAAAGAAGATGATTTCCGTGACATTAGTGGTGACTGGGCAAGTGACGGGATACGCAAAACTTTAGAAAACAATTTAACGGAAGCGAACCGCAACTCTTTAGGTCAAGACGGTCTAAAAATTTTGAACGGACTTGGAACTTCAGAATGCAATGCTGTTGGCCGGGCTGCCATGCAACCAGCAAAATGGTTGGCTGAAATTAAGATCCAGCCGGCGTTTATCTACATGGACTTTTATTGCGACCGAAGCAGGGCAACTCCACAAGCCAAGGAACTAACTGAGCAATTACCCAACAATCATGATCAACTAGAAGCAGAGCTTAGACATCTTAGCCAATTTGGCGGACCGCTGCCTGAACCGTATACAAGTTCTTTGGGAGTTGAGAAAAATCCTTGGTGTATGGCGTACGTTGGAGTAAGTGCAGAAACAAAGCCGCATGTCCCATTTGCACCTTTGGGTGGTGTGAAATTAAAAGCGCGCGCATTTGCTAAACCCTTTGGCGGAAAAATAGGTCCTTGGTATTACGCTCAGTGGGCCCGTGGAGGCAAAGAGTCCAACGGCGGAAAAAGGACAGATCCGCTCGCTCCGTGGCGCGAAGGAGATAAGAATAATACCGCTGGCTATAAAGACACGACAAGGATTGCTAATTTTAGTCGCTATGTCGGAGATAAGGCGGGAATGAAATCCCGCACAGTGCAGGGTCAATATGGTCGTGCCATTCATAATATTAGCCCAATTTGGTCTAGGAAGAGTGTTAGCGAGATCGATGGGGAGATCGGCCGAGTCAGGTCAGAAGACGAACCGAACTTTTTCCATTGGAGTCATCTGGGATTTGATTTTAACGTCGAGAAAAGCGGCGATATTCTTGCGTGGAATACAGCTAAGAATTCATATCCAAAAATGCGTGATTTAGAAATCTCAGCCATTTTACCGGATCAGTTTGATTTGACCTACTATTCGATAGAGCCGGACTTCTATCACAACTATTACTTAAAAATTAAAAATGAATACACTAAAAAGGTTCCTGGCTTCACGCACGTGGTAAGACCCGACTTGGGAGCTCGATTAGGCGACAAAACTTATGAAGAGTTCAGCATCAAAGATCAATACAAGGTTTGGGATAGGCTAAAAACCAACGATTTCCAGGCGGATGATCCGAAAGTGGATTTTGATACAAAGCTTATGTATATCGCGAAAAAAGTTTCCCAAGTACTGACTTCGTGGGTTGGAAAAGACCTGTCAGACTACTCTTTAGATACCGAAAAATTTGGGAAGTGTTTGGTTCCGGATGACAACAGACCTGCAGCTGCCAAGTTAGACCCACCAACAAGCGGAGACTGCTTAAATGGCGGTCGTACAGGTTATTCAGTCAAGATGGTGTCAGGGGATTACCTAAGGGCTCAAGACTTAGAATTGGGCGGCGAAAGCGCCGGTTCTGGTGCTTTACTGAATCCGCCAGACGAGGATTTCTAAGGAATATAACTTAACGAGAAATAGATCTCGTCATTTTTATAAGCGAAGTTTGGATTATTCGAACTTTGCGCGGTGCTGTTTACACGACTTTCAAACTCAAAATTTTTGTCGTAACCCCAACGAATTCCACCGCCGATTGTAGTCGTTTGGGTTTGCTCATTGTTCGTGACAGTCGTAGTTTGTGAGGATCCTCTTCTTTTAGTCAAAATCAGAGTTTCATCCACGTTGCGATTGGAATAAGAAACCGACCGAAGATCCAAATCTACCAACCAAGAAAGATCTTTGCTTAACGGACCCTTCGCACCGCCGCCAATATCAAAGAAAACATTAGAATAAGCAGCTAGTGAAGAAAGAACCAATCCACAATCCGCATAGATATATGGAGTGACTTTTGAATAAGAGTTAAAATCAAGATCACCAAACAGCATCAGCTGATGGTCATTACGGCCGTTAAAGTCGTGAAAAAAACGTGTATCATAAGAGGTGCCACCAGTAATAAGAACATTGGAGTTGGGCGTCCAGCTTTTCTCGAGAGCTGCACCAGCACCTGTGTGTGTGAAGCTATTGTCCGTTGTGGCTGCGTTTTCGTTTACGTAGTTTTTGTGAAACAGTTTTAGATCTAAATCTGCTGATCTGACCGAACCCCATTTCGTTGTCAGAGTCAGCCCTGCGTAATCGTTGTCACTTTCTTTGGAGTAGTCAGCATAGTCCATCTTCATTCGCAAAATTCGTTCACCCATAAAAAATTGAAAACGACTATTTACAAGAAGATAGCTGTCTGCAGTCTTGCTTTCGGGAGTCAGGTAGACATTGTCAGTATAACGAAAGCCGACACTTTGTTTATCCAAGGTGTCGGCTTGTGCGGATGTATTAACTAAGAGGGAAATAAACGCGGAAAAGAGAGAAAAAAACTTCATTTTCAAAACTAGCGGTCTTTCTTAGCATGTTTATCGCGACGCTCTTCTTTTTTTGCCTCTGCTTTTTCTTTTCTATCTGCGTGTGCTATTTTTCTTTCTTCACGAAGAGCGTGTTTCATGTCACGAACGGATTGGCCAATCTCTCGAGGATGAACCCCGAGCTCTTTTGCTATTTTCCCCCAACCCATTTTTTGTTCGGTACGCATTTTCAACACGTCTTCTAAAGGTTTTTGAGATGACTTTGCAAGTTGGGCAACCATCGCCAATTGCGGATAGCTAATGCCGCTATCATGAAGAGTTTTGATTTGCTCGTCGGTCAGAGCATACTTCTCTTTTAACTGTTGATTCCACATTTCATCTTTAGTTTTAATCTCTTCCATTTGGGCGGCTTCTTGGTCCACCTCGTTGGTCTCGGCGTAAGCTATGCCTGCCTGGAAGCTGCATAAAACTAAAATGGTCGCTGTGATCTTTAAAAGTTTATTAGACATAACTCCTCCGTTATGAAAACAGTGTAAGGACATTCTTGGGGTCTCGCAAATTTTCTAGATTCGACCGTCCTGTGTCTGGAATGTTTTAATTTTTGTCGAAGGCAGAAACACTTGGACTTCAACAAACTAAGCACGCTGGAATTCGAAAAGAGTGTCTCAGTTTGAGACAAATAGAGGGAATCCAGGGCTTTTTTTGAAATGTCTCAAGATTACCAGACCTTTGTCCGATATGATAAAGACTGGGGATGAATCATGAAATACCTATCGATGTATATGATTCTCGGGCTTATTTTCTTAAGTTCAACTCAAGCTATTGCCGCTGCGGGATCAGAGACCGCAGCTTCAGCTGCTATGTCTGACGCCGAATCTGCGGGCAGAATTCAAAACAGTTACGATCCAAAACAAGCAGAGATAAAGCTGAAGGTTCTCGAAGCGCTTCTTGATGAGAGATATCCAAAGATCAATGTTAAAGACGAAATTACAGCATTACGACAAGACGTGCAACTCTACGTAGAATCGCAAAAGGCCTGCGCCTCTCGTGAAGACAAAGCAAACTACTTTTGTAAAGAAAGCCGTAATCCAGATATCAAAAAATATCTCATGGTTGCGCAGGTTTTGAGTGCGGGTTTGTCGGGTATGGCTGATGCCTGCAGTAAATGGGGCAAGGTCATGGACTTTGGAAACAAAGCTCTTACAGCCTATCAAGCTGCCTGCAGTTCCATGAGAGGTTATTGTATGAGTGCGTGCGGTGACGCCGTTAAGAGCATTCAAAATCAAATTAGACATTCTAATGAACTTTCAAAAAAAGTGGTCGATCAATCACAGAAAGCTATTGTTGAGTATACGCAGCAGAAGAACGACCATGAGGTAAAAAGATATCAACGTTTGCAAAGCAATATTCCTAAGAGAGTCGAAAGTTATCAAAAAGAAGTCTTAGAGCCAGAACTCCAAGTAAAGAACGACTTCAAGTCAGTTCAAGAAAAGAAAGTAACCTGTGACGGTTACGCGGCCCAATTGGCATCAGCTGGTGTAGGTATTTTGAGTATGGCCAAGTCCTTTGGCGAAGCGAATGAGTGTGAGGATAAAACATCGACAGATGCGGTGGCAGCGGCAACTCCTGTCGACTGTTCCATTCCCGCAAATAAGCAGAACAATATGACATGTATCTGTCAGGATGCTCCGCGCACACCAGGGTGTGAAGGCGGTCTTGATAATACATTAAGCGCAATGAATGCTGACTCTTTAAGAAACGCAAGTACTAGTGACTTTGTTCCAACTGCTGGTGGCGACAAAGTGAATCTCGGTGGTGATGCTGGGGGATTAGATCTTTCCAGCAAAGGCACTGATGGTGGTGGTGGTTCATCGTTACCAGGAGGCCCAATGGGCGGCGGCGGCGGTCTTGGTGGCAGTGGCGGCGGCTTTGGTGGCGGTCCTGATAAAGGCCAAGCTGCACGCAAAAGTGGTATGAATACAAACATCCTCGGCGGTGAGGGTGGTGGTGGAGGCGGCGGCTCTTGGGGCGGTGGTTATGCCGATCCAGCTCTTCGTCAATATTTGCCGGGTGGACAAAAAGATCCGAAGGCAATGGCTGCACAATCAGCAGAAGCGAGTAAGCAAGTAACTTCCCAGGGCGGAAAGTCCAATTGGGAAAAAGTACGTGAACGTTACCGTGACAATAAACCAAGCTTGTTAGGATACTAAAATTATGAAGACGTTAAAACATTGGATCATTGCCGGTATTTTTACAACAACGAGTGTTAGCTTTGGTGCTGGCGCAACCGAAAGCGGTGTCGTGGGCTTTGGCTCGGCGTCGACCGTACCCTTGAAAAGCCCAGAACAGAAGACTCAAGAGGCTGTTGCAGCCTCTTCAAGTGGCAAAGGGATTACTGATAATGCGAAGAAAACCAAAGATTCGAATAAAGCTGGTCAGATGCTGAATACCGTTATAGGTGCAGCGAATATAGCATTTGGGACTGCTTGCTTGAGTGCGTGTTCTAGCGGTGGTTGTGATTGTGCAACGGGCGCTATGTTTTTGATGATGGGAATGCAAAATATGGCTCAAGCTGGCTCTCAAGGAAAAACGTCAGGACAAGCTGGTGGTACTTACGGAATGACAGATACGGGGCTCGGCACCACTGGTTATGATCCGAACGCAGCTCTACAGAACGATCCAGAAGTTAAAAAGGGTCTCGATTTCATGGAGTCTCTTGCTCAGGGCAAACCAATAAACGGCGTTACCTATGATCCGAAGACTGGGAATTTGACGACAGCGGACGGTAAAACTATCAAAGGGAAAGATGTCAGCAGCCCTGCTGCTATGGAAGCTGCTGGAGTCAGCAAAAGCGTCATCGATAGTATTTCTGCAATGGAGAAAAAATTCGAAGCGAAAGCGAAGGCGAAAGTCGATAAGCTTATGAGTGTTGCAGTAAATGGTGAAGAAGGCAGCGCGGGTGGCGGTGGTGGTGGCGGTAGTGCGATCACCTCTGGTAGCGGCAGCGAAGCAGCAGCTGGATATGCAGCTGCTGGCAGTGGTTTAGGTGTCGATCGTGATCCTGCGCAAGTTGCGGGAATGCAAAAGAACTACAATGGTGAGCCTATTGGTGTCGCTGGCGACAGTATTTTTAAAATGATGAATCGTCGATATAAGACGAAAGAAAATCAGAACACATTCCTTGATGAATCTGCGCTACTGCAAAAGTAGCGCTAGTTGTCTTCTAAAAAAATCAAATCACGAGCATTTGTGTTTGGGGCAACTCTTATTTTGTCGGCCACCACAACGTTGCTGAGTTCAGATCCGGATTGAATTTTACAATCTGCACCCAATACCGCAAAACCGGAAAGCTTTACGTCATTGGCGATGCTGGTGCTTGGTGTTTTCAGCGTGATTAGATTCTCGCGCTCTTCTACTAAAGGTGTTTCAGCACTGAAGCGTTTCAAAAGTTCTTGTAGATAAAATCTTGGATAGCTATCAGTCTTCGAAGTCAAAATTTTCAAGCAGGACTCAGTGGCCTTCAGAAAATCTTCTGGGTTGCCGCTTTCAAACCAGTGACAATCCACTTTATAGCGTTCTACCTTGTGACCTTCTTGAATTGCCTTGGTTACGGCATCATACAGAATATTCGAAGGTAAACCTTTGGGTAGATACTCAAAGACTTTTCCAGACAAGATTTGAATACCAATAAAATGTTCGGCCTTTACACAGTCCATTCCCGGAGGAGTTTTACCAAAACCGCGAACGCTGTCTTTGTGATCCATCCAAACACCACCGAACTTAGTACCGACCCCTGGATAGTCCATAGTGAGCAAAGTGCAGAATGTCTGGTTGGCTTTATGTTGTGCTAGTGCTTGAGCTAAGATGCCTTTATGTAAAGGAAGAATCACTTCATCAGAGTTCATCAAGATGAGGTCATCGGTGGGTTTGAAGTAATCACGAGCAAAACCCAAACCGCCACCACTATCCAAAATTTGATTGATCTCATGAGAAAAGTGCAGCTTGCGAGCTCCGTGATTCATACGGATAAACAGGTCGACAACTTTTGTAGGCAAATAGAAAGTGTTCACGACCAAGCGGTCTACTTTCATTCCTTCTAGGAAAGCCAACGGGAATGAAGCTAACGGAACATTTAAGAAAGGCAACGCTGGTTTTGGCCGGACCAGCGTATAAGGCCGCATGCGAGTGCCTTCACCCGCAGCGAGTAACATGACATTCATAGAAGCTCGTACTTTCTCTCCAAGGCTCCCGAATCAATTAGAATGTCTGCAAAAGGCTTATAGTCAGGAAACTCAGTCAGGCTTTTGAGAACTCTGCGAAGAGTGCCCGAAAGATATTTTAAGTAGCGTTTATCGTTTCTCAGATTATAGAAACTTGCAAAACTTCCGCAGGCTTTAAAGCAGCGTTGAATGCTTTGCAGTTCATAGATCTCGTCAAAATGAGCGCGAGAGAAATCCTTTGGTAAAAACTCTTTGGAAGATTCCAGATAGTATTCCATCAAATATTTGGTCATCTCAGAATTCATATCAACGTAGGAATCTTTAAAGAGACTTACAAGATCGTATTGGATAGGTCCAAGACGTGCATCTTGGAAATCGATAACCTTCATCTCATCCAACTTGATCATCAAGTTGCGAGAGTGATAATCACGATGAGCGATTTTTTTAGGCTCGCGATCAAGGCGCGTACAGATTTCAGTGAAAATACGCTGAAGTTCTTTAGCAGAAGATTCACTGAATTTAAATTTCAATACGCCTTCAATCAAATTGTCTTTCCCGTAGTTCATTTCCCACAGGAATTTTTCAGTATCGAATTTAATATTGAAAGCTGTGCAGTTGCCAGGAGTCGCAGTTGCTTTGTGATGGATCTTCACGATCTCGTCCACGGCCATTTTGTAGAACTCCACGGAGTTTTCCTGGCTTTGGCTTTCTAAAAACTTACGCTCTAGCGTCAGGTCACCAAGATCTTCTAAAAGAACAAGACCTTCATTTGGAGACATGAATACAACTTCAGGAACGTTTACGCCAGATTTTGCGAAATGCTTGAGGACGCTCAAAAATGGATAATTGTCGGGGTCGAACGGCTCCCAACGCATGAGTACCCAAGATTGATGATCAAGGATGACACGGTAGTAACGACGATTCGAAGCATCACCTGCTAAAGAGTAAACTTTGAAATCATCACTTTTAAGAGAGTGCTTTAAAAAGGATTGGATGAATTCTTCCATAGAATTCATCCTTGCAGAGGCTAGACCAAAAAGCAAGACCCCCCTAGTGGAGGTCTTGGTTCTCGTCTTTGTGGAAGAAGAGGTCTAAAAGCTCACGTAACATTTCAGAACTGAGTGGCGCTCTTTCTACCTCAAGGTAAGAATCCTTGATTTCAGCTACAAGGGCTTGATTGACTAAACGAGAACTCAATTTCTCGAAAGAGAGGTTTGAGCTTGTCAAAATCAAAGGCTCTACCAAAGAACGGGGAGACTTCACGTACTCTGCCAATAGGGCTTGATGTTCTTCTGAAAGAGCTTCCACATTTTCCACAAACAATGTCATGCCGCCCAAGTTGCAGATGTCCATCGCCGAACGAATTTCTTTGCTGACATCTTCAAAGGGAACAAAGGCCCAACGAGTAGAGAACTCGTGAATTTGCAAAGCGACTTTCTTGATGAGTGAATTGTCATGTCCTTGCAAATGAAGTAGCGAAGTAACGAGATTTTTTTGCTCGACGATTGTGTCTTCATTCAGATCTTCGTCGTCACCAAAAATAGTCACGTTCTCTGTGGAGAAAGTTGTGGATTCGAGGCTTTGCAAGTTGGTCTCGCGACGCTCGAGATATTCGCTGTAAAGTTTAGGCTCAAGAACCATGCGCACTAATTGAGTGACGCTTTTCTTTTTGTCTTCACAAAGTTCCCAACCATGCGGGATAACGGCTGTGCCCAAGAATTGCTCTTGAACAACGATCGGAATATAAAGGTCATTGCCCTGAATGACAGGCTCAGAATCAATGCGTAACTTTGAGAGATCCATCAAACGACGAAGCTCCAAACCCTTCCCATAGCGACTGCTTAACAACTGCTTCAATTTAATCAACGCTGTATCCATCTTATCCCTCTGTTTGGTCCCCAATTTAGACCGTTCGAGAGATACCCTAATACAATCCGTGTGCCGCAATTTGTCCCTTTTGGCGGATGCTAAAATTCTCTTTAATTTCAATACTTTGTAAAAAGAAAAGGGCTCTTTCCTATGCCGGAAAGAGCCCCTATGTTTTGGTCACTAACGTAATTCTTTCAGTGCCTTAAGCCCTGGAATTAGCGGGCGATCTTACGCTTATCAAGACCGTATTTTTCAACTTTCATGATAAGACCAGCGCGGCTGATGCCAAGTTCTTTCGCCAATTTGGACTTGTTCCAACCTGTACGGCGAAGACCTTCACGGATCATTTCGCGTTCAAGATCTTCCAAGGCGTCTTTCAACTTACCTTGCAAACGAGCGCCTTGAACTTTGTTCTTATCACCTGATTCAAGAACTTTCGGAGATAGCAACTCGGCCATCAACTTAGTCTCTTCACCAGAAAGAACCACAAGGCGTTCAATTTCATTTTGCAATTCACGGACGTTACCCGGCCATGCATAGTCATAAAGTTTTTCAAGAGCACGTTTGGTTAACAAACGTTTTGCACCACCAGAGCTCTCTGCGATTTTAGCCAAGAAGAAATCCACCAAGTAAGGGATGTCTTCTTTTCTTTCGCGAAGAGGTGGAACGCGGATGTTGATAACGTTCAAGCGATAGTACAAGTCTTCACGGAACGTGCCTTGCTCAACCATCTCTTTGAGGTTTCTGTTTGTCGCCGCGATAATTCTTACGTCAACTTTTCTACCTTCAGTCGCACCCACTGGCATGAAAGTACCTTCTTGCAATACGCGAAGAAGTTTAACTTGCATTTGTGGAGACGTATCACCGATTTCATCTAGGAAGAAAGTACCTTTGTCGGCCATTTCGAAAAGACCTTTTTTATCTTTCAAAGCGCCGGTGAATGAACCTTTTACGTGACCGAAAAGTTCTGATTCCAAGAGGTTGTCATTGAATGCCGAACAGTTTTGGATAACAAAAGGTTTGTCTTTACGATTCGAGTTGTAGTGAATTGATTTTGCAATCAATTCTTTACCAGTACCGTTTTCCCCTTGAACCATGACTGTAGAGTCTGCACCCTTGATTTTATCAAGAAGGGCATACAAAGATTGCATTGGCTTAGATTTACCGATCATGTTGTCGTATTTAAATCTGTTACCAAGCTCTTTGTTCAACTCTTTAATTCTGTTTTCACGAGAAGTGATTTCCAAATGAAGAGTTACGATCTCTTGAGCAACTAGCTCGCAGATTTCACAGAAGTGATTACGATCTTGGTCATCAAGGTACTTCAACTTAGAAAGGCACTTTTCGATAGTGTCAGCGCTCATGCCGAAAGCGGCCATGCGCTCACGAATTTCCTCCATACGAGGAACAGAGGTTTGCTCTCGGAAGAAACCAGTTGCTACAACTGTTCCAACGAAATCATTTTCGATAAGAATTGGGAAAACACCAACGTCGAAACCAACCATGTCCCACTTCTTAAGTGAGTAACGGTTTTGTGAAGTTCTTAGATCGTCGATTGTTTTTACAACCATTTCACCAATGTTAGCTCTAGCCATTTCTTTGTGAATCAACTGTGCTACAGCAGGATTGTTGAATTGAGTTTTTTCTTGGTCGAAACCTTTAATTTGTCCACGTTCATCTGTAAAGATAACGTCGATATTCCACCAAGCGCTCAGAATCTGTTTGAGTTTTCTGATCACATGTATATGTTCAAACTCATCCCAATTGATCATAACAAGTACTCCTTAGTAAACTGTCTAATCTTTCAACTTTCATATCGTCAAAAGATTGGACAAACTTAAGCGGAGCTGTCTAAAAACTTGTCTTCCCCGACTTTCGTCGAGGTTTTGTGAAGACTATATTCTGTGCTGAAGAGTATAGAAGCGGTGATATTCACCTTTAGAATCAAGAAGTTGCTGGTGAGTGCCTATTTCAACGATTTGTCCTGCTTTGAGAATCACAATCTTATTTGAGCTTTGGATAGTGGATAGTCGGTGAGCAATGATGAGGGCCGTACGGCCTTCCATCAAATGATCTAAGCCTTTTTGTACTTCAATTTCGCTAGCTGTATCTAGTGCACTGGTTGCTTCGTCCAAAATCAAAATCGGTGCGTTCTTAAACAAAGCTCTGGCGATACTGATCCTTTGTTTCTCACCACCAGAAAGAAGATTGCCGCGATCACCCACCATGCTTTGATAGCCGTGTGGCATGCGCATAATAAAGTCATTTGCGTTTGCCATCTTGGCCATAGAAGGAACATCCGTTAGAGGGCGTTCAAAGTCTCCGGCCTGAATGTTTCTTTCAATAGAATCACTAAAGAGGAAAACGTCTTGGTTTACTAGAGCGATGTTCTTACGAAGATCCTGAAGATTGATATCCAGAATATTCACACCATCAATCAGAATTTCGCCTGAAGTAGCATCAAAAAAGCGCTCTAAGAGATTCACGATTGTAGATTTGCCACTGCCGCTTTCACCCACAAGAGCGATTTGCTCTCCGCGATTGATCGTTAAATTAATGTTCTTAAGAATCATGTCTTTACCATATGTAAAAGACACGTTCTTGTAAGTGATTTGTTTCCAGTCTTGCGGGAAAGGAAGATTCTTCTCGCTTTCATGCACGACGTTGGGATCATCAATGATAGAGTAAACACGTTGAGAAGAAACGATGACTTCTTGAATGCGTACGTAGCTTTCCTGGAACTTTTTGATCGGCATGTTAATAGCAATCAAAGAACTCACGAAAGAGACAAAAGACCCCATAGTCGCTCGGCCGTTAGAAATCTCAATGCTGATGTAAAGTAAAATACCCAGAATCAAAAGAGTAGCGACCAACTCAGAAACAGGCCCCATGATCTCTACGCGCGAGTGAATTTTTTTGCGGATTTCCAAATAACCTTGAGATTCAGTCACAAGCTTTTTGCCCATGACGTCTTCCAGGTTAAAGGATTGAATCACACGAACTCCATCCAAGGATTCCTTAATCGTTGCGGTCATCTTTTCTAGGGTCTCTTGCCCCAGAGGAAGATATTTACGCAAGCTACGGGAAATGTTTTTTTGAAATACGCCAATGACAGGCAAAATTAAAAGAAGACCAAGAGTCAGTCGCCAGTTTTCCAAAAACAAATTAGTTAAAAGCGCCACTAACAAAAGAGGAGAGCTGAAAATATCTGCCACCATACGCAGACCATTTTGAATAGCGACCACGTCATTTAATATGCGTGAGATTAAGCCACCAGAACCAGCACTATAAGTGTTGTGGAAAGAAAGGTTCAGTTTCATGAACTTTCTTTGCAGCTTCTGGCGGATGTTTTGTGTAATACACTCCGCTACATAGTTCATAAGAAAGATATGGAAATAGCGGCCAACAGCGACGGCTAAAGCCAGTAGCAAAATCACGGCGCCGATATTCAATGCACCGTTGACGTTTTTTGAAGTCAGCGCATCGATAAGGAACTTCAATTGTTTTAAAATGATGGCAGAAGAAGCGGCATAAACGATACCAGCAATCGCAACAATGGTCAGAGTCTTCTTATAGGGTTTTGCTTCTTCAAGGATGCGAGAGATCTCTGATTTCATTCTTACTCAATTCTCAGTTCTACTTAGTATTTTCCGCCAGGTAGCGTTTTAAGTATTGCCCGGTCAGGCTCTTCTTTTCACGCATCACTTCATCAGGGGTTCCCTGCGCGACCAATGTGCCCCCCTTTTTACCGGCTTCGGGGCCCAAATCAATAATATAATCGGCCCCGCGAATGACATCCTGGTTATGCTCGACCACGATCACGCTGCCACCAGCTTCGATCAGCTTATTGAGAACCTTCATCAGAAGGTCTACCTCACGGAAGTGCAGGCCCGTTGTAGGCTCATCCAAAATGTAGAGAGTTGCTTTTTGGCTTACGTTTGAAAGTTCTTTAGCAATTTTAAGACGTTGGGACTCCCCACCGCTTAGGCTGTTAGCCGGTTGGCCCAGCTGAAGGTAATCCAAGCCCACTTCTTTGAGGACGCTTAAAGGTTTGCGGATGTTCGGATGAGCCACAAAGAAGCCCATCGCCTCTTGCACGGTCATAGACAAGATTTCGTGGACATTTTTGTCTTTATAACGGATTTCAAGGATTTCTGGGCGGTACTTTTTACCATCGCAGACATCACAAGGAATGATAACGTTATCCATAAACTGCATGTCGATTTCTTCGTAACCCGTTCCTTTGCAAGACGGGCAACGACCGCCATCGACGTTCAAGCTAAAAGTTCCCGGAGTATAACCGCGTACTTTGGACTCATCGACCGAAGCCATAATATTTCGAATCAGATCGAAAGCTTTCAAATATGTAATCGGCGAGCTTCGTGCAGATTTACCAATCGCCGATTGATCAATCAAAAGCACGTTCTTGATATTTTCAACGCCTTCGACTTTTTTATATTCCTGAACCGGAAGATATTCCAAATCCAAAGCTCTTGCTAATGCAGGATACAAAGTTTTAGAAATCAAAGTGGATTTACCGGAACCGCTGACACCAGTAATAACAACTAGGCGGTTCAGAGGAAAGATCACATCTAAATCTTTCAGATTATGTCCTTTAGCGCCTTTAAGTTCGATTTTGAATTTGTAGTTATTCAAATCGACAGGACGAATAGGACGCAGAGGTTCTTTGTGCTGGTGCGAAGACTTCAAATACGGAACCGTCACAGACTTGGTGCTGTCGTAGAATTTCTTAGTCGGTCCCGAGTAAATGACTTCTCCACCAAGATATCCAGAGCCAGGTCCCATCTCGATGATGTTTTCGCTGCTTTCGATTACATCGTGATCGTGCTCAACGATAACCAGAGTGTTGCCAAGGTCTTTGAGATCTTTGAGGATCGCAATCAGTCGATCATTATCACGCGGGTGCAAACCCACTGTCGGTTCATCAAGGACGTACAGAGTCTGAGAAAGACCCATGCCTAATTGATTCGCCAAGATCAAGCGCTGGTACTCACCCCCAGAAAGAGTGCGAGTTTCACGACTCATATTCAGGTAATGAACTCCGACACGCACCAGGAAGTCTAAGCGTGCACGGATTTGTTTTAAAACTTCTCCGGCCACTTCTTCGTGATATTTGCTCAGTTGCAGTTTTTTAAAGAAGGTACACAAGTCTTCAATAGTTTTTGAAGACAAGTCTTCGATATTCACGCCTTCGATGAAAACATTCAGAGCCTCTTTGCGAAGGCGCGAACCTTTGCAATCAGGACACAAGAAGGGACTACGATACCGGGCAATAAACACCCGTACGTGCATTTTGTACTTAATTTGATCTAGGTATTCAAAAAGACCCTTCACGCCGAAGAAATCCTTATGACCGTTCCAGATCATTTCTTTTTCGGCCTTAGGCAGATCTTTCCACGGAGTATGCGGATCAATCTTCATCTTTTTCGCAAATGCATTTAGCTGACGACGCTCGTGAGCAGCACTTGGCATTGTGAAAGGATGAAGCGCGCCCGAAGCAATCGTTAGATTTGGATTCGGTACGACTTTCTTTTCATCGATATCCAAGATGTTGCCGAAGCCTTTACAAGTCGGGCAGGCACCAATAGGGCTATTGAAACTGAAAAGCGCTGAAGTCGTTGGCGGAGGCGTATAGTTACAAATTGGACATGAGGCCTCTTCACTGACTTGCAGTTTTTCAGCGTCAGTGGTCAGAATCGTCGCTCGACGAGAAATCACATTCGTATTGTACTTGATACTTGCCTCGTAAGCGTTTGTCAGAGAATCAGCAATACGGCCTTTTTCATCGGCACTAAAAGACATACGATCAATAACTAGGAAGAAGCGATCTTTTGGCAGACCTTTTTTAATGGCTGCGGGTTCACTGATTTCTACAATCGTGCCCATTTCTTCTTGAATGATCGTCGAAACAGGTTCTTCAACCTCGTCCTTCTTTTTAGTTTTCGCAGAAGCGGTCTTTTTAACCTTTGCTTTCGCAGCAACGGGTTTTGCTTCTTTCGGAATATAAATACGCAAGTAACCGTCTTGCAAAAGAAGCGAATGCAGCTTCTTGCCTTCAGAAACGCGGCCCTCAGCGGTGATCTCCACCAAGATGTAACCACGCTTGCCACCAAAGAACTTAATCACTTTATCGGTGGCTTCGGTCACGCTTTCTTTTTCGCAAGGAATCTTATGAGTCGGGCAGTAAGCCGTGCCTACTTTTTCAAAAAACAAACGAAGATAGTCGATGACCTCTGTAGTTGTACCCACAGTGGAGCGGCTGCTTTTAACCGTGTTTTTTTGTTCAATAGAGATCGCCGGAGGAATGTTGTTAATTCCTTCGATGTCAGGCTTCGGAGCTTTGTTCAGAAATTGGCGGGCATAGTTAGACATACTTTCGATGAAGCGACGTTGTCCTTCAGCGAAAAGAGTCTCAAAAGCTAAAGAGCTTTTACCAGAACCTGAAGGTCCGCAAATAACCGTGAGTTGCCCCACGGGAATTTTGACTTCGATATTCTTCAGATTGTTTTGCTTCACCCCCCAAAGGTGAATTTCCTTCATTCAGACAAGTCCTCTTTCAAGAAGTCAGTAGCTTCTTCAGATTTATTCGAAGCTGCCGTTGGTTCACTACCCTCGGCGAAAGCTTGTCTAAGAACGTTTTTCGTAGATGCAGTGGCAAGCTTTCCCGTATCGCTATCTATGTTCGCGAATACAATACCCTCTGGGATAGGGAATGTCATCTGAGGAAGGCCTTCGTGAGCGACTTTCATGTATTCGACCCAAATAGGAAGGGCGGCGCGTCCACCGACTTCGCCTTTACCGATACTACGTTCTTTATCAAATCCAACCCACACGCCCGTCACGACTTGCGGAGTATAACCAATAAACCACGCGTCAAAGTAACCGTTGGTAGAACCGGTTTTGCCGGCTACTTCGCGACCAATAGAGCGAGCGCGTCCACCAGTCCCGTTTCTGTCTTCTACCACGCCTTTTAAGAGCGTCGTCATGATATATGCGGTTTGTGGTTTAATGAGCTGATCTTTGTCTTCAAAGAAAAAGTTGTAGTCTACCTTCTTTTTCTTATCTTCGGCGATCTGCTCTGGAGTCATGTTTTTAACTCTCTCGGCAAGGGCCGTTCGTCTTTCTTCGAACTGCTTGTCGATCTCTGACAGCTCTTTGTCAAAGCGCACGTCAAGACTGACCTCATCGAGAATCTTCTGACCTTCTTGATTCAAAACTTTGTGAATGATACGCGGCTTTAAGCGTTTACCCAAACGCGCGAATTGTCCGAAGGCTTTCGTCATTTCATACAAAGTCACACTGCTGGAACCAAGAACCAAAGTGAAGTCTGGATTCAGTGGACTAAAGATTCCCAAGCGTTTTGCATAGTCTGCCGCCCACGGAACACCGATGTCTTCGATGATCTTAACCGATGGGATGTTCAGAGATTTCACCAAAGAGTTACGGAAACTGATTTCACCACCGAAACTTTTTGAGTGATTAGCAGGTTTCCAAACTTTAGCATCCTCTTGTCCTTCACTATCATCTTTCGCTGGATCGCCACCTTCTTCAAACACAATCGGAGCATCCATGATCGGAGTCGAAGGGTTGTAGCCTTTATCCAAAGCAGAAGCATAAACGATGGTTTTAAAAGAAGAACCAGTTTGGCGAGCTGCTTGCAATGCGCGGTTAAATTCGTTTCTTGCATAGCTGTAACCACCAACCATTGCCAAAACGTCTTCTGTTTGTTCGTCGAAGGAAATCAAAGAACCTTCAACCAAAGGCTCTTGATCCAATTCCATCTCTACAAACTTAGCGAAGTCAGGAAGTGCCAACGGAGTTGCAGGTTGTTTCTTATTTTTAGCAGGATTGCTCAAGCGTGATGAAGAGAAAACATCGCCTGTGATTTTCACTAAGATCACGTCGCCAGCTTTGACAGCGTCAGAAACTTTCTTGAGCAAGTCAGAGTCCCAGCGTTTATCTGGATTTGGCTTACGTGCCCAAGTCATAGAGTCATAGTCGATAAGGCCACGAGTCTCTGCAACACGAACATAGACAAGACCCGCTTGGTCGTCGACTTTTTCAACAAGCGCTTCCAAGCTTTGTCCAACTTTTAAGTAGGTTGGAATATTTTTGTAAGCCGCGTGTTTTGCATCTCTGGCTGGAACGATTTCAGCAAACTTACCATCTGGCATGATGATGCGTTCAAGCGTCGATTCCGCAATCAGTCTTTTGCGACCATCGACCAAGAATTTCTCGATATCTTCTTTGCTAGAAAGTTCTTTCAGAGGCCCACGGAAACCCTGGCGTTTATCGAGCTCCTTAAGTCCGTTGACGACGGATTCCTGTGCTGCCAACTGATTTTCAAGATCAAGACCGGTATAGATACGAAGGCCTTTATCAAGAACTTGATCGTTGCCAAGTTGTGCAACCAATTGCTGACGAACGGTCTCTACATAGAACGGAGCAAGTTCGTTGAACTTCTCAATGAAGTAAACTTTTACAGGCTGCTTAATAGCTTCTTCAGCTTCTTCTTTAGTAATGAAACCCACTTCAGCCATACGATGTAGAACGTACGTTTGACGTTCTTTAGCACGCAGTGGATTTTTTACCGGAGAGTAGCGGCTTGGAGCTTGAGGAAGACCCGCAAGAATTGCCATTTCAGGCAATGTTAACTTCGCAACCGATTTATGGAAGTAAGTTTGCGCAGCGACCTCGATACCGTAAGCGCGCTCCCCGAAGAAAATCTGATTCAAGTAAAGGTACAAGATATCTTCTTTGCGTAAGTTTTCTTCCATCTGCTGAGAAAGGAAGGCTTCTTTTACTTTTCTAAGAAGAGTCTTTTCGTTGTCACGTAAAAGCAAAGTTTTTGCAACCTGCTGAGTGATTGTAGATCCCCCTTGCACAGTGCGGCCTGCGCGAAGGTTGGCAAAAGTGGCACGTAGAATTGCTTGATAGTTGATCCCTTTATGTTGGAAGAACTGATCATCCTCTGCTGCCAAGAAAGCGTTGATCAAGTTTTTCGGAATTTGATCGTAAGGAACCAAGATGCGACGCTCGTTGTAGAGTTCGCCGATTTTTTTATTATTGCGATCGAAGATCTCAGTCACAAGAACTGGTTGATAATCTTTTACGGTAATCAGTTGTGGCAGACCAGCTTTGATAGAGCGGATGGTAAGAAATACGCCGGCAATACCAAGAACAACAAGGGCAATGCCCGCAATAATGAGTTTTTTCAGCACGGAGGTGGCTCCTTCAAAAACGATTAAAATCAGCCACCATTTTAACAGTGTGTCCGAGCAGGGTCTAGAAGTGCTTGGTGAGAGGTAGAAAGAAGTCGAGCTAGCCTTCCGGCTAGCTCGCGTTTGAACTCACAATAAACAGAGAAAAATTATTGTTTAGCTTTGGTAGAACCTGATCCGTTAGAGCCTTTGTTGTTAGATCTAATGCTACTTGGAGATCCTCCAGATGAACCTTTACTAGTGAGAGGGTCCTTGTAATCACAAACGCTGCCATCAGACTTCAAAGCTGGAATCATAGAAACCGCAGCTTGATAGTCATCGTAAGCTGAAGTTAATTGGCTCATTTTCACGTCGCTTGTTTCGTCCTCAGGAGGTGTCCCAAGACGGGAGAGCGAATTTGAAACCTCTGTGGAACGTCTTTGTAGCTTATTCAACTTTTCTTTCAGAGCGGCGTCTTTTTCCTCGGCCTCTTTCTGAATACTTCTCATGTCAGTAGTGGCGCGCGTGATTTTTTCGCTTAAAGCCTGGGTCTCTTCGTTGACCGCTTTGGCTTCATCGTTTTTCGTTTGATTTTCTATGGCTTCAAGCGATGAGAGCTGTTGAGCCAAGTTGTCGATTTGCGACTGAGCATCTTCGATAGCCTTCTGAGTAGATTCGATTTCTTGATCAGCTTGCATAACGACGGCATTACGCTGTTCGTTGATCTGAGCCATACAAGTATCGTACTTATTCTGAACCGCTTTCTTTTTGCGATTTGCGCGGTTAATGACCGAGCCTGGGCTGCCACCGCTGGTACTTTCTTGGTAGTCCTTCGCGAACTTACGGGCATCAACCAAGCATGCGTACTTAACGCTATCAAAATTCATCTGAATAAGACTCGAATTTTTCTTAACGATAATATTTGCGATTTTTTGACGATTACTAAACTTCGCGTTTTCTTGAGCACGAATATCTGCCGCAATTTTAGCAGCGGTTTCCATTTTTTCTTTCAGACGCTCGCTTTGTTCTTTGCCGATTTCACGTTGTTTTTCTTTAAGCTCTTTTTGAGCGTCAGCAATGTCTTCTTGAACCTCTTTGATATCCTTTGTGAAAGTGCGAGCTGTGTCGGCAATGTCTTCTTTAGTACTCTTAATTTCATCATTAATAGTTTCAAGGTCTTTGTCGTACTTATCTTTACGGTCCATGAAGCCTTGGCCAGAGTATTTAGGGCAAGTAGAACTGCTGAATTGATTTTGCGGCACACCCAGGGCTTCACTAAATGCCATTAGCAAATCCGGATCGTTGCTGTATTCGTCTTCGGCGCCCATTTCAAAACATTTTTGAACTCTGCTCATGCTCATTCCAGAACTACCGACGGATTTGTTCAGTTCTTTAAGAGCGTCTCGAGCTTCTCTTTTAGCATCTTCGCAATCTGAATCTGCAGAAGTGTACTTTGCGCACTCGCGTCTGATTTTGTCATTTTTTTCAGAGTCGGGCATGGTCTCGCACTTCTCACGAGTCAGAGGCTCTGCCTGCGCAGGTGAGGTGTAGACAAACAAAATGGCAACGATAACACTGAAGAAATAATGGGCAAATGAATTGAGTCTAAACGCTCTAATACAATTCATAAGAGGTCCCTCCCGGTACACATAAAGGTGCAAAATTGATTCCTTTATTATGGGGGGAATTAAAGGAAGTTAAAAGGCCGTCTCAAATTGATACGACCTTTGTCGAGAGAGAAACTACAAAGTACTCGTGCACTGAGGACAACGAGTGGCTTTCAAAGGAATCATCGACGCGCAGAAAGGACATTCTTTAGTAGTCACTGCTGCTGGAGCGGGTTTTTGAACTTTATTTGCCATTTTCACAATCAAAAAGACGGCAAAACCAATAATCGCAAAATCAATCAAACTGTTCAAAAAGACGCCATAGTTCAAGGTCGGTGCTGCTGCTTTTTTAGCGTCAGCCAATGTTTCATAAGTTTGTCCGTTCAAAGCCACGAACAGATTTGTGAAGTCGACTTTTCCTAGCCCCAGACTAACTACCGGCATCAAAACATCGGCAACAAATGAGGACACGATTTTACCGAAGGCCGCCCCGATGATGATACCGACTGCCAAATCAAGAACATTTCCTTTACTGATGAAGGCCTTAAATTCGTTCCACATTTTCGAAACCTCCCTTTTGATTTCTTAGGGGATCTTATGATAGAGTTTTCGATATGCAAAAAGGTTTTAATTCAGATGTAACAGTGCGCGGTCAAAAGTTCCATGTGCAGACGGAAGATTGGGGCATGAAGAACCCATTTCTTGTCAGTAGAATTTTTTGTAACGGCGCTGTCATTAAAACCGTAAAAACTCCGTATGAAACCGCTCTCAAAGCCGAATCCATTCGTGAAACCGAAGCCATTAAGATGGCTCTTCGTCGTCAGCACAATGACATTATGGACATCCTGTTAGCTGGGAAAATGCCTTAAAGATACAGCTCCTTTTTCCACTCTTCGACACTCTTTTTCATGTGTTCAAAGTGAGTTCCTTCCCAATAGATTTTGCTGCATTTGGGACAAACGAAGAATTCTTGATAGAACTGCTTTACCAAGGGTGGAAGTTGCTCTGCAACCCTCTCTTTGGGAACAGGAACTATGAGAATATTGCAGTCCAAACAGCGCGAGCATAAATGAATCGAACGGCCTAAATCAAAGCGTCGCAAGACCTCAAGAACTTGTTCTTTCGGGAGGTGATTGTGAACAAAATACCCCTGAGAAATGATTTTTCGTTTTAGCAACTCGGCATCACGAGTAAGAAGCACACGATTTTCCACAAATGAAATACGCGCTAGTTCTTCGTCGCTTTCCAAGTTCCGATTATAAACGACATCAAAGCCTAGCATCCGCAGAAAATGCGCCAGTTTTCCCAGGTTCACGTCCACTACGAACTTGAAGTCAGCCATGGGAATCCTCCAGGGGTCGTCTTTGGCGGAAACTAGACCTAAGTATTCTAGGAATCAAAGACGTCCTTCCATAGAATATAATGATGATTGAATTCTCTCATGTTTACAAAACTTATCCAGGTCCTATTCACGCTCTCAAAAATATAGATTTGCAGATTGGCAAAGGAGAGTTCGTTTTCCTCACGGGACCGAGTGGGGCGGGTAAAACTTCGCTGTTTAAAATGATTTCAGCCTTTGACACCGCGACATCGGGGCAAGTTTCTGTGGCCGGTTATAATATTAGTGCCCTCAATGAAAACAAGATCGCGGAATACCGACGTAAAATCGGGGTTGTGTTTCAGGATTTCCGCCTTTTAAAGGACCGCACGATTTTTGAAAACGTGGCATTACCCCTGCAAATTCGCGGCGATCGTACATCCGTTATCCAAAGACGGGTGCAAGAAGTCTTGGAACAAGTGGGTCTCAGCCACAAGTACGATCAGTTTCCAGAATTCATTTCAGGCGGTGAACAGCAAAGAACGGCTATTGCCCGCGCTATCGTTCATCAACCGGGCGTTTTGATCGCTGATGAGCCAACTGGAAACTTAGATCCGCAGTTGAGCGAAGAAATTATGGATCTTTTGGAAAGAGTTTGTTCACAAGGAACCACTGTGTTGGTTGCTACCCATGATCACGAAATGGTGAAAAGAAGAAACAAACGTGTGATCCGTCTTAAAGATGGTTTGGTTGTGGAGGATCAAGCATGATCCGCTCGCTTTTCCAACAAAGACTCGAAAGCCTTAAACGCAATTGGACTTTGCAGTTTTCAACCTTGCTGGTTGTGACGGCTTGTTATCTTGTTGTGTGCAGTTCCCTGTTGATGTCGCAAAACCTCCGCAAAGTTTTGACCGTGTGGGGTGAAGAACTGCAAATGACGGTTTATCTTTCTGAAAACACCGAAACTCAAGATGTTGAATCCCTGCAGAAGAAAATTGAAGCAAACCCGAACGTCGGAAAAATTAAATTCATCAGCAAAGAAATCGCTTTAGAAGACTTCCGTGCACAGATGGCGAGCTATGCGCCAGATATTCTAAACGAAAAAGATCTTCTGAATCTAATTCCCGCAAGTTTTCAAGTCTCTTTGAGCGAATCCCTCAGAGCCGTGGATCACCTCAAAGTCCTTGATGTTTTGGCAAGCACACTTAAATCTGAAAAATCTGTCGCCGAAGTCAGCTATGGCCAAGAGTGGGTGCAAAAATACGGACAATTTATCTACTACTTTGAAAAAGGTTGTCAGGCTTTGGGTGTTATCATTTTCTGTGCAGCGCTTTTTGTTCTTTCGAATGTCATCCGTGCTTCTATTCATTCCCGTCGCCAAGAGATTGAAGTTTTAGAACTTATTGGTGCAACTCCGGCGATGATTCGTAGACCTTTCATGATCGAAGGGGCACTGATCGGATTTGTATCTTCAGCATTGGCGGTGACGATTTCGTACTTTGCTTACAGCAATATCGTCGGTCTTTTCCAAAACGAGCTTCGCTTTTTACAACTTGGTCAGCATCTAAGCTTTTTAGGTGTGGGTCTTGTTGTGTTTTTCTGTTTAGCAGGAACCTTGCTGGGAGCGTTGGGATCTTATCTTTGTGTTCGTCAAATCAATGATGGTTGGGCGGCACGCAGTTTATGATCAAGTGGAGTTTAGTATTTCTTTTAGGCACATCAATAGTGATGGCGGAAGTTCCGCCACCGCGGGATCCAAATTTGGACAAGATTGCCAAAGACATGCAGATCGCCAAGGAAAACCTAGAAATCCAAGAGCTTCGTCAGAAAAAAGTACTGACCGCTTTGTACAGCATTAATAAGAATCTCAAAAAGCTCGTTACCGAAAAAGCCAGTTTGGATCAGCAAAAAAACCTGACGACCATGCAAATCCAAGATCTTACCAAAAAAATGGAAGAAAACACTCATCAAGCTGAAGCTCAGAAGAATCAACTGACAGAACGCCTGCGCGCAATATACAAACTTAAGGGGCCGACTCTAGCACGCTTCCTATTCGCCGCGAAAAGTTCTTCGGATTTAGAAAGAAACTTGAAAGTTCTGGGCGTGATCGCACAGAGGGACTTGCAGTTGATCAAGAACTATCAAGAGTCTGTCAAAGACCTTAAGTATCGTCGCGATCAATTAACTGTAAAGTTGGCTTCTTTAAAAGACTTGGAAGCCGACTTGCAAGTTCATGAAAAGAAGCTGCAAAAGGAAATTTCTCAGAAGAACAACATCCTTGCGGGTATTCGTCGTAACAAGTTGTTCACCCAAGAACAGATCAAAGAGCTTAAAAATAAGTCTTTAACTTATGATCTTGCGGATACTGGTTTGATGGATCTTCTATTAAAACCTTCTTTTGAAGCGCAGAAAGGCACTTTGCCTAAGCCCGTCCAAGGTCCAGTGGTAAAAACCTTCGGTCTGCAAAAATCTCCAGACCAGTCTTATGTGTTAAGCAATAAAGGTCTTTTTATTTCGAGTAATCCTGGCGCTCCAGTCCGAGCTGTGTTTAGTGGTATTGTATCTTTCGCCGGGAGTTTGCCAGGACTTGGCCAAGTTTTAATACTCGATCACGGAGATCATTACTATACTGTCTATGGGAACAATGCGAACTTGCGCGTCCAACTTGGACAAGAGGTAGCACAATCTCAGGTCATTGCGAACAGCGGACGAAGTAGCTTTGATCGACAAAATGGATTATATTTTGAGATTCGTCATTTTTCAGAGCCCTACAATCCAATGGAATGGGTGAAAGGAATCAGCCAATGAAGGCATTCGCGCAAAAGTGGAAAACGTTCATACTCGCATTCATCTTGATCTTAGCCCTCTTCATTATGGCCGAGTCTGGATTCCAAATCAGAGCCTTCGCTCAAGACCGCTACGCGGATTTGCAAAACTTCACAAAGGTTTTGAATCTTGTTGAGCAATACTATGTGGAAGAAGTGGATACTAAAAAACTTCTTTACGGAGCGATCAAAGGGATGCTTCGCGAATTAGATCCACACACGAACTTCATGCCGCCAGATATTTTCAAAGACTTCGAAACTGAAACCACAGGCGAATTCGGCGGTCTTGGAATCGAGATCTCGGTTCAAAACGGCATTCTGACTATTATTTCTCCGATCGAAGACACTCCAGCGTGGGAAGCCGGTATCAAGGCGGGTGATAAAGTCATCGCCGTCGATGGCAACAGCACAAAAGGTTTAAGCCTTGTTGAAGCTTCGCAACTTATGCGCGGTAAAAAAGGCAGCAAAGTTATTCTTCGTATCGTTCGTGACAACGAAGAAGAGCCTCGTGACATCACAATTACCCGTGGCAGCGTAAAAATCAAATCTGTGAAGTACACGGATTTGGAAGACGGTTATGCTTACATCAAGATCACAAGCTTTATTGAAAACACAGCGAAGGATCTTGAAAAAGCTATCGACGCTCACATCAAGAACAACAAAAGAGTTGATGGTTTGATCATCGATATGCGTAGAAACCCAGGTGGTTTGTTGGATCAGGCTGTGAAAGTCAGCGATATGTTCCTCAAAGAAGGAACTATCGTAAGTACGATTGGCCGTAACAAAAAAGACAAAGAGGTTTCAGTAGCGACTAAAAAAGGCCGTTTCACTGATTTCCCAGTTATCATTTTGGTCAACGAATACACAGCGTCAGCAAGTGAGATCGTTTCCGGAGCATTGCAAGATAACAAGCGTGCTTTGATTGCTGGTCAGCGTACGTTCGGTAAAGGTTCCGTACAATCCGTTGTGAAGTTGGGTGATGGTAGCGGTTTAAAACTGACTGTTGCTCGTTACTATACTCCGAGCGGCGTCAGCATTCAGGCTGAAGGTATTCGTCCTGATATCGAAATTGATGATGTGGATCCAGAAGCATTTGCGAAATCCGTGTTGAAATCTAAACCAACACGTGAAAAAGACATCGCTGGCCACTTAAAAGGTGACCGCGAGAAGGACACTGAAAAAGCGCAAAAGAAGCTCGATCTTAAGCCAAAAGATAGCAGCAATGCTCTTGCTTGGTGGAAAGATGTCGGAAATAAGAAAGACGAAAATCTTACGACCCGCGAAAAACTCTTCAAAAATGACTACCAAGTCTACCAGTGCTTTAGCTACTTGAAGGCCTGGAAAACATTGAAGGCTCTAGCGCGCTGAGCTACGTGAGATTGCTATTTTGAGCTAGACATCCTAGTGTTGCCCCGTTGGTAAAGAGGCTCTTTATGCGAAATTGGATCTCTACATTATTTATTACACTCTCTGCGCTGGCTGCACACGCCGGCGCTCCGGGTTTCTCAAATGGAAGCCAATTTTCATCAGCGCACATCCAAGGCGCCGTCACTGTTTACTGCCAAGGCGGCGATGTCATTACTTACACTTGTTATGACACTGTTTTAGATCCAAGCAGCTATGATTACTTCTTGGGTCCTGGAAATATAGTGGCTGATGAAGTCACTCTTTCTAATTTGCGCCCGGACGGTACTCGTCGCGAAAGAACTGAAGTTTATGATTTCCGCAATGCTCGCAGTGATGGAGCTTTTAACTTGTGGATTTCAACTCCGTTCCAGAGACCACTTTTGGCTTTGGGAAAAAACGTGGTTGATTACCTTTTGTTAAGCCGTGGCAAGATTGTGACCCAAGGCACTTTCACAGTGAATGTGTCTCAGTCGGCGGGCAGAACTTGCCCAAGCACGCACTACAATTCGAATGATCCAAACGATTGCAAATCCCAATACACGGTTTGCCAAAGATACTTTGAGCAGTACAACTACTGTCGATAGTTTTGGATTTTCCAGAATAGATTCTGAATCATCATATAAGTCAGTCCCCATAAGACATCTCCATCAGGAAACTGAATAGCTGGAAGTGCGAGTTTCATATTGTCGCGCTGGAATTTATATTCCGTGCGGTTGGCAACGTTCAAAAGATAATCCAAAGACACCCACAAGGTCCTTTCAACTTCTTTAGGATCGGGGATTAGCTTAGGCTTCTGCGGAAGATAAAACACAAAAGGCTGAATATAGAACTCTAGCAGATTACCACGTTTACGGGCCTGCAAATCATCCAAGGAACCGATCAGGCAACTCTGATCTAGGATCACACCTACCTCTTCGCGTACTTCACGAACGCAAGCATCTAAGAGACTGGCATCAGTTTCATCTTTTTTGCCACCCGGGAAAGCCAAGTGACCAGACCAGTTGTCGCTGGGATTTAGAGCCCGCTTAATGAAGAGAACCTCTAAATGGCCGGCTTCTTCACAAAGCAAAAGGGCCACCCCTGAGGCTCTCGAAAAGTCTTTCGAAAGATCAGTGCGCGGCCCTTGAGTGAGAACTTTTTCGATGTCGCTTTTAGTTTTGCTCATCTTTCAGCTGGTCTTTGCTGACTTCTTTCACTGTTACTTTTTTGTTCAAGAAGTCGATCACTTTCTCTTCAGTGATCATGTAGCTAAGGCGGCTAGTTTGTTCTGGACGAGCGTAGAACTCGCGGATGCGAGCTTCATCAAGACCAGTTTGAGCAGCGTATTCTTTGTATTTAGTATCCAAGTCTTCGTCTTTGCAGTGAAGGTCATGCTTTTTCGCAATCGCATCTACCAAGAAGCTAGATTGAATCATTTCAGCTGCAGTCTTTTCGAAGTCTTTGTCCCATTTGTTTACATAGTCTTGGAAATCTACAGGAGACATGCCTTGTTCAGTCATTCTCTTTTTGAAGTCTTCGATCAATGAATTCTTTTGGTCTTTCAAAAGAGAAGGTGGAACTTCAACTGGGTTTTCCTGAACCAACTTTTTCAACAAGCGGTTTTTGAAAGCGTCTTCAACGCGTTTCTTTTCAGTACCCTCAAGGTCTTCACGGATTGTCTTTTTCAAGTCTTCCAAGGAAGTTGGGCCACCCAAAGTTGACAAGAACTCATCATTCAACTCAGGCAATACTTTCTTTTTCAAGCCAGTCAATTTCACTTTGAACTCAACTGGTTTACCAGCAAGGTCTGCAGAGTGATACGGAGATGGGAACTTCAAGTTCAAAGTTTTAGAATCGCCGACTTTCATGCCAACAAGACCTTCTTCGAAACCTTCGATGAATTGTTTCGCACCCAACTCGAGGTTGTGGTTTGTGCCAGCACCGTTTTCAAGAGGTGCGCCATCAACGAAACCTTCGAAATCAACAACGGCTACGTCACCAAGTTGAGCTGCACGTAGTTCAAGTACGTCTTCGAAAGACGCGCGAGAAGAGCGGATGTTTTCAAGAACTTCTTCAACTTTCTTGTCATCGAAAACGAGTTTTTCTTTTTCAACTTCGATACCTTCGTACTTTTTCAAGTTCACTTCAGGGCGAATGTCAAAAGATGCAGAGAAAGAGAAATCTTTTGTTTCATTTGGAATGTCGAATTCGAACTCTGGATTGCTGATTGGCTCAAGTTTGCTTTCAGTCAATGCCTTGATGTAATGCATTTGGATTAATTCTTGAGCAACGTCTTGCTTTACGCGGTCAGCGTACATGCTCTTGATGGTAGCAATAGGAGCTTTTCCTTTACGGAAACCTTTTACTGTCACTTCTTTTTGGATGTCGTTGAAGATTCTGTTGAATGCTGTTTGCACAACAGTCGCAGGAATTTCGACATTGATTTTGTGATGAAGTGACGAAACTTTTTCGATATTTGTTTTCATGTGATCACCTTAGTTTTGCAGTAGCGTCAAAATGAACCGGGATACTAGAAGATCACCCTCTGAATAGCAAGCAATTTGCGCTATGCGCAATGCCTTAGATTCTAAGCTCGGCGACACTGAGAAATCTATGACTTCAGAGATCCATTTTGTGACTGGTAAAGGGGGGGTGGGAAAATCCACCGTTGCCGCGGCCTTGGCCCTTAAAAAAGCCAAAGCCGGCCTTCGTACTTTGTTGGTCGAAATTGGCGATCAGAGCTTCTACAAGGATTACTTCGAGTTGCCGCAAGTGGGCTTTGAGCCCGTTAAGATACAGGAAAATTTTTCAGTCGCTCTCTGGACGGGGCAAAGTTGCCTTCGAGAGTACATCATTCACCTGATCAAGGTGGAAAGCCTCTATCGTCTTTTTTTTGAAAATGCCGTCATGAAAGCCTTCGTGAACGTCGCTCCTGCATTGCCGGAGCTAGCGATTATGGGAAAAGCCACTAGTGGACCCCGTCACCACGGTCCGGCACTGCCTTTTGATTGTATCGTCATGGACTGTTATGCGACAGGGCACTTTATGGCTTTAATGGGGGCCGCCGAGGGTATGGCTAAAGCGGTGAAATACGGTCCGATGGGTGACCAAAGCCGCAGCATCGATGCGATGCTTAGAAATCCCGAGGTCTGTCACTACTATCTGGTCTGTCTTCCGGAAGAACTGCCAATTAAAGAAACTGAAGAGTTGCATGAAGAGCTCGAGAAGCATTTTGGTGTCAAAGCCAAGGTTGTTTTAAACAAATACCTTGAGGGGGAAATCCCGACAGGTGAATACACGGCAGCCAAAAAAGGCGAGTCTGAGGAGTTCCGAGAGTTCGCACGTGAGGATCAGAAAACTCGCCACATTCATCGTGAAATGAAAACGCGGCTTCAGAAGTTAGATCCCAAACTACAAACCTTGCCATCAATCTGGGAACATCAAGTTCCAAAATTACTAGCCCAACTCTCTGAGAGGCTTGTATGAGCGGGTTTGATTTTAAAAATACTCAAATCCTTGTGTGTGTCGGGAACGGCGGAGTTGGAAAAACCACACTGGCGGCTTCGTTGGGGGTTTTGGCAGCACAGCGGGGTTTGAAGGTTTTAGTATTGACGATTGACCCTGCAAAACGTTTGGCGACAACCTTGGGGATCGAAGGTGAAAAAGACATCACTAAAGTGCCCGGCCAAAACTTCAAGGGCGAGCTTTATGCTTCGGTCGTGGATCACAAAAAGACGTTCGATGATTTCGTCATGCGTGCTGCCGCAAAGTCCGAGGCCGCTAAGAAGTTATTCCAGAACAAACTCTATCAGCAACTTTCAACAAGCCTCAGTGGTTCTCAAGATTTTACAGCGTTGGAAAAGTTGTATTCAACTTACGAGTCGAAACAATTCGATCTGATCATTTTGGATACCCCACCTGCAAAACATGCCATTGATTTCTTGAATGCTCCTCAAAAGCTTGCCGTGCTGTTTAATGATAAAGTGGCACGTTGGTTCCGTGAATCTAAAACAAAATCTGTGGGCGGCACCCTCTTTAATATTTTGAACGCAGGTACAAAACAGGTTTTGAACATCATGGAATCCATTACAGGCAGTGAACTGTTGAAAGAGCTTTCGGACTTTTTCATGAGCATTGAGCAATGGCAAGAAAAGCTAGAAGAACGTATTACCAATGTCCATCGTATGATGGTCAGTTCTCAGACGCAGTTTTGCTTGGTGACTAGTTTTGATAAAGCCAAGCTGCAAGAGGCCGAATTTTTCCTAAGAGAAATACGCAAAGGCGGTTTTCATTTGCACACTGTCGTCCTCAATCGCTCTTATCCTGAGTGGTTGCGCCTTAAAGAGAAGACTTTGAAATCTGCACCGACGGGCAGTCAGCAGCTGTTTGAAGTCTATGAAAGCGAAAAGAAGTTTTATGTCGAGCGAGATCGTGAGCACTCCAGCTTTGCAAGCAAAGTAGGAAAAGAAGCTCAGGTTTTAAGACTTCCCGAGGTAGAAGATCCAGTTTCAGATCTTGAGGGACTCGTAAAAATGGCGAAAATTATAGAGCAACAAGGGGAACCTTCGTGAGAGTGGTATTAGTCATTGTGTCTTCGTGGTTGTTAGTAAGCTGTGGATTATTGCCAAGTCAGAGAAGCCAGCAGGTTCTGCAAGCTAATCCTGAAACCACGGATGCCGCCACGATTGAGCAGCAAATGAAAGGGCAGAAGTACGAGGCCGCCCTTGGAAATATCGCCACCTTTCAAAGTGAGTACCCTTATTCTTTGAGTCTTCAGAAAGTACGTTTTTTGAAGGGCAATGCTTTAGAAGAACTCGGGCGATGGAATGAGGCCGAGCAAACTTACAAGGCGATCTCTACGATTTCAGAACGAAACCAACCAGAAATTTCTGCAATGGCTCTTTATCGACTTTCTTATGTCTATGAAGCTTTAGGCGATGATCAAAGAGTGATTACCACTCTTTTCGAAGCAGCCAAATATACTCAGTACTTGCCAGTCCAAGTGGTGAACGCAGAAATTCCATCGCGTTTAGCAATGGTTTACGCCAAAGAAAACAATGCCAAGGAAGCGCAAAAGTGGTTGGCGGAAGCAGACCGAGGTTTGAAAAAGACTTTGGACACGCGCCAAGAGCCACTGACCAATGAGTGGTTGTCCCAGATCTATTACAACATGGGCTCGATCTCGACGCACCAGCTGTCAGCCGACAACATCATGACGATCATTCATGGGCAGGCTGCTGTGCAAAAATATTTAATTCGTGCCCTTCAGTATACAGACCCGATTTGGTCGGCGAAAGCATTGGCAAAACTAAAAACCACTTACATGGATTTATGGAATGCCATTGAAGGGTATCAAGCACCTTCGGGATATGAACCTTTAGTCGCACAAAAAATGAAAAAAGACGAACAAGTCCGCTTGGCTGGACCTTTTTCAGAGTTGCTCAAAGAAGCCGAGCTTTACCGTCCTGGGACTGAGCAGAAAAGCAATCAATACCAAAGTGAATTCTTTAACTTCCTCGATGAGTTACAAACGCGAGTGCGCAGTATTTTAGAGAGTTCTTTCTATACTCCGCTTATGCCGGGTCGGGACAAAGCTCCCCAAAAACCTAAAACTCCTGTTAAGATAGTCCCTTCAGAAGATCCAAATCTATAACTTCGGACTGGGGACTCATTCATGGTAAAAGAACTACTTCATAAGCAGACGCTAGAAAATATGAATGAAGTGTGCGCTTGGTTTAAAAACAAAACCGGCGGCTTGGCTTATCCGATTTATTCCAGTTACGACATTCGTGATGCGGGTTACAAAGTTTCCAATGTCGACGCGAATATTTTTCCGGCGGGGTTTAATAATATTTGTCCTGCAGATAAAGAGACCTCTGTCGGTTTGATGGCGGGTTATATTGAAAAACACTATGGATCCAGTGTTAAAAATATTCTTTTAGTAACGGAAGAACATACAAGCAATCCTTACTATTGGGACAACGTCTATACGATCAAGTCTTTGATCGAATCTGCGGGAAAAACTGTTCGTATTGCGATTCCTCGAGAGCTTGCGGAACCTATTAAAGTGCAAAGTGCTTCTGGTCGTGAGTTGGTGGTTGGATCTGCATTGAAAGATGGAGCTCTGCTAAGAGAATTCAAGCCGGACTTAGTTATTAGCAATAATGACTTCTCTGAGGCCTATGAAGATTGGGCAAAAACTATCGAGTTTGCAATGAACCCACCAAGAGAGCTTGGCTGGTATCAACGTAAGAAAAGCCGCTACTTCAAATTCTATAATCAACTTGTGAACGAATTTGCTGAGGTAGCGAAGTTTGATCCATTCTTACTTCGTGTAGAAACCGAAGAGTACGCCCACTTTGATATTGGCAGTGAAGAAAGCCGTAATGATTTGGCTAATAAAGTAGATCAAATGTTGGCTCGTCTTAAAGCTGAATATCAAAAACGCGGAATCACCCAAGAACCTTTCGTTTTTGTAAAGAACAATGCCGGAACTTATGGCTTAGCGGTGATTCGTGTCGGGTCAGGTGATGAAGTTCGTCAGTGGAGCTACAAGTCCCGCAAAAAAATGAAAGCCGCTAAAGGCGGCCGTGATGTCGAAGAAGTGATTATCCAAGAGGGTATCCCTTCGATCGTGACGGCTGAAAGTGCTTCTGCGGAGCCGGTCATTTATATGATTGGGTGTGAACTTGCAGGAGGATTCCTACGGACCCATTCTGAAAAAGGTTCGACAGATAGTTTGAACAGCCCTGGTGCTGTGTACAAACGTCTGTGTGTTTCTGATCTTGCAGTTCGAGCAGAAGGTTGCCCGCAAGAGAACGTTTACGGTTGGAGCGCGAAGCTTGGTCTATTAGCCATTGCTTTAGAAGCTGAAGAGATGGGCGTGCAGTTTAAGAATTATAAAAACGCGCCTTGTGGTGGCTGACCTTAGTCAGATTTGTTTACGGCTAAATTTCGTTTGCTAGACCTTTTAAAACAAGATTTGTGGGGACAACACTTGTTAATATTTTAACAAGACCATGAGCTTTGCGCAAAATTCCTTAACCTCGAAATCTGTTCCACAACAAATCCTATTGGTACTACTGGGAGCGTTCGTCTATTTTGTCGCGGCTCGACTCGGACTTTATCTCGCAACAATCAATGACTTAGCTTCTCCAGTCTGGCCAGCAACGGGCATCGCGATGGGTGCGATTCTTATATTTGGCCCACGGATGAGTATCGGGATTTTTCTGGGTGCTGTCGCTGCCAACTATCTCAGAGGCGCGCCACCGGTGGCGTTGTTAGGCATCGGTTTAGGAAACACACTCGAAGCAGTTCTTGGCGTGTGGATCTTTCACTACACTTCACGTGCAAATAAACATCTGGGCCCCCACGCTAAGTTAATCAACTATCTAGCTGTTGCAACAATTCCCACTGCGTTGAGTGCAAGTTTCGGAACGCTGTCATTAGCGTGGACCGGAGTTATTTCGTGGGAGGGTGCTCGCTACAATTGGCTTACTTGGTGGACCGGAGATACTCTTGGAGCGCTCTTTCTATTTCCGGTCGCAGTAAAAATTTCGATTGGTGAATTTAAACTTATCCAAACTCTTCGCGAAAATATGCTGAAGGTTTCTGTAAGTCTACTTGTGACACTCAGTCTGTGTATCTTTATTTTCTATTCTTACTATGGGCCTCCGTTTCTATTTATAATCTTCTTTGGACTTCTTTTGGTAACTATATGGTTAGGGGGCACTTGGATATACGCAAACGCAGTTTTGATATCCGCTGTCGCAATTCTAAGTACGAAAGAGGGCATGGGACCATTTGTGGGTAGTGCATTTAACGAGAATCTTCTGCATCTGCAGCTATTCTTGGTAGGCGTGGGTCTCACGGCAATTGCTTTAAGCAGCTTGCGGCAAGAGGGTCTTTTGAAAGGACCAAGCTTTGCTTTGATCTTTGGGTGGTTATTAACAGGAATGGCGTTTTACTCCTTCTATCAATCCAATTATCGCACTGACCAAGATCAGTTCTATTTCCAAACTGAAGAAATCGAAAAAGCCATCACCGAACGAACTTCCAGCTATGTTCGTCTTCTTGAAAGCGGTGCTGGATTTTTTGCGGCCTCTGAAGAGGTCACTCGTGGAGAGTGGCAAACGTTTGTATCCCATATGCGGGTAGAAACTCAGTACCCAGGAATAAATCGCATTGGCGTTATTGTGCCGATTTCAAATCAGCAAGAACTTGCTCAGCTTACAGAGCAGCAGATTAAAAGTGGTATAAAGGATTTTCATGTTCATCCAGTGCGTGTGATTCCAGACGAGCTGAAAGTTCCAAAAGCGCCGTTTCAGCTAGTCGTCAAATATGTAGAACCTTTTACTATAAGCAGTCATATTGTAGGGCTGGATGTTTCTACAGAAAAAAGACGTCTCGAAGCGATCTTGAAAGCCAGAGACACGGGTACGACGGTAGCCTCCGAGCAAATCTATTTGACTCAAGATGAAAGCGTGCAACAAGGTTTTATTCTGTTTGCTCCCTTTTACAAAAAAGGCGCGTCTATCGATACTGTAGAGCAAAGACGAAAAGCCTTCCAAGGGGTTATTTACGCACCCGTTTCGATTAAAAAATTTGCGCAGCTCGCTTTGAAGCCGTTTGATAAGGAAATCGATTTAAGGATTTTTTCTGGTGAAGTGGCGGACTCTTCATTTGAGGCATTCTCTTCCACTACTGGCATAGATAGAGAAGACCATCTTAAAGAATCCACGATTGATATTGTCGGGCAAAAATTCACCATTTTGTGGCAACGTGGTTCGGCATTCCGTACAAAATCTCTGATGGTGTCGTCATGGGCGGGCTTTTGTGGCGCTTTGATTTCTCTGTGCTTGGCAATTTTATTGTCGAGCTTAGAACATGTCGCAGACAGAGCTCAGAAAATTGCCGAGCATAAAACCCTCGAGCTGACCCAACGTGAGCGTCTATGGAGAACTCTTACTGAATCTAGTCCGGTGGGGATCTATCTGATTGATGACACCGGTCAATGTACCTATATAAATCCGACATTATCGAAGCTACTTGGATTAAGCCTAAGTCAGACGGTGAAACTCAGTTGGGACAGTTTGATTCATCCAGAAGATCGCGACATCGTAGAGCTTGCATGGAAAAAATATCGAGAAAATCCAAAAGGTCAGTTCCGGTGGGGGTTTCGTTTTGTATGCAAGACTGGTATCTTGCATGTAGTGAATGAAGCAGTCCCTTGTTACAACCAAGCAGGGGTCGTGACCGGGTTCGTAGGAACTATCCAAGACATGACAGAATTGAACTTGAAGCAGGCGGCTCTTGTAGCTTCTTCAAAACTTTCTTCATTGGGTGAAATGGCCGGTGGTGTGGCTCATGAAATCAACAATCCTTTGACGATCATTGTTGGTAAAGCTCAACAGTTAGATTTCTTGGTTCAACAAGCTCCTTTGAACACCGAAAAAGTTCAAGCGAATGTCGGTGCTATTAATGCGAATGTTGAGCGTATTGCAAAGATCATTCGTGGACTGCGCACCATCGCAAGGGATGTTCCAAACGATCCTCTTCAAGAAGTACGTGTGCATGATCTTTTGCAAGATGCCCTCGAGCTCTGTCGTAGCCGCTTTAAACATCATGGAATTCCGCTTTTGGTGCCAGCAGAGATTAGTTCTGATGTTAAGTGTATGGTTAGACCTGAACAAATCGTTCAGGTGTTACTAAATTTATTGAATAACTCTTTTGATGCCGTCAATACATTGGAAGATAAGTGGGTGAAAGTTGACTTCCGCACAGTCGGAGACCAGATTCAACTGATCGTTACAGATTCGGGCGCCACTATGAGTTCTGATTTGCAGGCCAAAATCTTTGATCCATTCTTCACAACGAAAGAGGTTGGGAAGGGGACCGGACTGGGACTAAGTATTTCCCGCGGGATAATTGAAAAGCATAACGGCAGACTCTATGTTGTTGAGAATGCCAAGAACACCACATTTGTTATTGAACTGAAATTGAGTAGATCCCAGGAAATATCCGCCTAGGAATCTAGTTGAAGTGAGGATGTATGCAGAGACAAATATTAATTGTGGATGATGAACCTATGATTCGAGAGCTGCTCAAAGAAGCTTTCGAGAGTATTGGCTTTACAGTACATGAAGCAGAAAATGGGCGTGAGGCTTTTCGGCTGGTACGGGAAATCCCTTTTGAATGTGTTCTTTCGGATCTGCGTATGCCCGGTGGCGATGGCATTGAACTAGCTAATGAAATTCATAAAGCACCTGGACCAAAGCCTAAGATGTTTTTGATGACGGGTTATAGCGATATCACTCTGCAAAAAGCCCAAGCCTTGGGAGTACTGAAAATTTTCGAAAAGCCTTTCAACTTTAAAGACCTGCTTCAAGAAGTCAGCAAGGCAGTAAATCATGGTCCCTACCTAGGACCTGCGTAAAACTCAATCAAAATGCGAAACCAAAAAACTGTGTTAACATAGTTTCATGGAGGCTTGCTTGAAAAAGTTTGGAATGACTTTAGGGCTGTTCTTGTTTTCATTTTGTGTGGGTTACGGAATTATACTTCACACATCCGATTGGGGACCCGTCACGCGTGATCCAGCAGCAATTCGTCAAGTGTATGATTTTTCAAGTCTGACAGGAACCGAGCTAACAGAGGCGATGAAAAAACGCATTCTTGCTGGCGCGACAGTTGTCCGTGAACATCACAGCTTGGGTGTAGAGCTTGGTCATTTCGCCATGGCGAAAATCACGGGTGAAAAAACTCTGGCATGCCAAGAGTTTGCAACAGTAGTTCTGCGCTTTGAAGCAGAAGGGATTGCAACTAGCGGTGAACGCCCAGTAATGGAAGTCGAAGGCGCCTGCGAGTTTTCTTCTGACATGACTAAAATCAATCCAATCTTTATTCCAGTAGACAAAATCATGGCAGAGAAGCCTTCCGATGGAGAAATCCAATATCGCGAAGGCCGTCCTGTGACTGTGCGATTCAAGAATGTGACTGAAGAGTGGCCAACACGTTGGTTGCTGACGACAGTGCGTTTGTCTCATCAAGCAGAGCAAAAAGAACTTTTAATTGATGCCGAAGAGGTCAGTCACTTGTTGGGCCGACCTATGATGATGAGTTTTAAATAACTAGCGCTGACAAGCTAACACTTTAAGGCCGACGCGTTGACTTGCATACAGGCCGCGAACAGAGTTTGTCGCGTTCATATCTAAAAGTTGCTGGCTGTTATCATCAAGATTTTTCAAAGTGTAATAGATACCGGTACCAGAAGTTTGCATACTCACCACTTGCCAGATGGTGTTGTTCTTAAGACAGTTATCCGCTGAGTTCGGGTGCAGATTAAACCAGTGGTGAACTCCATTTTCCATCCAACTGTCATCCACGTTGTCTTTAATAATACATTCTTTACCTTGAGTTGCTGAGAAAGCAAAAATGCTAGAACGTTGGCGAAGGTCGCCAAAATAGACGTCGGTGCCGCCCGAAAGTTCTTTTAAGCTATATCCAAGAGAACAAAATTGTTTCTCAACTTTTTCGACTAGTTTTGGATCAAAATTTCCGCCGGGTTGGCTGCCATCGGTCAGAGTGATGGCGTTGCCGCAAGAAATGTTGATGAGAAGCCCCAATGCAATAAGTAGTCTTTTGTATGTCATGACCTAAGGCTAAGATGGCTCAGGTACAGACGACAAGATTTCTTCGATGTAGGTCCAGCAAAATAAAAAGGCCGGGATTGCTCCCGACCTTCTAAATGTTTTTATAGAACAAAAAACTAAACGTACTGTTTTGCGAGCTCGACGAAGGTACGGATCATCACACCGCTTGCACCCTTTTTAGGGCAGTAGTTCAAACGATTGCCGACAGCCCAGCCAGTTCCTGCGATATCGAAGTGAGCCCAAGGAATGCCTTCACCAACGAACTGCTCAAGGAAAGCAGCTGCAGTTGCGCTGCCTGCGCCTTTTCCAGAAGACATGTTAGAAAGGTCCGCATAAACACCCTTCATGTCCTTCACGTGGAAGTCAGTCAAAGGCATGTTCCAAACCCATTCACCAGAAGCAACAGCCGCTTTTTCAACTTTGCCTTTCAAAGCATTGTTACGAGTGAAGTAACCAGTGTGAGTGTTGCCAAGAGCAACAACCATCGCACCTGTCAAAGTTGCAGCGTCAACAATCACTTGTGGTTCTTGTTCTGTTGCGTAGCTCAAAGCATCTGCCAAGATCAAACGACCTTCAGCATCGGTATTGTTCACTTCGAAAGTTTTGCCGTTACGAGCTGTGTGTACATCACCTGGTTTTGTTGCAGAAGGACCGATCAAATTTTCAGTCGAAGCTACAAGACCAACCACGTTTACTTTCAATTTCAATTTAGCAATTGCAAGCATAGTACCGATGACATTTGCGCCACCGCACATGTCGTACTTCATTTCTTCCATACCAGCAGAAGGCTTAATGCTGATACCACCGCAGTCAAAAGTAAGACCTTTACCTACGAAAACAACAGGCTTTTTAGTTTTAGCAGCGCCGTTGTATTCCATAACGATGAATCTTGGCTCTTGATCAGAACCATTAGACACGCCCAATAGGCCGCCCATTTTTTCTTTTTTAATGCGAGCTTTGTCCCAAACAGTCACTTTAAGACCACTGCCTTTAGCACCTTCAACAGCAGAGTCTGCCAAGATTGCTGGAGTCATCAAGTTGCCTGGCAAATCACCCAAACGACGAGAGAAGTTTACGCAAGAACCAAGGATCACGCCTTCTTGGAAAGCAGCTTTGAAAGCTTTGTCCGCGTTTTTAGTAACAACGTGGAAAGAAAGTTGGTCTTCAGCTTTCGCATCTTTTTTTGCAGAAGATTTCAATTCGTCGAAAATATAAGAAGCTAGACCCAAACCTTCAGCGACCGCTTTTGCAAACGAGCTCGACTCTTTTTTGTTTGTAGTCAAACCGTCAAAATGAATAGCAGCTTCTTTAATTCCGGCACCTTTAACGGCTTCAAACGCTGCCGCAATAGATTGACGAATAGATTCGTGGTCGATTTCTGAATCTTTTCCTAGACCAACGACGAGAACATGGCGATAATTTTTATAGTTCAGCTCACGGTAAAGAACGGTTTCAAGAGCTTTACCAGTAATAGTTTTTTCAGCAATGGCATTTGCCAGTTTTTTGCCCAACTCAGTATGAGTCACTTTCGCAGATTTATCTTTTTGAGATGCAGCCTTTGAGAACACAACCAAAGCCGGGCAGGTGAGTGTCTCGATGTCTTTATTAATGAGATCGAAGAGCATATTAGTCCTTTCAACAACTACTTAATGTGATGCGTTAAATGCTTAAAAACTAAACGGTAAATGACTAACATAATCGGTCTGGGCGTCAAAGCCTTTTTAATAAAGTCCTATATTATAATACCGATAGGTAAGAAGATTAAATTAACCACCAACAGGAGACCACTGTGCCACTCATTCCTTACGTCATTGAACAGACCTCTAAAGGCGAACGTAGTTATGATATCTACTCTCGTCTATTGAAAGACCGTATCATCATTCTGGGAAGCCCGGTGACGGATGAGGTTGCCAATACGATTATCGCACAATTTTTATTCCTCGAGGTAGACAACCCTGAAAAGGATATCCATCTTTACATTAACTCTCCGGGCGGAAGTGTTTCTGCGGGGATGGCGATTTACGATATGATGCAGTTTGTGAAGTGCGACGTAGCAACGTATTGCATGGGTTTAGCGGCGAGTATGGGTTCTTTGCTATTAACAGCGGGAGCACCGGGCAAGCGCTATAGCCTTCCAAACACTCGTATCATGATTCACCAACCTCTATTGTCAGGTGGCGGTCTTTCTGGTCAGGTAACTGACATCGAAATTCATGCTAAAGAACTGATAAAAACCAAAGAGAAGTTGACTAAAATTTACGAAACCCACACGGGTCAAAAGTACGAAACTTTGGCAGGATTAATGGAGAGAGATTACTTCCTAGATCCAAGCAACGCAAAAGAACTTGGACTGATTGATCATGTTGTTGAATCTCGTAAGGCTTCTAAAAAAGGATAAGCGATGAGCACCAAAGATGCAGGCACATTAAGATGTAGTTTTTGTGGTAAAGGCCAAAAAGAAGTTAAAAAGCTAATCGCAGGCCCTGGCGTTTATATCTGTGACGAGTGTATTGATCTCTGCAATGACATCATTGACGAGGAAAAAGAGCGCGAGACGTCGGTGAAGGGCACCTTCAAGGTCCCTAAACCACAAGATATCAAAAACTACTTGGATGATTATGTCATTGGACAGCTAAAGGCTAAAAAAGCTTTAGCGGTAGCAGTTCACAATCACTACAAGCGTATCAATGCTCTTAGCAATGGTAAAAAGGGCACGGACGTGGAACTCCAAAAGTCGAATATTCTTTTGGTAGGTCCAACGGGTTCTGGAAAAACATTGCTAGCGCAAACTATTGCTAAAATTTTGAACGTTCCATTCGCAATGGCGGATGCAACAACTCTCACAGAGGCAGGTTATGTCGGTGAAGACGTTGAGAACGTTGTATTAAATCTTTTGCAAGCTGCGGATTACGATGTGGAAAAGGCTCAAAAGGGCGTTATCTATATCGATGAGATCGATAAAATCTCTCGTAAATCTGAGAACCCATCTATCACTCGCGACGTGAGTGGTGAGGGTGTACAGCAAGCACTTTTGAAAATTCTTGAAGGCACTGTTGCGAACCTTCCTCCAAAAGGTGGTCGTAAACATCCTCAGCAAGAGTTTATCCAAGTCGATACTTCCAACATCCTCTTCATCGTGGGTGGTGCGTTCGTAGGTTTGGATAAGGTGATTGAAGGTCGTACGACTAACAAGACCATGGGTATCGGCGCTAATATTCGTACTACTGCTGAAAAAGAAGGTGGCGAAAATATCCTGCAAAAACTTGAGCCAGATGATTTGGCGAAGTTCGGTTTGATTCCGGAGTTCATCGGTCGTTTGCCGGTTTTGGCGGTATTGGATCCTCTCGAAGAGTCAGCTTTGATGGATATCTTGGTTCAACCGAAGAATGCGGTGACAAAACAATACCAGAAGCTCTTCAGTTTTGAAGGCGTGGAGTTGAAGTTCACTGAGAAGGCTTTAAAGGCGATCGCTCAGATGGCTTTGAAGCGTAAGACAGGTGCCCGCGGTCTTCGTGGTGTCATTGAGTCTGCTATGTTGGACATTATGTTTGAGATCCCATCCAAACCAAACGTCAAGGAATGTATCATTGACGAGAAGGTGATTAACGATGGGGCGGCTCCTAAACTAGTCTACAAGACTGAAGACGAGATCCGGGCGGAAGCGGCCAAAGCCGACAGTGACCCCGCGGAAAGCGCCTAGTTTTTAATTGTCAAATCGTGTGCACAGACCCGAGGAAAAATTTTCCTCGGGTTTTTATTTTTGCATAAGAGAATCTTATTCAAGACATGACCATTCTTTGTTCTTTGACGGTCTGGTTTTCGTGATGCACCTGGAACATCAATATTTCCTTCCCTGAATGGTCACAGAACCATATACTGATTAAGAACTAATGGGAGGGTTTACGGATTAACCCCCCACTCATCCTCAAGGGTCGTAATAAAGACTCAGGGGGATAATATAACCACAGGGAGGGTCCTAAAATGAGTGAGAACGCCAAGGTCCAACAACTTCCACTTCTGCCTCTAAGAGATCTCATCATTTTTCCGCATATGATGATGCCTTTGTTCGTAGGCCGCGATAAGAGTATTAATGCTCTTGAAGAGGCGATGAGCAAACAAACGGACATCGTTCTTGCTGCACAAAAAGATGCGAAGACGAACAATCCAGAGCCTAAAGATATTTATCAAATTGGAACTATCGCAACAATCATTCAACTTTTGCGCATTCCAGATGGCACTGTGAAAGTTCTTGTCGAAGGTAAAAGACGTGTTCGCATTAAGAACTTCGTTACCAACGACAATTTCTTCCAGGTTCAATGTGAAGAGATTCCGGAAGAGTCTGACAGCCCAGTAGAAGCGGCAGCGTTGGTTCGTTCCGTTAAAACAACTTTCGAAACATACGTAAAACTCAACAAAAGAATTCCACCAGAAATTCTGATGAGAGTTTCTACGATCGAAAATCCAGGTGAGCTTGCCGACATTATCGTTGCGCAACTTAACTTGAAGCTTGAAGACAAACAAAAAGTTTTGGAGATCCACGACCCTTCAAAACGTTTGGAACATTTGTTGAACTTGATGACAGGCGAGATCGAAATCCTCGAAGTCGAGAAGAAGATCCGCACTCGCGTGAAAAAGCAAATGGAACGTTCTCAGAAAGAGTACTATTTGAATGAGCAAATGCAGGCTATTCAAAAAGAACTTGGCGAGAAGGACGACTACCAAGCTGAACTTCAAGACCTAGAGACTAAAACTAAAGCTAAGAAAATGTCTCAAGAAGCTAAAGACAAAGTCATGAAGGAGATCAAGAAGCTTAAGATGATGTCTCCTATGTCTGCGGAAGCGACAGTCGTTCGTAACTACATCGACTGGGTATTGTCTTTGCCTTGGGCTGATTACACAGAAGAAAAACATGACGTTAAGAACGCTCAAAAGATCCTTGATGATGATCACTGGGGTCTAGAGAAAGTTAAGGAAAGAATTCTTGAGTACTTAGCTGTTCTTTCAATCTCTAAAAATATGAAGGGTCCTATCCTTTGTTTGGTAGGTCCTCCAGGGGTTGGTAAAACGTCTTTGGCAAGATCCATTGCAGAGTCTTTGAATCGTCCATTTGCACGTATCTCTTTGGGTGGCGTGCGTGACGAAGCTGAGATCCGCGGTCATAGAAAAACATACGTGGGTGCGATGCCAGGTAAAATCCTGCAAGCTCTTCGTAAAGTTGATAAAGGAAATCCACTAGTTCTTCTCGATGAAATCGACAAGATGGCGAATGATTTCCGTGGTGACCCAGCTGCAGCGATGCTTGAGGTTTTGGATCCAGAGCAAAACTCTTCATTCCAAGATCACTATTTGGAGTTGGAATACGATCTTTCAAAAATCATGTTCATTGCAACGGCGAACTCTTTGCATACAGTTCCAAGACCTCTCTTGGATCGTATGGAGATCATCAGCCTTGAAGGTTACATTGAACAAGAGAAGTTCCACATTGCGAAGAACTACTTGGTTCCGAAGCAAATCGAAAATCATGGTTTGAAAGACTACAAAGTTTCAATCCCAGAGAAAACGATTCGCGATGTGATCCGCTACTACACGAAAGAAGCGGGCGTCCGTAACTTGGAAAGACAATTCGCGAATGTTTGCCGTAAAGTGGCTAAAGACATCGTGATGTCTCAAGCTATGGCAGACATGAAAGACACTGGTAAGAAATCAGGGAAGAAAGCAAAAGCTTCTTCTTCAGCGAAGAATGCAAAAACTTCCGGTTACGTGGTAACTCCGCAAAAACTGGTAGAGCTTTTGGGTCCGCACAAGTTTAGATTCGGTAAGATCGAAGAGCAAAACGAAATCGGTCTTACAAACGGTATGGCTTGGACGGAAGTGGGCGGGGACTTGCTTGCAGTTGAAGCAAGCGTTGTTCCTGGTAAAGGCAAATTCACTATCACCGGTCAACTTGGTGATGTGATGAAAGAGTCTTGCTCGGCAGCGATGAGCTACGTACGTTCTCGCGGACCTCTCTTCGGTTTGGATAAGGATTACTTCTCTAATATCGACGTGCACATCCATCTTCCAGAAGGTGCTGTGCCTAAAGATGGTCCTTCAGCAGGTATCGCATTGACGACAAGTATTGTGTCTTCAATCACGAAGATCCCTGTGAAGAGAACTGTAGCGATGACTGGCGAGATTTCTTTGAGAGGCCGCGTTCTTGCGATCGGTGGCTTGAAAGAGAAGATCCTGGCAGCTCACCGTGGCGGTATTAAGATGATTATCTGTCCTAAAGAGAACGAGAAGGATCTGAAGGACATTCCTAAGGAAGTAATGAAAGAGTTGAAAGTGATCTTGGTAGACCACGTGGATCAGGTTCTGATCAACGCTTTGGATATCAAGAATCCAAAAGAGCTCTTCAAAGTCCAAAAGGAAACTGATTATGGTGTTAAGGCCCAGTACACAGGCCAATCTTTGCACCAGCATCACTAGGTTTTGCATAAAAACTAGGCATAATATACGGGGGTCCAAGTGGCCCCCGTTTTTTTATTCACAAAGTGCTCGAAAATAAGGCAACGCTAGCAGTCACTGGATTGACGTATTATTAAGAATCTGTCAGAAAGTGACCTCGTTTGGTTATTTTCAACAGGGATGCCTTTTAGTATGAGCGCAATTGATCGCACCTTTGAAGTCGGAAAGTTGTACTGCGATCGCGGTGACTTCAAGACTGCTATTGGCCATCTCAAAGAGGCTTCCCAAGGCTATTTCGCCGACAAAAACTTCTCTGGTTACCTGAAAGCTATTAATCTTCTTCTTCGTATCTATGCGGAAATGGAGATGTTTGATGAAATTCACCAAGCCAAGGAAAAGCTGCAAGACCTCGTATTGAAAGAGGGCTTCGAACTCAGCTCTAAAACTTACTACACCTTGGCTGTTTGTGCGGCTTTCAAAGACCAATCCGATACGGCGTTAGACTACCTTCAAAAAGCACTTTCTATTGCATTGGCTTCCGATAACAAAGAAGACATTTGTTATGCGATCTTTGGTTTGGCGGCAGTTTATGCTCGTCCAACTGTCGGCCGTTATGCTGACGCCCTTAAAGAAATTTACAACTTGGAAGTGTTCTTCCAGGTTTATCACATGCCGGAATTGAAACTTGCTTGCGAAGTTTTGAATGCCGACATCTTGATTCACCTTAAGAAGTACGAAGAGGCCATCGAAGTATTATGGCGCGCGTACGATCAGATTAAAGCAACAAAGAATCTGACAGCTATCGTGAATCTCCAAGTTTTGCTGGGTCGTTGCCATCTTGAGATGGGCGACAAAGAAATGGCCCGTTTGTATTTGGGGCTAGCAAAACGTGCCGTCGATGCGGAGAACCTAATCCGTATGGCAAAAAGAATTGATAAGTATCTTGAAAAGCTGGGTGGCGAGTCTCAGAACAGTTTCGACTTGGTCTTTGATGAATCCAACCATGCAGTCGTTGAACGCAAAATAGGTCGTATTGATTTCAAAAATCAGTTCATCCTATTGGATCTCTTGAGATTGTTTATGCAAAATCAAGGGGTCGTGTACTCGAAAGAGTACCTGGTCGAAAATGTTTGGAAACAGGCATACGATCCGGCCGTTCATGACAACAAGATTTATGTGACTATTAAACGCTTGAGAAAACTTATTGAGCCTGACTACGAAAAGCCGAAGTATATTTTCCGAGCGAAGAATGGTTACTACATGAATAAGAGTGCTAGAGTTTCATTTGATCACTAGGTGAGAGGGGCTCCTAATGGTTCGCACAATTAAGTTTTTTCAGATGTTGTTGATCCTAAGTAGTATTGTCTTCGGTACTGCCGCGATGGCTGTGTCCGAGCAAAATTACGAGCAGTTTTCCTGTTCTGCGCCGACTGGCGGAGCCGGTGGCGGTGATGGCGGTGGCGACATCATTTGGCCTTGGGACTTTGCTGTTAAGTTCCCATGGGAAAATGTGCAAGGTGTCTGGAGGGCGGAAAAGGATGGAAAGATCCTTTACTACATGTTCCGTCGTGTTCAGGCGAAACGTATTAAAATTAGGCAAATTGACGTAGAGACTTGTGAAGTGATCGGGACCGGTCAGGGCTATGAAACTGCTAAAACAGTGATTGCAGCTCAGATTATGGATACGGTAACTCGTGAATCCTATAACTTCACTCTGTACGCATTTAACGAAGAGGATTCTCCAGAACCACCTATTTCGAGTAAGGCGGGTACGGAGCAGGTAATTGTGGTTCGTATCTACCCATTGTTCTCTTCAGAACCTGAGTTCGCGGCACAAATGGTAAGAATTTCTGACCGTTTAGAGCTAACGTGCGGACCTAATGAGAAAAAGATAAAGTTCTAAAAAATCTCTTGGCAAGGACGGCTAATGTTGTTACAAAAGCCGTCTCTTCAAAAGAGTGCGATATAGGGAGTTAGCTCAGTTGGTAGAGCGCCACCCTTACAAGGTGGATGTCGCAGGTTCGAATCCTGTACTCCCTACCAAATTAACCCGCGTGATAGCGGGTTTTTTAGTTTTAAGCCTCTGTTTTTCCTTACCTTCTCCATTTCTCTGTTCTCTTTCAAAAATCTGAAAAAGTCCGATTTGCGAACTATTGCGAACCGTCCGCCGTAAAAATTTTCTGTCCAACCTTCGTTTGAATTTCCTGTAATCGTCCGGCTCTCGCTTTGGCGTAGCGTTCGGTTGTGGCAATACTCTTATGACCGGCCAGTGTTTGAGTGACCTTGATGTCACCACTGGTTTCCTGAGCTTCAGACAGCGAAGCATGTCTAAGAATGTGGGTTCCACTGAACGGGATGCCAGCGGCTTTAAAGGCCTTGTCGTAGGCGTGCTGGATCGACCGATAGGTTGGCCAAGTTCCATCTTTCAAGAGGAACAGGGGGCCCTTGCGAATCCCCGTGAGCATGGTCCACTCCTTGAAAAGGGTAACTAGAGGGGGACTCATTCCAATTCTTTTCCCCTGGTTGGTCTTTGACCCCTGAACCAATTCGCGCGAACAACCTTTGATTCGACGGAAGACAATCTTCTTACTCAAGGTGACGGCGTTTGCAACGAAGTCAAAGTCCTCATGGTGAAGAGCGACTGCATCTTGAAGGCGTGAAAAGGTGAAGTACTGCATACCTGCTAAATAGTAATAAAATTTGTCTTCCTCTTTTTTGAGTTCCGCCAAAAAACTTTTTACCTGTGCAGGGCTGAGATCTTTTTGAACGAGAGCGACTTCTTTGATTTTCAAATTGTCACGATGCCTTCGCAAGAAGGGCATTCTGTATTCGTGATCAAAGGTCTCGTGATAATAGCCCAGTAGAGTTCTAAGGAACGTGTATTCATGTTCAAAGTTACACCTTCTAGAACAGTGTTGGGCCAGTTGCTCAGGGGACTTAAGCCATGCAAGCCACGAGTCGATTGCGAACACGTTGATTTCCGCGACAGGTATTTCCCACAGTGGAGCGAGGAATTTGCAATAGCTCTTATACTTATCCCGAGTGGTCACTGACTTGTGAATAAGTTCGTTGCGTGCATACACCTCAAAGAGATCTTTAAGTCTCATCGAGTTGTTTGCAGATGATGCCTGCGTGCTAGTGAGCGGTTGTGCAATTGGATCTTCTGACAGGGGTTTCCCTTCTTTGAAAGCTTTAGCTTCTTCAAACGAGTCAAAGTGGCGCTTGGTGCGCCGCCTGCCCTGTAGAGTCTGCTCATACCGAGCGACGGCATAGCGCCCGCCACGTTCGGGCTCATTCCAAGCTGAGCCATTGATGGATACAAGTACCTTGTAAATACCGGGGAAGTTCCTGACCGATTTACACTTGCGTTTCATTTCTTGATCTCTCTTTCCTCAATCCACTTATTGAGAGAAGCGACCTTAAAGCGAACCCCCCTGACCCCGATTTCAACAAAAGAGATTTTCCTTTTTGATTTGAGTCGGCGTAGGTAGGACTCGCAAATTCCGAGATACTGAGCGGCCTTTTTGTAGTCTAACAACTGATTTTCAAAGAACACTTGAGTTTCACAAACCTTTTGGTATGTGCGTAGGCGAGGACTCTGATGTTGGATATTCTTTTCGTCAATGCTGAGTGTAGAAATTCCTTTCACGTGCATTCATCTTTCCTTCCAATCCAGTTTAAATTCCCGTCCATGAAGTAAAAACTTCGTTTGATATTAGCCTTTGTGCTCATAAAATATCTCATTTAGATTTTTTGAACATTTCATGGCCGCTATGATTTTTCTAAAAGGTCTCGTTCGCTCTTATACGAGGGAAAACCGCATCTCATCGGTTTGGATGCTGAAAGCAATCTAATGCCTTTAGGCCTACTTGGATCATTAAAGGACGGCAGAAAATTTCTGTCGTAAAAATAGCCAAGTAGTTCTTTGACCTCATAGGTTTTCTCTTCAAATATTTTGCGCCCAACTCGAGGGCATTTTTTATTGAAGGCACATATGACTTTGGCTAAAGAGGCCTCATTCACTAGAAAATGAATATGGGGGCATTCTTTGGGGCCGATACTTAAAACGCGAATATAAGGCCCTGCTTTGGCTCCTGATAGAGCTTTAGATAGCCGAGCACTATCAGCACATAAACGCATCCATGGATCTGCTGGAGCTGAGTTTTTTGGCCAAGAAAGAATCAGGTGAAAATTGAGATTCTTACTAAGAGCATATCGAGTTCCGGCTTCCATGAAATAGGACCGTCGCCGTTTCACACATTTGTTGCAAGTCATGCGCTTACAAGGCCTAGACACTCTACACTTGTATTTGTATTTTCTGGAATTAAGCGTCCCTCTCGGGCTTTTGAACTCTTTCATAGTAGAGCCACTATTTTGGAGACAAGAAATTAGTTCTAATTGCTTCTATAATTCGCCCCTCAAGTCCTCGATCACCCAGTGCTTTGAGTAGGCGCCCACGTAAGAACTTCCAGTTTGGGCTGTCGCCAAGTTCTTGCTCTACGGCATCAAGAATCATTGAACGGTACAGATCAATGATTTCCTTAATTTGTTTTTCAAGTGAGATTGTATTGGGTGTTTGTTGATTCACTTTTCCTCCTCACAGGCGAGTAATTGCGAGAGGAACCATTCCAATGCCAACCCACCCGTAACGAGAGGTTTAAGGCTATGGAAATAAATTAGCGATCCTCTCTTTAACGCCAGTGTCGGCATCGAGTTTAAAGAGAGGTTGAAAAGCGATTTTATGCCTATTTCTTAGCCGCTTTTTCTTCCTTGTTGACGCGGTCTATTCGTGATGAAAGGGCTTTAAGCGAAATACCTTTGAGCTGTTCCGGTAATAAATTTGAATGCCTTTCTAACAGTTGATGTGTCTTTTTAATGCTGCGATCACAAGACAAGTACACCTTATGCAAACCGATATTAATTATCTTATCGGCGGGAGACCTCCCAAAATCTCTTTTCTCAAAAAAGCTCTCGGCCTCCGGAAACGCGTCTTGTCCATTAACTAGTTTAGGGCGAGACGAATAGAAATCTAGATAGACCTGTACCTCTTTTGAAGACGAGCTGAGAACTGCATTAATTTTCTTTAAGGTCGTTAGTACATCGATTTCTTTTAGAGGTTGATATTCATCAGAGACATTTTTGATATGTGGCTTGGCTATCGGACTTTTTGTCTTTTTAATAGCGACTTCTAAGGTTTTACTAAATTTTTCGAACCCATTTATGAGGTCTTTTGAAATTTCTTGGAGTTCATTTATACGGTTCAATTCTTTTGGGGCATAAAGGCGGATTTGTGTTGCATGACTATTCTGCGACATAGAGCTGAATGCTTTTAACATTTTGAAGAGAGCCTCTTCAGCTTGTACAGCACGTTTAATTTTTGCCAACCATCCCTCCATCCATTTTAAAGCAAGACGCTATCCTAGTTATCAATAAAATCTTTGAGCAACATTTCTATTACCGAAGCCATTGAAACATCTTCTTTTTTGCATTTTTCTCTAAATGAGTTAAGTAAATCGACATTAAGGCGAAAAGTTATATTAGCCTTCTCTTCAGACTTTTCTTTTTCTTTTAAAGCTTTAACTATGTGTTTCGACGAGATTTTAGCCATTCTACATCTCCTTAATACAATATAATTGTACAATGCAAATTAACATTGCAATATATAATGCATTATGTTATATTAAATTATGAGAGTTGCGACATATTCACGCGTTTCGACCTTACATCATGACCAAAAGCCAGAAGTGCAGATAAGTGAGTTAGTAACCTTTTGCGAAGCTCGTGGATGGCCTATTGAGCATCAAATTGTCGATCATGGATTTAGTGGCTCGACCGATAATCGTCCTGGCCTAAAGCGTCTTATAGCTTTGGCTAGAGGAAAGGAAATAAATGTCATTGTCGTCGTAAAGCTTGATCGCCTTTTTAGAAGTTTGAAGCATCTCGTATCGACGTTGGAAGAGCTAGAACAACTAGGGGTTCAATTTATAAGTATTCGTGATCAGATCGATATGACTACAGCGACGGGAAGATTGATGTTGCACATTGTGGCGGCGTTTGGTGAGTTCGAACGTGGTCTAATTCGAGAGCGTACCATAGCTGGGCTAGTGCATGCCAAAGCGAACGGACAAAAGCTCGGTCGTCCTCAAGTTCATAACAAGGAAGAGATAGTGCGCTTAAGACTAGAGGGAATGACCTATCGTGAAATAAGCAAAGCTATGAACGTCTCGATAGGCACAATTGCGAATGCCCTTAAGGACGTTCATAAAACGTCCATAAAAGGCTGAAGGGCGTCTGTGTTCATAAGACGGTCGTTAAATGAACTATTCGATATTGAAGGGTGTTCATACTTATGAACGACTTGTTCACGATAGTGGATTTCTTAATTAGAAGGGCAGAGTATGCCGATTCATCTATTTGGAGGAGTCGAACTTGAGTCTAAATAAAAACCTTCAAATTATCTTAAAGCAAAAGAATTGGAATCTAAGTCGTCTGGCAAAGGAAACTGGGATTAACAAGTCGACGTTGCATGCTTGGACCGTAGGCCGAGGAAATATCAAACTAGAGTATCTTCGAAAGGTAGCCGTTGCCTTGGAGGTATCGGTTCATAAACTCGCTTATGGCGAACCTGATCCATTTGAAGAAGTTAGCGAAGAAATTTTGAATGAGATCTTTTCTGGTGATGTGAGAGTAACATTGCATCGAATTGAGCGTCGGAGAGCAAAATGAAGAAGTTAGTTTTCATTTGCCTTGTATATCTATTGGGCTGCTCTACAGCGGTTATAAAAACCCCTGTCAACAATGTCGGCGAACTTAAAGAAGCAATTAGAGACAATAACTTTTCTAAAGTAAAACATATGTTGGAAGGACAATCCTTTAAGGGAAAAGAACTTACCTTATTTGAAGATCGAAATGGGGCGTCTTATAGATATTCAAGCGAAGCGACATCGTATGCTCTACTTGAACTCGCTATTGCTGGAAAAGACGGTAATAGCTTTGGGCAATCTAGTTATGGAGTGTGCCGTATTGAAATTGTGCAGGCACTTCTTGAGGCTGACCTTCCTCCGCGCGCTGACGACTTGGTAAATGCAGCTGAAGCTCCATGCCCTCAAATTGTTGAGATACTTGTTGAACGGCTTTCGCAAGAAAGAATTGATACGGGAGCGACAAGCTTCTTAAAAGAATTTATTGAAAAAATTCAATTTGGAAATGAAAACAACCGGCGATTCGAAAATTATTCTTTTTATCAAAAAGAACTCGATTTTTTACGTTCAAAAGTGAGTGCAGGCATTTTAGTCAAGATCGACAAAGCCGAAGCTCTTTTGCAGCAATATGTGGCGCGGCCTGCTCAAGACTCTCAGGAAGAAAAACAAAGATTAGAGGCAAAGTATAAAATACCTTTGTGTAAGCAGTCAGACCTCTTTAGCGCGCTATACAGGTCGGACATGGAAAAGGTGGACTCAGGATGTCTCTATATTTTGCGAGGCCCATTTAGAGTGTTACAGGCGGTTAAAGAGGGAGTCCTAGTCACAGTTGATGAATCTTTCTTTTCGGGGGCTAACAACATATTTTTTTTGAGGACTTTTAAAAAGTATGTAGATCAAGAATATATAGGCACGTTATTGGTTAGTTATTTTGGGCCTACAAAATATATAAATGTACTTGGGGTCGAAAAAACTGTTAGGGCATTTCAGTATCTCGAAGACATACAAACCATCCGTGGTGCCGGTTATGGGGAATATAATCTTGCACCACGAGAAACGGGTAAATAGTCATCAGCGGTAATAATTAAGGCGGACCAAATCTTTTCCACATTTCTAGAGTTACAGAGTTCAGGATAAACGGCGGATAACTCCCGAGCTCTTTGTCGTACTTGCGGAGATTTTCAGGACTCAAAGATCTGCGATATTCGACAATCTGCTTCAGATCTTCTTTTAGAGTCGGACCCCAAATGAACCGCTGGTCCTCACGAGCAAAATAGCGGAAATGATCTCGATGAAATTTATCGGCGGAACAGAAGATATGAGCAAACGGTAAGTAAAAGAAATAAAGTATATCAATCAAAGTTTTGTGCTTCTTTCCTGTATTAACCAGGTCGGCGGTTACACCGATAAAGTAAAGAGTCCATATTCGAGCACAGTAGTTTGCATACTCTGCAAAGTGCCGAAAATCGGGTCTTCCTTCGGATTCCCATTTAGCATTCAAAATTGCAGTTTGTTCTGCGGAAAGCGGAACAAACTTGGCTATCCCATCAATCTTCCTCCATTCAAGTTCATCCGTTCTGCTTCTTTTATCGAATGAAGCTGCTATTTCTTCGAAGGAATTTACTTTCATGTTCTCTGGAAAAAGCTGCTGTGACTCTCTTTGGCTACCAGGAAGGTCATAGTTATCGAGTTCGGAGTTGTGCATTTCTGCAACTCGCCGGTCTTGGTCTGTAAATACTCCTTGCGCCCACCTATGAAGGAGCTGTTCCTCTTCTGTAGGCGGTATGATCGCCCCTACCTTTCCATTAGGACGAATTACCTTTGTGGCACCAAACCGGGGAGCTCCGGGCAACAATTTGACGGACGAGCTGAGCAGGTCATTTAGTATCATTAGGCGAGCATCATGCATAACATACGAACTGCTTCCTTGTGCTTTGGCGGCCAAACCGATCACTCGGGTCAGAGCCTTGTCGGGCGTAAAATTAGCTTTCGCGAGGTTGCCCAAAATCTCACGAATAAGAATTGGACTTACAAACACGCAGTAGTGGCGATTGAGGGCCATAGCTTCTTCGGGATTTAGAGATTCCAAAAACGACTTATCAATTAAGATAAACGGGCCCAAGCGGATTCCTTTATGTGCAGATTGCTGATTTGTTAGTTGAGGTTAGATTCTTTTTTGTCCAGTTCAGCGAGCTTCTTCTCAATCCAGACAGCCTGTGAAATTAAATTTTCTCTTGTGAGCTCAGTGCGTCCATTGTGGGGTATAACGATAACGACATTGTTTGGAGTGTCCGTTTCGGCGTTGGAACTATTTTTCTCTAATGTCTGTTTGTGGGCCCCAATTTCTGTGCGTGAACGCTCTAAACGCTCAAGATGCCAGGCGGCGGCTTTCCAGCTACCACCTTCTATTTCTTTGATAATTACTTCGAGATCTTTTAGTTCGGCCTCTGCCTGTGATTTCGTTATAGTGTACGATAATTTTCGAAGTAGAGGAGTTGCCTTATCTCCTTCAGCGAGCCTAAGCCAGCGATATAACGTATCTTTACTTATTCCGCATAGGCCAGCGGCGGTATCTACGGGGGCACCTGCTTGCATGCTTTCGCCTATCTTCCGGATCAATTTTGGAGTTAGTTTTGGTAGAAAACCTTTCGGATAACGAGCCATGCTTGCCCTTTGAAGTATCTATTTTAGCAAAAAAATGAATATTTTAACTAAAAATGAACGCTATATACTTTCTGAAAAGAAAACTTCGGAACTGCTTAGGCCTAAATATGCAAAACATAAAGGCCTCATGTTACTGCTTAATCATTTTTGAAATTTAAATGGGAGTACCTGATTCAAAGTAAACTACGAACACAGCGGTAAAGAAAGTAAATTGTCACCCCAAACACCATCTGCATAAGTTCGAATATAGGGTTTACCTGAAGTGGGATTTACAACACCTACTTGAGCACGCTTACCTGTTCTTGGATCGATAACATAGAAGGTGTGGGTTCTATTGTTAATCCATGCAATGATATCCGCAACTGGTGATCTACCCGAAGGGTTGCCAACATGAGTAATATGCTCGTGAGATTTACCTCCAGATAATGTTATGCAAGTAATTTGTATATCAGCCATATGTCCTCCTTTTATTCTTTAGAAATGTTTCGGCGTTATTTTTAATTTTCTATAAACAATTTTGAATTAAGATAGGCAAATTACATACACTAGATGTTGAAACTAAGAGTTGCGCTCTCTATAGCCCAAAAAGCAACGAACTAAATTTAGATAGTGATGGGGTCTAACTAAGACAATGTCATATTATAGTGCGTAGATAATGAACCATCGTCTTTTGCATTTTTATTAACGAGTTTTGTTGTTTAAGACTGGCATGGGACTAATTTTCTACCGTTTGATTTGAGAAGCGATTTGAAATTTTAATTAGATGTTCGGTCTTTAAAGGACATTTGCCACCCTCAAACCGACTAATTTGCTCGGGCCTAACGCCAATTTCCTTTGCCAGCTCAGACTGTGTTAAATTGGCCAACTGTCTTTTTCGAACAACCCAAGTTCTGAAATCTTCTGAATCCAGGGGTGGAGCTGGGTCATCTTGGATGATTTGAGCCATAACACGGGTAAGCGTATCATCCGGAATCAGTTCAAGAAATCGTAATAGTCTATCGCCCCGCACAAGCTTTATGCTAAGAGACTGAGACTCGTCTAGAACCAAAAAGTCTTCTAAATATTTGATTTTAGTATATTTATCATCAACGCCATGCATTCGTGTTCATTATCGGCATATATTATGCCTAACTTTATGCTTGGACCAACGGCTGTATTGACCTTAACGTACATTGAGCACTAACCGATAAGCTATATAATGGTTTCATAGGGGGGGTGACATTTATGAAGAAACATGACAGAAAGCCAGACATGAATCCAACTCCCGAAATAAATAATCCTAATAATGACCGGGACTCCAAATCTTTTTATGCAAGAGTTTGGGAAGGAGCTTCTACGGTCATCACAGCTGCCTCAGGTGACTTTTCAAGCGTTTTTTCAAAACCTGCCGACTCGGAAGTTAGTACAAGTTTAAACTCTTCGTATAATTCCAAGAAGTTACAAGGCGTAAAAGGAAACTGGAATATTATCGCGCCAAAAGCGGCAAAAAAAGCCATCACTGGCTAAGCTTCAGATTTTAATTGGATGATTTGAAAGTAGGCAGTTTAATTTTAGCTGCGCTATTTGGTTTACCCGGATACCTGTTTGTCCAAATTTTAACAAAGTATTCATTTAAGACTTCTCGCCCTGGAGCAAGTAAAACTGTCTTATTGCTAGCGTCTTTTGTCGGATCGACGGTTTTAGTCTGCCTTTTCGATTCTGAACAAGTAAGACATATTATTTCTGAAATATTTTTTAAAAGATATAGTCCGTTTGATGTTCAGACTGAGTCTCAATATTTATTCAGTACCACTAGGTTTTCCACAGAGTTACTAGACGCTCTATTTAAAAATCAGACACCTAGAAATATAAATACCTTATTAGTCTCTTATTTGGCCTACCTAACAACGTTTTCAGTGGTTTTGGCGGTCTTACTTTCAATATGTTTAAACTTTCTGACGGGTTTCTCAAAGCTTAGCTTTGATGGTTACATCATTGGATTTATTCATTTCGTAGAATATACATTTAGGAAAATTAAGCGCGCATGTACGACTGAAAAAGCCAAGAAACATAAGCTAAATCAAAAGCTTGGATTGGCAGCCTCGCAGGGTAGCCAAAGTACTCGCCAGAATCTCGGTCATTGGCGTGGTCGTATTATAGCAATTTATCAAACGCTCGGTAAGGGGATCAATTTAATATTGGCAGGCACATTTCTGATTTTAGTCGTCTCCTTTTTCATTCTTTTTTTATTAATGATTTGGGGATCCCAGTTTTTAGCGTGGGTTATTGATATACTTCTTTTTGTGTACCACCGGGCGATGAGCTTATTCAGACATCCCAGTGAAGAAATATTTGAGCCAATTAGATTTAAAGAACGTTCGGGTGTACCCATCGTGGAAGTTTATACTCACAACGAGAAGATTAATAAGGGTATATTTGTATCTTTTTTGCCCAAAAGCTCAGAGGAAATTGGAAGTATTACACTGAGAAGTGTTATCCAATATAGTAAGGATAATCAAAAACATTTTTTTGATAGAAGCTCCAGAAAGGTCTATGAATTTCCTAATAGGTATTCACTTTATACGATAGGTTCAGAATCATTTCACGACCTAAACGTTTCGTATCTTAAATACAAAGATTTTGAGTGGAATTTTAAGATCACGGGTCCGGCCTCGATTATAAATCAAAGATGGTATCTGAGAATTATCCTAGAAGAGCACAGATGTCTTTTTGATTTTAATAAGTTTAATGCGTGGGTAGACGTTAGATTTGCCCCTCATTTTTTCTTAGAAATATTGAAACTTCTCGATCAAAGCTTTCCTCGTTTCTATCATGTCTATAAACTCAAAACATTGACGTATGATATGTTGGATATTTGGCGTCAATACAGGAAGGACCTAAAGCAGAAAATAACCACTTTTTCCCCGAAAGAGCAGGAAGACATACTCAAAGCTCAGCGGGAGTTAGCGTCATATCTTTGGAAAATGAGAAAAAGGTTTAGAGCCTTAAGATAAGGTGATTGCGAACCGTTTGCGAACCATATCAGGCTACAAATGGATCGCTCAGTATCTCAGGGTATCGCTTCTCGAAAACGTAAGTGATTGATATTGTTGAATAGTTAAATTATCTCAAATACTTAGGGAGGCGTTCATCGTGACCTGTACTCCCTACCAAATTCAATCCATACATCTGGTCGTAACTTGTTAGCTCCCGATGATTGAATTTGATGATTCTCCCCATCTCTTCCGCGATGGGGCCCCGTAAAAAAACCCGCTTCTGGCGGGTTTTTTCGTTTCTAGGCCTGTCGATCCCTTAGACGGAATCTCATCTTGGAATTTTTCTCTTTGTTAAACTTTAGAACGATTTGTTTTTCTTTGGGCTTATGAAAGACCTTGATAGGGCAAAGTTTAAAAGTTCTTCGGGTCATTTGGCCTGGACACGATTTGCAACGCTTGTGATCCGCCAGGGGCGCGGAAATCCACTAGAATAGACCTATGCGAAGAGAATACGTGATTCTAGGGCTCTGCTTGGTGATGGCGGGCGGATTCTGGGTTGAGAGGTTGTCCCTCCCTTCCGCCGTGGATAAAACCATGGAGCCGTCGGTGCTAGCTCAGCCACGCAGACCAACTTCCTATCAAACCCTAACTGCCGCAGACATCAAAGCAAAGCCTCTTACAACAGAGACAGCACCTATTCAAAAAACCCTCGAAGAAAGCAATGTACGGGCCTCTGATAGCTCAGAGACGTGGCATAAAGTTGGTGAAGAGCATAAACCTGACTTGGACTTTGCATATTCCTGGCAAGAGCATACTAACTACATTTATCGAGAGGCCGGCGTCACCGCTACCGAAATTACTCAATTGAACGATCAAAGCTACGAGCAAGCAGATCCAGAATATGAAGAGATGCTCAGAAAAGCTAAGCAAGCAAACCAAGATGCGGTGGTCGAGGCATTATGGGAAGCACATAGTGTACTTCGTACGCAAGCCCGAGAAAAATACGAGCGTTCTATCTTAGGTGATGAGCGCTATGAATACCTCATCCGTGAAAAAGAGTTGTTCTATGCAGACTACAAGAAAAAATCTGGTCGCGATGTCGAGGTTGTTGGTTGGTGAAGCTGGCTCTTAATGACCTATAGCTTTTCTAGGTTTTCATTCGGAAGAAGTTCTTTTGGCAAGAACTGGCGATCCAAATAGTCTTCTACCTTCATAGGTTTTGTCAGAATTCCTACTTCGATGGCCATAGCGTGGATGTTTTCCATTTCTTCATTCGTTGGTGCAAGACCCTTATAGCTAACTCTGTCTGGTGGTTGATGAAGAACGTAATCGATAAGCTTTTCATCTTGCTTGAAGTACGGAGCTACAAGTTTTGCAGCCTTATCGCGATTTACTTCAGCCCATTCTCCGCTTTCTGCAATTCCACGAACTAGATCCGCGACAACTTCTGGTTGTTCGTCGATAAGTTTTTGGCTTACCACCAAAACGCAAGAAATGAATTTAGGCCAGATGTCTTTGGCGTGATATAGAACGCGGCCAGTGCCGTTGGTTTCAGCTCGAGCAGCATGCGGCTCACCCACGAAATAAGCATCGATAGCTTTTGAAGCCAGAGCGCCCGGCATATCTGGCGGAGCCATCTCAACAAACTCCATAGACTCTGCAGGGATGTTTTGATCTTTCATAAGCTTACGAATCACTAGGTGCTGATTGCTATAGCGGCTTGGGATCGCAAAACGGCGGCCTTGTAGGTCTTTCAACGATTGGGCTTTATCGTCCTTACGAACCATGACAGTGCTGCCATCACGATGACCAAGGTAAACGATTTTTGCAGGAACTCCTTGCTCAACCAATTTCATTGCAAGGGGAGCCACGAAAAAGGTGGCTTTTAGCTTTCCGGTTTTAAACGACTCAGCGACTGTCGGAAAATCTGTAAAACGTTTCGAAGCGAAGTGATACTTTTTCGAAGTTTGCGTGGCAAAGTCCGTTACCGGGCAAGTAAGATGGCAAGTCACTGGCAAGAAACCTACTTCAATGACATGGGAATCAATCTTTTCTTTTGAGCCATCAAGTTTTCTGACAAGAATTGCACCTACAACAAGGGCAAAAATAACGACAGAGGCGATGATTAGATTCTTTTTCATGGGGTCTCCATTTCTTGTGCGATCAAACTTAAGCTTTCTTTAAACTCATTCGAGGTCAGTTGGCGAGGAAAATTTCCAGGCAGTTTCAGATCCTTTTGAACTCGGAACGGGGCTGCGCCTAGTACGACTACTCGATCCGCTACTTGGGCGGCTTCGAACAAGTCGTGCGTGACGATAATTACCGTCGTTTTACGGCTTTTCAGAATTTCAAAAGTCTCTACACGGGTTTCAATGCGTGTCATTGCATCTAAAGAAGAAAAAGGCTCGTCCATCAAAAGCAAACTTGCGCCAGCGGCAAGGCCTCGGGCTATTTCAGTCTTCTGACGAAGACCTCCTGAAAGCTCAAAAGGGAAAAGACCCAAATATTGTTCCAACTTAAAGAGCTGAATTATTTTCTCTGTGGATTCCTGACTGTTACCTAAAGAATAGCGATGACCGAAATCGATATTCTCTTTCACGGTCAGCCACGGCAGAAGGCCGTCTTTCTGAAAGATGGTCAAAGAAGTCAGAGGATTCTTTAATGTGCCTTGCTCGGCCTTTAAGTGACCGGCTACAAGATTTATCAGTGTCGTCTTACCACAACCTGAAGGCCCTAATAGCGCGATCACTTCGCCTTCGTGGATATTCAAATTGAAATTATCAATCAGCTTTGCACTTTGGCGGTAAGAAAAAGAGATATTTGCAAACTCGATGACCTTAGCCATGTTTCCACCTCAAGCGTGCACTGGTTGTAAAGCGGCTAATGACGTAATCCATGGCCCAGCCAGTGATTCCAATGAGTAACATGTAAACCACGATCAAATCCACGCGTAGGCCGTTACGAGCATCGTGAATACCAAAGCCCAGTCCTTGTTTGCCAGCGATCATCTCTGCCGCTACCAGCACCACCCAAGAAATCCCCAGAACCACACGAATAGCTGTTAAAAGATCCGGCAAAATCGCTGGAAGTATGACTTCAAAGAAGTAATTGCTAGGGGACAAGCGGTACTCTTTGCCAACTTTCAAATACAAGACAGGGATTCTTTCCATTGCTGCATTTGTCGCAGTTACCATTGGGAAAACTGAAGAAATATAAATAAGGAAAATCACCGGCATGTCGCCGACACCAAACCACAGAATGGCAAAAGGGATCCACGAAATCGGAGAAACATAACGGAAGAAATTAAAATGAGGACGCAGAGCTTTTCGTGACATTTCAGAGCGAGAAACCAAAAGTCCTAAAAGAACTCCTGAGAGGATCGCCATCCCACCGCCGATGAAGATACGACTGATAGACGCCCACCAGTCACCCAAGAGGCGACCCGAGGTCAGCTCTTCTAAAAAGGCTTTAACCACCATTGCCACTGTCGGGAAAAGGGAAGTCTCAAACATTTGCAGCTGTCCCGCCAGCCACCACAGTCCTAAAAATAGTAAAGTCACTAACAACGCGGGCATTAATTGTCTCCTAAATCCCAAGTTTCAACTAAGCGCAGAGATTCAATTTTGTTTTGTCCCTTGATCTGGCTTTTGTTTGTCTTATCCCAGAATGCGTGAATATCTGCAACTACTTGGACCCGGCTGGCTTGCAATTGTCCCAGTTCGCGGGCCACTTTATAATGATGATACTCTTGAAGGACGTTTTCCACCTTCTTATTTAAATCAGGAACTTGTTTTCGAGTTGTCAGAAGGTAATAAGGTTTTGGATTTTGAACCGCAAGCAAACAAATAGGTTCGCAATGAAACTCTTTTTGCAGAACTTCAAGAATTTGCGAAGCCGTCGCGCTATCCATTTTTTCCCCAACCATATCCACACCCTGAAGACGCCCCATAAACTCAAAGGTTGGTGTTTCTTCGATAAAGCCAGTCACTTTCATTTTGTCCTGCAGGGGATAGCGTAAAAATCCTGAAGACGTCCAAAGGATCGGTTGCACTTCTTGGTCTTTTTCCAGCTTCCACGAAGGCAGAACTTTTCCAGAGGCTAAGCATTTAAATTCGAAGAAATGTGATTCCATCGCCAGAATTTTCTGATTCTGATAAGGGAAGCTAACAACGCCTTCAGTAGCCCAGAGCCCCTTTCCTTGAAAGGCGACTTTTGGGAACAAGGACTTGATATCCTGAGCCCAGAGTTTTGACTGAGCCGAATCCCAAGAACTTACTAAGGCTAGATTTGGCCAAACCTTATGCAAAAACTCTTGAGGTGTTTTTGCAGATTTAATGTCGTCATAGTCAGCTCTTGCGGCTGGCGGAGCAATTAATGACGAAAGATCTTTGGAGTAAGCGCCCCAGCTTCCGCTTGAAAGATCTCTTTGAATTTCTGAATGCAGATTTTGGAGATCTTCAGCGATTTTAAGTAAAAAGCTTGGACTCCAAACAGAGATAAGTGCCAACTCTTTTTGCGAGAATAAATAGGCAAGGCTTGCTCTCCATGCAGCTTCACTGCTAGGAGCGAGTGCTAACGACCCAGGGGCGGCCATGAAGTTTTTCAAAAAAACCTGCTGCCACCATGGGAAGAGTTCTGAATCGTCACTGCTTGTGAGATTGCGCAGTTCTTGCGGCAGCCACGACAAAGACCAATAGTGGGGCCCATTCTTGACGCCAGGAACACTTTGATAAAGATCTCCCATCCAGACGGCCGCCGCTTTGTTAATATCACTTAAGAACTGAGGAGAATATGGAATCCACTTCCGCGCACTTGTAGAGCCGCTAGTTGGCTCATAGCGGGTAACATCAGGGCACAGAATTCCAGATTCTTGTTTTCGTTGCGCTTCAATTAAAGAGTGATACTCGCTGTAGTCACGAAGCGGAATCTTATCAGCTAGCCGCTCGTAGCTTTGTGAAGAGATCTCGCCCCACATACGAGTGGTTGCCAAATAGTCCATGGTTTCAGCAAGCTTCGCTCTTTGTACTTGTTCTAAATTCTTAAGCTTTGTTCGGAAGGATTTTTCAGCACGTGAGTAGTAAAAACCCAATCCTTGATGAATCAGAGAGGTTGAAATCATACCAACCCCATTTCAAAACCGATTTCGGGGGTTTTTAGCTCGCTTAAGTGCTGATTTGAATCTGTAGCAACAGCGTACAGATTTACTGGCACTCTTTGAGTAATAAAGCTTTTCAAGTTAAGCCCCCACCAGTCCGCCACAGACAACATATGATTTGTTTTAAGGAAACTTTTCTCTAATAGAAACTCTAGAAGAGTCTGAACGACGGATGAGGCATCGACGTCAGGCTTTATATTCAAGTGAGTGAGGTAACAAGTCTCGATACTTTGACCAACGCTCGGCATATTATAGCCAAAGACTTTCAGAATTTTAAAAGCCGTCAACAGCATCCCTGGCGCTTGAGTGACGCGCATTCTTTTTGCGGCACTCGGGGACCATGGCAAAGTGACAGCGAGCAATTCACCTTGAGAGTCTTCAATAAGTACAAAGTTTTCCGTTTTAAAGCCGGGCCATACTTTTTTACGTCGGGTCCATTCAGATTCAGAAGATGTATCAAAGACGGCGCCGAAAGATTTTCTTTGTTCAGCCACATCTAAAAATGAGCGAATGCGGTCTTCGTCAGAGGCCTTGGCAAAGCGACCTTGCCAAGGTGAACTTGTTTTGGCAAAAGGCTTACGGCCATAGATATTCACCATGTCGACGGTTCGGAGAAAACGATAGTAAAAGCCAAAGTCCTTTTTTAGTTCGACTAAATTGCGAATAGCTAGGGCATTATCAGCTAAAATGGCCGTTAGAAAATACTGTGGATTTAAAAGTTCTTTGGTGTTCTGAGTGGATTTTAGAACTGCGGCGTAGGTTTTTCGCCAAAGTTTCGCCACGTACTTTGTGCCATTAGTCCTAAAATCGCCAACGTAACCAGCGGTCGTTTTCTGACCCTGGATGTAACGAGATCCCATAGAGATAGAACATATCCCGGAAATTTGTTCTTTATCTAAGCCAAGAATTGTAACTCCAGCAGGACCTTGAAATTCGAGAAGCTTATTAAACTCGGGGCGCCGTTCATAGGTTAGATGAATGCCCGCCACGTTCATGGCGTGCTCTTCCAACATCTGGAATACAGCATTCTGGTGTTTTGAAACCTCGAACTCGCACAAAGAGTCCTGAGACTTCAGGTACTCCCTTAGATCCAAAAATCCCTCTCTCGACTATATTCCATTTTTTCAGGGCTATGACGGTCTTGTGCGCCTGATACGCGCATTTTATCAATGGCTAAATGCAATTCATCCGCAGGAGTTGATTTGTATTCGAACTCGCCGAAGACCTTTAAGTTGTGACCATGGTTTTCCATGATCTCGACGTCTTGTTCAATAACCTGACGGGTGTAGAACTGCATGAAAGGTTTCAAAAGTTTTGTAAAAGGTCCGATGTGGAAACAAATCCAAGTATAAACTCGGGTTTTACAGCGAGTCACAGGTGTGCACTGGCTATTGATGATGAAAAAGTATTTTCCGAATTTGTAATCCACACGCGTGATATTAGGGAAGATGTACTCATCGGTGTGGATCATCGGTTCTTTTTTAGGGTTCAGAATCGATTCCATAAAGCCGATACTGTCTTGAGGCTGCTCATAGGTGACTTTCACCGTGGCTGCCTTAACATCGACTTTCACTGGGACTTTCAAAAAGCTTCTATTGCGGAACCATTTCGAGTGCACAAAGACCGTATGAGGCACATCCATGAAGTTTTGAACCAAAGGTCCGACCTCGTTGTCAAAATCCGTTAGCATGAAATATTTCGCGGCCTTTGGATTAGAGAACTCAGGGAAATTCCAAGGTGGCTCTGCAGTTGCAAGCGCGGGATCCCCGGGCCAAATCCAGACACAAGAATCTTTTTGGAATGTCGGAACTGTAAATCCCTTCCATTGGCGGCGCTTGAGCGACTCACTATTGTCAGGTCCTTCAGAAGGAATTTCGCAAACCGAACCTTGTCCGTCAAACTTCCAACCGTGATAAGGACAACGAAGTTGGCCTTTTTCACAAGTTCCTTTCGAGAGCTGACTTCCACGATGGGGACATTTATCAATAAGCACCGTGATTTTGCCCTCTTCATTTCGGAAAAGGACATAAGGAATATCGTAGACCGTGCGTACGATAGGTCGGTCTGCCGGTACTTCGTGGTCAAGGGCTACGATATACCAATGATTGACGATGTCTTTATCTTTGTCTCTAAGGCTTTGATTCATTTTTTAAAACTACTTTATTGTACGCATTTGTTTTTATATTTTCTAACTTCTCTGGTTCACGACCACACCATTTAATGTTGGCATTGACGTGGTCCACATTTTGACCCAAGCCAAAATGCAGTCTTTTATCGTTCTGAGAAGCGAATCCACTTACTACCTGAACTTCTTGAACGATGCGGAAGAAAGATTGATCTTTTTTATACACGATCAGCTCAACTTGCGTGCCGACAGCATCACGGTTGCAGCCTGGTTTTAAACTTGTAAGTTCAAAACCGACCCATGCATTCGTTTCTTCAGGTTTCACGCCGTCTTTGAGACGGTTCACATAAAAGGTGGCTGCGCCAAATGGGTGGGTGAAAATCAAGTCCCGACGCCCGTGATTCTCAAAATCTGCACTAGCTGCGCCACGCGAGTTTGTCAGTTTTGTTACGCCGACTTGAGTTGCAACATCGACGAACTGCGGTTTTTGATCCGCGCCGCGATTCAAATAAATTCTATTTTGCTCATGCCCATAGATGCAATAGCCGCGAATATCACCCCAACGATTCGCATAGCGGTGAATCGAAGGCGGCGAGCGGGCCACTTTCTCATTCACATACCAGTAGTCAGGGCATTCTTCGGATTTGCGATCGTAAGTATCGTCGACCATGCCGTTAGCCTGAGCGATGTCAACCAAGCCATCGTTGTCGAAGTCTGTTGCGGAAGCTCCCCAACCGAAACGGTTTTCGTTCAGAACTGATTTGTTCGTCGCAGCTTCAACGATGTTCGGATAGAAAGGCTTGTCAGAAGGAGAGAACATCCATAGAAGACTTCCCTCGGCTTGGAACGCGTGATGCACGTTTGAAACATAAACGCCGTAGTTTCCGGTGCGATCAAAGTCGGCGATAGAAACGTTCATGCCTTTGTATGTGTCTTTTCCGATAGAACCAAAGATCGTGCCTTTGATATTCTCGAAATATTTTCCTTCATGGTTGTAGTAGAGGTCATCAGGACCGAAATCATTGGCGACATAAAAATCCGGCCAAGTATCGTTATTGAAGTCCACAACCCCAACTGCCAACGACCAACGAGTTTCCGGTATGCCCCATTTTTTAGAATCTTGTTTTTCAAACTTATGATCTGGAGTTTGCAAAAGAAGAACGTTTTCTCCGCCATTGTTCGACATATGCCAACTATCGTGCATGAAATTAAACATGCGGTTATCACCGTCGTATTCCGGTTGAGGCAGATGGAAGAGGCTTAGGGGGGTAGGCTTATCGTAATCTGGCAAGTCATTCGGCCAAACGTTCATAATCAGCAGGTCCAAAAGACCATCTTGATTGAAGTCAGCAAATGTTGCTGAAATAGACTGAGTTGGAAAATTCAAACCAACTTCGTCAGTCACATCTTTGAATTCAGCTTTTCCACTTTCGCTCAAAAGATTCTTAAGAAGCATTGAGTGGCCAAAACCGACAGTGAGCATCAGATCTTGGTCGCCGTCGTTATCGTAGTCTGAGAAAATACCGTTACTGACAACACCATGCTTAGCCGGGTCTTCGTTGACGGTATTCAAAGCTGGCAGCGGCACACGCTCAAACTTGGCAGGGCCGACATTACGATAAAGCGCATAACGATTGAAAGGTTCTTTAAGAAGGTTCGTTAAGAAGACATCTTGGCGGCCGTCGTTGTCGAAATCTGCCATTGAAACAGAATCCCCGACACTGAGAACCCACTTTGCAATATGTTGCACGCGGGGATCGAGCTTCGCGTAAATGTCGCCCTCTTTATTTGCGTTAAGGCCGGAACTAGCAGGATCAATTTCTACAAAGTTCCAGTTCAGATTATTCAAAGTCAGATGGGGGTTGATAGCTTTGCTATAAACTGTCGTGCCGGCCAAAAACAGAATTCCCAGAACCAGAGGCTGACGATAGTACTTGGAAGTGATGAAACGAGACTTAAAGTAATTTCCAAAACCTTCTTTGCGAGCGGTTTTAAGATGGTTAATAGCCAGACGGCTTCCGCCCACAATCAGAGCCGCATAGAAAAAGGTGTAATAACTTTGGCGAAGGTGCAGTGCCAAATCCACAGTCGCTAGTAAGGCACCCACGATGATTTGCTGTTTACGATCCTTCGGAGACGTCGCAGGATCTGTAATCATAAAGAATGTAAAAATAAAAAATGACGGAGAAGACAATGTTCCCAAGAACAAAGTTTCAAAGGGAAGATGGTGCTTCATGATCCAAGCACGAAGGGCTGTCTGCAAAGAAAACACTAGAAGAAAGCTGCCCACAAGCCACACGCGGTTCACTTTAGGAATAACGAAGATAATTCCTAGCATTATCACAAACAGAGACATGGCGCCGATGCCGTTCCACTGATAAGCAGGTGCTGCGGTCAAAAGCTCTTCGCTGAATAGCAATGAAAGCGAGATCCCCATCATCGCGGGATTCAGCGCATGCTTTCCATTAAACTGGAAAATATACTTGGAACCAATCGCAAAGAAGATTGGTACAAACAGCAAAAAGAAATCATGGCTGTAGTTCATAAGAAAAGAGAGCGAGAAACTTGTGATCATCGCGCTCAGTGGGAATACCCACTTTCTTTTAAACAAGTAAGTCAGAAGCACTTCGACAGTACAGCAAGTCAGAGTTGTCGTGATTGCCTGCAAAGGGCTGCGATTAAAACCGAGGACGGTTAAGCCCAATGCCAGATAAGTAAACAGGATGACTGCGACCGGAATTCGCGGGTCCAATTCTTGGAATTTGGCCCAACTACGTTTAAGAAATGAATCGCCTGTAAGTGCTGAATTTAGTGCTGTTTCTTCCATGTAAATCCCAGGCTATCCTAGGAGCCTAAGCACTTCTACTGTATAGTTTGTGCTTGGGAGTTTGCGGCGTATTTTTGTTCCCATGAATAATGTTCCGGGCCACTGCTAAGACTTGAATTGACCTAAAAAAGTTGGAAGAATCAGTTTCTATGAAGACAGCGATCGTCCCGATTAAAAATCTAGCTCCAGAACAAGTCTCTAGAATGTATGAGATTATGGTTTCTTACTATGATCATATTTTGAAAGATCAGTTCCAAAAGGATTTGATGGAGAAGGATAGCGTGATTTTGCTTGCTGACCGCGAGAATGCGATTCAGGGCTTTTCAACTTTGTTGTCTCGTGATTTAGACGTAAACGGTCAAAAAATTCTTTGTTTGTATAGTGGTGATACTGTTTTGGATCGAGCTTATTGGGGCAATGGTGCTTTAGGAATTGCTTTCGGGCGCTATTTGCTTTCTATGAAGATCCGGAATCTATCTCGACCGGTTTATTGGTTTTTGATTTCGAAGGGCTATAAGACATATCTTTTAATGGCCAATAATTTTCCCGAACATTATCCACGGTACGAAAGATCGACTCCATCAGCGACTCAAGATCTTATGCATGCATTCTACTCGAAAAAGTTTGGTAACCGATACAACTCAACACAAGGATTAATTGAGCCCGTAGGCGAAGCTTGTGCTGTTAAGGTTCATGTTGCAGATATCGATACCGACCTGCTAAAAATTCCGCGTATTAAATTCTTTGCTGAGAAAAACCCACGTTGGCAAGAAGGCACAGAGCTTGTCTGTGTTGCTAAAGTCACCCTGTGGGTGCCGGCTAAGTACGTAGCAAAAAGAATCTACAAGCTTTTACAGAAGCCCTTTAAGTACGTAAAGGCTTTGCAAAATCAAGTGACTCATAGCTACCAAAACCACGCTTAAAGTCACACGGTTGATAAAAATCCATTTAGGGTCATCAGAGGCAAAATAGATGAGTTCCTTTTCTTCTTGTTGAGATCTAAAGCGCAAAAAGAGCGCCGCAAAAAGAATCTCGGCACAAGTCGTAAAAATAATAATGAGACAGAAAACAGTTGCTAGGTTTCCAATCGGAGTTCCTAGGCTTGCTTGAATCTCACTCCAGTTTTGACTTAAGAAATATCCACAAAGGGCCAAGTGAAAAATATCGTGACTGATCCCGTAGCGGGGTGACCAGTTAAACCATTTGTAAATCATGAAAAGCTCTAAAGGACCGCGAATCCACCAGCTCAGTAGGTGCACAATAAAGACCGCGTGAAAGCCTGATGGCAGATTTGGGTGAAGCAAGAAGATAATTGGCAGCAGAAACCAAGTGGATACCGTGTAGGCCAACCAGAAGGACTTCGGCCACGAAATGGGTCCTCCGGTCCAAGGGTCTTGGCTATTTTGCTTACGATTAAACGAAAAAGCCAGAGCGCTTACAAGTAACGGCCATACAATCAGGCAAAAATTAAAAACGTATTCCATACTGCAGGTCCATCCTTGGTTTAGATTTCATTCTTAAAAATGTATCTTGCGAAGTAAACAAGAAAGGAGGACTGCTTTAAGTTTTCGTTCGTGTGATGTTCGAATGTCCGCTCATGAAGTTCTGGGAGAAGGCTCCAGTGCAGCTCGGGTTTTTCATGGTGAGCACTATGGAACCCATTATTCAAAAAAAACCAATTTTCAACTTTTCCTAAAAAATTACGGGAGTGATTGTATTCAGACTCAAGATCACATTGGTCGTGATTAAAAAGATTCGAAGTTAGAAGCAGGCAGAGGCCCCCGACCCAAGTAGGCACAATGAGGCCTAGAAAGATTCCCGGATTCAGCCACAAGGCTACTAATGAAAAGCTCCCCAGGACAATACGCTCGGTCACTTGGTGTTTTTGCAAAGATAGTGGAGCGGGAATATTACGACGATTTTTCGCCATTTCCCGAGAGGCCGAGAAGAGATAATACAAAATTCTGAGGACACCTTTAGACTTGGCATGGATACGATAGTTGCTCCAGTCTTTTTCACTTTGGTAGTGGCGATGATGATTGAAGTGATGCACTAAGTGAAGACGGGTCGAAGGCGCGCCAATACAGATGGAAATCAGAATGTCGGTCACACGGTTTAAGATGCCGCTATGAAATGTTGGATGATGGTGATGATTATGATTTAGAAGGCTAACCAGAAAAACAACCCAGACACCAAAACCCCAAGCAGCAATGTAAGTCGGGACAGAAAATTGATTCAAGTGAAGGCGAAGTGCACCAAAGAGAAGTCCCAACGCACATCCCAGAAGAAACAGACTGCGAATATCGGACCTAAACTTTAAAATGCTCACAAAGAACCAAGTCTAAAAAGCAGGTACATAAAGTGTTTTCTCTGTTTGTACGTTGCTTGCAAATTCGTACGCGTCTGTTGGTACGGAACAAAATGCCAAAGAGTCCATCTGAAAAAACGCATCATCGTATAAGTTCGTTTGAAAAAGCCTTTTTCTGGGGCGACCTCTTTTAGAATATTCATAAACCCAAGTATGACAATGAACTGAATATTTAAAATCATTAGAAAGCTATAAAAGATAAAACGCCATTGACGCCACAGACTCCAATTTTTTACCAAAGAGTCCACGAAGTTATAATCGAACTGAACATGGAACACTTCATCTTTGGAGTGGAGGGTATTCAATTCTGTAAATGAGTTTGTTTTGGTCTTATAAACTCGTTCTAAGAGTTTTGAATAAAACAAAGAGTAAGCTTCACTTTTTGCTCCCGGAATAATAATCGCAAAAGGCTCGCGCTTTAGAATCCAGGCAAAGTTATTCTTAAGACGATGGCAGCGATGAATAAAAACAGAGTCTTGGGGAAAATTAAAAGCCTTTTCTGCGCGGAGGTAACATCTAAACGCTTTTGTGTGCAGAAACTCTTCGCGGACAAAATGAAAGAAAGCCTTTCTTTCTGTTTCGTCCTGAATAAGAGTCGCCGGTTGAACACTTGCGTACATAAAACATTGTTCAAATGCCATCAAGGCTTCGGCATTGAATTGGCAAAAGCGCTGAAAGAGTTTTTTGCGCTGGTCCGGAGTCCAGTCATTCCAGTCCTCAGCACCGAAAAAAGGTGTAAGGCCTTCTTCGTAAGTGAGTTCTTGAAAATTTTGGCGCAAGTTTTCGTTCATGAAAACGTACCACTTATCAAGAGAGTGTTCCTGGCGCTTCAGATAGCTTGCGGCATAATCCATGTTCACGATTGTATTCAGCCGTTTTTCCTTTGTAAAATGGAAAGCAATGAAAACAGCGGCTAACGGGGTCTTGATCCCTATTCCAGGTAAACTAAATATTGTCATTGCAATAGCCTCTTACTTGACGGCTATTGGGTTTCTATATGGTGCCACGGTCTTGACGGAGTGGTGGCAAATTGCGCTTTGTGCAATCGGCTTCGCCTTTATCGGGAATACGATGTTTTCACTCTTACACGAAAGTGTTCATCGTCTTTTTCATCAGAACAAAAGTATCAACGATTTCTTTGGTCAATTATCTGCCATGTTTTTTCCGACGGGCTTTTTCTTTCAAAGAGCTTTTCACTTGGGACATCATCGTCGTAACCGCACGGACGTTGAGATGTTTGATATGTACTATCCAACGGATAGCCGGGTTCTAAAGTTTACCCAACTTTACACGGTTCTTTTGGGATTCTATTGGACGGCGGCACCATTTGGCGGAATTCTGTATTTACTCTCTCCGCGTATTTTGGATGCGTCTTTATTCCGTAGTCAGCACAAGTACATGAAGCCGATGAGCATGGATGCGATGCTTTCTGGTCTTGATAATGTCGACCCGAAGCGCGTGCGCTGGGAGCTGTTAGTTACACTCCTGTTTCAGCTAGCTCTCATCTTTGTATTGGGCATCACCTTTAAAGCTTGGATCATTTGCTATTGGTCTTTTGCTATGTTGTGGGGATCTTTGCAATATGCGGATCATGCTTGGTCTAAGCGAGATATTCGTAATGGCGCTTGGAATTTGAAGGTGAATAGATTTGTTCAGTATATCTTTCTAAATTACCACCACCACCTGGCACATCATCAATATCCTTACGTTCCGTGGATTCATCTGCATAAATTTGTGGATTTCTCGGCAGAACGACCTAGTCATTTTAAGATTTGGTTAAAGATGTGGTTGGGGCCGACTCTGACGATGGAAGCTTCTCCAGAACAGCTTTCCCAAGAGTTTGAAAAAGTTCTTTACCAAGGACCTTCTTCTACGGAAGAAGCGCGCTAGTTCGTTATTTTCTTTGCAAAGAGAACTCTAAAGCACGCTTCGGCAAGGACCATTCCACCCACGATGTCTAAAACGTGATGTTGGTGGGTCAAAAGAACACTCATTGAAATACAAGCGAACCAAAACCACAGAGCTTGCTTCAAACGAAGATGAACACTCGCAATCGCGCGCACAACCAAATAACTATAGGTGATATGCAAAGACGGAAGTGTATTTGCTGTTTGATCTAAAGAGAAAAGGGTCTCGTAAAATGGAGTCCAGAATCCAACATCACTTGTTCGCGCCCAGCCAATATGAGCAGGAAAAAAGAAAAAGATAACGGCTGCAATGACAGTTGCCACCAACAAGCTTTTACCAAGGGCTTTGATTTGCGATGAGTTTAAAGTAAAAAGTGGTAGCAGGGTCAATATGTTCAAAGATACGTAAATGATAATGGTCGCAGGGACTAAGGGAATTCCAAGTTCCCAATCCATCCAAAAGCGATAGGTGTCCGAATGTTGAGAGGCCCGCCAATTGGTAAAACCATAGGTCGTGCAAAAAACAAGAGTGAGTTGTAGGCTCACCCAAAGGTAGGCAGTAAGAGTATCTCTTGTTGGAAGACGGACCATAATTTCATTAAAGACGTTTGCATTCTAAATGACAACCTCTTAGTTTTAGATCAGGAAGCCTCTGTTTATGAAAAAAAGCCTCAGACTCTTGGATATTCTTTTTAAAAGAAGCGTTCGGTTCGGGTTTAAGTACCCACGCGCTCTTGTTTTCTTATCGACAGCACTATTTATCTTTTGTGGCGTTCTGTCGTCGCGTTTGACCCAAGTTGTTTCCATCGAAGATCAGCTGGACTCAAGCATGGAGTCGACTCGAGACTTAAAACAGATTAAGTCGCTCTTCGGTTCTGAAACCAACCTGGGTTTTATCCTAGAACCAAAAACAGAGTTCTTCTCCTTAACGGACTTGTGCCTGATTCAAAAAGAAGTGAATGACATTGTTTTTAGTCATCCTCAAGTGGATGGCTTTATGTCGCCTTATAAAATTCGTAAAGCCGTCTCTGACGCCGACACCATTTCTTATTTTCGAGTTCTACCGAGTCCCTGCGAAGGCAGCTTTGAGGGGAATCCTTTAGGAGCACTGACGAATTCTCCGTGGGCGACGGTGGTAACGGATCGAACTGCAAGAGATTTTGCGGTTTCTTTGCGAATGAAGGATTTAGAAGTTCCAGGAAAATTTGGCACTTATGATCCAGATGCCGTAGAGGAGCTTCTTAAAGTTATTCAAGAAAAGATTCCATTTAAAATTTGGTGGACGGGAACTTCGGCACAGCAACTTTTTACCATGAAGGGTATGGCGCAGTCCCAGTACATTAATCTTGCTGTTATTCTGATTATTGGTCTGAGTATGCGCCTTCTGTTTGGTACTTGGCGTGGGGGAGCGATTTTCCTCCTTACTTTGTTTTTTACCAGCTCTATCGTTTATGGTGGCATGGCGCTTGTAGGTCATCCTGTAGATCCACTTTCAGTTTGTCTTTTTCTGATGATTGCGGTGGCGTCTATTGAGGACTTTGTGTTTCTTTCCTATTACAAGATGGGACGGAACATCCCTTGGCGAAAAGCATTCTATCGCATGACGATGCCTTGTTTCTTCACGTCGTTAACGACAATGCTAGGTTTTGGATCTTTGGTAGTGTCGGACTTAGAAAGCATTCGTCGTTTCGGAGCTTGGGCGGCTTTTGGCTGTTTTGTTGAATGGATCAGCGTTTTTGTTTTAATTCCGGCATTTATGCAGGTGTTTCCTTCGTGGCAAAACTATATTCGTAAGGACAAAGCCTGGTTCTATAAAGTTTCCACGGAAGCCTCGAAGTGGTCTCCGCCAAAACGCCTAGCTCAGATTTCCCTTTTGGTTTTTGTCTTGGCCTTCTTTTCGGTGAAAAACTTTAGATTGTCGCAGACTCCTTCAGAGATGTTTCCGAAAGACCACCCATTTCAACAAGCGATTGAATATATCAAAGAAACTCGTGGCTGGGTGGCCGATGCAAGTCTTGTCTTTGAAAAGCATGTTAGCGAAGATCAAAAAAAGACGATTATTGCAGAACTGAGAAAAGACCCGTTAATCGTTAAGGTAGAAACCTACGAGCAACTTGTTTCGTATGTGTCATCGGATATCGGACGGCCTTTAGAAAAAGAGATGATAGCGCGCGAAGTAGATATATCCACGCTGTCAGACCGCTACAAAGCCGATGATGGTGAAGAACGAGCAATCCTCTACCTACAGACGACAAACACAGAAAAGCTCAATATTTTCCGCGAAAAAGTTAAAAGCATTTGCCCTAACAAGGAATGCTGGCTTGCGGGGGAATTTGTCGGTTTTGCAGATTTCTCTAAAAGTTTGATCGAGACACTTTTTGAAAGTTTGTTCTTAAGTTTATTCTTAGTAGGCGGAATTATATTTTACCTGAGCCGTGCGACTGGCAAAAAATACTTTCTGCCGATTATGGCGTCGGCCTTCTGGGGTCCGTCCATCATGTTGTGCGGGATTTATGTTTTTGATCTTTCGATCAACTTTGTGACCTGTATTGTTGCTTCCACGTTGGTGGGATTAACCGGGGACAATGCCATTCAGTATCTTTTCGGTGGTAACGACCTCGATGAAGGTATCGAAGATCGGGGAGTAGGCTCGATTCAATGTGCGTCTGTGATGTTTATCTGTTGCCTGAGTTTCTTAGGATCCTACTTTGAGCCACCACGAGCTTTGGGATTGTTGCTGGCTGCTGGGTTCTTATTCTCTTTGGTAGGTGACTTATGGGTCTTGAAAGCGCTCATAAAAAAAGGGAGTGCTTAGCACTCCCTTTATGAATTCTCTTTAAAACAGAAATTCTTAGTTCAGGTAGTTTGCCAAAGGAACGGCAACTACGAAGCTACCCCATCCTTGAGAAAGAACTTTCGCAGTTTTCAACAAGTCTTGGCTTGATTGAACATCTGGGAAGTACTTTTTGTAAAGACCGATGTTCCACTCTGTACCACGACCGTGGAAATAATTACGGTACTGAACTTTGCTGTTGTTGCCTAAAGTTTTTGTCAACATCTCTGACTCTTTGTCAAAGCCGATAGCGTACATTGCTTTGAGATCTTTTGGCGGGTTCATGTAGAACTCTTTAAGATTTACAGTCGCTTTTTCATCTGTGACAAAGCTGCGGATCGCTGTCGGTCCATCCATCATCTTTTTCAAGTTCTCAAAGCGCATGTTTACAGGTCTTTGGAATGGCAATGCTGCTGAACTATCAGCCATGTAGATTTCAGAAACAGGGCGATTTTTCATCGCTTGCCACATCTGATCACCATGGTCGACAGATCTTTGCATAAACATCCAAGCATCTTGAGTCCACTTAGTGCCGTCACCGAAGAGGACTCCCCATTGAGCGTAAGCAGGGCTACGAATTGTTTTTACACGTTTTGCGGCAGGAACACCGTCTACTTTGCTAAGGACAGAGTCCCAGCCATAAAGACGAGCGATCTCTTGATTCAACTTCAAAGCGCCTTGCTGAGAGTAAGCACTTTGATAGCAAAGCTCAGACAAGTTTGCGTAAGTGTACATCAAAGCTGTGTGTCTTTCGACCTCTCCGAAAAGAGCGTAACGATCCATTGCTGATGGGAATGAACCATTTCCGTAAAGAAGTTTGTTATCCCATACAGCAAAATCACCAGAGAGATTGATTTTCTCCATGCGAGCTGCAGAAATACGCAAGGCTGGAATCACTGTATTGCGAATGAACGCTTGAACGTGTACTTCACTGCCACGAGGGAACTGCTGAGACAAACTTCCTGTTGCAGGTTCCATATAAGGCTGAGAAACATAGTCAAAGCCTGCTTGCCATTGTTCTGTTGGCAAGAAGATCTTCATGTTCACGGCCATGTTTTTTACTTGAGTCAAAATCAAGCTATGAGCTGTTTTAGAATCTTCAACAGTGGGAATGAGCTTCCATACGATACCGCGGAAAGCGCGAAGTGGAACAGCTTGAGCCACGATGAATTGCAAATCAGCAGGATAGCTGTCGAAGTTCTTATCAGCTTCTGCTAAAAGCTTATCAAGCTCTTCCGCTGTTTTTACTTTCAAGAACAGCTCGCGGAAAGCTTTCATTTCTTTTGACATCTTTCCTTCGAAAAATTCTTGATCCATATCAGAAGCTACTTTACGACGCTTTTCTTGTTCACCCATAGCTTTTGCAGATTTCTCGGCAAAGGCTGGTGATGATCCTGGAAAGCTTGTCTTCCATGAATCGTCATAGGGAGCAAGCTCCTCGATAGTTGCTTTTTTAGATGATTTTGTTTTGCTGTCGGCTGCGTAGCTTTGAGAAATGAAAGCTGACGTCAGAAGACATGCAATAAGTAAAAACTTCTGCACAGATCCTCCTTGTATGCATACAACATGAGCTTTACATTTTCGCGAGTGTGATGCCATACTTTTGTGTAACACAATGCCAAACAAGAACATCGTCCTACTGAAATTTATAATTGGAAACTTCATTCCTGCTTTACAGTTAGCGGGACTAATCATCTTTTGCTGGGTCGGAACACTTTCTATCACATGGACTTTGATCTGGGTCCTTGTGTGGATCTATTTAGTTCCGCCCTTTTGTGTGCGTTTGATTTATTTATTTTTTGGGCGGCCTGAGGGAACTTACTACTCTCAAGATCGTCATTTTTGGGTTTGGTATTTCGGCTCTCAATTTCAAGCTCTCTATTTGCGATTTCCTTTTTTGGAAGAAGTTCTCAGAGTGTTCCCGGTTTTCTATTCAGTGTGGCTTCGTATGTGGGGCGCAAAGATTGGTAAGTACACTTACTGGAGCCCTGATGTTGTCATCATGGATCGTACGCACTTAGTTATTGGTGATAAGGTCATTGTCGGTTATGGAGCTGGTTTCACAGCACACCATTTGAATCGCACTGACGATAAGCTTGAGCTGATTGTGGCTAGTCCCCGAGTCGAAGACCGTGCAATTCTTGGTGGAAAAAGTGGAATGACCCCGGGTTCCGTGGTCTGCGAAGGGGAAACGCTGCCATCAACGATGGGTCTAGCGCCTTTCTATGTTTGGAAGAACGGCCGTCGCCAATCTAAGCCTTAATGAAGGATTTACACACTTTTCCCGTCCTTCATGGACAAATCTCTGTTTTGCGGGGCCGCACTGAAGAGGCAAAACTTGATGCTTTTGGCAATGTAGTCTATGAAAAGGCCTACAAAAATAAGTCTTACCAGCTAAGAGCCTAACCAAGAGAGTCCCATGGATTTGATCGAACTAACTAAGATTTCTGATGAGCAGCGCGACCCCCAATGGGAAAACGATTTTTTCATGCAACTTTCTGAAGGGAAGTTGAAACTGCTTTCTCAAGATCCACAAGTAGGACCAGATGGTTGGCCATATTTGATGACCGAGACTTCTCCAGATGCTGAAGAACCGGCTCAAAAAATTATTCATTGGTTGGCAACGAAAGGCATGGGCCTTGTTGTAAATCCAAATAAAGAATATCCAGATTATGTTTTCTCTTACGGCATGCTTTGGCACTTCCGTGAAACGGGTTTGTTCTATCGTGCAAAACCGGAAGTTTCTACGGGCTCTTTCGAGCTTCGTGATGGTGCTCAAATTCATGCAGGTGAACCGACTCCGCAGTACTTACCACAATATGTACGCAATATTTTGAAAGAATTCTTCCGTGATCAAAGCGTGTACGCACCAAAAATCTTGGTGATGAGCACAGATCGCGTGAACTATGATTTGGCGTTCTCTCTAGAGTCACTTAGCAACCCGCCAGTGAAAGAACACCAAGGCATTGCGGAAGCAATCAGCTGGTTCTTGCCACCACACTATTCCATTGTGTTGGTCAGCGAGAAGGGCTTGCCTCCGTTTGTAGCGCTTTAACGACGAGCTTGATGGACGTCTTCAGCTGGATAGTGCAGCACTTGAGGGCGTCCTAAGACTTGTTCATAGATGCGGCCGATATACTGGCCGATGACTCCCAGACACAAGATCTGAAATCCTCCAATAAACATCACAAGTGAAATAATTGACGTCCAACCTGGGACAAATGCATATCCTGTCACTTTAAGTGAAATATAGGTCAGTAGGAAGATTGCGCCGACAACACAAAGTGCGAATCCCGAATAAGTGACAAACAAAAGCGGCTTTTTCGAAAACGAGAAGAGTGCATCCAACGCGAAAGTAACCATCTTGATAAATGGATACTTGGTTTCCCCAGAAAAGCGTTCTGCTCGAGAGTATTCGACGAAGGTGCGTTTAAATCCGACCCACACTACAATACCGCGCCAATACGGAGACTGTTCAGGAAGACTTCTTAAAACGTCTAAAACTTTCTTTGAGACCAAACGGAAGTCACCGACATTAGCGGGGAAATCTCCGCGCGCCAGAACTGTCATAATACGGTAAAAAATCACAGCGGATGTGCGTTTGAACCAGGTGTCTTTGGCACGATCATTTCGTTGTCCAAGAACGACGTCATGACCCTCTTTCCAAGCTTTGATCATTGCTGGAATAACCTCTGGCGGATCTTGCATGTCTGCGTCGATAGTGATGCAAATCTCACCGATCGAATTTCGCATACCCGCCAACAAAGCTAGCTGGTGTCCAAAGTTTCTACTCAGACGAAGAAGGCGGATGTTGTATGCATGAGAAGAGTTTTTATAATTCTGAATCTGCTCCACCGTTTTATCTTTTGAGCCGTCATCAACGAACAGCAATTCAAAGCTTGGCAATTGAGAAGCGAGCTGATCAAAGCGATGAATGATCTGCGCAATATTCGACTCTTCGTTGTAACACGGAATAACGATCGAGAGCGTTGGATTCGACATAGACTCAATGATTTCAAAGTGTTTTGAAGAAAGCAAATTTCAATAAATTTAGATCCAGACTTTAGTCTCACACAGGAAATGAATAGCGTCTGTCACGAAGCTCACTTAGGATAAATATGTCGGGAGTGATCATGTTTTCTGTGCAGACTTATACGTCCATACTTAAGGCTCTTATCACAAAAAAAAGCCCTTACTATGTTCAGTTCTACATTATTGGTAAATGCAACTTGATGTGCCGTCAGTGCAACATTGTTGAGACCAATTCACGTATTGAAGCAATGCCTATCGAACAGATTCGCGAAACAGCTAAGAACTTAAGAAAAGTTGGCGCAGGGATTGTTCTCTTAACTGGTGGCGAGCCTTTCATGCGCCACGATCTGCCTGAAATTGTAGAGGCCTTTACACGCGAAAAACTAAACGTACGACTTCAGACGGCAGGCACCAAGTTTGCGACCGAGGAAAAGCTCCGCGCATGTTATGAAGCTGGAGCCAGAGATATCAATGTTTCTGTCGACTCTTTGGATCACAATACTTTTGATTACATCAATGCAGTTCCTGGAAGCAGCCAAAATGCAATCAACACCATTGAACTTATTTCGAACGTGTTTCGTAAAAAATCAGCGATTCTTAGTTTCGGAACCGTATTGAGCCGATTTAACTACCGCGAGATTCCTGCCATTCTCGAGTTTGCTAAACGAATTGGTTGGCAGGTCTCTTTGGTTCCGGTGCATATTGCTTCGTCAGAAAAACCAAAAGGGTTCCGCAGTTATGACGGCCTTTTTAAATTCGGCGACCAGCATTTTGGCAATTTGGAAGAACTAAAAAGTCAGTTGATTCAATTGAAAAGACAAAAAGCTCCATTGTTTGACTCTGAGTGGTTTTTGGAAAGTTCGATTTCTTTCTTAAAAGGCAATGGACCTACATGGCGTAAAGATGGCGTTTGCGATAGTCCGAATCTCTATTTTGCTGTTAGGCCAAACGGGGACTTCACGACCTGCTGTGATTATACTTTAAAGAATCCACCAAAACTTTATAGCCCAGACTTTGTAGAGAAATACAAAAAAGGCGAAATCACCCTTAGACAAGACGTTCAGGATATCGTTCGTAATTGCAGCGGTTGCCACTATGGAAGCTATCCCGAAGTAACATTATCTGTACGTGATCCAAAGGCATTCGTTGAACGATCTTTCATGGTCCTTTCATCTGGCGCAGGCAAGTTGTCTAGTGCCCCTGTCCAAAGTGACTTTTTGGGTGAAATTGAAAAAATTAAGAAGGACTTCCCTCAGGTGTATCCGAAAGAGCAATGGATCGACACAGACATCAAAGATGTTCTAAGCACTTGGAGAGATGTAGAGTCTCGTCGTGAAATAATTAAAAGAGACCTCGAAAAACGAAAACAGCAAGGGCGTGTTCGTGGCGAGGGCGAAGATGTGCTTATTTCTTCCGAGAAAAAGGTTTGAGGCTTAAATGACGACGAATGCAAATAATCTCATCGAGAGCAAAGAAGCCGAATTTCATGACCAGTGGGCTAGTGAAGAAGACATTAATGACATTGCCCTTGATGAAGCCTTTCAAAGATTTACAGCTCCAGAGAACTCACAAATTGTGGAGTGGTTGGGGGATCCAAAAGGTTTAAAAATCCTTGAACTTGGAGCGGGCCTTGGCGAGGCATCTTTATATTTTGCAAAAAAAGGCGCTGAAGTAACGGCGACAGATATTTCACCAGGGATGCTTAAACTTGTAGACCGTCGTGCTCAGATGATTGGTTGTAAAGTGAATCTGCAAGTAGTCTCTGCAAATGAATTGACCAATATTGCCGACAACAGCTTTGACGTTGTATATGCGGCGAACTTGCTACATCACGTGGATATCCAACAATGTATCCGCGAAGCCCACCGAGTCTTAAAACCCGGAGGCCGAGCCTTTTTCTGGGATCCAGTCGATTACAATCCCGTTGTTAACATTTATAGAGCCATTGCCACAAAGGTTCGTACTGAAGACGAACACCCGTTAAAGATCAGCGATCTTAAGTTGATCCGCAGTCAGTTTGGTGAGGTTGAAACGAAGTTTTATTGGTTATCAGCGATGATAGTCTTCATTAAGTTCGTGCTGATTAATCGCTATAATCCAAACAAGGTTCGCTACTGGAAGAAAATTCTGAAAGACTACGAAAAATTGAAGTGGCTTCGCGCCTTTCACACAATTGATCAAATTCTCTTTAAGTTGATTCCACCGTTGAAATGGTGGGCATGGAACATTACTATTCGCGCAGTTAAAAAATCCTAAGAGCGATAGCCCTTGGGATTTTTGCTATGCCACTGCCATGCATGAGCAATAATCGAATCAATATCCGAATACTGCGGCTGCCACTTTAGAAGTTTACGAGCCTTCTCGCTTTTTGCGATGAGTATTGCGGGATCACCAGCACGGCGAGATTGTTCGTTGATGACAAACTTCTGACTAGTCACGCGTTCACAAGCAGAGATAATTTCCCGAACAGAGAAGCCTTTTTCGCTGCCGAGGTTAAAGACAGTTCCTTGTGCGGGCTTAGTTTCGTCGAGAGCCAGTAAATGGGCTTTGGCCAAATCCATCACGTGAACATAGTCACGAATACAAGTGCCATCAGGTGTTGGATAGTCAGTACCATAGATATTTGCTTTTCGATCACTCAAAGCTGCAGCCAGAATTCTTGGAATCAGGTGGCTTTCAGGAATATGATCTTCTCCTAAATCTCCGTTAGGATGAGCACCCGCCACATTAAAATAGCGTAAGAGCGTATAGCCAAGACCAAAAGCTTTTGCAAAATCCTCAATCATCATTTCGATCATCATTTTGCTGCGTCCATAAGGGTTCACGGGATTTCGCGGATGATCTTCTAGTATTGGAGTCACTTCTGGGTTCCCATAGACTGCCGCTGTGGAGGAGAAAACCAGGCGATTCACGCCTGAGTCCTTCATGGCCTTTAGCAAATTCAAACTATTGGTAACGTTGTTATGGTAGTACTCGTCGGGGCGAGAGACACTTTCTGCCACTTCAATATTTGCGGCAAAGTGCATGACAGCTTGAATATTCTTATCTTTAAGGAGCTTTGTGACCAACGCATAGTCGCCGACATTGCCTTTCACGAACTCTGCGCGGGAATCGACGGCTTTTTGGTAACCATGAGAAAGGTCATCAATCACAACCACTTGGTGTCCTTGATCGATCGCTTCGCGAACAACATGACTTCCAATGTATCCGGCTCCGCCGGTGATCAAAACGCGCATGATTTTCTCCTCTCTTTTATTAAGGTCCAGGCCCCTGGGAAAGCCAAGAAAAAACTTGAACGAAGTTGCTAAAAAAAGTGAGGATAAAGAGACCTCAGAAAGGATCCTCGTTGAAAAAGAGAAGTGATTATCTTATTTGCGCCGTCGTTCTGATCGCACTTTTAAGCACCTTTTTTCGTCTTTTCTTCGGTGTCGACTTTACTGACGAAAGCCAATATTTAGCGCAGGCATTGGGACCTCTGATTGGGGGCAAAGCTTTTGTCACAGATCGTTTGTTTCAACAGTCAGGATCTCTGTGGGCGACTCCTTTCTTCTGGCTGTACCTGAAAATTGTAGGATCGACGACGGGGATTGCGCTCTTTTTCCGATTTATCTATTTTGGCTTTTCTTTGACCACAGGATTTGCGCTATTTCGTGCTCTTAGAAAAAACCTAGAGTTTGGCAACGCCTTAGCTCTGTCGGTATTGCCGGTTCTTTATATTCCATTTTCAATGCCAGCGGTTTCGTACAACACGATGGCGGTCTTAATGACGGTTTTGAGTCTGTCATTGCTGAGACTCTTGAAGACCAAACGCAGTTTTGGAATGGCATGTTTGTTATCTATTACTATTGCAATGGCAATTTATAGTTATCCCATCACGGGCTTTGGTTTTGTGATTCTATTTTTACTAGAGTGGAAGAATAAAGACTTACGGCTTTGGATGGGAAGAGTGTTCGTGGGCACTACAATCGCACTTCTTGTTTTTGCAATTCCTATCTTTGCAATTGGACTTGAAGAGATCCAAAAGAATTTCGAAGTTGCACGATCTATTTCGCTGCTAAATTTACAGAATAAGATTGATGTTTCAAAAGCCTATTTAGGAATTCTTGCCCCTCATTGGTTAGTCTTGGTTTCTGCAGGTCTTACCGCCATTTTTTCCGCTTGGAAAAGAAAGTCTTTTGAGTATGCGTTGCTACCATTCCTGGTGATCTATTATGTGATTGCGGGACCCAAACTAGCATTAGACTCTAGCTTCGGCTTCCTTATCTATGCATGTGCTTTTATCTTCGCGGCTTATTTGGTTAAGAGAATCTGGCGCGGTGAAAAACTAGTTTTTAGCAACGAAGTCCTTGTGGGCTGCGCAATGGCCACTATCATGGCTGTTACAAGTACCAATGGGGTTTTAAACGCGGCTTTAGGATTTTCTATCGCACTTATTTTTATTCTGGAGTCCGCGACGATTCAGCAAAGAAGACTTCCTTGGATCGCATGGCTTTCGGTGGTGCTTATTTACTGTTTTGCTCCATGGGCCTTTTTCTATAGAGATGGAAGATTGCCGGAACTCACTCAGCAAGTAAGCTCTGGCCCTTTTTACGGAATCTATACCAATGTTGCCAAAGCCGCCTACGTAAAAGAAGTGGAAGAGGACTTCAAATCTTTGCCAAGTACCGCACAATCTATTTTTGTATATGATTCCTTTGCAGCGGGATATCTTTTCACGACGTTAAGACCAATGACATTTATGTACTATATGCATCCGACATACGTGAGCCCGGGTTTGCGCGCCGAACTCAATGCAGTTTTCGCTACCGAAAAGGCGAAGCCGGACATAGTTTTTGAGACTTTTGCGATACCGACTGACAGCAAAAACTGGATTTTTCTGAAAGATCCGCAGAAAAATGTTTATGAAGATTCTTTCTGGAATTTTTTTAAGAACAGTCCTCAATATAGACCCTTCATCCAGAAGCCTCTCTATACGATTTACGTGCGTGCGGATTTAATTCGGTAGACTTTGCAGATGGCGTTCTACAAAGATTTTTAGATTCTGAAATTTGTAGTCACTTTCCCTAGAAAGATCTTGAAGCACAGCTAGCAGAACCTCTTTAGCTTCCGCGTTTCTTCCTAAATCCTTGTAAGTGATACCTAAGTTAATTCGAAGTTCGTAAGTTTCGTGCAGGCGCTGCACGCTTGCGATGCCTTTTTGGTAAAGCTGAATGGCTTTCTCAGAGTCATAACCTTTATATTTATGATCAGAATAAATTCCTGCCAAGTTTCCAAACGTAATAGCTTTTAGGGAATTTGTACCTGGTTGAGTGACAACTTTGGTGTAGAGTTCGACAGCTTTATCTACTTCTCCAGCTAGGTGATAATCTAAGCCTAGATTATTCAGCGCAATCATATCCTCAGGCACGATAGTTAAGGCCTGTGTCCACAGCGCGCGATTCGAAGTAAACGCTTCTGAACGATTGAAGCTTTGCAAACCCAAAGACGCGGCAAAAGTCACTGCAGCTCCAGCGAAGACTTTTACCGTGCGAAGATGTGCTGGAACCTTTTCAGAAACCCAGTAAAAGAAAATTCCGGCTAGACCCACGATCGGCAGGTACATGTAACGATCATTGACAAAATTGATGCGCGGAAAGAGCTGAAGAACCGGCGACAAGAATAGCAAAAACCAAGCGCCACAGAACCACAAAAATAAATTCTTCTTTCGCCACAGGTAAATTGCTGTAAAAACGAGAACACCAGCTGCTGCGACCATCCAAAGTATCGTCGTAGAGTTCACCGCATAGGCTGGATATATCGGCGAGTAGGGTGTCGGAAAGAAAAACATTTTAATGTAAAAGCCAATAGCGGTTAGTGCCATCCATGGAACTTGCAGCAGGCGCTCGCTTTGCCGGAACACGGCGCCTGCCTCCGTGGCACTTGAAGAATAGGCTTGAACACGCAAAACAATGAGGACTCCGGCTAAAAGTGCCAAAGGAAGAAATCTTTTAAATATTTTTCCGCGCGCTCCAGCCAAGTACTTCCAATCCAATAGCAAAAACAAAGCGGGAAGCAAAAGCGCAGTGGCTTTTGTAAGTCCCATCAGTGCAAAAAACAAAACCGCTAGCCAGTACCACGATGCCTTGCCGGGCTTCTCAACAGTTTTTAAGTAAAATGCTATCGATAAGAACATGAAGACAGCAGCAAGCAGACTTTTCCTCTCAGATATCCACATCACAGATTCCATCTGTAGAGGGTGAAGAGCAAAAACCAAAGTTATAAAAAAAGAGAGTCTATCTTTTTGGCTCACAGATTTTAAAACACGAAATAACAAAAGAGTTGCCACTAAATGCAAAACCAGATTTTCGATATGTTGAGCCGGAGCACTGAGACCAAAAACCTGAAAGTCCAACCAGTAGCTCATTAACGTCAGCGGAAAATAGTCTCCGTGATAGTAAACTTGAAAAGCATTCTTGAGAGCTTCCCAAAACGGAAGTTGCAGGAGGGGATTTTTAAGAATTAAAACATCATCATCCCACGTTACATAAGGGGCCATGAAGGCGCGGTAGAAAACCAACGGAATTAGAAAGACGAAGCACAGCTCGACCCAGTATTTTTTCAGTGATTTCGTGAGATCCGCCATACTGTCTATTAAATGCTAGACACTAGGGGAAAGGTATAAAAAAGGGGGCTTTCTAGCCCCCGATTTTTATTCTAGCTCGCCAGGAATTGGCAGCAGATCCATCAGACATTCGCGCCAGTATTCAGGAGCGTCTTCGCTATAATCAACGGCGACGTGAAAACCTTTTTTACCCAAAAGTTGGGTTCTGGCGATCGAGCCAGATATTTCAAGGTTCATATCTTCAAGATGCATGAAAATACTTTCACCTAAAAGGACATCCAAGTTCAAAGATTGCCTTAATGAACTCGGCAATAAATCTTCACGCTTAATGAGCAGAAGAAGTCCGGTTGCTGAGGCCTCGACAATTTCGCAGTTCTTCGCGATTTTTGTGAAGTCGGCCAGGGATGTTATGTATGCCACGTTAATGGGAGTGACTTCCTTCCGTGGTGCAACCCGTCTATTTGGTCTAGTTTTATTTTTCGAGCGGCTCATTGCACACCTTTCCTTAGATCAATTCAACTTACACTAGACCTATCGGAGGAACTCGACCAAAGGTTAATGGACCAACCACAGAAAGATGTTGGTTGCAACTGGCAGTCAAAAAGTTCTACGGGTTTTCTCACAATGAGACAGTATTTTTTCAAAAATCCTGAAGAGGGCCCCTAAAGTTTCATATTCAGGCGGCTCTAAGCTTGAAATTCAGCGGGCCAAGTGACGGATTTACCACTCGTAATATCCATCATACGATCCAAAGATACCTGAGCTTTCTTGCGCAAAACTTCGTCCATACGAATTTGCGGCTCGAAGGTCTCAAGCGCGTGTTTGATCTTCTCCATAGAGTTCATCTTCATGTAAGGGCAGTTGTTGCATAGGCAACCGCTATCCAAAACAGGAGCTTGAATCAAAGTCGCATCAGGGCGTTTCTTTTGCATCTGATGGAAGATGCCTGTTTCAGTCGCGATAATAAATTTTTTCGCAGGATTTTTTTCAACTTCTTCCAGTAGGCGAGAAGTAGAGCCAATGACTTGAGCATAATTCAAAACGGTCTCGTCGCACTCTGGATGTGCAATGACGACGGCGTCTGGATGTTCCAAAGTCATTTCATAAAGTTTACGGGCATTGAAAAGCACATGCACTTCACAAGCCCCCGGCCAAAGCTCAAACGGGCGATTCAGTTTTTTAGATAAGAAACGTCCCAAGTGTTGATCCGGGCCAAACAGGATCTTGCGATCTGCAGGAATAGACTTAATGATTTGCTCGGCATTGCTAGAAGTGATGATCACATCCGAGATCGCTTTTACTTCAGCGCTCGAGTTAATGTAGGTTACAGCAACTCCATCCGGATTTTGCTTACGCCAGTCCAAGTATTTTTGGTATGGGGCCCCTTTAACCAAAGAGCAGCTGGCACCCATATCAGGAACTAGGACAGTCTTCGAAGGGTTGAGGATCTTCACGCTTTCAGCCATGAACACAACGCCGGCTAAAAGGATTACTTGCTGTTCTACCTTTTGGCCCATTTTAGCCAAATAGAAGCTATCACCGACGTAATCGGCAACATCTTGGATATCACCCTCTTCATAATAGTGAGCAAGGATGACGGCGTTTTTCTCTTTTTTGAGGCGCTGAATATCGGCAGCAATATCGTAAGACATGAAAGGCCTCCAACAATTAAATGTTAGAGCCGCCTTTTAGCACATTCAAAATGGACTTAGAAACCATTTTCAAGGATTCTTCGACCCCTTTTCCTTCGGCAGCGCAACCCTCGACTTCAGGGGCGTTGTAGAAGTTTAAAGCGGTTCTGAGCTCAGCCATAGAGGCCGCATTAGGAAGATCACGCTTGTTATACTGCATAACCAAAGGGATCTCGCGGATGTCATAGCCTTGTTGCTCTAAATTTCTTTCAAGATTCTTCAAAGCTTCGAGGTTTTCTTCCATACGCTCTTTCTGAGAGTCTGCCACGAAGACAACCCCATCTAAGCCCTTCAAAATAAGCTTACGGGAAGCATCGTAAACAACCTGACCAGGAACGGAATACAAATGGAAACGGGTCTTATAACCACGAATCTCGCCCACGTTCATAGGCAAGAAATCAAAGAACAGAGTTCTTTCAGGCTCGTTATCGAGCGCTACAAGCTTGGTTTCTTGGTTATGAGCGTGTTTTTGGTAAATCCACTGAATGTTAGTCGTTTTACCGCCCAATGAAGGACCGTAATAAACAACCTTACAGTGAATTTCTTTGGCGTTGTAATTGATAAAGGACATTACAGCTCCACGCGGTTTTCTAAAGCCTGACCCATAGTTCTATCATCTACGAAATCAATGTCGCTGCCAATAGGAACTCCATGAGCTAAGCGACTTAATCGTACGCCTTTGCCTTGGAGAAGTTTTGCTAGGTACAAAATCGTCGTGTCTCCCTCGAGATCGGCATCCAAAGCCAGAATAATCTCGCGGATGTGAGGAGCCTGATTGTTAAGCCCCGCGTCAACTCGAGCGACCAACTCTTTGATTTTCAGATCTTGAGCGGTCACGCCCTCGAGCGGAGAAATCACCCCGTGCAAAACATGGTAGCGACCTCGGAAAGCTCCTGAAGACTCAATCTTCATGATATCCGAAGGCTCTTCAACCACACAGATGGAGTCATCAGTACGATGAGCATCTTGGCAATATTTGCAGATATCCGTGTCGGTATAATTATAGCAAACATTGCAAGTATGAACTTCCGCGCGAACACGAATCAAAGCTTCGCTGAGGCGTTCCACATAATCATCTTTCGATTTCAAAATATGGTACGCCAAACGCTGAGCGCTCTTCGGGCCAATGCCTGGAAGACGACTCAATTCGTGTACTAGTTTTTCAAGCGCGGGAATATTTAACATGCTCTTAGAATAGACCAGGAATGTTCATGCCGCCAGTGACTTTTTCCATCTCTTTCTGAGAGGTTTCACGAGCCACTTTCACAGCTTCATTGGTAGCTGTCAGGATCATGTCCTGAATCATTTCAACATCACCAGATTTAACAACTTCAGGATTGATTGTCAGAGCAGTCATTTTGTATTCGCCGTTTACTGTCACAGTAACAGCGCCACCGCCAGAAGTGCCTGTGTATTCTTGTTTTGCCAACTCGTCTTGAACCTTCTTCATACGAGTTTGCATTTGGTTAGCTTGCTTCATCAATTGAGCCATGCCACCGTTAAAACCTTTCATCTGCTACCTCCTGCCTTTTTCGGCAATCTCAGTTACGGCTTTGATTTGACCTTTGAAGGCCTTCTGAGCCGCAATCACCATCGGGTTTTCGTTGATTTGTTTGCGAATCTCGTCCTCGGCTTGCTGAGATTTTTTCTGCAAGAGAGTGTTCGCACTTTCACCTTCAATCGGGTCCCGACCGCTTAGAACTTGGAAAGAATAACCAGCCCCCCAGTATGAATCAATAAATCCTTGCAGCTTAGCGCGGATGGTAGAGTCATTCATTTGCTCTTTTAGGAAAGCCAATTTTGGGGGGACGCCTAAATGAATGACTGTTCCGTCTTCTTTTACGAAAAGAAGATTTTCAGTTTTGGCCGCAAACAGGGCTTCGTCCTGACGAACTTTATGGACAAAAGCGAGCCATTTTTCATGAAGATTCGGTCCCGTCACATATTTCGGGCCTTCTTGAACTTTTGTAACTTGGGCAGACGCCTTTTTAGGACCGGCTGAGGCCTTTACGCCGAGCCTGGCACCACCTCTAAGAAGGCTTTCTAGATCGGTGATCTGAGGAGCCGCGGCCATTCTAAGAAGGCTGACTTCCAGAACGATGCGAGGATCTTGGGCCTTCGGAATGTCATTGCCGCCCTTTAGCGCCATATCAAAGAGCATATGCAGATCTTCTTCAGAAGATTTTTTAGCAAGGTCACCGAGCGCGTTGAATTCTGAATCTGGAAGTTCCAGAATTTGCATAGCTTCCTGGCCAGAAACTTTGACCAAAAGCAGATTGCGAATCACTTCCAGCAAATCTTGCGAGAACAAATGCGGCTCAAAACCAGAGGTCGCAATTTTCTCCAGCACCTTCATGACCGCTTTGGTATCGCGAGCAATCAGACTTTCCAGAGTTTCAAACAAAAGTGTGCGGCTGGTAAGTCCCAAAATCTCAACCACGTTGAGGCGAGTCAGAGGTCCATTCGCAAATGTGATCACTTGGTCCAAAAGGCTCAAGCTGTCACGCATAGATCCGTCACCCTGACGGGCAATCATCCAGAGTGCATCTTCTTCAGCTGGAACATTTTCACCTTCGCAGATTTTTTTAAGCTGGTCGGTGATTTGTTTGATCGGAATGCGACGGAAATCATAGCGTTGGCAACGAGACAAAATCGTCTGCGGAATTTTCTGCACTTCCGTTGTCGCCATAATGAATACCACATGCTCTGGTGGCTCCTCGAGGGTCTTGAGGAGCGCATTGAAAGCACTTGTGGAAAGCATATGAACTTCGTCGATGATATAAACTTTGTATTTGCCAGAAGAGGGCATATAGCCCACGGAGTCTCTGAGATCACGAATGGCATCAACACCATTGTTGCTGGCACCATCGAGCTCGATCACGTCAGAGCTGCGGCTTTGTGCGATCTCCAGACACGAATCACATTTATCACAAGGTACAAAGTCGACGGCGTTCGGGCAGCGAATGGCTTTCGCCAAGATACGTGCTGAAGTAGTTTTTCCCGTACCGCGAGGACCTGTTAGAAGAATAGCGTGATGAAGACGATTGTTTTTAAGGGCGTTCGTCAGCGTTTGGGTAATATGGTTCTGTCCAACGACTTCGTTGAAAGATTGTGGACGCCATTTACGAGCAATGACCTGATAAGACAAAACGAACCCCTCAAATGTCTGCAGAAAAGACAAGTGGCCGAGCACCCCATATCACATAGTCCCTTAAACGCCGTTGCTTCCTTCCGGACCTAGCGGATTCAGTAAGGGCTCTATTGTATGGGACCCGGCCAAGGACGGTTTAACCCCCGGCTGCTCGTATTTCACGCGTTAACGCCCCGCGCACGCTAAAAAGTCCTGAACAAACAAAGAACTTTTGCCTAAATTCATCTCCTACAAGGAGGAATTATGAAATTCCTAGTTATTGCATTAAGTTTAGTCACCACTGCAGCCTTTGCACAAAGCATGGGTATCAAAGACATTCCTGCAGATGGCGACACAACCATCAAGATCCAAAAAGGCAACAAAGAAGAGCCTAAGTTCGAGATCACTGCGGGCGAAGACGAGATCCAAGGGGACCCAGCAGCTCTTTTGAAAGAAGCGCGCGAAAGCTGGAAAAAAGCCTGCGCTGATTGGAAAAAAGAGACCAAAGAACTCAATAAAGAAAACCAAGTTCTTACTTTGAACTGCGGCACTATGAAATGTGCAACAACTGCGATGGAAACGACTTGCGAATCCACCGGCAAACACAAAATCAAAACTAAAATTCAGTAATTTTAAAAACTCTTCAGAGTTTGACGAAGCCTCTGCTGCGAAACGCGCCAGAGGCTTTTTTATTTTCTAGCGTTGGGCCCAGGCGATCTTTTCAAGTGCTTCGACCTCTTCGGCCCAATAGCGATAAGTATTAAATTCGGGGAAGAGTCTTGGGAAGCTTGGGTCTTCCCAGCGCTTTGCAATCCAACCGGCGTAAGAAATAATTCTTAAACCACGCAACCACGGCACCCATTCCCATTGGTGAACGGGGAACTCACGAAGCTCTTCATAGCCCTGAATGATCTCTTCCCGCTCACGCAGACCTTCTTCGCCTTCGCCACTGAGAAGCATCCAGAAATCTTGGATGACCGGGCCGGTGCAGAAATCATCAAAGTCGACTAAGAAAAACTGCTGACCATTATGAAGTAAGTTTCCTTTATGACAATCGCCATGAATACGGATGAATTCACTTGGATCCAAAAGGTCATCTAAGCGATTCAGAATGATTTCGGCTGCGGCATTGTAGCGATCCCCAACCTCCGGCGCGATCCAAGATTGCAAGTGATCCAAAGTGTCCCAGCCGCCATAGTAAGTCGTATCTAAGACAGGACGATGCTGAGCTTTTCTGCGAGCACCGATATTGTGAACTTGCGCCATTAAGCGGCCGATTTGAAAAAGCTCATCACCGACAAATTCCTGAGGCATACGGCCGCGCACTTTCGGAAAGAAAGCCGCATACATATCGTACTGTTCACTCAAGGTGCTGCCGGATGTAAGCTTAATTGGAGCCACAGCAGGAATGCTTTCAGCTTGTAGATCTAACAAGAACTGATGTTCTTCCAAAATAGCAGCTTTGCTCCAGCGGTGCGGACGATAGAATTTAGAAATAATGTTGGAGTGACCCTCAAAAGGCTGTTCCAAACGAATATCAAAGACGCGATTTTCATAGGAATTCAGCTGAGAAAATTCTCCGGTCGTCAGAAAACCCAGGTTTTCTGCGGCTTGTAGAACCTTTTCGGGATCCAGATTGTAAAAAGAGCTCTTTGAATTCATAATGGCAGTTTAACTCCGGTCAAACTCTATAGCAAACAAATGGCAAGCAAAGCAAAAGATACAGAAAGCTTTTCATTCTCGAACTGGACTGTCGAAGTTCATCGTCGACCGATGCGTCGGTCGGTGTCGATCTATTTGTATCCGCAGCGTCCTATCAAAGTGGTAGCTGGCAAGATGACTTCGCAGAAAGTCATCTATGAGTTTCTATTGGCGAAAAGGGACTGGATCGAAAAGCACTTCAATAAGTTTGAAGAATTGGCCGAGAAATTTCCGAAAAGAAAAATTCAATCCTATCAAAAGTTTCCTTTTTTTGGTCAGGACCTGGCACTCAGAATGACAATCACGGTCCTTGCAAAAGCTTTCGTGGCTCGGCAAGACGATGAACTGCGGTTGCATATTCCACGCAATGATTGGAGTGCCGAAGTGTTGACGGACGAGCATCCAGAGCTTCTTGCCGTGATCCGTGACTTCTATAAGCGCGAAGCCATCAAAAAAATCACGGAGCGCACTCAGCATTGGGCTGAACAAATGCACCTATTTCCAAAGACACTAAAGTTTCGTGAACAAAAAACGCGGTGGGGCAGTTGTTCTTCGCGGGGCGCGATTAACTTTAATTGGCGTTTGATTGTTTTTAAGCCCGAAATCATCGATTACGTGATCATCCATGAGTTAGCTCATCTTAGACATATGAATCATTCAGCAGCTTTTTGGAATTTGGTTGAAGCTCACTGTCCCGCCTATGAGAACTTCATGAAAGAGCTTCGCGAGTCTCAGCACTTGTGTGAATTTTTGACGCCGCAATAGTTACGGTTTCTGGACGACACTCTACCGCATTTTGTTTTTCTCCCGAATTTTTTATCTTCACTGGCAGCGCCGAGGGGGCGTTGGGTATCTCTGGTGTGCGACACAAGAAAAGGAGATAGCATGCCTACAGTTAAGTTTAACGGAACCGACATCTATTACACAGATAACGGTCCTCAAAATGCTCCGGCGATCGTTTTTAGTCCACTGCTTTACATGGATGCGTCGATCTATCAGCCGATGATAGATGCGTTTTCTGATGAATATCGCGTGATCTGTTATGATCATCGCGGCCAGGGGCAAAGTTCTCGGGTAAATAAGAAATCAGACCTGCAAACCTCTATTCAAGATGCGATACATCTTATTGAGCATCTAAAAATCGAACCTTGTCATTTTGTCGGCAACTGCTTAGGGGCCTATGTCGGTTTGAACTTGGCAGTACAACGTTCAGACTTACTAAAAAGTTGTACGGTGATGGGTGCGGTTGCTGAATCAGAAAGTATTCAAACCATCAAAGAGATGGATCACTTTTTAGACTCTATGAAAAAGCATGGAGCCAAATCTGGAATGGAAAGTTTTGCCAACATGGCTTTTGGCGCAAGCTTTAGAGCCTCGAAAGATCCAAGCGTTGTTGCTAAAAGAGAAAAACTGCTGGAGCATTTTTCGAAATTATCACCAGACGAGTTAGAAAATATGCGACAGGTTTTTCATCACCGCGATCTTTCGAAAGAAGATCTCAAAAAAATTTCAGTTCCGGTGCTGATTATTGCGGGGGATGAAGATCAACCTCACAACATTTCTGCATACAAACGGCTAGGGTTAGAGATTCCTCATGTTGCTTATAAAACTGTTCAGCACGCAGGGTATGCGTTGGTTGTCGAACAGCCCTATGAAGTGATCCATTTGGTCCGTGATCACATAGAAAAAGCAGAGAGAAGTTACACAGCACAAGTCACGCAAAGCAAGCCCAACAAGGGAAAGACGGCGCGGCTCTAAATGCTCCTAAACAAAAATTATTTCAACTAGAAAAGGGGTCCTCTGGACCCTTTTGTCTTTTTCAAAAGTGTTTGATTTTCTTTTGTGGTCCTGAAAGCGAACACTCACGCCAAGTGTGGCCGCGGGCAAACTAGCCTTATTTCTTGTTTTTTGTAGACGTGCAGAGTCTGGCCTACTCTGTGAACCAATACTGTTTATAAATGAATCCTGTTTTGGAGGAATCGAAACATGAAATTACAGTATGTACTTGTGCCTGGTCAGCGTCCTCACCCAGAAATGCGCGCAGTCTATCAAGAAGTTTATAAATTTTGGGAAGCTTCATGGGAAAAAGCTTTCAATGATTTGCAAAAGCCAGCGGGCTTTCTGAAATCCGATGCATTCACACGCCAAGATTATGTTGGTGGCGTTTTAGTTGATGGCAAATGCCTGGGCCTTTGTTTTTACAGAGTGGTCGATGCGTCTATGCCAACAACAGTGAAAGACTCTTATTTTGCAAATTGGGGCGACACGCACATGCAAAAGCTTCGTTCACGTGGCGACAAAATTGTTGTGATGGGAAATCTCACAGTCAGTCCCGAAGCGCGTGGTGCGAAACTTGGTTTTTCAATGAAAGATTTAATTCTTGGCACTGCTGCGAAAGTCTTCACTTGGTTAGAAGCGGATGCAATGACACTGGCTCCGCGCCGTGATCGCAACGTGCAAAGATCGTGTGCGATGTGGGGAGCTGAAACGATCGCGATGGAAATTCCGTCTGGTCACGGAGACAATGTGGACCTTATGAGTTTTTTCCCTGACGTGATGGAAACATATCCACGCCCAGAGCTTGGAAAACTTGTAGATACTTTGTGGGAAGATCGCCTGCATGTACCACAAGATGAAATCTTCGTTGAAAGTATCGCTGCTTAACAGAGAGAACACCTATGGATCGTACACAGTATATCAGTATTAAAAAATCTCTGGATCTTGAGAAAAAACCTTTGGCAATCGCCGTACATGCCGCACAAGACTTGTTTTTGGCGGTCAGTGCATTGGCCCTTTGGAATTTCGGTCACGACACGTGGATGCGTTTTGCAATGATCCCTATGCTTTTTTGCTTGATGTTCCGTGGCTTCGGAATCATGCATGATGCTGTTCACGGTGCCGTTTCAAAAACCCGTTGGATCAATGATCTTGCGGGTGATATTGGCGGCGCGTTTTGCATGTTGCCCTTTGAAAACTGGAAGCGCAGTCACCTGAAGCACCATCAATGGAGCGGAAACGTAGAAAAAGATCCAGTGATGGCTGTGATCATTGCTTTTCCGAAATATTCAAAGCTCAAACAAAATCTCATCAGCAGTCTTTGGATGTTGTGGTTTCCGATTTTAGGACTGATTCAACATTTCATCTTCTGGGACTTGTCTCTGAGACTTTATGTTAAAGAGCCGCGCTCTCTCAAAATGGGTATCAGTATCTTGATGCCGTTAGCGGTTTGGGGACTTTTGCTTTTTGCAACGCCTGCAAGTTTCGTTATGAGCGTGCTGCTGCCGACTGTGTTCGTCTATTTTGTGGCTGTCGAAGTAGTGAACTTTCCCCATCACCTGCAACTTCCGCAATTTAGGGGTGAAGAGAAGTTTCCTGCGTGGGAACAATTTCAAACTGCGCGAAGCTGTGTGTATCCAAAGTGGTTTGCAAGATTTGTGGTTTTAAACTTTAATTTCCACATCGAGCATCACATGTTCCCAGACGTTCCATGGTATCACCTAGATAAGCTGCACGAGCCCGTGAAGAACGCTCTTCAGGGTCGCTACAATACGGATCCGAGTTTGGGTTGGATTCTAAAAAACAAGCGTGTGGATGTTGGGACGGTCTTGTCGCCGGCTGATACCCACGAGCCTTCTGAAGTTACAGCTGCTTAAATGAAATCAATCGCGGTCGCTTCCTCGCCAACGGAAACAAGCTTTCCACGGGAAGTGATCACAAAGCCAATGATGTTATTTTTGAGGTCATTGCTGTAGGTAGGGCAGACGTTGCAGAATTCAACGATCGCTGTACGCGGTTGGAAAGGTTGGGTTGTGCCATCATCGAAGGTCTCACGAATGAGGTGAGGCCCGATGCCCACAGCAGTGTCGGTTTTAGTTCCGGTCAGAACTTGGCCAACCACATCGTGAATACGCTGAATGATTGCCTTTGGGCGCTCCCACAAAACGAACCATTCGTTGACACAAAGATCGAGCAGGGAATAGCCGCAAGTATTAAAGAAGTTCAAGCTGCGGTAAAGTTGAATGCCTTCAGGATTGTAGATTTCAATAATTTGATCTCCACAAGTCTCAAGCCAATCATGATCTTTAAGTCGAAAATTAAAATACTTTAAAGCTTTCGCAGCCAATTGTTTCTCGTCGACCTTTTCAATGCCGACGTTCGCAGAAACCAAAATGTTTTTCCAGTTTGTAAGATCCTGAAGAATTCTGAGTTTTTTGATTTCGTCGGCCTCTTTCAAAGCTTGAATAGCTTTTGGAGTAAAGGGACGAACGGGAACAGAGGCCTTAGCAAGAATGTAATAGATTTCATTGATTTGTTGAATGATCTCAGCAGCAATACCGTACTCTAACCCCGCATACATATTTGATGTGGGGTTGTGGTAATTCACGGAAACGTTCATCATCTCAAAGACTCCATCCTTTTCGGTGATTACTATCTAGATGATTTGCTTTGCTTATAGAATTTTTCTGTAAGCTCTGCAGTCACTTGATCAATTGTTGCTTTCAACATTACGTCAAACATATCGTTCGCAGAGATGTTGTAGATTTGTGCAATCTTACGAAGTGTTGCTACTGGTGGTTGAGAAAGTCCGCGTTCCCAGTTGCTGACGAATTGTGGGCTTGTGTAACCAAGTTTCTTAGCTACCGCGCCTTGAGAGAGTCCTGCTTGCAAACGTTTTTCTTTAAGAAATTTCGATAAGTCCATAAACGTGCCACTTCCATAAATTAAAAAATATTTACCGAAAAATCTATCGCCTTTCGTTCGATATTTCAATGGAATTGTGCGGAATTAAAAGGCGGAAGCATTTTTTTTAGGCGGCCTTTTTCTTGAGAATCTTCTCAGACAGCTGCCGAAACCTGACGTTTTCTTGGACAAGCCTGAATTTTTTTCTGTGAGTTTGGTGGAAAACTCTTCCCAAGTCCCTTTATTTTAGATTTGGAGCATGACAAATTTTGGCCTAACCCTTGCTCACCTCCAGCTGGATACAAAAATCTTGGAGGTTTAAAATGGGTTCAAGGATTCATCGCCAAACAGCGATTTATTTATCGGCAATTCTTGCTGTCGCTGCATTGTCGGCTTGCGGAGAAAAGAAAAACGTTCGCAGTCCACAAGCACCGCCTGCTACTACTAATCCTAATCGTGTGGAAGAGGTTCCAACTGGTGGGGGCATTGATTTGCCATCTCCGAATCTTTCACCAACGCCGTCTCCAACTCCAGATCCAAGTGTTTCGGAAGAACTTATTGATCCTTTGGAAGAAACCGCTGGTTACGATCCTGTAGATCCAAAACAGATCGAAAGAACCGATCTTGATAAGCGCTACACAGGCTTAGAAGACGACGATGGTCTTTTCTATACAGGTTCATCAACAGACTATCTATTGACGTACCTTCGTTTAAGAAACGACGACGTGAATTTGGACGACACTATTAAGACAATTAATAAGGACGCGGCTCAAAGCATCGAGTCAGCTCGTTTGAACTTTGATAAGTCGACGGGTGATCTTACGATCTCCTTGAAAATCCGTGAAGGTAACAATGTTATCAAGGATTACACTTTGGCTGGCGGCGTGAGCGAAGATAGCCGCGTGTCTTCTTTGCGTATTTCTAAAAGCAAATCTCGTGGTAAGACCACAGGTCGTCAACGCATTGAAGGTAAGATCAAGTGCTTGGACTTGCATGGCACATGCGAGACTTCTTATGCACGTCTTTTGATCGGCGAGCCGGGTGACCGCGCAGCCGTTGGTATCATCTTCCGTCAATCTTTGGCAGATTACAGAATCAAGCTTCAAAGCGACCGTTCTGGCAACCCAGAGTATGAGTTCATCCGTCGTTTCTGGTTGAACACAAATGATGATATTGCTACTCACCACAGAATGAAGAACATTTATTTGAACTCTTTCGAAGTAGTAAATGGTCGTTCTGGTTTTGACGTTCAAGTTCTTGGACAAGGCCGTCAGCTTCTTTCTTTCGGTGGCCCGTTATTGGCTCCAGATGCGGGAAGTTCTGTGAGCATCACTGCGGATCGTACTCCGCGTGTAACAGAGTCTTTGGATTTGGATTCTTTAAATAATTACGATTACACGATGGCCGACTATATTGGCGGCGCCAAGATCATCAACAATAATGGCTTGGGTCAGGTTCGCATCGCCGTGAAAATGAGAAAGCGCGGCGGTTTCGAGCAAGATACTTGGGTAATGACCGTGATGCGAATCATCAAACCAACGGTTACTGCCAACGAAGAAAACCTTCGTATGGACTAACTGAAGTTCTTGTTAATTCAGCCCTTTTCCTTGCAGGGCCGCCAACTCCAAGTGGCGGCCCTGTTTTTTTTGGTTGTCATCGCAAAAAGCCTGGGTTCCACTATTTGACAGAAATAGGAGGCTGATTTCTATGCAGGGAACCCAACTCGAGTTCGAAAAGTCTACAAACAATTCCGCTACTTCCATCCCGGCACCCCATGTTTCAGATTACATGGATTACCGCAAATATTTGGCTGGTTTTTTGGAGTATAAACGAAAGCTCACGGCGAGCGATATTCGCCCTTATAGCTACGCAACTTTTTCTGCGGCGGCGAATATCAAGTCTCCGAATTATTTAAAAATGATCATCGAAGGTCGTCGTAATCTTTCTGACGAAATGGTGCTGAAGTTTGCAAAAGCTCTTGGCATGAACAAAGAAGCGACTGAGGACTTTGAGTTGTTAGTTGGCTATGGTCAGTCGACCGATCCTGCGGATCGCAATATGTTTCTTAAAAAACTTTCTGAGCATCGTGTGCAGGTAAAGCTGAAATCAGGTGAGATCGACAGAAAGACGTGGGAGAAAATCCCGAACTGGGCTGCTTGGGTGATCTATGCAATGGTCGACCAAGAGGGTGTTAAGTTTGACGTAAAATCTTTGAAAGAAATTTTGCGTGGCAAAGCCTCTGAAGACGAGATCGAGCAAGCATTGCAGAGTCTCTTTAACTCGGGCGAGCTTGTACAAGATCCAGAGACGGGTGCTGTACGTAAGGCACACACATTGATTGAATCCGCTGAAGATGTGCCGGTCGCTCTCGTTAGAAAATTGCAAGCGCAGTTGATGTACTTAGGCTTAGAGTCTTTGTATCAAGACTCAGCGACTGAGAGAGAGTTCGGAACTTTGACTTTGAGTTTAACTAAGCAAGAGTTTGAAGAGATCAAATTCAAGCTTCGTCAGATGCGTAAGCAAATCAATAAAGACAACTCGATTGCACGCACAAGCTCGAAGGGCGAGAAGGTTTACCAGCTCAACATCCAACTTTTCCCGGTGACGAATGCGACTCCAGAGGCAGTTTCTGCTGATAAAAACAGCAGTGAAGGCACGTCGCACTAAAATTTAAGAATCTTAAAAAAAGGGACATAAATTCCCCACTTTTTAGGCAGGTCTGTGGAAAAGTCTGTGGAGAGCGTTGATAACTTCTCGATTTGAGGTCATTTTGTGCTAGTTTACTGCGTGCTCATGTTAGAAACTTGTAAAGAATCAGACAAAAACATGACGAAATGGTGACAACTTGACCCTACGAGTTTAGTGATTTTCTGCTTGAGAGATTTCAAAATTCCGACATGATTACTAGTTTTTTTGAATTGAACAGAGTTGTGATACAATCGCGATTCTGATGTGGGGGCGACACGGCTTCGACGTGGGTGCTGAAGCATAAGGAGCATACCGGGGAGTATGAGGACCTCGTTAAAAACATACATTTTGTAATTGGCAACGATTACGCACTTGCAGCTTAATTTAATTTAAGCGCACGAACCCTCGCTAGTGGTGACGAAGCGAGATCAGTTCGTCATTAGTTACCAAGGCTCTAGTGGGTTTCGCAGCGCTAGGGCCGAGATAAAGCTGTGAAAAATGTTGTGTGCGGATTCTGTCGGTAGAAGCTGCACAACCAAATTAAATTATCGGCTAAGTATGTAGCGCCTTATCGTGGATCGCTTGCGGACGGGGGTTCAATTCCCCCCGCCTCCACCATCTGTCAATCTTTTCGAACCAGAGTCTTTTAAAAATTTTGGCAGTAGCTGAGTCCTTGGGCGGAAACGCTCAAGGGGAATCAGTTTTGTGTCGGCGGTAGGTCTTAGGACCTTATCCTGAAATTCTGTTTTGTAATGCCTGTCGCCAATATGGAAGTGAATTTCGCATCCACTTTTATGAACTTCGATTCTGTGGACGATTTTTCGGATGATCTCGGTTTGGACCTCAGGGGCCTTGTCGGCTTTTCTAATGAGAGCTTTTAGCGAGGTTGTGAACTTCGATAGATCCTCAAAGGAAATGACCTCATCGGGCTGGGGTTGATATTCAAGCTCAAGCATTTGCACTTCTATTGCGGTTTGAGTGTCTTGAAGTTTCATCATTTGATCAAAGAAGGGCTTTTCATTCATTCCCTTTGGGAGCCTTGAGATTCTCTCAGTCAAAGTTTCAATCTGCAAAGTGATGGCTTGAAACTTTCGCTTAAGACGATTCACTTCGGTTACCGCTTTATTCTCAGGAAGAACCCTTGTCGCAGCATCTAAAAGTCTTTGTGCTACTTCAGGGCTTAGCAAAAATGATTTCACTTCTTGCCAAACCTGCGGCTCGATCTTAGCTGCTTGAATACGGTAGGGTTCACACTTTAAAAGTTTTTTAGACAGTGATGCTTGGTTCTTTGTAGACCAGGAATGTTCATAGTAGGGAACTTTGCCGCTTCTGCCGTGGGCTGATTTACCGCTCATACGATCCCCACAGACTACACAATAGCAAACTCCAGACAACGTGAACGGATACCTTTGATCTAAATGAGTGCGTTTCCTGTAGCGATTAGATGTTAGTAATTTCTGAACCCGTTGGAAGGTCACTTCATCAATGATCGGCGACCAGACGGCTCTTGATTCACATTCACCACCTTCTTTATTCGAAAAGACACGAACGCTTATATAAGCCTTATTGCGTAAAACTTTATGGATCTGCTCGATTCTAAAAATAGAAGACCGGGTAGGTCCTCCGCCGCGTACTTGCCTAGGTAGAGTAATTCCTTTATCGTTCAAGTGCTTGGCTGTTTTGGCTAGAGTCTCTTCCTTTAAGAACGTATCAAAGATCATTCTTACGATCTCTGCCTCCTCTGGGATAATCGCAAGACTGCCAGACTTTTCTTTATCGATTTCATAGCCCATTGGTACTGAACCGCCATTGTAAAGGCCTCGTTTCGCACGGGCTAAAAACGAATGAGAAATTCGTTCGGCAGTTTGCTTTCGTTCAAACTCCGCAATATTTGCCATCATGTACATGACAAGTTCACCTGCGGCAGTCGAAGTATCAAAGTTGTCTTTGATGCTTAAAAACTTGCACTGATGCTTTTCTAAGAACTCTTTTAAAATCGAGAAGTCTTTAATGGAGCGCGTGAACCTTGAAAGCTCCGTGACAAGGATCATATCGATTTCGTGCTGTTGGATTTTATTAAGCAGCCTTTGCAGCGCTGGACGGTTCATGTCCTTAGCTGAGATCCCTGCATCGATAAAGACTTCTTTGACCTCGCCAAAAGCTCCTACCATTTGCTTAAGCTTTACGAACTCTCGCAGCCTTGCTTCCTGGTTTTTGATGGACCCCTCGGGGTTTTCGGCTTGTTCTTCTGTAGAGACTCTGACGTATAGACCTATATTAAATGACTTCATGCTGATCTCCGGTAGTATTCCGGGTCTTGCAACGATAGGTCGTTGATAGGATTTTTAGGATGAAAGAGTACTTGGGGCTGGCAATTCAGACTTTGCAACAACTCCCAGAGTCTTTCAAGTTTTTCGTTAAATTCGGTTTCAGTAATTTCGTTCTTGTGAATTTTTATGGACTCACATCTCCATTTATTCTGTCTCCTTCGCATATATTTGACCTCCTTTTGTTAAATTTCATTTTCGCGCGCTTCCTTTTTTTTGTTTCCTCTCCTCCTCCCTAACAATTCTTTAAATTACTATTATTACTAAACTCACTCATTCCATCCCCATCTTGGTTCTCCACCCCTGACCCCTTACCACCATACGTTGGGGGTGAGGGGTCAGGGGTGGAGAGCCCGCCACGCAGTGGCGCTGGAATGAGTGAGTTGGGTTCTGAAACCGCGGACTTAGTTGTTTCCCCAAGCCCTTCTTTATGCGCCTCTTGAGTGCTCACCCCTTGTGCGGGGGCTTGGGCAGCGTCTTTAATGTTAAAGACATCAAATTTGATCTGAGTAATTGGTATCCATTCTGGCTGTTGAATGGGAAATACTTTTGGTATTGGATCTTCCAAAAACTTTGAGGTGATTGAAAAGAACAGTTTTGTCTCGTCAAACATAAATGTGTCCTGAGCGTACTCATAGATCTTCTTAAGGTCTTTTGTGTCGCTCACGAAATACCAAATAAGGTCATACTGAAGTAGATCCTTATACTCTCTGAAAATGCGCTTGTATCGAACTTCGCTTTTCCTTGTGAGCTCAACTTCAATGGCTACGTTCGTTTCTTTCCCTGACATGGGTTCAATAATGAGTCCGTCTGGAATTACTCTGTCTTTGGCTTGTTTGTAACGGTAATTGCGAAAAGCTTCAGCCTTGATGTGATACTCAGGGATCCAGTTTGTGCCTAAGCCGAAAGTTTCTAATTTCATTCGAAGACTGTTCACAAGGACATCATGTTTGATGGTGTTGCGATTAGAGAACTGCAAACGGTCTTCGATCGCGAGGTTGTGTTTTCCTTTAAAGCCCAGTGTCCAGGTATTCGTGCCATCTTCTAAAGGAACTGCTCTACGAATAAAATGCTCACTTTCGAGATTGCGAAGACGTCTTAAGGCCGTGGTCTTTGTTATTGACTGAAAATACAGATGAATAATCTGCGGAGTTGAAAGGACTCCATATTTTTTAAGACTTTCCAAGAGTGCCAAGTCTCTTGGTTGAAGAATCATGTTAAAAGCAACCTCTTGGTATTGCCTGTCTTCGTGTCACTGTTTCAAATAATTTGTATTTGGTTTCAAAAGTTTTGAATAAATCCACGAGCACCTCCTTTAGTTTAAGTACTGTTCATCTTGCGGCCTTTCTTGCTAGAGCTAGGAGATTATTAACAAAATCCTAAAGCGCAAGGCTTCAGACGAAAAATATATCAAACATAGTAGGAGCATTATTCGTGCCAATTACTTACTAAATAAGATAAGAAAAATTAAATTTAATGGAGCTTCTTGTGAGATTCGGAAGGAGTAGATTAAATGGAGGACTCCGCAATCATCTTTTCGAGAAGCGGTTGCCAATCGGTTTCAACCATCTTCCCAATTACTAGACGATCAATGAGACCCTGACTTTCAAGATCTATAAACCTTGCGACGTCTGAGACCCGCGAACGCCACTGGTCTTTTCCATCAAGAAAAACGACATGGAAGATTTTATGACCAATTTTTTTTTCGTAATCCCGTATTTCTCGGCCAACCAAATGGCATTCGTACACAGCGTCTGACATTTTGCTGCCGCCGCTAGTTTTCCCCCAATATTCCTTTATCTCCCAAACAACAGCAGGGTCTTTGGTTCCGGGAATTGCTCCATCTAAATTTCTTGCTGATACATGAAGAACGCCATTTTTCAACCAAACGCATCGCTCTTGGGGGTTGGTTTCAACAGAAATATCTTTTGAAGAGCAGACGCGACTAGCAATATTTGAAACTGCAGCGATTAACGCCTTGGAAGATTGGTGATGGTCCTTACTTTTTGTCTGCGTGAGCCCATACGAAAACTTCTGGTCACTACAAAATTTCATGGCTTCTTCTTCGGAGCGAAACAATTCAAAAGCGTCCTGAACACGTACAGTTCGATATTCAATATAAGCAAGAAGATCGTCAGCCAGTTGGTTGTCGATTGATAAGTACTTTCTTAGGGAAAGATCATCAAATTCTCTACTCTCCAAATGCTTGAGAAATTCTTTCTGTTGGGTCTTCTTTTTCCCCAAAGATGCATAATATCTAACCAAATCCCAAAACGGATGCTCATACGTATATTTTGTATGGAGTGTGGTGGCAGTTTTGTTTTTCACTTGATCCCCACAGTGAGTTCAGAAATTGAAATTCCGAGGCCCTTAGCTAGGCGCATTATTACTGTTAGGGTGGGATTTCGCTCGCCTCGTTCTAACCCACCAAGGTATGTTCTGTGCATACCAACGTGGTCAGCGAACTCTTCTTGAGAATAACCGCTTTTCTTGCGCAGTTCTCGGATTCGAGTTCCGAATTTCGAACAAAGATCGGATTTTTGATTGGCCATTGACTAAGAGGTATCCAAAAGATACTTTTAAGTCCACAGACTATGAGTATCATTAATATGGAAGTATCAACATTTTCAGATTTATCAGTTGTCACGCCAAAGGCGGAGCCCTTTATCAAATGGGCAGGTGGGAAACAGGCACTCCTTGCACAGATTCTCCCGCACTTTCCAAAGTCTTTTGAGCGGTACTACGAGCCGTTCATTGGTGGTGGTTCAGTATTTTTTGCGCTTAATCATCATAAGGCATTCGTTAATGATGAAAATGAATGGTTAATCGATACATACAAAGCTATACGTGACAATTATGTTGGTGTCGTTCGTGAGCTGGATAAGCTTACAAATACTAGAGAAGATTTTCTTAGAATACGTGCAATCGACCCTCGATCTATTTCCCTTGAGAAGCGCGCTGCACAGTTCATTTATTTAAATAAGACCTGTTTTAGGGGACTCTTCCGAGTAAATAAGAAGGGCCAGTTCAATGTTCCTTACGGAGAATATCAAAGACGATATTATGCTGTAGAGAATCTTGCGGCAGCAGCTAACGCGCTAAAGAAAGTTGAATTCACTGTGGGCGATTTTGAAAAATGTCTCATAGGAATTACATCAAATGACTTTGTCTACTTTGACCCACCTTATTTCAAGCTAGGCGGTTATTCAGATTTCAATAGATATACTGCCGGTCAGTTTCGAGAAGCAGAGCATCTGAGATTAGCAAGCCTCTGCAACGAACTCGATGCTGAAGGCATTAGATGGGCCGTCAGCAATAGCGATACCCCATTTATCAGAGAGATCTTTAAGGGATTCCGATTCGAAAACATTAAGGCAAGACGAGAAATCAATCTTAAGTCCCAAGATCGTAATGTAAATGAACTCCTGATACTCAATTATTAATGTGATGTGATGATATAAGAATCGTTACCAATATCCGGTTTTTGTTTAAGAGAGCTGGGCTTTCACTGAACAGGAGATCCATTGTGGCAGAGAAAAGCGCTATAAGTAATTTTAAATTATTTATTTGGGCATTGGGTAACACCGTCATAACAGTTTTAATATCATCAGGGATTAATTTCTATTTTCAGCAGAAAAGTTTGAAGGACGAAAAATTAATAAGTTATCGCTCTGAGTTGGTAAAAAACTATACGTCGCCAATAAATGAAGCGATTGCCTTAATCGAAGCAATAGAGAGCCATCTTAACCGCATGACGGTAGCTGAAATTAACTCGAGCAACGAGATTTCTGATCAAGAGGCAATTAGGCGCAGGCACGAAACGATAGAGTCCCTAAATAAGTTAGGAGATTTTGCTTTTAAACTACCTTATCAAATGCGGGTTGTTTTGATCACAGCAAAAAATCACTATGGAACCATTTTTTGGAACAAAAGTGTGCCAATTAGTGAAAAGCAAAAGCTCAAAACAGAAAACCTGACTGCAAAATCTTTTGAGATCGCCTTTGAAATAGCAAAGGAGAACTACATTCTAAACGGAGAACCTAGGCATGATGAATTGTCTGAGCTATTGCGATAAATTTCACTACAGACCTCTCTTTTGTTTTCTCAATGACTCCACTGCTTTTGAGATAGTATCTTTTTCTGCAGTTTTTGTATTCCAGTCTGTCCAAAAATCAAGCGTTGCGCTGTGAGGTTTGATTTGAGGCTGATCAAGCTTAATTCTTGTTGGCAACAAGACACTGTCGCCCAGTAATAAAGCCTCTCCCACATCGAGTAGAGGTAGTATGTCAGTAAGGCCAGCCATTGAGTCGGGCATAAGTTTTCTTACAACGCTCTGATCTTGATCGTTCGTAAGTCTTAGCACCATGAAGTTGTTGCACTGACTAAGGATCGTTCTGCTGACATCAGAAGGGCGTTGACTAACCACCAGTAAAGATACGCCATATTTCCTACCTTCCTTAGCAATTCGCTCAAATGCTTCTACTGCGCGTAGCTCAACGGCATCAGTTGATTCTTTAGTTGGTAAATACAAATGTGCTTCGTCACAAACGATGCAAAATGGTGTCCGTTTGTCAGCCTCGGTCCAAAACTGAATATTATATAGAACACGTGCAAATACCGCTACTACCACAGGAAGAACATCCGAAGGAACCTCAGAGAAATCAATAATTTTAATTCCTGGTTCCGATCCATTCGCAGTGAGCAACTGATTTGCAAAATCCGCAAGCCATCCATAAGTCATTGCTTCTTGGGGCGGCGAAAACAAAAAGCCATATCGTCGATCCTCAATCTTTGCCGATAATCTTGATATAAATCTTGTTAACTTTCCGTTCCATGGACCAGCACGATCAGTACCAGCTTTTGCTCCGGCCTCTCTGCCTGTGTCATCTTGTTCAAGTAGTTTTAACAGATCAGCAATTGAATATGGAATTGGCGAATCAACTGTAAAAGTTTCTAACACGTCCTGCTTCTTTTCGGAGACAAGGGTCTCCTGTTTTAAAGAACGAATATGCTCAGTAAATCTGGTGGCTTGGTTCGGGGCATTCTGGTCACTTCTATCTAGCAGCATCGCGAGCATCTCTTCTCGATTCAGCAACCAATAGGGGAGAAACAAGGCTTTTTTATCTGCAGTCTTGAGATCTCCTGGGCCAGCTATTCGAAACCCTTTAGCTATTCCTTTTTCGCCAGCAAGAGCTCCGTACTCTCCGTGCATATCCAAGACGATCAAGTTAGCAAATTTTAGTTTCGCAGCTCTTTCTAGAGTAAGGGCCACGGCCCAGCTCTTCCCGGACCCTGTACTTCCCAAGATCGCGGCGTGGCGTTGAAAGAATCTATTTCCATCAGCTATCGCTTTTGCCGATCTGTCGGCCATGTAGTTGCCAAGCTGCAGTTGATTCTCTGCAGGGAGGTCAGAGCCCAGAAGATTCATTAAATGCTGTAGATTCTGCCCTTCAATAATGAAGGCACTTCTTTCAATTTGAGGAAAAGAGTCTGCGCCTCGTTTGAAAACATTCTTTTTAATTCCATCTACTTTTCGAAATGTTCCGATCAGTATTACGCGGATAGTATCGGTTTGTTTTTCACCAACCGGAACGAGACCACTTTCAGTCTGCTCTTCTACGATAACCGCCTGAGTGACTTCTCGATTTACTTTTTCAACCATGGAAATTAAGTATTCGTTTGCAGTAGCGCCCTGTATGGCGATCAATGATCCAACAGGAATTCTTGTCAGTAACTCATGGTTCGACACACTTAGGTAGGCTCTGGTTGTATCAACGGCTGCAACTTTGCCAAGTCCGTCATTCTCTTTAAAATTTAGAACTTCGATGTCAATTTTCATTAAGTTAATACCTCTTTTATAAATGAGTCCAAACTCCACAGATTGATTCCGGCAAAGAAACTATGAACTCCATTTTGGGAAAGCAATGTGCCAGGAACCGTTTCTTCTTCGGCATGGGAAAGGACTGTCAGACTTTTATTTTTTGAAAGAAGATCTTTAATATTATCGGTTAATCCACGCACCAGGACTAGGCAGGGCTTTCCTTTGCCAATTTCTGCGCGTAGATGTGTTTCTAAGTGATCATCGTTGAAGCCATAGCCAATGACTAAATATCTCGTAGCCTTATCAATCGCCTCGTTTGCGTCGGCCCGATGAATATCAAATGGTGACTCATAACCCTTACGATATTTTTGGCCACCTGGCGCAATCATTAGTCGTCGTAGAGGAAGTTTTATCGGACAGCGAACTGGGTGCTCTTTGCCTTCATACCAATCCAAACTACCATGCGGTTTAAGCACGACCACATGTTTTCTACTTACAAGTTGTACTCCAACTTTCGTCTTTGCAGCTACCGCAATATTCATTGAGCTACGGCATGCCTTTTTATCTAATCTGCCGAAGACTTTTCCATCAAAAAGAGTGCCGATCGCAACATTTGCTTGTTCGATTGAAAGCTCAATCAGTCTGTCATAATTTGTAGTGATAACAAAATGTCTGTCGTTTGAGAAAGTCAAATGCGGAACCAAGTCTCGAAAGGCAAGTCGAATATCGCCCGACAGTGCTGAAGTAATAACTTCCAGCTCTTTTTGTTCGATCAAATCAGCAACTAGGTCAGTAATTACAGGAATTAGTGGATTATCTGCTGCCAAATCTCTTAGAGCCACTTCAATTCCCACTTGATCATTGAGTCGCTCGTCAATTGCTTTCCAATGCCCGCAAGTAGTAATGTCAAATTTTTTAGGCACCTCATTCAATAGGTGCTGTGCTAGTTGTCCCATGGTGGGTAGAGAATAACCTGCAGATAAACCAGACCCCACAATTGTGACCAATCCATCTGTAAAATGTGCCTGAATAGATTTCTTAAGTTCGTCAATATTCATAGTAAATAAATTGCGTGCATGAATTAAGCTATTGGTGATTTTTGATTCGGGTCAGTACGCTTGATAAGACTAAACACATTTATGTTATAAACCAAGTCCAGTTATCTGAAGAAATGTAGTTTCGAAGGGCACAAGTAGGTCTGTCCACTTGATTACTTTCTCTCGCTAGCGAGAAAACTGGGAGTTCCCCAGCTTGTAGTCTGTGAGGCTTTTAAAATCTTCAAGGTCGCTAGTTGCACCTGCCAAGTGAACTTTTCCAAGTTGCCAGTCAACGCCACCGCTAAAACCACGGTAACTGCAAAGTTAACAAGCTTCTCAAATCCCATAGGAAACTCCTTTCTATTCCCGGCCTCGAATATTCGGAGGCCTTTTTGCCAAATTAGCAAGACTCGGCCTTTGCTTGATTTTCAGCAACCACACCTTAACGGCGGTCGTCCCCAAACCAAAATGCCCAGCCAGCCTTTCAATTGTCCATTTCTCGACCCAGCGCAAACGTGCCAGCTCCACTAGATCGAGCTTCTCTTTCACCCAGAAAACCTCTATAAACGATTTTATCGTGAGAGGACCCGGTTCGACTATATTGGCAAAGCCTCCACCACTTCTTAATTGCAAGAAGCAAACTTATAACTTCCTGACAAAGATCCGTTTGTGCAGGTGCGGGTTTGGGATTCGCAAATACCTTTATTGTTAAGAGTTGCTGTTTTATATGCTGTCACTGAAGAGCCGTTGGCGATGGTTTGGCCATTGAAAGTACAATTTGCCGCCGGGGCCACTGTACAGCTCGCAAAGGTGTACGCGCCCGACAAAGCTCCATTCGTGCAAGTTCTGCTCTCAGAAGTACAAGTCATTCCGTAAGGAACACTGGCTGCCTGATAAGCTGTGACGCTCGCTCCAGCTAAGACTGTTTGACCATCGAAGGTACAGCTGTCAGAAGGCGGAGGCGAGCCTGTGCAACTTAAATACTGATAAGATCCCGACAGGTTTCCGTTACTACAGATCCGAGACTCTGAAACACAAGAGCTGCCATACGGAGCTGTCGCTGCTTGATAAGCTGTGACGGAGGATCCGCTCACGACTTCTTGTCCGACTAAACTGCAATTTGCAGGGGCCGAGACTGTGCAGGAACCAAAAGAATTACTTCCAGAAAGAGTTCCATTAGAACAAGTTCGAGTTTCTGCTTGGCAAGTGGACCCATAGGCAACACTTGAAGAGGAATATGCTTGCACAGTTTGTCCGTCGGCTATTGTCTGACCGTTGAAAAGACAGCTTGCCGCCGCTTCCACGTTGCATGAAGCGAATTGGTACGCTCCACTTAAGATACCATTGTCGCAAGTTCTGACTTCTTGATTACATTGACCGCTATAAGCAACGCTCGAAGATTGGAAGGCCACCACGTTTTGGCCATGAGCGACCGTTTGTCCATTGAAAAGACAACTCTGAGGAGCCTCTACGTTACAAGAAGCAAACGAGAAACTGCCACTAAGAGCTCCATTAGAGCAAACGCGGTTTTCTTGCTGGCAAGTCGTGCCGTAAGGGACCGTTGAATACTGGAAAGCAGCGATCACAGCATTGTGCTGAATCGTTTGACCGTTAAAGAGACAATTTGCAGGACTCTGAACAGTGCACGAAGCAAACGAGAAAGCACCCGATAGAGTTCCATTATTACAAGTTCGCGTTTCGCTCATGCAAGTAGAACCAAAACCAACCGATGAGTTCTGATAGCCAACGACACTGGATCCGTGCTCAATAGTTTGTGAGTTAAACAAGCAACTTGCTGGGCTGCTGACCGTACACGCAGAATATACATAAGAACCAGAAAGGGCTCCATTATCACAAGTTCTGCTTTCAGAGACACAAGTAGAGCCATAGGCGACTGTGGAGTTTTGGTAAGCCACCACGACATCACCTTGATTCAAACTATTTCCATCAAATTGACAGGTTTTAGGTGCGCAATCAGGAGCGGTTGGCGTGGCCACACAATCCACTCCAATTGGAGTTGTTGTATCCGCCGCTGGAGGCAGTAAAGACTCAGAGTCTTTACCGTCTTTCTTTTTATTGGGAGCACAGTTTTGAAAACAAATGACAGTGACAAAGCCAAAGAGAATCAAAAAAGCTCTAATTCGCTGGCCTGACTTGAATAATTTTGTAAGTCTCCAGAAAACGTTCATCACTTATGATGATAACAACAAAATGATGTTCGAAAATAAATTCAAAAAAAGGAATAGGTTTTGTATCAGGTTGAAGCAAGGACATAGTGTTCGATCTGGCTGTATATGTGGCAAGTTAAAAGCCCCACGACTTGCGCTTGATGGTAGACGAAGAGCAGGCGGCCCCAAGCAGTCTCACTTGCACAGACTGTCGGTGCCGAGAATACAGGATCTGCGTAAGTGCAAAGTCTGTCGATAAAGCCAACCGCAAAATGGAGCATGCTGTCTTGATCGGTAAGATAGAAAAGTGCGACTATTGGGCATGTAGTGGCTCAATGCGGTGGGGACAATTCGGGTTCGACTTACCAAAGCTCGCCTCCACCATTTATTAAGAAGAGAAATGAAGAAAATAACAATCGCACTTATTTTATTTGCAGGCTTAATCGACGCACACGCGGATACTCAATCTAAGTATCGACGAGAATGTGCTCTCACTTCGAATGAATATAAAGGCAATCTTCCTTCGAATTTCACGGACGTGTGGTGCGCCGATGATAAGAGAAAAGATTTTGGTGCTATGGGTGACGACGTTATTCACGCCATGGCGGTAGCAGCGTTTTATGAAAAACGAATGGACCGCCGAGTTTCTGCCATGAACCTTCTCGAAAAATATGAATGCGAAACTCTGGAGCAATGCAAAGAGTTTCACCACCTATTGGATTGGGGAATAAAATCAGGTCATCCTGCGCGCTATAATAAGGATCTTGCTGTTCGAGCAAATGCCTTGCGCGAAAAAGTAACTACAAAGCTCACAGAGCTAAAATAGCTCTTACGAAACCTTCTAAAAACCAGTCTCGAAAAGCTCGGTGTCAATATCGCCGAATGCGAAGTGACAGCCCCGAGTTGGTACATTAATTGAAGACTCATAATTTGATTGGCCTAGAGCTATTTTAATGAGATTTCAACTGTCTAAACTTTGGCTAGTCATGAGTTTTTTGCAACTTAGGTATTTCTACTGACTTGATAGGAGTCTATATGAGCTTACCGAAAATTTTCCTTTTGGCATTGTTATCACTGTCTTTGCAAGCAGGGGCTCAAGAGGCTCCTCCTGTGGTTTACAACGAAGACAATTGTATTGATGGGCAGGATTTAACCGCGGAGGACATCGACATCAGTCGTTGCCCTGCTATTCCAGCCGTACCAGCTCCGGCTCCTTTGGGTAACTCGGGTCAATTGGTTAGCCTTGGTGCTTGGGAATTAGGACAAACAGCTGAAGGCCCCGTCTACAAATATGGAGAGCTTTCAGAGCCTAACGGAGAAGAGCCACGAACTTTAATTTATGATGGTGGTACTTCAGTAGTTAATTTGGGGAACCTTGTTTGCTGGGCAAAAGGGTACTACCGCCTAAGAAAGATGCTTCAGAACCCTCCAGCAGATTACGTAAAGCTTCGTGATGCTGGCTTTCAAGTTCGCTTCTTCCAATTTCAAACGGACTTACGTAATGGTCCAACTGGCTTTAAAGAAATCACTTCTTATATGGATCATTTAGTTAAGTGGGTTACACGTATCGAGCCCGATGGGACTTGCACACAGCCGACAGCAGGTAAGTTTCAAACGTACCTAACTAACGAACTTGTTAGACGCGGTTTACAGAACTAAAATTTAGTTCGATTCTACAAAGCAAAAAACCCTACTCGGATATCCAAGTAGGGTTTTTGTTTTTCTAGGCCTATTAGGGGAGGGGCTAGAGATTTTTTGCGAGAAGCTCTTCCAAACGATCCCAAGTTTCGGTGATCCCTTGAATCATTCCCATGTCAGTTACTACTTTGAGATCTGCAGGTGAAGCGTACTCGCCACGACTTACGATCTTAGTTTTGTTACCCATATCGACGAAAAGCATCGTCACAGTAGCAGAAGGAAGGTTTGGGTCTATATTGCCGTTAGCATCGCAGAATGCATCGACATAGACGATCTTTTCAGGCTCAACGATTTCTTTGTAGTCGGCACGGCCCCAGGCTTCCATCCCAAAGAAATTGCCTTGGTTTTTATCAACACACTTCATGCAGTAGACCCACGCGCCACCAGCGCGAAAATCAACATTGCATACAGGAACATCCCAGCCACGAGGACCCCAGAATTGTTTGATGTGTTCAGGGCTTTTAAACATACTGAAAACCAGCTTGCGAGGAGCATCAAATTCACGCTCGATAACGAGCACGTTTCCGTTTTCCACTCTATGAGACATTTTATATTTACCCATGACTGACTCCTTATCGCTTTGGGCGATTGTTTGATTTATTGGTCTTTTTAATCTTCTCTAAGTAATCATCCAATTTGTCGAATCTATCGGTCATCGTTTGGAGAAACGAATTCACCCAAACATCAAGTTCGCGAAACGGTTCTACGCGAAGCTTGTAAAAACGCTTGTTCATGTCAGCTGTAACTTCAAGAACGCCGCTTTCAGTAAGCACTTTCAGATGCTTTGAAGCTTGAGGCTGACGAAAACCAAGCTTCTCTGCAATTTCACCAACTGTGAGCGGTCCGCTTCGCAGCAGCTCCACAATCAGGCGGCGATTCGGCTCAGCTAACGCGGCAAGCGTTCTCATGTCCTTTGCTTCTGATTGTTTTAAAGCCATAACCACTCCTCGGTACAATTCAAGTATGCCTTAATAGGAATATTCCTGTCAAGGAATGTTAATGCGTGAGTGAAAAAGCAAGTAATTTCATATATTTGATTGATTCCAATTTGAGAATTCGCACGTTATATAATCGCCTCAAATGCAGATAGGAATCTGTTTCCACCTAGGCCAAAGTCAGTGTTAATGGCCTGAAAAAACTCCGATAACATTTCATGCAATATGTTTTGATTAGCATCGTAATACTAGTTTTGACTGTTTGTGCAATTGTCATAATTCGTAGATCAAATGCGGACCGAAAGGCTCAAAGGGCGCTTGATGAATACTTACGCCAACCTCTTTCTAGCGAAGAAGTTGGAAGGTTTTACGAGAGATACATCGGTCATTTGTATGAAACAGACGGATACGACGTAGTCTATAACGGCGCGGTCAATGGCTTTGATGATTTAGGTCGAGACCTTATAGTTAAATGCGCTGACGAAGTTCTTATTGTTCAAACTAAATGCTGGGCAAAAAGTAAACTGATCCAAGAAAAACATGTTTTTCAACTTTTCGGTACGATGACATATTTCAAGCGCACATTAGAGAAGAACGGACGTCATGTCAGAGCAGTGCTATTTACAACTGCAAGATATAGTGATGTTGCGAAAGATGCAGCAAAAGTACTCGGAGTGGAGCTGAGAACCGAGGAGCTGAATCGCTCATACCCGATGATAAAGTGTAATGTTTCTGCAAGCGGGGAGAAAACTTACCATCTTCCATTTGATCCGTCCTATGACAAAATCAAAATAGACCTTCACAGAGAAAATTATTTTGTTCACTCGGTTAAAGAAGCCGTCGAAAAAGGTTTTCGTCGAGCTGGGTAATCAACCACCATCGTATATATAGTAATCCAATAGAAAGAATATATTAAGGCCGCCTCAGAAAAGGTGATTGATGACCTAGCCGAAAGGGAAAAGGGGCGAGATTTAACGAAGTGAGTAGAAAATTTTATAATCCCGGCCTAGAATAGTTAGCAAACAAGTTAGAAGCTTCAAATCATTTCTATTCTACTGGACGGGGGATCGCGTGAACTCAGACGTTAACAAATTTCTAAAAAACTCTAAGCAGTGGCAAGAAGAGATGGAAGAGCTTCGCGCTATCCTTTTAAAGACAAAACTTGAAGAAAACTTTAAGTGGCGTTTGCCGTGTTATAGTCATAACGACAACAATATCGTTATCATTCAGCCTTTTAAAGCCTGCTTGGGGTTGATGTTTTTTAAAGGTGCCTTGTTAAAAGATCCAAAGGGTGTGTTTGTTAATAATGGACCGAACTCTCAGGCGTCGAAAAGACTCGAGTTTAGATCTGTTAAAGATGTTGCAGCTCTAAAGACGACCATCACTTCATATATTAAAGAAGCGATCGCGGTTGAAGAGTCAGGACAAAAAGTAGAATTTAAGAAAACACCTATAGCTGTTCCGGAAGAACTTAAAAAGATGTTCACTAAAAAATCTGGTTTGAAGAAAGCTTTTGAAGCACTTACTCCGGGACGTCAACGTGCTTACATTCTTCACTTTTCAAGTGCGAAACAATCAGAGACTCGCCTCTCTCGTATCGAGAAGTGCGTTCCAAGCATCCTTAAAGGCAAAGGCCTGAACGACCGTTAGAATAGAGGAGCACGATATGCAAAAGGTTCACAGAATTTCAGCAAAGGCCGTTGTCATTAACGACGGCAAAATTCTGCTTATTAAGAAAACCGATTCAGGTGGCGATTACTATATTTTGCCTGGTGGTGGTCAAGAGCACGGTGAAAATCTACATCAGACCCTCATTCGCGAAGTGAAAGAGGAAACTGGATACTCGATTCAACCGAAAGATCTTCTGTTTGTTCGAGACTATATTGGTGCAAATCACGAATTCAAAGCCGAAGCGAGCCACTTCCATCAAGTCGAACTCTATTTTGAAGCTGAATTAGAGAAAGACGGTCATACGAAAGCTCATATGCCCGACAGTGGACAGATTGGAGTTGAATGGGTGTCTGCGAAAGACATTAAAAAGAGTCGCGTTTATCCTTTAAGCCTTCGTGATGCGATTAGCTCAAGAAAATCCTCCAAAGTTTATTTGGGTGATGTTAATTAATTCAGCTTCAATCTTGTCAGGATATAGGAGAAGAGATTGGACAAAGCTCGGTTCAAACGTCGTTTAGAAAATGTATTGCCTCTTCGTCTTCATATGAGCGTTATCTGTTTTCTTACGATCGCGGGCGGAGTTCTTTTTAGTAAGGCGCTACTGTACTTTAGCTTTTCGCATATGGCTTTACGTTATGGTTTTGCCGTTCTTTTTTCTTACGGGGTCTTTTTTGGTCTCGTCTATCTTTGGTTACGTTGGTATTTTGGATCGCCCTCTACTTCTTCTGACGGTAACTTCGTAGACGTTATTGATCTTGCCGATGCTCCCTCACGTATTGATATTCCGCCACCGCAGTGGAGTGGGCAGGGTGGTCAATTTTCTGGGGGTGGAGCCTCTGGTTCTTGGGGGAGCGGCAGCTCCTCATCGAGTTCTTCAGGTGCGGATCTGGATCTGGATGATGGCATGGTGATCATACTACTCCTAGCATTCATTGCCATGATTTCTGGATCTGCTATTTACCTTGTCTATCAAGCTCCTGAAATTCTCTTAGAAGCAGGATTTGAAGTATTGCTTGTTGCCGGAGTCGTGCGCAACGCCAAGAGAATGCAAGCAGAAGGTTGGGCTTATTCTATCTTTAAGCGTACCTGGGTGGCATTCGGGTTAGTTTTGCTCATCGCAGTTTTATTCGGAATGGGCATTAAGCATGAATGCCCTCAAGCGATTTCATTCGCAGATTATCGGGCACTGTGCTGGGACTCAAAACAACTTGATTGGCTTTTTAAATAATTAGGCAGCCTTGTGTTCGAAGTAAGTAGGCACGACCGTCGTTAGTAGCTCCACGAGATCTTCTTTGGTCATGTCTTTCGGTTCTAACCAAGCGCCAAAGCTTTCTTTTGCTAAAAAGACAGGGCAACGATCGTGTCCTGCGGCTGCGACTTCTGGTGGTGGCTCATCGGTGACAGCGGCGAAAGTGCGTAGCAACCCGGATTCAACCTTTGCTTCTTCATAAATCGCTGCGGACCACATGATTTCTTGGTCCTTCGGCTGAAAATAAATGATCTTTGCATTGCCTTTACCGTCATCAACACTTTCATAGAAGCGATGAAATGGAAAGATCGCATGCTGTTTTCCAAAAACAGGTTTCCACGTGCGCGCATCTAACAAACGATCTTTGCGGGCATTGAATAAGTTGTATTGGAAGGCATTCATCTCTTTGCCATTTTTCGGGCAAAGGTGATAGCGCATTAAACGGATTAAGTGTTCTTTGCCGTCTTTAATAATGACCGGAGCGTAGAAATTAGGAAAAACACGAGGAGCCCCGGTTTCTTCAATCTTTTCGTAGTATTCGATTTTTTCTTTGTGCCACTCAACGGTCGCGCGACGTTTTTCTAATTTTTCTTTGAGGTCTTTTGCTTTTGAGCCGGATTTTATCTTGGCTTCGAAATCTAAAACGTCTTGCTCGTACTTCTTAAGCTTCTTCGAGAACTTTTCGATCTCGGCTTCATAGTGAGCTTTCGCCATTTTGGCTAGGCGTTTTTGTAGCGGGGTTTCGGCATTTTGAATAATGTACGAGTCCAAGCCTGATGGAATCATCGCTTGGTCATACTTTGCACGAATATTAAAAGCCTCTTCGAAACTGGTCCAGTCGACTTTAACGCCGAATTGTCTTTCCAGTTTTCGCATATCTGCTTCGATCATCGCCGAATAACACATAAGAGTAGTTTTCCAGCCGCCCTCTTTGGTGACAAGAAATAAAGCATGCCCCATGACGAACATTGATCTAAGTCCAAGCATTGGGAATACTAGACTTGTTTGGAGGTTTCTATGAAAGTGAAAAATTGTGAGTGCTGTTACATGCCTATGGATAAGGATCCAAAAAATAGTGGGTCTGATAAGTATTGCAGCTATTGTTTCGTAAACGGAAAACTGATCGCCGAGAATATGACTCTCAAAGAATTCAAGAAACAATCCTTTGATGGCATGGTACAAGGCGGAATGAGCCGATTCAAAGCCTGGGTTTTTTCCCAATTCATTGGAATGGCGCCATACTGGAAAAACAGAAAAGCATAATAACTGTTTTGTGATCTGACACAAAACAAGTCGGCTTTTGACTTTTCAAACTAAAAAATATTTGCAACGTCATTGGACAATCCGTCTGTCTATTGTTCTGATTTTTGGTTCCAACATAAAAATTCCCTCATAAGGAGCCAACTATGTCAGAACCAAGAAGTGAGAGCGAAAATCCCGCCATTCCATCGCCAAAACCTAAAACAACGGTACGTCCAAAATCCAACCGCGATTGGTGGCCGAATCAACTGGATCTTTCCGTCCTTAATCAGAACTCTCCCCAGTTAAATCCACTAGAAAACTCTTTTAAATACTCTGAAGAGTTTAAAAAGCTGGATGTTGAAGCCCTCAAGCAAGATGTCTTTAAAGTCATGACCACTTCTCAAGACTGGTGGCCTGCCGATTATGGACATTACGGGCCTCTTTTCATTCGTATGAGCTGGCATGCAGCCGGTACTTATCGTATCGAAGATGGTCGCGGTGGTGGCGGAGACGGTGCTCAAAGATTTGCTCCACTTAATAGTTGGCCTGATAATGCGAATCTCGATAAAGCTCGAAGACTTCTTTGGCCCATTAAGCAAAAGTATGGCCAAAAAATTTCTTGGGCGGATCTTTTGGTCTTTGCTGGCAACTGTGCTCTTGAATCTATGGGCTTTAAAACTTTTGGTTTTGGCTTTGGCAGAGAAGACGTGTGGGAACCCGAAGAAGTTTTCTGGGGACCTGAAGACACTTGGCTCGGCGATGAGCGCTACAGCGGTGAACGCGACTTAACAGGACCTTTTGGTGCCGTACAAATGGGTTTGATCTATGTAAACCCCGAAGGTCCGAATGGAAATCCAGATCCAAAAAAAGCCTCTCGCGATATCCGCGAAACCTTTGCACGCATGGCTATGAATGACGAAGAAACCGTTGCCCTTATTGCCGGAGGGCACTCGTTTGGTAAAACTCACGGAGCTGCACCGTCAACTCATGTAGGAGCTGAGCCTGAAGGATGTCCTATTCATACGATGGGTATTGGTTGGAAGAACTCTTTTGAAAGCGGCAAGGGACCTCATGCAATTACAAGCGGTCTTGAAGGCGCATGGACAAGCACTCCCACCCAATGGAGCAATGGCTTCTTTGAAAACTTACACAACTTCGAATGGGAATTAAAGAAAAGCCCCGCAGGCGCCCATCAATGGAAACCAAAAGATGCGGCTGCTCAAAACACAGTACCGGATGCTCATGATCCGAATAAAAAACACGCGCCGACAATGCTTACGACGGATTTATCTCTGAAGGTCGATCCTGAATACGCCAAAATCTCAAAACGCTTTCATGAAAATCCAAAAGAGTTTGCCGATGCATTTGCAAAAGCTTGGTATAAGCTTCTTCATCGCGATATGGGACCTGTCTCTCGGTATTTGGGACCTTGGGTGGCACCAGTGCAACTTTGGCAAGATCCCGTGCCTAAAGTAGATCATAAACTCATTGATGCTCAAGACCTGAAAACTTTGAAAGAGAAAATCCTCTCCTTGGGAATAAACGATTCTCGTCTGATCGCAACTGCGTGGGCGGCGGCGTCCTCGTTCCGAGGAACCGATATGAGGGGTGGCGCCAATGGCGGACGCCTTCGTCTGTCGCCGCAAAAAGAGTGGGAGGTCAACGAGCCTGGAAAACTTTCTGACGTTATTTCTGCTCTTGAGAAGGTTCAAGCAGACTTCAATAAATCTGCTTCGGGCGGCAAGAAAGTTTCTTTGGCGGATTTGATTGTTTTAGGTGGATGTGCTGCTATTGAAAGTGCTGCCAAAAAAGCGGGTCACAAAGTTGAAGTGCCATTCTCTCCGGGCCGTACGGATGCCTCACAAGCGCAAACGGATGTTCACTCGTTCGCAGTTCTAGAGCCAAGGGCAGACGGCTTCCGCAATTACATTCATGGTAAGATAAAGCTTTCACCAGAAACGCTTCTATTAGATCGCGCGAATTTATTGAAACTGACAGCACCCGAGATGACAGTGCTTCTTGGCGGATTGCGCGTCTTAGATGTGAATCATCAGCAATCTCGTCATGGTGTTTTCACGGATAAACCAGGGACACTAACAAATGACTTCTTTGTAAATCTACTAGACATGGGGACTGATTGGGATAGGACATCGTCTTCGGGTATTTACGAGGGGCGCGATCGTAAATCCGGTAAAGTGAAGTGGACGGCAACGGCCGTGGATTTGGTCTTTGGTTACCATTCGCAACTGCGCGCATTTGCTGAAGTATATGCAAGCGACGATGCTAAAGAGAAGTTCGTACGCGATTTTGTAGCTGCTTGGAATAAAGTGATGAATCTAGATCGATACGATCTGCCAGAGCGGCAGTGATGTTCTAGATTCGGAATGTCCCTCCGAAAGTTGTACTGTTTTAAGGTCAGAGCTCTGCTATGCAGAGCTCGCCTTGGTTTCTATTTTGCTGAGTCTTTCCCAAAAAAAATGGAAGGACATTATGAAAACCAAAATAACTAAAACATTCAATATCGGCAGCAAAGTTCAGTGGATCTGGATGGGGCGACCTGTAAAAGGCACAATTAAAAAGATATATTTGAAACCCGTCAGTAAAGAACTGAGAGGCCACCTTTATAAAAGAAATGGCTCTGCAGAGCGCCCTGCATACTTAATTAAATCAGAGGCAGGAAGTGAAGTTCTAAAAATTCACTCTGAGCTTCGTCGAACGACGAGGGGATAACTTAAAAGACTTCTTAGGTTTTGTTGTCAGCCTGGAATCTATTATAAGTTCATCATGATGCTTTATCAATACTCGGAGTCCCATAGAAACTTTTCGGCGAGACGGGGGATAGTTTTTAGGGTTTCGTATTGACCCTTAAAATAGGGACCATAATAATTTTGGTAACCAAGAAGTAGGATGAAACATGGATGAAAATGATTTTGAAGGAACCTTAGTTCTAGAAAAGCTGGCGGAAATCGGCAAAGTCGATGCGTTTTTTGAAGCTATTGATTCTGACGATTTTGATCGCGCAAAAGCTTTAATGAGAAAAGCAAAATTGGATTCCGAGACCATTGCAATGGTGCTTAAGAAAATGGGCGATGCCGACGGCGAACACTAAAACGCCAAGTTCAGAAAGAAAGAGGAAAATATGCCAAGTACAATTCAATTCCATCGCGTGCTTACCGCTCCACCAGAGAGAGTCTATCGAGCATTCATTGATCCAGAAGCAAAAGTGAAGTGGCTTCCACCTCATGGTTTCACAGGCAAAGTTCTTCATAGTGATGTTCGTGTTGGTGGCAGCTACAGAATGTCATTCACGAATTTTTCAACTAAGCACAGCCATTCATTTGGCGGAACATACGTTGAAATGAAAGAAAACGAGCTTCTTAAGTACGTCGACAAATTCGATGACCCGAACATGCCTGGCGAAATGACGGTGACGGTTACTTTACGCAAAGTTATCTGTGGTACCGAGCTTCGAGTTACCCAAGAAGGTATTCCTGATATGATTCCGCCAGAAATGTGTTATCTCGGCTGGCAACAGTCTTTGAATATGCTTACTCAGCTCGTTGAGCCTGATATCCCAGACGGAGCTTAGTTCTGAACAGCTGAGCCACGGTCAAAAGCTGCCAATTCAAATATAGCGTCATCTGAGGCTATGCCGAAATATACAAACATCGAAGGTTAGGCCCCCCGGTTCTTGAAACTTGCGGAGGGAATGTGTTATGAATTGCGATCTTTTAAAAGGTGGTAGCGATTGGACAACACAAGTAGGCCTTCTATTGTTACCGTTCTTTATCCAGGCTGCATTTTCTTTGAGTTGGCTCTGGCAACGGAACTTCTGGCAGAAAAATACCAAATTATCTTTGTCACACCAGACGGGGCCGATCATCAGGCAAGCAATGGCTCTGTTATACGCGCGCACGCTTCTTATAAAGAGGTGGATCTCGCAAATTGCAAAGCCGTATTGGTTCCCGGCGGGGACCCGGGGTCTATTCAAGACAATACAGACATTGATCAGTTGATTCGTACGGCCCACAGTAAAGGACTTTGGCTTGCAGCGATTTGTGCAGGCCCTTTTGTCTTTGCAAAGGCACAGGTTTTAAAAGGTAAAAGAATAGCCCATGGCTACAACCAAGAACATCTTGAATTTTTGAAATCATATTTTGAAGATGTAGAGCTTACGAATGAACAATTTGTATGTGATGGCCATGTTATTACGGCAAAGCCTGATGCTCATATTGATTTTGCTGTGGAACTTGCATGCAGGTTGCAAGCAGCTGATGCCACTCTTGCAAACCGAACCAAAGATTATTATCGGGGCACTTTGGGAAGAAAAATTCGCCCTTTGGCGCTGGCACTAATTCAAAATGAAAAAGGGCAGTTTCTTTTCCACAGAGGTCACGACCGTGTTAAGGGCGAGTATTTCTATCGGCCACTCGGCGGCGGGATCGAGTTTGCAGAATCAGGAATCGTGGCGATTGAGCGCGAGATTGCCGAAGAGCTTAATCTTGCAATCCATGTTTCAGGATTAAAGGCATCCTTCGAAAACATCTTCGCTTTCGAGGGTAAAACCGGACACGAAGTTATTCTGATGTTTGCGGCCGCATTCAAAGATACTTCAGTCTATGAAAAGCAAGAGTTAGACATTTTAGAGAGCGGCACTGTGATCGCCAAAGCAGTTTGGAAATCTGTGGCAGAAATCAAAGCCGAGGGGGCGAAGCTATATCCCATAGGCTTAGAGGAAGTGATCAATGGCCGGTAAGAATTTGAAACTATATCGGGGTCTTTCTTCTGACGAATTTAGTCTCGCAACGGATGGCGTGTTTGCTCAAAATAAACAAGCATGGGCGACAATACTTGAACGCCGAGTAAAGAGTGACTTCAAGTATCCCCAAGAATTAGATCGCTCCATAATATCACTTCATAAAAATCTAAGACTCGAATATCAATACTTTACAGATACGAAGTCGATTGCTGAGGGTTACGCACGAAAGGTCGGCGGTCTTTTGGTGGAATTATCCGTTCCCCTAAAAGATGTTCTCGAATACTTCGACATTGAGTTTCAGAATTTCAGTCGTCGTAAAAGACAGTTTGAGATCGTTTATTGTGTCAAAGGATCAATACTCGCAAAGCACAACAAGCGATGGAAGTTGAAGACTGAGAGGAAGAAATGATTGAAAAGTCACATCTGTACTTGTCATCAGAGGAAGCCCTTCAAAGTATTCAAAGAGATCCATATTGGCCAAAGTGGGATTCACCGTGGTGGCACATGAGCCTTCTTAACGAGATGGGTCTCGCAAAGGAGATTCCAAGGGCGATAGTTTTGGGAATGGTTCAGGTTTTGAAAAGTCACTATCTTCCGGTCTTTCCTATAAAAGAAGAGGATGTTCCGCAAGGGACAGATCCTTATCGTAAAATTGCATGTTTATGTGCTGTCGGGAATATGTATCAGGTTCTCTTCAACGCGGGCGCCGATGTAGATCAAGAATTGCCTTGGATGCGCGAGTGGTTTTTCCGCTATCAATTGCCAGACGGTGGTTTGAACTGTGACGAAAAGGTTTATACAAACCCAGCTCCAAAAAGTTCGATCGTCACGACTCTTGCCTGTTTGGAGGCGGTTCTATTCTGCCGTAAGCATGAACTGACACTGACAGAGGTAGAATTTCTCAATAAAGGTGCGAGTTACCTTGTAAAACAAAAACTCTTCCGAAAAGTATCAACGGGCGAAGTGATCGACGAAGATTGGCTCGAAGTTAGATTCCCTCGCTTTTATGAGTACGACTTCTTACGAGGATACTACTTTTTAGAAAAATGGCGCCAACATTCAGGCTTTTCGATCCCTGATGATTTGGTGGATGAAGTTGAGGAATTAGTATCACGCCAAATGACGCCACAAGGAATTCACCTCAAACGCTACAATCTGTTTGATAAACGTAGTTACAACCCAACAGCAGATGGTCAATGGGCTTGGGGGGAAGCATCCGAAATACCTTTGATGAAGGTCGTGAGTGCCGAAGGGAAACTCTGTCAGCCATTGAGTTCCAAATGGAACGAAGTCAAACCGAAGACGGCAATTGTGGAGAAGCCTTACGAGATTATCTACACCAATCCTATTAAGCTTAAAACCGGAGACTCGGTTAAAATTGAAAAGCGAGAAACGAATCCTGATTGGTTAGGGTGGGTCTATTGTATTGATACTCGTGGAATCGCCGGATGGGTGTCTGAGAAGTACTTAGACGAATCCGGCACTAGCGCGAAAGCAACTAAAGACTATGATGCAACCGAGCTAGCTGTATCCACAAATGAGAAACTCAAAATATACTACGAAGAGTTTGGATGGTGTTGGTGTCGTAACCAACAGGGCAGTAAGGGATGGGTTCCTAAAAAGAATCTAAAGGTAGATTTATGAACAACTTAAAAGTTCAATTATCAGAAGAAGTGGCAAAAGCGCTAAAAAGTGGTGCGCCTGTCGTAGCCTTAGAGTCCACGATTATTTCTCATGGGATGCCTTATCCACAGAACTTTGAAATGGCTTTGGCTGTTGAGGATAAAGTTCGAGCACATGGAGCTATTCCTGCGACCATCGCAATTATTGGCGGTGTTCTTCGTGCAGGGCTTAGCCGGGACGAGATTGAAAGCTTTGCTAAAAAAGGTCTCCAGATTACGAAAGTCAGTCGTCGCGATATCCCGGTCATTGTTGCTCAGAAAAAAGATGGAGCCACCACTGTAGCTAGCACCATGATCATTGCCGAGCTTGCAGGGATTTCTGTTTTTGCTACCGGCGGTATTGGTGGCGTTCATCGTGGCGCTGAAACTACAATGGATATTTCTGCCGATCTTGAGGAGCTTGCGCAAACGAGCGTCGCTGTGATCTGTGCGGGCGCTAAATCGATTTTAGATATTGGTTTGACTCTCGAGTATTTGGAAACCAAAGGGGTTCCAGTTTTGGGTTATCAAACTTCAGAGCTTCCGGCCTTTTATACTCGTGAAAGCGGTTTTAAAGTGGATGCAAAAATGGATTCAGCTGAGCAAGTCGCTGAAGTCTTGCGTGCTAAATGGGACTTGGGACTTAAAGGTGGCGTGATCGTTGCCAACCCGGTTCCAGCTCAGTACTCGCTAGATTTCAAAGATATGGAAAGAGTGATCCAGAATGCTCTTCAGGAAATGGATCAAAAGGGAATCAAAGGGAAAGACTCAACACCGTTTCTACTTGGTAAAGTCAAAGAGCTAACGGCGGGGAAGAGTCTTGAAACCAATATCCAATTGGTTCTGAACAACGCGCAAGTGGCAGCTGAAATAGCCGTCGCATATGCTACTCACCAAAAGATATAAATATGCAGACACCATACTATGCTGTGATCTTTACCTCGCGAAAACCATCGGAAGCAGATGGTTATGATGAAATGGCCGAGCGCATGGAGAAATTGAGCGCCAACCAAAACGGTTTTTTGGGCATTCAATCTGTCCGTGGTGATGATGGCTTTGGTATCACAGTGTCTTATTGGAAATCTCTTGAAGACATCAAAAGTTGGAAGCAAAACCTAGAGCACCTAGAAGCTCAAAAGAGCGGTAAGAATAGCTGGTATACAGGATACGAAGTCCGTGTATGTAAAGTCGAAAGACAATATAGCTTTGGGGATATTTAGACTACTCTTTGCAAGTAACCTTAAACTTACCGTCTGTGAATTCGGTCGTTTCGCAGGCGAAAGATTTGTTTTCTCTCTGAACCTGGAATTTAACTTGGTATTCGCTCCAGCTTACGTTGCTGACTCCGCAACAGCCATAGGTCGCCTCGACAGATTTTTTGGCAATGTTATCAACGAACTCTTTAATCTTTGGCAGGTCTGTAACAACGACTTCTTTTTTGAAAATGATTTTGTCTGGAGTCCCATATCGGCCTGAGGCAAATTTTTCGAAAATAATTTTTTGTGAGCCTTCGCCGCCGACAGGGTTGTTCACAGTCATGCGGTAGCGAACAGCGTTGCTGTACTTAGCTTCGTAAGGACCGTCCTTCGATGTTACGAAAGAGATACTTTCCGGTAAGTAAAGGGCTTGTTCTGCCGCAAAACTTACGGAACCAACAGTCGCGACTAAAACAAAGAAAAAGATCTTGGACATAATCACCTCAAAACAAGTTTAGGTGGAACTGCTCTGTCCTTTCAATTACTTTTTCAAGGTCAAGCGCACAGGGCAGTGGTCTGAGCCCATCACATCTGGACAGTGGGCTGCCGCCTTTAAGCGGTCCGAGGCTTCCTTGTTCACCAAGAAGTAATCCAAGCGCCAACCAATGTTCTTTTCTCGAACACCTGGACGGTAGCTCCACCACGTATAGTGATCAGGTCCCTGCTCGAATTTGCGGAAACTATCCACCCATTCAAGCTTATCCAAGAACTTGGTCATCCAAGCACGCTCTTCCGGAAGAAAGCCCGCATTGTTCACATTGGTTTTTGGATTTCGAAGATCGATTTCTCTGTGAGCAATATTGAAATCACCGCAAATAATCACTTCGCGGCCTTTTTTTCTGAGAGCTTGCAGCCTTTTCTCAGCTGCTGCACAGAATTCCAATTTAAAAGGCAGACGGGCATGATCGCGTTGGCTGTTTGGCCAATAGCTATTGATGACAGTGATTTGGCCAAAATCCGCTTCTAACCAACGGCCTTCGCGGTCGAATTTAGGAATACCAATACCCACACGGACATCATCAGGTTCTTTGCGCGAGTAAAGAGCCAAGCCCGAGTACCCTGCTTTTTCAGCAAAAGCCCACGAAGAATGATAGCGAGCTGGATGATAGAAGGTTTCATCGCCCTTAATCACATCGTCAGTAATTTTAATTTCTTGCAGGCAAACGACATCGGCTTTTTCTTTCTCGAACCATTCTCGAAAGTTCTTTTTGTGGACCGCCCGTAAGCCATTTACATTCCATGAGATCAGTTTCATATTGCTTCCTGTGCTTTTCTGTAGGATTCCATGAAAGGAAAAGCAATTCAAGGCACACAGATTCATAGAAGGTGTTTATGAAAACAAAGTTAGAAGAAGCCAAACAGCTTCGAAAAAACAATAAACCTGAAGAGGCGATGAAGATTTTAAAAAGTCTTCATGAATCGCACCCCACAGATCCCGACGTAAACTACCAGCTGGCTTGGACTTGTGATTTCATGGGGAATGAATCTGCCGCCGTGCCATATTATGAAGCCGCGATTGCTCATGGGCTTGCGGAGGATCGTCAAGGGGCGTTCCTTGGACTCGGAAGTACGTATAGATGTTTGGGTGAGTATGAGAAATCTCTGAAAACCTTCGACAAAGGGATTCAAGAGTTCCCAGAGGACCGGGCCCTAAAAGTATTTAGAGCTCTGACTTTGTATAATCTTGGAAAATTCCATGACTCTGTGGGCGAGCTTCTTATCCATCTTATAGATACAACGAGCGATGGGAACATCAAACAATATGACAAGGCCTTGAGATTTTACTCAGACAAGCTCGATGAAACTTGGAAATAGAAGAAACCGAGTTCTGACGAAACCAGAACTCGGTGGATTTGATTCTTATAACCAAGCCTGCTTGTGAGCTTGAGCATATTGTTTGATATCTCCAGGTGCGCGACCAAGAATGTCTTTTACACTCGTTGTGGTTCTTGCGCTGTAACCTTCACGTAAGAAACCAAGGATTGCGAGTAAGAATTCTGTATAGTCTGCTGGAAGACCCGCAGCCAAGAGGCCCACTTTGAGTTCATTGGGTTGAATTTCTTGGTAAACGATTTTCTTGCCTGTCACATCCGAAATAGCTTTAGCCACTTCATCATGATCCAAGGCTTGAGGGCCTGTTAGATCAAAGTCTTTGTTATCAAACTTATCTGTCGTTAGAAGTTTCGCAATCACCGCCGAGATATCTTTTGCATCGATGAAGCTAGTTTTAGCTTTACCGGCAGGCAAAAGGATTTTTCCGTGCTCGCGAATACCTTGAATCCAGAACGTATTGAAGTTTTCCATAAACCAGTTTGGACGAACGATATTGTAAGTCAGCCCAGACTTTTCAAGCTCGATCTCGGCACGACGGAAAGGGGTCTCATCCGAGGCATTGGCACCCATAGCTGTCATCAAAACGACTTTCTTAACCCCACGGCGTTTTGCCTCTTGAATCATGGGTGAAAGCATTTTGTATTGGTCTGCATATCCGGGAGGGGACAGTAGAAAAACTTTATCTACACCCTCAAAGGCTTCACGAATGCCTTCTCCGGTGGCTAAGTTTACATGCACTGAAGAGGCATCTTTAGGTGTTTTACTAGTGGTGGCGCGGATCTTGTGGCCTTCAGCTTTCAAGAGGCGAATAAGTTCTGTGCCGACTGTGCCAGAGGCGCCTGTTACTAAAATTAGATCTTGTTTCATGGGATACTCCTTAAGTTCGTTGGCCAATCTCTATGCTGGCCTGACTTAGATAGTATCGTCTATTTTCCCATTGTTGATTAGTGGCACTAATTGAATAATAATGTTTCCATATAGAAACAATCGGAGGGCCTATGAATTTAGACCTAACCAGAATCTTCGTTAAAGTCGTGCAAAACGGCAGCTTTTCTAAAGCTGCGGATTTATTGAATTTGCCTAAATCAACAATCAGTAAAGCTGTCTCTCGACTCGAGAAAGAATCTGGCACTAAGCTCATAGTAAGAACTACTAGAAGCCTTTCGTTAACAGCTGCCGGCCGAGTTTTTTATGAAACAAGCCTAGGGCCGATTCAAATTTTAGAAGATGCGCAGAAATCTTTAAATGGAGGGGACAGTCTTCTGTCAGGTTTGGTAAAGATCACGGCTCCAGAAGATCTAGGAACTTATGTCATTGCTCCGGCGGTGGCAAAGCTCACTCAGCGACATCCGCGACTCAGTTTTGAACTAAAATACACAAATGAGCTCATTGACCTTGTGAAAGATGGATTTGATATAGCTATTCGCATTGGTCGCCCGAACGAAAGCAGCTTCAAAGTTAAACGCGCTGGCGATGTTATTTTGATTGCTGTGGCAACTCCGAAATACTTAAGTAACAAAGAAAAGATTCGAAGTCCCAAGGATCTCGAAAAGCATGATTGTTTAAGCCTCAGTAGTCAGCATTTCAGAAAGTGGAAACTCACATCGACAAAAGGTGGCACTGCTCATGTTCCCGTTAATAACCGCATCAGTTCAAATCAAATGAGCAGCATTCTCAAAATGGTGCTTGCAGATGGCGGCGTGGCTCTCGTGCCAAATTACCTCTGTGAAAATGATCTAGAGTCTGGAAAAATAGTACGGGTGCTGCCAGAGTGGAGAAGTATGGGATTACCCGTATCAATGATATCTCCTTTGTCTTCATCCTCATCAGCAAGGCTGAAAATGACAATGGATTACCTCTTAGAAGATTTGCAATCAGTCCTTAAAAGCCAGAAGTAGTAGAAGGATTACAATATGACTTATCAAGCAAAACACATCAGCGTATCTATTCAGCGCCCATCTCAAGAAGTCTATGAGTTCACGTCTAACCCCGAAAACCTGCACATGTGGGCAGCTGGCCTTAGCGATGCCAAAGTGACAAAGTCAGATGATACGTGGGTGGCGGAGTCTCCGATGGGGATTGTACGCATTAAATTCGCTGATAGAAATCGTTTCGGCGTCATGGATCATGATGTGACTCTTCCAAATGGTGAAACGAATCATAATCCATTTCGTGTGATCAAAAACTCTGATGGCAGCGAAGTCATGTTTACTCTTTATCGTTTGCCTCGTATGTCTGATGAGGATTTTAAAAACGACGCTAATCAGATCATGGCGGACCTCGCGAAGCTCAAATCCATCTTAGAAAGATAGTTGCTAGATTCACTTAGTGGCGGTTCTTGTATTTCTTTGACCCGTCTTTGTGGCCTTTCTTCATTCGATGATGGCAGCCATTGGTATTTGGTTTGGATTTTAAGCAATATGCAATCACGACGACGGCGCCAGCCGGAATAGTGGATTTGATTGTGACTTTGTTGCCATCCAAAGTATAGGCAACGCCCACTCCGTTCACAGTGACGATCACTGTTTTAGGATCGATCCCTGTGTAATCAAGAATAAATTCGTTTTGCACCATCATCTGTTGGCCGCTCAGTTCTGCAATAGAGGCCAAGCCCTGATCGATATCATCATTGGCAATATCAATAGCGACACCAGGATTTAGTGCGATCATATCTGTATAACCATAGCCGATCTCCTTACCCGCTGGCGCCGGAGCATCCGCATAGATAATCCCAGAAACAGCTAGGGGGAGTGTGCCCTTTAATACTTTTAATTGGTTGGAAAGACCATTGGCAGTCAGCCCCTCACAATCTCGATTGCGGGCGGCTAGTTTATTTGGGTCTGTTTCTGGTGCAACACCTGCTGGGACGACGGCGCAGATGTCTCTACGATCAGCAACGAAAACTACGCCAAGAGCTGCGTCTGCTCGAAAGAATCCCGCTCCTTGGGAATCTGACAGCAGAACAGGCGTGGTAATCCCGCGGTATAATGAGAAGAGCCCCTCCTCGCCTCCACCCGCGTCTGGATCCATCACCACTTGGTTCAGTTTCATACCTATGTATTCTTGAATCTGCGCGTTTGTAAGCTCGGCAGATTTAAGTACGATCGGCTCAGCCTGAGCACGATAGAGGCGTCCAGCCCAATTTGATCTGCTTCCGTGCGCTAACATGACACCAATATTAAAGTTAGAACCCATTGGTAACGAAGTAATGAAGTCGTTTATACCCGCAACTATAGCCTGGCGTTGAGCACTGATAGAAGCCGAGGTTTGCACTACAAAAAGTACATCCACGGCTCGGGTATTTTTGATAGGTTGCTTAAAGGTTTCACTAAAACAGTTTTCTCTGGTTTTTACACATCTATGAGGATTTTGCTCAGAGATTTTGCTTTTAAGCAGAATGCTTTCAACACCTTCGTTGATGTTGCCATAACCAGTAGACGTCGAAGACATTTTGAATTCAGACCACTGCTCTTGATCTTGAACCTGAGCGCAGTTCTGAAAGCCCAGGGCCACCAGCAAGGCCAGCGCCGTAAGGCCACCATATTTCGTAAAAGACGTCATACTTCCTCCATGAGTCTCTTACTAGTTTCTTAGATTTTTCTGTAAAGACAAAGCCCTGTGTGCAGAGTGTTTTTCTTTGGGATTTTCTCTCTGTCGAATTTTAAATTTTTCAACCAAGAGTTTTTCAGTTTTTAAAACATTTCCTAAACAATCAAATCGGTAGAAAAGTTCTATACACTACTGTCAAACATTCCACTCCATATCAGGGCGAAGGTGCTTTAAAAACATTCGTGAGGTGAGGCTTAGATGCTTTCCCTTTGCGGTGGCCAGCCAAAGGTTAAATGAATGAGGATGATCGACTGGAATCTCGAAGAGCTTGCCGCTTTCAATTTCTTTGGCGACCATGAAGCGAGATAGGTAAGCGACGCCTTCTCCGGCAAGACAGAAGCGCTTTTGCGACTCTTGGCTATTGGTTTCAAGCCCAATTTGAGGAGCTTCTCCAAATAGCTCCATAATTACTCGAGACGGGCGAGTTTCTAGAAGAGCCCCAATAGAGCAGATATAACCATAGTTTTTAAGGATAGCTTTCAGAGTTTTTTCGTTACTAGAAGATTTATTCTCTTTCCACAGACGGGGATGGCAAACAACCGCCATAGCTTCGCGATGAAGAATTCGGTACTCGACATTGGGAAGATTCACCTTCGCAAAGAGAAGTCCAAACTCACAGTCGGTGTTGAGCACTGCTTGGATCACTTCGTCTGGAGTGCCAGAACGGATACTGGGAACCACCTTATTGTATTTTCTGCGGAATTCATGCAGAGGCTTAACCAGGTAATCGTTGATGACGTGATCTGCTGCTGAGAAACGTAGTGGCCCTTCGCATTTTTCCTGAATCCCACGGCAAAGATTTTCTATCTCTTTTTCGGTACGAAACAGTTGTTCGCAAAGATGAAAAACCTCTTGTCCCTTGGGTGTCAAAGCGACACCTTTTTTAGAGCGGTCAAAAAGGGTGACTCCTTCGCTTTCTTCTAGAAGGGCCACAGATCGACTTAATGCCGATTGACTGATATTCATTTTTCTTGCGGCATCCGAGAACTTGCCTGATTTTGCCACTTCAAAAAACACACGAAGGTAATTTAACTCCATAATTTCAACCACTTATATATATCTAAAAATTCGATATCAAATATACAATCATTCTAATTTTCAAACTAATGGAAGTAAACTAGTTTGCGCTTGTATTCATCTTTATCAGGAGATTTAGAAATGAAACATGTAATTACTTCTTTGGTACTCTTATTGATCTCGACGGGCGCATTGGCACATTCAGGTGGCCACACGTTGGTTTGCAAATCTGCGATGAACTCGGGCTCGAACCAAGTCATTGAATTTTACTTACACCGTGCAAACTACTCAGAGGACTATGCTCCCGAGATCTCTGTCACTATTAACGGTCAAAAACATATTCTGCCAACTCCACACGAGTCAAAGCCTTATGGTCAAACATTCCATAACTCGCCTTTGGGAGTTATTACTGTGACTGCAAACAACTATTACGAAAACAAAGTTAATTTGTGGGGTGGCTTCTCGGTCGTCGCGATTCCAAACACCGTGACGGCATTTGATACTGACGGCAAGGCTGTAAAGTGGGATTTCGAAGCAGAAAAAGACGAGTGCAATGACAGGAATGGATCAGCCAAATTCAAAGGCATTTTCCACGGCGATCTCAGAAACAAAAAAAGCGACATTCCAATCGATACCCAAATCTTGGACTGCGAACTGACTTACAGTTCTGGCATGGCCTGCTAAAACTAATCTTAAGGAGTTAAGAAAATGAAAAAGAATATTACGGCATTTTTGATTGTGACTGCAATATCAGGTTTTGCGAGTGCGCGCGCCGCTGTCAGCTATAACTGTTCTGGATACGAACCCAATCTAAGCGGTAAAGGTGGTCTAACAAAGCAAGCTGTGGTGTTCAACTTAGTCTCTGCACAAGATGAAACGACAGTTCAAATTGTTAGTAAATCCAGAGAGTCTGTGGACCCCGCCAATTCGACTTTAGTTGTTGAATCTGGCCATTGCACTTTTGACATGATTCCAGATTCTGAGTTTCCGGCTTATCGCATTAGTATCAGTGGTACATGCGGTACAAAGATGAATCATAATTACAAAGGCATTTGTTTTTTTGAGTAGGGCAGTTTGCCGCTGGATTTACGACAGGCGTCCCAGTAATATGCGTTGCTGTGGCACTAAAAATTTCGCGAATCTTGCATGCAGGTTACATATTCGAGTGTGAAAACACTCGAATTGCCTTTGATCCCATCTTTGAAAATCCTTTCAGTCGAAATTGTTATGCATTTCCTAGTGTGCGCTTTGATCATAATCAGATAAAAGCGCTTTCATTAGACGCCGTATTTATTTCTCACTATCACGATGACCACTGTTCTTTAGAAAGCTTAAATCTTTTAGATCGAAAGACACCGATCTATATCTATTGCCTATTTGAAGAAATGTTAGAACTAATTCGCGAGCTTGGTTTTACTAAGGTCTACTCTCTCGATCTAGATACGCCAGTAAATATCGGATCGATAGAAGTCACCCCGCGAAGAGCCCTGGATGCGGATGTGGATTCTCTTTACCAAATCAAAGCTGCGGGAGTTAATGTCTTAAACGTGGTGGATTCTTGGATTGATTATTCCACGTTGGATTTGTTAGTTAGAAAAGGTTCGTGGGATATGATTCTCTGGCCTTTTCAAACAATGCGCGAATTGGAAGTCCTCGCGCCTTCACGCTCAGAGCCCGCTTCGTTGGAACTACCTCCAGAGTGGATAGAGCAACTACAGGTTTTAAATCCGCGCTATGTGGTTCCGAGTTCTTGTCAGTTTCAGATGGAAGATTGGTCGTGGTATAACCAAGCGTTTTTTCCCATTACTTATCAACAATTCCAGAAAGAAATTGCAACTGCTTTACCTAAGACTCAGGTGATAAGACTGAATCCTTCTGTTTCAGTGAGTTTAAGCGCAAATGGCATAGAGACAGCTTCATCACTGAGTTGGGTACTGCCAGTCGGTAGGCAAGATCTGGATTACGAATACAATCCAGATATAAAGCCCCTAACAACAGCAGAAATCGCTCGGCATTTTGAACCACTGACTGCTGAGCAGACAAATCTGGTTTACACCTATTGCACGAAGGGGATTTTGGATAAGTACAACTCGCTGGAGCCAGCTATAGATCCATATTTTGATAAACCACGATTGTGGCAACTTGCGGTTTACGATCATAAGGGTGTCGCGCAAAATTTCTGCTATAGCCTCTATGATGGAAAGATCGAGTTTGTCGGGGAAAGCGCTAGTCCTATAGGATGGTTCACGGAAGTTCCCATTGCCAGACTGTATACAGCTTTACAAGAGGGTGAGGCACTTACTTCTATGTATGTGCGAATCAACCATATGGTTTTTACGCCTACGATCGAAAATGAAATTAAACATGTAGATATTATGGAAGATCCTTTGGTACGCTCTCTTTTTAACGGTGAATTTGCCTCTTATCAGAAGGCGCAGTTACGAAGAATCAAGGCACGCAAAAACTAGAAAGGACACATTATGAAAAACAATCCAGTGGGTTGGTTTGAAATCTATGTTTCTGACATCAATCGCGCAAAGACATTTTACGAGAATGTGCTTCAGACAAAACTAGAAAAACTTGGCGAAACCAATCCTGATCTTGAAATGTGGGCTTTTCCTGGATCCATGTCGGCTGCCGGAGCCAGTGGAGCGATTTGCAAGATGAAAGGTTTTGAACCGGGAACTACTAGCGTCCTGATCTATTTCTCTTGTGATGATTGCGGTGTTGAGGAAAAGCGAGTCAAAGAGTTTGGCGGTAGAATCCAAAAATCAAAAATTTCAATTGGCCAATATGGACATATTTCAATTGTCTTTGATACAGAAGGAAATATGTTTGGGCTGCACTCGATGAAGTAAGGCTTAATCCTTGGTGGAAGCAAAAAGCCGAGGGCCTTTTGCAGAGGTCTTTTTAACAGACGGCGTTTTCTTCCATTGGAACTTTTTAAGATCGATTTCGTTTTTTTCGTTAAACTCAATACCTTCGCTAATAAGCAGTTTTTTCTGCTTTTTGAACTCTGTAGACCCCGCCGGAAAAGATATCTTCCCGCTTGATCCTAAGATCCTTTGCCATGGCAGATTGTAGGCTTTGGAACTTGAATGAAGAATCCAAGAAACCCCTCTCGAACCCTGAGGCTTGCCTGCAAGCTTTGCTATTTGACCATAGGTTGCCACGGCTCCTTTAGGAACTTGGCTAATGAGTTTAAGGACCTTTTTCGAAAATTCAGAGGGTTCTCTCATAGCTATTGAAACTATTAGAGATTTTCATTTCGAACAAGATCTAAAAGGACGCCCGAAGCCCGGTGTTACGGTTTCTTCCAAAGTAAAAATTTGGCTTCTGCGGGGGGTTGTGCCATAAACCGCGGCATGTCTGAAATTAAAATAAAAAATCCGTCGTCCCTCGTAGAAGCTATTGTAAAACTAGATAACTATTTTTCTGAAATGGTTCGTCTTGGTCAAAAAATTGATACCATGGACCTCAAATCGGACTTCGACTTTGAACAGGCTGAACGCTTGATTAAACTTTTTGCCGAATGTGGCGAAGGGGTCTCGGAAGAAGTCATCAATATGTCCAATGCCTTGACCGAGCTTCGTGCGCAAGCTGAAGCTGCAGCAAGCTTGGTGGCTATTCGTGCGGAGCAATTACAAGCACGCAAAACCGAGCAAGCTCAAAAAATGGAAGAGTTCCGTATGTTGGGTGAAAAGGTGCGCGAACTAACTCTTTCGTTGAGTAGCTTTAGAATTCAAGAGGGTCAGCCTCTGTCTATAGAAGAGAAAGCAAGATTGGCAGGTCGCCTCGAAGAGTTCGAGTCCCGTCTACGTCCTTTAATTGATGAAGCAAACAATCTTCGTCGAGAAGGGCAGAGTGCTAAGATGAGAATCTTAGAACAAAACGCGGATTCTTTGGGACAAAGTCTTCAGGCTGTCAGCCAAAAAATCCACTTACTTCGTGAAGAACATCCAAACTAGTATTTAGGTCTTATCTGATGACGGAAGAAAATTCCGTCGTCGCCAAATTCAGAGCTTACAAATTCAGACGTTGAAACGATGTCTGCAATATGCTCAGAGTCTTTAAAAAATCCTTCAACTTTTTCAGCTGTATAGTTTTCAAGATAGTTAAAGTCTTTGTGTTCATTTGAAACTACACGAACATGATAAATCGTCGTGCCTGCAGGAATTGTTGCAAAGTCGTTGCGCACATCGTGCTCTGTCGAGCTGAATTTCAATCCACCCGCAGGCTCAAAGAAAATCTGGCGAGGAGCCACAACGTTATTTGCTGTAATTCCCTGCGCATTAATCGTAGCCATATCTGCAACGACAAGCTCTTCAGGGTAGGCGGTCACTTTGCTGAAAATACTGTGTACCCACCCTGGTCCGATTCCGTCAGCCACAGGAACGATATTGGACATAGCATTTTTAAAGAAGTTGTACTCATGATCTTGGCCTGTCAAAGAAACAAGAGCAGAAATATTGGCGCTGTAAATGCCATCGCGGAGCACCTTGAAAGCCAAGCCCGGTGCAACAGCTCGGTCTCCAGATACTTTAGAAGTCAGTGAGAGACGAAGAAGAGCACAGTCAGCACCTTGAAAGATGCCGGTATACTTGTTACCAACGGGAACGACTTTCACTTTTCCAATGGCGCCTCGACCGTGCAGGTACTTTTTCCAACCTTTTGGTGCAAAGTCAGAATGAAATGAACCTTTCAGGGAAATCTCTTGTTTGCCTAAAGCAAGCATTTGAAGAAAGCCCAAACTGCGATATTCCGGAAGAGTCTTATAAACGCTAGCTTTTACTTTATCCCAGAGAATTTCTTGTTTTTCGCAAGCCTTCAAAGATTCATAGTTGCTAGGTACGGAAGCTGGCAGACGAGTTTCTTTTGGTTCAATAAAAAAGTCGACCATTGTGTAAGTCAAAATTGAAAAAACGAACACTCCGCCGAGTGCTGCAGAAATCATCGTCTTCTTCTTCATTCGTATAATCCTCCGAAGTCCACTTTCATACTAACATCACTATTTAATTAGCAGAAATAGTTTGATGAATACGACTTCTCTTAGGCTAGTTATAAGTGATTCGTTCCAGATCGTGTTGTTCCGAGTGCAGGAGTTCTTAGGGTACTTTGCAAATATTCCCTAGACCAAAGAATAGTAACGGGACAAATTCATCAGCTCAAAGGTCGTGACCAAGAAACCAGACTTCCCAGACTCTCTATTATAAATATACTGACTAGGTATCAGCTTAAATATTGATGTAAAAGGAGTTTGCATGAATAAACGGATCCCATTAGCCCTGGCACTTTTTAGCCAGGTGATCTCATCTTGTGCTTTTGTTAAAACCTCTAGTAACCAAGACACGACGCCTGTTGCTAGTACACCAAAAGTATATACAGAAGCACAACGTGCTCCAAGCTCAGAGCTTGCAGACACACCTTGGACGACTTGGTCGGAAAAAGGAAAAGTAGGCGGTTTGATAGTTCTTAAGGGGATTCGTGAGGGTCTTCTGAAAAACAATCTGCATGACCCGCATGTTGCTTACTCTGGTTATGCTCCGGTTGATTGCTCTAAAATCAACACAAACTTTAGAAGTGCTGATGGCACTTGTAATGATTTGAAAAACCCACTTGTGGGTGCAGCAAACACTGCATTCGGTCGTAACGTGGCTCCTGCATTTATCGTTAAAAATCCAGAAGCAACTGTGATGGTTCCAAATCCATCTGTTGTTTCTCAGACTTTCTTCACTCGTGATGAATTCAAACCGGTTCCTTTCTTGAATATGCTTGCCGCAGTTTGGATCCAGTTCATGAACCATGACTGGCTTACACATGGTAAAAACATGGAAACCAATCCTTGGGAAATTAACGTAGGAAGCGGTCGCCAAGCTATTGATAGAACAAAAGAGAACACAGTAGATCCAAAAATTTACAAACGTGAATACGGTGGAAAAGTTACTTTGAATGACGTAACTCACTGGTGGGATGCTTCTCAGATTTACGGAAGCAGCCAAGCTGAGCAAAACGAAGTTCGTGCGTTCTCTCGCGGTAAAATGCGCACAGTTATGGTTGGTGGCAATGAAGTTCTTCCTAAGAGCAACAAATTGAACCCTAATGATAACAGACAAAACCAAGGTTACGAAGTCACTGGCTTCAAAGATAACTGGTGGGTTGGTCTGAGCATGCTTCATACTCTTTTCGTAAAAGAGCACAATGCGATTGCAGACATGCTTTTGAAGAAAAACGTTACATATGACGCTAAATCAAAAATGTTCACTTGGAAAAACGGTAAAGACGTTAAAGTCTTGGACGAAAAAGGCCTTGATGAACAACTTTTCCAAACTGCGCGTTTGATCAATGCAGCTATCCTTGCGAAAATTCACACGGTTGAGTGGACTCCTGGAATCTTGGCTAACGATACTTTGAAAATTGCAATGAATGCCAACTGGTATGGTCTTGCAAATCCAAATGCATGGACAAAAATGATCAAGAGAATTCCTGGGTTGAATAAAACAGATTGGTTCGGTGGAACTAAGTCTGGTTATTTGATCGGTGGTATCGTAGGTGATAAAACAGACAATTTCGGCGTTCCGTACAGCATCACTGAAGAGTTCACTTCTGTATACAGACTTCACTCTTTGTTGCCAGAGACTTTGGAGTTGAAAAAAGCAGGTAGCCCAACGGTTACTGAAGCAGTTCCATTTGCTGAATCTAGAAATGATAAGAGCTATGCAATGATGGAAAACCACAAGTTGGGAGATTTGTACTATTCATTTGGTACCCAGCTTCCTGGTCAGCTTGTGTTGAACAACTTCCCACTTTTCATGCAAAACTTCACAGTTCCTGGCCATGGCAGCATGGATTTGGGTATGGTTGACGTTCTTCGTGATCGTGAAAGAGGCGTTCCTCGTTACAATCAGTTCAGAAGAGGTATCAACTTAAAGCCAATTAAGTCTTATCGTGACTTCTTCCCACCAAACAAGCAATTGGATGACCGCCAAATGGCAGTATTGGAGAAGTTCAACAGAGTATACGGTAAAGATTCTGTTGGTAACGACAACGTTGAAGCAATCGATCTTTTAGTTGGTACATTGGCTGAAGAAGTTCGTCCTAAGAACTTCGGCTTCGGTGAGACTATGTTCCAAATCTTCATCTTGATGGCTTCTCGTCGTTTGATGGCAGACAGATTCTTCACAGTTAACTACACGCCTGAATACTACACGAAAGCGGGCTTGGCGTGGATTGATGACGAAGGTACTTTAGGTCAAGTTATCGTAAGACACATGCCTGAGCTTAAGAAAAACGTACAAGGTCTAGAGACAGCTTTCCTTCCTTGGAAGCAATAGTTTAGACACTGTTCATTGAAATTAATGAAAAGGAGAAGCTTGCAAGCTTCTCCTTTTTTATTAGGATAGTGTCATGGAAAAGACTTCGACAACCGTAGATGCATACATAGCCAACTTCCCTAAAGACGTACAAAAGCTCTTAAAGCAACTGCGTACGACTATCAAAAAGGCAGCTCCAAAAGCTACCGAGAAAATCAGCTATCATATGCCAGCCTATTCCTTTGAAGGTGTACTCTTGTACTTTGGTGGTTTTAAAAACCACATAGGTCTTTATGCGATGCCGTCTGCCATTAAAGCTTTTGCAGGTAAATTGAGCGCCTATGAAACTTCTAAGGGCACGATTAAGCTACCTATCGATAAGCCGATCCCGACAGGTCTTGTGACGAAAATAGTGAAGTTTCGCATCCAGGAAAACCTTGCCAAGAAAAAGGCAAAGGCTTCAAGAAAGAAAAAGTAGGAGACAAGCATGAATAAAAAAGAAATGGCCGTATCTTTCTTAAAAGCCGCAGCGTCTGGAGAAGTTAAAGCTGCTTACGACAAATTCATTGCATCCAACTTTATTCATCATAATCAATATTTTAAAGGGGATAGAACCTCTTTGATGGTTGCAATGGAAGAGGCCTCTAAAACTCATCCTAACAAATCCATCGAAGTAAAACATGTCTATGAGGATGGTAATACGGTTGTCACTCACTCGCAGGTTCTAAGAAAAGACACCAATGCGGCTCCTATCGCGGTGGTGCACATTTTCCGATTCGAGAATAATAAGGTCGTAGAATTATGGGATCTTGGTCAGGAGCTTATGAAAGATTCCCCGAATGAAAACGGGGCGTTTTGAAAAAGCCTCTAGCGAGTTACACGAGCTACTTTAGGAGCTCGTCAAACTTATCAAATTGCTGTTGCCAACCCATTTTTGCAAATAAAGACATCACTGTTGGAATTCCCTCTTCGGTCACTTTGACTTTAGTTTGTCCATTGAGAGCAGTGAACTCAACAGTTACAGTGATCTCGTCAGGCCATTTACCTGGAACCGGAACTTGAGAGCCAGGAATGGGATTCCCATTTTCATCAGAGAAAGCCATCCGAGAGACAATCTTTTGATTCGGAACAATCTCGACGTACTTTCCGCTGTTCCAATGCATTTTTCCATCGGGAGCTTGCATCGAAAGTAGGAACGTTCCACCGACCTGTAGATCATTTTTGATAACGGGAGCTGTGTAACCTTTGGGGCTCCACCATTTTTTAATAGTTTCTGGGTCGTTCCACATAGCCCAAACTTTTTCAACAGGTGCATTCAGAGTATGTTCTACTACGACCGTTGAACTTGTACGTGAGGTGTACATAAACACCCCTACGAGAATAACAATGATGGCGCCTAAGGCGATCGAAATATTTTTTAACATAGGAAGCTCCTCTGATTAGACCTCGATTGATAGACATCGGTACATTTTGCTTTTGTAGCCATTGTGTTCTCCTACGAGTGCTCATCTGTTCTTGCATTACTTAGTCTTAACAGTTTTACTTTATAAAGTAGCGTAAGTTCAAGTCTAGGCGGGAGGCTGAAAAATGAAAAAAGTTTTAATCGCGTTAGGTGTTATTGTTGGGGTTTTTCTTATTCTGGGGCTGATTGCGCCGTCAGAAATGAATATTGAACGCGAAATAGTGATCGCAAAACCTAAAGACGTCATTTTTGCACAGCTCAAACAACTGAAAACTCACAATAGCTGGAGCCCATGGGCTAAAAGAGATCCCAACATCCAAATGGAGTATCGCGGTGAAGATGGGACCGTAGGTTTCATTTCTGCTTGGTCTGGAAATGACGATGTGGGTGTCGGCGAGCAAGAAATTAAAAACATCATTGAAGGCGAGCGAATTGATTTGGAACTTCGTTTCAAGAAGCCGATGGAAGATACCAGCGCGGCTTATCTAATTACGGAAGCAGTTGATGCCACCCAAACCAAAGTAAAATGGGGCATGAAGGGAAAATACAAATTCCCAATGAACGTCATCTGTATGCTTTTAAACCTCAAGAAAGTTCTTATCAAAGATTTTGATGAGGGTTTAGCATCTATGAAAACCTATATGGAAAAACTCTAGTCTTAAGGGCGATTTTCCAGTTCCGCTCTTCGTTCTTGAGGAATTTCCAAAGAGGGGCGGAACTGCAGAATTTGAATAGTCTCATCGTCCGTTATATTGATGGCGACAATAGTATTCTCCTCTTCAGCTACAAGCACCGTCGAAGGATGAACGATCGTGTGATCCAAAAGTGGCGTATGCACAAAAATGTAGTCTGTCTTTGGATCATACGAAATTCCGTCAAACGGAACCCAATCGGCTTCAATCTGATCTCCAATTTCAAGACCGGAAACTTCGATCTCGACCTCTTGACCTTCAATCGACTTTGAAACAAGGTTGAAGAATTTATTCCACTCACTTTTTTGGACGGTTCTTGTGATCATACAGAACTTCCTTTCCTCTCGAGGATTCCGCAATATTACATAGATAAACAGGGCTAAATATTTCCGCGGCGAGGAGTTTTGGTAACCTCGACAGTCTATTGATCGAAGATCTCATCCCAGACTTTCTTGAGCAAAGTTCTAGTAAAAATTCAGAACGGCGTTCTTATTCTGCGCATTGTCTTTTTGGGAACGCACTACAAATGGCTTGTTGTTTATCGGTCATTTGACATTACTTCGCCGCTCACAAAACCTGATTTGCGGAGATGGATTTCTTTCCATCCTGATTTTCAAAAAGAGGAGAATTTATGCCAAATGTTTATTATCGTACTGTCGTGCTTTCTTGGTCTGCGGGACGTCGACGTCACCAAGCAGGTGGGGCTAATGAGCTTGAAGTGATTACATTGGAAAATGTGGCGCCTGGATCTCATTGTGCTGTTCCTGTTCCTGGCAAAACTATTGAATGGCCAACTGGGACGACCAAAGGTACCGGCACTTTTGCTTACATGACTGTCAGTGGTGCTGCGAGCGGAAACGTTTTGTACACAACAGACGACCAAGCGCGAAGAAAAGTTGTAACTCCGCCTACTGTTGGTGAAACTGATGTCAATATTGTGATGATTTATTTACCTACGGGCGGTGTTGGTGTCGGGCCAAACGCAGTGTATGTCGACGCTTTCAATGTTTCCACAGGTCAATTTATGGACCAAGACTTTGTGAAAGTAATGGTAGGAGGAACGTTAAACTCACAACTGACAACTTCTGTGAACAAAGATGGCATCGTGGTGAGTGACAATGTGAATAACGAACACGTTCTGGCGGTACCTGATATCGAAGGCCGTAAGTTTGTGAAGTGGCAGCTTATAAATGGTTATTCTGAAACGGTTCAAGAAGAGGACCTAGGCATTGCGAATGGACAGACCGCGTTCTATTTAGCAATTTACGAAACTCCTAAGTCTATCAGTCTTGGTAAACCTACTGATCAATATGCAATTTGGCGTTGGGTCGACAAAGGAACTATGGTCGATGGTGGTCCTCATCCTTGGGATCCAATGATCGCAGAGTGGCAAACAGGTATTGCGATGGCGGCTCAGGCGAAGTTTGCAAATTCGAAATTTCAAAAGCAAATTTTGGAACTCGCTTCTCAGCAAGTACTGATGGCAAGCGAAACTTTATCTAAGACCATTTTGAGTACTACCAAAGAAATGGACGCTAAGAAAAAAGCTTCCGGTATGTAAGTTAGTTGATGCGGCTCTCGAATTCGAGAGCGGGGTTCCAGGTCTCCCAACCCTTTGGGGGGCTGGCACTTAATGCAAACCGACTGCGGGCCTTTGCCATAGGGCCCGCTGGTTCGGGAGTGAAGAGATCAATACCTCCTCGTAAGAGGGATTCAAGCGACTCAATTTTGACATCAGAACTAAAAAGTCCTAACTTTGCCTGAACTCCTATCTTACGCCAAAACACGGTATTGGTACGTATGAGTTTGGTATACTTATGTTCAATATTGATTTGAATACTCACCATTTGCGAAGTTTTGGTAAGAGTCACTCGGCTGACCGTTCCTACTGTTAAGCCACGAAACGTGACTGGATCACCAGCACTTATGGATTCAACATAGGGGGACTCCAAATAGTAAGGCGTCGTATTTTCGAAGGCATCATCTTCAGTCCCACGGGTCGCTTGCCCGATGAACGCGGTTTTAGTTTTTGCCTTCGACGTGCCTGGCAGCACCGAGATATAGGGACCTTCAAAAAGAGTTTCAAGTCCACGAACGCCTTGAATATCCATCTTTGGCGTGACTATCCAAAATCGCGAACCTTCTACGGCAAAATTCGCAGAATCTCTTTGTAAGGTTGCATGTACAATCACATTTTTATGATCTTCGGAAATGGTGATTTTTTGAACAGTTCCGACGACGACACCGCGATATCGAATACGGGTTTTTTCTGCTCGTAAGCTTGCTGCGTCTTCGAAGCGAATCGTGATATCAGGTCCCCGTTGTTCCAGATATCCCATGAATAGCCAGATTGAAATAAGAATTGCAAATACAGGAAAAAGCCAGACATACCAATTTGACTTAAGAAACTTTGCCATTTGGATTTTCCTTTAAAAGGTTAGGATCAAAACTTGCGGAAGCAACCATCGTAAAGATAACAACGAGGGCAAAAAGCAAAGACCCCATCTGAGGCTCCACAGTCGTCCACGGACCCAACTTAAGAATAGCCACTAAGACAGCTAGCAAAAAAATATCCAACATGGACCAGCGACCAATGGCTTCAGTGATGTTGTACAGCTTCAGTTTCAACTGCAGGTGTTTTCCATTTGTTGCAGTCAGTGCCAGATAAAACAATATAGCGAGTTTAAAAAAAGGAATGACAATACTTGCCAAAAAAACAATGAGTGCTATCGGCCAAGAGCCAGACTCCACCAAAACGACAATGCCACCCCAAATAGTTGAAGTATTTCTGTTGCCATATAGTTCAATACTCATAAAGGGAAAAAAATTGGCAGGTAAATAGAAGATGAGAGCTGTTAAAGAAAATGCCAAGGTCAAGGAAATCGATTTTGGATGATTCTTGTCCATGGGGACATTTTAAGAAAATGTTTTCTTTAGCGCAGGGGGATTTCCGGGAGATCTTGTGAAAATATCGCGAAATATCTATGGTTTACGTGTTTCGACTTTTTTCTCTTCTTGCACCAGATAACGAAGGCCTAGCAAAACTCCATAAGTATCTTCGTGTTCACCTTGCTTAGGGGTCACACTGAACGAGTATCGGGTATCCAAAATAACTGCGACTTGGTCGCTTCCCCAGAGTTGTCCCTGAATGGACCAATCAAATCCATACTCGGTAGTATCACGAGCAGAAGTATTGATGTCTTGTCCCGGGGGAAAGTCAGTATAGACAACCATAGGGTCCCCCATGGTGTATGAGGAATAGAACGCCAACGAGGACGAAAAATAGGGGTTAATCCAATAGCGGTATCCCATACCGATGTGGAGCAATTGGCTGCGTTCGACAATGAACTCATCCCCTTGTTGGCGAATAAAATCTTTAGGGGTGTAAAACATAGTGATCTCAAGACTGCTAAAATTATTGATATCACCTAGAGCAACGAGTCCCAATCCTGTCATAAAACTTGGGTTGGCTTCTGGGGACGTTGTACTTTCGAAGTTAGTTTTGCTCCAATAGGGACCTAAGGTAGCAGTTACCTGACCTTCTTCGGGAATATACGCCAAGCTCTCGGCAGTATTGAATAGCAAAATTATGAAAAGAGCCCTTATAATATTCCTCATGAAAGAAGAGTAAGATTGGTAGCGAGCAAAACTCAATGAAAATCTTTTTCCAAAATACTTTGTTGAAGCTTCTATGCCTTGCGTTCATGTTAGGTGGCGGATCTGCTTTTGCTCAGGAAGAAAAAACAGAAGATTCTGACTGGGAAAAGAAGTTCATAGAGGGAAATATTGCCATTTCCGAATGGTTTGATGGGGTCGCTGACGGCTTAGATTTATTCTTAGCAGGAAAAAGAGTAACTTCACGTAAGAATGAATCCTTTGTCCGCTTAGAGAGCACCGCCGCGTCGTCAGAAGGAAAGGCTGTCGTGAATACCTTCGGTATTACTGTTGTGCCGCGACTTCCGAATCTTGAAGAATATTGGCATTTGAAATTTGCGACTTACGATGAGCGCGAAGACAAACGTAACGCGAAAAATGCTTATTTAAGACAAACACCGCGACAAAGAAATCCCGGTGCGACTGTCGGGGTTTTTAGAAAACTTGGAGATGTCAGAACTTCATTCGAGCCTCGTATTGACCTTCAAGATCCTTTAAAGGTTTCTCACTCTTTGAACTTTGAAAGTATCGCCAGACAAAAAGGATACGAGATCAATCCAAAGCTAGAATTGTATGCCGATCCCGAGAAAGGGGTCGGATCTTTTCAAGCTTTGAACTTTCACTTTGGGCTTACAAAAATCTATTCACTGACATTGCTCAATCAAGGCGATTATCTCGAGAAGACCCACCTTTATACAGTAAACAATGGGGTCTCGATTGGGCACATTCTAGACTCTAAGCGGGCACTTTCTTATAACGTTATTTTTACCTCTAACAATCAACCTAGTTATCGTTTGATCGCATACAACTTGTCTGTGGCTTATAGCCAAGTTCTCTATAAAAGGATTCTAGACTTTTCTATCGTACCCAACCTGGACTTTCAGACGCATGTTCAATACAAAGGCGTTGCAGGTATCACGTTCAATATAAATCTTAATTTCTAATTGCGTTTAGACACGTACGCACCTAGCCTTAAAATAGATTCTCGAAGAACGAAAGGATTCGATTTATGAGATTTTCAAAAGGTTTTATGACTGCGGTTTCAATCTTTATGTGCTTGATGATTTCCAATGCACCGGGAGTGGCCGTTGCTAGTCAGACAATGATTTCTACAAGTAGTGTTGTAGCAGACTTGGACCGTGCACAAACAGAACAAAAGATCCAAGAATTTTTGAATACTGATAAAGTCAGACAAACTTTGATTGATCGCGGTGTTGCCCCTGATGAAGTATCTTCTCGGTTGGCAAGCTTATCAGAAACTGAACTTCGTATGTTGTCTGGCCAAGTTGAGCAAGCGCGTGCGGGCGGTATTCTGATGGAGATTTTGATCATCGTTTTGATCATTTTCTTGATCAAACGTATGTAGTAGGAAGCGTATGAACGCTGGGAAAACTTTAATCTCGTTGGTACTGATTTTGGTGGGCTGTGCGAGCGCCACTCCGCAAACAGAGAGTTTGCTGGTGAATGCACGTGACTTGCCAAAAGCAACAGCGATTGAGGGAGTTCCCTTTGTAGAGCAGGCTGCAAATCATTGCGGCCCTGCGACTTTAACGATGGCAATGAATTGGGCTGGAAAAAATGTGACCGTTGAAGAGGTCACTCCCATGGTTTTTACTCCGGGAGCAAAAGGCACTTTTCAGTCTGACATGATTAGCGCCAGTCGCCGTCAAGGCCTTGTGGCAATTCCCCTTGAAGGTATGAATGACCTTCTCAAAGAAGTCTCAGCCGGAAACCCGGTGGTCGTTTTTGAAAATTTGGGTCTGACTTGGTATCCGCAATGGCATTACGCGGTTGTTTTTGGCTACGATCTTCAACATCAGTATGTATTGATGCACTCGGGGCTTGAAGCAAACAAACGATGGGATTTGCGCCGCTTTGAAAGATCTTGGAAGCTCGGGGATTACTGGGGACTAGTAGTATTACCACCCGGAAAATTATCTGCTACTGCAGATGAACTCAGCCACATGAAAGCCGCTTCCGCTTTAGAGCAAATTGGTAAAATAGAAGACGCCCATCAAGCTTATCAAGCCATTCTGACCAGATGGCCAAAGAGCCTCACGGCCGCTATTGGAATGGGTAATATTGCGTACACTAAAAAGGACTATTCGGCAGCTGTGCGTATTCTTAAGCAGGCCAGCCAGTATCATCCTGAAAATGCTGCTTTAAAAAACAATCTCGCCGTCGCTGAAGAAGCGGTAAGTGCGGAGAAAACCAGCCATAAAAAAAGCCCCACGAAAGGGGCTTTTCACTAGCTAAAACCTCGGGGTTTAGATCTGGGGATTAGGGTGCTTTTCTTTTAGTTTCGGTGTCTTTACGGGTATCAGCAGAGGATCTATTTACCTCTGTTTTCATTTGATCGGCACCTTGATGTTCACGTCGGAATTCTTCACCTTTTTCAAGGGATTCACCCATTTTTTCCCTCAGGTCAGAGCCTCGAACTTGTTGTTCGCTGGTAGGTTTTTTCATGTCACGATCCATATTTTTTTGTGCCATAAAGTCCTCCTTGGGCTCAGAGGCATTTTATCAAGTTTTAAGGGGTTAAGACCTGTAGTTTGGCAGGGCGAAATCATAGGAAATGGGGTGCCTGAAAAAATCTCCATCCCCTCTGATTTAGTGTTTTGTCATCGTATATTGAGGCAAGCTGTGTTATCACTTCCGCCATGGAAAAGTCTGTTTGTTGTACCTGCTTAAAGCCAAAAGCTACCCTGGAATGTGGGGCCTGCAAAGAATCTGTTTGTAAAAACTGTGCGCAGTTCTTGGAAGAAGGAAGCTTTTCTTTCTTGGCGAAAGTTCCTGAACAATTGTCTCATGGGACCTACTGCAGCAATTGTTTTGATACCCATGTCAGTGCGGAGCTTGCAGATTATACTCACACCCTAGAGCTTGCAAAAGACATCCATATTTTTGAGAACGACCAAGGGAAAGAAACACGCTTTTTCAATCGTAAAGAAAAACCACTGAAAGTAGAAAATTGCGCGGACCGTGAAGACGTCTTTTTAAGATTGGGCTTCTTGGCGGCTAAAGCGGGTTTTAACACTTTGATTGATGTCGCTGTAACCTACGAAAAGGTTGTGAGCGGCACTTATAAAACGCATAAATGGAAGGGAAGCGGCGTTCCTACCAACGTGGCAGAAGCCAGACTCAATCGTAAATCGAATCTAAAGAGTCCAAGCCGTTAAAAATTTGTCAAATATTGACCCTCAGAGATTTATTCTACAAGATGGGTCTTCAAACACTTTCGAGAGGATAAACCATGAAAGCCGTTACAGAATTCGCAAGCTTCACACTCGCACAAGCCCTTAAGACAAAAGCTGCATTGGCTGCTGAAGGAAAATCTGCAGAAGAAATTCAAGCAAGTCTTGGCACTACTTATAAGTTGGAAGGCGACAAGCTGACTTATTTTGTAAATGCTCTTGAGATCGCTGACAAAAACGCTCAAGGTTTGAAACGCGTTTTGGTAGTCAGCTACAACGACGGTGAGACTGTACCAGCTCAAGCTACAAAAGTAGAAGAGATGTACTACCTTCCTGAAATGTTCATCACAGCGAAGCCTGTAGCTCCTGCAAAAGACGCTAAAGGTGGACGCGGTGGCGGCCGTGGTGGTAAAGGCGGCGGCGGTCCTAAAGGTTCTCCATGGGGTTTGTCTCCTGAAGAACAAGCAATGAAAAATAAGCCAAAAACTACGACTTAGTTTTTTAGCTAAATCGAAAAATAGAAAGCCACCTTACTGGGTGGCTTTTTTATTTCCATAAATCGCGACAAATGGCCTCGTTGAAGGTCTAGTTCTCGCCCTTTCGGACCACACTTCTTTCAGGCCTTGTTTGATCCCCGGTAAAATAGAATCAGCCGAGGATTGAGATGGATATTCAACGTTACTACCAGCAGCGCCAAGAACAAGCCGAAAAAGCTCCTAAGTACCGAGAGCTTTGCACTCAATGTATTCAGCCAGTTTTTAGTTGTTACTGTAAACACATCCAAAAATTTGATTCTAATATTCAGTTCGTTGTTCTTATTCATCCGATTGAAGTTCGCCGACGTATTGCTACGGGCCGTATGGCTCATCTCTGCTTGGAGAATTCACACCTCATTATGGGGCAAGACTATTCGCGCGAAGTTACTGTGAACCGGCTCTTGCAAGATCCTGATAATCACTGTGTGATTTTGTATCCGGGAAAACAATCGAAGAACTTGTCTCCGATGAGTGAGGCTGAGCGTTCGAGTCTTTTTCCGCAAAATAAGAAGCTTACTGTATTTGTGATTGATGGGACTTGGGCGACAGCACGAAGAACAATTCGCCAGAGCCAAAACTTAAATAAGCTTCCACGTATTTGTTTTTCTCCAGAGAGGCCGTCTAGTTTTCGCGTGCGTAAACAGCCAAATGCCGCATGCTACTCGACGATTGAAGCCATTCACCAAAGTATTGAATTAATCGGTACGAGCCAGGGTTTTAACGTTTCGTCGCGTGGTCATGATAAGCTTCTCCACGTATTCGACAAAATGGTGGAGTTGCAGTTGGAGTTCATTCGGATTTCAGAGTCGAAACCGAATGCTCTCAGATATCGTCGTAGGGGTCCTCGATCAGCGTGAGATAGAAACCAGGCCTTCGCAAAACTAATTTTTCGTTGTTAGAATGTTCTCGAGGAATTGTTAGCTATTTGAAGAGGTCGCTTTGATACAATTATGGTATTGGTTTAAACGCAGAACTCCCCAACATTTTCAGCCTGTGATTCTTGTCACAGGATGTAGCTCTGGTGTCGGGTTAGCTATTGCCGATGTTCTGTATACGCAGTTTCAATATCGTGTCATTGTCACCGCTCGACAAGGGTCGTTGCACATCTTGAGAGAAAAATTCAAAGAGAGTGATCGTTTCCTTATTCGTCCACTGGATGTCACTTCCAATGTTGAAAGAGAAATTCTAGTCAAAGAAATCGAAGCGCGCTGGGGCTGTATCAACATTTTGGTAAACAATGCGGGGATCAGTTATCGTGCTGTACTTGAGCACATGACTGAGTCTGATGAGTTTCATCAAATGTCGACGAACTATTTGGGACCTGTGGCTCTTATTCGCTTAGTAATGCCTAAAATGCGCGAAGCAGGTCGTGGCAAGATCATCAATGTCTCTTCCGTCAGCGGAATGTTAGCGATGCCAACGATGTCTTCTTATAGTGCTTCGAAATATGCGCTCGAAGGAATGAGCGAGGCATTGTGGTATGAGGCCCGTCCTTTGGGTATCAACGTCAGTTTGATTCAGCCAGGATTTATTCGTTCAAACTCTTTTAAAAATGTTTACTACACGCAAAAGTCTAAGCCGGATGAGAAGGGTGAATTCACTGGTCTTTATAGTGACTACTATAAAAATATGGCGCCATTTGTAGAGAAGCTCATGAGTATGAGTTTGACCAACCCGAAGGCCATGTCGGATTTAGTCCTTAAGGTGATTCAAACAGAGAACCCGCCTTTGTGGATTCCAGCAACGATTGATGCGGCTGTGTTTTATTACCTACGCAGACTTGTTCCGCGCAGGCTTTTGTTGCCACTTCTTTTCTTTGCTTTGCCGAAATCTCATCTGTGGAATGCGAAGTATACAAAGCGTCGGTTTAGATAAGTCCTGCGATTTATTTTACGGGACTTACTTTCCAAATTTTTCCACCACCATCATCGGCGACTAAGATAGTTCCATCCGCAAGGACAACGGTACTGACGGGTCGACCGTAGACTGTGCTAGTTGCTAAATCCGCAATAAATCCAGTTAAGAAATCTTTCTCTCCATCGACGGCGGCGCCGTTGACGAAGGGAACATAAATGATCTTGTAACCAACAAGAGTCGAACTATTCCAAGAACCATGTTGAGAAATCAGAGCCCCTTGATCAAAGGGCGCAGAAACTTTAGTTCCCGTTGTAAAGGTCAGACCTAGTGAGGCAGTATGAGCACCTACAGAGAAATCAGGAGTGATTGATTTTTCAACAAGGTCAGGTCGTTCTCCTTTACGGCGAGGATCTTCGTTTTTACCCCAATAGGCATAAGGCCAGCCGTAGAATCCATCTTCTTCTACGTGGGTTAGATAGTCGGGGGGCACAAGATCGCCCAGTTCATCCCGCTCATTCACGACGGTCCACAGTTTGCCAGTCGTTGGTTCCCAAGCCATGGAGACAGCATTACGAAGGCCTCCAGCATAAATCTTTTCGCTGCTACCATCCCGGTTCATTTGTAGGATCGCGGCCGTCTTTGGATTCAATGGATCTGGCGCTTCTCCGACATTGGAAACGGAGCCTACAGAGACATAAAGTTTGCTGCCGTCTTCAGACAATAAAAGGTGCCTTGTCCAATGTCGTTTGGGCTCTGGAAATGGAAGAGTCGCAATTACGCGACCGGCCCCTTTGACTTCATTTCCATCAAACGGAAAAGAGAGAACCTGTTCTGGTTCTCCGATCAGAAGCTCATCTTTCCAAACCGCCATTCCAAATGGCAAATTCAAATCTTTGATAAGAACCTTTTGACTGACAAGTTCGGAACCGTTCATTTTAAAAAAAGTAATTTGGTTTGGAGAGTCTTGTCCCTGGTCATCCGGCCTCTTTTTGGCTTGTGAAACTAGAACGTCGCCGGAAGGTAAAACATAGAGAAGTCTCGGAGTATCGAGTTCCGCAAATACAGAGACATTAAACCCCGCTGGAGCTATAGGAGTTTTTCCTGCAGGCCAGCCAATGACGGTTGAGGGATTTTCTTTGGAAGGCGTTTCGTAAGGGGGAGGCAGAGTCGGATTTTTTTCTGCATACACTTGTTGCAGGCCAACTCCAGCCAATACTGAAAGCACAAAGACGGGTAACCAAGCTAGTTTCATAATAAGCCTCCTAAAAAGAAGACTTATCATGACTTTGAATCATGACGGCCTTGTTGCGACCGTCATAATTTTTCCGAAACTTAGGCTACTAAGACCACTGTTGTTTAGAAAGGTTTGTAACCAGCCAAGTATGCGGCACAAGCACCAAAGACAATCATTGTTGCCCAAAGTGGTTTCGCCATATTTGGTTTTCTAAGAAGCACGCCAATCATGGCTGCAAACAAAACCCAAATGCCGAGTTTTGCAATAGCCCATCCGGGAAGTCCACCGTGAACAATTCCAAGGCGAGCTAATAAGCCAAATCCGCCGACAAGAGACAACAAAAGACCAATCCCGTGAGTGATGGCTGCCGGTTTCTTCCAAGCGATGCTTGCACCAGCAGTGTTAATAGCATTCATAGCTACACCACCCAAAGACAGAAACACCATTAAGACACCTGTTAAGTGCATGACCTTGTAGACGGAATAAGAAATCATAGAGTTCTTCCTTTCAGACGCTGAATGCGATCTTCAAGAGGGGGGTGAGTCGAGAAGAGTTTCATGAATCGACCGCCGCGACTTGAGATTTTCATCGATTGAACTGCAGGTTGCGCTTGTGGATCAACAAGGTCAAGTGTCCGTTGCAAACCTTGCAGTGCTTGAATCATATTTTGAGTCCCCGCAAGTTTCGCGCCGCCCAAATCCGCACGGTATTCACGATAGCGAGAGAACCAAGCCACAACTATAGAACCAAGAATCATGAAGAAGATCTCCAGCACGAACTGGACAGCGTAGTACGCAAGGGAGGGGCCTGCTGAAGATTCTTCTTCATTATCTTGGCGCGCCGTAGTGAGCGCAAAGGCAATCACTCTTGCCAAAAACATGACAAAGGCATTCACAACACCTTGAAGCAACGTCATGGTCACCATATCACCATTAGCAATATGGGCCACTTCGTGTCCTAGGACGCCACGAACTTCGTTGGTATTCATACGTTGCAAAAGACCACTTGAGACCGCGACCAGAGAGCGGGACTTCGTAGGGCCCGTCGCAAAGGCGTTGATCTCTGGCGAGTCATAGATACCGACTTCAGGCATTACCGGAAGTTTTGCGGCTCTTGAAAGTTCGTGCACTGTTTGCACAAGTTCACGGAGTTCAGGATCGCGAGTATCGGCAGGGATGACTTTTACACCCATCATCCACTTCGCCATAATGCGCGAAAGACCTAAAGAGATAAAGGCACCACCCATACCCCAAACCAAACAGAATGCGATCAAGGATGCATAGTTAATACCTTGAGCGGTGAGATAAGGTTTAACACCCAACACATTTAAAAGCGTTGAGATGGTAACCATAATCAACACATTAAGTGCTAGAAACAAAAATACACGTTTAGCTAAAGCCATAAAAGGACCTCCAACATAGCTACCAGTATAGCCTTGACGGACACATCTGAAAAGACGATAAGTTGTATCAAATACTTTGGTTTAATCGAAGTATGGCGCAGGAGGTCTCTATGCAGTGGCTCAATTACCATCATTTGCTCTACTTTCGCGTAATCGCCAATGAGGGCGGAATCGCACGAGCGGCCGAAAAACTGCGACTTGGACAACCTACGCTCAGCAGCCAGTTAAAACAATTGGAAGACATGATTGGCAAACCACTCTTTGAACGAAGAAACCGCAAAATGGTTTTAACTGAAGCGGGCAGGGCCGCATTGGACTATGCCAATGAGATTTTCCGTCTAGGCGATGAAATGATTGAGGTTCTGCAAGATAGAACATCCCAGAATCAAACTCACTTACAAGTTGGAGCCTTAGATGGTGTACCCAAAAGTGTGATTCTGTCATTGGTTCTTGAAGCTTATAAAGTTGGCCCTTGTACAGTATCCATTCTTGAGGGCAAAGGGGACGAGCTTTTCCGTGAGCTTGCGGCTCATCGTATTGATTTGGTTCTTTCGAACTACCCTCCTCCGGCTGAGCAGAAACAAATGTTCGCAAAATCAGTCGCAAAGCTACCTGTTGCTGTTTACGGGTCCAAGCAGTTTCAGTCTTTGGAAAAGTCCTTTCCAAAATCACTCGATGGTAAAGCCTTTGTTCTGCCAACTATGCATAGCCGACTTCGCCATGACTTAGAACACTACTTCAAACTTCAGAATATTCAGGTGCTGCCCGCAGCCGAGACTCAAGATACAAGTCTGCAAAGATTGTTAGCGGCCAATGGTATTGGGCTTACGGCCTTGTCAGAAGTGGCCATTGAAGATGTCAGAGACAAAGATCTAAAGCGCATTGGTCGTCTAAGCGGCGTTCATGAAGAAGTATGGTTAATGTCAGCCCAAAGAAAGCTAGAAAATCCAATCGCTGCGAAGCTGATGAAGGTATTCTCTTTGCGATAAACATCGTTTAAAGCGAAGCATTCAATCCTGAATATCTATTTTCTTAAACAAAGGCCTTCCGTTTAAGATGGATGAAATTTAGGAGCATAGAATGAAGACTCTTTCTGAGATTTCAGTAGCACCCACGTGGTTATGGGTTAGTTTTTCCATCGGTATTTTAATCCTTCTGGCGATTGACTTAAGTCTTTTTGGCCGCGGAGATCATAAGATTTCTACCAAAAAAGCTCTGCTTGAAAGCGGCATTTGGGTCAGTGTCGCGTTGCTATTCAATGCTTGGTTTGCTTACACCTATGGCGCAGAACTGGGGTTAGAGTTTTTAACTGGCTACCTGGTAGAAAAGAGTCTGAGTGTAGATAACCTGTTCGTTATCGTTCTGATTTTTGCTTCGTTTAAAATTCCAGATATTTATCAACATCGTGTTCTGTTCTATGGCGTTTTAGGGGCGATTGTTCTTCGTGCATTATTTATTATTGTCGGTGCTCAGCTTCTTTATGCCTTCCACTGGATTCTTTATGTGTTTGGTGGCGTGTTGATCGTGACAGGTATTAAATTGCTGCGCGATACGGATGAACAGGTCAATGCGACTGAGAATTGGTCCATCCGTCTTATTAAGAAGATAGTTCCCACGACAAATAAAATTACGAATCATGATTTCTTTGTAAAAGAAAACGGTCTCCGTGTAGCAACACCTTTGTTCTTAGCCTTGGTGGTGATAGAGGTGACAGATCTTGTTTTTGCTGTGGATTCGATTCCGGCAGTTTTTGCTGTGACTCAGGATACATTTGTGGCGTTTGCCTCAAACATTCTAGCGATTCTTGGACTAAGGGCTCTGTACTTTGTGCTTGCGGATTTACTGGGTAAGTTACGCTACTTGAAGCCAGGTCTAGCTGCGGTTCTTGGTTTTATTGGCGTTAAGATGCTTTTGATAGATTTTTACAAAATACCGAGTTGGGTTTCGTTGCTTGTGATATTCTCAATCTTGGCAACAGCAGGATTAAGTTCTTGGTATGTTGCACGGATGGAAAATATCAAAAAACTGCAGCGGTGATAGATGACGATTGCTCAAAGGTTTCATGAAAAGACGCGTGCTCATGTTAAAACATTGCAAGGGTTTGTGGATCGTTATTGGTATCCTCCCTTCATCGGCTTTCTCGCGGCTCTTGATAACCTGATTGTTGTGATTCCGAACGATGGAATTCTTATTTCAAGCACGATGCTTATTCCCAAGCGTTGGCTTATTTTGGCTCTGAGTGTTGCTGTAGGATCGACATTTGGAGCTATCGCCTTATCATTGATCGTTGAACATCAAGGGTTGCCACTGATTCTTAAAATTTACCCTGGAATTGCTGACACAAGTTCTTGGAATCTCACTTTAGAGTTTTTTGAAAAGTACGGCCTTTTATTGGTTTTCGTAGTCGCCGTGACTCCATTTGTGCAGCAACCGGCTGTCATCTTGGCAAGCTTGGCGAAGACGCCGCTTTTTGAGCTTGCTGTGGTGATCTTTATTGGGCGACTGATCAAATTTTTGATCATGGCCTATATTGCCTCTCATGCTCCGCGCCTTTTAAAGAAGATGTGGGGAATCAAAGACGAACTCAATGACACTGGCGTGAAATTAGAATAGCTTCGGGCAATGAACTTGCAGATAAAGCGTTCTTTTTTTGTCGTGAGTGGGTTTCTCTTTTTGGTATTGGGGATTATAGGCATTTTTCTGCCGCTACTACCAACCACACCTTTTTTGCTTCTGACTGCTATCTGTTTTAGTAAGGGTTCCGAAAAGTTTCATTCATGGCTTATGAATCATCCGGTTTTAAGTCCGCCAATCATAGATTGGCAAAAGCGCAAAGCTATTCGTGTTCAGTACAAGATTCTTGCAACCGTCATGATGCTGGCCTCTGGCTATGCCATTTCTATGAAAGATACTATTCCAATGGCAGGCAAAGCCTCTTTCGGTGTCTTTGTAATCGCGATGCTTGCATTTATCTGGACTCGTAACAGCAAATAGATAAGCCTGTACCTATGAAAAATTCGATGAAAAAGATGATGGCTCTTTTAAGTTTTCGCCTGCATCGCGAAGACATTCTTGGATTTACCCAGATGGACTTATACGTAGGATTGTTCTTTACCTGGCTTGTAGGTATGGGACGTTACTGGGATCATCCGAAAGCCGAAATTCTTCAGTACTTGGGAGTTGGCTCAGTTATATATGCGCTTGTCTTTTCCGCATTTATTTTTGCTATTTTATGGCCTTTAAAAATCGAAAAACTTTCTTACAAGAATGTTCTTACTTATGTTTCTTTGACTTCATTTCCGGCGCTTCTTTATGCAATTCCAGTCGAGAAATGGACTGAGTTTTCGACAGCGGCATCCTTGAACGCCTACTTCCTGACTATCGTTGCCACATGGAGAGTCGCACTCTTACTCGCTTATCTTAAGAAGTTTGCAGGGCTGGGTGTCTTGCAAAGAGTCGTTGTAGGGTTTTTGCCTCTAACGTTGATTATTACTCTTTTAACGGCATTGAATCTGGAAAAAGCAGTATTTAATTTTATGGGTGCGCCTATTGCTCCGACAACCAGAGATACTGCTTACCAAATCCTGAACTTGCTGACCATGCTTTCGGTTTTATTCTTTATCCCGTTGCTATTGGGCTATGGTGTTATTGTCTATCGCCGACGTAAAAGCGCCTAAGCTTTCTGCTTAGCGCTGAGGTATTCGTCGTAGGTGATGTGATTGTCATAAACCACGCCTTGATCGATCTCGATGATACGATTCGCAACAGTTTGAATCAGTTCGTGGTCATGAGAAGTAAAGATCACGGTGCCTTTAAAACGGCTCAGGCCCTCATTCACGGCTGTGATGCTTTCTAGATCCAAGTGGTTTGTAGGACCATCTAGAATCAAGATGTTGGAACCCGAGAGCATCATCTTAGAGAACATGCAGCGAACTTTTTCGCCCCCAGAAAGAACACTTGGTTTTTTCAAAGCATCCGTTCCGCTAAAGAGCATTTTTCCTAAGAAACCACGTAGGAAAGTTTCGTCCTTTTCTTTTGAGAACGGACGAAGCCAGTCTACCAATGTTTCTTCGCCGCCTTTAAAATATTTCGAGTTGTCGGTCGGGAAATAGCTGATCGAGGTTGTGATACCCCACTGATAAGTTCCAGAGTCTGCTTGGAGTTCACCCGCAAGAATTTCTAAAAGCAAAGTTTTCGCTAAATCATTGCGACCAATCAGTGCAACTTTATCACCCTTTCTAAGAGTGAAATTAATGTTCTTAAGAAGCGTTTCGCCTTCCCAAGTTTTTGTGATCTTATCAACTGTCACAACATCGTTGCCGAGATCGCGAGTGATATCAAAACCGATAAAAGGTTGACGACGAGACGAAGCCGGCAAGTCATTGAACTCAAGTTTCTCTAATTGTTTCTGACGAGAAGAGGCCTGGCGAGATTTAGAAGCATTTGCGCTAAAACGGGCGATGAAGGCTTTAAGTTCTTCTGCTTTATCAGCGCTCTTTTTATTTTGATCCGATAAGAGGCGTTGGTTCAATTCGCTGGCTTGTCTCCAAAAATCGTAGTTGCCAGTGTAAGTAGTCACTTTGCCGAAATCGATATCGGCCATGTGAGTGCAAACCTTATTCAAGAAATGACGATCATGCGAAATCACGATAACGGTGTTTTCGAAGTTTAAAAGAAACTCTTCCAGCCATTGGATCGCATAAATATCCAAGTGATTCGTCGGCTCATCCAGAAGCAAGATGTCTGGTTTGCCAAAAAGAGCCTGAGCCAAAAGTACTTTCACTTTTTCGCCGCCATTAAGCTCTTTCATCAATTTGCCGTGGAGTCCTTCAGGAATCGCAAGGCCTGCCAACATCACAGCGGCTTCGGATTCTGCTTCCCAGCCATTGAGTTCTGCAAACTCGGTTTCAAGCTCAGAAGCACGTACGCCGTCTTCTTCACTGAACTCGGGTTTGGCGTAGATAGCGTCTTTTGCTTCCATCACCTTGTAGAGACGCTCATTTCCCATCAGGACGGTTTTTAAAACTGGGATTTCATCATAAGCATAGTGATCTTGTTTTAAAACGGAGAGGCGCAAATCCGATGCGATATGAACTTCGCCCGTGTTTGGTTCTAGTTCTTTTGAAAGAACTTTTAGAAAGGTGGATTTGCCCGCGCCGTTTGCGCCAATCAGCCCATAGCAGTTTCCAGGGGTGAATTTTACATTCACATCTTCAAAGAGTTTTTTGCCACCGAAACGTAAACTAACATTACTTGTACTGATCATATGGGAGGGTCCTTGTGAACCCCGATTTTTACGTGTTTCCCTGTGGAATTTCAACCCTTTGTTACGGAAGGATTACTTAGCGTGGGCCTTTTCCAGAATTTTCACGATTTCTTTGTAGCCCCGGCGTTTCGCGTGTTCCAGGGGAGTCACTCCGTCTCGGTCAGGAATGTTGAGGTCGGCACCGGCATCCACCAATAGCTGGACGATTTCTTGGTGTTTAGGACCGCCATCGCTTAGAACAATGGCTTCCATAAGGCCCGTCCATCCTAGTTTATTGACGTGATTGATATCGATTTTTGTTTTGAGAAGTTCCTTCACGACATCGACATGCCCACGCTCACATGCGGGGATAAGGGCCGTACCGCCATAACGATTGTAGACTTTGAAGTTAGGCTTATCGGCCAAGATCAATTTTAGAATTTCCAACCGGCCAGCGGCACCTGCATACAGCAAAGGGCTATCTAATTTGTCATCTTGAAGATTTACATCCGCGCCCGCCTTGACTAAAGCACGCGCGATTTCGACATCGTCATTTTCCGTTGCAATCAAAAGAGCTGTGCGGCCTTTAGAATCACGGATGTTCAGCTTTGCTTTGGTTTTAATCAGGTCTTTGATTTTGGCAAGATCGCGATTTTGTGCAGCTTTAATAAGTTGGTTGTTGTGGGTCTCAGTAATCACAGAAGACTCCTTTGCAGCATAAAGGGAAACAGGGCTAAGAAAAATAAGTGCAATATACAAAATGGAAAAATTCATTATCCATCACTAGCGTGGAGACAGGTGGATGAAAAATGAAATTTTCTTCACCTCGTGCCAGGTTTTTCAGCACCAACTAGGGTCAGATTTTTTAAGACTCAAAATGCTTCATAAATAAGAAAATGCCATGTACAGTTTCCGAGTCATGAAAAAGAAACTTCTTTGGCTTTCTGCCATTCTTTTTGCGGTTCTTCTTGGAGGATTCGCCTATTCACTTCGCCCTAAATGCGATTTGATAGCGGACGAAGCTCTCATTCATTTTAGTGTACCTATCGAGCAAAGAACTGATCGTGATTTTTACCTGAAAGTCTTTCAGAAGAAAGCAGACGGGCACTGGTATCAGTGCAAAACGGCTTTATCGCGCACGTTCTTTTTTTAACAGCCCAAGCCAACGCGACGCCGTGTCCAGTTTTGAGGCAAAAAAGAGCATGGAATCTTCCGCGTGTCAGGACTTTCGCAATCCTACAATTTAGGCTATAGTATGCTTTATGGGACCTGTGTTTCATTTTTTAATTTTACTTTCCTCATCTCTGACTCATAAGCATGAGCTGAGTTTGAAATTTATTTCTGTTGGCGGTTGAGGCTTTTCCTTTTCCCCCAACCGCCGCTCATTCTAGCGCCCCCATCTAAAAACTAAAAAATTGAATTTCCTCACGAAAGAGGGAATAGGAGCTATTTTTATGGCAGAGCAGAACCTTATTATTACACAATCAGATTTTCAGAAAATTTCTTTATTAATCAAAGACTTGGAATCCCCAACGGCGATTCTATTGGAAGAAGAGCTGGGACGAGCAGCCGTCGTGCCTGACGAACAAGCACCCGCAGACTATGTGTCAATGAACTCCAGAGTTCGTTTCATGGATTTGGGCATGAACAAGGAATCCGAAGTAACCTTGGTGTATCCGCACGAGGCCAATTTGACCGAGCATAAGATTTCGATCTTGGCGCCGATGGGAGCGGCTTTAATTGGCCTTCGTGTTGGTCAGAAGATTCACTGGCCTTTCCCGAATGGCAAAGCGCGTGAGATTCAAGTTTTGTCTGTGCTAACTTAGGCGGAATGCTAAGATAGCTGCATGCTTGAAAAATTTGAGCCGCTCTTTGAGAAAAAGATTGCTGGGATTGCGACTGCAGAGGATCCCGCTCATGATTTGTTACACTTTAAGCGCGTTGTGAAAACAGCGAGGAACTTGTGCGCCCAAGAAAAAGGACGTTTGGAAGTTGTCTTGCCAGCAGCGTGGCTTCATGACGTGGTGATTATTCCTAAAAATGATCCACGTCGGAGTCAGGCTTCGCGTTTGTCGGCTGAAACGGCCGTCGCATTTTTAAAAGAGATTCAATATCCTTCTGAATACTTTGAAGACATCGCTCATGCGATCGAAGCCCATAGTTTTAGTGCGAATATTACGCCGCGAACTTTAGAGGCCGAGATCGTTCAAGATGCCGATCGTTTGGACGGCCTTGGGGCCATAGGAATTGCCCGCTGTTTTGCAACGGCAGGGCTTTTAAAGAGACCTTTTTATTCTGAAGAGGATCCTCTTTGCAAAAGCAGGCCCGTGGATGATCGCTATTTCACCGTGGATCACTTTTTTGCTAAGTTGTTTAAGACAGCAGAAAGTTTACAAACTTCTGCCGGCCGAATAGAAGGCCAAAATAGAATTCGTGTGATGAAAAATTACTTAGATGATTTAGATAAAGAGATTGGTTTGTAAACTATGAAAATATTGGTTCTTGGTGGCACCCGCTATTTTGGCAAAAGACTTGTTCATTCTTTAATCGCGAAAAACCACGATGTGACAGTTCTTACTCGCGGGAATACCAAAGATGATTTTGGTTCCAAGGTAAAACATCTTGAAGCAGATCGTACTCAGCTAGAGTCTATGAAAAAAGCACTTGGCGATAAGACCTTCGATGTTGTCGTCGACAATATTTGCATGACCGCTAAAGATGTTGAGATTTCGTTGGAACTCTTCAGTGGTAAAATCAAACACTATGTGATGACATCGACCGTGTCGGTTTATCATTTTGGGGCTAACCTCAAAGAAGGGGATTTTAACCCGCTGACTTATCAAGCAGTTGCACCGACGAATCCTGCCGAGGTTTATGCAGAAGGAAAGCGTGCAGCTGAAAATGTTTTTGCAGCTAAAGCTCCGTTTAAATGGGCCTTTGCACGTATTCCAGTTGTTGTTGGCGAAGATGACTATACCGAGCGTTTGCTAAAACAAGTACAAAGTATCAAAACCGGCAAGCCACTTTACTATCCAAACTTAGACGCGAAGTTTTCGTTCATCCGTTCAGAAGATGCAGCTAATGCACTGTTGTGGATTATTGAAAACCACAAAGAGGGTATTTACAACTTCGCATCTGAAGAGCCTATGGTTTTAAGATCACTTGTTCATCTCATTGAAAAAGTTGTGGACAAGAAAGTGAGCCTTAGCGACAAGGCCTCTCAAGAGTATTGGTCTCCGTATGGAATTCCTGCTGATTGGTATGTAAATGTCAGCAAGGCCTTCGGAGAAGGGTATCGTGCGCCTCAAGTGATGGAGTGGATGCCAGGTCTTATCAAAGTATTGGCGGAGAAATAATGAACAAGAGTGATTTTTACTCTCAAGCGGAGTCTTTTTTGGTTCATCTATTTGAGCAACTGAAAGCTCATAAAGTGGATTTGAAGCCCCATTGGAGTATTGATCATCTGTGTTTTCGTGTACAAAGTGCCGAAGCTTATCAGCAGTACAAACAAGAATTTGAAAAATTTGGATCTATGCTGATTGAAAGCGAAGTAAATGGTCGAATGATTGCCACTTACAAGCTGCAAGAGCCTGTGCGTTTTCGTGGCTACAATATTGATGTTGTCGAACTTCCAGCCCCAAAACCTGGCAAAAACACTCCAGAAGGTTTTGAGCATGTTGAAGTCGTTGTCGACGAAAGCTTTCAGAGTTTGAAAGAACGGTTTAAACATTGTCAGATGGATGACGGTGGTCTTAAAAAGCTTTTCAATCAAGAGCTCGAGATTGAAATGCAAGGTTGTGCTTTGAAATTTCATCCTCTGTCTTTAGAGTCAGTCATCGCCATTGAAAAGAATCAGAATGTTTATCGAGCTTTGACGGGGTCAAAAGTTTTAGAGATTTTGAAGCCCTATCATCCCGTAGTTGCAGGCACTTTTCCTTTAGAAGTTCATACAGACCAATCGGATCTTGATATTTTAGTGACGGCATCTGATTTAGGGGAGCTATCTAAAGTTTTGCAAAAGAATTTTTCAACCTTCGAACTATTTGCGATTTCTCAGAAACCAATTAGCGGTAAAGAGACTTTGCTGGCTCGTTTTTATTATAAGAATGTTCCATTTGAAATCTTCGCACAAAATACTGAAAGCGTTCAGCAGATGGCTTATCTTCATTTTCAAGTAGAGGAGCGTTTGTTGAGACTCGGTGGGGGAAAGTTCCGTCAACAAGTTCAAGAGCTCAGAAAACAGGGGCTTAAAACAGAACCTGCTTTCGCAAAAGCGTTGAACATACCTGGAGACCCCTACGAAGCACTCTTAAGACTACACTCTTTAAAAGAGGGCGACCTCGAAAAGCTTCTTATTTAGTTGAAATATACTTTGCGTCGATACCTACGAGGGCTGCAACCGTTGGATCCCGTTTAGGGTATATAAAATAGGCGGGAACCGGTAGGGTCTTGCGTTTTCCTTTTTGATCGTACCAATCGTCGCCTTTTTTCAAGGATTCTTCGGCCCCATTGTTGATGAAATTCCAAATGCGTGTGGAAAACTGTTCTCTTACATAAAGCTCAGCGCCAGTCGAAGAGTAGGCCTTTCCAACAACGACCATGTGGTCTTGACGACGACTTTGCCCGGGCACATAGGTGCTTGATTCTAAGGTTCCTTCGACGAACTCGAAATCGTTGGGGTTTTGAGCGAAGTTTCTAAGGGGATTGATTTTGACTTCTTGAAGAAACATCCTAGTTCCCACAAAAAACAATGAGGCTAGAGCGATCATAACAACACTGGCCGCAAACATCGAGACCTTGTAGCTCTGGTATTCAACCCCTTGAAAAATGAAAAACCCGGCAAAAATCAAACTGGCTATTCCCGCAACGGCAAATGCTAAAACTCCAAAGTATCCGATGGTCCCGCTCGCGCGGATGAGTTTTTTAATTCGACGCTTGTCATGAAGCTCAGTTTCATTGTGAACGATTAAATGTTGCCAGGACGTATACATGATACCTAGGATGGAAGATGTTGGACTTTTAGTAAAGATTATTAAGACGGCAAGGAGAACATCTATGTCAGACGACTTAAAAGCAGAAATCGAACGACTTAAAGCAGAAAACGAAAATTTGAAAAACAAAAAAGGTGCTAAGGGAACACTGTCCATGAAAGTCAGTGAAAAAGGCGCTTTGTCCGTTTACGGAATGGGCCGCTTTCCTGTGACTCTTTACAAAGAGCAATGGTTAAAGCTTTTAGGTATTGCTGAAGACATCAAAGCTTTCATCAAAGAGAATGATGATAAGCTAAAAACCAAAGAATAAATTTTGGAGGGCTTCGAAAATGGAAACAATGGAGTTACATCGAGGACGTTTGATCGATCACATTCAGTTTGTGGTAAAAGATCTTAAAGCGAGCCAGAAATTCTATGAAGCCATTTTCAAAGCGCTGGATATTCCGATGGGCGGCGTTGGTGAAGACTATTTTTGGGTGGATGAGCTTTTCATTTCATCACAAAATAGCAAGTCCTCCGCCGGCCAATTAACTGGGCGAACCCATCTGGCATTTCAAGCCAAGGATCAAGAGCAGGTCCAAAGGTTTTACCGCGCGGGTCTTGAGGCCGGTGGTCGTGACAACGGGGCTCCGGGGCAGCGGCCCTATCATCCAGGCTACTATGCTGCGTTTCTTATTGATCCAGATGGTAATAATATCGAAGCGGTCTATCATGGGCCAGCGAAGAAGTCTGCGGAATCAGTAAAGATTACGTTTTAGGATACGTCTTCGGTTTTTGTGACAATACCAAAAAATTTAGTTTCGTTGACTGTTTTGCAAAGAAGTCTAATATGGGCGTGATGTTAAGGCGCATGGCTCAACTCTTTTTTGTGGTCTTTCTTTTTGTCTCATTTCTAGAGACCAGTTTTGCCCATTCAGAAGTTTTCAAGCATTCACATTCGGATGCTCAGATGCAGTCCGAACAAGTTATTCCAGAAGAAGAGCATGCTCAAAATGAAGAGCATTGTCCTTTTGAAGCCATTCATCACTGCTGTCATATCAACATTGTTTTAAAGTCAGAGCTTTTTAGGTTGGTTGCGTTTTCTGCGGGTCCCCAAGTCTTTTGGGATTTTAACCAACTGATAAAGCCTTTTCCCTTCTTAGACGGTCCTTTTCAGCCTCCACGGGCATAAGGCCTTTCTTTCTTGATATATCGTTCAAATTTTTATTCTGAATTCATCGCACGGAGGTGTGCGTGTTAAATATTATAATACGTTTTGCTTTAAATCATAGGATGTTTGTTGCGGCACTGACGGCTTTGATTGTGGTCACAGGCGCTATCACTCTCAAGAATCTTCCGATTGATGTGTTTCCTGATATCACAAAGCCTACAGTCACAATTATGACTGAAGGACATGGTATGGCCCCAGAAGAGGTCGAGACTCGGGTGACTTTACCTATCGAGTCTTATCTGAACGGACTCAGTGGAGTTGAACGCATTCGTTCTCAGTCGGGAATCGGTCTGTCAGCTATTTATGTTGAGTTTGAGTGGGGCACGGATATCTATCGCAATCGTCAATTGGTACAAGAAAAGTTGAACTTGGTTCAAGAGCGCTTGCCGAAAGATGTTGTTCCTGTCATGGGTCCCGTTGGCTCGCTCATGGGGCAGATTCAGCAGATAGCTGTGACCAGTGAAAAAGGCGAAGTCAGCCCGTTAGAGCTTCGCGGAATTGCCGAGTGGGTGCTTCGTCCTCGCTTAATGACAATTCCCGGAGTCACCCAAGTTATTTCAATAGGTGGAGGTCTCAAGCAATATCAAATTCTGGTTTCAGCTGAGAAACTGAATCGCTATCAACTTTCCATCGAGAGTGTCGATAAGGAACTCGCTCAAATCAGTCAAAACACTACCGGGGGTTTTCTTGAGAAAGAAGGCCAAGAGTTCCTGGTTCGAAATATCGGTATTGTGGACGGCCTTGAGGATATCCAGAAAACTTTGGTGGGCTTGCATTTTGGCCGACCGATTTTAGTCAGAGATATCGCCGAAGTCGTAGAAGCACCAAGATTGAAGCGTGGAGATGGAAGTTTTAATGGTAAGCCTGCCGTAGTAATGACTATTCAAAAACAACCGGGCGCCGATACGACCCAGATTACTCGCGACATCGAAAAAGCAATCGAAGAACTTCGTCCCTCGCTGCCAAAAGGTGTGGTCGTAAACCCAGATGTTTTCAAGCAAGCGAATTTTATTGAGGCCTCGATCAAAGGAATCATCGGAAAATTGCAGTTTGGAACCGTTTTGGTTTTCGTGGTTCTATTTATTTTCCTGGCCAACTTAAGAATGTCTGTTATCACATTGACGGCAATTCCGGTTTCGTTTTTGGTGACCGCGATTGTGTTTAAATTCTTTGGCCTGAGTGTAAATACTATGACCCTAGGTGGACTAGCCATTGCCATCGGGGAATTGGTGGATGACTCGATTGTCGACGTGGAAAATGTTTTCCGCCGCTTGCGTGAGAATGCTCATAGTAAAAATCCTAAATCGATGCTGAGAGTGATCTATGATGCCTCCAGTGAAGTACGAAACTCTATCGTTCTTGCGACGGTCATTATTGCTCTTGTGTTCTTACCTTTATTTCAGTTGGAAGGTTTGGAAGGACGCTTGTTTGCTCCACTCGGAGTTGCATATTTGACGGCACTAGTTGCTTCGCTGGTCGTCTCTTTGACTCTAACCCCGGTACTTTGTTCGTATTTACTAAAGGGATCTTTGCAAAAACATGAGGATACACGTTTTGTTACGTTCCTTAAAAACTGGGACCGCAAAATTCTAGAGTGGGCTTTGCCAAGATCTCAGTGGGTTCTTGGTGGAGCCATCGTGCTTCTATTGATAGCGGTGGGTTTAGTGCCTTTGATGGGACGAGACTTTCTGCCGAAGTTCAATGAAGGCACTGCGATGGTGTCTATCATTGCCACGCCAGGTACTAGTCTAAATGAGTCCAATGCTATCGGTTTAAAAGCCGAGAAGATCATGATGGAGACTCCAGAGGTAAAATCGGTTTCACGAAAAACGGGCCGTGCTGAAATGGATGAACACGCCATGGGTGTGAATGTCAGTGAAATCGATGTAGATTTCCATGAAGAAGGACGTCCTCGGGAAGTAGTCCTTAATGATATTCGTAACAGACTGAAAGAGCAGATCCCGGGCGTCGGAGTGAACGTCGGTCAACCGATCTCCCATTTAATTGATCACATGCTTTCAGGTGTTAGCGCGGCACTGGCGATTAAGATCTTCGGTCCTGATTTAACAACACTTCGAGAAAAAGCCATAGAACTGCAAGAAGCTATTAAAGACACCAAAGGTTTGGTGGATTTAAAGATCGAACAGCAAGGCTTGATTCCTCAAGTAAAGATTCATGTAATGCGTGAGGAAGCTGCGAAGTTTGGCCTTAGCGCAGGCGAAGTGACGACTCTTTTAGAAGCCGCCTTTAATGGCGAAGTGGTTACACAGATTCTGGAAGAAACTCGTTTGTATGAAGTCTTTTTCCAGTTTGATAAAAACTCGCGTGCGGATCTTGAAAAGATGAAAAAGACCGTGCTGAAGGTGATGCCCGACGGAAAGAAAGTCACTTTGGAAGAAGTGGCAGATATCTATGAAACCACGGGGCCGAATGAAATTAATCGAGAGAACAACCAGCGCCGTATTGTGATTAGTGCCAATGTCAGCGGTCGCGATCTGGGTGGAGTTGTTGCAGAGATTGAAAAGAAAGTGAAAGAAAAAGTTCCCATGCCAGAAGGTTACTATGTGGTTTATGGCGGACAGTTCGAAAGTCAGCAAGCGGCGACTCGCAAGATTCTATTGTTTGGATTCTTATCGTTGATCGGTATCGCTGTTGTATTATTCGGTCACTTTCATTCACGTATGATTACTTTGCAAATCATGGCGACGATTCCGTTGGCATTTATCGGCGGTATTATGCTTCTGTTTGTGACGGATCGTTCTATCACTGTGGCGAGTCTGGTCGGCTTCATAACTCTTTGCGGGATTGCTTCTCGTAACGGAATCATGATGATTTCGCACTACTTACATCTTTTGAAATATGAAGGTGAGTCTTTCACAAAGGAAATGATCATACGTGGCTCTCAAGAGCGCTTAGTGCCGGTCATGATGACGGCCTTTGTAGCGTCACTGGCGTTATTGCCATTGGTGTTTGCTAAAGGGCAGCCTGGTAGTGAAGTTCTGCACCCAGTAGCAGTTGTGATCGTGGGCGGGCTTTTAAGCTCGACCTTACTGGATATTATTATTACACCGACTCTTTTTTATCGGTTTGGTAGAAAAGCCGCGGAAGATTCAATGAAACATGAAGAAAACCAAGAACAAATTTAAGAACGGAGATTCTATGAAAAATATTTTTGCAAAACTAATGATGAGCGTATTGTTAACACTTTCTTTGAATGTCTTTGCCCACGAAGGCCACGACCATGACGGGCCTACAAATGTGCAAGCACCAAAAGGTGGCGTGATTAAAGGCTTGGAAGAGACCTACGTAGAAGTAGTGAGCAAGGGTAAAGATGTGAAAATTTACTTGTATGACAAAGAACTAAAACCACAAGATGTCACAAAGTATAAGGTATCTGCCGAAGCAGAGTTGCCTAAAGCAAAAAAGAAAGAGCCGGTAACTTTGACGTCTAAGGGGACTCACTTCGAAGCAAGCTTTGATGCCAAAGGGGCCCATCGCTATACATTGATCGTTTCTGTAGTGGATCCCAAAACGGGCCATGACGACAGTCTAAAATTTACTGTCGAACCACGTAAGTAGGGTCCTATGAGCAGAAAAATGATAGGCGTTTTCGCAGTCGCGCTTTGCCTTTTCCAGGAAAGCGCCTTTGCCGAGAGCGAAAAAATCAATTCTGAAACCTTGAGAAGTCTTTTAGAGACTAAAAATGCAAAAGTCCAAGCGGCTCAAAAAGGCAAAGAAGCAGCTGAAGAAAAAGAAGGCTACTTAACAAGATCGTTTTTGCCGTCCCTTGAGATGTATGTAGGCCAAGAAACCTTTAAACCTGGAAGGCAAGATACAGTTACGGAGCCAGCGTATGGTGCGGAACTGCGAGTAAATCTGTTTAATGGTGGCCGTGACCAGTTGGAAAACCGCGTACGCGAACTCGGAACTGAAAAGAAAGGGTTTGAAGTACAAAGAGTTCTTTCGGAAGAACTCGAGAAAGCACGCACGGAGTACTGGCATAGCCTGTACTACCGCGAAAAAATCAGTCTTTTGCAATCGACGATTGAGGTGAATAAACAGAACTTGAGTTCTGCAGATCGCCGGATTCGTAGTGGTGTTGCTACAGAGTCCGATCGTGTCGAGTTTGAGATGCAAGCGATCGAGTTAGCCCAAGAGCTGTCAGAGTCTAAGATGAAGCAAGAAAGTCACTTGCGGAATTTGAAAGTGCTTTTGGGGGTCGCCAAATTAAACGTGGGATCACTCAGTGAAAAACTGGATCATGAACACGAATACGAAGGTGAACTTAAGCACAGTATGAAGGACCACGAGTTTTTGGTTAAAGAGAACGAAATATTGGCGGAGCAAAACCGACTTCTTGCCAAGAAAGAAAAGCGAGAATGGTGGCCAAAGCTCGAGGCATTTGCGGCTTACAATCAGTACAATGAAAGAGACAAAGAGTTTGCTGATGCGCAGGACCGAACGGAGTCCGTGGTTGGGCTGCGTGTGAACTTGAGTGCATCGGCAGGTTTGGAGTCCCGTCGCGAAGGGGCGGCTCTTCAGAAAGAAGCCGAAGGAGCTAGTGCGATAGCTGTATTTCAGAAAACAGAGATTGAAGCTCATCTTGAAAACGAGATGGCTGAGCTGAGTCTGATGCATAGCCAAATTCACGACGCTGAAGAGAATATTAAGAGAGCTGAAAAATACTATCGCCTTACCCAATCAGAGTATGGGCGAGGAGTTAAGAACTCTCCGGATGTTCTAGGGGCGTCAGAAAAACTATTCGAGACACGTCATAAGCGTTTGGAAATAGTTCGTGATTTTCAGCTTGCAAAAGCCCACGTCTTGTCCAAAATCGGTAAATAGACAAAAGGAAACCCATGGACAGCTCGAAAATCAAGTATGTAAAGATTCAAAATCGCGAGGACCTAGAAAAATGTTTTCCTTTGATGAAAGAGCTGCGTCCGCATCTTTCGGAACAGGACTATTTGGAAATTTACCGTCATGCCCACGCTATGGATGGATATGAAATTGTGGCTTTGGAATATGATGGCAAACTTGCGGCTTTGATGGGTTATCGTCTGATTTACGATTTTGTCCGTGGTAAGCACCTGTATATTGATGACCTTGTGAGCACTGATAAGATGCGTTCGCAGGGTCTAGGTGCTGAGCTCTTGAAACATGCTGAAAGCATTGCGCAGAGTTTAGGATGTAAAACACTGCGTCTTTGCACTGGTGTTGAAAATGAGCGTGGCAAGAAGTTCTATGAGAAAAATAAATGGACCTTCAGGGCCTACGCTTTCACTAAAAAAATTTAGTCTCTAAAGCGCGCGAATATATCGAAAACTGGACTAAAAGACGATCATTTTGCCCTTTTGTTGCTGCTAACATGAGGAATAACAAAAGGAAGCTTTATGCGCATTTTACTATTCGCTGCACTTTGTATTTTAACCGCTGCTTGCGGTAGCACTCCGAAACAAATTGAATCCCCATTGATGCGCGAGAAAACCACGATGCCGTCAGAGCCCGTGGATACGTCAGCTCCTTCCGTGGATTATATTGGCTTGCAAAGAGCCTTAGGGATGGAAATTCCGACAAACAATCTAGGTTACAAAGAGAAAGTCTTTAATACTTGTGAAGCAGGTTATGGCTATTCCAGCACTCATAATTGTCATCGCGAATATATGGTTGTGATTAACATTCAATTGCAATGCCGGGATTCCGTCGGGCAGGTTTCCGAGGGTGTGAACAACGCTGATCTTTCACCAATCGCAAGTAAAACTGTGAAATGGAACTTAAAAGGAACGCAAGGAACTTCACAGACAGACTTTGATGGTTTCGCACAGATAATGACCGTTTCAAACATGTCCCAAAAACAGCAGCGTTTGAAATTAGCGGTTGGAAATGAATTCCTTTACATGCGCGCCAATGAAATTACAAGAGTGGTGACTCCTCGTAACTGGTGCGAACAGTAAATCAAATTGAAACAATATTCTTGAGACGATTAGAAGTTCTACAGGTTTTCTCAGAGTGATGCGAATTTAAAGCATCCTGGCGTTCCTGTTGACAGTACCTTGAGTGTGAACGCTATCGGAGTGATAATAGTTATACAAGTAGCACGTGGACTGTGTTCCGATACGAGATGACTATTAATGGAAGAAGGTACAACATGGCACGTAATCAAGATAAAAACGTCTTTCTAATTGTCAGCGGTAATGCAAATCGAATTACGGCATTATCTGAGATTCTAAGTAAGAATTATTCGAATTGCTCGATCTTTCATGCGGCAGATTGGTTTGATACAAAGTACAAAATTGATAACGTCTTTCCAAAAGTGGTAATCATAGACGAGTATCTACCAAAAGTTTCTGGCCTTGAAGTGGTAGCAAAAACATACAAAGAAAAAAACTACGAAAATATACATATAGTTATCATGTCCGTAGTCGCGGACCACGACATGTATCCTGCAAATGGACGCATTCACTATCTCACAGAGCCTGAGCGTGAACATGCGGTGCTTGAATGCCTTGCCAAGATAGTTGCTCCGAAACAAGGAATACCTAGTCCTGGCTATACCTTGCGCCATCTCAATGCTGGTGATCTGCTCTTCAAGGAAGGGGACAGCACCGAGGCCGTCTATATAGTAAAGAATGGTACATTAAAAGCTTACTCGGATACGCTTGCTGGTGGCCGAGTGATCTTGGGTGAAATTGGAGCGGGCGAGTTTGTCGGTGAAATGGGTCACTTCAACGCGGATCCGCGGTCAGCGACAGTAGAAGCTGTCACCGAGGTTGATCTCGTGGAAATTCCATTGTCTTCATTAGATAGTGTAATCTTCTCAAAACCTTCGTGGGCACGAGCTCTGGTAAAGACTCTGTCGCACAGATTGAAGCGTGCTAATAAAGTTCTTACTGGATAGAGATTATATCGTACTCAAGGACCTGAGGACCATTTTCAATTAAAGCCGTGTCGTCGACACGAAGGCCTAACATCGCTTCGCCTAAAGGGCTGCTTGGAGTGATGACCTGAATTTTTTTTCCTTCAAAAGTAAGATTGATCCCGCCACCTTTGGACATCACAAAGAAATAACTGCGTTTGCCATTGAGCTCGGCTTCTACCAAAGCTGTTGCTGATATAACATCGTTGGGACCGAAGCTTTTGGGCTCGACATGCTTGAAGAGCACTAAAAGCTCTTCAGTGTCAGTGATACGTTTAGATTGAGCGCCTGCTAAGTAAGACGCTTCTAAGGCCCGGGTATCATATTCGTTCTCGGGCTTGCTTTCTTCGTGAGTGGCAGCTTCACGAGTCACACGTTCAGCCTCTTTTAAGACCAAAAGATCTTTTTCCAAATCTGCACGAATCTGAGCAATGAGTTTTTTCTTATCCAAAGCAACCTCTTCTAATTCTTCTTTAAAGAATTACCTCGAATTGAGAGTTCACTCAAGATTTGATTGTAACGGGTGCGCGATTCTGCCGTCAGGTTTGTTGGTGCCTGAGAACTCAAGTAAGTATGAGGAGCTTTGATCGCGCCACGTGCGCGGTCATGGGCAGCCAAACTTTCGGTGATGCGCTCCATGAATTTTTTATGAGTGTCTTCCCAGCTCTTGCCAGTGCGTTTCGTCAGTTGGTTTTTTTCTTCTTCACTCAATGTTCCGTCATAGACTTTGCGGAAATAATTGATGGACTCTGCGAAGCGAGCGCCTGGAATCATCAGTAAATCGATGCCAGAAAGGAAGCTGTTCAAATACACAGGCATTAATTGGGCACTCTTCATATTGCCGTATTCACCCATCCACATAGCATCACTGACCACAAGGCCTGTAAATTCCATTCTCTTTTTAAGAAGGCCGTTGATGGTTTTTGGCGATTCGGTTGTTAGGTTCTCATCGTCATAAGCCATGAATTTTGCATGAGTCGTCATTACGCTGAGTAGGCCCTCAGATTTTTTAGCTTTTGAAAATGTAACTAGATCAATGAATGGCTTTAAATGTTCTTGCAGGGTTGCTTCGTCGGTCGTTGCTGCGGTGACAGTTCCATCGTGAGTATCCCCTTTCGTCAAGCCAAGACCAGGGAAGTGTTTGGTCACGAAGATCACGTCTTTCGTTTTGACAAATTCTTCTAGAATTTTAGTAACACAACGGCTAGCGTCTTCAGAGTTTTTAGAAATCGCACGCACTGATGTTAGTGCCTGAGTCGCAAGATCACTTACAACCGATAGGGGATAGTTGATACCGACAGATTTAAGTTCTTCAGCCATGATCTTGCCATGCAAACCACAAAGCTCCATGTCGTAGTCTTGAACGGAAACACCCAACCAGCGTGGGTGAGCTAACGCTGAGAATCCTTTTGTAAAACGTTGAACACCAGGAACAGAAGACCCTGAAGGAGTTTTGTTAAGAGCACCCCCTTCGTAGTCAGTCGAGAACAAAAGAGGTTTAAGTTTCATGGACTCAGCCTGCGCAGAATAAGCTCGGACTGATTCACGAACAGCGGAAGCGTCTGCAGAGTTACCATTCCAGAATAGAATTCCGCCAGGAGGATTATTTTTGATCGCCTTCAGCATCGAGGAATTCGCACCCACATTGAATTGCTCGACCAAAAAGAAGTAACCGAGCTTGCTGCGATTTGGGTCCGTCGAAGGATCCTGATCCTCTACAGAAGCCATATAGAAATCTTCTTCATGTTCATGGTCGCGATCGCGGTTTAGATCGGAGGGAAGTTGAGCTCCACACGCCGTCAGCAGGAGAGTCGCCGCTGACAAAGTCAAACTTAGGAAAGAACGCTTAAATGGACGCATAGAGAACCTCCGTAATAGGATCTGTACACTCCAAATCCCGTACCGAGTTTAAGAGTATTTATAAGCATTTAGGACGTTTTCACGAAAAACTTGTGTCGAACTTGTCAACAGATCCGACCAAAAGCGTAAAGGGGGGCTTCTACAATAAACAAGCGGGAGGTCCTATGAAATATTTTGGACTGTTTTTTCTGACGGCAGCTTTTGCTTTGGGTTTGAGTTCTTGCAATCGCCAAGCACGCCAACAAGCACAACTAGATCAATTGGCAAGAGACGCTTTTTCATTCGGATATCCATTGGTGTTAATGGATACAGCAGGTAAATATGTCGCGGCCACATCGCGAAGCTCTCCGCAACAGAGCAAACTTCCTATGTATCAGTTCTATCATACTCGAAAAACTGGAGATGCACGTTTTAAAGATCTCGCCAGTTTAGATAACGATATGATCTATTCTTATGCGTGGTTAAATTTGGCGAATGATCCTGTCGTGCTTTCAATTCCCGCGATAGCTTCGCACAAATATTACGTCGGTGGTTTCATCCAAGGATGGACCGAAATTTTTGGCGTTGTGGGGACACGAGTTAACGGCAATGAGAAGCAAACTTATTTGATTTCAGGCCCGCAGTGGCGCGGAAGTACTCCGAAGGGCATGAAGCCACTGCGCTCGAGTACCAATTTGGTGTGGTTGCCCATTCGACTATATGCCAATGCTGGAAAGGATGTTCAGGCATTAAGAAATTTTCAAGATGGTCTGAGAGTAACGCCATTAAGTCAGTGGGGAAAAAGTGCACGAGCTGCAACGACAGTGAATGTAGATACAACACTCGATCTTAAGCAGCAGCCCAGAGATTTAGTGTTTAACATGAATGCCGAAACTTACTATCGCACGCTTTGTGCTTTGATGGTGGACAATCCTCCATCTGAAATAGACACACCATTGATGGAACGCCTTAGTAAGTTAAATATTATACCGACGAAGAACTTTAAATTTTCAGATTTGCCTGCAGAAACTCAGGCAGCTTTGAATACCAGCATTCGCAATGCCAGAAGCTACATACTGACTCATAGGGGGTCATTTACTCCGCGAGGGCGTTTGGTAAATGGATGGACTGTTTCTGTAGAAAGAACAGAGTTCGGTGTCGACTATGAAAGACGAGCTTACGAAGCCTATATGGGGTTAGGATTCTTACCGCCTCAAGACGCTATATTTCCAGTGGCCTACGAAGACAATATGGGCCAGCAGTTGATGGGCGAAAACAGCTATAAGGTGACTTTTAAGAAGGATCAGCTGCCACCGGTAAATGCGTTTTGGTCTTTAACGATGTACCAGTTGCCGGATATAGCTTTCGCCGGCAATAGATATCGTCGCTACACCATCGGGCAATACAGCTCACTGAAAACCAACCCGGACGGGTCTATTACGATCTATATGCAACCGACCTCACCGGGAAAAGACAAAGAGTCTAACTGGTTGCCCTCTAAACCTGGCAACTATCAGCTGACTCTGAAAATGTATTGGCCGAAACAAGAAGTTCTGGAGGCACGGTGGTTGCCTCCAGCAGTGGAGCGTGTACAACAAAGCAGAATGGCTTCGTACTAGCGCGAGAGTTTCACACCATCTTCAGTCTGAGCGTAGCGGATGAGTTCACGTTGCTTCACCATCATCTGCTCGTAGATGTTGGTATAGTTCTTCATCACTCGCATCGCGTATTCGCGCTTCATAACTTTTCCATCGGGGGAAACGCTCCCGATGGTACGAGTTACCTTACGCATATTAGATGGGCCCATATTGTATGCCGGGAGATACTGATAAGCCCGGCTTTCAAACTCATTACGAAGATGGGCAAAATAAACAACCCCAATACGAATATTAGTGAGGGGATCATAGAGCGAGTTGTCGCCGTTCCAAGGCATCTTGTACTTTTTGGCAATCCATTCTCCGGTCTTGGGCAGAATTTGCATCAACCCGATTTCTCCGGACGTACCCTTTGCTCTTGTATTAAAGTTACTTTCTGTCTGGATTACGGCCAGCACGAAAATAGGGTCCAATTCATACTTTTGGCTTTCCGAAATCAAGGTCTGGGTGATTTCGGGGATATAGCGTTTCCACTCCGCAGACATGGAACCTTCTATCTTCTTATACACAAGATAGTTTAGGTACTGCTCGCCCTCGAATTTTTGGGCAAAGCTTCCCTTATAGAGGCCACCCAGGAGCTCCCGAGCCTGGTCCTGCCGCGCATCCTCGTCCACTACAGGGAGGTTTAACGTCGAAAACTCGACGAGTGTCATGTTTTGAAACAAGAGGAGTAGAACTCCCCAGCCTGCTAAAATGAAAAATAAACCAATGCGTTTTTTCATCGTCGTCATGACTAACATATCGGCACTTTCTGGATCTTTTTCGAGAACTAAGATGAGCCGATTTCTGCCTCGTTTTGGGGCGAAATCAGAAATGTATTGCGATTTTGGATCGAACATTTGCGGGTCTAAGTCTGCACAAATTGTGTTTTCTATTCGTATTTCTTGCAATAGCATGGATTCATGGCAGACCTTGAAAACAAGAGAATCTTCTTAGTAGCAACACCTAGTCTGGAGCTCAACAGTCAGCTTGAAGACGTCATAAAAAACCATGTGTCTAACACCACTGTTTTTACCGCAATGGATGGTATTGAAGCCCTTCGTAAAAGTGAAAATGTGCCTCCACATGTTGTCGTCGTGGATCACCAAATTCAAAAGTTGAGTGCCTACGAACTGACAAAAAAACTTCTTTTAAGAAAAGACCGAGTCGCAGTTATTATTTTGTCCCCTGAAGGTGAAGAACAAGCTTTCATTGATGAAATGGTGACTGGACAAGTTCAGTTCTTGTCAGGGACTGGCAAAGTGAGTGTATTTAACAGTCATGTGACACGTGCTTTGAATTGGGTTTCTCACGAAGATAAGTCGATCTATCACTTACGCTTTTTGTCTCCGGAAGAGCATTTGATCAAAGAAGGTGACAAGGCAGATTTCGTCTACATTTTGAAGAATGGTGAGCTCAAGGCTTATAAACAAGACGGAGAAAACGAGATCGTTCTCGGGAATATCTTTCCCGGCGAGTTTGTCGGCGAAATGGCATATATCAACGGAGAGGCCCGTTCTGCCAATGTGATAAGTGTAACAGATTGTGAACTTATCGAGATTCCTGCCGAGAGTTTGGATGCTGTTCTCTTTTCGAAACCAGCTTGGTCCAAGGCATTACTAAAAACTCTTTCGAAACGTCTTAAAAATTCCAACGAAGAGAAGGCCGTTAAGGTCGACTAGTATGATATAAACAGCTCTATGAGAAAGATCCTTCTTCTCGTAGTGCTGATATTTACGTTCTGTCGTTGCAGTAGTGACGATTCTTCAGATTCATCCTCTACGACTAAAGCCTTTAATAGTTCATGGACTCCTCAATACACTAGCATCGTAGGCTATTGGACTATGACATCTTCATTTTTTTCTGATGGATCTATACTGCTCGCAGATATTGGTGATAATGGCACTATTAGAAATCCAAATAATCTTGGAATGAGTTCTATCTCGGGGCCTGTCTCATTTGCTTTGCATTTCGACGGCGTGGATGATCGTGTGCAGGTTCCTTATAATAATAACAATAATCTCAATCTTTTTTCGGTGTCACTTTGGTTATTCGTCCCTAGTTTTGGCGTGAACCGCTCTCCGATCTCGTCCCGAGATGCGCCAGTGGCAAAGGGTTATGCTTTCTATGTGAATTCTAGTGGGCAACCGGAAATCCGCATTGGCAAAGGAAACTTCGACGACTGGGGAGTAGCCATCGGAGTAACGCTTTTACAGAGTACGTGGACTCATATCGTATTTACTTATGATGGGACCTACGTGCGTCTCTATCAAAATGGAGCTTTGCAGGCCTCGCTTTTAACCGCTTATATGGCCAATACGACGCAACCCTTGTATCTGGGCGCCGGTGGAACAGAGAATGCACCGAATGCTGTAGATTTTTTTCTAGGAAATATTGACGAAGTTGCAATTTGGAGTAGTGTCTTGTCGGATTCCGATGTACAAACCATCTACCAACGACAAAAGCTCTAACTCGAAATCATCTATGAAAAAAATCTTACTTGTTTTATTGAGCGTTCTTGCCCTAACTCATTGCACTTCCAAATCCGAAATCGGTACCAAAGAAAATCCTATTAAGATTTCCTTAGTTCCTGGTCAGGATACAAAACTCCTTCAGGAAAATGGCAAGAAGCTTGAAGCCTATCTTGAGGAAAAAACGGGTCTCCCATTTGACGTCACAGTCCCTGTGAATTTTGTCGCCGTGATTGAGGCTCTGGGGTCCAAACGTGCCGATATGGCGATTATGAACACCTTCGGCTATCTTCTCGCACACGAGAAGTATGGTGCAGAGGCTGCTTTGACAGGCGTTCATAAGGGACGCAAGGTCTATTGGGGGCAAGTCATTGCACGCAAAGATGGACCAAAGAGTATTAGAGAACTAGAAGGTAAAACAATCGCATTTGTAGATCCTTCTTCAGGATCCGGCTTTGTGCTTCCGACAAAACTTTTGAAAGATCAGAAAGTTCGTCCGAAAGAAGTAGTGTTTGCGGGTCGCCACGATAGCGTTGTAACAATGGTATATCAAAAACGCGTAGATGCGGGTGCGACTTATCATACACCTGAAGATAACGGCGTTCCTCAGGATGCACGCAAACTTTTGTTAACCCAGTACCCAGATATATTTGAGAAAGTGGTCATCATTGCTAAGACAGACCCTATTCCGAATGACCCTGTGGTTTTTAGAAAAGATTTTCCACCAGAGCTTCGTAAAACAATTGTCGAAGTTATTAAAAAAATGATGAAAGACGAGCAGGGTGGAAAGATCATGTATGATCTTTACTATATGGATGATTTTCAAGATGCCACTCATAAAGACTATGAATCGGTTGAAAAAATGCTTTTGGAAATCGGAAAATCAGCCCAAGATTTTGTGAAATAGGCTTTCTGGCAGAAGTAAATTCTGCCATTTTTCAAAGTTCAAGACGAGTATCAATAGAAAAGGCAAAGTGATAGGAAGCAAAACTTCCCAGTACTTTTTATTATAGAGCAGGTGAAGACCTGAAATAATAAAAACGATGGGGGCTAATGCAGCCCAAGCCACAATAGTTGCTTTGCCGGTCAGCAAAAGAGCTCCGAAAGCGATTTCGAATATCTTTACAGTCGGCATGATGAATCTGGTTTTAATACAAGCTTCGGTAAAATCATTTATAGGCTGTGCGGAAGGCGGAATGGGACGCCAATGAAAAAAGCCATTCAGGCCCCAAAATAAAAATTGCAGGCCTAAAACCCAACGACAAAAAATTTCTAACCATTCCAACATATTACTATTCTTACACCGTAAATGTTCTGAGGTGTAACGAAAACACCGGCTGGACCTACGGTGTATTGAGGCCAAAAAAGTGTACACATTAGACTAACTTTGTTTATAAACTATGTGAACACTGCTTGATGCTGCAACACTGGAATTGAATACTCATGAAACTGAAAACTGATGAACAACTGCGACTTCGTGCCCTTTATGACTACAAAATATTAGATACGGATCCGGAGCCCCCGTACGATGATATTACCCGACTGGCTTCGATGATTTTTAAAACTCCAATGGCCGCCGTGACTCTGGTTGAAGAGAACCGACAATGGTTTAAATCCAGTCGTGGCTTGGACTATTTAGAAACTCCGTTGATTACCTCCATCTGTGCTTCGGTGGTGAAAGACAAAAAAACCATTATTGTCAAAGATGCCACTCAAGATTCTCGTTTTAAAAATTACGAGATTGTCGAAAATGAATCTCAGGTGCGATTTTATGCTGGAGCACCTCTTATTACTCCAGATGGTCACGCAATTGGTGCTTTGTGCATTATCGATGATCATGCTCGTACCATGTCGTCATTCGAGGTTGAGGCCTTAGAGGCTCTGTCCAGACAAGTCGTCAATCAACTGGAATTACGTAAAGCCAATATTAACTATAAAGACGCTTACGAGAAGATTCATGAACAGCAGCAACAACTGCTACAAAGTTCGAAGTTAGCTTCTATCGGTGAAATGGCAACCTCGATCGCCCATGAGATCAATAACCCGCTGACGATTATTAATGGAAATGTTGGGCTGTTACGGCGTTTGCTTCAGCAGTTTCAGGGTATTTCACCGAAGGGGAAGCAGTATCTTGATAGTATTGAAAATACTGTTTCACGGATCGACAAAATCATTCGGGGAATGAAAGCACTATCACATAACGGAGCTCGAGATCCTTTTGAAGCAGAAGATCTGCGACAGGTGATTACAAATGCGATCGCATTCATTCACCTTAAGTATCATCCGCACAAAATAGAACTGCGTGAAACTTATCAGCACCGGCAAGCTTGGGCCGAGTGCAGATCTATTCAAATTGAGCAGATCATCATCAATCTATTGAGCAACTCTTTCGATGCAGTCAGTAACCTGAAGGAAAAGTGGATCGAGATTCAGCTCACGGAAGAAAACCTATATTGGAAGATTTCTGTGATCGATAGTGGGAAGGGCATTGATAAGTCTGTGCAAGACAAAATTATGCGCCCTTTCTTTACTACAAAGATGGTTCACGAAGGAACAGGTCTGGGTTTAAGTATTTCGAAAGGATTGGCTGAAGACCATAGAGGGACTCTCGAGCTGGATCCGAAATTTCCAAATACGAAATTCGTTTTGAAAGTGCCTAAAATACAAAAGACATAAAAAAAGGGGATCTTGTGATCCCCTTTGTGAGTTCTTACTTTCCAGTAAGAGCTTTTCTTAAATTGCTATCTAGCAACTCAAGGAACGGCTCTGTATTCAGATATTGATCTGAATTTACTTTGTCGCCATAAATGCAAACAGCTAAGTCTTTGGTCATTTTTCCAGATTCAACAGTTTGCACACAAACTTTTTCCAAAGCATGAGCGAAATTGATCAACTCTTGATTGTTATCCAATTTACCACGATGCTCAAGACCGCGAGTCCAAGCAAAGATAGAAGCAATTGGATTCGTAGAAGTTGGTTTGCCTTGTTGATGCTGACGGAAGTGACGAGTCACAGTTCCGTGCGCCGCCTCAGATTCCATAGTTTTACCATCTGGAGTGATCAAAACAGAAGTCATCAAGCCCAAAGAACCGAAACCTTGAGCAACTGTATCTGATTGAACGTCGCCGTCATAGTTCTTACAAGCCCAAACGAAATTGCCATTCCATTTCAGTGCAGATGCTACCATGTCATCAATCAAACGATGTTCGTAAGTGATGCCAGCTTTTTCATAAGTCGATTTGAATTCTTTTGTGTAGAGCTCTTCAAAGATGTCTTTGAAGCGGCCATCGTACTTTTTCAAGATAGTATTTTTAGAAGAGAAGTAAAGAGGCCAGCCTTTTGTCAAAGCCATGTTGAAGCAAGAGCGAGCAAAACCACGAATAGATTCATCCGTGTTGTACATTGCCAAAGCAACGCCATCGCCTTTGAAGTTGTAAACTTCGTGAGAGATTTTTTCGCCAACTTCAGGCTCGAAAGTGATCGTTAATTTACCTTTACCTTTTGTCACGAAATCTGTGGCACGGTATTGGTCGCCGAAAGCATGACGGCCGATACAAATAGGTGCTGTCCAGTTTGGAACAAGGCGAGGAATGTTTTTGCAAACGATAGGCTCACGGAAAACAGTTCCATCCAAAATATTTCTGATGGTTCCGTTCGGGGATTTCCACATTTGTTTCAAGTTGAATTCTTTAACGCGGGCTTCATCTGGAGTGATAGTCGCGCATTTGATGCCTACATTGTACTTTTTGATGGCTTCTGCGGACGCCACAGTAACTTCGTCGTTAGTCGCATCACGATGTTCCATCCCTAAATCGTAATATTTAATGTCGATATCCAAGTACGGAGTAATAAGTTTATTTTTAATAAAGCTCCAAATGACGCGAGTCATTTCGTCGCCATCAAGTTCCACCACAGGATTTGAGACTTTAATTTTTTGCATACAAATCTTCCATTCAAAGTAAATGTTTTGGGCTTACTATAAATGTTCCACATTTGATTGTCGAGTGTGCAATTGCTTCGGGAGCTGCTATGACACATCAAACCGACGTTGATGTTTTGATTGTTGGCGCGGGGCCGACAGGCCTTACTCTTGCGTGTCTTTTAGCTCAATATGGGGTGTCGTTTAAAGTCATTGAAAAAAACAGAGGCATTACCGAGCGTTCAAAAGCGCTAGGTGTCCAAGCCCGTACTTTAGAATTATTTGAACAATTAGGATTGGCGCAAAAAGCGGTAGACCTGGGGCATCCCGCCAAGGGCCTGGATTTGATGGTCAACGGCAAACGTAAGGTCAATATCGATCTCCAGATTTATGGAAAAGGTATGACCGAATATCCTTACATTCTAATCTTAGAACAATCTAAAACCGAAAGTTTGCTTCTTGAAAAGCTGCAATCTTTAGGGCGGGATGTTGATTGGCAAACAGAGCTAGTGGATTTGCAACAACATGCAAGTTTTGTAACGGCGTCAGTGAGTCACTATGAAAAGATCGACACTATTAAAGCCCGGTATCTTATTGCTGCCGACGGTGCTCGAAGTACCATACGTACTTTATTGCGACTTCCTTTTGAGGGGGGCACTTATGAAAATCGTTTTCTTTTGGCGGACGTGGCTTTAGAGGGTCCTATCCATCGCGAGCACATCACAGTGTGCAGCTCCCGAGAGGGCTTCGCTGGATTCTTTCCCATGGTGGGTGAGGGACGTTTTCGTGTTATTGGTATGCTGCCGGATCATGTGTCTGAGAAAGCCGATCAAGATTTTGAACTGATGAAGTCTGAAATTCGTGCTCAGTCTAAATTGAATGTTCAAATATCAGATCCACGTTGGATTTCTGCTTACAAAATTCACCATCGTAATGTCGTAAGTTTCCGAGAGCAAAGATGCTTTTTTGCCGGGGATGCAGCCCATGTTCATAGTCCCGCTGGGGCACAAGGGATGAATACTGGAATACAGGATGCTTTCAACCTGGCGTGGAAGCTTTGGTTCGTCACTTCTGGTTGGGCTCATGATAAACTTCTAGATACCTATCACGAAGAGCGTTTTCCTGTTGCGCGCGCTTTGATTCGTACGACGGACAGAGTGTTTGGCTTTGTTACAAATCGTGGCGGTTTTGTCAGCTGGCTAAGATTGAAGATGATGCCACTTGTTTTACGTCTTCTTTTGAAAAACGAGGACTTTCGCAAAAATGCATTTGCAAAAATATCTCAGATTGCTATTCGCTATCGCAAAAGTTCTTTAACGGAACAAAATTTTCTTTCAGAAGGAATGCTTAGAGCCGGAGATCGTTTTTGTCATCCTTCGCCGGATGGGTTCTTTCATGCGTTTGTCGTAGGGTGTCCAGAGGCTCAAGAAAGTGTGGCAGCTTTATTAGAGCGCTATTTCCGTGGGCAGGTGCATGTGCATACGCTGAATAAACGCTTGGATACATCTACCATTCTGCAGTCCTTCGGTATTTTTAAAGATGGATTGATATTGGTACGACCTGATGGATACGTGGGTTACTGCGCAGAAGGTTTGGATATGTCGGCGCTCCCAAGATACCTAGACCGTTATTTTATTCCCGAAGATTACCGTGCTCAAAAAGAACAAGGCGGAAAAGAAGCATTTCCTTTCGAGAGTTTTATATAGTAGCCTGGCTACACACTGAGACCATTCAAAGGAATGAATGATGAAACAATATCTAGTGACCGGGATGGTCCTACTTGTGAGCAGTGCCGCTTTTGCTGCACGCCCAATTCTGGCTGAAACTTCTTTTTTACGTGCATTGAATATTCCAATTATTGCCGAAGAGCCAGAAACCAAAGTCGCCTACGCAGAAATCAATGACAAGATGGAAGAGACGATTCTTCATCATGCTCACCTATACGGAAAATGTGGGGGCTTTGAGGCTTTGCCAGAAAAGGCAGAACTGCAGTTGCAATCTGTGCAAACGCTTTTCTCGAGCTTGCGTGAACAAAAACAAAAGAATGACTTTTACGAGCGCGCGCCATTGAAAATCATGCAGGTTGTGAAAAACCCGCAGATCGAAGCGGCCCTTCAGCAGGTCAGTGAGAAAAATCTTGAAAGCACAGTAACTTGGTTGTCGTCATTCCCCACTCGTGCAAGTCGCGATTCTAAAGCGAATGAGCCGGTCAACGCATTTAAAGATCGTCTTGCGCAAATGACGGTATTCACGGGGTTTCCAGTCCAAGTGGAATTGATTAATCATAGCGGTACCAAGCAAAAATCCATTCATCTGACTATTCCAGGAAAAACGCGTCCGCAAGAGAGTATTGTATTGGGCGCGCATTTTGATTCCATCACTCAAAAGTGGGGTGAAACGCACGCGCCGGGTGCTGATGACAATGCTTCAGGTTCTGCGAACTTGTTAGAGACGTTAAGAATTCTTCTGGCGCAACCTCAGCCAGAACGTACGATAGAGTTTTTCTGGTATGCGGGTGAAGAGTCTGGCCTGATTGGCTCAGGTGAGATCGCGGCTCAATATAAATCACAAAACAAAGACGTAATCGCAGTTTTGCAGTTAGATATGACGTTGTATCCAGGTGAAGGTCTTTTCACTTTAGGTAGCATGACAGATTTTACGAGCGCATGGCTCCGGGAATATTTGCATGCCATTAACAATACCTATCTTAAAATAAATATTCTAGAAGGCCAATGTGGATATGGCTGCAGTGATCACGCTTCTTGGCACAAAAATTCTTATCCGGCATTGATGCCGTTCGAAGCTCGATTGCGCACAATGAATCCCAACATCCATAGTAGCCGTGACGTCATTTCTTCGGACCTGAACTTTAGCCACTCAGCGATGTTCACAAAGATCGCAGTCATTATGGCTATGGATTTAGGTAATAGCGTCGCTAGACAGCCTTATTAAGTGCAATGAGGTTATTTTTAATCTCATCAAAAAGCGGATCATACTTGATCTGCTTTCTTGAAACCAAACTTAAGTGATGCTGCCAGTAGCCGCTTTGAGGCCCAATCACTTTCACGAGCCCCAGCTTGATTTCGTTGACGATGTAAGGAACGGGTAGGAACGCACAACCGCCGTCATCAACGACAGCTCGGGCAATCACGGACAAGATTTCACTTTCCATTAAGACCGGCTTCTTCAGGTTTTTTTGCTGCATGAAAATATCACCTTCATGCCGAAGACGTAGATTCTGGGATGGAATGAACAGACCGATTTTTTCGTTTTTAAAAACTTCCGAGAGCGTAGGCAATTGACGATACCCCAGTTTTTTTAACAAGCTTTTTGAGATCACTAATGCCACAGGCATTTTTAAAGCAACGATTTCATGAAGGTCGTCAAAGTTTGCAAAGGTATTACTTAAAAACAAGTCGATGCGTTTGGTTTTAAGTTTTTGAATCAGCTCTTCCTCTTCACCCGAGCTAATGGTGAGAGTGCAATTCAAGTGTTCCTTTCCTTGCTGAAGAATATTGCCCAAGGTGTCTGCGATAAAAGGTCTTTCAATTTGTTCACTGACCCCAATATGAATGCGGCGTTTTTCTTTTTGGTCAGGACTTTTTAAGTGCTCTGAAAGGTGTCCTGCAATATCGAATATCTGCTGGCAGTAAGCATAAACTTGTTCGCCTTGACGAGTTAGCTGCATGCGGCGGCCATTCTTCTCAAAAAGCTTATGACTGACCGACCCTTCGAAGGTCTTGATTTGAGCGCTTAAAGAGGGCTGGGAGATGTTTAAATGCTTACTGGCGCTGCTGACGCCACCAAGCTTAGCTGTAACGTAGAAGTAATAGAGGTGATTGTAGTTAAACATAAGAAAATCCTAAGTGTTGTATAAATAATATATATTTTAACTAATGTCTCAAATCAAGGATACTAGATCCAGGAATAACGAAGGAGTTGGATATGCAAACAGACATAATCTTCCGCGACCTAGAAAAATCAGAAGCTCTCGAGGCTTACTTGATAGAGAAAATTGGCTCAAGCTTAGAGACGTACTTCGAAAAAGATGAAAACGGGCACGCTACTATCCGTGTCGAAACAGATCGTCATAGAACCCTGACACGTAAACCTTCGTTTATGTGCGAGTTGATCTTTAAACCTAGTTATCAAAAACGCACTATCAAAATTAGAAAGACTGGAGAAGACATCTATTCAGCGGCTCACGAAGTGGCTGTGGCATTAAAAGCAATTATGCGCCGTCGTACAGGACGTAAAGCGCAGCACCGCCGCCACGAGCACTCAAGAGAACTTCGTGAGCTATTGATGGCCTCATAACAGTCTTTCTTTACATTGCTCTTCCCTGGCAAAGGGGGCTTGAGTTTCGCCACTCCGCCCCCTTTCATTTTCTAAAATCATTGCCGTCTCTGAAGCCCTCTCCTATGCTGATCCAATGCAAATACTGATACTCAATGGAAGCATTCATGGAGATGCCGGCAACTGCGGTCTTCTCATTCAAGAACTTCGTAAAACTCGCAAAGATATCAAATGGGATTTGGTCAACTTGGCCAAAACTAAATTTAGTTCCAGCTTGCTGAAAAAAATCACTCAAGCGGATGCGATTCTTTGTCTAACAGGAACCTATTGGGATTCTTGGGGCAGTCCTCTGCAAAAACTTTTAGAAGATGCGACGGATCTTGAGGGCCGCGAAGAGATTGTTGGCAAGCCTATGGGTGTTTGCGTGTTGATGCATTCTGTAGGTGGTAAGTCGATCTTGTCACGTTTGCAGGGAGTTTTCTCTACGATGGGATTCCTTATCCCGCCGATGAGTGGAATGACCTATTCTCTGTCTGGGCAATTGGCGTTGAAATCTAAAAATCAGCACGCCAAAGATTTCTGGTGCTTGGATGATCTGGAAGTGATTGTGGATAATCTTGTGCTTGCGACCCAAAGTCCAATTGCATGGAAAAGCTGGCCCGTTGATCGAAAGAATTTCAGAAAGAAATGGCTGAAATAAAAAAACCCTTACCTGGGTGGTAAGGGTTTCTTGCGCCTTTTTCATCAGCGCATAATCACTATAGCACTTTTACGCCTTCATAGAAGTCGTTAATTCGCGAACTTTATTAGATTCGAAATTTTGATTTACGAAATCCCAGTTTACATGAGTCCAGAAAGTCTCAAGGAACTTCGCGCGTAAGTTTCTGTAATCAATGTAGTAAGCGTGTTCCCAAACATCGGCAACCATCAATGGACGTGGGCCGTTGTTGGTAAATGGCACTTGAGCATTAGACGTAGAAACAAGGCTGAGTTTTCCAGCGTTGTCTGCACACAACCAGATCCAACCAGATCCGAAAGTTTTCACGCCGCCATCAACAAACTTTTCTTTCAATTGGTCCATGCCGCCGAAATCACGAGTGATCGCTGCTGTTAGAGCTGCAGAAGGCTTCGTGCTGCCGCCTGGAGCTTGCATGTTGAACCAGAAGAACGTGTGGTTGTAAGCTTGAGCCGCATTGTTGAAAACGCCGCCAGAAGAAGACAAAACGATCTCTTCAAGAGATTTGCCTTTCAAAGAAGCGTCAGTTTCCATGAACTTGTTCAAGTTGTCGATGTAAGCTTTGTGATGCTTGTCGTAGTGGTAAGTCATTTGCTCTTCAGACAAGAACGGAGCAAGTGCTGTTTTTGCGTATGGAAGATTTGGAAGTTTAAACATAGGTGTCTCCTTGATTGAGATGGTCTCAATTGATTTTCAAGAAGACACTATAGCCGGGAAATTCCCGGCCGGTCCATTTTAAACGCTCTCTCCCAACATATTTCTGACAAAAGTAGGGAGGCTGAATGCTGCTGTATGCAACTCGTGGTTGTAGTACTTCAATTTTTTCGCATGACAGAATTGGCGAGCGCGATCTGCGTTAAAATCGCGGACAGGATGAGCTTGACCTTTGACACCCATCTGCAAACTCCACATCCCCGATGGATATGTGGTCGCATGGAAAATCATAGTATGTGTCTGGTCCTTGCCAAAAATGCCTTTAAGGCACTTGTTCAGCTCCATGAAAGTCTCTTCATGGAACATCGGTGATTCACCTTGAGTAATCAAGATACCGCCGTCCTTCAGCGCCTTCTTACAGTTCGTGTAGAACTCAGCAGTGAAGAGTCCTTTCGCAGGACCCACTGGATCTGAACCATCTACGATGATGACATCATAACTATTCGCAGCAGCTTCAGCGATGAACTGAATGCCGTCACCGACAATGAGATTCAATTTCGGATTGCCGAACTCAGAAGCGATTCCAGGAAGATGTTGCTTCGAAGCACGGATAACTGCGTCATCAATTTCGACCATCGTTACTTTTTCAACATCGTACTTGAAGATCTCACGAATAGTCCCGCCATCACCACCACCGATGACAAGAACGTTCTTAGCATTGCCATGCATCTGCATGATCGGATGAGTGATCATCTCGTGATAGTGATACTCATCACGCTCTGTACACATGATCATGTTATTGATCGCAAGCATTTTGCCGTAAGCATAAGTGTTGAAAACGCGAACTTGCTGGAACGGAGAAACTTCGTTGAAAAGAACTTCGCCGTTGTAGCGCAAAGACAAAGCTTGGTTTTCGTCTTTATCGGTAAACCAAACGTTTCTTTCAATGTGCTGTTCTTGAACTGGGCTTGGTTCGTGGCGAGTTGCTTGTGGAACAAAGTCTGATTTTTTGATCAGCTTCAGAGATCCACGCATAAGCTCCATTGCAGAGTAGTTGGCTTGGAAAATCTGTTTAAGGCTTTCGAAGCACACCCAAGGGTCCACGCTTTCACCACAAGTGAAAAGGTCGACAGCGGCGTATTTGTATTCAGGCCAAGTGTGGATCGCCAAGTGGCTCTCTTGAATCACAACAACGCCAGAGATGCCCCATGGAGAAAAGTGATGGAACGTGGAGTTGATGACAGTTGCGCCGGCAATTTTCGCGGCGTCAATCATCGCTTTTTCCACGATGCTGGCGTCATTCAAGACCTGGGCGTTACAATTACTAAACTCAACTAGAATATGGCGGCCTAATGATTTCATGGGGCTTAATTAACAGCTTTTGCCCCAAAGTAAATCTTTTTTTGCCCTCAGAAAATCTTTTTTAATTCTTATTTTTTATTTCAAAACAATGATGGATTTTTTGATCGTGAAAATCTTGTGGAATACTCTCTTTAGAGATGTCCCGAATTTGGTAGTGTTTCAGAATGTTCTCTGACAACTTGAACTTTCTTTTGTTGTTAGAAAAGTACAAGATTCCCTCGGGACGAAGCAGTCCCATGGCTTTTTCCACCAAGAAATCCTGATCTTTTTCGACCTCAAAGGCCTCTTCCATTTTTTTAGAATTCGAGAATGTCGGTGGATCCAGAAATATCACGTCAAAAAGTTCGCGACCTTGTTTTTGGCTCAGATACTCCAAGGCATTCATATTCACGAACTCGTGCTCGGAAACTGGAATCTGATTTTGTTTAAAATTCTCTTGTGCCCAAGCTAGATAGGTTTGGGACATATCCACGCTGGTCGTCTTGGCGCCGCCCAAAGCGGCGAAAACGCTGACAGAGCCTGTGTAGCAGAAGAGATTCAAGAATCTTTTACCCTGTGAGCTTTTAAAAATCGTCTGGCGCATTGGACGGTGATCCAAAAAAAGTCCCGTGTCCAGGTAGTCGTACAAATTCACCAGAAGCTGCGCCTGACTTTCGCGAATAGGAAAATACTCTTCACGGCGATCCAGCTTTTCATATTGCTGGACGCCTTCTTGGCGTTCGCGTTTTTTGATGATGATCTTGTCGTCGGTAGTTTTAAAAAGAGCTTTCAAAGCTTCCGTGACGTGGGGAAGAAAGTTTTTACCCGCGTCCTTCACGGAGTCTGTCTTGTCGTAAACAACGAAATGATCTTTGTAGATGTCCACAATGTAGGGATATTCTGGAATATCCCGGTCGTACAACCGATAGGCCTCGACATTATTGCGTTGAGCCCACGCCTTGAGTTTTTTGGAGTTCTTTTCCAGTCGGTTTTTGATCATATCCATGGACCTCTTTTAGACAAGAACCGCTGCTTATGGTAGTGCTAGTTCTTATGTCTGAAGAAGTTTTAGTCCAACAGAGAGCTTTTAACCTCGCAAAGCCAGGCTTTGACGTGGCTTTTGTCAGTCACAAGGACTCTGTATACTATGCTTATTTCCCAAAAGGAGTGAAAGCTCCATCTTCAGCAGTAGTTAAGCTGCTACAAGGTCTATTTGACCGTTTTGTGGATCATTCTTTTTTTATTTTGAGAAACCGAATTTATACAACCGCTCCCGTTCAGGCGATGTGCTTAGGAATGACCAAAATCGTAGCCAAAAGACTGCAGGGTGAAGTTCAGCCACAAAATCATGGAGTGCGGCTCGAGGAGCAAGCCGTACAAATCGGCGACGAGGACGCACTTCAAGCCGTGGACCTTCTTAGCCAAGAAAATCAACTGCCGTTAGAACACATTCAAGCTCTTAGAAAAGGTGCTTCGCTGATGGGATGGACGAGGAATTTGGCCGAGCTGAATGCTCGAGGTGACGTTCTCCATGACTTTGACCGCGATATCGCTTGTTTGTTGGTGGATGAATCTGGTCAGGTGTTGTCCTATGGCCTGAATTCGAATTCGAAAAACAAGACATTGCACGCCGAAGTGAACATGATTCAACGGTATTTCCGAGAGCAACAACGAAAGCTGCCTGTAAGCGCTCAACTTTATACGACCCGTAAACCTTGTAAAATGTGCGCAGCCATGTTGCTCGATTGGTGTGAAGACCCAAAGAGCTTGAGAATTTATTACGCCGAGGACGACAAATCTTCACAGAATACGGCACTAGAGGGTGTGGCTCAGTGGATTCGCCTGGACTCGGAATAAGATTTTTGGTTTAAATGTGTCCTTATTTGGGAGAGCAAAAAATGAATAGCACAACAGTTGAATACGCAGGTTTCTGGCGCCGTCTTGGTGGCACTTTGATTGACGGGGTGATCGTTGGTTTGATCTCGATCGTATTCAGTCTTCTTCGGTTGGAGTCTGTGGGTTTAAGTCTTTTGTTGGCTGTTCTTTACCAACCCTTCTTTGAAGCTTCTGAGTTGCAGGGAACACCAGGCAAGGCCTTGTTAGATATGCGTATTACTGACATGAACGGAAACAGAATCACTTTCAAAAAGTCTTTGATCCGTTACGCCGTTCGTATTGTGAGCAGCTTGTTCGTGTGTATCGGTTATCTCTTCATGCTTTTCACCGAGAAAAAGCAAACTCTTCACGACTTGGCTGCGGAAACGTTGGTTGTTCGTGGAGACATTAAAGACGTGAACTACTTCCAGGCTTGGTACAATCAGGTTCTTGAGGTTCTGGGTATGGTGGACAAGGTTCCACAAAAACGTGCTTCAACTCCAGAAGTTGGTGGCACAAGCACGATGCAAGCAAGTCCTTCGGACCTTGCGGGCCTTTATGAGCTTTATCAAAAAGGTATTTTGACAGAGGCTGAGTACAACCAAAAACGTGAAGAGCTTCTGAAGAAACTCTAAAAGGTCTATATGAGTGAACAGCGTTTTATCGATCTTGAGATGAAGATCGCCCATCAAGAAGACCTTCTCGAAAAGCTGAATCAGATCGTGTATCAGCAGCAAGGTAAATTGGATCAATTAGAAATGATTCTGAACTCGCTGGGGAAAAGGATCCAAGAGGTTAAAGACGGCGGTCCTGAAATCGGGCCTGCGGGCGAAAAACCTCCGCACTACTAGAACAAAATAAAAAACCCGCTTTCCAGCGGGTTTTTTCATATCTAGCGATTAAAACGACGTCTTATTTGCCAGTCGCTTCAAACATCGAAGAAGCAAACGCACCTTGCATGTGGCCTGCTTTGTTGTCTGGTTTTACGCCAGAAACACGCCAGAAATAGTGTTTACCACCTTGAAGGCCAGAAACTTCCAAAGAAGTGCCTTTATAAATGTTTTCTTCTTTAACCAACCACTTGAAGTTAGGGTCCGTTGCAACTTGAACATGGTAAGCTTCTGCGTTTGGAGAGGCTTTCCATTGCAAAGTGACCTTGGAATCACCCACTTTTTGGAAGTAGGTCGGAGCCGTCAGTTCTGGCTTATCAGGGCGCTCACCCAAAGTAGTATTAGGTTGTGGAGGTGGAAAGAGGGCGTTCATGTCGCGGTCGCTCGCCAAAGCCTGGGCTCCGGTGGTCAAAGCTGTCACGAAAACGAGAACTGAAACTAAAATTTTCATAGCGGTATCCTTTTTTGACGTAAGAGACCCTAAATTAATGGAAAAATGGCCCCGAGGAAATCAAAATTTCACTTCGCCATTTACAGTCTATGGCCTAGAGTGTTAGAAGAAACGCGGTTTTGCGGATGATCGCTGCCAAAGGGACCTTCGGGACCCGGCGGGAGAGGAAAGTCCGGACTCCATAGGGTAGCGCAAGGGGTAACGCCCCTCGGTAGTAATACTAGGAACAGTGGAACAGAGAGAATGTCCAGGGCTATGAGCCTGACACCGGGAACGGGAGGGTCAGGGGAGCCGCTGGAGTGAAAACAGCCAAACTCTGCGCGGAGCAAGATCAAATAGGAGAACGCTAGTACCACGGCCCGTGGGTAGTTCTCGGGTAAGATCGCTTGAGGGTGACAGTAATGGCACTCCTAGAGGAATGATCATCTACGGCAATCGGGAAACTTATGGGATCTGGTTGCCTGGACAGAATCCGGCTTATAGCAAAACCACGTTCCCACCTCATTTTTTTCTCGGCCCCTCGGGCCGAGACCGAGGGACTGATCCCTCGCAAATGTTTCCAAGTCATCTTCGATTTTGATATCCTATGAGCATGTGTCAGCTGCTCGGAATGAATTGTAATGTACCTACAGATATTTGTTTCTCTTTCACGGGCTTTCAGCAGCGTGGTGGGGGAACCGATCATCATAAAGATGGTTGGGGAATTGCGTTTTTTGAAGGACGCGGAGTTCGTCAGTTTTTAGATTCAAAAGCTTCTATTCATTCACCAGTCGCTGAGTTTATTAAGGCCTATCCCATTCACTCTACCAATGTCGTTGCACATATTCGCAGAGCCACTCAAGGCGCCGTGAAATTAGAAAACACGCATCCTTTTATGCGCGAGTTGTGGGGACATTATTGGATCTTTGCTCACAACGGAAACATTCCGGATTTTCAACCATACTTGGATGGCAGTTTCTTGCCTGTGGGCTCCACTGACAGCGAGCTTGCATTTTGTTGGATCTTGCAAGAGTTCAAAAAACGCTTTGGCAATGTGATGCCAGAGAAGACTGTGTTGTTTGATACTTTGGCAGAGCTTGCAACAGAAGCCGGTCGTCATGGTGAATTCAATTTCTTATTTTCAAATGGCGACGTCTTGTTTGCTCATTGCTCGATGAAGCTGACGTATATTGTACGGAAAGCCCCGTTTCCGATGGCGCGTTTGAAAGATCGGGATGTCACTGTGGATTTCACGACTGTGACGACCAGCCAAGATCGCGTGGCTATCATTGCGACAGCTCCTCTGACCGACAATGAAACTTGGGAAGTGATAGATCCTGGGACATTGTTGCTATTCCAAGATGGCCAAGTTCAGGATGTTCGAAAGACGATTGTGGGTCATAAAGTCACCACAATGAACGTGCCGTAGATTAAAACCACGAATTGTCGTACAGACTTCACAGAATACGAATCTAGTTAATATATAGTCCGCTCTAGTATGAAGAGCGGATTTTTTCTTTGTTTCATCCTACTAGTTTCTTTTTTAGCAATGGCTCCAAATGTGAGGGCTGAGGAGACTCCTCTGCCCAATGGTGAGACTAAAGATATCGATCTTGAAATCACCAATGCAAAAATGCGAGCCGAGTCTGGCTCTAAATCCAAATGGTCGATCAAAGCGGATATTAGCTATAACGGTGGCAATCTTGAAGAGCCCTTTGGCGAAGTTCGGCCGAACTATGCAGGTGTTTCTTCCCAAGACAACAGCACATCCATTGCGGGCACTGTCGCTGTGGCTTATCGTTGGAGTGTTGCCGACACTCTGAGGGCTGGAACAGGAATCCTGGTTCTGACGCCGTTTCACAATACATGGGAGGAGCTCACGAACTCGAGTGGTGTGCGTAAGACGGATATATCAAATCCGTACTTAGAGTACTCAAGAGCGATGAGAATCGGAGGCTTTCAGAATATTTTTGATACCTACTATATGCAGTACACACAGTCCGCCTATACCGAAGCCAACTATGTGGGGCTGTACGATATCAACCATACAGTCCTTTACAAATTTGAACCCACCGAGTGGGAGTTGGGTTTGGTAACAGATTTAAGTTACATCTTTTTCTCGGATGGCAAAGATCCCACTGATACACTGACGAATCCCGTGAACGGGCGTACGGACTATACGATTGGTTTATATCCCTTTGTGGAATACGCCTTTAATGGACGTTATTCCTTCCGCACGGTTTTCCGTTTTCTAACCTTTGATCATTATCGCTATGATGACCCATGGACTTTTTATCGTCAGCTGTATACTCAATCCGTGGGCTTGGGCATTGCTATTACCCGAGATGTGTACCTCTATCCCAATATCCAATTTGCGCCAGAGCATCTAAGTCCCGAGCGCACGAATGTCGGATTGAATACAACGATCAATATTTTTTAGGATTATTTGTCGGTGCCAATGTAGAAAACTTGGGTGGTATAAAGACCCCAAGTGCCGATGGCAAAAGAACGATAGTTTGGATTCAAGATATTAGCTCTGTGACCAGAGCTATTCATCCACAAATCAACGACGACTTCACCGACTTTGCCCCAAGCAATGTTTTCGCCTGCACCGTCTGACAAACCAAAGCGGGTTGCACGATGAGCAAAAGTTTCATCCGGTCTTTGGTGGTCAAAATAGCCACGCACATGCATGTCGGTACTTTGCTCGATAGCCATTTCATAGCAAGCCTGGCAGAAAGACATTTCAGTCAAACCATAAGCAAGGCGTTGTACATTGGTAGCTTTAAAAGCCAGGCAAGAATATTCATCCATACTGTAGCAGTCGCCACCAGGGAAGTTGCGATAAGCCTCGCCAGCAGTGCTAGCGAAACCCATGGAGCCCGCTCCACTTCCGGCGTCGCCACTTGAACAAGCAGTCATCAATAGAAGGAACCCACACAACGTGAACACAGCAAACGTCTTCATGACTTAAGTATAGGAGATTTCAGCAAGTCGCTCGAGTTCTTCTCTCTCTGAGAATGGAGTGAAGAAGAGATTTTCAGTTTACTAAACATCTTTGAAATTCGGTTTTTTGAAGTTTTGTTTTCAGAGGGAGTTTTCGAAATACTGTCGAACTTTTAGTCACTCTTAAGGCGGGATACGAAGAGTTTACAGACGGCTTTCGAATGCGAGGAAGCCTCTGTATATTAGCCTTTCCAATAAAAACGCGAGGGTACAATGAAGTATGTAATAGCGACCACAGTAGTAGGAATGGCTTTGATATTAACGGCTTGTTCAAAAGGAACCAAAGGCGTTGCTGCCGACGGAACTTGTACTCAAGCAACGATTGATGCTTTTAACAACATTAATAGTAATGCAAAGATGTTTGCGGCGACTGGCAACAAGCAGTACCTACAAGGCGCAGCTTCTCAATGCGCGCAATTTGACGGACTCATTGGGGGCGACTCCTGCAAAGCAATGGATGTAGCAACTAGCGCTGAAAAAAAGATCACAAAGGCTGACGCAAAAAAAGTCTGTGATGCGGTCAAGTCCGTTTTGGGCACAAACAGTAAAGTGACTCCGGCAGATCCTATTCCTGCGGATCCTATTCCAGAAGAATCAAATTCTGATGTAGAACTCTGCTCTCAGGAGACAATAGATGCACTTAACGTCATCAACAGCGATAGAAAAAAGTGGTATGAAGGCAGCATCGATCACTTAGAAAAGGCCTCTGATGCTTGTGCGACTTACAAAAAATCTATGGGTGACAAGTCTTGCAGAGCCCTCATTCAGACACCGCACTACGATAAGGTCATTGGTCCGAACGATTATAAGAAGACTTGCGAGGCTGTAGACGTACTATTACAAGTAGAAAAAGCGAAAGCCGCGAAGAACAAGACTGCAGACAAAAAAGCTAAAGCAAAAAATATTAGTGATGAAGAAAGTGAACTCGAAGAAGCACTTTCTGTAGAATTAAGTTCTGTTTCTGAAATTCAATAAGCACTATCCTGAAACCTTGGCGTTTTCTTTCGAGAGCGCCAAGGTTTTTTTTATTTACAAAAAAGTCACCGGCTTCCGCGTTTGCTGACGAGGTCGATGATGAAGCTAACTACCGCAAGTACTAGGAATACCGTCAGTAATAGCTTGCCGATTTCCATAGACATACCGGCAATACCGGACGCTCCTAAGACAAAAGCAATAATCGCTAAGATGAAAAATGCAATCGCTGCGCGTAACATAGATCCCTCCTTGATGTTTCTGAGGATAGCTCAGTCTCTGTCTAGGGGTTTATGTAAGAGCGCAATTTACCAAAATTTCTAATTAAAAGCAGGTGCAGTGTCCTTGAGCGCTTTGCATGTCTTGGCATTTCACACTTTTGCCATGATGAAGAATTTCAAGCTCTGACAGGGCGCCATTTCGCTCGACATAATAAAGCTCGGATCCTTGAGTATATAGACCACGATGTGCTTCTTCACGGAGAGTGGTTTGTCCTTCTCCTTCAAGACTCGCGACAAAAGCTTCAGACGGATTCCAGCTTTGATCTTCCGGAAGCGGTAGTGGAACGGGCAAGTCTTCGGCGTCGACGCCATAATATTTGATGCGAATGCCAGAAGTCTCTTCTGTTTTAGCTTCGACTTCCATACGGATGCGGCGTTTTTCGCCATTAGGTAAAGTCGTGTGGACGTTTTTCCAATCAAACTCTTTGGAAACTAAATCACCGAGTTCGTTTTTTACAGAATCGTGAAGAGCATCAAAGCTGAGTGGTGCCGTCTCATCTAAGACATTTTTAATTTGTAGACACTCGCCAATTTTGCGTAAGTGAGGTCCTAGCAAAGGCAACTGAGCTCCATTATTGGAAGCGCTTGCTGGGTGTGGAACTGTTGGTAAAGTGGAAGGACCCGAGTGAGCCGGCAAAGGCATATCGGCTGGCGCTTCACTTTCTGCGGAAGTTTTGTTCTCGTTATTTTGAGAACTAAAACGAAGAGCTGCCCAAAGGGCAGCTCCAAGGATAACCAAAACTATTAAAAGTTTTTGGTTCTTACTCATACTTCGGACATTTTGAAGTAGAAGGCTCTAAGCCCCAACGTGCTCCGAATGGATCGTTAGGATCAGAAGAGACATCACCTTTCAAAAGGGCGATAGAGAAATCATACAAGCTCAAAGTTTGAGTTGCAGAGATTTGGATGTTTGGACATTGATCCAAGTGAGGTTTCAACTTCGCCGCTCTTTGAGGACCCGTCAAACCCACGCCACCTGCAGTTTTAGTCAACTGCTTCAAAGTAGTTTTGATACGCTTATCGCGTGATGGTGTTGAGTAAGAATCATAGTCGCCAGCATCCATACAAGCACCGCCCAATTTTTGGCTGTGCTGAATACCTTTTTGAACGATGTCTACGCGTGCGTTCACAAGTTTGCAGAGGTTTTCAACTTGGCGAATAATGTTTTCGCCTTTAGTTTCCTCACGCAAAGCCAAACGTTCTTGAACGTCTGCAGTCCAACGGCTGAGTTTACGACGGCCAACACCTGTTTTACCGATCTCGTTGAATTGCTCCAAAGAGTAACCTGGCAAGCTTGTTTCAGCCATGCCGTAGTAAGACGGTTGCATCCAGTTACGGAAACCAGTGCTAGTTTCGATAGGCATGAACACAAGACTAGAAGTCGTATTCAATTTGCGAATTTCTTTTGGAACTGTAGAGCCGATCAAATAGACGGCACCAGTATCAGACACTTCTTTCACCAATTCTGCGTGACCAGGATCTTCTTGAACACCGCCACCGATAATACGGCGCCAGATGTTGTCACGAGTGATGCGTGGACGACTCCACAAAGTACCTGGACGAACGTGTTCACGATCGACAACTACCGGGAAAGAATCGTTTGGAAGTGTTTTTGTGCTAGTCACATCGCCAACGTATTCGATGAACTTGCGAACTTTAGAAATAGAATCACTAGAACCATCGAAGCGAGACATCTTATTAGTGACACGACCTGAGCCACCAGTAGAGTCTTTAATCACGAACGGAAGTTTGTTCTCGTACGCGAAGATGATGCGAGCAGCGTAAACCGCGTCAGCACAATCGGTTGGAATGTTCTTATAAGCGCCAGTGATGAAGATCTCTTCATTGAAAGAGTCATTCACCCAGTCCGAATAAGCTTGTTCCCAGTCTGCGTTCCAGACTTCGGTGTCTTGCCAAACAGCTGCTTGTGCGGGCGCAATTGCAAACAAGCATGTCGTCAAAACCAAACTGAAAATTTGAATTTTCATTTTTGTTCCTTCCCCCGAGGGTTTAAATGTGTGGAGAAAATGCCCTAGAGTTGGAAAAAAAACAAAGGGGTCACGATGTTCCATAAACTCTTTTGCAGAATTTACAGAAGGAGAATTTTAGCTCAGCGCGATAGGAACATGAACTATTCGACGAAGTCCGCGTAGTCATCATCATCGCGGAAGAAATCTCCGAAGTTCGGAGATACAAAACTAGATTCTTTGATGCGGCCTGGCGCGCAATCTTTCAGAGAAGATTCTTCGCCATTGAAATCACACTCGCCAGTATACCAAGCTCCCTCTGAATAAGTGATTTGATAACCGATCAGTTGGCCGTTTTCAAAAAGGGAGGAGACGCGGTCCAATCGGGTATTGCCATCAGAATAATAATCACCTTCAAGAATAGTATCGCCCCAAACTTGCGCTTGGTTCGATGCGACTTGTAAAAGGTGAGCTTGAATATCTGTTCCGAGTTCAGCATTTTGTGGAGCGTCAATTTCGAAGGTCACTTTATTCCCGAAAGGTTCATGACAACCGTCGGTGCAATGTTGGCGGTAACTTTCAATCAAGTCGTAAAATCCAGGCTCTGTATGCTGAGAATCTGCGTGAGCCAAACCGTTCATCATTGTCAGTGTGAAAACAACAAGTGTTAGAAATGATTTTTTCATCGGTTTCTCCTAGATATGTTAACCATAAAGGAAGACCGTATTTTTTTTAAATACATATCAATAAAGATATTATACGAAACATGTATATTACTTTAGGACGCGCTTTTGCGCGAAGACGAAAAGTTCTTTGCCTTGGCGTTTCGGAAGAGATTGTTTCCAGCGTCCCCAGAACAGAAATTGGAAAGAGTCTTTCAAACGTTGGCGCAATTCCCACTCTGTTCCGCCATAAGGAGGGCCTTGCTTCTTGTACATAGTGAAGAAGACGCCCATCAACTGACCTTGGTCGTGGAGCACTTGCTTCCAAACTTTGACCATATCCTTGCGACGGCTTGGTTCGATCGCGCAATAACAAGTGTGCTCAAAAACAATATCGAAAGCATTGTGAAAACGGGAATCTAATTTGAACGCATCCTGTTGGACAAAACTAAGTCCCGCAATCGAGCCATAATTTTTCTGTGCACGCGCGATGGCCTCTTCCGAGAAATCCACACCCGTAACCACATGGCCACTCTGCGCAAAAAAAGCGGCGTCATGACCTTCACCACAACCTAAAACAAGAATGCGAGATTTCGGCAATTTCAGTCGAGGCAGCATATCTTTGAGAGCTTCCGCAGCCGTTCCTAAGTTCCAGCCGGGATTGCCTTCGTCGTGATAAACATCTGTCCAATAATCAGACTTGTTGATCTCTTTGTTCGTAGGAAAATAAGACGGAACTTCATAGGTTTCGCCATCAAAACTGATGGAGTCATCGTCATAATCTTCTAGCAGCCCGAAGAAAGTCGCTTGGGCTTTGCGAGACATCACAAACGGAATGTCATTACTGCACTTGCCGTGAAAGCGATCCCACTCATCCAGGCTGAGAGATTCCAAATTAAAATCGAAACTCACTCCGTAGGGAAGATCGATCGAGAATTGCTTGTTTTTCAGAGTGATTTGAGAAGCCACATAAGGTTCATCGAAGGCTTCAACGATGACTGGGACTCCGCCACAGCGAGAGAGGAAGGCGCCGTTTTCAGCAAAACTCATTTCAGTGAGTGCTTCGCCACCAACCTCCGGGTCTTGAGTCCGGATCTCCCCCATAAGGACATAGCCTTCTTCGTCGATTTGAATAAAACGTTGGGGGAGTTCAGAATTCATTATTTAGTTACAGGTGTTGCTGCTGGAGTTGCAGCAGGAGCTTCGCCAGTTGGCGCTGCTTCGATTGTTTCTGGCGTATCAGATCCAGGAGTGACAACAAGTCCTTCGCTGAAAGTGACGATGTCGTTTGTCGTGCGAACGTTTTGCAAAGTCCAGCGATCTTGACCGCCTTCTTCTTGAGGCTCGCGGAAAAGAATGGCTTCACCCTCAACCGTTTGCTCAGTCATTTCACCACCCTCAACAGCTTCGTTGAATTGGTAAGCAAAAACGGCGCGAACTTTCGTGTCGCTTTGTGCTTCGGTCCAAAGACGGCTAATACGGAAATTTTGGATGTTTGGTTTCTTTGCCAAAACAGTTTCTTTGATCAATTCAGCCAGTTTTTCTTGAATGCCGGAGTGCGTCTCGAAGCCAATAGCTGGAGAGCTGTGGATAATGTTCCAAGTCCAAAACAACGCGGCCGTGAAAACGATCAAACTCACAATTTTTTTCATAGATCCTGGGTTCCTCTCTTAGACAACCTCATAGGAGCATGATATCTCGTACTTTTCAACCTTAAGAAGAGTGAAAAAGGAGGCTGCATGCTTTCAACATTTCGTAAAAATCTTGAGAAAAATCTAAAGGACCGTGGTTTGAGTCTTCGCCCTACGGATCTTGCCGCTTTGGTCGAAGGGGTTGCCCCGAAATCTTCGCGCGCGGCGCTCAGTTACGCTTTGGATTTTCTGCGTCCTTTTTCGGCAGGCATGGGTTTTAGAGTGACTCGCTTGTCGGACCGTCATGTCGAACTGGTCATTCCAGCGCGTAGACGAAATCAAGACGAAGATGGACGTATTCACGAGGGAGCCCTTTTAACGGGAGCTCTCGAAGCTGCGCGCCTTTTGTGGCTGCGTCACGCACCCCTTGGAGATTTTAGAGTTCATCTGAAACAGAGCCAATTCCATGTTGTGCAAGATTATACAGGCGACATTCGTGTGCGTATGGAGCTTCCGGAAATGCAATGTGAAAATGTGCTGGCACAAATTCGCAGTCATCAGATTGCTGAGACTGATGTGGCTTTGCACTTTTATGATGAGAAAGAAAAGTCGGTGGCTGAAGCCACGATGACCTTGCAGCTAAAACACGTTCCTGGCTTGAATGCACCTTAAGGAGTTTTTGTGGAAGTGATTGAAAGTCTAGTAGATAGCGGATCCGGTGATTTTAAAGCCAATACAGAAGCTATGATGACTCATGTTCAAGAGTGGCGTGCTCGTGTCGACCAAGTAAAACTTGGCGGTGGAGAAGACGCTCTTAAAAAACACAAGTCTCGCGGAAAACTCACAGCGCGCGAGCGTATCGAAGCTCTTTTAGATCCAGGCAGTGCATTCTTGGAGTTCTCAACTTTGGCTGCTTGGGAAATGTATGAAGGCCAAGCTCCTGCTGCTGGTGTGATCACCGGGATTGGCGTGATTCACGGAGTAGAATGTGTGATTGTTGCCAACGATGCGACTGTGAAGGGTGGAACTTACTTCCCGATGACAGTGAAGAAGCATCTGCGTGCGCAAGAGATTGCGATGGAAAACGGTTTGCCTTGTATTTACCTGGTCGACTCTGGTGGCGCGTTCTTGCCACTTCAAGCAAAAGTTTTCCCGGATCGCGATCATTTCGGAAGAATTTTTTATAACCAAGCTCGCATGAGTGCTCAGAACATTCCGCAGATTTCTGTGGTGATGGGCTCTTGCACGGCGGGTGGCGCTTACGTTCCTGCGATGAGTGATGAAAACGTCATCGTGAAAGACAACGGGACTATTTTCTTGGGTGGTCCGCCACTTGTGAAAGCTGCAACTGGTGAAGTCGTTGATGCGCAGGATTTGGGTGGAGCGAAAGTTCACTGTGAAGTGAGCGGCGTCACGGATCACTTCGCGGAAGATGATCAGCACGCCATTGAAATTACACGTTCGATTGTTGCGCATCTGAATCACCGTCGCAAGGTGACGCTAAAGACATTGCCAGTGATTGAACCTTTGTACGATGCCCATGAAATTTACGGCATTATTCCAAAAGACTCTCGTATTCCATTTGATGTCCGTGAAGTGATCGCGCGTATCGTGGATGGTTCTCGTTTGCATGAGTTCAAACCGACTTACGGTAAAACATTGGTAACGGGCTTTGCGCACATCTGGGGAATGCCTGTCGGGATTATCGCGAACAATGGCGTTCTTTTCAGTGAAAGTGCCTTGAAGGCGGCTCACTTTATCGAGCTTTGCGAACAGCGTGAAATACCTTTGATTTTCCTTCAGAACATCACGGGTTTCATGGTTGGTAAAAAATATGAAAATGAAGGCATCGCAAAACACGGTGCTAAGATGGTGATGGCAGTTTCTAATGCGCGCGTGCCGAAGTTCACGGTTGTGATCGGCGGTTCTTACGGTGCTGGAAACTATGGTATGTGCGGACGCGCGTTCCAACCTCGTCAGCTTTGGATGTGGCCAAATGCGCGCATCAGTGTGATGGGTGGCGAACAGGCTTCTAATGTTTTGTTGACCGTGAAGTTGGATCAGATGGCTGCAAAAGGCCAGACCATGACTCCAGAGCAACAGACTGAATTCAAACGTCCAACTCTTGAAAAATATGAACATGAAAGCTCTGCGTACTATTCTTCAGCGCGTATTTGGGATGATGGCATCATCGATCCTGTTGATACACGTCGTGTGTTGGCTTTAGGAATCGCAGCGAGCCTTAACAAAGATTGGGGCCCGCAAACTCAGGGCGTCTTCAGGATGTAATTATGTCTTTTGTGGAAATCAAAGAAGCGGCTCATGTCGCTTACGTAAAATTGAATCGTCCAGATATCCGTAACGCTTTTGATCCAAGCATGATTGCGGATATCACAAAAGCTTTCATCGAACTAGAAAAGCGTCAAGATGTGCGTGCCATCGTTTTGCAAGGTGAAGGCAAAGTCTTCTGCGCAGGCGCGGATCTGAACTGGATGCGCGAAATGGTCAGCTATACACTTGAACAAAACAAAGAGGACTCTTTGAAGCTGTTCGGGATGTTTGAAGCTATTGCCAAATGTTCACTTCCGGTGATTGGTCTTGTTCAAGGCGCCGCTTTTGGCGGGGCTCTTGGTTTGGTTGCTTGTTGTGACTATGTGATGGCAGACCCACAGACGCAGTTTTGTTTCAGCGAAGTGAAGCTGGGTATTGCACCGGCCGTGATCAGTGCTTTCATCAATCGTAAAGCGACACCGGGTAAGGTTCGTCACTTTATGATGTCGGGCACAGTGTTTAACTCGCAACAGGCGTTGGATGCGGGTCTTGTGAATGAAATCGCTGCAAATACGGATTTCACAACACGTCTAGAGCATATTTTAAAACAGTATAAAGAGTGCGGACCAGAAGCGGTTCGTGAAACAAAAAAGTTACTCAACGATATTCCTGAACTTTCTTGGGCTGATCAGCGTAAGCGCACCAGTCAATTGATTTCCGAGCGCCGTGTAAGTGCTGAGGGCCAAGAAGGACTCAAGAGTTTTCTGGAAAAACGTTCACCCTCTTGGAGAAACTCCTAATGAAAAAGTTTAAAAGAATCGCCATCGCCAACCGTGGTGAAGTGGCTGTTCGTATTATCAAAGCGTGTGAAGAATTGGGAATCGAGACTGTTCTGTTGCACTCTGAAGTAGATATTCAATCCCGCGCCTACAGAATGGCGACGAAAACTGTTTGTATCGGTCCCGCAGAAACTGCGAAGAGCTATTTGAATATTGCAGCCAATATCGAAGGCGCTTTGGCTGGTGGTGCTGAAGCGATTCATCCAGGTTTTGGTTTCTTGTCAGAGAACGCAGATTTTGCCGAAGCTTGTGACAAAGCTGGTTTGGTCTTCATCGGTCCTTCAGCAAAAGCGATTCGTGCCTTGGGTGATAAAGTTCACTGTAAAGAACTTGCGAAAAAAGCAGGTCTGCCATTGGTGCCTGGATACGAAGGTGAGCAACAAGAAATTTCACGCTTGATGGCGGAGGCAGAGAAGATTGGCTTCCCTGTGATCGTAAAAGCGGCTGCCGGTGGCGGTGGCCGTGGTATGAAGTTGATCACTCAGATGAGTGATGCTCGTGAGTTGATTGAATCTGCTCAGCGTGAAGCGTTGTCGGCATTTGGCTCTGCAAAAGTTTTCATTGAAAAGTACTTAGATCGCGCGAAACACATTGAGTTTCAAATTTTCGGAGACTCTACGGGCCAAGTGGTGCATTTCTTTGACCGCGAATGCTCTGTGCAACGTCGTCATCAAAAAATTATTGAAGAGGCGACTTCTCCATCTTTGACAGACGATCTTCGTCGTCGCATGGGGGAAGCCGCTGTTGCGATTGCTCAGCTTGGTAAATACAAAGGCGCTGGTACTGTTGAGTTCTTATTACAAGACGGAGAGTTTTACCTATTAGAAGTAAACACACGTTTGCAAGTAGAACATCCAGTGACTGAAATGGTTTTGGGTGTGGATTTGGTAAAAGCGCAAATCCTGACAGCTCAAGGCGAGTTTGTCTTTAATCCTCAGCAGATGCGTGTACCGCACGGTCACTCCATCGAGTGCCGTATTTACGCTGAGAATCCATACTTGGGTGGAGTGCCTAGCACCGGTAAACTTGGTAAAGTGGATTGGCCAGAAGGCCCAGGTCGTCGTTATGAGTACGGCTTTGAAGACGGTGATGAAATCACGCCATTCTATGACCCGATGATCGCAAAAGTGATTGTTTGGGATGAAAGTCGTCCGCGTGCGATTCAAAAAATGATCCGTGTTTTGAAGGAATCGACGGTATTTGGTGTTCACACCAATATTCCTTATTTGATTGAGATCTTGAGCCACAAAGAATTTGTGAATGGCACAATGACCACTCGATTTATCGAGACTTACTTCAAAGATCCAATCCCTCAGCCGGAATTATCAGAAGTAGAGAAACAAATTGTTGAAGCCGCATTGAAGCAAGCTCGTGGTGGTGCAGTCACTGCAACTGTAGGGCTAGGTCAGGAAATGAATTCACCGTGGCAGTCATACTGGAGAGGCATCTAATGGAAATCAAAATTCGTCATCAAGGTGTAGATCATAAAGCGGAAGCCCAAGTGATTAAAGATACTCTGTGGGTGCACTTCAACGGCCGTACATTTGCTGTGGATGCTCAACCTCAATCGCGTCGCCGTAAGAAGGCCGGTGCGGGCGCTTCTTCAGACACGGTCCTGGCCCCAATGCCAGGAAAAGTAACCAAGATTTTGGTGAATGTAGGCCAGGAAATCACGAAAGGCCAAGCCGTGCTAGTGATGGAAGCGATGAAAATGGAGTATACTTTGAAAGCGGAAATCGCTGGAAAGATTGCTCAGATCGAGTGTAAGACCGGCGACCAGGTGGTTTTAGGAAAAACCATGGTGAAGATCGAGCCTGCAAAAGCTTAAGAAGAGTAGAGAGATGGCAGTTAAAAAAGTCACAATCGTAGAAATGGGTCTGAGAGATGGACTTCAAAACGAAAAAGTAGTTTTGAGTACCCAAGCTCGTCTTGAAATTTTGCAAAAACTTTTAGACATCGGGGCTCGTCGTATCGAGATTGGGGCTTTCGTATCTCCGCAGTGGGTGCCGCAAATGGCAGGCTCTGCAGAGGTCACTAAAGCCGCATTAGAGTTGCAAAAAAGTAAGAAAATTCCAAAAGGCACGGAGTTTTCTGTACTGGTACCGAATGAAAAGGGCATGTTGATGGCCATTGAAAGCGGTATCAAAGAAGTGGCAATCTTTGCCGCTGCCAGCGAATCTTTCTCGAAGAAAAATATCAATTGTACTATCGAAGAAAGTTTTGAGCGTTTTAAGCCCGTGATGGCTTTGGCGAAAAAACACAAAATCAAAGTTCGCGGCTATTTGAGCACGTGTTTTGGTTGCCCATTTGAAGGAAAAGTTTCTGAAGCCAAAGTTATTCAATTGGCAAAGCGTCTTCATCAGATTGGCTGCTATGAAATTTCGATTGGTGATACCATCGGCGTAGCTGATCCAATGCAAGTTGAGAGAATCTTTAAAAAGCTTAAAAAAGTCGTACCAGTCAAAAAACTTGCGGCACACTTTCATGATACACGCGGAACCGCGCTTGCGAATATTCTAGAAGCTTATCAATTGGGTGTTCGTGTATTTGATGCGAGTGTTGGTGGTTTGGGCGGTTGCCCTTATGCTCCGGGCGCTGCTGGTAATGTTTCTACTGAAGACGTCGCTTACATGTTCCATGGTATGGGTGTAAAGACGGGACTTGATATCGAAAAGATGGTCGCCATGAATCCTTGGCTGACCGAGAAAATTCAGCACACCCTGCCTACCAAAGTAGGCAAGGTGGGCTTTTTAAAACCACTCGGAAAAATTTAAGAGTTCGCGCGGGCTTCGTCGCGAACTCTTGCGCGAACCGCCGAACGTACACGTGAACGTGCTTGTGCGCGTCTCAGAACTGATCCGGGGCGAGCCACTCTTGATCTGCTGCGAACTGCAGTTCCACGACGTCCAGAAGCTCTTACTGTAGAGCGTGCCGAAACACGTGGTTTACTACGACCAGATGAAGATCTTGCCGCGGCTTTTGCAATAGCTTTTGCTTTAAATAGCTTCAGCTGTCTTTCGAAGCGGCGCTGAGAATCTTCCATTAGCGACATCTTCAATTGAATCTTGTGAGGACCGCCTACTCCCAAACGGCTGCGTTTGGAGGCCGCACTCATGCGTTTGTAGTTGTCGCGATGCTTTTGGAAAGCTCTGCGAGACAGTAAAATTTGACGCTTCAATTGTGCTTCAGAGAGATTTTTGATCTCTTCTGGCGAGCTCAGATTAACGATGTTGCATTCGCCTTTGGTGCAAATACTACGGGCGTCTCTGCGAGCTGCTCTCAAGCTGGTTGTTCTCATGTTGTTTCCTTTCGTGTTTAGGGAGTTCTTATTTTTAGAAAGGTTCCTTTCGATAGTTATACGATTGGAATAAGAATTCAGGAAATGGTCTGCGTCTTGCAACTCATCCAGAACTTATGAATCAACGTTGGCTCTTACCAGCTTTAGTGACCACTTTTTGCGTACTTACGCTCGGGATGCTCTATATGTCCCGGAAGCCACTCTGTATTGATTCCAAGGTTGTAGATAGAATTGACAGGGGGACCGAGAGCGTTTTCAAGTGCTCGGCCAATCGCCATGTGCCCTTTAGCAGCTATTTCGCCGAGAAATTGCCTGGGATCGAAGCCCGCGTTCAGCAGGTCGAAAGCTTTATTCAGACCCTGGCGCCTTATAAAACGGGCGTCCGTCTGGTGATTCTAAAGAATAAGCCCCAGTACTTCCTTGTGACCAAAGATATTATCTACATCGGCGAACCGATGTTGGAAACTCGTGGGCACCTCGAAAAAGCGTTGATGAAGTTTTGGTACCGCGAAAACGTGCAGCATCTTTTTGCGTATGAGAGTCTGTTTGAAGAGGTCTACACAGATTTTTTAATGTATCTGGCAAAAGGCCATCTTAAAATTGAAGACCCATTCCGAGGTGTTCGTACCAAAATCGGGGGCTCGCGTTGGCCTCACGTTTTGAAGTCCATGCAGTCTTACTGCCAATCGCCTTGGAAGAACTCTGAGCACTATCAATTCTGTGCGCAAATGCAAAGGCAGGATTCTCCACTTAAGGATCAAATTCTTGAACTGAGTCTTCGTCCAATCCTTGTATCCAGCTGGATCGAGTCTTATCAGGATTTAAGCTTCAGAGAACAATATCAATTGGTTCGTAACTTGCGTGAAATGATCGCCGGAGACCATGTTCCAGAGCTTCCTTTGGTGAAAACCGGAGGCCTCGTGCCACAGAGTGCTCCATTGCTAGAGGCCTCTGAAGCTGTTAAAAATATCAGTAACTTCTTGATGAGCTCGGTGCTTGCAAAAACCTCTGAAGCACACCGCGTTTTCGTAACGTTGGTCGCGAACAACCTTAGCCGCTATGGATACAACGACGCTTTGGGCGGGATCTATTTCGATATGCTTGTTATCAGTGATAGCAAGATCGACCCGAAATCTGAGCAGTTTAAGCATTTTGTGGCGTTGTCTAAACAGAACCCGCGCACAAAGATGGCTATTAAAGATCCAGACAATCTTTGGATGCTTCCGTCAATTTATCCAATTCATTGGAAATCAATGGAGTCTTTGCACGCCAATCGTATCGTGTACAGCAAGTGTGGCAGTTACGATTTTAACTTCGTATGGCAGTTTGCTGTAGCCACTGAGAAACTGATGATTCTGAATGCCTGCAAAGATCAAAAGATCAATTTGGCGGGATATCTCAAGAACGGTGCAGAGTCTTTCGGCGAGCAGAACAAGAATATTCCATTTATCCAGTTCCACATTCCATCATTGATGATGCGTAAAGATCAGCTCAGTAACGTCGACGATGTGTACGAGCTCGTAAGTCGTCGCGAGATCGACAATCCTGTCTTCCAGAGCCTAGGTTGGCAAAAGCTAATGTGGAGTGAAAAAGCTCAGGCTTATCAGCCAAAGTCGTTTATAGACGGCATCGAATGGTTCAAGACTCAATAGAGATAACTAAACGTCGTCTCTGGTTAGCTGGAGACGACTAGATGTCGTCTCTGTGCCCATCAACAATCGTGAGAAGTTTTGAGTAGAGATCGGGGCGTACTGCTGGTACGCCGGCTTTGTGCTTGTGGTGACGGCTGATCGGAGCCTCTGGCAAATCCATATGGTCGTGGATAAAGCGATCTACGATTTTTTGGATTTGATCATGAGACAAACCACGTTTTTTCTCGTTTAAAACCGCTTCAACGATCTCAATCAAAGCATTACCGGTAATGCGCTTTTCAGAGTTCAGAATCTGAGCACGTGTTGAAATTCCTTTTAGAATATTCTCAGGGCGGCCTTTGCCGGCAGCCAAAGTGACCAGTTCTTTATAGTAAGTTTGGAACTTAAGGATCGCGATTTTTTGTTTCTGACCCATTTTCGCATCTTTGGCTTTGCCAAAGGTCGACATAATGGCCTTAAAGAATTCAGTCTCTGGCATTTGGCCTTTGAGGCTATCTTTCGATTGCAGGAAGTACTGAGGCAAAGTACCCAAGATATTACGCATATTGAAGAGGGCCGGGTGGTTAACACCATCTGCGACTTTTACTTGAGTACCGCTGACTTTTGCGCGCTCAAAGTAATTGAAGATATTTTCAAAGTTCTGGAAAGTGTCTGTCTTTGCTTTCGTGATGTTTTCGCGTTGGATCTGATTGAAACCCATGCGGAACAACAGGCGCTCTTCACGGTATTTGATAAATAACTTATCGAACTTCAAAGCCACAGGATGGTTCGCAAAGGCTTTCAAAGGTTTTTTCTTTTCAGTTTTTAGGTAATCTGTCATTTGGATGAACACTTGAACGATCAAACGGGCTTTCATGCGTTGTTCATTTAAGTTCGTCGAGAATCTTTCGACGTCATCATAGCGATATTTGTCGTGTCGGATACCGAATTGGCGAACACTTCCGTAGTCAATGATGCCGGCATCTGCAAGGACGTTGTCGCCATCCCAATCAAGCCATGCAAAGACATAGTCGATATCCAGTTTTGCCGTAAAGTTAGCAAAAGCATCGCAAACAAGCTCGGTCATTTCTTCGTAAGATGCGACCGTGCCCAATTTAGATTTTATGTGCCATTTTTTATTTAGCACCTGACGCTGAATAAAGTAGTTTGTCGCGGCTTTGAGTTCCGCGTGACGTTCTTGCTTCAAGTATAAGAACAAGTGCGCTGGACGAATCAGATTCGGAGCTGCACGCACGCCAATGCCGTAACCGCGACCAAGGTCGATGATACAAAGCACGCGCTCGGTGTTGATACCTTGTAAGTGCATGATCTCGGCTAATATCGCAGCTCCTAAGAGCTCATCGATCTCAGCCAGTCCACAACCATAACCAAAAGCAGTATCACCAGTTTTTAACGGACGATTTGCTTCAACAGCACCCGGAGCCAAACAAGTAACACCAGTACCGCGGCTCGAAACATCCCAAGTCAAACCACGGTGTTGAATAGTTCCATTCCAAATACCACGACCATCACCAGAAGTTTTACCTTGTTTGTTACTGTGCTGAAGTTGCAAGTAACGAGTCGCCATGAATTTATTTGGCAGAATGCTTTCAGGTGGAATGCGACGTTTGTTGATTTCGTCGTACTCGTTGATAATTTGAATAGAGAAAGTTTCAACGAGTTTGTTTTCAAGTTCCTCAGTCATCTCGTGAGGATGTTGAGAGTCGATCAAGCCCATTTCTTTTGCGAGAACAAAATTGAAGTAGGCAACTTTACCTGTATTAAGGCGGCGCACGCGGTAGGCAACGAAACCTTCGGGGACCTGTTCCATCCAGGGATGACGACCATCCAACTTGCCAAAAGCTGTATAAAAATTCTCTGATTCCTGAGATCTTTTGGCTGCCGAGGTTTTTATTCGCATCGCTAAGTCAGTCCTTTATGAAGATTCTTTAGTCGATACCTATATCGGCTGAATGTCTGTGTACTTAAATGAGACACGTATATTCTAGACCAGAGTCTGGAAGAAAAAATGAATATACGTTTTAGTGTCGACAGCATCGCCATGATTATATTTTACGCATTAAATAAAAAATTCTAGAACTAATTTTTCGTTTTAAGCGTGTTCTTCTCATCTTTAGTCGGCCTTCGAATTGCACGATAAGTAAATGTCGGAGGAAACCACCGTGAAATCTGTGCTGACGCTCATTTTTGGTACAACAGTTCTATTCGCGACTATCACCCAAGCAGAGAGAAAAGAGTTCTTATCAGGTTTGATGAAGCTCAGTTTCACCGAAGCCCCAATGTGTGAGGGACGTCCAGAGTTCATTACAGAGGTTCGCCCTGAAATCATCGGCGGCTTCGAAAAGCTCCCGCAACTGGTACTGGTAGCAAACGAAGCTGAATATTATGTGGAAACGAAAAACTCTGACAACGGTTTGAAAATCCATTCATATCAATCGTTCACAGCAACAAGCCCAAAAGAAAAATCTAAGATCGTGTGTGGCTCTTCAAAGAACGCTGAAGCCTTCAGATCTTCTTTGTTTGCGCCAACGTTGATTGATACAACAGCGACAAAAAAAGTCGGACAGAGCTTGTGGCAATTTCAAATGCTTGCAGATAAAGAAGGTTTTTCTGTTTGGAACAAACGCAGCCTAGCTTACTCAGAAAACGAAAGCTTGGAAAAAGCTCTGATGAAGTTTGGTGGTCGTTATCGTATCTATCAACTAGGTAAAAACCAATACGAAGTCGTTGTTTCTAAAGACAGTGCAGATGTGACTCAGTACTTGTCTATCAAGTACGACGCTGTGAAGTCCCTCTAAAAATTGCCACGATGACCTATCCTTTTCATAGGGAACGTTCGTTCCTTTCTCCGGCCTATGCCTAAAACTTTGCCATGCAAGATCCATTTTATGGTCTCTAGGGGCCAGCATAGATGTTGCTTCTAATAGAGCGGACCGTTTTAACTAAAAGGATAGTGTTATGAAAAAGCTTTTAATTGCAATGGCGGCTTTGATGGCCTGCCAAGCTCAAGCAGGATGGCTTAAAACGGAAAAGGAATTCTTCAGCGCGAAAGTAGTTTGCGTAAACCAAAAACAACCCGAGGTTATTCTCGAAAGAACCATGTTGGATTCAAAGCGTAAGAGCAATGATCCATTTATCATGGAAGTCGATGGAACTGGGTTCTGGCCTCAACTCGTTGGCCAAAATAAAATCATGTTTGTAAAAGAAGCTAATAATACAGGCGACTGGAAGAGAATCGATTTCGGTACTTCTAAGTCTTCTTCGTATATTAGAGATGAAGCATACACCATGAACAACGGTGAGACTTATCTCTGCAGTATTGAAATGGGTAAGTACTTAGACTCTGCTCCGATTTCAATCATCCCTGCGTTCTAAACTCGACACAGCCAAAACCACCCAGGGGTGTGCGCAGATTCGTGACCTGCCCCTGGTAAAGTCTTGCTGTGATCATTTGCAAACGTCCTTGATAGGCGTAGCAACGAAGATCATATTTGAAAGCTTGATCACCGGTTGGCGTTGGAAACGTTTGTTCGCTCGCGGGCACGTATTCCTGAGCGATCACATCCTGTCCTATCAGTTCATCAAAGGCCTTACGACTGATAGACGCCCCTTTGTAGGATTGCTTTGAACCAAAGGCATTCTTTGGTTTAAAGAAGTAACCCTTACGTTGCCCCCAAACCTCATCTTTATTGCCATGTTCAAGGCTCTTGCTGGCAGGAACCACTTGATGGATCACCGCTTGGTCCTCAGTGCTGACTTGCCACTTGGCGAGGTTCTCAGCTTGGGTCCAATCAATCATGCGTTGCTTGTCGGCTAAAAGAAAATACTCAAATGGGTTTGGCGAAAAGCAGCTGTCCTTGTTTTGGAAAGCCTTTTTGAGAGTTGCGCTTTCGGGACCTTCTAAAAAGAAGTCCGTGTGGCGATTATAGATAAAATCAACGTCCGTCGGATTTACATCGCGGAAATCTTGGATTTGGGATTTCCATCCCCATTGGCTGAATAACTCTTGATAAACTAAGAACTCGATAAAGAGTCTTTGTTCTGGGGGCTTTTCATCAATGATAGAAACCTTGAGCGGACCAGATGGGGTTTTTCCTAAGAGGCGAACTTCGGTTTCGATATCTTTGCGAAGCTCGTCCATTGAAAAGTCCTTCACTGGAAGAGCTTTGCCAAAGGATTTATACATCTCGCAGCCTAACGCCAGAAACGAAGCATTCGTATTCACTTCAATGAGCTTGATTTGATGATCGGCAGTGACGTGAAAGTCATAGCTCATACAAATAGACTTGTTGCCAGGATCAGGAATGTTTCTTTGATCAAGGTCAGAGCGGTAAGAGTTGATGTAGTTCTGGTTTTCACGCAAGCGAAATAGAACTTCGACGGCTTTTTGCGCCTGTCTCAAAACCGATTCAGGCAGTTGAATGGTGAACGGAGAAAGCAAGTTCTCGGACACCAAAGTTTCCAGGGGTTGATTTTGCAAGCCCGGAAACGATTTTTTCAACTGCGCAAGAAAGTCGGTTCTAGTTTTCATCTATTTCAGAGTAACTACGTGTTGATCGCCTTTTTTCCAGCCAGCACCGCAGAGCTCGCCGCTTTGGAGGCCCTGAAGGACGCGCAAAACTTCTTTAGCGTCGCGGCCAACAGCGGTGTTATGAATACCCATGTATTGAATATTTTGATCTGGATCGATAATGAAAGTTCCGCGAGTCGCGATACCGCGGTCTTCAAGCAGAACCCCGAAATCCTTAGAGATGCGTTTTGTAAGATCTGCGATCAATGGATACCCAAGATTGCCAAGATCGTCTCTGAGCCATCTTTTGTGAGAATGCACAGAATCTACGCTGGCGCCGACAATCACCGCATTTGCTTTAGCAAAGTCTGGCAAGAATTCACGAAACTGAGTCAGCTCAGTCGGGCAAACGAATGTAAAGTCGAGAGGATAGAAGAACAAAACAGTCCACTTACCTTTGTAGTCAGAAAGAGAAATATTTTTGATTTCGCCGCCATCAAAAACAGCTTGAGTGGAAAATTGTGGAGCTGGTTGACCGATCATTGGCATTGTATATCTCCTTGCCTACATCGGGCTCATAATGCTCGATGTTAATGCTTGTTCTTCGTGTTCGATACTCTAATTGTTGCTAGAACTTTTTGCAGCAAGAGAGCGAGGGGTCAAAATGAAAATCATCTCATGGAATCTGAATGGCATTCGTGCTTGTTATAAAAAGGGCTTGGCGGACTTTGTGAAAACAGAGAAGCCTGATATTTTTTGCGTTCAGGAAACAAAAGCTCATATAGATCAGGTCGAAGAAGAAGCTCGTCACTTGGGGTATAAGCATTACTATTGGTCGTCGGCGGTTCGCAAAGGTTACTCGGGTGTTGCTACATTTACGAATGTGGAACCTGCCCACAATAATATCGGTTGGGGGCAAACAGAATATTCCTCAGAAGGGCGTATCGTGATGACAGATCATGGTTCGTTCGACCTCTACAATATTTACTTTCCGAACGGCGGCTCTGGCGACGAACGCCACCACTTCAAACAGAAATTCTTGAAGGACTTGAATGTTCATCTGAAAGAAAAATTGAGCAAGGGTCGCGAGATCGTTGTCGTCGGTGATTACAACGTCGCTCATAAAGAGATTGATGTATATGATCCTAAACGCCTTTCTACAGAAAGCGGTTTCTTACCGGAAGAGCGCGCGTGGTTTGATTCTTTCTTGGCATTAGGCTTTATCGATACATTCAGACATTTTCATCCGGATGCAGCCAAACGTTATTCATGGTGGTCGTATCGTGAATTGGCACGAATTCCGAACCGTGGGTGGAGAATTGATTACATCTGTGTTTCAAAAGGTTTGGAAAAATCTTTGGTGTCTGCGGATATCTTAGATCAAGTAGAAGGCTCCGATCACTGTCCAGTGGTTGCGACTCTGAAGGTTTAAAGGAGACAGCATGTTTTTCATTCCACTTCCCATAGTGATTTTGGAAGTTCTGGCTTTTACAACCTTCCTGCATTTTTTTAATTTTTGGGATGTGTTCTTAGGCTATCTGCTTCCCAGCTTTTTAGGAGCTGTGATGTTTTCATTAACTGGTCGAAGTATGATGATGGCCATGCAAGTGGGTTTTGCGCAGGGACAATTGCCGGGCGATCGTATGCTTCATCGCGGAGCGATCTTGCTTGGCAGCATTTTTCTGATCATTCCGATGTTCACAACACGCGTGCTGGCGGTGTTTTTAATATTGCCGTTGTTCCGACATTTGTCGGTTTTTATTTTTAAAACATACATCTTTAAACGCTTATCGAATTCACGCTTTAGTTTTGTCCGCGGTTTCCCTGGAGGTTTCGGAGGAACACAGGCGGGGGGCTTTGGTGGTGCGAGGACTTACAGCAATCGTGGGCCATTTCCTTTTGAGGAAGAGGCTCGTCACGAGCGTGATGCCGAAGTCGTGAACGTCACGCCTCTTGAAATCACACATACTAAAATTGTCGATGAAGAGACTCCGAAGAAGAAAGACGATTCTTCGGAGAGTTAAAACTAGTTACGGCCAGCTGCTGGCGTAGAAGAAGAGATCATTCGGTCTTGAATGATAGGGCCGAAGAACTTCTTAAACATGTTCTTACCCAGCTCTGCAGATTTCACAGTCCATTTTTCTTTATTAATAGAAACAGCTGCGATTGCGACACGATTTGTATCGTCCATAGCGTAACCCACAAACCAATCCACACGGCCACGAGGATTCTCACCAGTTAAGTGTCCGGTTTTTCCACCCATCTCGATCGTTTTAAATTTCTTATTGCGAACAAGATTTCTGAAAGACTTGCGAGAAGTACCTGCAGTCACGGTTTCTTCCATCAACTCACGAACTTTCATAGCAGACTCTGCTGTCATGATGTGACCGTTGTCCAGAGTTTCTGCGTGGTAGAGGCTTTGGCCTTGATCGTCTTTCATGTTTTCAACCAAGTAAGGAATCACCATTTTGCCTTCGTTCGCAACGGCTGCGGCGATCATCGCGCCTTGAACGGGGCTCATGCGATTGGTTTTATTAAAACCAGAGGCAACTTCGGTCAGTTCAAAACTTCTTTCAGGCGGAACATATGCGACACCCATTTCAATCGGGAAGTCCGCAGGGATTTCTTGATTGAACATAAAACGATTCGCGTAATCATTGATATCGACAGGATGAAGCGTTTCAAGACTCAAGCGACCGAACGCCGTGTTGATAGAACGAGCGAAGGCTTCCTTTAGAGTAATAGCACGAGTCCACTTGTTCACTTTGTCGGACATCACATTTTTTCGGTACAGAGTGTAGTTCCCGCCGTTGAAGTGGATCTTATGCTGCGGAGATACTCCGGCTTTATCCACAGCCGCTGTTGCGGTTACGACTTTAAATACGGAAGCCGCTGGGAAATTAGACTTTAAATTCCAGTTTTCAGCGTTAGGATCATCTTTTTGGAAGCTCGTCATCGCTAATACTCTTCCAGAAACCGCATCCATCATGAAGATGGCGGCGTAGTCTGGTTTATATGTTCTCAAGAGCTTTTCAGCTTCTTTTTGCAATTCACCATCGATGCTGAGTTTCAGTTGAGCTTTAACGGGTTTTCCGTCCCACTCCATTTCCATATTCTCTGGTAACTTATTACTGCGAATGGCGCTGCCAATGCCTTTCGAGATTTCTACGCGCTGTTCGAGTTGGCTTTTCAGTTTGTCTTCACGAACGGTTTCTTCACCTGAATTGGTTCTAAAAAAGAGAAATGCGCACGCCATCATGGCAACAGGAATTAATAGGAATTTTAAAGACTTAGAACGTGCATCGCTGCGTGATTTTAACTTCATTCATTCAGTCTAACACCAGATTTCCTCGACAAACAAGGCCTGCGGCAGTTTCTGTCTGATAAAGAGATATTTTGTCTCCAGACCAAGGACTGGAAAACCATGCTGCAAGCACCTTCGAAAGCTAGTGACACTGAAGCAAAAAAATAATATTTCAATTAGCGATGAAAACCAAAGAGCGCATTCTACTCACGTCCATTGATCTTTTTAATCGCAGCGGAGTTGTCGCTGTCACGACAAATCACATAGCAAAAGCTATGGATATCAGTCCCGGCAATTTGTATTTCCACTACGACAATAAAGAAGAAATCATCATCGAGTTGTTCAAGCGCATGTGCAAAGAGACATATCAAATTTGGCGCTTCCGCAAAGGCAGCAGCAAAAATCCTTTGGCATTCATTGATGAAAATTTCGAGCTCTACTGGAAGTATCGTTTCTTCCATCGTGAGATGTACTCTTTGCGCCGCAAAGATATTGCGTTGGCAAATATGTGGCGTAATCACGTACAAAAAATGATGAAGCTGATGGAAGTTCTTTATCGTCGTTGGGTGCGTGAAGGCAAAATGGTTCAAATTAAAGACGCTGATGAAATGCAATACATCTCGGAAACTCTTCTCGCGATGGCGACGACCTTCTTGCAATTCTTTGAAAGTGCCGAGAAGACCCCGGGCAAACGCAGTGTCGAGCGCGGAAAGCGCCATTTGGCGCGCTTACTGTGGCCATACACAGCTGGCGAATCCAAAGACGAGTTTGAAAAATTTCTCCGAGGATAACAAAAAACGTCCTCTAAAACCCCTCTAAAATCGATCTGAGCCTCATTTCAAGTGGCAAGGCCCTTGCTTTAGTTCCCGACATGCCATGGGGGCATCTTAGAGGAGTCTCAGCGATGACAAAGTTATTAGGGTCTTTAATTGTAATCACAGGATGGATCACAAGTGCACAAGCTGCATCTCAATGTGCGGAAGTTGCCGAAGACCTTAAGGCTATGCAAAAGGCTCAGCAAAACATCTCTGACAGCCTGATTGGCAACCACTCTAGCTTTGCATCTATTTTGGAAGGTTACTCAGACACTCTTTCTACGAGTGCTACTTTGGGGCAGCCAGTAACTAAAGAAGCAGTGACGAACATGAATGAAAGCGCGAAGGCATTTCGTCTTCGTGGACAGAATGCTCAGAAACTCAATATTAAATTGAATCAGGCTTCAGATCAGGTGATCGCAAAAGCCATAGAGTGTTTGAAGTCCCGAAGATGATTTGTACTCTCGTGTTGGGGTTGTTCTTTTGAAATCTCCGACGGTATGTGGATCCTGTGGGGGGATCCTCTTTAAATCTCTGTAAACGCCGTCCGGAGATCCTTTTTTCTTTCTATATATATTCCGCTGAAAATTAGCATAGTTCCCGCCGCCAGAGCCCGAGAGGCTCTTCCTGATCTACTGATATCTAAAGGCCCTGCCGACAAACAGACAGTCTCAAAATGAGAAGCCATGGGGCCTCTCCATATATTAAGCCTGTTAAACACCCTTAGGGCTTAGCCAAGGTCCAGCTTTATAACGCGTTGCAAATTTGTAAGGAAATTTGGACGAATCTTAAATAGAATTTAAGAAGTAGCCACCTAAATTTAAGAGTGAAAACGTCCATTGCGGCGTTATTTTCATTTAAGGGGCTTTTTGTCTTTGGAATCAGTGAGTTATTTAATTTTAAGTTAATTTAAGATTTTCTCTTGCAAAAAATTCATGGCCGGTGATTAATAGGTCAGTTCCAAATTGGCACTTCGACGTTGAGGGAATAATCGAGGGGGTAGAGATGGCACAAACGCAAGTATCAGAAAAGCTGATCAGCGAATGCAGGCAGAAATTGGTTCAAGCGAAAGCGGAGATCCTTAATAGAGTTAAGGAAGCTCGTTTAAACTTGGATAACGACGATAAGGGAGGCGACGAAGCCGACCAAACCGTGCGAGTTCTGGCTGAAGCCGAGTTTTTAAATATGCACGAAAGACTTCGTGGACAGCTTTTCGAAATCGAAAGCGCTCTTGGACGCATCGAAAACGGAAGCTTTGGCTTCTGTGAAGAAACAGAAGAGCCGATCGAAGCTGAAAGACTTCGCGCGATTCCTTGGACTCGTCTGAGCATTGAAGGCGCAGAGATCCGCGAATCCGTGAACAAACGCTACGCTCGCTAGTAATAGCTCTTACGAGCTTTACCCCGATACTTAAGGCATTTATAGGCCGCGCTGAAGAAGCGCGGCTTTTTTTTGCCCAGAAACAGCGGGGACTAAATGTCAGTAGTGACGACGACTTCTTTGGCGGTCAATGTACTTCCTAAAGATGCAATCACGATACAGGCAATGGCTGCCATCTGAAAAACAGACAAATACTCTTTCAAGAAGACCGCTCCGGCCAAAGCTGCCAAGACGGGCTCAAGACTCATCAAGATCCCGAAGGTTTTGATAGGGATGCGCTTTAAAGAAATCATTTCTAAGGAATAAGGAATCGCACTGGAAAGAACGGCGACAGCAAGACCCAAAGGTAGGATCGTCATATCCAAAACCTTGGTTCCGGCATCGATCGCACCAAACGGGAAAGAAACAAGCGCGGCAAACACCATTCCCATCGTAGCACTTTGGCCGCCATGGGTGCCTTCACCAGCCTTTTTGCCAAAAACAATATAAAGAGCCCAAAATCCCCCGGCTGCTAATGCCAGCAAAGCACCTTTAAGATCGATACCGGCCGACGCTTCGGTTAAGGGAAGAATCAAGACGATGCCAACTCCCGCAAGAAGCGCCCATAAAAAATCCAGCACGCGGCGAGAAGCTAGCAAGGCCACCGCAAGAGGTCCCGTGAACTCAAGTCCAACCGCAATTCCCAATGGAATGTATTGCAGAGACAAATAGAAAAGTAGATTCATAAATCCAAGAGAAGCTCCGTACAAAGCGACTCTTTGCAGCTGCTGCTTTGTCCACACAGCTTTCCACGGACGCCAAATCGCTAGCAGAATGAGAGCTGCCAAAGACGTTCTTAAAAGAGTGACTCCGTTGGGTCCAACAAGGGGAAAGAGCTGCTTAGCAAGCGCGGCCCCCGATTGGATCGAGAGCATCGCCGCTATTAAAATAAGGATTGAAGAGATGTTCATTAGCGCTGGTTGGTTTTCACCAGCCAACCGCACAGTTTATAAAGCACGCGAGCGCCGACGTTGCCATCCCACTCGGCTTCTTCTTCGCCTCCTGTGGAAACTTCGTTCAAGTCAAAAGCGACGATCTTGCGGCCGCTTTTGTGAATCTCGTTAAAGAGATAGAAAACTTGATCGATGCTAAGGCCTCCAGGAACTGGAGTTCCTGTGCTTGGGCAGAATGCAGGATCAAGACCATCGATATCGAAAGAGATGTACACGTTTTGTGGCAACTCTTTCAAAATGTCTTGGCAAACTTGCGCCCAGCTTTCGCCCGCCAAAAGACGACGCTTTAACTCCATATCAAAGAACGTGCGGATGTCTTTACGGCTTTCGATGAAATCAAACTCTTCTTCACAGAAATCGCGAATGCCGATTTGAACTAGCTTTTTAGGGCGTTTATCGCCAGTCATCACGTTATACATGATCGAAGCGTGGGATTGAGTGAAACCCTGATATGCTTTGCGAAGATCCGCATGAGCATCGATGTGAAGAACACCAAAGTCTCCTTTGTATTCTTCAGCCACTGCTTGAATGGCACCCCATGGTGTTGAGTGATCTCCACCCACAAGTCCCAATAGCTTTTTATTTTTCAAAACAGATTTGCATTGATCAAAAACCCACGCTGTCATTTTTTCACAAGCAGCATTCACTTCAGCCGCCAGTTTGTCCATGCGAGCGGTGTCTTCGCTGAGGCTTGTGCGAAGACCGATAAGCTCTTGGGCTTTTTCTTTGTATTTATCGTTCATGTCTTTGAGCTCTTGTGGGAACTCGCGCATGAAGTAGCCGGACTCATAGGCCTTGCCGGTTTCGAAATCAAACAGATCGATCTGTTCACTGGCTTCACGAATGATGCGAGGACCATCAGAAGCGCCTCGGCCATAAGAAGTTGTCACTTCCCATGGTACGGGAACCAGGGTGACCAGAGATTCTTCCTCGGTTAGAGGAATTCCAAAGATGCCGAACTCGGAAGAAATGGTGGTAGTGGGGTCAAATTTGCTCTGAGTTTTATCCATAGTTTCTCCTTCGCAGAGTGAGCTCGCTTTATGGTCCTATTTTGCCAAAAAGAAAACATTTCATGATCATGCTTTTGCAGCGCATAAAATGAGCAATGGCTTGATTATTTTAGCGCTTTCCCTGATTTTAGGTCCACTTTAGGGTCCGTCGAGGTTCCCTAGTTAATACTTTCTTTGGAGGAAACAAAGATGAAAATGATGGGACAGTTCTTGGCCCTTGTTTTAGTTGTAGGACTTAGCTCACAAGCTTTGGCCGCAACCCCCAACGAAAACGCACCTCAAGGTGGCGTTTTTAACTTGAACCTAGGCGGTGAGCCTCCGACGTTGCATCCAGTATCTAGCACAGACACTTATGCGTCTGCAGTTCAAAGCTATGTAATGGATTCTTTGTTGGCTCGTGACACTGAAACTTATGAATGGAAATCCCGCATTGCTGAAAAGTGGGAAATCTCTAAAGACTCTAAGACTTTCACATTCCATCTTCGTAAAAACGTTCTTTTCCATGACGGTAAACCCGTTACTGCTGAAGACGTAAAATTCTCTTTCGACGCTATCTTCGAACCTGCTTACCAAGCAGCTCACTTGCGTCCTTACTACGAAGGTATCGCAAAAGTTGAAGTTGTTGATCCACAAACTGTGAAAGTGACTGCAAAAGACACTTACTTCAAAAACTTCGACGTTATCGCTGGTTTGACAATCATTCCTAAACACATCTACGGCGACGTTGAGAAGTCTAAAAAGATGACTCGTACTTTGATCGGTTGCGGCCCTTACAGCTTGGACAAATTCGAGCGTGGTCAATTGATCACTTTGAAGAAGTTCGACAAATGGTACGCTAAAGACGACAAAACTTGGAAAGGCGCTTACAACTTTGCGTCTATCAACATGCGTTTCTATAAAGAAGAAGCTGTGATTCTTGAGCGCGCTAAAAAAGGCGACCTTGATTACATCTCTCTTCGTGCAGAATCTTATGTGAAGAAGACTGAAGGCGCTCCTTGGGGCAAAACAATCTTCAAACACAAAGTTGAAAACTCTGCTCCTAAATCTTACGGTTTCGTAGGTTGGAATCTTCGTCGTGAACTTTTCCAAGATAAAAACGTTCGTGTTGCTTTGGCTCACTTGATGAACCGTGAAGAGATGAACAAAAAATTCCGTTTTGGAATGGCTGACTTGGCAACAGGTCCTACTTACGTGAAGAGCGAATATGCTGCTAAGAGCGTAAAGCCGATTCTTTTCGATCCAAAAACAGCAACTGACTTGTTTGCAAAAGCTGGTTGGAAAGACACTGATAAAGACGGTGTTCTTGATAAAACTGTTGGTGGAAAGAAGACTTCTTTCAAATTCACTTTGATCCATCCAAATAAAGACAACGAGAAGTACTGGACTATGTACCGCGAAGACCTCAAAAAGGCCGGCGTTGACATGGAAATCAAGTACCTTGAGTGGAACTCTTTCTTGAAATTGATGGACGAAGGCAACTTCGACGCCGTTTCTTTGGGCTGGGGTGGTGGAGACATCACTTGGGATCCAAAACAAATCTGGCACTCTGCAAGCGCAGTTCCAGGTGGCTCTAACTTCATCTATTACAAAAATCCAGAAGTGGACAAATTGATCGATGAAGCTCGTCAAACTCAAGACGAGAAAAAACGTATCAAACTTTTGAACAACGTTTACGAAAAGATCGCAGCTGATGCGCCTTACGTATTCATGTTCAACGACAAGTTCGACTTCTACGCAAACTCTGCGAAGGTTCAAATGCCTGCAGAGACTTTCAAATACGGCGTAGGTGTTGATTACTGGTGGACAAAACAATAGGACTTTAAGGAGTAGGGAACTTGCTCGTTTATCTGATCCGTCGTTTATTGCTGATGATCCCGACCTTCATTGGAATTACCTTGTTGACCTTCCTTGTGATCAACATGGCTCCAGGAAGTCCTATTGAACAGAAACTTCAAGCGATTCGCTTCGGCTCGAACATGGGCGGAGGCGAAGGCGGTAGTTCTGGTAGGCTTCGTGAATCCGGCGTTAGTGAAGAAGTTGTTGAGGCTCTTAAAAAGCAATACGGTTTTGATAAGCCTGTACACGTCCGTTACTTGATCTGGCTCAAAAATATCGCGCGCCTAGATTTTGGCGAGAGCTTTACTTATCAAGAGCCCGTAATGGACGTCATTATCAGTAAATTCCCAGTCTCCATGCAATTTGGTCTGACATCATTATTCCTGACCTATCTGGTGTGTATTCCCTTAGGCATGCGGATGGCTTTGAAGGCCGGAACGGTGTTTGACCGGGGAACGGGCCTTCTGCTGAATTTCACCTATGCGATTCCTCCGCTAGTATTAGGTATCTTTTTGATTACTGTCTTTGCTGGAAAATTGGACTGGTTTCCGATCGGAAGTTTGAAGTCCGATAACTATGATGAACTGACTTCTTGGGGACAGTTTGTAGATCGTATTCATCACTTTATCTTGCCTTTGACCTGTTACATGATTGGTGGTTTCACGACCCTTTCTTACTTGATGAGAAACTCCATGTTGGAAGTTATCAAGTCAGATTACGTTCGTACGGCACGTGCGAAAGGTGTTTCTGAAAAGAAGGTTATGTACAAGCATGCTTTGCGAAACGCATTGATTGCTCTTGTGCCTGGCGTGGCCGGTTTCTTCGGCGTTTTCCTAAGCGGCTCTTTGGTGATTGAGCGTATGTTCAATCTCGATGGTATGGGCTTGTTGGGTTATCAATCTTTGATGGTGCGTGATTATAACGTCATCATGGGTATTACCTTTGTTTCTTCTCTAATTCTTGTGTTTGGTCGTGTTTTCAGTGACATCGTGTATGTGCTGGTGGATCCAAGGATTGACTTCAAATGATGAACTTTGTTGAGAAGTACTTGATTCGTAGTGAACTGACTTTGAAGCGTTATCGCCGTTTCAAGCGCAATCGCGCAGCGGTGATTTCGGTTTTTGTTTTTGCATTCATGATCTTTGTTAGCTTTACCGCAGAATTTTGGGCCAATAGCAAACCGCACATGATGAGTTATCAAGGTCAGGTGTATTTTCCTTTGGTGAAAGACTACCATCCTTCTTTGTTCGGACGTACTGACATTCAGGTGATGGACTATCGCTCTTTGCAAATGGGCGAAAACGACTGGGCAATGTGGCCTGTGATCCAATGGGATCCTTACGAGAGTAACTCTGCGGTGGAGTCCTATCCAGCGCCTCCAACGAAATATAATCTTTTCGGAACAGACGATCGTGGTCGTGATGTCCTGACTCGTTTGCTTTATGGTTTCCGCTATACCTTTATATATGCTGTCGGCGTGTGGTTTCTGACTTACCTTATTGGTTGTGGGATCGGCGCAGGCATGGGTTATATGGGCGGAAGAGTAGATCTCATCGGCATGCGCTTGATCGAGGTTTTCGAGAGTATCCCGGCATTCTTCATCTTGATCACTTTGATCTCAATCTTTAAACCGAATATTTATTTGCTGGTTTTCTTCAGTATGTGTTTCGGTTGGACGGGGATTTCTCACTACATGCGTGGTCAGTTCCTAAGTCTTCGTAAGCGGGAATATGTTGAGGCTGCAAAAGCGATCGGTTCTACGCACAAGCGTGTGATTCTCAAACACATCATGCCGAATGCGCTGACTCCGATTATTACTTTGAGTCCTTTTGCTATCGCAGGAAATATCGAAAGCTTGTCTATCATGGATTACCTAGGACTAGGTCTTCCACCACCAACTCCAAGTTGGGGGGAATTGCTCGGACAAGCACAGAGCTATTTCACTACTGCAGAGTGGTTGGTTTGGGCTCCTTCTGGAGCGCTCGTGTTGACCATGACTTTGTTGATTAACATCAATCTTGCTGTTCGTGATGCCTTCGACGCGAAATCCGCGGTCGGCTAGGCTTCTTTCAAGAATATATTTTGCCTCACTAAGGCCTCCTGAGTTTACTATGGTTTAAGCGACCAAGTTTTGCTTGAACAAACCGGGGGGCTTGATGAGATCTTCTAGTTATATCTGCTTAGCTCTATTTCTAATTTTTGCGGCGTGTGCGCCAAAGAATTCTACGCCTCTATCTCCGCCAGGACTGCCGAATGATAAGACCGTCGTTTGGAGTGAAAAAGGCAAAGTTTCTGCAACGGAAGCGCAAAAAAGCCAAGTTCCGCTTAAAGACGTCGGTAATATTAAAACAGATGTGACTGAAGATGCTTTGTATATCGGAGGCTCGGGCTATCTTCAGGATGAAAGTTTGACCGTTCGTCAGCACCGCTATCAGATCGTGAAGCTTAGTAGCTCTGGATTATGGGCTTCAATTTTAGAATTGAACTATGGTCCGACAGAACCAGGGTCGATGCTTTTTCAAAGGATCGTTAGTTTTACTATCTATAATAATACCGCCTATGTTCTTCGTGAAGTTACTCCGACGGCTGTTCAAGTTTACAAAGTGGGACCTCAGAATAGTCTGATCAAATATGGCCCAGAGCTTTCAAGATTTGTCTGGCCCAAAATCGAAATGGCTTTTAACTCTGCCGGAGAGTTGTGGCTTGGAAGCTTTTCAAGCGACGAGGGTTACGGCTTGTATCGTTTAAGCCAAAATCAATGGAAAGAAATGCCGCTACCAAATATTGGAGTCCTTAGTGGTCTGCTTGTCGATGGTAATGATGTTTACGTGTATGGGGTACGCGATAAAGCTGCGCGTGTGTTTCGTTTCTTTGGGCAAGATCGCTGGGAAATGGTTTTCGAATCAGGTTATGTCGCGGATGCCTTTTCAATCTCTGCAATGAGTTTTTCTGCTCTGAAAGGCCACCTGAGTGTGGCGGTTCTTTACACAAACCTCGTAGAGAATAAATCCCTTTCACGATTTTTCAGAAAAAGCGCCGGAGTACTTATTTGGGAAAAAGAGTTTGAAGACGTCACCCCACATAAAAGCGTGATGCTTCAAGGGGTTCTTAGCACCGACAATCAAGGCTTTTACGGAGTGACGAGTTCCTGGCATCGCGGCGTAAAGGTAAATACCTTTTATTGGTATAAGAAGGGACAAGAGCTTGTTGCGAATCGATATGCATTGGGGGAGCCTGCAAGTACAGGGTCCCATTCTAGTGTGATTTTTCAGAATCATCTCTATTTTCTGCATCAAAATACAGAGAGCCCGGGAATCGTGATCAGCGATTTTGGTTCGCTTCGTTAGAAATAAAAAAGGGAGCTTTCGCTCCCTTCGTTTTTACTCTGCCTCTTCGAGGTAAGTATAACCAGACAAACCTTCTTCGTAGTGCTTGATCAGCAACTTCGCTTCTTGCTTGGTGATTGTGCCACGTTGGATACTTTCCTCAGTCGCCTGACGAACATTATCCACCATTTCTGAGCGGCCATACTGAACGTACGTCAAAACTTCCGTCACTGTATCGCCTGGAACGTAGTGATCAATCGTGTATCCCACTTCGCTCAAAGAGATATGAACGGCATCAGTATCACCAAAGAGATTATGCAAATCGCCCAAGATCTCTTGGTACGCGCCTGTGAGGAAGATCCCCATGTAGTATGGTTGACCTTCTGTGTATTGGTGAACACGCACAGTTTCTTTAGGTTCACCAGATTCTGTATCTATGAATTTTTCAATCACACCGTCAGAGTCACAAGTTAGATCCGCCAAAGTCGCTGAACGAGTTGGCTCTTCAGCCAAACGATGAATAGGCATGATTGGGAAGAGCTGTCCTACCGCCCAAGAATCCGGGATAGATTGGAACACCGAGAAGTTTGCGAAATAAGTATCGCAAAGCTCTTTACCAAGTTCTGCTTGGATGTCTTCAGTGTCTGGAGTTGCACGAGCCAAGATCACCATTTTAGTCGCGATCGTGAAGTACATCGTTTCACACCATGCGCGTTGCTCAAGAGTCAAAACGCCGTATGTGAAAAGTTGTAGAGTCTCTTGCTTCGCTTGAGTTAAGTCATTGAAGCACTCGTTGATATTGTCTTTGTTCACCTTTTCGTAGATGTACTGCATGTCCTGCATGATCGTTGGATCTTTTTTAGTCGCAGGACGAGGCGGTTCATGACGGTGAAGATCGTTCACGCCCAAAACGTTGAAAATAAGAACAGAGTGATGAGCTACCAAGAAGCGGCCAGACTCTGTCACGATGTTTGGATGTGGAACACCCTTTTCATCGCAAAGTGCTTGAAGCACAGACACGATGTCATTCGCGTATTCTTGTTCGCTGTAATTCACAGAGCTATCAGAAGAACCCGTGCCGTCGTAATCAACGCCAAGGCCACCGCCCACGTCAATATACTTAAGGCCTGCGCCCATCGCGTGAAGCTCAGTGTAGAAGCGTGCGCCTTCTTTCAAAGAAGACTTAATGCTTTGGATGGAAGGAACTTGTGAGCCGATGTGGTAGTGAAGCAGCTCAAGGCAATCAAGCATGCCTTCTTTTTTCAAGAACTCCACGCCCTCAACGATCTCCATTGAAGTCAGACCGAATTTAGAACGAGCTCCAGAAGAGTCGACCCATTTACCCGCACCTTGAGTGTTTAGTTTTGCGCGGAAACCGATTTTTGGACGGCTGTTGAATTTCTTCGCCACATCCACGATCATTTTCAATTCTTCTTTACGATCTACAACGATGATCGTGTTGCGACCTAATTTTTGCGACAAGAGCGCAGTTTCGATGTACTCCGCATCTTTGAAACCGTTACAGATAATCAAAGCGTTTTCGGTATTCATCAAAGCAAGAACCACCAAAAGTTCTGGTTTAGAACCGCACTCAAGGCCCAAACCGTGGCCTTTACCGTGTTTTACAAGCTCTTGGACCAAGTGACGTTGTTGGTTCACCTTGATCGGGTAAACGCCACAGTATTGGCCTTTGTAGCTATGATCTGCGAAAGCTTTTTGGAAACAGCTATTGAGCTGCTGAACGCGAGCTTTGATGATGTCAGGGAAGCGAATCATGATAGGAACGCGGATACCACGGTCCAAAAGATCCTGAGTCAGGTCATAGAGATCTACAGATGGACCTGAAGCGCCCATCGGAGTAACCATCACGTTGCCACTTTGGTTTGTGCGGAAATAGCCATTTCCCCAGCTGTTGATACCGTAAAGTGTGGCACTTTTCTCAGGATTCCAGTTATTTGTTCCAGTGGACATCGGTGCGCTTCCTCCTTGGGTTTGAGGGTGGTTTTGCAAATTTTGAGTCGGTTCTGTATTCATCATCGTCGCTCGTTTTATTTCACAATCAAGTTTAAAATTTTACCGGCCTTATAAATAACTTTGTCCGGTTGTTTATTACCTAGCGCTGCCATCACGTTTTCCACGCCTTTGGCAGCTGTGAGTGCCGCTTCTTCGGAAGCATCCACAGGAATCTCAATCGTCCCGCGCATTTTTCCGTTTACCTGCACCCCAATAGTCACCGTGTCATCAGCGATGAGGTTGGTATCATACTTAGGCCACGGAGCCAAAGAAACAAATCCTTCTCCGCCCATTTTTTCCCAAAGCTCTTCCGCCATGTAAGGTGCAAATGGCATCAAGAGCTGAGTAAGAGGTTTTAATACACTCTTAGGTTTGACGTTGGCGCGGTAAAGCTCGTTCACCAAGATCATCATGGCACTGATGGCCGTGTTGAAGTTCATTTTCTCGATGTCTTCTGTCACTTTCTTGATGGTTTTGTGCAAAAGCTTTTCAATATCTGCCGGTGCAGCATCAGCCGTCGCAATAAGCTGGCCATCGTCGCTGACGATCAAGCGGCTTACGCGGTCCAAGAAGCGCTTCACGCCCTCGATACCCGTTGTGGACCAAGGTTTTTCACTTTCCAAAGGTCCCATGAAGCACACGAAAGTACGTAAAGCATCGGCTCCGTATTTGTGGCTGACTTCGTCGGCCGCAATCCCGTTGTTTTTGGATTTCGACATTTTCTGATGGTCTTCGCCTAAGATCATCCCTTGGTGAGCCAATTTTTTGAAAGGCTCGTCATGAGTGACAAGGCCTGCATCAAAAAGAACCTTCGTCCAAAAACGTGCATAGAGCAAATGTCCTACGGTGTGCTCAGGTCCGCCCACGTACAAGTCGACTGGCATCCAGTATTTTTCAGCTTCTGGGCTAAACGGAGCGTTGTCATTGTGAGGATCGATGTAACGAAGGAAGTACCACGACGATCCCGCAGAGCCTGGCATTGTGTCGGTCTCACGAACACCCATTTCGCCTGCGGCACCAATTGCAGCAGTCCCTGGATATTGTGTCCACTCGCGATTGCGCGCAAGAGGAGCTTCGCCCTTATCAGAAGGTTCATAGTCTGCCACTTCCGGCAACAACAGAGGCAATTCGTTGACCGGAAGGCCTTTCATACCAGCCTTCGGGAAGTGAACGACTGGGAATGGTTCGCCCCAGTAACGTTGACGACTAAAGAGCCAATCACGCAATTTGTATTGAATTTCTTTTTGGCCGATTTTTTTAGATTCCAAGTGTTGAATCATTTTTTGAATAGCCGCTGTTTTGGAAAGGCCGTTCAAGAAATCAGAATTGACCAAAGTGCCATCACCTTCGAATGGCAATTTATCGCCACCCTCAAGAACTCGCACCACAGGCATTTTAAACGTTTCAGCAAACTCAAAATCGCGGGCATCGTGACCAGGAACTGCCATGATGGCTCCTGTTCCGTAGTCCATCAAAACATAGTCCGCAATCCAGATCGGAATGTGATGACCAGTGATCGGATGAACAGCGTACGCACCCGTGAAAGCGCCTGTCTTTTCGGTATTAGCTTTGCGATCGACCTCAGATTTACGAGCTGTCGCTGCAACATAGTCGTCTACTTGCGGTTTGTGAGCCATCGCTGTGATTTTTGACACAAGCGGGTTCTCTGGAGCCATCACCATGAAGGTCACTCCGAACAAAGTATCCGGGCGGGTAGTGAAGACTTCAAAGCTTTCACCCGTGCCATCCACTTTGAAAGTAACGCGAGCTCCTTCGCTTTTGCCGATCCAGTTGCGTTGACCTTCTTTGGTGCGCTCTGGCCAATCAACACGATCCAAACCTTCCAAGAGGCGTTCCGCATAATCTGTGATCTTTAACATCCATTGCTTCATCGGCACACGGATCACTGGGTGACCGCCGCGCTCAGATTTACCGTCGATGATCTCGTCGTTTGCCAAAACAGTTTTCAAAGCCGGGCACCAGTTCACAGGAACTTCTTTTTGATAAGCAAGCCCACGCTCCATCAATTTCAAGAAAATGAATTGTGTCCACTTGTAATACTTTGAGTCTGCAGTCGAGATTTCACGACTCCAGTCAAAGCTGAAGCCAAAAGACTTCAAAGTATTGCGGAAGCTCGCGATGGCCTTCTCGGTCGTGATCGCAGGATGAATGCCGGTTTGAATAGCATACTGTTCTGCTGGCAAACCGAAGGCATCATAACCCATTGGATTCAAAACGTTGAAACCGACAGTGCGCTTGTAGCGAGCCATGATATCCGTTGGCGTGTAAGAGGCGATGTGACCAAGGTGCAGACCTGAACCAGACGGATAAGGGAACATTCCGAGGGCGTAGTATTTTGGTTTATTAGAGCCGTTGACCGCTTTGAACGCGCCTTGCTCTTCCCACTTTTTCTGCCACTTTTTCTCAAATTCCGTGTGATTCAATGCCATGAGTTCCTCTTCGAAAAATGTCTGAAATGAATAGCCAAGAATAGCGGATCTTTCAATCAAAATGGAAAGGAAAAAGCGGCAAATTTTTCCTGGATTTTCGACCTAAAAGAACCCTGGACTTCGGAAGAGAAATAACCACACTGGTCAGCTTCTGTTCGGGTTTTTCAATGGGGCGCGCTAAAATCAAGGGATATGGTACGTGATAGCTTATTGAAGGCCCCTAAGGAGCGCAAAATTCTTGTCGTTGATGAAGATGCGGATAGCCGGGAAATTATTCTCGAGCCTCTGCGTTGGGAACATTACGACGCTCGTGGAGTTTCTTCTGGAACTGAAGCTCTTAAACTCATGGAAACATGGGTGCCCAACGTCATCATTTTGGACTGGATGATTCCTGGAATGTCGGGCATTCAAATTCTGCAGGCGGTTCGGGCCCAGCACCCGCATGTCTCTTGTATTTTTATTTCTGGAAATTCGAGCACAGAATCAATTATCGAAGCTTTGGACTCAGGCGCAGATGACTACATCATCAAACCTTTTGTGCCTTTGGAGCTTTTGGCACGTATCCGCACGCATTTCCGCATTCGCGATCTTCATACACAGCTTCTTTTTGCTAATGAACGACTTAAAGAGCTGGTCGATACAGATGATTTGACCGGCTTGTTTAATATGCGCTCGCTTTATCAGCGTCTTGAGTTTGAACTTGAGCGCGGAAAGCGCTTTGGCCGCGAAGTTTGCGTGATCATGATGGACATGGACTATTTCAAAACCGTGAATGACGGTCACGATCACTTGTTTGGAAGTTACGTTTTGCAGGAGGTTGGAAAAATCATCAAAGCCAACACTCGCAACATCGACATTCCAGCTCGGTACGGTGGCGATGAGTTTTTGGTTGTTTTGATGGAAGTGGATCATCGTGGTGCCATGCTTTTCTGTGAACGCTTACGTAAAGCAATCGAAGGCCGCACATTTGCTAATGGCGCGGATTCGATGAATTTAACAACGTCTTTGGGATTTGCGATTACGGTTCCAGGGGAAAATATCCCTGCTCGGGAACTGGTTCGTCGGGCCGATCATGCCTTGTATGAATCTAAACACGCAGGTCGTAATCAGACGAAATTTTACACCCCAGAAACTGATAAAGTTCGCGAACTTAGACCCAAACCAGCGGCGCCTCGTAAAAAAGCTTCTGGAGGGTAATTCTCATTGACTGGGAGCTTTGAATTTAAGACAAAGCTCTCATGGAACTCACCCCTGCCGTGACCGGCGATACAGCCCGAAATAAAGCTGCTTGGATTTCGCTTTTGGCGAGTGTTTTCGTCTTTGCGATGAAATTTGCAGCCTATTACATGACAGGGTCGACGGCGGTTTTGTCAGACGCGCTCGAGAGCACGGTGAATGTTCTTGCTGCAATCGTTGCTTTGATCGTCATTCGCATTGCCTCAAAACCTGCAGACGAAGATCACCCTTACGGACACGGAAAAGTAGAATATTTTTCGGCGGCATTTGAAGGGGGCTTGATCTTCTTTGCGGCCCTGATGATTATTCGCGAAGCTATTGTAAGCTTGTTGGCCGGGGGAGCTCCTCGCCAATTGGAAATCGGCGTCTTGGTCATCGGAATTGCAGCCATCTTTAACTTGCTTCTTGGTATTTACCTCAAACGCACAGGACAAAAACAACAATCAGAAGCCCTGAAAGCCAGCGGCGCGCATGTGATCTCGGACGTGTGGACGACCGTTGGCGTGATTGTGGGTTTGATGCTGTTGTTAGCAACGGGCCTTACCTGGATTGACCCAGTGATTGCTATTATCGTGGGTTTGAATTTGGCTTATGAAGGTTACAAGATCGTGCGTAAATCTGGTGGTGGCTTAGTTGACGAAGTCGATACGGAAGTTCTCAGTGACCTGTCCCAGGCTCTGCAAAAAAACCGTGTTTCGGGTGTCATTGATATCCATCAACTTCGGATTATTCGCTCGGGACGTTTTCACCATGTCGATGCTCATCTGGTTATTCCAGAGTATTGGAATATCTCTCACGCGCACAATGTGTGTGATGACTTTGAGTCCTCTGTGGTGCGTGACTATACCTTTGATGGCGAGATCGCGTTTCACTTAGACCCTTGCAAGCGCGCGTACTGCCGCAATTGCAAAATGGAAGACTGTCCAATACGCCGTCATGCTTTTGAAAACCAAAAACCTTTCACAGTTGAATCTTTAACTGGCGGACCGAAGGTCGCCGAAAATATTGAAATGTAGTTATGTCTGAAATTTTCCATCGCCCAAAAATCAATCTGACTCGTACTTTACCTATTCCTAACGCTTACACTCTCGCGTTGGACGGAGAGTATTCCAATATCGCCTTCAATGAAGAGCGCGCTCCTGCGAACAAAGGCAAATGGAGATCTGACGTTTTTAAAGCGGCAGAATCTAAGCCTATGGATTTGGAGATCGGCACTGGCGCCGGTGATCACTTTGCACACTATGCTTACCAAAACCCAGATCGTTTGTTGGTTGGCCTTGAGCTGAAATACAAACCTTTGATTCAATCTATCCGTCGTGCAACGAAGGGTGGCAGCAAGAATGCGGCGATTGCCCGTTATCATGCTTTCAACATTGATGAGTTGTTCATAGAAGGTGAGCTCAATAACGTTTTCATTCACTTCCCAGATCCGTGGACAAGCCCTAAGAAGCCTAAAAACCGTGTTGTGAACGTGCGTATTTTGGATTTGCTTTACAATATGCAAAGACCGGGGTCTTACATCGACTTCAAGACGGACTCTCGCGTTTATTTCTTGTGGGCTCTTGATGAAATCAAGCAGAGCAAATACAAAGTTGTTCGTCAGACATTGAACCTCCATCAATCAGAATGGCAGTCAGAGAATTTCATGACCGGCTTCGAGAAGATTTTTACGAAGCAGGGAATTGAGATCAACTACATCCGCCTCCTCAAGGAATAGTGGATGCCGACGATTCGATTCAAGAAAAACATACCGGAAATTCACGTTGAAGAAGGGGCGAATCTGATGAAATCGCTTCTGGCGGCGGGACTTCCGGTGGCGTCTTCTTGCAATTCGGACGGAGTCTGCGCGAAATGCGGGATTCGCATTATCGAAGGCATGGAACATCTTTCTGAACCAAACAGTACTGAGTTGTTCCTCAAAGAGAAAAACAACATCCGAAAAGAGTTCCGCATCAGCTGTCAGACCCAGGTTTTAGGCGACATCTTAATTGACGCTGGCTACTGGTAAGCAAATAGCTTGGTTCCTAAGCACGAAGCGCCGCATTGACCCTCTATAAGCAGCGTTTCCAGCCCGAATAATCGTGTCAACCCCCTTGGAAATTGCTAGTTTTAGACACTTTTACAGAGGGACTTCAAATGGATCAAAAAGTTGAAAATGTGATTATTATCGGGTCAGGACCTGCGGGTTTAACTGCGGCTATTTACTCCGCTCGCGCAAACTTGGCGCCACTCATGATCGAAGGCGAAGAGGCCGGCGGTCAGCTGATGATCACGACTGAAGTAGAAAACTATCCAGGCTTCGAGCACGGAGTCACCGGACCAGAGTTGATCGCCGTGATGAGAAAACAAGCCGAAAGATTCGGTACACGTTTCATCACTCGCAATGTGACAAAAGTGGATTTCTCTCAACGTCCTTTCAAAGTTTGGATTGGCGATAAACTTCACTTAGCAAAATCTATCATTATCTCTACAGGTGCGAGTGCTCAGTTCTTGGGTCTTCCTTCCGAGAAACAATACATGAGCCGCGGAGTTTCTGCGTGCGCAACTTGTGATGGTGCATTCTTCCGCAACATGGAAGTTGGCGTCGTTGGCGGTGGTGACACTGCAATGGAAGAGGCACAGTTTCTGACTCGTTTTGCATCGAAAGTTTACGTGATTCATCGTCGCGATCACTTCCGTGCATCAAAAATCATGGCTGACAGAACTATGAAAAATCCAAAGATCGAAGTTCTTTGGAATAAGGAAGTTTCTGAAGTTATCGGAGACGGCAAAAACGTGACGGGTGTTATTATGAAAGACACTCAAAATGGCTCGACCAAAGACTTGGCTCTGCAAGGTCTTTTCATCGCCATCGGCCACAAACCAACAACCAGCCTATTCAAAGGTCTGTTGGATATGAACGAAACAGGGTACTTAGTGACCAAACCCGATTCAACGTATACAAATATTGAAGGAGTTTTTGCTGCAGGAGACGTGCAAGATCACGTATACCGCCAAGCAATCACTGCCGCTGGAACAGGATGTATGGCCGCCATCGACTGTGAGAGATGGTTGGAGTCACAAGCTCACGGATAAATTGAGATTATGAAGAACAAGAAGATCAATACGAAGGACCTCGTTAATAAAATCGAAAAAGTCACCAAAGCTCGTATTGCGAGCCAACCGGTGGTTTCTTTGGCGGACTTCCGTGATGCCGCTAAAAAAGAAGATCCTCGTGTGATTCTTGTTATTGAAGATGATGAAACAATGCGCATGGCCCTCAAGAGAATTTTTGAGTCTGAGGGCTATGTCACTAAACTTGCCGCTGATGCCACAGCACTTTCTGAAGTTTTGGATGATACACCGATCGACTTGATTTTGATGGACGTGGGTCTTCCATGGGTGAATGGCTTTGAGCTTGCTCAGCTTCTAAAAGAAAACAAAGACTTGAAGGGCATTCCACTCGTGTTTGTCTCTGGTAAAGCTAGTGATGATGATATGAAGCGCGCTTTTGAAATCGGCGCTGATGATTACGTCAAAAAGCCTTTCGATGTCGAAAAACTTCGTAAAACCGTTCGTACTCTTTTGAAATTAAACGAATAGGTTATTTCACAACCCAGATAAATTGAGGCGTTCCTAACATGTCGTCGATATCGACGGCATCGCCTCTCATGATAGTGCCGACAGCATTTGTTCCGTCGAAAGCAATTTCTACAACATGATTTAAAACTGAATCCATCGCAAGAACATTGCCGTTGGCTCGCACAGCGATACCAGAAGGCGTGCTAAGGATCGTTAAGCTGCTGTAACTCCAAGTGGTCGCAGCAAGGCTTGAAGAGTACTTGCGGACCGTATCCGTCGTTCCAGACCATGCAACGACGACATCACCATCCGGAGCTGTTTTGCAATCAGCTGCATCCGTTGTAGCTGCGATACCCGAGGCAAGAGTTGCCACTTGAGTTCCCGTCGCATCGTAAGTGCGAATGACGTCACTTCCAGTAGAGCAGTGAATGAAACCACCACCAGTCAGAGCATCAACACCGCTGCCGGTTGTTTGTAAAGCCTTTGGCCAAGAGCCTGTTGTCACACGATATCCCATAGAATCGAATTTCTCGAGATTGCTCGTTTCAACAGCGAGAGTATCACCAGAAGTTAAATAGGCGATTCCGCGAATAGTTCCAGTAAAGTTTGTAGCATCACGAATGAATTCACGCGAAGTCAGATCAGATTTTTTAACGGCCATCACTCTGTCAGGAGTGCCGTCGACCGCAATAAGGATTTCACCTGTGAGTGTGTTTTCAGAAATACCAGTAATGGCCTCGCCATTGACCGTCGAGATTTCAAAAATGACGTCTTTGAAAACACCGGTAGAGTCAAATAGCAGAACCGAGTCAGCACCTGAATTGCTAACGATGATATCTCCGGACTGAATCATACCTGCTTCTTCAGAATCACTGCTTTTCTTGGGTTGGCATCCGGTACCAAACAACCAAATAACGGAAACAAGCAGTATTAGAAAGGTATAGATGTGCCTCTTCATGAGGTCCTCCACTCGTTTTTTTCCGCGCCTGTTCAATAGATCGGCGCTCGTTAAAAAATCTTTACAGGTGGAGCATGCTTTATGAGTACACGCGAACACTTCCGCGTTTAGATTGGACTTAAGTGCAGTTCGTTGTACCAGAAATTTTGAAGGAGCAGGACGAAGGTGGAGCGGCCGTTAGCCAGCGTTCTTCTTCATGCGATTCATCTGAGTGAGATAGTCATTGATCAATTTTCCAAGTTTAACGGCTGTCTCTTCATCTTGTTCAAGAAACATCAGACGTCTTGGATCTTCAATATCACCAATGATTTTACCTTTAAGATGTACACGGCTTTTGCGTGGATCCTTTTCAAACTTATTCACTAAAATCATTTCAAATGGACGTTGCAGAAAATCTTTTGGAATTTCATCTTCTAAAAGAGTTCCGCTTAAAGAGATATTTTTAGAATGCGTTCTAAAAGAAGTTCCTTTTTTAGTAAGCAACACCGCTTCGATCTTGAAATCATGGCGGGGAGCCACACGACGATCTCTCGGAGAGCCCAGGTCGCTACGGCTAACGATAATATCTACCGAAGGTTTGTCAGGAAGACCCGACAAAGTCAGATCATCACCGTTCACCTCGTTGTAGTAATAGCCATAGTCCATCTTACGAAAATCTTCCGCAGCGACCACGTTGGTAAAGTGCGGGTTCGTATTCAAACTTTTGTCTTCAATCAGAATCTTTTGGGTTTTCTCGTCATCATGAGATTCCACCTTGATATTGACGGTGGTTTGCTTCTGTCTTTCTTTCGCAAGCAATGGTTCCGGAGGCTGAGCTTGCACGAAATATTTCTGGTTAGAACTTAGAAACTGAGTGAGCGGTTGCCACTCATTCCAACCGGGAGTCCAAATATGATATTGATGAAGGTTGCGCACTTTGAAAGTGAGGATCATCATTTGTGCTTGAACCAAAGACATGGGTTTAGTTTTCTTATTCGCTTCGGCATCAAAGATAATCCAGATTTTACCTTCACTCTTCATAAACCCCTCAGTCCACTACTAGACTTTGTTCTTATCGGCCTTCCTCTTTCCCAAATTAACATGCATCGAAAGATTTTTTTTCGTCTAACTTTTGGACACTTCGTGATCGTCACCTCACTCTGGTTTGGGCTCCGAACGGCGGGATTTCTTCTATGGCGGGGCTCTGTGGAAACTCCCTCAGTCGGCACGGCCCTCCAGGCCTCGCAGCTTCGGAGCGCTTGGGTACAAGCACTCCGAGGGCCATCCGGGCCCCGCTGAGGCCGCCCGATGAAGTTTCCACAGAGCCCCGCCATAGAAGAAATCCGTCTTCGAATTCCAATTATTGGGCACGAAGAAGCGTGGAAAATTAGGAGAGGAAAAACAGAGTACGCGTAAAAAATAAGACCAAGAGAACTTGTGAATTAAAATCTAGTGGGACCTCGAAAGCGCGGGAAAGACAGAAATGGTGTAGATGGGTGCGTGCTAGCTTGCCTTATTCTTTCGAAGTAGGTGGGTGGTGAGTTCGAAGGAAAATTTGTGGTGATGGCGGGTTCTGCGAAGTCCCGTAGGCGGCCTTGACGGGCCCATGGATGGGCCCTTCCGGGTGGTACTCCAGCCGGAAGAGTCACGAGCCTGGAGGGCGTGCCGTCGTAGGGAGTTTGCAGAGCCCGTCAGCGCCGCAAATTCCCCGTCGAAGGAAGTAAGTCCCGGGACCAGCTTAGACGCGGATACAAGCCGCGATGTGGTTGGGGCGTTTTTCTTCTAGAGGTGGAATGACCTTCTTGCAATCTTCAATCGCCATTGGGCAACGTGGATGGAAGTGGCAACCCGTTGGTGGGTTGATGGGGCTTGGTACGTCACCTGTTAGGATGATGCGCTCTTCTTTTGCCTTTGGATCTGGAACTGGAATCGCAGACAGCAATGCTCTTGTGTATGGGTGCTTTGGATGTCTGTACAACTCTTCAGCTTCGGCCATTTCTACGATTTTACCTAGGTACATAACCGCGACGCTTGTTGAAACGTGCTCTACGACTTTTAGGTCATGGGCGATGAAGATATAAGTAAGTCCCAATTTCTTTTGCAGTTCCATCAACAAGTTCAAAACCTGAGCTTGGATAGATACGTCCAACGCAGAAACAGGCTCGTCACAGACGATCAGTTCTGGGTTTACTGCTAATGCGCGGGCGATGCCCACGCGTTGTCTTTGACCGCCTGAGAATTCGTGAGGGTAGCGATTCATCGCCTCTGGGCGAAGACCTACCAACTGAGCCAATTCTTGAACGCGTGCACGGCGCTCAGCTTCAGAAGGGTAAAGATTGTGAATGATCAAAGGCTCTTCGATGATCGCACCGATCGTCATGCGTGGGTTTAAGCTCGCATAAGGATCTTGGAAAATGATCTGAATTTTTTTGCGGATCTCGCGAAGCTCATCACCTTCGATGTTTGTGATGTCTTTGCCGTTGAACTTCACTGTGCCAGAAGTAGGATCCAACAAACGAATCAAGCAACGACCCAAAGTGGATTTACCGCAGCCGGATTCGCCCACAAGACCTAGGGTTTCGCCCTTTTTCAATTTAAAGCTTACGCCAGAAACGGCTTTTACACTGGCAACTTCGCGATTAAGGATGCCACCGTGAATAGGGAATGTCTTAAACAGATTTTCAACTTCAAGAAGATATTGGCTCATACTTATTTACTCCCCTCAGCGACAGGATGGAAGCAGGCTGCGAGTTGAGTGCCACCTTTGCTTTCAAGCTTAGGCTCTTGCTGACGGCAATCGTTTTGTACATTCGGGCAACGGTCTTGGAAACGGCAGCCCTTCGGCAAGCTCAACAAGCTCGGAACCATACCCTTGATGGTTTTAAGTTCTTCAAGCTTGTGACCAGTTTCAAAGTGCGGAATAGAATCCAACAAACCACGAGTGTAAGGATGTTTTGGACGATAGAAGATGTCTTCAACAGTGCCGTACTCAACAACTTTACCCGCGTACATAACAACAACTTCTTGGCACATCTCTGCAACAACACCGAGATCGTGAGTGATCAAGATCATGCCGGCATTAAAGTCTTTTTGCAGTTTGCGCATCAAATCCAAAATCTGAGCTTGGATTGTTACATCCAATGCCGTCGTTGGTTCATCCGCAATCAAGAGTTCAGGATTACAGCTGATCGCCATCGCGATCATCACACGTTGGCGCATACCGCCCGAAAGTTGGTGCGGATATTCGTCGTAACGTTTTTCAGGAGCAGGGATACCCACTTTGCGAAGCATTTCGATCGCGCGCTCTTTCACTTCCGCTTTTGTGAGTTTTGGGAAGTGCAATGCAATCGCTTCACCGATTTGATTACCACAAGTGTAAACAGGGTTTAGAGAGGTCATTGGCTCTTGGAAGATCATTGCGATTTCGTTACCACGGATGTGGCGCATTTCTTCTTCAGAGGACTTCAAAAGGTTTTTGCCTTTGTAAGAAATCTCGCCGGATTCGATCTTACCTGGAGCCTGGATGAGTCTCATCACAGACAAAGAAGTAACCGACTTACCACAACCGGATTCTCCAACGATTCCAAGTGTTTGGCCCTTTTTAACGACAAAACTTACGTCGTCTACGGCATAGAAAGTACCGTCATCGGTGTTGAAGCGTGTTTTCAGATTTTTAACTTCTAAGAGAGTTTCGCTCACTGTCTGGTTCTCCCGCTTTAAAGCCCATTTCTTATACAAGGCATGAAGCCCGGCATCAACGATTAATCAATTCGAGGATCAGATTATGGAGCTCAGCATAGTCTTTGAAGGTCGCCACTGGAGCATATTTTTGCAAAATTTCTATCTTGGAGTAGCCGAACTCCACCGCAATGGCTCTGACACCGGCATTTTGAGCCGCCGCCATATCTGGAGTGCCATCACCAATCATAAAAGTTGTGGTGGCAGAATGACCAGCTCTTTTCATCATTTCCTGAAGAGGCAATGGGTGAGGTTTCTTTTCAGACCATGTATCGGCGCCAAAGACGCCCACCCATGGGATCGTGTCTAAACCTAAATGGCGGATGATCTTTTTTGCTGGATCTTCGTTTTTGTTTGTTACTACGCCTTTGAGGCCGGGATAGTTTTGCAGAAACTCCACCGCTCCAGGAAACGGGCGGGTGGTTTTATACATTTCTTCTTCGTAGGTTCTTAAAAAACGCTCTTGGATAGGACGGTAAGTTTCGGTCGGGCTATTTTTGTGTTCCGGGAAGAAGTCCGCGAGGAGTTTTCTGAGACCCTCACCGATATGGGCCACGACAACTTCGTGAGGCAAAGGTGGCTTGCCATAAAATTCTAAAGTCTTATTCAGTGCTGAAGTGATATCTTCAGCAGAATCAATCAAAGTTCCATCAAGGTCGAATATAAGAAGTGGCCACTGCATGGCCGGCACCTTATTCCAATCCGAGAGCTTTTTCAATTTTTGCTTTTAACTGGATCTTTTCTTCAGGCGTTGGGGGCTCGCCCCATTTTTGAATGAACTCAGCCTCGGCCGTTTCATAAGCTTGCTGGATGATTTCTTGTTTGGCAGCGTCGATGTTTTGCAAGATAGACTCGCGTTGTTCACGCAACTGACGAATGGCTTCTTTTGCTTGCAGCTCTTGCTGGCGTTCTAACTCGGCATAGGCCGCTTGCAGGTGACTGATCATAGTGACACCAATAAAAATTGGCGTGTAGAGTTTGCGGAAGGTGTTGTAGGCGTCGATGTGATCCTGTCTACCTAAGGCCACGCGGACTTCTTCGATGTGAGCAGGCACTCCGTCACGAATGACTTTGGCCATCAGTTCCGGAGAGATTTTATTGTCTCTAATTCCTGGCAAGAAGTAAGGCAACAGTACCAATTGGCCATAACGACTGTGCAGAATGTTTGAGATACGGTCGCTGGCTTTTTTAAGAATTCCAGCTTGAACGAGGTTCGAGTTTTCACCCCAAGTCTTTAGCAAGCCCTCATTCAGAAGTTGATCTCTGATCATAATAATCGTGGTCTCTTCTAAGCGCGCTTCTCTGGATTGGAAAAGCCAACGATCGACCACATTCTTTTTACCAAAGAGGGCCATGCCAAGCTCGATGCTATGTCTTTCGAGAGCCTTCTCAGAGGTAAAGCTTGTGACGTCGATATCTTGAACGAGTTTTCGGATTTTACGTTTGCGGAGCCAAGAAAGGCTTTCAGAGAACTCCTCGAAACTCTTTCCTTGGAAAAGATATTGGCCATTTTCCTGGTTCACTCTTTCGATGATCTGAGCAACATTCGGTTGAAACACGGCTTCGCAACGAGGTGCTTTTGCGTGGGCAACGAAAGAGCTGCTCAGGCAGAAGATCACAATAAAACTAAGGGAGCGAAGGGAAAAATTCATCTTGTTTCAAACCTTTAGGTTAGGAGTCCTCCTCCCAGTATTGCGAGATCCATACCGTCTAAAAAAGGATTGGTTTCTTTTGAGGGGTGGGAGGCTGTCGATCTCGATAAGACCCGCCTAAAAGCGGCACTGTTAAAGTTTTAGACGACCACTTTTTCCTTGCGAATTTTTGGGAGAAACCCGAGATATAGCCCATGCGAAATGAAATCCCAAAAGCTCAAGTTTATATCGAATCTTTGATTCCTCAGGAAGCTGCTAGCAAGCAGAAGTCTCGACAATTTGCAGAGGAGCTTGGCTTGGGTCGCATCAGTCTTTCGCCTTCTGAAGGGCAGTTGTTGTCATTCTTAATTCGCCTGCATAAGTGCCGCAAGTTTGTTGAAGTCGGAACTCTGACGGGTCTTTCAGCTCAATATATTTTGGAAGGCATGGACGGAGAAGGCACTTTATGGAGTCTTGAAAAGGCCGAAGTGCATGCGCAAAAAGCGCAAGCCGCTCTGGCGGATCATCCGGCGGGCTCGAAAGCTCACCTTCTTGTGGGCGATGCAAGAGTGACCTTGGAAAGCCTTGCGAGTGAAGGTCCCTTTGATGGCATTTTCATTGATGGCAACAAGGCGGCTTATGGCGACTATCTGACTTGGGCCGAGAAAAACGTTCGCAAAGGCGGTTTGATCATCGCCGACAATGTTTTCTTGAGTGGTGCCGTTTGGGGTGATCCCACCCAGCAGAAATTCAACGACAAGCAAATCAAGGCCTTGCAAGATTTCAATAAGCGTCTTGCGGATTCGACACTTTATGAAAGCGTCCTCATACCTACGGCAGAAGGTATGAATGTGGCTGTAAAGCTGTTCTAGTGAAACTAATTCAATTGAAAGCCAAAGTGGGACTGTTCTGAAGACAAAAAGAGCGCCCGGATCGCAATAGTTCCTTGTGGAGTTTGGTACGGGCATTGCTCTTAGGCTCTGCGACGTTTAAAACCCAAACACCTTTTAAAGGAAAATAACATGAAAACCATGATTCTTGCCTTAACGACACTCTTCACTATTAGTGCTTTTGGCTACAAAGCTCCAGGTCCTGACCAAGAATATCCAATCTATACATGCCAATTAGAGCAACCAGTTGCTGACAACGATTTAAGATTGTCTGTTGTACAAGGTGGTTTCGCAGGATTCACAAGAGTTATTGTTAATGAATCTTTCTTTACGGGCGGTCTAACATCTAAATTCATCGTTCAGCAAAAACCAGTAGCTCCAAATGTTCGCACGACAATCATTACTTACACTGGTAAAAACATCGTTCTTAAAATCGATACTTGGGATAAAGACCAAGACGGTGTTCACACAGGTTACATCAGATTCGTGAATGAACAAGGTCACGGTCGCACTGAAAAATTGGCTTGTGATATGCTACGTGTAGCACGCATCCGTTAATTTTTAACGACTGAAATTACAGAAATCTTTTCCCCACGGCAGGGGTTAGAAACAGGAATAGGCACCTCATAGGTGCCTATATCTTTTTGAAGAGTCCATCCACACGGTTTCACAAACTCACCTAACTTTTCTGCAGGCACGCCCCACACAAAAGGTTCTTTAACAATATTTAGAACCCAGCTAATTAGTCCCGCGCCGTAGTGGAAACGAATTTTCGATTCGTGATCAGGCACCATATAAGTCCAGACCAATTCGGATTTTGCAGAGAGAGTTTCTGCTAAATCTTGTAAGAACTTTTGCACATCCTTTTCCACAAGGTACATCGAAACACCCTCCCAAACGACAAGTGTGGGAGCTCCCGTTACTAAAAGTGCTTTCAAATCTTTAACTGATTTTGTAGTCAGATCGAGCGGAACAAAATCTATCTTAGAATTATTAACAAGTTCTGTTTTTGCTTTTTGAGTTGCGGGATGGTCAACCTCGATCACTTTCTGAAAAGAACCTCTACGACTCATTTCTAAAGCTAAGCCGTCAAGTCCCGCACCAATGATAACTAATTGCCCTTGTGGATTTTTCTGACTCCATTTCTGGGTATAGTCGTAAATCCACCACTTACGGCGTTGAACGTGCGCGGTGAAACCCGGCAAGACTGTGTTTTGCACCCAGCTCAGAACTTTCCGTCCCAAAGAGCTGTTGAGTAGAATTCTTAAGAGCCCCGATGAATTTTCATCTTGAACGTGCTTTTCTGAAATTTCTTTGGTCGCGGGCACGACGTATTCGGGTGCCTGACGGGAATTCAAATACATGACTTTGGAGATAAGAAGCGCTGTTTGACTAGGGCTATCTTGTTTCACGAAAGAACTCCCAGCTTTTTAAAATATTCAGAGGCCGGGAAAATTCCCCAACCACTGCCTTGAATCTGACTTTGACCTATTAACAGGCCCCAAGGTCCGACTTTCAGCTTTGGCATAAAAGGATCTTGGGTGAGCAGATGATCCGAGAAAGCGCCTTCCCAGAAGAGCGGGCGATGCTCATTCTTATCAAGGATTAGCAATCCTGCACGAGCTAAAAGAGAAGTTTCACCAACTTGACAGCCAAGGCCCCAGCGAATGCCATTCTTCTGGGCGTAGTCGACGATTTCTTGAGTGCGCAATAGTCCACCCAGTTTTGAAATGCGTACGTTCAAACAAATACGAAGGGGCGCATGTTCATAAGCTTTAAGATCTGAAAGTTTCACTAAAGACTCATCCAAAATTAACAGACTTTTTGATTTTTGCAGAAACTCTTCTCGTGCTTCACGGTTTTCCACAGCGAAAGGCTCTTCCACGGCCCAAACTTGATGGGGAATTAGGTCTAAAACCTTTTGCAGGTCTGCGAAGTTTGCAAATGAGTTGTTAGCGTCAATTCGAATTTTTGGTTTAAAAATTCTTGAGGCCTTAAAAAGTGAATGATTTAAGAATAACAAAACTTCTTTCTGACTATCCGGAGAAATTTTTATTTTAAAGTCTTTGAAGCCAAGAGCTAGGCCGCGCAAATACGTTTTCAACATTTTTCCGGAAGTACCCAAGCCTACGACCATAGTGTTAGGAGTTTTAAACCCTAAAGAGCGCTCACCAAAGACTTTATCGATAGAGACATCTTTGCTTTTTGCAAAAAGGTCCCACCATGCAAGTTCCAGAGCGCAAAAAGCCGATGGATTTTGATCTATCCATGCACGTTCTTTTTCCAACAGGGCTACGAAGTCTTCGTAGTTTGTGGTGTTGGCAAATAGATCTGCGCGTGAATCCAAGAAAAACTTTTGCACGGTTTCAGGAGTCTCGCCAGTGACATAAGGACGGGGGCAGGCTTCGCCTAAGCCGTGACTCAGATGAGATTTTAAACTAACCCATAGAGTTGTCGAAGCTTCGCGCTCAAAGGAGGCGTGCGAGAACTTTTGTTTGAATGGAATTTCGTCCATGGCAAATTTCAATGTTCTAGTCATGGCGAATCCATTTCTCCCAATCTGGAGTGATCTTAGTGAAGTTATTAAATGTATTCAAGGCCTTCAGCTTCCATTGGGATTCGCGGATGTTCTTCAGCGTAATTTCTTGATGCGTGAAGTGATGGAAGAAGCCTCTTTTCATAGCGTGAATACGGCAAGGACCCAAACGTTGAGAATCCCGCTTGGCATCATACTCCATGTTGTTTTTTCGAAGTGCCAGGTCCAAGAGATTTGCGACCTCTTGGATCTGTTTTTGTGACAAATCTGTTTCGCACAGAGCAATGTAATAACTCTTTTCTTCGTGTGCGATCAGCATCATTTCCAGTTTGAGGTGACGTTCTTGATTGATTTGTGAAACAGCTTCAAGGAACTGGTTTTCATAAAGTTTTTCGCCAGTAATACTGGTAATACCAGATCCTTTGCGTCTAAAACGGATCAAAGGAATCTGTTGATGCATCCCCATGACCTCGACGATGTCGTTCATTTTGTATCTGTAAAGTCCGGCAGTGGTTGTAATGATCACTAAGTACTCTTTGCCAACCTTCAATTGATCTAAAGTATAAACCTCAGCAAGAGCATCGCCATCGGCACCGACTTCCTGAAATTCAAAGAAATAGTCAAACAAGGAAGGTAACTCGCCTAAGCTGTGCGCCATTGGAACGCCCATACGTCCTTCAGATGCCACATAACCAACTTCTTTGAAGATAACTGAGCTGAAAAAGTGTTTACGAATCTTTTCGTACGCCAAAAGGCAGCTGCCACCTTGCCATGAGCCGACAAGACGAACTTGCGGGAAGAGATCTTTCAGCCAAAGCTCGCCGCGCTCTTGAAGAGTCTCTCGAAGACGAGCGGTGTGCGTTGGGTTCTCTTTCATGCGATCTGAAATGTCTTGTCTGAAATCAGCGGGAATCTTTTCGATAAGATGGAAGCTGCCAGATTCAAGGTCTTTTAAGAGCTGCTCGGCATGTATATTAGCGAGTTCTTCGATTTTCAGAAGCGTACTTGGATTGGCTGCAACTAAGAAACTGACATCTGGATTGCTGAGGACCAGACGCAAGATCGTCATATATTTTAGATTCGCATCTTCAAGTGCATAAACGGGATAAGGAACGACATAGATACTACGAAGCCATTTTGGCAAGCTTGCATAGATATGAGCCGTGGTAGCACCGACCTCTAGGCCCGAGGTCAAAACTTTTTCTGTTTTCTGACCTGAGAACGCTAAAAATTTTCCTTGAATAAATTCTGGAGCCATTCTGTAAGCGTGGTAAAGCCATAGGGCTTGAGTTTCCTGATAACTTTTCAATGTGCCCTTCAAAATTGGAATCAATTTGGGCTTGTTCGTGGAGCCGCTCGTTTGGGTGTAGAAGATCGGCTTTTCAGTGATGAGTCCCCATTGGCGGGTCTCATCTTGAGTTTCAAACTTCTCTCTAAAGACTTCGTACTCAGCTAATGGAAATGCTTTTTGAAAATCCGAAATATTAGTAATTGGATTTGCGGTTCTTTCTTTTAAAAAATGGGTATCACGGTTTTGGGTAAGAATTTTAAGAAGCACTTGCTCTTGAATTTCGCGAAGATTCTGGCTGGCTTTGTCGTAGCGTTTCTGCAAACGCTCGCCACGCTTACGAATCGAGAACTCTATCAAGGCCTGAGAGAGTTTTTTCATCTGACCTTTCTTGTCGAGGTCTTTGATGAATGGTGCACGCATTTGTTCCAAGAACGTTTGTGGATACTTAGGATTGTGCAAGCCATAGCGCTTAGGCCCTAAGAGATCCGGCAAATAATAAGTGCCAAAGAGCTGATCGTAGATACTGGTTTTGTTGCCGTAGTTGTTATTGCTTTCATGAATCTCGTAAGAGTGATGATAACGATGTTGCTCGGGGCCCGAGATCAGGCGATTCAGCCATCCGAGTTTGATATCAATATTGCAATGTTGGAAAAAGCCATTTACTGAATAGAAAATAAAATACAGAGCCATCACTGCCGGGTGAACGCCTAAGAAAATAAACAAGATAGACTCAAAACAAAGCTGGGCGATTTTTTCGATTGGATGAAAGCGGCCGACATTCCACCAATACATTTTTAAATTGCTATGGTGGACGGCGTGAATTTGCCAAAGAAGCGGGAACTCATGACAAGAGCGGTGCAACCAATAGCGGAAAAATTCACTGAGCATAGTCAAGGCTATGACTTGAACAAACGCGGGCCATTCTGCGGGCCATATTCCAACGGCAGGCAAGATTTCTTTTTGTTGAAGGACAAGCACTAAGGACAGAGTCAGTGCTTCCATCACACGTCCTAAAAACGCGTGGACTAAAAATAAATAGGTGCCGTCCATCTTGGCTTGCTTATCAAAGCCCACCCACTCTTTACGAAATGGCAGAAGGCTTTCGCCCCACCAAATCATTGATGCACCAAGAGCGACACTTAGAAAAGTTCTGAGCGGAAGGGACGGCAAGAACGTTGCCGTCAAATAAAAGAAGGCAAACGAAGTAGCGATAGTCACAGGGTAAAAAAGGTGGCGTGCAAGTTTCATAATTTCCCTGTCTTTTTATCGGCTTAAGCAGGGGGAACCCTTAGATAAATCGCACAGAGTCCAGGACCCAAGACCAAACAGGAACCGTGATGAGTGAGAGAGGAATTCCAATTCCCAACATCAAATTCGAAAGCTCGACGTCCAGGTCATATTCGGTCGCGAGGATACCCGCAGTGATCATAGGGGCCATCGCGGACTCAACTAAAGTAATTAAAACCACTTCACCTCGCTGGTGAAAGATTCCAACGTAAAGCGCGACAAAAAAGAGCGGGGCTAAAAAGAGCTTAAAGCCTAGACCCCAGCAAAGATATTTGAAGTTTGCTTTTATTTTTTCCGGATGGAAATGGAGCTGCATGCCCACCGAGAGCAGTGAAAGTGGAACCAAAGTACTGCCTAAACGGTCTAGCACCCCATACGCAGAATCATGGAACGGAATCAGTCTTAGAACGAAAGCAAAGAGCAAAGCCAAAAACGGTGGGAACGAGAAAACTTTTCGTAAGATTTGTTTTGCAGAAACATTGGCTCCGGAAAAGTAGGCTGCGGTCGCAACACCTAAAGTACCTGCTACTAAAAAAGTTCCAGGCTGGTCGACAAGAATACCGACTGAAATGGCGCCGACTCCGAAAAGTGCTTCCAGTAAGGGAAATCCAACGAACGAAGTATTTCCCAGAGATCCTGTTAGCATCAAGGTGCCCAAGGATTTTTTCGGGATTTGCATGTACTTGCCTAGAGTATAGAAAAAGCCGACGCCCAAGGCATAAAGAATCCAAGACATCGAAACGGGGATCAAAATATTTCCGGCTAAATCCAAACGGTGAATTTGCGAAAGTGTCAACGCGGGCAAAGAAATGTAAATAACGAAACGATTTAAAACTTGGGGCGTATTTGCGGGGAAAAACTTATAGCGGCGAAAGAAAATACCCAGAAGGAAGCAGGTGAAAATAAGAATAAAATTCGCCATGGTAAAACTGCCAGTGATTAAATTGCTGTTGCGATCTCTTTTAGGAAGTTTTCCACAACAGGGGCGTAGTCGTCACGGAAATCACGCAATCCCACCAAATGGTCGGATTCAGGCAAACTCAGTTTTCTCCAGTCCAGCTCGGGATGCGGATCAAAGATGGCATCAATATGATCTGGTGGAATCACACGGTCTTTCCAGCCACGAATAGAAAGGATTTTAAAGCCCTTAGGAAAGTTCCCAAGGTGTTCATCCGCATCGTGGTGAAGGTGCGGGCTCCAAGCGTATGAAAGAAGCGGTGCTAGTACATAACGAAGGGCCAAGGAATGGATCTTCCATTCGTGTTTTGCCAGGTTTGAAAAAGATTCGACAAACTTGCCAGAAGGTCCGCTGTCAAAAATAATCCCTGCGACATCCAGGCACTTACGGCGCGAAAGAGCTTCGATTGCAGCGGCTCCTGGATTAGAGAACGCAAAAACAATCTTTTTTCCAGGGATCAGGTTCAGCATGTTTTCAACCTGATCTGCATAAACATGCTTAAGTCCAAATTGCATATGTGAACTGATCGGAAGCTTTAGCGTGGCTTGCAGTTCTTTCCACTTCTTCAAAGGTGTTAACAACCCTTGAGAGAAATCCAAAATTGCCGGAGTTTTCTGCAAATCAAAAGTAACGCAATCGTAACCAAGATCATTGACGAATTTTACGTGACGGGCGAGTTCCCGTTGAGCAGCTCCAAAGAATGGAACGAATAGAACGGTCTCGCTGTACTTTTTATTTCTAGATTTAAAAAGTCGTCCCTCGTAGGGATAAGAGACCGTTGTAGATTCCATGATGAAGTCCTTATTAGTCCAGTGGCCCCTTTCGGAGCCACTTCTTGAGTATTCTAGTGCTTATTCACTGGAGCTTTAGAAGGCCAAAGCTCTGTCCAGTGGTTCGCAGCTTTACCAGCGTTTTGGGTTTGTTCCAAAGCAGATTCACGAACAATCACTTGTTCCAAAGCTGTCTCAGCCAAAACTTTACCGCAAGCTTCTACGACGCTGTCTGCATCGATACCATGGAAGGCAAAGATTTCAGAAGGACGACCGCACTTAGAGTGTTTTCTAACAGCACAAGACTCTTGGCGGACACCAATCACAGAACCGACGTTATCCAACAATCCAGCTTCACCGTCATGAACGCTGACCACTGGAACGCGTTTACCCGCTACAGTGACCAAGTCGCCTGCAGAAATCTCTTCGGATTTTCTCAAGTATAGATCTGAGTTAATACCAAGACCGTGCTTCAAGTAAGCATAGTCGTTTTCGTGAGCTTGGATACCAACCAAAAGATCTGGTGAAGTCACCACGATCACATTGGCGTAGATACCGTGGCTGAGCAAAGTCTCAGAAGCCTTGATACCTTCCGTAACCAGAGAACCCATTGCGAAGATGTTCACTACGTTGTCGCCTGGTTCATAGCCTGCGTAACCGCGGTAGTCGATCAAGTAGTAAGCACCTTGAAGAACTTCTTCACGAACTTGGCGAAGGATTTGTGCTTCGTCCATAGTTGCCAATTCTTCTTCGTTCACGCCGCCATTTACTGGGAATTCAGCGCGAGTTAGCTTGCCTTCAAGACCTGCTTTGAAACGAGCTTGTTTTTTCAAGTACGTCATCATGTCTTTTTGTTCCGCACCACGAGTAACAAGTCTCAAGAGAACGCCAGAACGACCGGCATTGTTATTAAGAACATGACGTTTGATAGAATCACACAAGATCCAATCCAACTCTTGGCAGAAGAACGGTTCCCAAGTGATTTGGTTTGGAATTTGGATGTCAGACTTCCAACCATGCTGAGCACCTTCCGGAGACAAAGTCACACCCGATGGAGTACCCACGCAGAAGAAAGAGCTCTTCCAGTACAAGTTGTAGAAGTATTGATCCAAGGCACGTTTGATAAAGAAGTCATAAACAGTCATCAAAGGAATCAACGGAATGCCCAAAGTATCGCGCATGCGACCAAACGCACCCACGCAAGACATTACGTTTCCTTCAGCGATTTCGAAACGCAAGAAGCGGTCAGAGACCTCTTCACCAGGAATCAAATCAGGAAGCTTATGATCTTTAACACCTAATTCAGTTTCCAAGTCCTCAGTCACAACAGGGGCACCGAAGATCTTACCATCCATCGCAGGATTCAAGTTTGTAGAAGTTCCCACGTCTGGAGCCATCGTGATGAATAATTCACCAGGAAGTTTGAATGGCTTTTCGTTGGCTGTCAGAGGCTTTTGTTTTTCAGCCAGTTTGTTTTCTTCAAGTGGCGTGTTCGCAATACGAGTGAGCTTTGCAGTCAACTGACCAAGCATCCATTGAGTATGAGGGTAGCTGGTCATTTTAGTGTTGATGTCCAAAGTCTCTGGGATTTCGCCCCACTGAGTAAGTTTTTCGAGGAAGAACTTTTGGTTTTTGTCTTTCAAAGCATGTTGAGCTTTGATCTCGCTCCAAAGCTTCTCGCCACGCTCTTTCAAGTATTTTGCTTCAGGAGTGCTGGAAGCAAAACGCTCGAACAAACCTTCGCCAGTGATTCCTTGTTTGCTTTTCAATTCAACCAATTCATCTTCAGTTGGCAACTGAGAGTGATTGCCCGGTTGAGCTGCGCAACGAAGTCCCCAACCTTTCAAAGTGTGGGCAATGATGATCGTTGGACGGCGAGTGGACTTTTTAGATTGCTCCATCGCTTCAGCAAGCAACATGATATCGTGGCCACCGAAATCGCGGATAGCTTCGTACAATTCTTGATCAGTCACGCTGTCCAAGAATTTCTTCATATTTGGATGTTCTTTTGCGATGCCTTTTTTCAAGGCCTTCATGTCTTGAACTAGAAGAAGAGCTTGAAGCTCGTAGTCTTCCAATTCCTTTTCAAGGAAGTTTTTGAAAGTATCGCCGCCGGCTTTTTTGAAAAGGTTCAAACGCTTTTGACCGTGACGAACTTGGATCACTTCCCAACCGTTGGCAGCCATTGTGCGCTCAACGCGGTCAGCATCCGTTCCGTTCATGATTTCAGGATTGGTGATACGTTGACCATCCAAAGACTGACGGTTGTAGTCCAAGATCCAAGTCAAAGAACCGAGCTCGCGCTCAGCAAAGTCAGGAACGGCTTCGTACATCGAGCCTTCACGGAACTCAGAATCTCCAGTCAACGCCCAGAAGTGAGCATCTGGAACTTCGTAACCGTGTTCACGAGCATAACGGTAAGCCAAAGCCATGTAACCGGCTTCAACTGGTGGAATGCCCACAGTGCCTGACGGGAAGAAGTTGTGGTTATCAGAGTCGTAAGTAGAGTGATAAGATTGGAAGACAGGTTCGCCATGAGAATATTTGCGAAGGCCCATCATCGCTGTATTGGCTTCTTCCAAAGACAACTTGCTGAGATCTTGTTTTAAGAAAAGATCCAAAAGGTAGTTGTATGAGTGATCTGTTGGTGAGGCATGTGGTTTGTTGGCGATATGGTCGAAGCCAGATTTTACCATCAAGTGCAAAGCACCCATGATGTGAAGCGAGCTTGCAGATGCAGAAGCATGGCCGCCAATTTTTGGATCGCCTTTTTCTTTGTCAGTGCGATGATTGGCTTGGAAAATCATTTGCGTAGCTGAGTAGTGGGCGCGACGAGCGATGGACTCTAAAACTTCACGAGAAATAGTCTTTGGAGTCTGGTTTTTATCAGATGGTTTGCTCACGGGGTTCTCCTCTTAAATTAAGGGAATATCCTTAACATCAGCCCCTCTGAGAACAAAGAATTGACTAGAGGCGACATAGAGTTAGGTCTCTAGGACGAAGTCCCAGCGGATTTTTACTGTTCCGTCGGTTTCGATGATGCCTTTTGGCGGGTTTGGAAACGGCGCTGCAGATCTAAAGGCCTCTATTGCGGCGTCATCCAGGTCACGAATACCCGAGTCTGAGAGCACCTGTACGTTGACGAGGGTGCCTGACTCATTCAAGACGATCAAAAGCTTCGTAATACGATCCTGGGTCGAAGCGATTTTGCGACCCTGTTGGAACATCGTGTTTACTTTTTGGCGGACTTTAGGCTCCCAATATTGCGAGAGCTGTTTACGAATACGATTGTAATAGGTGTAGTACTTGAACTCGCGGGTGTTTAAGAGGGTCTCGATCCCTTGATCCACGTCTTTCAGGTAATCACTTGTTTGGCTGACGTCTCCGCCTTTTTGCGCAGCTTCAGCTTCTTGCTTCGTTTTGGCTTCTTGCTTTTTCATACCCGCTGCCAACGGATCGTAAGCAGCTAACAATTGATCCAATTTTGGCGCGGACTTTTTGCTTTCAACAGGCTTGCCAGCTTTGGTGTCTTTGGTTTTCTTATTTTGAAAATCACCGTGATTGAGAGCTTGAGTTTGCTTTGCCACCTTTTGGTCGTTGGCACTCATGAAGCGCGCGTCTTCAGGCTTCTCTTTGTTAAGAGCGTTTTCTTCTTGCTCCACGATTTGAGTCGTGTCGATTTTTACTTTTTGTTTTTTAACTGCAACGTCAGGTTTTTGAACTGGCTCTTGGTCGAGGATTTCGATTGTTACTGTTTTTGGCTGCACCGGAGGTGTTTGAGTCAGCGTATAGATCGCCACCCCTCCGCCAAGTAATAAGTGGAGGGCGAGAGATAGTAGTAGAGCTATGGAAAGTGAACGTTTCATCAGCAAGCCTCGCCAAGGTAGCTATCGGTATTAGGACACACAAAATGTAGGTTTGGATTAAACAAGATGAAAGAATTCGACGTGAGTCCAGTTTGACTCATTCAGAGCCGCAAGTCACAATGGAAATGATGAAAATTGATGCGTGGTTTTTAACTGATAAGGGTCTTCGTCGTGATTCAAATCAAGACTCTTACCTGATCAATAAGGATATCGGAATCTACATCGTTGCTGACGGAATGGGTGGACATTCTGGCGGGGAAGTCGCGTCTGCGATCGCGGTGCAAACCATTGAAGATATTATTAAAAAACCAGAGGCCAAAGACATGGCTCCGCGTGAAGTTCTGACTCACGCATATGAAGAAGCCAGTCGTCGCATTTATGATAAAGCTGCGAATGAAAATCCTGAATTAGCCGGTATGGGCACCACGATGGTGATGGCCTATGTTCGCAACAAACAGATCTATATTGCAAATGTCGGTGATTCTCGGTGCTATCTGTTTAAAAAACCTTATCTGTGGCAGCTGACTGAAGATCATTCGCTTTTGAATGAGCAAATTCGTGCAGGCGTCATGAAAGAAGAAAATATCGGTCAGTTCGTAGCGCGTAACGTGATCACACGCAGTGTGGGTTATGAGCGTGAAGTGCAACCTGATATCATCGAGCGTGAGGTTCAGCCAGGCGAAACATACTTGCTATGTTCAGATGGGCTGTCTGGTTTGGTGAATGATCAAAAAATTTCTCAGATCTTAAATCAGAATTCGCCTGACAAAGCGGTAAAAACTTGCGTAGATCAAGCACTGGCTAATGGCGGAGACGATAACGTGACGGTGTTGATACTACATTTCTATGAATAATCCTGGGAAAAAATTAACCTTTTTTATCGTCAGCAACCAAACAGGGCAAACCCGTAAGTTTGTGATTTCGTCTGTTTGGATCAAAGCCGCAAGCTTTCTTGGTGCTGTGATCATTTTGGTTTTTGTTGCCGGTATGGTGGATTATTTTGGGCTCTTGTTGCAGTCCTTAGAAAACAAACGTCTTCGCACCGAAAATGCTCAGCTGATTAAGCAATTCCAAGTTGTCGAAAGCAAAGTGAGCTCGCTGGAAAACAGTCTTGAGCGCGTGAAGACCTTCACAACAAAATTGAAACTCATCACCAATATCGATGCGGAAGACCGCGTAACCAAACTTTCGATGGGACCAAAGCCGGCCCCGGGTCAACAGGTTGAAGAGTACGAACCGATGGAACAAAGACCTTCTTCTGAAGCGATGGCTCAGCAAGATGAGGTCTTTGAACAACCGCAAATGGTGAATGAAAATAAAGGCGAAGTGGCAGAACAGCCAGCGCCTTCAAAAGATTACGCATCGTTGGTGGTGCGTATTGATAAAGCCGTTCGCGAGACTCAGTTAAAAGAACAAAGTGTTATCGATCTTTGGGAAAGCTTGTCGGAAAGACAAAGTTTGATCAACGCCACTCCGAATATCAAACCAGCGCGTGGATGGCTGACGTCTCGTTTCGGATATCGTATGTCGCCGTTCACTGGCAAAGCGACAATGCATGCGGGACTTGATATCGCAGCCGCTCCGGGGTCTCCGGTGTATGCACCGGCAGACGGTGTTGTTAGTTACGCGGGTTATGATCAAGGTTACGGAAAACTTGTTAGTATCGATCACGGTTACGGTGTGACCACTCGTTTTGGTCACGCTTCGCAAATCTACGTTCAAGTTGGACAAAAAGTTTCAAAGTGGGATGTTATCGCCGCGGTCGGAAATACCGGTCGCTCGACAGGTCCGCATCTTCACTACGAAGTACGTATCAACGGAACGCCTGTTGATCCCATCAACTTCGTTTTGGATGAATAACTTTAGTTAAGTGTTTGAAACCACGCCGTCTTGAAAGAGAAGAGCAAAAATTCTCATTTTCACACCAACAATTCATAAATTTTCTCAATCTTTTACACTATTTGGTTCACAATGAGCCTTAGTAGGATTGTGGACAGGTTTGTAAAAACTAACACATAGGTGCACCGGAATTAGTCACATTTAAATCGAGTTGAGCTTAGGAAGGCCTTAGATTGCTTATAGAGGCCAAAATGACCCTGGCGCGGCTTTTGAAGGAGATGTGTGTATGATTAAGGCAGCTTTAGCAACAATCACATTACTAGCATCAACACAGGCCCTAGCTAAGTTGGATCGTAGCACTACGAAGCCAATGGTAATGCCTGTTGGGGTATCTCAGGGCGCCACTGACATCACTACTAAAGATGTCGAAAAAATCATTCCTACAGATTTGCAGGCGACTAACGATATGAATAAAGTCGCTGTTCGCATCGCAGACCGCAGTTTGCAAACTTGGTTCAATTCAGCAGCTGTTAGAAACAGCGCTCTTGGTCGCACCGCTGACAACGTTCAACAGAACTTGGCAACGGATGTAACTGTAAAATCTGATGAACCAGCAGCAGTCGAACACAAGTTCTCTATGCAGCTATTGGCTCTTCAAGCGATGGCTAAAATTCAATACACAGGTTGGTTGAACGCTGTTTTCAACTACGACGCTAAAGCAGCGGAGTCGATGGTTGAATTGTCAGAGAAAATCTTCAACAAAGACCTGTTCGTCAATCATACTAGTTCTCCGAGAGAAGATGTCAGCACCGTTGGCATCAAATGGGGCTGGTAATTCAGGAAAATAGACCATATTCTTGTTTAGCATAGGGGGCTATTCGTGAATTTGCGCCATTTCTATTTGTCATTTTTTGCAGCAAGCACCGCCGTACTTTTACTTGCATTCAATAACTGCTCTAGCCGTGATGCGGGTGCTGTTGCTAACTCCACAGATTTGGCGTCAACAGGTGGTGGCTGCAAAATCAATCCTGAATCAGATGCTTTGGTTGAACAAGTCAAAGACGGAGACTATCACGTCTTGGTTTTCGGCCCTCAAGAAGAAGCGGATCATTTAGCAAACGAAAAACTTTATTTTCATAACTCTGGCGATGCAGCGACAGCTCCACGCTGGAAGGTCACAGGCAATATTATCAATTGGTATTACAATCCAAATGGTGCGCCATCTTCTCTTGCAAGTACAGGTTTAGATACAATCAAAACAAGTTTGGACTATTGGTCCAGCGTTTGTAACATCAAGTTCAACTACATGGGAACTACAACAAAAACTTCCGATCAGAATCAGATGGATTCCACCAACGTATTTGGTTGGGGTACGGCTCTTGGATCTACAGGTATTACATTTAGCTACATGAAGGGTACGAGAGCTCCGATCACGATCGCAGAATCAGACATTCAGTTCAATCCAAGCGACATTCGAGATGCAACGACTCTTCGCGGAGTTGCGAATCATGAGATCGGCCATTTGATTGGTTTGATTCACTCAGATGTGAGCGCATCTATTATGTTTGCGAACCCATATCATCCAGTGAATTATCTTTTGATGCTTCGCCAAGATGATATCGATGGTTGCGTAGGGCTCTATGGTGTTCCGGGTGCTGCGACTCCGACGCCAACACCGACAGCAACACCAACTCCTACACCTGTGATGACTCCGACACCAACACCAACGCCAAGAGTAACACCTACTCCGGCTCCAACACCGCGAGTGACGCCAACTCCGACTTCGACACCTGCGCCGACTCCGACGCCAGGATCAAACCAAGGTTGCTAGGTCTTCCGGAGTATTTAGGTTCAGTGTGATAAAAGGATCCTCGATAATGAGGGTCCTTTTTTTATTTTCCGGCAACGCTTGTAGCGCAAAATCTAAACGTGCTTGAGGATCGCCTTCATGAAGGTTTAAAAGCCGGCGTTGAAAATCCGAAGAAAGTATCACGGGGTGACCGCGACGGTCTTTATAACCTGGAATAAGTGCATCCAATTGATTGTATTGCAGCCATGCCTGGCGAAGTTTTTTAAGCGTGCTCGTACGCAGGGGTACATCGATAGGACTTACAAAACTGGCGTCGTCTGGAGAGGCCGCGATAGCCAATTGCAAAGAAGAGAAAGGTCCTTTGTCAGGATTCGGATTTGTGAGGAGCTGAACGGGTTGAGGAGCTTTATCAAGGATGGTTTGTAGCTGAGACTCGGAACTTGGATTTGTGACGACCGTGATGTTTTTAAGATCGATTTCGATCAGCTGCCGCAATTGATGGAGGATCCAAGGTTCCCCTTGGTACGTCATCAAAGCTTTATTCACGCCCATGCGTTGCCCATGTCCTGCTGCTAGCAGAAGAAAGTTCATCCCAGGTCCTCCAACCACGAGTCTTCTTGAGACATGTGATTGGATTGTGTCGAAACAGCGGATATTTTTAAATACTCGTTCTGTATTTGCACAACTTCTGCCGCAAAGCTGATTGCCACTTCAGCAGGGGACTTGCCACCAATAGGAAGGCCGATCGGGCAGCGGACTTTCTCAAGCTGCGTGCTTGCGAGCCCCTTTTCTAACAGGCGCTTCTGAAAACGTTGCCATTTGGTTTTGCTGCCGATAAGGCCCAAGTATTTCGTGCTTTTTTCCGAGAGCTTTTCAACAAGATCCTGATCCAAGTCGTGATCATAGGTCATAACCACTGCATAGGTTTTTTCAGTACTCCAGTGCGAATGTTGGTCGATAAATTCTCGACCACTATTCACGTGTCGGGTGACAAAGCTAGGAGCTTTTTCCAACCACTCTGCGCGAGGATCGATCATGTGAATTTGAAAGGGCGCTCCCTCAAGAGTTTTCACAATCGCTTGAGCAACATGGCCTGCGCCAAAAATAAGAAGTTGAGGACCGGTGTTGATAGTTTCCACAAAGACCTCCACAAAACCACCACAGCATTGGTTCGCTTTAATACACAATGGAAAAGGAACTCGCTCTGGAGATTGGTGCGTGCGCAAAATTTCGCGAGCTTTTTCAATAACTAGTTCTTCAAGCTGGCCACCGCCGATGGTGCCGAAGAACTCTGTGTCTGTGATGAGAATTTTAGTGCCGATATCGCGGGGAGTGGAGCCTTTGGCTTTGATGATGGTCACCAAGGCCGCAGGCATTGCCGTTTGTTTGAGTTCTTGAAGTTTAGCTATCCAATCCCATGACATGCTCAGCTTTTTAAACTTTCCAGGAATTCTGTCAACAGATTCCCGGCCACTTCGCGGCGATACATCGCTTCAGAGCGGATATCGTCAATCGGAGTGATTTCCGTCAAAAGCATTTTGCGGGCTTCTTTGATATTGTCGAAGGTAAGCTCTTTTTGGAACAGGAAATGCTCGGTCTTAGTTGGACGCAGAGGAATCGGGCCTACGCTGCCTAAACCAATGCGCACCCACTCAATTTTTCCGCGGTTTACAGAAGCCGTTGCCGCCATACAAACTTTAGAAATGGCCTGTGCGCTGCGAGTTCCCACTTTGCGATAGTAATCGTGTGTAATGTTCTGTTCGCGTTTCAGACGAACAGCCATGATGATCTCATTCGGGCGAAGATCTGCTTGTTTGTAAGCTTGATGGAAGTACTTGTAAGACAGAACGCGATAGCCTTTGGTAGACAGCAAAATAATGTCGGCGTCATAAGCTAACAAGGATGGGGGAGTGTCTGCTGCCGGGCTCATATTAGCGATATTGCCGCCAATAGTGCCACGATTCTGAATAGCAACTGCGCCTGTGACTTTGGCTGAGTGAACCATCAGAGGGAACTCTTTTTTAATGATCGGATGGTTTTGAATTTGCGAATAAGTGCAGCCAGCACCAATCAGGATATCCTCTTCGTTCGAAACAAGACTTTTGAGTTCAGGAATCGAGTTGATATTGAGGAATTTTTTTTGTTTCAGCTTGCCGGTTTCGAAAACCACCATCAAGTCCGTGCCACCTGCAAATAGTTTCCATTCATTGGGCTGTTTGCTCAAGATAGATATAACTTCTTCCAGATTCTCTGGGGTTTTCATTTCATATTCGGGAACGAAGGCTCTCATTTCAATACCTCCGACGCCTTTTTCACGGAATCAAAGATCTTCATATAACCCGTGCAACGACAAAGATTGCCAGCGAGGCCTTCGCGAATTTGATTTTCATTTGGACAAGGATTTTTTTGTAGTAGCTCGAAACTAGCCATCAACATTCCTGGAGTACAAATGCCACATTGGGCACCACCACATTCTAGGAACGCTTGCTGAATAGGATGAAGGTTCTCTTGGTTGCCCAAGCCTTCCACTGTCAGGATATCTACACCACTGCATTGAGCAATCGGCACCAAACAGCTGTTAACAAGAGTTTGATCCATCATCACAGAACAAGCACCACATTCGCCTTCGCCGCAACCTTCTTTGGTTCCGGTGTAATCAAGTTCTTCGCGAAGAACGTCCAAAAGACGTTTCATCGGATGAGTTTCTACACTGACATCTTGACCGTTAAGTTTAAAATCGATTTTTACGGAATTTTTCATAAGCTTGCTCTCATTAAATCTTCAGGAAGCATTGGGATTGCATTGACGTCTTTGCCAATAGCTTGCGAGACCGCATTCAGAATTGCAGGGGCAGGACCATCCATCGGAAGCTCGCCGATCCCTTTAGCGCCACGAGGTCCATAAGCATATGGAACTTCTTCAAACAGCACTTCAATTGTTGGCAGGTCACTGCTGGTCGGCATGATATAATTGGTCATAGTCCCATTTATCATGCGGCCGTCTTTCCATTTTACTTTTTCATAGATGGCATAGCCAATTCCTTGCGCCACTCCACCTTCGATTTGGCCCGCAGCTAACAGAGGATGAATCACGCGACCAACTTCTTGCAAAGCCATGAAGTGATCCACTTTGGTTTCCCAAGTCGTTAGATCAACACTGACTTCAGCAACGTAAATCGCCCAAGCGTAAGAACCGTAGGCGTCGCCTTGATAAGTTTCATCATTCCAGTTGATGCCTGGTGGCTGTTGGTATTCCACGATGATTTTCAATTCACCGTGATCAGCTACGTATTTCTTGCAAGCACTTTGCAAATCCATCTCGGTATAGGTTGCTGGCAGGTAACCATCTTTTTGCAATGTCTGGCGCATACCAATTGCTGCTGATTGGACAAGTTTTCCAACCACCATTGTAGTTCTGGAAGCAACCGTAGGTCCCGAGTTTGGAACGTGTTTAGTATCTGGCTGGAAGATTTCGACGAAATCGGGGCTGACATTCAAAGCATCTGCCGCGATCTGTGAAAAGACCGTGTTGGTTCCTTGGCCAATTTCGGTGCTGGCTGCAAGAACCTGCAAACGACCTTCTTTAGAAATTTGAATACCCACCTTGGATGCAAGATACTTTTCGCCAGAACCAGTGAAGCCAGAGCCATGCATGAAGCTAGCAAAGCCAATACCTTTTTTAACCTTGCGGTGAGTATTGTCTTTCGCGAACTGATCACGTTTGGCGTGATAGTTCGTGTGCTTGAGTGCGCGATCCAGCAAATGTTGCATGCTCACGCCTTCATTGATGGTCTGTCCAGTTGCAGTTTTTTCGCCGTCTTTTATAAAGTTGCGGCGACGAATTTCTTCTGGAGTCATACCCAGTTTCTTCGCAATCAGATCTAAGTGTCTTTCTAAGGCAAAAATACTTTGAGGAGCACCAAACCCACGGAAAGCTCCGTGAGGAGGAGAGTTCGTTGCAACAGCCTTTGCATCAATACGTACGTGTTCGATGTTGTAAGGACCTGCCGCATGAATCGTTCCGCGAGAAAGAACCACGGAAGACAGAGTTGCGTAAGCACCGCCATCAATCACGAATTGAATATCCAGACCCAAAATACGTCCGTCACGAGTCACCGCCGTTTTATGGCGAGTCCGAGATGGGTGACGTTTCGTGGTCGCGACCATGTCTTCGGCGCGATCGTAAATGATTTTTACTGCTTTGCCCGATTTCCAAGCTAGAAGAGCTGCGTGACCAGCAATGATAGAAGGATATTCTTCTTTGCCGCCAAAACCGCCGCCTGTTTCTGCTTGAATGATGCGAACTTTCTCTTCGGGAAGTCCAAACAAAGGCAAAAGAGCTTTGTGAACGTAATAAGGACATTGCATGGATCCCCAAATGGTCACGCCTTCTTTGGGATTTGCAATAGCAATCATACCATTGTTTTCAATATAGAGCTGCTCTTGAGCTCCAGTGTGGTATTCGCCTTCAATGACTAAATCAGCTTTTGCCCACACACTGTTGATATCGCCTTTTTCCAATAGGTAAGACTTAAAAATATTGTCTTTACCCCAAATCACATTGTCGGCTTTCAGAGACTCTTCCAAAGTGAAAACCGGAGCCATGTTGTCATACTCGATGGTGATCGCTTGGCGAGCTCTTTCCAATAAATACTTATTAGGGTGTGCTAGCAAAAGAATAGGTTCTTCCGGATGATTTACGACCCCATCTGCCAAGAACGGCTGGTCCTGCAAAATCAAGGCAACATAGTTTTTGCCGGGAATGTCTTTGGCCGTGACAATCGTAAATTCATCCCATGGAATGTCTTTTCCGAAGGTAATATTTTTGATTTTACCGCGGGCGATGGTCGAGCGAACTGTAGTGCCATAGAGTCCATCGAAGTCTAGGTCGTCAATGTATTTAGATTGGCCAGTGAGTTTGCGTGGTCCCTCTTTGCGAGGAACGGATTTGCCTATAGGAGAGTCCGGTTTTTCTTTTTCAATAGTCATTCTGTCCATTCAATCACTTAGCTGCTAAAAATCAATTTTTTACTCTAGTTTTCAATGATTTTATTTGCGACACGCAACAAGAAACTATTTTTCTCGATTGTTTGACCCCATGTGGGCTTCTCATTACGCTATTGTCATGGAAAACATTGTTTTTATCTCTGGAAAAAGAACCCCTTTCGGAGCCTTTGGCGGATCTCTGAAAGATGTCTCAGCAACCGATCTTGGAGTGGTTTCCGCTAAAGCCACCCTCGAACAAGCAGGTCTTTCTGCAGACCAAGTCGATCATGTGATTTTTGGCAATGTCATACAGTCCGGAGCGGACGCCATTTATCTTCCTCGTCACATCGGTTTGAAAACGGGTGTCCCGGTAAACGTGGGTGCTTTGTTGGTCAATCGTCTTTGTGGCAGCGGCTTTCAAGCTTGGACTTCTGCAGTGCAGATGATTCAAACCGGTGAGGCCAGTGTGGTCCTCGCGGGTGGGGCAGAACAAATGTCTCAGGTTCCTTACGTGGCTCGCGGAATGCGCTTTGGCGGTATCCGTATGGGCAACGCCGAATTGGAAGATTACATGACGGCGGCATTGGTGGATGCTTACTCTAAAACACCAATGGCAATCACTGCTGAAAACTTAGCTGTGAAATACGGCATTAGCCGCGAAGAAGCAGATGCATATTCTTTACAATCTCAACAACGCTTTCATGCTCACTTGAATCGTGGGGGTTTTGCAGAAGAACTTTGCACGGTGACTGTGGAAGGTAAAAAAGGTTCTGTTGTTATAGACAAGGATGAACATCCTCGTCCTGAAACAACACTTGAAAAATTAGGTCAGCTAAAGCCGGTTTTTAAAAAAGACGGATTGGTAACTGCTGGCGGATCTTCTGGAATCGTGGATGGTGCAGCTTGTTCGTTGTTGATGAGCGAATCTAAAGCCAAAGAGCTTAAGATGAAACCAAAAGCGCGCATCATTTCTTATGCATCGGTTGGCTGTGATCCAAGCATTATGGGCATCGGCCCAGCAGGTGCTTCACGCTTAGCTTTGCAAAAAGCCGGAATGAAGCTTGAGCAAATGGATCTTGTCGAAGTGAACGAAGCGTTTGCGGCTCAGTATTTGGCAGTACAAAAAGAATTGAAGCTAGATCCATCGAAAACCAATGTGAATGGTGGAGCGATTGCTGTCGGCCATCCGTTGGGGGCGTCTGGAACACGCATCATGAATCACCTTGTATACGAATTGCACCGTCGCAAAGCTCGTTATGCTTTGGGAAGCGCTTGTATCGGTGGTGGCCAAGGGATTGCAATTATTATTGAAAGAATGGATTAAGAGTGGACGCGGGATTTAATTTACATCAAAGAGTGGCTCTGATTTCGGGGCCTTTAAGCAGTACAGTTTCTAGCATTGTAATGGGGCTCACACGTTTGGGTGCTGATTGTGTGATCTTAGATCCCGATAAATCCGTCCCTCAGGCTTTCATTAATCAAATCAATGATTCTCGCGAGATCAACGACAAGTTTGGTCGCGCGGCGGTTCTGCCTTCGGACTTAACTTCAAGAGACCAAATCAAAGATTTAATTGGCCGAGCTTCACAAACTTTTGGGGGCTTGGATATTTACATCGATGCTTTGATGATCAATCAACCAACACCTATGAAAATCGACGATCCCATCGACGGCTTGGACTTGATGTTTGATAAACATCTGAAAAGCTCTTTGTATCTAACTCAAGGTGTTCTGGCATTCTTTAAAAACCGTAAACGCGGTCGTATTCTTTATTTGCTAAATGATTCACCGTCAGTGAAAGCAAAAGAAGACGTGATTGTGCAAGCCGTGCGCTCGGGCTTAAAAGGTTTTGCTGCCTCTTTAGCGAAGCAAGTCAGTGAATTTAATATCACTGCGAATGCACTTTCGATTGCTTTGACCGAGGAATACATCTTGGCTCATGAGCCAGGCACAAAATCCATCAAAGAAGCTTTAGAAAAAATGAAGCAGTTGGATCCGGCATTACGAATCACAGAGCCAGATAAAATCATGCAAACAGTTATCTTTTTGGTAAGTCCTCTAGGTATTTCTATCAATGGGCAAACTCTGAATCTCTCTTAAAAAGGTAATGAGAATTTGAGGGTCAGACCCGAAGAGAGATATTGATTGTAGCCTTCTTTGTTATTGAAGAAGGCGACCCCACCGACCGTTAAAAGCGAAACAAAATATCTTATACTGAATTGATCCTTGAAAGCATACATGGTCGTTCCGACTTGGAGAGCGGCACGGTCTTTTGTTTGATCATAGTAGTTGGTTTGAGGATATTGAACCGGGCTTTTCAAAAAGTAGTTGTCTCTATCTAGCGCAAAGCTAAGACTTGCGCCGAAGTCTATTAAAGACCACTGCGTGCCTTCCTGGCCGAAGTCTTCTTTGAAGGGTGTGTAAAGATATCCGACATTGAATTGCGCGCGGGTGTAGTGCAATGTGAATGTTCCCAAAGACAAATCCATTTCATGACGCTCATTAAATTTGTAGTAGCTTCCAGCCACGAACTCGCCAAGATAGCCTGAGCTACCCAAGATCAGTCCCCACGGGTTTGCCCGAGCTTCCGCATACATAAAGAAACAAATAACAAAAAAGAAGAGTTGCTTTATCGCGGCCACGAGCTGGCTTCCCCTTTACTATTGAGTACGGAAATCGTGGTGGCTGTAATGTCAACGGTGAGCCAGTTTTCGCCCTCTACGCGTGCGCCTTGAATGATAACGACATTTCCCACTTTATTCGCAATATAGGTATGGTTATGGCCATTGAGACTCAAGATGACATTAGGTTGTTGTAGAACTTGATCTAAGATCGCGCGATCGTTGCCTGAGTATCTTTCTGTGTCCATCAAAGGCACGTGACTAAAGATGATCACCGCTTTCGTAGTCTCTTGCACACGATCTAGCAACCACTGAGGGCTAAAATCGTTGGGGTCTTCCCAGTTGTTTGTCATGAAAGAGATAAAACGGTAGTTGCCGGATTCAAAATAGGTATTTGCATCGCCGAAAGCCTTTTCATAAAGCGTGGAGCCCGCGCCAATAGCATCGTGATTTCCTTGGACACAAAACTTTGGCAAAAGCAGTCGGTTCCATAACTCTATAAACTGATCGTACTCAAAGTTATAGGCGCTGTTGGTGAAATCTCCGAGATGGACGACAAAATCAATGCCGCTCATGCCATTCAGCTGTTCAACCACAGTACGGAAATCTCGATAGTTTTGGTGACTGTCAGTAACGACGCCGATCCGGACGACGGCGTCCGTTTCTATAGCATTTAGGTCCGGCAGCTTCTTTGTATTCAGGTCACGTTCACCTGTTATAAGGACCTCAGAATAAGGCGAGCCCCGAAAAGGCGCACAAGCAAGGTAAAGAAAAACCAAACTCAGTAATAATTTTCTCATCGAGAGATGAGATCATTTTTTCTAGAACGCAGAGTGAAAACATCAAGACATAAGCTTCATATACGACGCTGTCAAAAGGCAGCCTGATCTGAAAGCCTAAAAGATTTAAAATAGGTTTTATGAAAAAGGAACTTTTGGTATTAACCTTGGCGCTCGCGGCATGCTCGCCTTCAGAAGACGATCTGATTGGGGCTGCTCAGCTGTGTGTTGATAAGGCAAGTCCGAGCGAAGCCTATAGCTGCATCGAACCTATTCGCCACATCAATAAGCGTTCGGCCAATATTGTGAAGTGTTCTGCAGGTTTTGCAGCTGAAGGTTTCGGTAAGGGGCAAAAGCTGGTCGCGGCTAATCGGGAATTAGACGATCCAGCAAAAGGTTCTCCGAGTTTTCTTGGTCTAATGACTTTCGCAAGCAAAACAACTCCAGATCAAAACCGGCAGTTTGCTAAAGAGGTGGATGCTTATTGCCAGGGGACGGGGAAGCCAGTTTATGACCTTTTAAGTGCTATGAGTTTATCAGCTACAACGATTTCTGCTGTGGGCGGTTTGAATTGGGATAAAAATAGTCCTCCAAACCGCGACGATATTCGTAGCGCCATTTCAAACATGCTAGCGACCCGTTCAGATCCGCAGACGGCGGAAGGTGTGCGTGAAATTGGACGGCTCGTTTTAAGAATGGTCGTTAGTGGCTGCCAAACGGATCGTGATATTGCACCCCGCTTGTGTGAACGTGTCGAAAGCGCGCTGAATGCGGATCCCGGAAACAAGGACGCAGACACGGTTGGCGACCGTGCCCTCGAAGCTTGGCGTCAGTAATATTCTAAACCTTTTTGTCGGTCAGGATTTTTTCAGCACGAGCGTAGTTCTCTGGCGCTACATACAGGCGGTCGATGATACGAGTGCCTTCGTAGCGAGAGAAAATCTCTGTCGATTGATCGATAGGTGCTGCCTTATCCCAGCGGTCATATTGGTCGACCACGTAGATTTGCAACGCACGATCTTCAGGCGAAGCTGTGTGATACTTCGAAAGACGCGCTTTGGAACTTGCCCAAATCGTATCAACACCTTCGGCCTCGAGAATTTTCTTAATTTTTTCTGCACGTGGATTCTCAGCCGTGTTGTGAAGCTCGACCAAAACTTTGTATGGACGACGTTGAGCGATTCGTTGCGCCCACGGATTATTCACACTAGCTAAATGCTCATGTAGCTTATAGTCGTTGTAACTAGTGTACTCATGAATATCAGCCGGCAAGATAAAACTGCAATCTTGAGACGTCAGATATCTATTCAACATTTCTTCGTAAATGATGCTCTTATGATGGAAGTAAACCATCAGGTACATATGATGACGAGAAATCAAAAAATCATCGAAGGCGTAAAGAGCGCGGCGATTCAGCGCCAAGTTCATTTTGCCGTCGTGTAAATGAGCCGTCATATTCTGCAAGATCCAAGACTGGTCAATTTTCCCGTAATTAGTTCCGCAGAAATAGGAATCACGTTCTAAGTAATCCATGCGATCCACGTCTAACTCAGAACTTACGAGCTGAGAAAGAATCGGACGGTAATCGATGCCGTTGTCCATGAAGAAGTCGTCTGGGCAAATGAGCGTCTTATCAATCAAACACGCAACGTGAATGGGACTAAGGTCTGGGAAACGATTCTGAATCGTTTCTCCGATCATAGAATCCGTTACGTACTTAATAGTATAGTCTTCGTGATTTGCGCGACGATTTTTATGAACAGACGGTTTTGCACTTTGCTCATAAACCTTAATATTCAAACCTTCCACAAGGGGCATAACCAACTCAGAAGTATGACTGAGAGGACCATGACCTACGTCGTGAAGCAAAGCTGCTAGACGAACGGCTTGGCGCAAACGAACGCGCGCAGAAGGTTTAGCAAAAGGGAAAGCTTTAAAGATGGCATCAAAAGCAAGACCCGCTAAGTGTCCTACGCCCACTGAATGCAAATAACGATTATGAGTAGCTCCAGGAAAGCTGAATTCTGCAAAGCCCAGTTGTTTAATGGCTCTGAGACGTTGGTATTCGGCGGTGTCTAGGACAGCGACTTCAGCATCTGAATAATAAATGGAGCCGTGGACGGGATCTCTGATTTCCATGGGGACTTACCTTACCCGGCGCATTTGGGAATAGCAAGAATATAGCCGGTTCCCTCGGCGTTGGGGCCAAAACTGCGGATTTTTGCCGCCTGCAACATGTTCTCGTCAGGAATACTGTCTAACGTTGTTAGTTGATAAGCAGTAAAGGGAGTAACGCCGCATTTACGGCCTTTCAAGGTGACTCGACATTGATTTACATCAATAGAAACCTTTAATTCAGGATCGATGTTCGCATTGAAGATCGCTGCTTGCTGAGTCATGTGTTTCATATCACAGGAAGGCTTCGTAGCCGCAAAACTCGCTCTGCTAATGAGTGCAGAGAGAATAAAAACCACCGCGATTTGCAGCATGCGAACTGGTGTAGAAATCTTCTTAGTTGTCATAAAAATCCCCTCCGGAGATTGTTTCCACGAGAGTAAGAGCAAAGGACGGGCCGGGTAAAAACCCCTTATTTTGGCCTTTATCAGAGGGGAGAGGTCTTTCCCTGTCATTGCTTTCAACAAACCGGTGTTTTTTACAAGAGCCCCTTTTTAGCCTTGAAAACGCATAAAATCGTCCCCGCATGAAAACTGAATAGTCTTCGGTCTAGTTTTTCTCAATTTTAGAAAATCTCACTTTAGGATTTTTCAGGCGCTCCGATGAGTAAGGTAAGAGTAACTACCCATTCAGGTGCTAAGACGGCACCCCAAGTTTCAAGGATCGAAACTTGTGAATCTTCAAGGAGGAGGAATTATGGGTTTGCGTATTAATACGAACACAGCTTCGTTAAATTCACAGAGAGTTCTGTGGGGTACGAAGTTAGGTCTCGATAAGAGCATGGAAAGGCTCTCTTCGGGTTTCCGCATCAACCGCGCTGGTGATGATGCCGCTGGACTCGCGATCTCTGAAAACCTCAGAGCACAGATTCGCGGTCTAAAACAAGCCTCACGAAATGCCCAAGATGGTATCTCTCTCGTGCAAGTGGCCGAGGGTTCGATGAATGAGATCTCTTCGATCTTAATTCGTTTGAGAGAGTTGGCTGTACAAGCCGCTTCAGATACTGTTGGTCCGACTGAGCGTCAATTCCTAAACGTGGAATATGATCAACTCACTTCAGAGATTGATCGTATCGCAGAAGGTACAGAGTTCAACGGAACTCAACTTCTTGCAGGTGTTGGCTCTATCTTGGATTTCCAAGTAGGTACCAGAAATAATCCTGAAATTGACCGTATCTCTTTCGACGCTTCTAAAGCCGATGCAAACTCTGCAGCTTTAGGCGTAAACCTGACAAGCGTTGCCGACAAGGCTTCCGCACAAAATGCTTTGGCTGCGATTGATAATGCGATCGTATCCGTATCAGCAATGCGTGCAGACTTTGGTGCGATTCAGAATCGTCTGACATCCACAGTCAGCAACATTCAAGTCAGTGTCGAGAACATGTCTGCAGCTAACTCACGTATTAAAGACGTAGACGTTGCTGAAGAGACATCTGAAATGACTAGAAATAATATCTTGTTGCAAGCCGGTACATCCGTCCTAGCACAAGCGAATCAGCAAGCTAACGTAGCACTTGGACTCTTGAACAAGTCATTCAGCTAATCACTGAATGACCCAGGTTCCCGATCTTGATAGATCAAGATCACCCTCAAGAAAGCCAGGCTTGTTACACGTAACGAGCTGACATATTGATCTGTTTCCTGCGCGTGGGGCTGCGCAAGCAGCCCCATATTTAAAGCGGAAAACAAACGGAACTACCTCGGTAGACCGCGAGTATTAGCGATTGTTTTATAAACTGTCAGGAATACTGATAGTGGGTTTATGCAACAAATCTGAATGAAGTATTCAGACGAGTTGAACCAGAAAAGAGACCTCGAAAATCTTCTTCATGATGAAGAAGCCAGAAGGGAACTCAGACCTGGAAAAATAGGATCTTGCTTTACATCTTCTTAAAAGATGCAGGACGCATCTTGTGGCAACGATCTATCATCTCTTCGAAGCATAGAATGTGCTTTGATGTCAGAAGAAATCTTCATCAGAGATTTCGTTTTTGTATTTTATTTTGTTTTAAAACTGATTTGAAAAGAACTGGCCTCGAACTTGTTTGAAGTTATTCCGATAAGAGACTGGGTTCTATTCAAAACCTAAAAAATAACTAACAGGTACATGATGTGCCTTATTGCCAACGGATGGCAAAGATCAACGGAGGATCAGATGTTACAGGGAGGATGATATGGGTATGAGAATTACAACGAACGTCGCCGCGTTGAATGCTCAAAAGAACTTGGGCATGACACAGAGATCGATGAATACCTCGATGGCACGCTTGTCGTCTGGTATGAGGATCAATCAAGCTGCTGACGACGCTGCAGGTTTGGCAATCTCAGAAAATCTGAAAGCTCAAATCCGCGGTATGCGCCAGGCTAATAGAAATGCCAATGATGGTATCTCTTTGGTGCAAGTAGCAGAGGGTAGTTTGAACGAAGTTTCAAACATGTTGATCCGCCTCAGAGAATTGGGTGTTCAAGCAGCATCTGATACGATCGGCGATACTGAAAGAAAATTTTTGGACGTAGAATATCAGCAACTTAAGTCTGAGATTCAACGTGTGACTGAATCAACGAACTTTAACGGATATGATCTCTTGAACGGAACTGGTGGAATTATCGACATCCAAGTCGGTACTCACAACGATCCTTTCAAAGACCGTATCTCCTTCAATGCGGCGGCAGCTAACGCCACTTTGGAGTCTCTAGGTCTGGTGTCTGAGAGTGCAGCGACGAAAGAAGGGGCACAGCTCAGCTTGGATGTGATAGATAGCGCCTTGGTTTCCGTGAATGCTATTCGCGCGAACTTCGGGGCTATGCAAAATCGTCTGACATCGACCTCGAACAACTTGTTGGTTTACGATGAGAACTTGTCTGCTGCAAACTCTCGTATCCGTGATACAGATGTTGCTGCTGAGACTTCTGAAATGACAAGAAATAGCATCTTGTTGCAAGCGGGAATCTCGGTTCTTGGACAAGCAAACAATTCACAGCAAATGGCTTTGAAGTTGTTAGGCTAATAGGAATCTAAGCTAAAAGCTTAAAAGGCTCTGGGAAACCAGAGCCTTTTTTATTTTTAAAGCTTGCTTGAGTTTGGAAGCTTCGGAAAATCCCGGCCTTCCAGCACGGTTTGTGCGGTTTCGCCAGAGACTTTGTAGAACGTAAGTTTAGTTCTTTTGTCCCCAAGTCCTAAACTCTTAAACGGGTTTTTAGGATCACGCCAGCTATAGTAACCAGAGAAGAAATCAAATCTACCTTTACCGACGATCGATCGTCCAGTGTCGCGTACAATGAAATATCCATTGTGTTTGCCACCATTCGGAAGACGGAGGCCGGCAGCTGAAGGAACATAAATTACGTCCCCAGCTTTGTAGATGCTAAGATCCGCAGCGATTGAATAAAATGGATCCAGACAAGAGTTTTTCACGCCAAAACCATATTTGCAGGGCGAGTTCGTCATTTCAAAAAAACGGTCCCGTCCATGGGCACGTCCAGCAATATTAAATGAGCGAGTTTTATTTCTTTGCACGATGGCGCAAGAACCTTGAAGAGAACATGCAGCCAGTGTGCTTTGGCAAATGCTAGCGAGATTTTCACCGCTTTTGCCAATGAGAGAAACTTTAGAAGAACAACTAGTTTGATCTTCATTGATAATTGGGAAGTAGTAAACCGTCGGCTTAATCGTTCCTACGGAAACGATATCTTGTCTTTCCAGGCTAATTTTTTGCTCGCGATCAGGACTTTGAAATGCGAAACCCGGAAAATCTTCTTCCGCACTTCCGAACTCGGTTTTGAAAGCGCCCTGACTGCATCCAACAAGGCTGAAAAGCAGTGTTATCAAAATCGTGTTTCGTACCTTTTCTGACCGACTCATGGGTTCCCCCGTTAAAACTTAGGAGATAATACCAAAGCTTTTTCGAAGGCTGGGGGTGGATTTTATGCGGCTGAAAAGAAGAAAAAAGCCCTGACAAAAAAGGGCTCTTTTTTTGAAAAGTCGGAGCTAGGATTAAATATATCAAGGGTAGGAGGTGTTCCGTGCCAAAAAGGCGTCAGCCGCTTTCCATAGGAGTTCTTTTCTTTCAGAGCTCATTCGCTCCAAATTGGAGGTCATCACAGAAAGGCGGGGATTCTTAGCAAAGAAATCTTGGTGCTTGTCGATGAAGCGCCAGTAAAGGCCGTCCACCTCGTGGCACCAATCTCCTTTTTTGTAGGTACTAATTTTTAGCCAATAATTGGATCCGCAGATATGGAGGTTATTCGCAAAAATGCCACCGTCGGAGTGTAGGCCCATGCCGTAGACATTAGGTCCCAAAGCCCACGCTGTAGAGTCCATTTGCATTTCCATGAACCAACGATAGACCTCATAGGGATTAATCTCTGCAAGGTTCATCATGTTACAGACAATTTTTAGTCTTTCAACATGGTGGTTGTAAGCTAAACGTAGCGATTTTTGAATCGCATCATCTAATGGAGGAATTTGAGTTTTCCCCAAATACCAATTTTGATTTGGCAGACGAACATGTTTCCAGAAATTACTTTGCTCCTGAAACTCATTAAAGTTCTGATAGATGCCACGAACATATTCTCTATAACCCAGAATTTTTCTTACAAAACTTTCTAGCGAGTTCAAAGAAACCGGGTTTTCCAAAGAGTGGCCGAGCGCAGTTTTGATCACTTCTTGCGGAGTTAGAAGGCCAATGTTCAATAGCGGAGCCAAGACCGAGTGAAATAGAAAGTCTTCATCAGGACAAAGCGTATCTTCATAAGGACCATACTCTGCCAGCCTATAGGTGCAGAAGTCCTTGAGAGCGTCATGTGCGGCTTCACGAGTTGTGGGGTACCAAAAAGTGTGTGCATCACCGTGGTTGTCACCAAATTCTTTATCTACAAGTTGAATCACTTGCATATCGAGCTCATTACGGACCGAGACAGGAAATTTTGGCGTACTGTTCTTTTTGGTCCACTTCAAACGATCTTCATCCGAGAAACTGAACTGTCCTCCGGAGGGTTCTCCGTTAGGTTCCATCAATATGCCAAGCTTTCGTCTTTGATTTTCATAGAAAGTTTTTACCGAAGGACGGGAATATTGCTCGAGGTATGATTTAAAGCCTTGCCGCGAAGTAATAAAGAGCGGGCTTGGTTTTACTTCCAGTGCATAACCATTCTTTTCGCAGAAATCTTGCAAGCTTTTTTCTTGGGTCTTGTCTTCTATTTCAAAGGTGACGACCTTTTCGATGTCACCTTCTTTAAGAACTTTTTCAAGAATGCTTTCGCACGAGAGTCGGCGAGTTTCATCTAATTCAAAATAGACAAGATTGAAGTCATGATGTTTGAGTTCCCGTGCATAATGTCTCATGGCGGCTAGATAGAAAACCAACCGATGTTTGTGAAATTTGAATGAGCTCAAACGTTCTTTGTCTTCCATCATTAGGAAGAGGTCATCTTTGTGATCTTCTAGGTAAGTAGGAGGAAAAAGATGATCTTCTTGCAATAGAAATAAGCTTTTAGAGGTAGCCATAGGTCCCCCGGGCAAATTTCAAAATAGCAAAAAGGGTTCAAAAAACCCAATCTAGAAGAATCGAATTGTTAAAGGTCAGTCTTTTGCGAGAGCGCCTTCGAGTTTTTCCCACAAGATAGGACTTAAAAGCTCAGAGCCAATAAGGAAAACAGGTTCATTTTCTTTGTTACGGCCTTTGCGGGTTTCAGACGGTACATAACCGACACCACCAACATTGTCTAACCAAGCTTTGCGAACCGCCAAAGAGTTCGAGACAAAAAGATACTCGTAGTTTTCAAGTTCCTTTTTTTGTGAACGACCGAATTCAAACGTTGAATAGACACCGAACTTTTTATTGTTAGAAACCCGTTCTAAAACTTGCGAACCGATCTCGTGCAAATAGCGGAATTTCTGCCGTCCTGGGATTTTAGAGGTAAAGATCATATCCAAATTGCCGGCCAAGAAATTGGAATCAAGTTCATTCAAATCGTAGATATCCAAAGAGATCTTTTTGATGCCTACTTGCTCAAAACAAATCTTAGAAGTTTTGATCGCGAAGTCAGCCATACCTTCAAGCGTGCCAATATGAATCTCTGCAACGGCGTTGTTTTGACTGAGTCCTTGCAGTTCTGTTCCAAGGCGACGACTCGTGCGATCAAAAATTTCAGCCATTTCAAATGCAATTGGCGTCCAGCTGGATTTTCTTTTAGCAGATCGATCTAAGAGAATTACTTTAAACTCATCTTCGATTCTTGCAATAATGCGTGAAAGCTGCGGCTGACTGAGGCCCACGTGAATAGCAGCTGCGGAAAGATTTTTAAAGTGAATCGCTTTCGCAAGGACACTCAGTTCATAATAAAGTTGCTGCATAGACCTTCCTGATCAATGTTACTTCTTAATATAGTTTATAAACGCGGCAATTCCCAATACCAATGCAATTACATATTGCACAAAGCTCATCGTCGGGATGCCCAGAATATTGTTTTCTGCCGGATGGACAAAAATAAACGAGGCACTGGCGATCAACGAAGCAATGATAATCCCTAAGAATACCAAGTTGAAAGAAGTCTCTATGGATTTCTTCAACTCCTCTACTTGTGGGACGTTTAAGCGAAAAGCATGATTGGGGCTATTGATCTTTCTCAGTAAAAAATTCGCCTGGCGGGGAAGTGCATGGATAAATCCTTTGGCCTCGCGGAAAACTTGAGAGATTTCTCCGAGCGCCTTATTAGGATCCATCTGGTGTTTTACCAGCTCGTTTGCGACCTGAATTGCGTACTGAAGAAAATCGAAATCTGGAATAATTCGGCGACCAATGCCCTCAATAGACACGATCGATTTAAAAAACAACATCAACTCTGTCGGCAGGCTTAGGTGATGACGGGCCGCGATCGAGGATGAAGACATCAGGATTCTTCCCAAATTCACATTCTTCATCGTCAAGCCATAGTACGGAGCGATCAGCTCGCGAAGGTCCCGCGCAAAAAGATCGACGTTCACTTTGTCAGTAAACGGTGCCAGGTCCACGTATTCATAAGCCAGGCGTTCGTAGTCTTCACGGGAAAGAGCCAAGAGCATATTGGCGATGGCGCTTTGGGTTTTATTGTTCAAACGACCGACAACGCCAAAATCAATCAGACCAATTTGATTGTTAGGTAAAACAAAGAAATTACCAGCATGCAAATCGCCATGGAAAAGCCCATCAGCGAAAACCATCTTCATATAAGCTTTAAGGCCTTTACGCACGAGAGATTCAGCGTCGATTCCTTCTTGGCGAAGGGCCTCTACTTGGCTTAGAGGAAATCCATCCAACGCTTCTAAAGTCAAAACTCGTTCGGTTGTTAGCTCCATGTAGACTTTTGGAATCTTAACATCGGGATCTGCCGCAAAATTGGTAGAAAAACGACGGATATTATTCGCTTCGACAACGAAATTAGTTTCAAGTTCCAACGTTTTAAAGAACTCGTCCACAATACCAGTCGGATTAAAGAGACGGGTCTCGGGAACATATTTCGTTAATAGCTCAGAAAGCATATACAGAACATTCAAATCATCATTGATAGTTTGAATGATTCCAGGTCTTTGAACTTTGATGACGACGGTTTCACCTGTAACAAGGCGAGCTTTGTGAGCTTGAGCAATGCTTGCCGCTCCGAGGGGAGTTGGATCAATGTAGGAAAACTTTTTTTGAAGATCGTCACCGAATTCTTCTTTAAGAACCATTTCCACCACTTCAAAAGGAATGGTCTGAACGCGGTCATGGAGTTTTTCAAATTCGTTGGTGTATTCTTCAGGAATCAAATCAGGACGAGCTGCCAAAACTTGGCCCAGCTTTACAAAAGTGGGCCCGAGTTCCTCAAAGCTCATGCGTAGACGTACAGGAATGGTTAGCTGCTCAAGTTCGGCCGAGGCACTGAGGCGCTCGACAATGAATTTACCGAGCTTTATTTTTTCCGCTACCCCGTGAAACCCGTGCTTTGCGAAGACCCCGACTATTATTCGAAGCCTTGCTGCGTTTTTGAGAGTCTTTCCGATCTGACTGCCGGTTTTTAGAAGGGCCACCCTTGAACTCCTGACGAGATTCTACATCACGTTCCTCGTCGTCGACCTCCACATTAAAACTCAGTTTCGAGCGATCCGCAAACTGCAATTTTCGTGAACGGGCAGAGGACGGAACAACAAGGTTTTTCCCTTTAAACATGAACTTACCTTTTGATTCCGGCTTCTCAGTGCGTGGTGTTTCTTCTTTGGCGCGTGGTTCGAAACGACGGCTTGGTTGAGACGTCTTCTCGCGACGAGGAGAATCCTTTTTACCGAACAGTGGTTTTATAGAAGGACGGTCGGAAGGTTTGTTCTTACCAGGTCGACGATCTCGATCTCTATTGCGATCATGACCACGATCCTGGCCACGATCATTGCCGCGTTCTCTTTCGCGACGAACAGGGAATTTGGTTTCAGCGTCTTCTTCGGCAGTTTCAGCGTTTTCAGCCAAGATGAAATTCACTTGTCCCAGTTCTGGATCTGCAGCAGCGACTTGAATTTTAACACTATCACCAATGTTAAAGACTTTGCCACTGCGTTTTCCACGAAGGCGAAGATTTTCTTCATCAAATTCAAAGTGATCGGCACCAAGATCATCGGTACGAACCAACCCATCGCAGTCATATTCACGTAAAAGAACAAAGATACCGAATTTTGCGACCGAGCTGATCATTCCTTCAAGCTCTTGTCCGATGAATTTCTGCATAAAACGGGCTTTTTTAATGGATTGCACCTGGCGTTCAGCTTTGGTGGACCTTTGCTCGGCCGCAGACAAAATAGTTCCGGCAGTTAAAAGGTCCTCTTCGCTCATCAATCTATAAGGAGAATTATGCATCACCTGATTTTTTAGCAAGCGGTGAATGATTAAGTCAGGGTAACGACGGATCGGAGAGGTAAAATGAGCATAAAACTCAAATCCTAATCCGAAGTGGCCGACGTTATTCATATTGTATTTGGCCTGACTCATCGAGCGCAAAGTAAGGATATTCAGGATTTGTGCTTGTGGCTTTCCTTCAAACTCTTCAAGAGCTTTGGTTAAACGCTTTTGAAGCTTATCAGAGCCCAGCTTTGTTCTGCCGCCAAAGTTCCAAAGGTATTTCTCGAGAACGCGAATCGCTTGTTCATTGGGTGGTTCGTGAATACGGTAAAGGGCCGGAACATTACGGCTGTCCAAGAAAGTTGCGACAGCGACGTTTGCTGCCAACATCATCTCTTCGATCAGGCGATGGGCAAAAAGGCGTTCTGATTTAATAATATCAATAGGAACACCCGAACCATCGATTTCAAGTTCCGTTTCAGGTATTTCTAAATCCAAAGATCCTTCTTTAAAGCGTTTTGCCATCAGAATCTTGGCAAGATCTGCACAGCGAAGGATGTTGTCTTTAACATGGTCAAACTTTGAATCGCCAGCGCCATCAATCACTTCTTGGGCTTGGCCGTAAGTGACGCGGGCTTTACTTTCCATAACAGCTTCATAGAAGTCCGAGGAAATTGTGGCGCCCGTGAAATCAAATTGAATCTCAGAAACCATGCAAAGGCGTGGTACATGAGGATTCAATGAGCACAAACCGTTACTGAGAGCTTCTGGTAACATTGGAACCACGAAGTTCGGGAAGTAAACGGAAGTTCCGCGCTCATAAGCATCTTTATCAATAGCGCTGCCGATACGTACATAGTGACTGACGTCGGCGATGGCGACATATAATAGGAAGCCTTTGTTGTTCATCTCTACATAAACGGCATCATCGAAGTCTTTCGCGGTCGCCCCATCTATAGTAATGAGATCCAATTTCCGTAGATCACGGCGTCCTTTAAAGTCAGATTCCTGTGGTTGTTCTGGAAACTTTTTGGCTTCTGCTAATGTAGAATCGGTAAATTCTTGAGGAATATTATTAGCGGCAATAACACGCTTAATATCGTTCATCGGATCCATGGCGTCACCGATGATTTCAGTGACACGTCCGCTGAACGGTTTGCCATCTTCAGGGTACTGAAGGATTTGTGCTGCCACCAATTGGCCTTCTTTAGCACCCATAGAATTCGTAAGATCTATCTTAAGGTCTTCGCCCCAACCTTTGCCCTCGTCTTTAATAAGAGCTTGTCTGTCATTAATAATATGAAAGACACCAACAACTTGGCGGAAGCCACGGCTGACGACGCGGACGATTTCACCACGAAATCGGTCGCCGCCTCTTTCGGGGGTCACATCTACCATGACCTTATCGGAGGTCATCACGCCTTGCATGGATTGGCGGGGAATATAGACATCAGGATGTTCAGGATTGTCTGGAATAAAAAAACCAAATCCGTCGGGGTGTCGCTTGATAGTGCCTTGGAGGAATTTCTTTTTAAACATAGTTATCCTCATCATGGGATTCCAAAGTCCGTCTGTCACCAAGCTATATTCTTGCCGAAAGGCATAAGACTTTGGTCTAGGATTTCAAAAAGAGAACCGATTTAAGCCGATTTTGACCAAAAATGTGATTTTTGCTGGACTTTGATCTAGTGCAATAATTCTACAAATGAAATTTCGCGTCAATATTTCAACGCACACTTTTTTAACAATTTATTGAAGACGTTTTCAGTGAAAAAAATATTTTTTGAGTCTTTTTGAGTTTTGTAAAAATTGAGTTTTGATAAAAACCGCGTGCAGTAAGGATTTCCGGCGAATGAAACGCCGTAGTAGCAAACTCAAAAACGTGTGAAATAAGGTGGAAAACTCGGTGGAAAATTCAGCTTAAAAAACCGCTTTTTCGTTGGCAGTGAGGGTTTTTTACCACACTAAGTTGCTCACAATCGGGGCAGCTTTCCGAGCATAAAAAGACCCTTTATAACTTTTGTATTGATCTAGGTTTATTTGGTTATTACGATTTTTGTGTAACGAAAATGGAATTTAAAAATTTATAGAGATTATAAATTTAATACAAATGTAACGAAAGGACTCTACATGAAAAAGCTACTAGTTATTGCTGCAGTGACTCTTGCTTCTACTTCAGCTTTTGCAACTAAGGCACGTATGGCCGCTTTGAGCAATTCAGCTCAATTGGTTGATACACAAACTATCTTCATCAACCCTGCTGATCTTACTTTGATGGGCAGCTGGGCAACTTTTGAGATGGGTGCAACTAACCCTTCTTTGACTCCAACTTCTTCTCCAAATGCTGAAGCTGGTTTCGCTCGCGCTATGGGTGATGCTCGTTGGGGCTTCTACATGGGCCACACGACTGTTGCTTCTACTTTGAGAGAAGCAGCTAACGCAGGTGTTTTCTTGTCTGAAGAAAATCCAATCAACCTTTTCTATGCTGCTAAAACTGCTGACATGGCTTGGGGTCTTGGTTTGGGTTACTCAAACTCTGATAGAAAAGCTGCTGGTAAGCAGTCTTCTATGGGCTTGAACGCTGGTATGAGAATGGGCGCTTGGGATGCTGCTTTGGTATTGGGTCTTACAGACACAGCTGAAGTTGGTACTGACGAGTGGAAAGGTAAATCTAACGTAGATCTTCGTGGTGGTTACACTATGGAATCTTGGTACTTCTACGGTAAATACGCAATGGGTGGCGGTAAATACACTGCTGCTACTGTAACTGCTGCTGATCTTGATGCTAGCACAATCGAAGTTGGCGCGATCAATTCTACTAAAGTAGAAGGTGGCGAGTTCTTCTATGGCGTTGCTTACCAAATGAATAAAGATGAAGACAAAACTGCTGCAACTAAAACTGAAGAGACTGTTCTTCCAGTTACAGTTGGTATCGAAGCTGACGCTGCTTCTTGGTTGACTCTTCGTGGTTCTATCACTCAACCAGTATTGTTGGGTTCTGTTAAATCTACTCCAGGCGACACTGTAACTGTAGCGAATGACACTACTGTTGCTGCTGGCGCAGGTATCAAGTTCAACAAGTTCACTCTTGACGCTACATTGGCTGGTTCTACAACTGGTACAATCAACGGCAACAGCTTGTTGGCTAACGCTGGTTTGACTTACAACTTCTAATTTTATTGAAGTTGCGCAAAGTTTCGGCCCACCTAAGACGTGGGCCCTTACCTTTTGTAAATGTTTGAAAGGATATAAAAATGTTTAAATCTATTCTTACAGTAGCCGCAGTTTTGTCAGTAGCAGCTCCTGCGATGGCTTCTAAAGCTCGCTTGGCTTCTTTGCAAAATGCAGCTCATCTAGTTGATACACAATCCATCTTCGATAACCCTGCAAAATCTTACCTTATGGGTGATTTCGCAACTCTCGAGTTTGGTGCTACTTCTACAGCTTCTAACGGTGCTAACACTCCAGAGAACTTCACTACTAACGGTGGTTCTGCTGGCGCGGCAGTATTCTACGGTGAGAACGCTGAGGGTGGTTTCGTTAAATCTTATGGTGACGCCAAAGTTGGTTTCTACATGGGTAGAAAATCTCCTTTCACGACTCGTGTAAGATCTCTTCTTGGTTTCGCTGGTCAAGAAAACCCAATCGAATTCATGTACGGCTTCCAAGCTGGTGACATGAAGATGGCTGCTTCTTTCAACTACTCTAAGTCTGATAAAAAAGTAGCTGGCGGACAGCAAAAACAAGATGCTATGGGTCTTCGTTTCGGTGCTGTTGCTACTAATTGGGATGCAGCTCTTACTTTCGGTCTTGGCAGCAAGGCGACTGGTAACGCAGCTTCTGGTTTCGGTTTGACTGCAGCTGATGCTGATTCTGAGTACAAAGGTACTACAGGTTTCAAATTGAACGGTGGATACTGGTTTGAAAACACTTATGTATTTGCTAGCTACTACCAAGATGGCGTTGAGCTTTCTGGTATGACTGGTGCAGGTGGTTTCGCTGGTGTTACTGATGCTAAAATCGAGCAATCTCAGTACGAAATCGGTGTTATCGACACTATTAAAGCTGACGGTATGAACTTCTTCTACGGAGTTTCTTACCTTGGCTTCACTTCTGACGATAAAGAAGACAATGCAGCAGTTGATGCTCAGTTCAAAGCTGAACAAACTATGTTGCCATTCGTAGTAGGTGTTGAAGCTGATGCAGCTTCTTGGTTGGTGCTTCGTGCATCTGTTAAGCAAAACGTGATCCTTGGTTCTAACAAAACCAACGGTGGTGACTCTCTAACTAACGCTAACAACACAACTGTTGCTTTGGGCGCTGGTATGAAGTTCAACAAGTTCATGCTTGATAGCACTTTGGCTGCTGGTTCTGTACCTGCTACTGCTGGTACTGGAAACATCAATGCCAACGACTTGATGGCGAATGCTTCTTTGACTTACTTGTTCTAATTTCTGAACTTACTAAGTTGAAACACGAAGGCTCAGTGGTGACACTGGGCCTTTTGTTTTTTTGGCTCTCGTTCGGGCTTCGGGCGGGGATTTGCCGGGAGATTTGGGTGGTCTTTCGGCTCTTCCCATCGGGGGACGGGCGTCCGGCCCTCACGCAAGCGCCACGCCTTCCTGGCGCCGCTTGAGCCCCCGCTAGTAAGATCCAAAAGCCCACCCAAATCTCCCGGCAAATTCTCTTCGAAATCGATGGTTTGAAAAACTAAGGTTTTGTGTTGGCGCTTTTTGGAAATGCTTTTGAGTCAGAATCGACGTGCATTGAGTAATTGGATTTGGGTAAGCTCGTCTTATGAAGCTTGTCGCGTTTTTGATAGTTTTGGCTTTTACAGCTGCTTGTTCACATACTGGCGTGACTGCTAATACTGTCGTTCAAAACAAAACGCCTTCTTTGGTTGCGGAGTCTTGGTTGAAGTGTCCTCCGCCTAATCCTCGGCGGCCTCAGCTTTGCCAAGAAGGGTGCTGTGGTGATGGGTCGAATTGGTTTATGAGTTGTATTACTTTTGTTGGGGAAACGACTCATGAGGCTTATGGCAAAGTTGATCCTGAGCTCATGCAAGGGTATTCAAAGAATCCACCTTATGAGTATGGGAACCCTATGTTGGCTTGGGCTGCCATGCAAAAGGTTGGAAGAGCTAGAACCGACTTTGAGAATATTGAGGCTGGGTCTGCCGTTTTCTTTTCGATTCCTACTTTCCCCCGAGGGCATATTGCGATCTACACCGGAGAGAAAGATGCCAATGGAACTCCTCTAATCATCACAACAGGCGGATATAAAGACAAAACCCTCCGCAAAGAGCCGATGACTAAAACCGCCAGCGATGTGAATGCTCAAATATTAGGTTGGGCTAAGCTATAAAAAAAGCCACTGAGTTTGACCAGTGGCTTTTTGTTTTTATGGATACTTGGTCTGTTTACTACTTCTTTGGTTCATCTTTTGCTGGTGGTAAGTAGTCTGGGGCTACGAAATCAACAGTCAGAGGATACTTGTAGATCTTGCTTGCTGTTAATACTGGTTGGCCTGCTTCTGTATAGGCTTCGTCCCAGAGGTTTGCTAGCAATACGCTGGCTCTTGCCATTTCGGTTACCATGATTTTGTTGAACTTTTTGTAACCTACAGCTGGGCTTTCGCGTTCTGCGGCTTTTTTAATGTCCATGCCTTTTTCATTTACTACAGACGATGGGGTTTTAACCGGATCTAGTTTGAAAAGTGTTTTAAGCTCTTCGTTTGAGATCTCACTGAGGGCTCTCATCTTTTCGACTGTTGTCTTTGGCTTCAAGAATTTTGGGTTCTTCATTGAGCGTGCTTCTTTTAATACTCTTGCTTGAAGGTCGCCGTCGAACTCTGCCACTACTTGGTCTTCATAATAAGCATGAAGGCCGCCGTGTCCTGTCGCATAACCATCGTAGTCCGCTGTTGTATGTAGTGGTTGAGAGATATCGCCTACGAAGTGACCCATCAAACCTAAGCTTACTACCATCTCAAAAGCGGCTTTGTTGTATGGAAGATCGTTGTCAGTCTCTTCTTTTGGATTTTTTGGAGGCGTTGCTGCCTTCAAATCGTTATTGAAAGTTAGGAAGCGGCGGTAGAACTGATCGGCTCTCCACCATGCAGAACCGAATTCAGAAGGGACATTGTAAATCGTTGCGCCTTTTTTGAATTGGTTTGGTTTGCCCGTGTAGTCTTCAACGATTTTTTTAAAGTCCAATGGGATCTCTGTGACTTTCAAGCCTGTGATCTCTGGATCAATAAAGTGAGTCGGGTTGCCAAGCTTCGTTTGCTCTGAAGGAAGCGAGCGCCAGAAGAAATCCGGCATATTGCAAAGGTGACCCATCATTTGAGGTTTGTTTTTAAGGTAGTCCTTCAAACCTGGGGATTTCACCAAGTAGACTGCTGTTTCGCAGATAGCAGCATGACCTCGTCCACCCCAAGCCAACGCCTGAGAGCTAAGACCGCTCACTACTAAGAGAGCTAAAATCGTTTTCATTCTAACACCTTTCCTAAAGACTTAGGGGCTTCACTTTTTCCAAAGAAACCCGCAAGCGCAATGATTGTGACCACATAAGGTAAAATTTGAATAAACTGAACAGGCACGACCATGTCGCCGATACTCACGCCTTGCAAACGGATTTGCAGAGCATCAGTCACGCCGAAAAATACACAAGCCGCAAAAGTTGGAATCGGCTTCCAACGGCCAAAGATCAAAGCAGCCAATGCCATAAAGCCACGACCACCGGTCATCAACGGAGAATAAGACGACGCCAAGAATGTAGATAGGCTCGCTCCACCCAGAGCTGCAAAAGCACCACTGATAATAACGCTGAACCAACGGACTTTACGAACGCTGACTCCGGCAGATTCTAGGGCTTCCGGATGTTCACCTGCAAATTGCACCCAAAGGCCCGAGTGTGTTTGGTAAAACCAATAAGTCACGCCGGCGACCAACACAAAAGCCAGCAACATAGGTTCAAAACTAAAACGATCTTCCAATGGAAGACCCGGTGTAGAGCCTGTTGAGTTAAATAAAATCTTTGTCAAAAAGGGCATAACCCCAATCGTCAGGATATTGATCGCAGTTCCAGTCACGATTTGATCGGCTTTAAGTTCAATGACGAAGAACGCATACAATGCACCAATGCAACAACCGGCCGCCACAGCAAGAGCCCATCCCAACCATTCCGAATGAGTGTAGTAAGCAACGACGGCTGCGACAAAGGCTCCGGTCAGCATGAAACCTTCCAAAGCAATATTCACTACGCCAGAGCGTTCGCTCATCAAGCCACCCATCGATGCGAAGATCATCGGGGTCGCCATGCGCACACCCGCTAGCAGCAACGAAAAGATTAACAAAAGACTTTCGCTCATTTCTTTTGTCTCCTTGTTTGTCTCCAAGTCCATAGGCCGTGAGAAGCTACGCCTAAGATAATCAAGCTCTGAATAATTTTAGAGAAGTCGCGAGTAATAGTCGTAGTCTCAAGATCCAAATCCGAAGCTCCTTTATGAAGAGCTCCCATCAAGAAGGCTGCGAATATGACACCGATTGGATTGTTTTGCGCAAGCAAGGCTACTGCAATACCAATAAAGCCATAATCTGCAGAGAAACCGATTTTGAACTGGCCACTATTGCCCATGACTTCGCCCAAAGCGACAAAGCCCGCGAGCATTCCAGCCAATGCCATCGCCCAGATTTTAATATTCTTTTCTGAGATCCCAGCGCGGTTTGCCGCTTCTGGATTATAACCAACAGCGCGCAACTCATAACCAAATGTCGTTTTCCACAAAAGAACCCACACGCTGATTGCCACCACGATAGCCACAACCAGCGCAGCGCTGACGGGAGTGTCCGGGAAAAGACGGGCAATCAAATCATAGTCTTTCAACATGTAACCTGCACCAACTGGTGCGGTCTCTGGATTTTGTGAATTCGGATTTGGAATCACTTGCAAAGTGAACCAGCTTGCAAGACCTGCGGCGATAAAGTTCATCATAATAGTCACGATGACTTCGTGACTGCCGCGAACAGCTTTTAACCAGCCCGCGATAAGTCCCCAAAGAGCTCCCATCAACAAAGCCCCAGCTAAAGCCACTACTGGAGCTATCGGAAAAGGCAGTCCCGGCCAGAAAACGCCGATCGCAGCGGCCGTCAGAGTCGCCATTGTTAATTGGCCTTCACCACCGATATTAAAAAGTCCTGCATGAAACGCCAATGCGACAGACAGGCCAGCAAAAATCAAAGGTGTCGTATAAAACAAAGTCAGACCCAAATCATACATCGAGCCAAACGCACTCTTAAAAAGAATCATGCCGATGTTCAGTGGATTCTCGCCTGCAAGCAAAGTCAGTGACAGGGCAATGGCCAAACCTAAGAAAAATCCTGCAAAGGTCTTCTTCACGCGTGACCTCCCATAGCTGCACCGAGGGCTTTTTCGTCATATTGATTTTCACGTAAGAACTCAGCGACGATTTGGCCTTTGAATAAAACCAAAATACGATCTGAAAGAGTCATCAGTTCTTCAAGTTCCGAAGAAACAAGCAAGATTCCCGCGCCATGATTACGAGCGGCCAAGAGCTGCTCATGAATAAACTCGATAGCGCCGATATCCACGCCACGCGTGGGTTTCGCAGCTAAAATAAAATCAGGATTATTCTGAAGTTCGCGCGCGACTACCAGTTTTTGCTGATTTCCGCCGGAAAGTTTGCCGATAGGTTTTTGAATATCACGTGGGCGAACATCAAACTTTTCCATTGCGGCTTTAGTTTTCTCGAAGATGTTTTTGAACTTCAAAAAACCGTGGCTCGAGTACTCGGCAGAGTTGTGATATCCCAAAATAAAGTTTTCATACAAAGGACGTTCAGCCAATACGCCCAGGCGTAAACGGTCTTCTGGAAACGCTGCAAGGCCTAAAGAGCGCACTTGAGATGGTGACAGCTTCAAAGTCGATTGTGCTTTGATCTCGATCTGACCTTTGATTTTCAAAGAGTGTGGATCCAAAAGCGCTTGAATCAGAGGATCTTGGCCGTTGCCTTCAACGCCGGCAATACCAAGGATTTCCCCGGTACGCACTTGCAAGTTCAAATGCTTTAAAGAGCCTTGGTGGCCAGCAAGATTTAAGTCAGTGACTTTCAAAACAAAATTCTGATCGGCAAAGTGAGTGCGCTCACTCAAAGAAAGGTTTTTAATTTTGCGACCAACCATGTGTTCTGCAAGGTCTTCTAAAGACGTCGCAGAAATTGATTTGCTGGTAACAACTTTAGTATTTCGAAGCACAGTGACGGAATCCGCGACTGCCATGACTTCTTTAAGCTTGTGAGTGATTATGATAATCGTGCGGCCTTCAGCTTTCAGCTTACGAAGATTGACGAATAGATCTTCAGTCTCTTGCGGAGTTAGAACGGCTGTAGGCTCATCCAGAATAATGATTTTGGAATCTTGCGAGAGAATCTTCAGAATCTCGATACGCTGTTGAGTTCCCACAGACAATTGGCCCACGGGCTTTTCCCAATCAATGTTGAATTGATATTGAGCCGCTAGCTTCTGCAATCTTGCCAAATGCTCTTTGCGATTGAGCTTCTGAAGCGTCTTACTATGTTTTTGGAAAAGCAGAATGTTATCGAGAGCACTGAGAGGTTCTGCCAGCATGAAGTGCTGATGAACCATACCAATTCCCAAGTCCATGGCCTCTGTTGGCGATTCGAAGTAAACCTCTTTGCCATGAACTTTCAGAGTTCCTGAATCGGGTTTGTACAACCCGAAAAGGATTTTCATTGAAGTGGATTTGCCAGCGCCGTTTTCGCCGACGATGGCATGAATTTCTCCGCTCGCTATCTTGAAATTAAGTCCGTCAGCGGAGACGCAGTCGCCGAATTTTTTATGGATTCCAATAAACTCGACAGCGGTAGGGGACATGGGCCTATTTTTTTCCCTGCTTATAATAGTCAGGGACTTTGATCTTGCCCGCGCTAATTTGGGCTTTCAGATCCTCCAGCTTTTTCGTTAGATCCGGAGTCAGGACTTTCTCGTTGTGAGAGTCCATCGCGTAATCGACGCCTTTGTCTTTAAGACCATAACGAACAACACCCGAAGTAAACTTGCCGTTCTGAGTGTCTTGGATCGTGTTAAAGACAGCGATATCTACGCGCTTTAACATGCTTGTCAGAATCGTACCTGGTTTCATCCAGTTTTGGTTTGAATCCACACCGATTGCGAAAACTTTTTTCTCTTCCGCAGCATCAAACACGCCAGAGCCAGAAGCGCCCGCAGCTACGAAGATTACATCCGCACCTTGAGAGATTTGCGCTAAAGCCAACTCTTTTGCTTTTGCAGGATTGTTCCAAGCTTCACCAGTCACACCGATGTAGTTAGTGATCACTTGAGCTTTAGGATTGATTTGCTTAGCACCTGCTGAGTAACCCATTTCAAAACGGCGGATCAAAGGAATGTCCATACCACCAATGAAACCGATTTTGCCGGTTTTAGATTTCAGAGCACCGGCTGCGCCAACCAAGAAAGAACCTTCGTGGTCTTCAAAAAGAAGAGAGCGCACATTAGGTGCAGTGATCTCGCCATCAACGAGTGCGAATTTTACATTCGGGAATTGCGCCGCTACTTTTTTAACAGCTTCTGTTTGTGCGAAGCCGATACCGATAATGAGATCGAAATTCTTACGAGCGAAAGCGCGATGTAGATTTTCAAGAGCGTTTGTATCTGTTGCCTCAACGTACTTGAGTTCAATCTTCAGATCTTTTTCTGCTTTAGTAGCACCTGCATAAGCTGCGGAGTTAAAAGACTTGTCATCCTTTCCTCCTTTGTCGAGTACCAAACCGACCTTCAAAGGAGCCGCAAGAACACCATTGCCACATGCCAAAACCGTCAAGAATACAATAAAGCTTTTAAACATAGTTAAATTCCTGAATTTATTAGATAAGTCGGACAAAACTGGCAGGAACTTAGGCCACATGCTTCGGAGGGTCAAGCCAAATTTGTGTATGAAAGTTAACAAAAACTTCGCTCCACGTGCGTAGCTTTTTAAAAACCCGGGGAATAACAATAATGCCTACAAGTTTACGATTTGAGTAAACGCTCGGATAAACAATGCAAGCATTGGAGGTTTGCAATGCAAACACAAACAGTTCTTAATGCGGGTTCAGTCGGAGTTATTGGGAACACAGAATCTAGTTCAGTGATTTCAACAGGTTCAGAGCTTCCCTATGAGATTATTCAGCTGAAAGAGGGGGATGTCTTATTCAAGGAAGGGGATTCGCCTCGCGGCCTGTACTATGTTCACAGTGGGTCCGTGAAGGTCGTTGTGAACAGAAATCTAACCCGCGGCCGCACCACTTCACCGGAGTATGTTACCAAGCTGGTCTCTCCTGGGGAGTTCTTTGGTTATAAGGCCCTTGTCAGGGGGGCAGAGTCCCGTTCGATGGCAAAAGCCATTAAAGCCACCACAGTTTGGCTATATCCAAGGGATGTGGTGTTAAATGGGCTCCAGCAGGCGTCGCCTTTATTGAAGATGCTCCTGCAACAAGCTGTAACAGATATTGAAAGTTACGAAATTACAAATCAACTGCACTACTTGGCGTCAGTGCAAGAGCGCATCGCTTATCAATTGGTTGTGCTGGCTGAAAAGTTCGGTGTGCAAACTCCGTCAGGGATTTCTTTGAACTTGAAACTCACTCGCAATGAGTTTGCGCAACTAGCAAGTACTATCAATGAATCTTTATCACGACATCTGACTGAATTTAAAAATGAAGGTCTGATTGATCTGAATGGTAAAGAAATCATTATTAAAGACCTCAAAGGTCTGATGTCGAAGTCAGGAAATTTCAAAGTCTGACCACTCGCAAAATTCCATAAAAGGTCTAGTTTTCACTCGGAAAATTAAAAAAAACCGATGCCCCACAAAAGCGGACTGCAAAGTCCGCTTTTTTTTGCCAGAATGCTAGGGTCATATTCCCTTGGGGGGCTACATGAAGCTTTCAGATCTATCGATTCGAAATCCCGTCTTTGCTTGGATGTTAATGTTTGGTCTTATTGGCTTTGGTATTATTTCTTGGAGCCGCATGGGCCTGAGTCAACTTCCGGACGTGGACTTTCCAACAGTCACGGTTTCATTGAGTCTTCCGGGCGCTGCACCCGAAATCATGGAAACGCAAGTCGTAGACATTGTCGAAAGTGCATTGATGACGGTGGAAGGCGTGCAGAAAATTACATCTACCAGTAAATCAGGCTCTGCCAACGTCACTATCGAATTTGATTTGGATCGAAACATCGATGTGGCTTTGCAAAACGTGCAAGCCAAAGTCGCTGGCGCACAAAGAAATCTTCCTTCCGAGTTGGATCCGCCAACAATTTCAAAAACAAATCCTGAAGATCAGCCGATCATGTGGTTGGCGCTGACTCATGAAAAAGGCGATACCGAATTTTTGATGAGATACGCGAAGGACTATCTGCAAGATCGTTTGACCACAGTCGATGGCGTTGGTGAATTGATTCTAGGTGGTTACACGGCACCGGTTATGCGTGTGCATGTTCGTCCGAAAGATCTTCTTCGTTACAATGTCTCTGTGAACGACGTGATGGATTCTATTCGTAACGAGCACTCGGAGCTTCCGGGTGGTTTCCTAGAAACCGATAAAAGATATTTCAACGTGCGCACCATGGGTGAAGCAAAATCGGTGGACGAGTTTAAATCCATCGTCATTGGCAGTCGTGGTGGTCAAGGTGTTGCAGATACTACGAACGTGGTTCGTCTATCACAAGTCGCCGATGTCAGCATGGGCCTTGATGAAGTTCGCCGTATGTCGCGCTTCAATGGTCAAACTGCATTGGGACTCGGGGTGCGTAAGCAGCGTGGAACCAACGCCGTGCAAGTCGCACGTGCTGTGAAAGAAAGAGCTGCCGAACTTGCCAAACAATTGCCTGAGGGCATGAAGCTGAACGTGAACTATGACAGCACGGTCTTCATTGAAAACTCGGTGAAAGAGTTGAACAAGCATTTGATCTTGGCAGTCATTTTGACCTCTTTGGTGTGCTGGGCTTTCTTGGGAAGCTGGTCTGCAACTTTCAACGTCTTGTTGTCGATCCCGACGTCGTTGTTAGGGGCCTTCATCGGTTTGTACTTTTTAGGGTATACGATGAACACCTTTACACTCTTGGGCCTGACCTTGGCGATTGGTATCGTCGTCGATGATGCCATCATGGTGTTAGAAAATATCTTTCGTTACAACGAGAAGGGCCGCGGTCGTATCGAGTCTGCGATCTTAGGTTCACGTGAAATCACTTTTGCAGCGATGGCAGCAACAGCAGCGGTTGTTGCGATTTTCTTGCCGGTCGCCTTCATGAAAGGGATTATCGGAAAGTACTTCATGCAATTCGGGGTCACGATTTCATTGGCGGTGGTTTTGTCGCTCTTGGAATCTTTGACGATTACACCTATGCGTTGTGCAAGTTTCGTTCATCATGGCGAAAGACGCACTCGTTTAGGGAAAGCTTTCGAAATGATGATGGATAAAAGCCGCATCGGTTACGAGAAATTATTGCGAGTGTTTTTACAGCATCCTATAAAAATCTTGGTAGCATCGATTGTCTTCGTAGCCTTGTCTTTCACGTCGGTAAAGCACTTGAATAAAGAGATGGTGCCGGCACAAGATATGAGTTTGTTCATGGCCCGTTTGATGTTGCCGGTGGGAACTGCCTTGGCTCATACGGATGCGCAGGCACGCCAGGCCGAGAAATGGTTCTTAGCCCGTCCCGAAATCGCGCGCGTGTATGCGGTTGTCGGTGGTTTTGGTGGAGGTTCTTCGTCGGATTCAAACCAAGTGACCATGATGGTAACGATGAAGCCAAAAGGTCAGCGCGGTAAAAATCCTAAGACGGGTAAAGAGCTTACTCAGCAAGAGTTCATGCAAATCGCTCGTAAGGAACTTGCGAAGATTCCTGATGTACGTCCGGTCTTGATGGATATGTCGATGCGTGGGTTCTCTTCCGGTCGTGGTTACCCCGTCGAGTTTACGGTTTTAGGAAGCGATTGGGAGAAGCTGGCAGAGTATTCACAAAAACTGATGGACGCGATGAAAGAAACCGGGCTGATGGTGGACGTGGATTCTGACTACCAACTGGGGATGCCGGAAATTCAAATCGTTCCAGATCGTATGGGTGCCGCAAATCGTGGTATTCGTGTTGCGAATATCGGAAACGCTGTGAATGCGCTGATCGGTGGAGTGAAAGTTGGCGAGTATCCAGAAGGCGGGCATCGCTACGATGTTAAGGTGAAACTGAATACTTCAAAAGATCCGCAGCAAGAATTACGTTCTTTGATGGTCAGTAATCCTCGTGGAAATCTGATTCCGATCACACAGGTAACAACAGAGCAAACCGCCAAGAGCTTGCAGGCAATTTCACGTACCAATCGTCAAAGAGCGATCACGATCAGTGCGAACTTGGCACCTGGGGTTTCGCAACCAACAGCGATGGCCAAAGTCGAAGAGATTGCAAAGAAAACCCTGGGCGCAGGTTATATGATCGCAGAGGGCGGCAGTACGAAAACCTTCCAAGAGACTTTCCAAGGTTTGGTGTTTGCATTGGTATTGGGTCTTTTCGTGGCTTATATGATTTTAGCAAGTCAGTTTAATTCTTTCATTGATCCAGTGACGGTCCTGACGGCGTTGCCATTTAGCTTTAGCGGAGCCTTCTTCGCTCTGTTAGCGATGAATCAGTCTTTGAATATGTATTCAGGGATTGGGTTGTTGTTGCTGATGGGTATCGTGAAGAAAAACTCGATCCTTTTGATTGAGTTCACTAATACGGTTCGTGATCGCGGAACTTCAGCAGCAAAAGATGCCTTGATTGAAGCATGTCCTGTTCGTCTGCGCCCGATCATTATGACTTCGGCTGCGACGATTTCGGCGGCAATTCCATCGGCACTCGCAACTGGTGAAGGCTCTGAAACCATGAAGCCAATGGCGATCTGCTTGATCGGTGGCGTGCTCGTATCGACGGTGCTCACATTATTTGTGGTTCCATGCTTCTATTTGCTCGTAGATAAAATCCGCAAACGTGATGAAGTCCGTGCAAAGACCAAAGAAGCCTTTGCGTCTGTCGGTGATGAGAATCTCGCCTAAAGGCACATCTGATATTTTCAAATCAAAATTTCTAAACACACTCTTATGGGAGAAATCCCTAAGAGTGTCGACATAGGTCTAAATAGAATGAAACGAATTGAGAGTTCCTTGAGGGTGCGGCTACCATTTTTGTACACAGTCGCAAAAGGGAGAGCGGATGCAGCTAGCGGACAAGGGAACTCTGCTTCTAGTGGATGATGAACCAGGAATACTCAATATACTCGGAAAAATTTTAGAAGGTGTCGCCGGAAAAATAGATACAGCGGCCGAGGGCGCACAGGCCTTAGAAAAGCTAAAGACCGGACAGTACGATGCCGTTCTTTGTGATATCAATATGCCAGTCTTAAATGGACTGGATCTGTTAGCAAAAGTACGTGCTATGCACATGCAAACTCCGTTTGTATTTTTGACTGGCTACGGTGACAAAGAAAAAATGCGCGAAGCTATGCGCTTAGGCGCCAGTGATTTTCTTGATAAACCTTTTGATCCCTACGCCGTGATTGATGTCGTACGCATTGTTTTGGAGTTGGGACAAAAGATCCGCACCATCGAGAAAGAGATTGAAACCTGTTATACTTCGGAAAGTATTCCTGAGGATATGAAGAATCGTCTTCGGAAAATCAAACAGGCCATCCTCTTGATGAGACCTTCTATTGACGTATATAAAAAATGAAAAAAGACTCTATTATCATCAATAACGTCCCCTTTGAATGGAATGCAGAGGGACGTGGGTATACCTTCTTCGGGCTGGATGCGATTACGTTTTGGACGCGTCCATCGCTAGTTTCTATTCTGGGATCTCTTCGAAATGAAATAGGGGCCGAGCTTTATGCATTGATCATCGGTTTCGAAGCTTCGAAAGGAACTTACGAAGACTACCATTCGATGGTGAATACATTAGGAAGCGACTTTAAAGAAGGCTTCTTAAGCTGGGGTCGCGCCGTGAGTGGTGCTGGCTGGGGAAGTTTCTCGGTCTTGTCGATTGATTTTGATAACAAAGAAGCTGTCGTTCAAATTGATGATCCTTGGGAAATGAGAATTTTTAAGGCAGACAACATTCAAGATGCGGTTCCTTTTTTGAATGGCAAGATTTCGGGAATATTCACTCACGCATTTAAAACCAATTGCCGTTGTGAAGTCATCGAAGCTATCAACGAAACTTCTGGTCCACGACGTGCGATTTTGAAGGTTAGGCCGTCGAATGAATCTTTGGAACACTCTTTGTTGCACTCGCAAACGAATCGCGATGTGCACGAGCAGCTTAAAGCTGCCAACATTGCGTTACGCAGAAACCAACAGCGCTTAACAGACACTTTAGACACTATAGGTGAGCGTATCTGGGAAACCGATGCACAAATGATCATTCGTTATGCTTCAAATGTAAGTATCAGCAGTCAGAACCGGTCTTCTCAGGCTATCGTAGGAACTTCTATATTGAAGTACGTGCATCCCGAAGACGTGACAGCATTCCAAAACGCGTGCACTCAAGCGCAAAAAGACGCGACGTCTGTTTTAGGAGTCAAAGTCCGGTACTTTGGTAAATCGGGTGAAACTCTCTGGGCCTACTTCAGATTTAAATCTCTTTTAGATATTTCTGGAAAACACGGTGGATTTCTGGGGTCTATGCGCGACATTACTTCTGAAATGGCTTTGCAACAGCAGCTCTCTGAGCAGCAAGAACGATCCATTCAGTCAGCGAAGATGGCTTCGCTGGGGGAAATGGCGGCAGGCATTGCTCACGAGATCAATAATCCACTCACAGAGATTATCGGAAATGCCTGGCATCTACGAAATCTTAATAAAAAGGGCGAGCTGAAGCTTGAAGATTTCGATGAAGCTTTGGATAGCATCGAAAACATGAGCCGTCGGATCTCGGAAATCATCAAGGGTATGCGTCTGTTCTCGCGTGAAACAAGTGAAGATCCATTCCGTCCGACAGCTTTGAGTAATGTCATCGAGGAAACTCTCGTTTTCTGTAAAAAGCGTTTTATAAATCACGGAGTGCAATTAAATATCGTGAATGAAACGGCTGGCCTGGAAATAGATTGCCGTGCTTCGCAAGTCAGTCAGGTATTGTTGAATCTTTTGAACAACGCGTTCGATGCCATCGCATCGAGTGATCAAAAGTGGATCGAGATTAAAATTGACACTGTGGATGAGTTCGCGCGTATTCAGGTCATCGACAGTGGCCCGGGCATTCCAAAAGAGATTGCAAAAAAACTCATGCAGCCTTTTTTCACCACCAAGGGACCCGGCAAAGGCACGGGCTTGGGGCTTTCAATCTCTCGAGGGATTATCGAGTCTCATCAGGGGAAACTCTTTTTAAATCCTGAGGGGCCGAATACACGTTTTGTAGTACTGCTTCCGAAGAAGCAGACTACATTCTAAACATCTTTCCAGTACGTTTTGCTGGAAGGTTGCATAGACCGGTTTCCAATGGACGTTGGAAGATCTCAACGGCTCCTTGGGGAATCGGACTTAGACGACGAACAATGTGATAGTTTCCGTTAGGCATAACAATCACCATATCATCCATGTACTGACGTTGTTGGTTTGCAGCCAAAATTGCCGGATCAAATGGCACCATGATGCGATATTGGACAGTTGTTTCTACCAATGAACCGCCGACGGACAAAACCTGTTTAATGTAATCAGGAGCTTCCGGCCATTCACGAGAATTAAAGCAAGTTGCACCGTTAGCAGGTTGGAAGCGCAGATAGTTTAAACTGAGTGCGCCTTGATCCCAGCTAAATGGTTTTGAAATCGCAGAAAGGATTTCTGCTTTTGTCGCATTCGGATTTTTTGCTTTCAATAACGCAACACCAGCGGCAACAATCGCAGTTGCATTAGAGCTTCCGCGGAATTCAGCACCAGTTTGTAAAATCATAGACGAAGGCGCCATAATATCAGGCTTACCTAATTTTGCAGACATAGAGCTGCGATCTGAATCTAAAGCACCAACCGTGATGACAGAAGGATTGTCACCTGGGTTCAGCAAAGACTCAGCAGGAGTTGCACGCGGCATTGTGATGCTCTCGCCATCAACAGTAATGCGCAGTTTATCTTTTGCCGTAAAATTCTTGCTGCGATTTTTTACGCGTAAGAAATAAACACCTGGTTTTAATTCAGCAGTTAAAATCTCGCGAGGATACTTCGAATAGCCACCGCGACTTTCATTTTCATCTGCACTTTGGTGAAGAGCACTGGTTTGCACGATGTTCAGAAGATCATCAGTCAGTGCTAGATCCAAATCTTTGTCGGTGCCAGGGGCTACATCATCTTTGAAGTCATTCCAAGAAAGAACCGCTTTGATCAAACACTTGCCAGCTTTGTTTTGCTCGCAGCGAATAGAGAGTGCGTTGTTTTGATCAGGAAGTTTTACCCAGTCATCAGTGACGGTGTTGATATCACCGTTGTAAGTTGTGCGCGCGAAATTCCCGGCAGCATTGACCCAGATAATTCCAGCTTGAGTGGCGCGAGTTACTTCTGCGTTGATGAAGCCACGGCCGTCATTATTTCCGCCGTACTCCCAAACTTCAGAGTAAGAGATTACATCGATGCCGCGTTTGATGGCGTCGTCGACTGCGGCTTTGAAGTTAGTATGTCCGTAAACGTTGTAGAGATAGAATTCATGAACAACTTGAGAATTGCGAAGGTTGTTGGTCGCAAGCGCTGTGAAGATCTGGGCCATGCGAAGACCGTGTTCAGTCTTCATGTCATCTGGAGCTTTTACAGGACCTGGAACATAAACGGTGTTCGCAGGAAGAGACTGACCGATTTCAGCTTTGTAACCTTCGAAACCTTTATCGAAGATCGCCACCTTTACAGGTTGAGAAATTTTCGACGTATCATAATGATTGGTGAAGCCAAGTCCACTTTGAGTGGTGGAAATATTTTTGAAAACCTGTGCCTGTGCGAAGCTTGCAAACAGGATCACGAAAGCAAAAGAAAGTTTTGTCATAACAGTCTCCTTTTCATTCGGAAAAAGGCAAAAAAAAAGCTGGTTCATTGAACCAGCTTTTTATAGGGCAGAATTATCGGCAATACGACCAGCAAGAGCCGTAGTAGTAATAATTATAGTACCCGTTGTTGTACTGGTAGTACGGGTTGTAGTAGTTGCCGTACCAGTTGCAGTATGGGTTGTAGTAGCCATAGCGTGGGTATGGGTTGTAGAAGTACCAGCTAGAAGCTCCACCGTCTGCATCCAACTCAGATTTCATATTTGAAACAGGAACTGGAGAGAATTCTGCTTTTTGAGCGAACGCTTTTGCGTCAGCTTCAGAACCCATTGCAGCTTCTGTTTGAATGTAAGTAGCTTCGCCAGTGCGAGTGTCTACGCGAAGAACCATTGTGCCTTGAAGTTCTTTGTTCGTAACTCCAGACTCGTTATCAAGTTCGCCAGCAACAGCGAAAGAACTCATGCCGAATACTAATGCAGCAGAAAGAATAAAGCGCATCATGAATGCCTCCTTAGGTTGTTTACTTTGTGGGCATAGATAGTAAGGCTCTGAAAGCATGTCATCAGAAATGTGCTTGTCATTCCCAACAAGATACTGCAAAGACGAGGGAGCCATGAGTTACGAACCAATAAATGACATAAAACCAATCGGTTATCTCGAGTCCTGTTACCGGGATAAGTTTGGTACGCCGCGACAGCCGGGCTTATCTCCGCAGGCGTGGTCGCGCCTCAAGATTCGCTCAGATTTGCAGCCTGAGCAGGCACTTCAAGGCCTCGAAAAGTTCAGTCATGTGTGGCTCGTTTTTGTGTTTCATCAAAACAAGGTCTCTCGTTATCATGCGAAAGTTCATCCGCCGCGTTTAGGCGGTGAAAGTATGGGGGTCTTTGCGACTCGCAGTCCGCATCGCCCAAATCCAATTGGTTTGTCTCTGGTCGAATTGGTTCGCATTGAGGGAGATTCTTTGATCTTGGCAGGGGCCGATTTGGTGGATGGAACGCCGATTTTGGATATTAAGCCCTACATTCCAGAGGTCGAAGCCAAGCCCGAGGCAAAAACAGGGTGGCTGGATAAGGCCGAAAAGAAGCAAATCACCGTAGAATTTTTACCTGAGACTGAGGCGATTTTGGCCGAGTGGCAGGCTCAGCACCCTGATAAGAAAATCCGTGAAATGATCGTAGATACTCTGAAATTGGACCCTCGCCCTGTGCTTTATAGGGGGTATGAGAACGAGGAGTCGCCATATAGAAGTGATCACGCTTTTAGGCTTCTTGACGGAGACATCCACTTCCGGTTTACGACCCCGGAAAAGGTCCAAGTTTTTAAAATACTTCTGATGAATAATTAGTTGCAGCTTCTAGACTTGCCCGCATGATGCCTTTTCACTAAAAATGAGAGGACATTCGGGAGGGATTTATGAGTTTTCAAGACAACACGGTAGCCACAGGTGCGTCGACTCTTCGTAAAGTACCAACGCTGAGCCTTGCTGCTTACACTAAAGGTTCAGCCAGTGAAAAAGCTGCGTTTGTGGATGGCCTTTACAAAGGTCTTAAAGACTATGGCTTCATCATTTTGAAAGACCATGGTGTTGATACAAAACTTCTTCATAAAGCCTATTCCCTTTTGGAAGAGTTCTACAAACTTCCTGAAGCTACAAAAAGAACTTACATCTCTAAAGCCGGTGGCGGTCAGCGCGGATATACTCCGTTCGGACAAGAGCACGCAAAAGACGCGAAAGTGATGGACTTGAAAGAGTTCTGGCACGTCGGTCGCGAAGTAGCTGCTGGTAATCCTTTGAAAGACAAATATTATCCAGACAACATCTGGCCAACTGAAGTTCCAGAGTTCAAAACTGTTTTCTCGAAACTGTATGCAGATCTTGAGGGCGCAGGCCAAGCAATGCTTGAGGCTTTGACAGGCCCTTTGGAAGTTTCAAAAGACTTCTTCAGAGAGATGACTCAAGAAGGGAACTCAATCCTTCGTCTTCTTCACTATCCACCAATTCCTGCAGACGCGGATCCACGTTGCTTGCGTGCGGCTCCTCATGAAGACATTAACTTCATCACGATCTTGCCTGCGGCAACCGCTTCTGGCTTGCAATTGAAGGATCGCGATGGAACTTGGCTTGATATCGTTTCTGAGCCAGACACTTTGATCGTGGATGCGGGCGATATGCTTGCGCGTTTGACGAATGACGTAATTCCGTCAACAACTCATCAAGTAGTGAACAGCCCTGAGGCTAAAAACAAGCCTCGTTATTCAATGCCGTTCTTTATGCACCCTCATCCGCACGCAATGCTGAGCTGCTTGGCTTCTTGCCGCGGCGCAGGCGCTAAATATCCAGACATTACTGGTGGCGATTTCCTCATGCAAAGATTGCGTGAGATCGGTCTTATCAAGTAGTGTAGGCCGCATGTCGACCTACAGATCATTGTTCAATCTACCGGAAACGGTTTGTTTCCTAAATTCGGCTTTCATTTCTCCTCAGATGAAAAAAATCTCTGAGGCCGGAGTGCAAGCCGTTTCTTTTAAAGAACAGCCTTGGCGTTTACAGCCATCTGATTTTTTCACAGGCTGTGATGAGTTGCGATCTTTGGTCGCAAACCTTCTAAAAGGCAAAGCCGATAACGTCGCTTTGATTCCCGCTGTCAGCTATGGTGTTGAAACCGCAGTTGTGAATTTGCCACTGAAAGCTGGCCAAAAAGTTCTGATCCCTGAAGGGGAGTTTCCTTCCAACGTTTATCCTTGGCAAAGTGCGTGTGCAGAGGTTGGTGCAGAAATCGTTTTTGTTCCTCGTCCTGCAACTTACGATTGGGCGGAAGCTTTTATCTCTGCGATTGATGAAAAAACCGCAGTGGTGTCTGTCCCGCAAACGGATTGGTCTGACGGTAGTCACTTTGATCTTGTTCGTATCAGCCAAAAAGCGAAGGCTGTCGGTGCTGCTCTTGTTGTCGACATCAGTCAGTCCTTCGGAGTTTCTCCGATCGACATTCGTAGCTTTGATCCTGATTTCTTATTCTCGGTTGGTTACAAATGGCAGCTTGGTCCTTATGGTGTGTCTTACATGTACGTGGCTGACAGACATTTGAATGGAAAACCACTCGAGAATAATTGGGTGAATCGTCGCTCCAGCGAAGACTTCACGCGCCTGACTGAATACACGAATGAGTATCAAGTAGGGGCTCGTCGATTTGATAGCGGCCAACACAGTAATTTTGCTTTGAATCCGATGGCGATCGAGGCCATGAAAACTTTGAACGAAATCACGCCAGAGAAAATCTTTGCTCACATCACAGGTCTGAACGACGTATTGGTGCAGGGTTTGAACTCTTCGGGCTTTGAAGTGGTGCCGGCTCATCGTCGAACAGGCCACATGATTGGTGCGCGCGGACCTGCGGGTCTTTGTGTGAAGGATTTGTGTGGAAGACTTCGCGAAAAAGATATCTATGTGAGTGTCCGTTGTAACAGTCTTCGCATAAGTCCACATATCTACAACACCAAAGAGGACATTGAAAAACTCTTAAGAGAACTAAAAAGGCTTTTGCATGAATCCGCAAGTACCCGAGAAAGACAGCTTAACGCTTAAACACTACTTTCAAGTAGGGATTGGGCTTGGCCTTTTCGTGGCCATTGTCGCGGGTATTTTTTGGTTTAAATCCGGTTCTAATAAAGAAAGTCTTGCTGACACTGAGGAAATCTCTGAACCCGCCGAGGACTCTGGCGCAGATACGCGTTTGGATGAAGACCTTGCAGCTCGTATGGAAGCCTCGCCAACTCCGGACCGCAAAAAAAATGATACTGTGGATATGAATAAGGCCTCTGAGTTTTTCGGTCAAAGCATCAAACACCTTTCTACGTGTCTGGGTATTAATGCTTCAGCGGGCAATGATCGTGTAGACCCAAGCTTTGAAAGTTTGGCGGCGATCGTAAAGCCAGACTTGGGCGATCCTATTATGCGTTCTGAAGACTGGGTGACATGGAATATGCGCGCCGGTTCTGAAGAACGTCGCATTCGTATCGAGACTGATTATTCGGATTCTGAAAAGTCTTCCAGACATCTTTTGTATTTTAAATTGGATGCCCAAGGGCAGCCCACTTTAATTCCATTGCCGTCAGAGCAAACCAAAGATCCAAGTGATACCTTCATCGCCTCTTTACAAAAAGACGGCGAAGTCTACGAAGAAGAAAAAGGCCAACGTGCTTATTTCGACAATGGCCAAGAAATGGTGCTCACAGAAAAGAACGGCAAGATCGACGATCTTGAGTTCTCAAACGGCGCCAAAACCTTCCGCTGCGCGGGAATCCTGACTTCGGCTCCAAGCTGTAAGTGTTACTAAGAACCAGGTTCTTCGATTACGCTCATAGTGTGGACGTAAAATTTGTGGCATTTTTTTTAATTGGCAAGATTGCTTCAAGTGAAAAACATTTATCGGCACTCTCTAAGAATCTGTCCGAAATTGTTTCATTAAGAATCAAGAAATGTATCGTCCTGAGACAGTTTCCAGGCCCGAGAGTTGCATTCGATAGTTAGTATGAAAACATTATTTTTTACACTAATTTTAATGGCCGCTTCTCAAGCAATGAGTGCAGACACTACTGTTATAGATATACACGCAGAAGGAATGATTCCTGCTGTCACAGCCTTTGCTGCCGAAGGGAAATTGCGCGCTCACGCTGCTGGCGAAAAAGCCAAAATTGAAGGAAATCGAATCTGCCGCAGCCTTGATTTTGAAAAGGCCTCTGCAATCTCGATTCAAAGAGGAACTTTTCCGGACGACTCCTACTCTTGGACACACGATGCTCAAGATGATTACTTCGTCGTCAATAGTGATCTCAATCTAGAGGAAAAAACCCTGGCACATACAAAGCAAACTCGGTTCACCAATCCTATCACGGCTGTTGTGACAAGTATGGTGGCTTATGAGTTGGATACAATCCAAAGGCAATATCGTAAACACTACTTTTTCTCGAAGCTCGCTTGTACTGGCAGTCATCCACGTGCACAGACTCCTGAACAAGCTAAAGTAAGGGCTCAATCAATTGTGAACTCAGGTGGAGTTTTCACAACAAAAATCCGCGACCAATATCGTCCCATCGCTGAAGGCCAGGCGCCGACCGCCCAAGCTGCGCGTCCGACATCAGTTCGCCAAGAGAACAACCCAGGGACTCGTTAGTATCGATCCTCTTTTTTGAACGACAACTCCGACTTTCAATATTATTTCTATAAAAAAGCCACTGACTTTCATCAGTGGCTTTTTATTTTCCTCAATGCGATACCTTGAAATCCTTGGAAGCTCGACCTGTTGAGGTTTCAATAGCTGTGCTGGCTCACTGAAAAGAACGGCAAGATCGACGATTGAATGAATTATCTCGATGTCGCTTAAGTTAACGACCAAGCTGTGTATCTAAATCATTTCTCTAATGATCAAAACGGCAATTCATGTATATTGACCCAATGGATATATCATTACATGAAAAGTTTATGAAACTTGCCATCGATCAAGCCAGATCTAATCGACAGCCACTGACAAAACGATCAGTGGCTGTTTTTTTCGCCGTACGGGAATCCTGACTTCGGCTCCAAACTGTAAGTGTTATTAAAAAAATCAGAGAGAAATACTAAAGTTTAGCTCGAACTGCTGCTGCATTTTTGCAGCGGATGTTTTGCGAAATAAATGTGTTCTTGAGAGCCGCTCGGCCCTGTTCGGTATTGAGCAAATATACTATTGAGAATAGTTTTTTTAGTTTTGATTCAATACTTTGGCGAGGTATGAGTCGGAACAGATTGAAAATAGAGAAGTTGTTTGTACAATTATATTTTATTTAGCAGTTCGCTGTCGGGGGACACTAATGAAGTATCGTACAAAAGAACAAGGTTTTAGCTTGCTCGAAGTGATGATTGCATTGGCAGTCGTTTCATTTCTCTCTTTTGCAATTCTCCAACTAGTGTTTACTAATTTAAAGGCGACAAAAGGTGTTGAGATTGCCGCGTCTTTGGACAATCTTCTCATGGAAGCAAACCTGGCCTTGAAAGATCCGACGGTTTGCCAAAGCAATCTTTCTAATTTTGCGACGACAACTCTTCCCACGCCTTTAGACAGCGCCAGTATTAATCTTGCTCAAATCACGATCCCATCGGTGACGGTCCCTTTAGCTCGCACCAATAGTCCTCTTGTGAATCAACCAAGCACCACAATGTCTTTAAGTATTGCCGATATTAAGCCGATCACTACGACCGCTTATCTTGCAAATATCATCTTCAGTTTGGATAAAGGGCAGGGGTTTTTGGGCGCCCGCACTCTTGTGCGAAGAATTCCAATTAATCTGACATTAGGGTCCGCAGGTGGCCCAATCACAGGCTGTAATACGTTCGGTCCAAGTGTCGGTGGTCCGGCTGGTGCAGCCTCTCCATCTCCGTCGACGCTTGCTCAGATTTGTGCTTTATTCGGTCAGACTTTAGATGCAAATACGGGTCAGTGCTCTGGCGGCCCTGGGCCTGGGCCTACGCCTACGCCTAGTGGGGAGCCAGTGGCGACGCTGCCGACAGTTTGCTCATCTTTGGGGGGCACTTACAACGCAGGCACTGAGAAATGCACGATAGGTACTGTCGTATCAGGTGGTGGTGGAGGCGGGGGCGGAGCTAATCCAAATCCAACGCCGACCCCTAGAATAGATTGTGCTCCAAGTAACGCAACATGCGGGGGTAAGACTTGGGCTATCGGGAGTTTAATACCTGATGGTAGGTATAGCAGAGATTGGACTGATACCATTAATGGCGTGGTTACGCGCTGCCAATTAACTATCTTGTGTCAAGGACCTACCTGGGCTCAAAATAACTGCAGTTGCGTGGTGGTAAAATAATTTAAGACCGACCTCTTTAAAGTTTCTTGAGCTGATGCTACGGAATCCAGCCTGGAATTTTTGAAGCTTGTTTGATCCAGCTTTCGAGTTCTTTACCGAGTTTATAGTCTTCGTAGATATCAAGATAACGAACTGCTGCGTGCTTAGCTTCACCCGGAGGAAGTGGTTTTAATAAACCACCTTTAAAGAAAGTAACTTTCACGTACTTTGTGAAGCAATGAAAGCTGATAAACCAGCCTTTGCCATCCATTCCGTAGAATGGTGAATTCCACTTCACAGCTTTATTTACTTTCGGCACCGCCTTGGTGATCATCGCATCTAGCTTACGCGCGACATCTTGTTTCCAACTAGCAGGAATCGCTGCAATGTATTCTTGAACAGGAGCATCGCCATCACCTTTGGCGATTTGAGGATTGCCACCAGCAAGAAGCTTCGGCTTTTTTACAACTTTTCGGACTGGAGCTGCTTTTTTCACTGCTTTCTTTTTGACTGCCTTCTTCGTTTTCTTTGCTGCCATGACAATTCTCCTCTGATGTAGATCATATTCAAAACTAGACTAAAATAGAAGGACTTACTCTTGAGACGAAGATGTGTAGCGAGCTACGTGTTGTTTTTAAAGAGTGGAAAGGTCGAGCTATATTGAAACTTGAGTGTTTTGTTTTGAGACGTTTGTGACTACAAGGTGGAACATATTGAAAACACGGAGGCTGACTGTATAATAGACTTGTTGTTTATCAGTTCCTTAGGGGGCGCTTTAGTGAAGTTTAATAAGAAAGAACAAGGCTTTAGCTTGCTCGAAGTCATGATTGCCTTGGCAGTCGTTTCATTTCTTTCATTTATTATTCTCCAGCTAGTTTTTACGAATTTGAAGGCGACAAAAGCTGTTGAAGTGACCGCATCTTTGGACAATCTGCTCATGGAAGTGAATGTGGCGTTGAAAGACCCAGCGGTTTGCCGAAGCAATCTTGCGAATTTTTCGACAACAACTCTCCCGTCTCCTTTAAATACTGGCAGTATTAATCTAAGCCGAATCACTTCACCTTCGGCGACGGCACCTTTAGCTCGTACCAACAGACCTCTCGCGAATCAGCCAGCTACAAGATTATTTTTAAGCATCGGCAATATCAGACCGATCTCCACAACGTCTTACCTTGCAAATATCAACTTCAGTTTGGATAAAGGACAGAGTGCTATTGGTGCCCGCGAAATTGTACGTAGCCTTCCGATTAATTTAACTTTGACGAGTGCAGGTGGTCCGATCACCGGTTGCAATACTTTTGCTCCGAGTACTGCCGCCACTCCTAGTCCCGCAGGATCTATCGACCCCGCTCAGATTTGCGCCGTGATTGGAAAACCTTTGGATCCAAAAACGAATCGGTGCTCTGGCGGCCCTGATACGAATTTGTCGGCGATTTGCGCATCTGTAGGGGGCACATACGATGCGGGCACTCAGACATGCTCAGGTGTTGGTGTGGTTTCGGGAGGAGCTAATCCGGCCCCGACAGCGACTCCCAAAGTATTTTGTCGGCCAGGGGTCACGGAGTGTGCGAATAAGACTTGGGCCGTACCGGAATTAGAGGTCGGCGCTCTTCCTTATGTTAAAGATTGGATTGAAGTCATCAACGGCGAGAATATGAAGTGTCATATATATGTCGGGTGTGACAGTAGCGCTAAGTGGTTCGCCAGTCACTGCACATGCAAACCGGCAGAATAAAAGGGGGACCAATGAAGTCTAATACGAAAACCCAGGGTTTTAGCTTGCTCGAAGTCATGATTGCATTGGCGGTGGTTTCATTTCTGTCATTTACTGTTCTCCAGTTAGTTTTTACTAACTTTAAAGCTACAAAAGCTGTTGAACTTACCGCGTCTTTGGACAATCTGATCATGGAAGTGAATGTGGCGTTGAAAGACCCTACTATTTGCCAAATCAATCTTGCGAATTTTTCGACAACAACTCTCCCTTCACCTGTAGAAACCGGCAGTATCAATATCACGCAAATCACTTTGCCAACGGTGGCAACTCCGATGGCGATCACCAACAATCCTATGGCGAATCAACCAAGTACAAGCTTGTCTCTAAGTATCGGTAATATTAGACCGATCTCCACAACATCTTACCTTGCCAATATCAACTTCAGTTTGGATAAAGGGCAGGGCACTATTGGTGCCCGTAATATCGTGCGTAGCCTTCCGATTAATCTGACATTGGCGAGTGCAGGTGGTCCGATTACTGGCTGTAATACTTTCGGTCCAAGTACTGCCGCCGCTCCGAGTCCCGCAGGATCTATTGACCCCGCCCAGATTTGCGCCGTGATTGGAAAAACTTTGGATCCAAAAACGAATCAGTGCTCTGGGGGCCCGGCGGTGAAGTTGTCGGAGATTTGCGCGTCTTTGGGAGGCACTTTTGATGAGGGCACTCAGAAATGCACGGTAGTAGCTGCAGCACCGGGCAAAGCTAATCCCGCCCCAACTGCGACTCCAAAAACATTTTGTCCGGCAGGGCCCACGGTATGCGGAGGCAGGACTTGGAGTGTGCCGGAACTGGTGGCCGGAGGTCTGTTTACCAGAGGTTGGTATGATACTATCAATGGCCAGGCTTCGCGTTGTAGTTTGTATGTCAACTGTGACAGCAGCACTAAGTGGATAAGCAATAACTGCTCTTGCCAATTGGTAAAATAGTTTTGGCTGGCATTTTTAATTACGGAAATACCTTCTCACAACGTAGGACTGTTGGATAGGTGCGAGACATCTGATACAGACTTCTTTCAGCGACATTGTTTCCGATAAGATCACCAAGACGAAGTAAGGTGACTCCTGAATAACCAAAGTTGCGAATGGCGTTGTTCATTTTCCACCAAGCGTCTTCGCTATAAAGACTTCCAGCTAATGCATTTTCTGCTTTCAAACGAATATTTTTAGTTCTTGCGGCACGCCCAACAGCGGCAGCTAAAGATTCGGCTCTGGAGTCAATTTTCACATCACCTTCATAATCACGATCGGCCATTTCAATCGCGGTGAAGTGCATGACGAAGTTTTTCTTATCTGCGACTTCATCGAAAACGCGCATTGTATCTTTATAGCCGTAAGCATTTTCATCAGCGAACCAGTTATTGTAACTTGTGCGAATGAGTCCCGCAGAAAGTTCTGCAAGGCGATCGTTTGCAACACGCCAGTGAACTCCTGGCATTTTCGCACCGAGGTCGGCGTTTTTCATTGGTGATCCGGGGCCAGAGAATACTTCAAAAGCTGTTTTGATCATCTTCTTTCCGTGCTGAACCAGGCTTTCATTGTACCAATCGAAGAAGTCTTTGCCGTACGGAGTGAACTGTTCAAATGAACCATAAAATTGAGATTTCAAAAGTTCTGGATTTGGGGGATGAATTTGGTTGAACTCTGCTAACCGGAAACCCCAAGCGCTGTTCACGGCTTCGATGGTTACATATTTTTTCATCATCGCAGTCCGGAACGAAAGAATAGCGGGACCAGAGTAGGCTTGCAAAGCCCCTCGGTACGGGAAGCCCGCGGCATTGCCATCATGATTGTTGTACGAAGGATAACGAAGTTCGCCTGCAGGGCCTAAAGAGACATTGATTTCAGAAATCAGACGCGCTTTCGGGGCGAAATGTCTTTGGAACTCTTCCATCACGCGGCGATAGTTCGGCATCATCGCGTCTGTTCCCCAGAAGGAAACATACTCACGACAGTAATTGCCAAGCTCACTTTTAAACATCAACGAAGAAACACGGCGGTTGTTTTCGGACCAAGTGTCTGCGCCACCTTCGGCCCAAACATATCTTGGAATAGGAATAGAGCCTTTATCTCCGACATTTCCGCCGAGTTGATGAAACGATAAAATAGGCATCCATTGAAGACCCACGCGCTCAATCACTTGAACTAACCTGTCATAGTAGGCCCAGTCGAATTGACCCTTCTGGGGCTCAATTAATCCCCACCAGATATCGGTGGATACGGATTGAACGCCCAGTTGCTTAGCGCGGATAAGTTCGCGCTCGAACTCACTCCATTCATCGTTATGATCTGGTGACGAGGGATCGACAGGATCGCCGATCAGCAAGGGCCCCATGATGTTGATGCTGACCTCTCGAGACTGCGCAAAAGTGGATAGGCTTGTTAAGAAGCCCATCACCAAAAGCACTAAATGAGTCAGGCGCAAGAACATCTTCATAAAATACTAATGCTCGGTATCTTGTAGATACTGGCGGTGACCGTGGCCCATTTTGCCGACGCCAGCCATGTAATCTGTTTGATGATATTTTTTAACTTTTTCTACAAATTGTAAGAACAGGCGATACCCAGTGATTTTTGTAAGATTGCTTTCTAAATTGTAACCTGCATATTCGACAGGTGTCTTAATCTCTACGACGCTGTCTTCAGGACGATACGCTTCGACGGTTTTATTCATCGAGTTCACGAAGAATGCGATCGACTTATCCAAAGTCATTTGAATTTGGAATTTAGTGTTGTCTCTGCCGCGATCTACGAAATCGACAGCGTAGGAAATGCGCTCATAAAGATTCGTAGCGAGCGGAGCAAAACTTGAGTTGCTCGCATGTCCTAAGCGTAAGAACTCTAGCATGGCAGTGGCACTCTCTTTAGTGGCAGCATTTTCTTTAAGTGCCAAAGTCTCAGCGACGATCTCATCATATCTTTTTATGAATTCAGGAGTTCCAAAGAGCTGAACGTATTTATCAGACATATACACACGAGGTTTAAATACGGCGCCGATGAAGCGTGGGTCTGAAAATTTAAATTCTACAAATGAAAAGTCCTTCGTGAACTCTGCGAATTGGACATTTTCAGTTTTTACTTCAGCGTCGTTACGGATAATACCGTATTTGCGAATGCGTGTTTTAAAGGAAACGGTCTCACTTGGAAACCCCTCTGCGACAGGCATTCCGCTTTCTTTCAGGTTTAATTCGAACTTCTCAAGATAAACGGTATGGGTGACATTGCGATACCCTTCAGTCACGGCATCGCGCGCTTTCACTTGAATGTTTTTGACGTTTAATTGGACTGACAGGGACTTGATGAGTCCTTCGATTTTGGGACGCTCGAGGGTCCACTTATTTTCGATGCGCGCACTTGTTGTGCTGCTGCGAAGGCTTTCCACAGACTTTGCAGCCATGAGGGTCATATCGTGGGTCATTGCTTGTTTAAGAAATGGGTCCCAATAAAAGACGTTCTTACAAAGCTCTGCGGCTGTCGCCTGCAGTGACCAAGATAACAAGAGCGCCGCTACGAATGAGTTTCTGATTATTGGTTTCATAGAACTCATTTATTTCAAAAGATATACCGCTGTAGGACTGGCTTGGCTTCTTTGCCTAGTGCCGAACTTACAAAAGCGTGCCGCTCCTCGCACTTTTGTGAAACATAGTGAAACGCGAAAGCGTATTCTGACGACAGGAAAGTCGGCGCGATTGAAAGTTCAGAATCTAAAGTTGAAGTGAAAACTTAGTTGGTAATTTAGCTATATAATATGACCCGCAAAAAAATGACATTTCGCGCTTACAGCTGTCTATAAGGTTACTGAGGTCGGGACAAGAACATGTCTGCAAGAATAATTAGGGATCAATGGGTTGGTTGCGATTTTCTAGGCGTCTCAAACTGAGACGCAAACACCGCTTGGCATTGGCTTTGTAATAGACAGCGTAAGGCCCCCTGCGGGCGGAGGATTTAATGGATTTCAAATCTTTGTATTTTAAACGTATGGTGAGTTTCGTCCTTTCCATCCTGTTTGTACTGAGCCCCACAGCCTATGGCCAGCAGGTGCCAGGACCGGATTACACCGCGTTTGATGTCTATCAAATGATGATGGATCAATCTATTAATATGGAAGCCCAGGAAATCCCAGTGCGTGGAACTGATGGTTCTACACCGGTAACCTTTGGTGCCGAAAAGGAAGGCTCTTCTTCGAAGATCTTAAAAGTAATGTCTCCGAATAAAGAGGTTCTTGCACTGTTTTTGGGTCAAGAGAAAAACCGCGAGTTTGCGAATCAGTTTATTAAAGAGTTTTTGGCAGGCAAACATCGCCAAAAGAATGTGGTAGATTCAGAGGGTAAAGTCGTAGAGCTTTTACCACTTAATGAGTCACTAAAGTCCTTTAATTGGTCTTCTGCAACTCAAGAGGAATTCTCTGAAGCTGTTAAAAAGTTTGTGGAAATTTTCCCAAAGAGCCCGTTCTCTTTTATGGATACGAAATCTCGTATGGCTTTGTTCCGTCAAGATGGGCCTACCACGAGTTATCATAAAGATGGTTATGAAAAATGGCAGGGCTACAAAGGCCTTAAGCTCTATGACTCGTGGGAACCGCTTTTGGGTGAGGGAGAACTTTATATTGAGCACGGTCATCGCGAAGTGAATGGTGGTTGGGAAGTTATCTTTAAACCTCAAAGAACTTACGGTGCTTTTGAAAAGATGCAAGTATGGTTCAGAACTTTGATGGGTAGCCACGGGACCTTATTTGAAGCTCCAGGACATCAACGTGTGGTGATGCCTATGATGGAACTGCCCGAAGAAGAGAACAAAGATTATAGAGACCGCGTTGCAGAAGTGTCGCGCATGATTCAGGCCTATGTTGTTTTGCGTGGTCTTAAAGGACGAACTGGTCTTTTAGGTGCTCGTCATAAAGCTCTTGCTACGGATAGTCAGGTTGCAACATTAGATACGGGCCGAGGCCCTCTTCGCTTGGAAGTAAACCGCTTCTATACGGACTCTGTAGGTGTAGAGTTCCGCGTAGGGATGAAAGACGAAGTGGTTCGCCGCTTTGTTCAGGCAGTCTATACCTCACGCCTTTCAAGAAACGATATGAAAGATATCGCTCCACTTACAAGCTACTCTTTACTCCCTGGCAATCGCTATGAATCTGGCACTTATGTTCAAATGCATGAGAGCGCGGCACAACGATTAAATATTCCTCTAGAGACCGTAGAAAAAGCCATTGCTAACTATAAGCAAGTGTCTAAGAAAGAGGGTCAGGCGCTTACGGACCCTAATTATCTCTTGCCACTTTGGCAGTGGGAAAGTGCTCCTTTCTTGAAGGGAAAGGCCGAAGATCTAAAGCGTATTTCTCGTGATTTCATTGTGAAACTCTCAGAAATGCAAAATCCAAGCTATAAGCAGATTTCTAACTTGTTGGCAGCGTGGGTAGATGCTTCAGATTTGACTCGTGATATTGAAAAATATCTTACACCAACAAGACAAATCGACAAAGTGACGTCTCCTTTGACAGTAAAAATCAAAGAAGGCGGTATCGACGTGAACAAGATAGATCTTGGTAACGAGTTCACAGCGCGTATGCCACTTAAGTTAAAAGCGGAATACGACAAAAACGGTGTTTGGACTTCTTCAGTCTATGACATGACTCCGGAATCTCGTGAAGCAAAGATCAAAGCGGTCGCAGAATCTATCAAAGAAAACTTCACGGGTTCACGTGAGGGTGTTGTGAAGTTGAATGAAGCAGCTCATGGTCACTCATTAGCACTAGCATTCAATTTCCAAGATGCTCAGAACCGCACTTGGCGTGTGGAGTGGGATGGTATCAGCCGTAACTACGACACTGACGGAAACTTGGTTGAAGGTTCAGCTCGTGGCGGACATATCGAAATCGTTTCTCCGAAGTACAACCCAACGATGAATGACGTTCAAGGCGTTTATTCAGCAATGGAAAAAGAAGGTGTGATCCCTGATTACAAAATGGGTGGATCGCACATTAATATCGATTACGAACTTTTCGAGAAAAACCCTGCAGCTATGGCTCGCTTCTTGGCATTGTTCCACTCTCACCGCGCTATCATCGCATTCATGTTTCAACACATGAATCGTTTGCGCAGCGCTGAGCCTGTTGAAGTCAGCCAAGCTTTGGATATGAAGCTTCGTAACTTCAAAGGCACGCCGGAAGATCTTGCGAAATTACTCTATGAAGAAAAATACTTTAACCAACGCCATAACCGTAAGACTCGTTATACTCAGATCGACGTATCTAACTTTATGGGCCGTGTGATTCCTGAGCAGTTCATCTTGCCTGACTTTGACGTGGTAAAAGCACGCTTCACGGGTGGCCAAGGCTGGGCTCAGCAGTTCCGCGTGACGAAACATAAAAAAATGGAAATGCGCTTGTTCGATGCTGCTGCAAATCCATTGGAAGCTGCCTTCCAAATGAAAGTGGTTCGCGCACTTTTAAACAAAGCATTGAACGAAACAGCTCCTGTGACTGGTAAAGTTCAGACTGTGGATTACGAAGCTTATATCAAGAATCCGAAGTTGGCTTACGAAGCCTTGGACAATATGGCTAAAGACCTTGATTTGAAAGTGGAAGACTACATGCCATACGTCATGAATAAGCTTGTAGTGAATAAGGCCTACATGCAAAGCAAGTTCTATGTTCCTTGGAAGGCTCATGCCGACAAGAACTACCCGAAAGTGCAAGACTGGGGTAAACCAGTGAAGGCGCGTTCATTAGAGGGCATGCTTTATTCGGATCGCCCAATTCCACCACCAAGTTCAGTAGCTCCAGCTGCTGGCGGCGGCGGTATGTGTAGCAAAGTGTTCATGTAGGCCTTTGTAACAAAAAATCTAAAAAGCACTGACTAAAAATCAGTGCTTTTTTTGTTTTATGGATGAGCCTCGTGCTGTTCTTGTTGGACATTGCCTTGTAAAAGCCAATTCTTCGCGACTTCTTTCTCAGCCAAACTGAAGACACGGATATCAGCAGTGAACATCGGGTCTGCGAGTTTCGTAATCTTCTGAACCCACGAAATATCGGTTACAACAGCAACGCGAGGAAAAGAGCCCATATTTTTAAGACCAAACCTTAGGTCCTTCCAAAAAGCTCCGAATTCGACTTGTCCGATATCACGAACTTCTTCCAGAACCAGGACGTCACCCCATTCCGCTATGCGCTTTTCAATTTGAGCAAAAACTTCGTTCATCTCCTCTGTCTCAATTTTTCCGTCCACTAGTAATTCAATATATTTCTGTGCTGATTGTTCCGTCACAATTTTCACCATAAGATCTCCTTATTTGAAATTTTCAAATTCCAGTGCGTGGCGTACAACGGATTTTTTAGATCCTTGTCGGATATCAAAATTAAGAGGCAGATCACGTGTGAGAATAGGCAAGTGATTCTTGGTTGAGTAGATGAACTTACTAAAAGCCCAATTAGGATCTAGATTCCTATCCGCGAAGTGCTGCGTTATAAAAAAGTTCATAAAAGCTCAAAATATTTTAAAGGAAACCCTTTGTCGATGGCACCTCTATTTGAAAGGTAGCTAAAAGCAGGGGATAACAAGTTATGAGTTTAAAAGGCACTATCGACAAAATTAAAAACGGGGATACCGAGGCATTCACTGGTTTAGTGAAGCAATACCAGAATCTCGCGTTTGCCTATGCCTTTTCAATGCTCAAGGATTTCCATCGCGCTCAAGATGCGGCTCAAGAGGCTTTTATAGTTGCGTATTATCAGGTCTCTCAGCTGCAAGATCCAGAAGCATTTCCTGGATGGCTGAAGGGGATCGTACGTAATCAATGTCATCGCCAACTGCGCGGCAAAATGAATCGGTGGGAGTCTTTAGAAACGCTTGAAGACAATGCGGGTGAAGAGCCTAGGCCAGATCAATTACTGAGCCTCAAGGAACAAAGCCAGGTCGTCTTACAAGCTGTTCAATCCCTGCCGGAACGCCAGCGAGAAGTGGTCTCTTTGTATTACATAGAAGAAAACTCCCAACAGGACGTCGCTACCTTTCTTGAGATGAGTCTCAGCGATGTTAACAACTGTCTTCACGCAGCACGGAAGACATTAAGAGGGAGGATGGAATCTATGGTGGATCAAACATTTAAATCGAAGGCGCTTTCAAAAGACTTTGTAGAAGGAATCGGAAAAATTATCAAAGTGCGAGGACGCTTGGTGGATGCAGAAATGGATCCGTCATTTAACCCTGTGCTTTTTGACGATCTGAAAGCTGGAAAGAAGGCCGAATCAAAACTGACAGTTGTGCAAAGACTAAAAAACGGTTTAGTTCGCTGTTTAGTTCACGGAGATTCAAAGGGTCTTAAATCGGATTTAAAAGTGCAGAACGAAGCCGCAAAATCATATTCGACGGCGGATGAAGCATCCATTAAGGAAGTAGTTTCAACTATCGGTACTCCTAGCGGGAAGAAACTCGAGATTTTTGAAACGGGAATTAAAATTATCGATCTACTTTGCCCACTTCCAAAAAACGGAAACATCGGCATCATGGGGTCTTCTGGAGCTGGAAGGTCGGCAGTCGTGGCCGAGATGTATAAAAAGTTTTTGCAGGCAGACGGCAAGATTTCATTGTTTTTCTTTGTCGGTCCCAATGAGGCTTCAAGTGTTTCTACAATGATCGAGCACGAGCCTGATTTAAGTGTCGATGAAGGCGGACCTATGCAAACTGCGTGGTTAATCACAGATCAAGCAGCAAAACCTGAGTTTGCAAAGGCAGCAGACTATTTGGAAGCGCGTCCGTTCTTTAATATAGAGATGGCAGTACAAAAACGATTCCCAGCCGTAGACCCTCTTCGTTCGCACTCTCGATTGTTAGACCCATCAATTGTTAGCAACGATCACTATCAAACAGCGATACAAGTTCGGGAGTTATTGGCTAACGAAGGCACTCTGAATGAGCTTCAAGCCTCACGTGCGAGAAAGCTAAAAAACTTTTTCACTCAACCGTTTTTCGTGATGGCAAATTCGACGAAGGTGCCCGGCGTTTCTGTCGGTCTGAAAGAAACCATTACTACTTGCCAGAAGATCCTAGCTGGAGACATGGACGAAGTCGCAGAAGAGATGTTTTTATACACTGGAGGTCTGCCAAAGCAGACTAGGCAGATCCTTTAATATCTATGTAATTTCAATATGTTAGTGTAGTTAGTGGTGGGGCTAAAAGAGCCCCATTCATTTTGGTAGTTTTTGGTATCAATGATAAGTGTTTGCCCCTATATTGCCGCTAACCAACAGGAGTTCAGATGAAATCGATTTTCGCATCCATTGTAACAACACTTGTTTTGTTGATGGCAGTTACTGCAAATGCAGCATCCGGAGTTTGCACACTCGATTTGTCCAAACTCAGATTTGAAGAGACTTCGATCGGAAAGAGGATCATTGGCGAGCCGCTTGAAACAAAAACTATTTCAGTTCAAATTCCAGCGGATGCCGGTCCTTATGACTATTTTAATCTTACAGGCACTATCGGTGAGTTCGAAATTTTTGCTATGGTAGAACCGGGCGAACAAAGGGTTTCTAACATCATTGTCTCAGATAGAACCCATATGATAGAATTAACCAATGACCAAAACTTAGTGTCGCTTTCAAACATGCAAAGCATGCAACGAGTGACGGTGTATTGCAAATACGAGCAATAAGGCACCGTCATTACAAGAGGTTCTATTTATTAGCTAGAACCTCATTCAAGAATAGAACTGTTTTTTGATAAACTTCCTGGCTGACTTCAGGCATTTCGTTAGTGAGTTCATGGTAAGACTCTGGATAACGCTCAAGTTTAAAATGAGGCGCGTTCTGCTGAAGAGTTTTTTCCACTGCTGGCGCGTTCACGTAAAAATCGTTTTCCCCTGTAATGAACGTAAGGCCCGGAACTTTTGGTGAGATCTTCCAGTTCTGAGATATTTTTGAGCTCATTAGCAAATTTGTAGCAAACATTGGAATATGTGCTGGGGAAAGCGGTTTGATCGGATCAACATGCGGATTCGTCATGCCTTCAAATTTATTGCGAGTTAAAGTTCTCTCGGTAATAACTTGTTGGAACGTTAGGAGCTTCTTTGGTTCTGCCGCAGATTCACCCACGAAGGCGCGTACATGAATTCCAGGCGCGAATAGCACAACAGCGTCTGCCCATTGTTCGTGAGCAAGCATATAAGCTGGCAATCCGCCCGTAGACCAACCCATAACAAGTTTTTTACTTTGCGAACAGTCACGGCCATTCACAGAATCTTTCAGGGTTGCGTATTTTTCCCAAACCAATTGCGCTTGTGTAGAAAGCTGCAGAGTAGGGTTCATAGGATCAAAAATACGGGTGTTGTTCATAGTTCCGCTGGAACCACCTTGCCCCATAAAATCAAAGAAGACACTGCGATAGCCATGCTGACTTAGATACTGAAAAAGAGGAGCTTGATTCAAACCAGAATCCGCTAAGCCCTGTAAGTAGATCACGCAACCTTTAAAAGGCACTTCGCTGGATTCACGATAGTAGCCGGTTCTTAGGCTGACGTCATCTACAAGCAGGGTCTTTACGTCATACGGAGTTTGTTCCAAATACCATGAAGACTCGGATGCCATCGTGGTTGAAGAGAATGCGAACAAAGTTAATAAAGCGGAAAGGACATTTTTAAAGCGCATAGCTTTTTGCATAATTCACCAATTTTTCTGGAGAGATTTCGTTATCAAGCTGACCGAATACTACATCTAAAGATACATCGACATTGTCATGCGTATCTACGCATACGATACCTGCGATGGTTTTGTCGTTCACAATGTGCACCGACTGGGTACCATCAGACTCCACACGAGTGCCGTCTTTATCAGTTGTTACTGTGTACCCTTGAGGCTTTTCAGTTGCACGCTGGAAACGAGAAGCACTGACGCTGACGTTGATGACGTGGCTATTGCTAATTTTGATCGGGCAGAAGCCCGTAGTTCTATTCACAACTACGATGTTGCCGCCTGAAGAAGCGTCGCTGATAGAGAACAAACTATCCAAAGACTTTGCAGTCTCTGTTGGATTTTCCAAGAAGGATACCATGCTTACCTTTTGCGCTTGAGTCACTGGTTCACGGTCGATCAAAATCTTCGCTTCTTTTACCTTTGCAAGATAAAGCGCATGCAAAGCTACGCGAAATTCGCCAACTGGGTTTAAAAACTTCCAGTACTCCAAAGTCTTTTGTTCTACGGGGCCACTGAATTTGGCTAAAAACTTAATCCAAGACATTGGTAGCTCTGCGTACTTGGCAGGAACTAGAACGCGACCCGAATTCCAGAAATCGATCATTTCTTTTTCGGTGATCATGCGGTTCTGAGGCAGTGTTACTACCAAAGTTTTATCTCGAAGTGCGAGTCCCACATTCGGTGTAGAGTGTGCTTGAATTTCTAAGCGGCGGAATGCAAAGAGCATCGAGCTTGTGCGCCCAAAGCTGCGTGCATGGAACCACGAAGCAAAGTTAATGGCGCGACGGATGTTGTTTTCGATGATAGAGGCTTTACGCTTTTTCATCACGAGAGCTGGCGTGAACTCTTCGCCGCCTTCAGTTTCAAAACTGGTTGTACCAACTTCGATTGTTGGTAGACCGTTTTGCGGGCCATAGGCCTTTGTAAAAGACTTTTGAAGAACGTCCGTAGAAAGGTCATACCCTTGAACCAAACGAACTGAGATGGACTCAAACCACGCTTGGGCTCTTGGTATTTGGTCGGCGACGACTTGGTTATTGAGGCAGGCAATGAACTCAGCTTGGTCTGATTGCAGGCACACAGGGGCAGGGGCTTGTTCGGCTGCGTAGGCAGCGTTTAAGCTTAAAAAAAGACCTGCTAGGGTCAGACTCATTGCTTTCATGGTGGGGGCCTCCATTCAGAGAATCCTAGAGCAAGATAGTGGCCTAAAAGACCACAGCCAGGGCTATTTTATGCGATTTGAGGGTAATAAATACCTGTAAAGCCGTAATTTGTTATACAGCCTCTGTTCAGCCTTTAGACGGTAAACCGCCTTAGAAATCTTTTCCGTGACCTTTGAAAACTCAATCGGCTCAGTTATAAAGATCCACTTTCAAAAATAAGAGGTCTTTATGATTCGTGCCTTCATGTCACTTTTAGTGCTTTCTTTGGTTTCTACATCTGCTTTTGCAGAACAGTCTTGCGACACATCTTTGACTCTATCGTGCCGCGCTCTTTATCGTGCTGACAGTAATGTCATTACAGAGTTTGTCGGTCAGAGCGCATTTACCAATGATTCTTGCGCAGCTCAGGTCGAAATCGTAAATGGCAACTCGACTCTGCAAATTTCAGCGACACAAAATCCAGAAAATAAGATTGTTACATTTTCGGCGATCGCTCTTCATTCAGATGGACAATCTTCTAAAGCAGCAACTGGATATGCTTCTGCAGGTGTAGCAATGAATTTTGGTTTCTTGCATTTGCCAACGCCGCTTCAATCAGGAAGTATCGTAGTTAGAGACGCTTTAGTTGGCTGCTTAGTTCGTTAGGGCTATTGCGCCTTACAGGCCAGAGGTCTAAGGCCCGCGTGATCACGAGCATAGGTAGTGTTCAGATCGCGGGCTCCTGACATCTCTAGAAGGGGAAGGCCCACGGGGTCGATACTCTCGAACGTATAATAGACATCTGGCGAGACAAGCTGCCTTGATTTTATTTTCCAAAAACTGCCATTCGGAACGCATGAAGAATTAGCAGTTACATTAAACCATCCGATGCCCCAAGCATCATGAATATCTCCAGTCAGAGCACAGCGACCAGTTCCATTCATTAAGCCATAGACGCCGCTGCTGGTGAGATCTTCAAAATCAAGTCCGATATCTGAGATATCTAACTCTGCAAGTTGTTCTCCGGGAGGACATTGAGTCTTCGCAATCGTCTCGAGTTTTTGTGGATCAAAATTCGCAGCTTCACTATTGTCCTTATTTTTAGAACAAGCAGAGACAGCGATGATGAATACAAAGACGAAAAGATATTTCATGCTTTTATAGGCTAAGAGAAGTGTCGCTTTTTGACTATTTTTATGAAGACGAGTCTAGGCAGGGATTCGAATCGATCCTTACTTTTGGCGAGCCAACCACACCGTAGCGCCGCCGGCCGTTTTATCTTCAACGGTGTGAGATAGCACTTCGAAGTGATGCTTTTCCAGAAGCGAGCGGTATTCTGCAGTATCTAGGGATGCGTGATAAAGATTCTCGCCACCATTTTCACTCCAGACTTCTCCGAGAGTAGTTCCTGAAGTGAACATCAACACGCCTTGTGGATTTATGTGCTTTTCCAGAATTGGAAAGATCGCTCTTTGATCATCAGCTGTCAGATGAAAAAAACTATGCCACATAATGATCGCATCGAATTTTTCTGAAAGGTTCAGACTGCGCATATCGATCAGACGAATATCTGCTTGGGGAATATATTGTTTCGCAAGCTCGATCATTTGGGCACTGCCATCAACAGCTGTGACTTTGAAGCCCTGATCTAATAAAAAAGCAGCGATTGGTCGACCGCTGCCACATCCAAGATCTAAAATTTTAGCGCCTTTTTGCAGGTGTGAAGTCAGCGCCTCTAAATGATGAAGCTCAAAGGATAGGTCCTTTGAGCGTACATTATCAAACCATGAACCGATTTTGTTATAGGTCTCGTAGACTTTACTTTTGTCAGCCACGAATTACAGATGGTCAACGTAGAGCTTGATCTCAGCAACGAGATTCAAGTTGTTCTTTGCTTTCTTGATCAAGATCACTGCGTCCTTCTGAAGGATGCGACCCAAGTCCATCTTTTCACAGAGGGCTTCTTCCAAAGAATCCGTCAAGGTGTAGACGCTGACATGTTGAGGCCACAAGTTCGTGATGTCGTTACTGCCACCCATACAAAGTGGGATGTAGTGATCAATTTTAAAGTTTTTGCGATCCATGCCTTCGATGTTGTAACCGAAAGATTTATCGTAGTTAGCAATGATTTGTCTTTTCAGAGCGGGGCTTACGTCACGATTGCAGTAAGCAATTCCTTCTGGATAACGGTGGCTGTTTGGATTGGCGCAAAGTTGGCCTGGAGTAAGCTTTTTAGCGGGACCTTGAGGGTAACCACCTGCGAATGACTGGTGGAAGCTGAGTAAGCAGAACAAGAGGGTCGCGAGAGCAAAGGCTTTCTTCATCTTATCTCCAAATAGCCCGCCTTTTACGGTGACGGATAGAAACGCCGGACCTTATTTCCAGCTTATACTTAGGACTCGATGAGTTATATAGCCTCGGGCTCTCGGGACTTCAACCCCCTATTTATTGAAAACGTACCAGAGCATCCTTCATGGACTCCAGCTGCAATTTACTGTGAGCTAATAGCTCCTTATCGGCTGCTACGACGTCTTCATCAGCATTTGCTATAAATTTTTCATTAGAGAGCTTGTTGGTCAGTAATGAAATATCTTTACCCAGCTTCTCGATCGTCTTGTTTATACGCTTAATTTCCTCGTCAAAGTCGACCAAGCCTTCAAGTGGGATGATGACTTTAATCTGACCGTTTTTGGTAGTAATCGGAGCCACCGCACACTTCTGCATATTGCCGTCAGCGCCGATGTCCAAGTTTCCAAGGCGAGCCATTGTCATCAAAGCAGTCTTGTTGTTACCCAAGATCTTTTGCATCTCAGCTTCGGTGATACCCAAACGTACATTGAGTTTTTCAGCAGGGCTGATGCGGTTTTCACCGCGGATGTTACGGATCGCAGTCACAACGTCCTTTACGATATCGATTTCGTAAGCCGATTGTTGAGAACCCAATGCCAACAAGTCCTTATCGTTACGAACATTTGGATATTGATCCACGATACAAGCTTGGCCACGAATCGGAAGCTTTTGGTAGATCTCTTCCGTAATGAATGGAGCCATCGGGTGAAGAAGTCTCATCATGCGGTTTAGAACTTGCGCCATCACCAACTGAGTTGCTGCACGTTCTTCTTTGTTTGTGCCAGTCAGAATTGGTTTTGTGAACTCGATGTACCAGTCACAGAATTGATTCCAAGTGAACTGATACAAAGCTGTTGCCGCGTCTGAGAAGCGCTCTTGTTCCAAGGCGTCTTCCACAGTTTTTTCCACTTCCGCAAGCTTCGTAATAATCCACTGATCAAAAATAGAGATCTGCGATTTGTTCGGCAGAGCTTTCACGCCATCTGCTGGAACTTGGAAGTCTTGCAAGTGGCTGAGTGCGAATCTTGCCGCATTCCAGATCTTGTTCATGAAATTGCGGTAGCCCTCAAGACGTTGTTCCGAGAACTTAAAGTCTTTGCCAGAGTACAAGTGTGCTAGGAACGAGAATCTGAGCGCATCAGCTCCGTGCTTGTCGATCATTTCAACTGGATCGACAGAGTTACCGGCACTCTTAGACATTTTCTTACCTTGAGCATCGCGAACCAAACCGTGGATGTAGACCGTTCTAAACGGCACATCACGTTTGAACTCAAGACCCATCATGATCATACGAGCAACCCAGAAGAAAATAATATCGTGGCCAGTTACCAAGTAGCTGGTTGGATAGAATGTCTTCAGAGTTTCAGTCTCTTCAGGCCAGCCCATTGTTGAGAACGGCCACAAAGCCGAACTGAACCAAGTGTCCAGAACGTCTTCTTCTTGAGTAAGATTTTTCTTATGGCACTTTTCACACTCTGCAGGGTCTGTTTCAGCAACAGTTACGTGACCGCAATCAGCACAGTTCCACGCAGGAATACGATGTCCCCACCAAAGCTGACGAGAAATACACCAGTCTTCGATGATGTTCATCCAGTGAAGATAAACTTTTGTCCAAGACTCAGGTTCAAAGCGAATGGTTCCGCTTTCAGCCACACGGCGAGCAGGCACTGCAAGGCCTTCTGTTTTTACGAACCATTGTTCAGACAAGAAAGGCTCTACCACCGCGCCTGAGCGCGAGCAGTGACCCACGTTGTTCACATGTGGTTCTTCTTTTACTAGAAGGTTTTGTGCTTTTAAGTCTTCAATAACTTTTTTACGAGCTTCGATAACGCTCAAGCCTTGATAAGGGCCTGCGTTTTCGTTCATAGTCGTTTTCTTCGTCAGGATATTGATGAAGTCCAAATGATGAGTTTTACCGATCTTGTAGTCGTTAAAGTCATGAGCTGGAGTGATTTTCACAACACCAGAACCGAAGTTTTTATCCACGTAAGTATCAGCGATCACTTTTACTTTGCGATTGATCAAAGGCACGATCACGTTTTTACCGATAAGGTGCTTATAACGATCGTCTTCAGGGTTTACGCAAACCGCAGTATCGCCCAAGAGTGTTTCGGGACGAGTCGTTGCGATGGTTACGAACTCACTAGAGCCTTCAACAGGGTAGTTGATGTGCCACAAAGAGCCCTTCACTTGTTTGTATTCTACTTCCAAGTCAGAGATGGCTGTTTCTAGAGGGCCTGACCAGTTGATTAGGCGTTGGCCTTTGTAGATCCAGTTCTTCTTGTAAAGAGAAACGAAAACTTTGCGAACAGATTTAGAAACGCCTTCATCCAAAGTAAAGGTTGCGCGTTCCCAGTCGCAAGAATCACCCAGGCGGCGCATTTGTGAATAAATGCGATTTCCGTATTGGTGTTTCCACTCCCAGATTTTTTCTACGAATTTTTCACGACCCAATTGGTGACGTGTTACGTGCTCATTCTTTTTAAGCTCACGTTCCACAACGCTCTGAGTGGCGATACCGGCATGGTCTGTTCCCGGCAACCACATCGCATTGAAACCGTTCATACGTTTCCAGCGAATCAACAAATCTTGAATCGTGTGATCCAAAGCGTGGCCCATGTGCAAGAAGCCCGTGACGTTGGGCGGAGGCAAAATGATGCTGAAGGGAGGTTTGGTAGAACGAGCTTCGGCTTTGAAATAGCCGGCGTCTTCCCACCATTTGTAAACACGGCCTTCAACTTCTTGAGGGTTGTAGCGATCCGATAGCGAATTGGTATTTTGCTCTGACATAATTATCCTCGTGAAAATAACGACTTAGGATAACTTACCAGAGCCTCTAAGACAAGAAACGCCTTCCCAAAAGGGACCTGGTCTCTTTTGGGAGTCGGCTTCCGATTTCTGGAAATTTACGCGGAGCAAGGAAGCATTTGGGTTCTTGTCCAGCTCGATATTTGGCCAAGAACCCGACTTTAATGAGGATTAAGGGATTTGCAAAGAGCAGTTCAGGAGTTCTGCAGAGGCGCTTGTGCTTGGGTAGGTCGCTGATGTCCAAGACATGTAGTATCGCGGAGTTTGATAACCCTTGATAATGCGGCCGTTGATATCAATAACGGGTTCCCATTTTTTGGTCATGATGACGATGTCCTGGTCTTCAAAATCAGAACGTGCAGAAGTGCCCAATTCGATTTTTGTACCGACTTTGTCGTCGCCTTTAATTATTGGAAATTTTTTTGCCTCTTCAAAATTAAACTCTGATTGGAAAACATCAACGGTCTTTTTACTCATGACTTGATGACCGCCTAACATTTGGAATTGGAGTATCCAACGTCCATCAGCCGCTTTGTAAGCTAAAAAGTAAGTCCCTTTGGCAATACATTTTAGGTGATCTGTCGGGGCAGCATACATTGGGTCTATCCATGCAGTAGCGCTATCGAAGAGATTCGCCACAACATGACGGGATCTTTGAGAATCCTTGGCGCCACTAAGTCTTGCGGTCGCATAAACGGCTTCATGAAGAACCAATGCCGCTTGTTCGATCGATGGCATTTTATCCCAGATATCGCCATTAATTAAAATCTGATTGTCGTTAAAGTAGTTGGCTGCTTGCTCGGCTTTGCAGCCTCTTGGGACACCGATAAGGAGGGCATCATCAATAGGTTCAAGTTCGACTCCGTAAGTGATTTTCATGTTTCTTTGAACACTGCCAGTGTACGCTTCAATGAGGCCACGAGAGCTCAGAGGAATAGCAGCAAGAGCCTTCTGAATATGTGTGGGTCTCATTAGCTTATCGGACTCTGGAATGTCCAATCCATAAAAAGTGCGGCCTTCATACAGATCTAGAGTTTGTGCAGAAGTGATTTCTCCATTCGCATCTCGACAGACGACAGCTTTGCCACCGCCACCACTGATAGCACCCGCATTTGCATACGAACCGACAGATAATAAGATGAATAAGATTAAATTTTTCATAAGTACCTCTTGTTTTACAGAGCAATCATTGCTGCTGACAACCTCAGTATCGAACTTATAAAAAAATGCGATAGATTTAATTTATAAGTTTGCTATAGTTAATATTATAAAATACTCACGTTAATCTAAATAAATTAGGAATATCATGATCTTAAGCGTTTATGATTTTAAGGAATATTCGCCATATTTATTGAAAGTCTTTGGTGATAAAAGTCAGAGAAAGGGCCTAAAGTCGCAGGCGGCAAAGTATATTGGGTGTCATAGCACTTTCATATCTCAGGTTTTGCATGGAAAAGTGGTTCTAAATCTTGAGCAGGCCGAGAAGCTAAATCATTTTTTAGGACACAATGACGAAGAGTCTCACTATTTTCTATTGTTAGTCCAAAAAGCTCGAGCAGGAACCAAGCCGCTAGAGACCTATTTTCAAAATCAACTGACGCAAATTCTTAAAAATCGGCAAGTGCTGAAAAAGCGTGTCGGAAAAACGGAAGCTATCGCCGGAGAAGATGAGCTTCGATATTATTGCAGTTGGCAGTTTGCTGCCATTCATGTGGCTTTGTCGATTCCTGAGCTCGCGTCCCCAGAAGCTATTTCTAAACGGCTCGGTATCTCTATGTCTCAAGTCAGAGCTATTCTAGAGTTCTTAGTAAACACGGGATTGGCAAAAGCCAAAGACCTTCGTAGCTTTGAAATTGGTCCCAAGCATATTCACTTAAGCTCGGAATCTCCGCAGGTGAGGAACCATCATATAAATTGGCGCAATCGCGCGATTCAGTCCATCGACAACGATGTGAAGAACAATATGCACTATTCTTCTGCGGTCACACTCTCTCGAGAAGATGTCAGTAAAATCAAAGAGCTCTTGATTGAAAATCTGAGCTCTATGAATAAGGTCATCCAGCAATCTAAAGAAGAAGAAATCTACGGCCTAAACTTTGACTTTTTTAATTTGGGCAAAGTTTAGGACCTTTTCTTCGTTACGGGAAGCGTGGTGGGCGACCAGGATTGTTTGGAGGACGTGTTGGTGGAGGGGTGTTGCCCGGAGGTTGGGGTTGAGGGCCTACGCCCGAGCATTTTCTCCAAACCAAACCGTACTTTTGCGATTGAACCTGACCGTCAACGGTATCCAGAGTGATGATCGAAGCAGCCGGAAGTCGCCAATTCACTGCACGAGCCGTTAGGAACGTCGAAACAAAAAGACTTTGCGTTCTTGCTGCGCACGGGGACCAAGGAGCTATCCGTGGATCAATTTGATTGCGGATGAAGTAGTTATCCTGGAAAGGTCCGTTGAAGTTTTGGTTTTTAAATGAATAGCTGCTGCCATCTTGAAAGCCGGGACGTTCATTCGGTGGTTTGCTGCCATCAAAAGAGTAAAGCGCTTGGTGAGTGGCCACGGCTCCTGCTTCGACGCTGGCAAAACCGCGATAGTCCGCCGAAATAACGGCGTATTGCCAACCTGTAGGAACCGCAAAATCAATACGCATCTGGCACGTTTTGCGATCCAGAGTCATTTGCGGAGTGGACTCGGCAATGTACTGATCAAAAAGCAAAGAAAAACTTTGCCCATCAGGCGCGATCGTTGCGGCATAACTTCCGTCCGGGCAACCGTTTCCTCTGGCTTGAATTTGTTGAATTTGAACTCCTGGTGGAACTTGTGCAGAAGCGCTCAATGACGAGCCTAGTAACATAAGAATTGGTAGCAACATTAAAAATCCCCCTAAGTGGTGGCAAGGTGCCACGCTCGAGGGATATTGCAATCACAGGGCCATGTAATTTATTGCCAAAAAGTCACCAAAAGTTCGCGATTAGCTTGTGACTTTGAAGTGTGGACGCAGTTTGTAGAGAGTCGCCAGCGAGTAACCGTCGCCAACTTCCAGTTTTGCCTCGATGAATGCTTGGAACGCAGCCGCAAAATCTTTTTTGATGTCACCCATTCGAATAGTCAAGCATTGGTCGATCTCTTGGCTTAGGCGAACGAGGGCACTGTCTTCCGTGATTTTATTCGGAGACGGTTGGTTAGGGAATCCTTTTTGATCTGTGCGTTCGTGAGAAAGCATAATCATATTTCTAACATCGTCATCCAAAGGGATGCGTTTAGAAAGAATCTGATTCACGCTAAAAATCGGATGCTTTTCAAATTCCATTTTCTCTTCCGCAGACAGCTTTCCGGCTTTTTGCTCACGGATTTTTTCAGTCGCAGCAGGTGACAGCAACAAAATTCCGATATCTGAAAGAAGAGCGGCCAGCATCACGCGTTCGGGCTCGCCAATATTACTTTTGCGGCTAAGAAGGCCTGCATAAGCGGCGATAGCGGTGCCTCTTTCCACAGAGCCAAAGTCACCCACCGAGGAGTTATTGATGATTTGCCATGGGTAGCGGACCTTTTCCAAAGACGTTAGAAGATCTTTTGTAAACTTCTTGCAGTCTTCAAACAGTAATTTTCCATCTGAGAATGAAGTTGAACTTGTCTGGTCGCTCAGGATCAGAACAAGATCTAAAAACACTTGCTGCAGTTTAATAAATTGAGCGCGGCAATTTCGAACTTCTTGATGTTCTTCATCAGCAGGGAAGGATTTCACATATTCCAACCATTTGGAAACGTCATTGCGGTGAAGATAGAGTTCGTCGGCGTCTTCGTAACGACACAAGAATTCGTTCCCAATATTAAGACCTGGTTTGTACACCTTCAGATATTTTTGGTTCTTCGGCATCAGCATGTACAAAGGGGCTTCCAAACTAGAATCTAAAATAAGGTCTGTGACCTTGATAGGCAGATAAGCACTTTTAATGACTTGGCTTGTGATGAATTCTAATTTGCTGTTACTTGTGAATTCTGTATCTAAAATAATTAAGTTCGCGCCAGACTTTTTTAAGAGCTCCATTTGTTCTGGTTTCACACGAGCATCCAAAATACAAATGATGTAGGACTTATCCATCATCTGTCGTGCAACTTGAATGGGGCCTGCCGCCTCATGGATATTAGAGAACTTTGTGCAGTCTAAGATAAAGCACTTTACGGAACCAGCGTCAGTTGTGTCGTTGCTGAAAGTGTCAGGGTTGTCATAATGAGAAAAGTCGAAAGAAAAACGAGACGCGAGATGGGCACATCTTTGGATGAAACTCTGATTCGTTGATATGGCTACTAGGTCGAAAACTCCTGAGTTGCTCATAGGCCTCATACCTTGGTTATACGTCCTAATTTAAGATCGGACATATGTAGAGAAAGCATGAGTTCGAAGTGCTTGAAAGATCGAAATAATTCTATAAATAAATACTTGTATGTGTATGATTTTGAGGTGTCCCAACAAGTTTTGGATTTGAGGACGATTCGTGTACGTTCGAGATCAATAAATCTTTATAAAACGCCTGTGTTCGAAGCGTTCCATTACCTATAGCCTATGAAAATTCGCGAACATTAAATCCAGTTCTGGAGCGCTTCTCGTGCTTTTTGAATTTGTACTTCTTTGCGCGCCTTCTTGTCCCGATGAAGTTTCTTCTCTTGAAGAGCAGCGATATCGGCTTCGCCCAATGGTGGGAGCAATGCAAAGTTGATATTGGTCGGTTGGAAATGCTCAGCACGAGTAGGGTCTGTGATTGCTTCTAAAAGGGAGCCCATCGCCGAAGAGCGTGGTGGCGGAGTGAACACCATGTCTTGAAGTTTTTGATCCAAGAACTTAGCTACCATCAAGCCTACACAGGTCGATTCAAAGTAACCTTCGACCCCGGTGATTTGTCCTGCAAAGAACAACCATGGATCGCGTTTGCTGGAAAGATCACAGCTCAAGCTCTTTGGAGAGTTGATATAGAGATTGCGGTGAATGCTACCAAGCTTTAAGAACTCGGCATTTTCAAGGCCAGGGATCATGCGGAAGACACGCACTTGTTCGTTGTAAGCCATGCGGGTTTGGAAACCCACCATGTTATAGGCAGTGCCTTCTTTGTTATCCTGACGAAGTTGAACGACCGCATAGGCATAGCGACCCGTTTTTGGATTATCAAGACCCACAGGTTTCATCGGACCAAAACGCAGAGTTTGATCTCCGCGATCAATCATCGTTTCAATCGGCATGCAGCCTTCAAAGAAGTCGGTTGTTTCGAAATTTTTAGGTTCGATTTTTCTAGCGGCTTTTACTTCTGCAATGAAGCGTTCGTATTCTTCTTTGTTCAGTGGACAGTTGTAATAGTCGCCGGTGCCCTTGTCATAACGGTCGGCTTTCCAAGCGATATCGGTATTGATGGACTCAGTTTCAATAATCGGCGCGATCGCATCGAAGAAGTACATGAACTCGTTACCGAAGTGACGTTGCATGCTTTCAGCCAATGAATCATGAGTCAAAGGACCTGTTGCGATTACAGCAGGACGGGGAACTTCTTCGAGGTTATTGATCACTTCATTACGAACTTCGATATTTGGATGATTGCGAATCATCTCAGTCACTTTGGCTGAGAACACTTCGCGGTCCATGCCGAGCGCTTGACCCGCAGGAACTTGTGCATGAAAAGCTGCTTCAAGAATTTTAGAACCGAGTTTTTGTGCTTCCCATTTAAGTTGGCCAGGAGCAGAGATTTCACCAAGGCTGCCAAAAGAATTCGAGCAAACAAGCTCAGCAAATTTACTGGTTTTATGTGCAGGGGTCATAGTCTTGTCGCGCATTTCAAAGAGCACGACTTGATAACCCATTTCAGCAAGTTGCAGAGCACATTCACTTCCGGCAAGGCCGGCACCAACAACACTGATTTTTTTGGTAGACTTTGGATTCATTGGACCTGTCTACAGATACTTAGGGGTCTTGACAAGGAGTGATAAGGCCACCAGGGGAGTTTTTTCACAGGATTTAAGCCCGTGGCTGTGCTAGAGCTATTTTATGCGTGAACAAGATCCTAAATCCAAATTTAGCCTCGGTTCTGAGGTCCTTCAGCGTTTGTTTGAAAGCGGCAATTCGCCACTTTCCGAACAATTCATGCGTTGGAAGCTTTGGGCTCGTTGGGGAGAGTTTGTAGGCCCTACGGTCGCGCAAAATACAGAGCCCGTGGGCTTTTACCGCGGTACTTTGTATCTTTGGGTTCGCAATAGTTCGTGGATGCAGCAATTGACGTTTATGAAGGACCCGATCCAACATGCAATCAATCAGAAATTGGGCCGTCAGTTTATTAAAAACATTCGCTTCACTTTAGATCGTCGTGAAGTTCCGAATCAGCAAGCAGCCCAACAAGAATTCAAAAACGTGATTTCGAAGATCGCGCCAGAAAACGACGAAGACTAAGTTATTAAAATAACGGTGCTTTTCTGTCTTAAAAAAAGCCACTAAGAAAACCTAAGGTCCCTCGTTGTTAGTAGGAGAACCCAACTAACAAGTGAGGTGATATTTGAACTCTCCTGTCAGTGTTCCAAAGCCTACTATCGCGTCTCCCGTTATGAAATCGGTTCCAAATGAGGAGCCATCGTTTAGGAAAAAGAAGAAAGGGCAAAAGACTTTTGCTCCGAGGAGTGAAACGCAAGACTTTAGCACTCAGCTTCGGCAAGGCAAAGGCAGTGTCGTCGAAGTGATTCTTACGTGGAAAGAGCGGCTGCTTACAACTTATCACTATACAAAGCCTGGTCTTGTGCGAGTAGGTGCAGACGGTAGCTCGGGACTTTCTTTACCTGTCGGCTTGTGCCCTCAGGGATGGCCGTTACTAGAAGTGGGGTTAGAAACCCGTATTGCTGTAACACCGGATATGAAAATAGAACTTATTACCGCTGACGGACGGACGCCCTATGACGAGTTAAGACAGCAGGACAAAGTTCAGCACGTCGTCGGAGCTTCTGCACTTAAGCTCGAGCAAGGCGATATTTATTTTATTTCTTTCGCCAATAGTGATTTGCAATTGTATATCCGTTTTGTTCCTCAGCCGCCGACAGTACCACTTCCTCCGTGGATATTTCGCAGCTCTGAGGTAACGGGGATCGCAGTGTCGATGATTTTACTTTATCTATACACAACGATGTCTGTGAAACCCGTCAAAGAACTCCAAGAAGAGATTCCCGCGCAGATTATTTTTGCAAAACCAACTCCGCGTCCTCAGGCGCCAGTGCAAAAGGTTGTAGTAGAAGAGCAGGTGATACCTGAGAAGATCACAAAGCCCGCGGCATCTAAAGCAGCAGGTGGTGCGACTGCGAAGTCCTCACAAAAAGGTGGAGTGAAACAAACAACAAATCCTGCAGCCAGTGCCAAGACTCGTGATGTCAGCAAAATGGGAATGTTCTCGGCTCTAAATAGCGGTGGTATCAGCAAGCGTCTCAGTAAAACATATGATGGCAGTGGAGAAATTCTTGGTGCTGCAAACACGGCAACAGGTTCTGCCGGAGCAGATAAAGATATTGCTGGCGATGGTTTCGGACGTCTTAAGTCCGTTGGGAATGGCGCGCAGGGAACTTCGACAGTGGGTATCACTGGTCTTGGCACCAAGAACGGCCGAGGCACGGGCTATGGCAGCGGTGTGGGCCTTGGAGAAAAAGGCTCTGTTTCTATTCAAGCAGCAGGCGATGAGGAAAACTTTGTCGGCACCATTGACCGCGAAGCTGTGCGGCGAGTGATTCGAGGTGGTCTTCGTGAAATCCGCGGATGTTACGAAAGAGAATTGAGCAAGCTGAACAGAACTCAAAATCTTGAAGGCAAAGTGGTGATCGAGTGGACGATTGCAGAGCAAGGAAGAGCTTTGAATGTCAGAGTTAAAAGCTCGACACTTGGAAATAGGGCCGTTGAGAATTGCGTGAGAGATCGTTTAGCAAACTGGCAGTTTCCTGATCCACCACCCGGAGGTGTTGCTGAGGTGAATTACCCTTTCTATTTTAGAGCGGAAAATTAAGAAAAGACTGGAAAAGATCCAGGGATCGTCGCTACTATGACCAAGTCCGAAGTGGAGGTTGCTTGAACAAAAACCAGTGGTTTGCAGACATTCTACATCTTTATGAAAAGCGTCTGCTCCGCTATGCGTTTAGCAAAGTACCAAGAGACTTGGCTCATGAAATTGTGCAAGAATGTTTTTTAAGACTCTGGCGCGAAGGCTCCTCCCGTATCGAAGGTCGCGAAGGTCCCTGGCTGTTTAATGTGACTCGTAATTTGTGCCTTGATTGGATTAAAGGCGAAGGTAAAAGACAGACTTCGCCTATTGAGGATGTGCCACTGGCTGCGACAGAAGCTTTGGCTTTAAACAAAATGCTTCAGGCCGAAGAAGAGAATCAGTTACTACAGATGATTTCGCATCTTGATGAAACTCACCAAGAAGTTCTGCGCTTAAGATTTCAAGAGGATTTTTCCTATAAAGAAATCAGTGAAATCACGGGCCATTCTGTTTCTTACGTAGGAGTGCTTATTCACGAGTCTGTCGTGAGTCTGCGTAAAGGTCTTCTCCAGAAGAACTCGAAAGCACAAGGAGATGCCGTATGAAAAAATATACTGAAGATCCAAGAATCACGGCGTACGCTCTGGGCGAACTTCACGGAGCTGAGGCAGAGGAAGTCAAACGCCTCGTGGCTCAAGATCCTGAACTTCAAAGATACGTCGAAGAGATTCAAGGAACGGCAAATAGTTTGTCGGTTCTGTTTAAGCAGGAGGAACTTGTTCCATTAAAACCTGCACAACGTGAAAAGCTTGAAGAGCTAACGAAACCTCGCTGGTCTTTCAAGGCTGTGTGGGGTGGGTTAGGAGCTACACTCGCGGTCGCGGGTCTTGCGTTTGTGATTTCAACACAGGAGATGGAAGTACCAGAGCCTGAGGCTAAGAATGAAGTGATAGCTCAAGTAGTTTTCGATAAGAAGGCCCCTTCTGTTGACCAGAGTGGATCGAAAAAAACGAGAGTCGCAGAAGACGTGCAAATAGGATATGCCGCTGAAGAAAAAATTGAAGAGAAACCAAAGCAGGTGGCTAAGTCTAAGAAGTTTACTTCTGTTAAACAGGGGGGATCTCTTAAACAAGAAGAGACGACGGTTGCGAATGCTCAAAATGCGAATAAAGACGCTAACAAGGTAGGAATGCTTTCGGCCTTTGGTGGCGGCGGTATGAGAAAGAATCTTGATAAAGCTTACTCTGGCTCCGGAGATCTGGTTGCAGGTGGCAAGAGTACTGACGGTGCAGGCGACGATATTGGTTCGAAGTTCAAAGATACAGCGGCTGGCGGTAAAGGCACTGCCACTCAAGGTATCGCGGGTGTTGGAACGAAAGGCCGAGGAGTTGGTTATGGCGCTGGGAACTCTTTAGGAGCTGGTGGCACGCTAACTATCGATCTTGGCGGCGCAGAGGAGCATTTCGAAGGGACTATTGATCGCGAAGCTGTCCGTCGTGTGATCCGTGCAGGTCTTGGCGAGATCCGTGGTTGCTATGAGCGTGAGGCAAAAAAGCTCTCAGAATCCCAACGACTGGAAGGTAAAGTGATTATTGCGTTGAAAATCAATGGTCATGGAAGAGCGGTGAGCTCTATCGTTCAAAGCTCAACGACGGGAAATAGTGATTTTGACAATTGTGTAAAGACGCGCTTTTCCACATGGAGATTTCCAGATGCACCGGAAGGTTCAGCAATTGTACATTACCCGGTCTATCTGAGAATCGAAAACTAAGGTTACTTCTCTTCGCCTTTTTCAATCGACGTGCGCATGAGGCTTTTCATATAGCTTTTGCGTGCAGAGCCACCCAGCATGGATTTGATTTGATCATGCACGGTAGGGTCGTTGATCAATGCACCCAGCGTGCCCTGGCCTTTATCCAACTTTGTAAGAACGCTGTCTAAGCGGTCCATAGTTGATTTTAGCTTTCCGCCATCGCCTAAACCCTCAGCTAGTTTTTGAGTAGCTGCAGCGGTTTTGTCGATCTTTGCTGTAGCTGTGCTGAGGTTCTCTAAGATTTTGTCAGTACGGCTATTTGCATTCAGAGACTTTGTAAAGCGATGCATCTCATTGATGATATCGAAGATCTTTTCAGCCTCGTTACCACGCTCAGAGATAATTCCTAAGATGTCCGTAGCCTTCGCAACCTCAATCACGGCGCCATCTTTCAACGGTGGTGCTTTAGGATCTCCCGGAATGATAAAGATATACTTATCACCCAAGGCACCTTGAGTACGGATTTCTACCAAAGAACCTTCCGTTACTCGTGGCATGAACTCATCATCCACTAAAAGAACGAGGTCGATCAAATTCTGTCCAGGCACGATCTTGATATCTGTCACATTACCAACTGTAATCCCCGAGAAAGAAACCACAGAACCTTCCGCCAAGCCCTGTACTTGCTCAAAGTGCGCATGCAACGTGGTATATCTTTTAAAGAAAGCTCTATCGGCTCCGAGCATGAAAATCGATCCTAGGATTAAAACCAAACCGATCGAAAGGAAAAGACCGACGCGTAGTTGGGTTTTTAAGTTCGTTTCCATTTTACAGTTCCTCTCCCGCAATAAACTTTGCAATCGTACTTAGGCTGTCAGAGTCCAGTTGAGACATCGTTCCTTGAGCTTCGATTTTACCATTCAGAATCATCGCCATTTTGTCGCAAACGGCATTGGCTGTTGGCATATCATGAGTCACTAGAATTGATGTTACGCCCTTTGCTTTCAGGCGTAAGATCAAGTCTTGGATTTTCTTTGTGTTGAAAGGGTCCAAACCTGCAGTAGGCTCGTCATAAAGGATGACTTGTGGATTCATCATCATAGCGCGCACTAGACCCACGCGTTTTTGCATACCGCCTGAAAGATTGGCTGGATAAATGTTTTCATTTCCTTCAAGGCCGAACTCGGCAAGGCTTGAAAGAACACGGTCTTTAATTTCTTTTTCAGAGTATTGAAAATGTTCACGAAGCGGGTACGCCAGGTTTTCATAAACCGTCATAGAGTCAAAGAGTGCACCATTTTGAAAGGCGTAGGCCACTTTTTTACGGACCTCGAGAAGTTCGCGCTCGTTCATATGAGTGATATCGACGCCTTCAATGAGAATTTTACCGCTGTCCGGTTTTTCTAAACCGATTAGACTGCGCAAAATCACGCTCTTTCCGGTTCCGGAACCACCAATGAGTCCCATGCACTCACCTTTTTTAACGGTAAAGGTGATGCCTTTGTGAACTACCTTGGTGCCGAATGATTTTGTGAATTCTTTGATTTCGATCATAGCCACTTCACAATCATCCAGAAAACTTTTGAAAGGAAGAAATCACCGATTAAGATCAAGATCGAAGAAACCACCACGGCTTTTGTGGTAGCAATACCTACTTCTTTCGCGCCATTTTTAACATTTAGGCCGAAGTAACAAGCAGGCAAAGAAATGAACATGGCAAAGAAAAAGGTTTTGCCGAAGCCAGAGAGATAATCATCAAGGCTTGCTGTCGACATTATCTTAATATAGTAGAAGTTCGGGTCCAGGTTCAGCTCTGTCGCACCAACGATCAAACCGCCAAGATTCCCAATGATATTTGCGAAGGCGACAAGAACGGGCAAAGTAATAAGACATGCCAATACTCTTGGAATCACGATCTTCTTAATAGGCGAAGTACCCAAAGCACGGATCGCGTCTATTTGTTGTGTTACAACCATCGAACCAATTTCACTGGCGATACCAGCACCTACACGAGCCGCTAGCATCAAGCTTGTGAACATCGGACCGATTTCGCGTAAGATTGTCGCGGCAACAAGTTTAGGAACGTAAAGCTTACCGCCGAATTTCTCCAGACCTAGACCGAACTGCAATGCCATTACCATGCCAATGCTGCCAGAGGTGATCAGCACCAAAGGAGCCGAGCGATACCCCACTTGATACATTTGTTCTATCACCAGTTTCCAATAGATCTTACCTTTAAAGGTTTCACGCATCACCTGACCCGTAAGCATACCAAGACCGCCGCAGAAGTAGACGATCTCAAGTAAGAATGCGGTAAAAGGGAGTGCGAATTGTTCCATTAAGGCGCCTTAAAACTTTCTTTGAATTTGTCGAAGACTTTGGCTTCGTCGTCGAAGTTTTTAAGAAGACCACCGTAGCTGAGTGTGTAGTTGCAATTGTTTTTCTTAAAGACCACAAGTTCTGTTTTTACAGGAACGCCATCCACTTCGCCTTGCGCTTGTGTATGCAAAGCTTCGCGGCCATTAAAGGTAACGTTGTCACTTTTTAAGATTTTGAGTTTATCCAAGACAGCCAGGGGCTCACCTTCAAGCTGTTGCAGTGTTGGATCTGCAGTACCATTACAGTCAGAAATAAATGAAATGGTATTTCCTGTTTTTGCGCTTAACCACGCCTTATCTGCTGAAGACACTTTGATATCTTCATACGGTTTTCCTGGATCTGTGTACTTCACATCCTTTGCAGGTGTACCAGTTCCTGTCGGAATTTTCACAGACACGCAGGCTCCCAACAGGAACACCGCGGAACAGAATATGAGATTTCTGAGCAGATGGTTTTTCATGCTATGCTCATCGGCCAAAAAACTAAAAATCCTCAGTACTTGAAATCACTTCCGGACTTTGGATGATCTCGACTTTCAACGAGTGTCATGAGTTTGTCGGATACCGACAAAAATCAATGGGTCATTTTTGCCCAGCTGGAAAATATTTGCCATGGAGCCTGTTTCTGGCCTGGCACACAAGGTGCAATGGAGTATTTCTGATGGACTGTCTTTAAAGTTTGTTCAAGGAGTGAGCAAATTGAAATTGCGAATCAGCGTTGTTAGCCTGCTCATTAGTCTAGTTTCCGCGTCTGCAGCACAGGCGGAAAAAGTTTCCGGCTTGATCCAAGATCAAGGGGATACTGTGCATTTGGAACTCACCGGTCAGCAGAATTGGGACTATGACCTTCGTCGTGCGGAAAAAGGCGGTAAAACTTATTTGCAGTTAACCGTCAGTGCGATGGATGAAGCTTCTTTGCGCAAACTTGCCTCTTTCAAAAGTGACATGGTTACTAATGTCAGTGTTGATAAAGCTGGACCAGACGGCAAATACATCGTCAGCTTTCAAGTTTCTGGTGATGAAGTTGAAAGTTTTGACTACTTAACAGATCAACCTTCGCGCCTCATTGTTGATTTTTATGTGAACTCTCAGAATAAAGTGAAAACTGCGGAAGTTCCTGCTCCTAAGAAAGAGGCTTCAGCTGGTAAGCCAGCCGTTACTGAGCTTCCTGAAAAAGGAGCTAAGCCTGCGGAAACTTCTGAGAAAGAGAAAACTGCAGTCACTAAACCTGGAAAAGATGGCAAGGCTCGTAAGCCTGCGACTGCGGATGTGTTGGTTGTGAAAAATGATGGTGCGAACTCTCATGATTCTACACCGAGCCGTTCTGGACTTTTTGACGGTGGCGATCCTAACTTTGAACGCTTCTCAATAAAAGACTACGAAATCAAAGAAGACTCTATCATCCGCAGCAAAGATAGTTACTTCATCCCGTATCCTATGATTCGTGCCGAGAATCACTATTGGGAGAAGATGAAAACAGCTGCTCCTATTTATGAAATCGCTCCACAAAATACGGATGAAAATAAACAAGCTCGCTTGTTATGGACGCTTTTTGAAAACAAACGTTATGCAACTTACCTTAAAACTGAGGAGTGGTTTCATAATAAGTATCCTCAATCAGAATACGACAGCTTGATCGACTTCATGACTGCCGATGTATACAAAACATTATGGCAAGATAAAGAAGATCCAAAGTACTACGAGATCGCTCAAGTTAAGTACAAACAAGCCATTCAGAAAAATCCAAAATCACCGTTGGTTGAAAGAACTTCGTTGATGTTGGGAAATATGGCTTTGGATAAAGGCGATTCCCTCGATGCAATTCGTTTGTTCAACGAACATATCGAAAAAAACTATGCAGGCAAGCCTGATGCAGTCTCTAACGACTTGGCGCGAATGGGAACTGGCGTAGCTTACATGAAGCTGAATCGTCACCAAGAAGCTGCCGAGATTTTTTCAAAACTTGCGAAGGATAGCGCTCACAAAGAAATCAAAGCAGAGGCAGCTTATCGTGAAGGTGATGTTTACGTTCAGGCAAAAAATTACCAAAAGGCTGTTGATACTTATAAAGAAGCCATCAAAAAATTCCCTGATTTCCAGAACCAATATCCAAATGCCTACTACAACCAAGCTGAAGCTCTTTTCGGAATGGGTGCCTACCGTCAAGCTTTGGATGTGTATTTAGAATTCATGAAAAAGTTCCCTTCTCATGAGCACGCTGCGTTTGCCATGACTCGTATGGGAGAACTTCTTGATATTCTCGGTGCGGATAAAGCTCGCGTAATGGGCGCATATCTTGAAACTTATTTCCGTTATGGCGAAAGTAACAATGCCATTGTCGCGCGCTTACGTCTGACCAGCGCTCGTATGAAGGGCATGAAGCCAAAAGAAACCGAAGCTGCGACCAAAGAGATTTTGTCATTGGTGAAGAAGCTCGATATCCCAAACATCGAGCAGTTCGGTACTATTATGATCTCTGAAGGTTATGGCGCCCGCAAAGAGCATGAGAAGGCGATCAAATTGCTGACGGACTATTATCAGCAAAATCCAACGTCTGTAGATCGCGAATTATTTAAAAAACGTATCATTGGCAACATCACAGATGAAATTCACGATCAAGTGGCTTCTGGGGATTTCATCAAAGCTTTGAAAACTCATAGCAAGTATGCCGAGAACTGGCTTAAAAACAATGATCGCATCGATACTCGTTTCTATTTAGCAGAGTCCTTTGAAATGGCTGGGGCTAATAGTGAAGCCGAGAAGCACTATCGCGATGTTTTGAATCAAGTTTACGCAATTAAAGGTTCTAAAAGAGAAAAAGAATTGGCGATCACCAATCAGAAACCAACCGAAGATGAATTGAATCTGCGTTTGGCGGTGACAACGTATCAGCAAAAGAAGCTCAATCAGTCTTATGACTATTTAAAGAATATTAAGACACCTGAAAATCTGAGCGAAGATCAACAAATTGAACGTGTGCGTATTGCTGTGGATTTGTTGGAAAAACGTGGCGATCTTGATTCTTCAGTTCGCTATTTGACGGAACTTTTGCGCACATGGAAAGGTCAAGCTCACTTGGTGGCAGAACCTTATTTAAGATTAGCACAGCTTGAAGTCAAGCAAGGCAAACCAGAGTCAGCGATCGAGTCTTTGAAAAAAGTTGATGTATTAATGGCCGATTCTAAAAACGTTCCAGAAAACGTTCATGCAAAAAGCTTAGAGATGGTAGGTCAGCTCTACCTAGATAAAAACGATGGCGAAAATGCAATTGGTGCTTTCGACAAGTTGTTAAATACATATGAAGAAAAAAGACCTTTGGCTTCTATCCGTTACAAGATGGGGCAGATTTATTTCAAAAAAGGCGATGTGCAAAAAGCTGCCGATGTTTGGAGTAAGTTGAAAAGTCATAAGAGTCAGTTTTGGTACAACCTTGCCCAAGAGCAGCTGAAAAACTCTGAGTGGCGAGGCGATTATAAAAAGTATATTGATCGCATTCCCGCAATGTCGAAACAACAGTAGAGGAATTATGTCTGTCATGGATTTTGTGAATTTAGAATTTGCAGACGATAAAGTAAAAAAAGTGCAGGAGATGCTGCCAGCAGTACGTTCTTCTCGTGCTAACGTCTTGATTTGTGGTCCTACAGGGACTGGCAAAACTACTTTGGCGAAGTATTTATTGAACCCAGTAGAATGTGCCTACATCGATGCATCCGAGATTGCTGAAAATTTCAATTTTTCAGCCTTCTTCGAGAATAGCGATCGTGGTGCTTATCTTTTGGAAAATATTGATCGTTTAAGTCCTCAACAACAAAAGAGTTTGTTCGAGGCCCTAGAGAGCTCCGGAACGTTGGAAAAAATACGTGTAGTTTCTTCTAGCCGCGGCAACTTGAAGAGCATGGTCCAAAAAGGGCAATTCCGCGAGGATCTCTATTATCGTCTTACGGTTCTTAACCTGGAGTTGCCAGCTTTGGGTCAAAGATTATGTGACTTAGAAATTTTGGCAAAGCACTTGGTAAGCGTATTTGCGATCATTCATCAAAAATCTAATTTGGTATTAAGCCCCGAGGCACTTGAGAAGATGAAACTATGGAGCTGGCCTGGCAACATCCGCGAATTGGAAAATGTTTTGGAACGCGCGGTGATTTTGGCCGAAGGCTCAGTTATTCAGGCTTCCCACATCGCTATCGAAAGCCCAGAATCCTTGGACGAGTCCGTAGGCTTCGCGGGCATGACTTTATCACAAGTAGAACAAAAACTAATTTTACAGACTTTGCAACTGACGGAGCAAAACCGCACTCGCGCGGCAGAAATCCTCGGCATTAGCATCCGCACTTTACGAAATAAAATTAACGAGTACAGACAGGCAGGTTTAGTATGAGTTTATTCGATAAAACAACGAATGCGCTTGCGACCTCTTTAGCGATGCGACAACTTCGCAACAATGTGACGGTTGCAAATATCGCCAACGCGGAGACGCCAGGATACCACGCTAAGAAAGTAGATTTCGAAGCAGCTCTTGGCAGAGCGATGGATATCGATGGTCTTCGTAATATGAGCACGACCAGCGGAGATCACATTTCAGTTGGTGGACAATCTGCTGCTGTAAGACCCGATGTTTATGAAAACCCAGAAGGTGCGATCAACAACGACGGCAATACGGTCGATCTTGAAAAAGAAATGTCGACCTTGTCCGAGAATACAATCTTGTACAAAACGGCGTTGCAACTGATCAACAAAAAGATGGCAGCATTAAAATACGCAATCGGTGATAGATAGTATCGGCGCATGCCGACAGAACGCAGGCCCAGCGGGCCGGAGTTGAAGTAACTTTTAAAGGGAGGCTAGGATGGCTGACTTTTTTACGGGAATGAGAATTAGCGGAAGTGGTATGGCAGCGCAAAGAATGCGTTTGAATACTATTTCTAGCAACATCGCTAATATTAATACCACGCAAACTCCAGAGGGCGGCCCTTATCGCCGTAAAGACGTGGTTTTCGAATCTATGCCGGACGCAAAAAGCTTCGGTGAAATTGTTTCTCCGACAGCTGCGAACTCTAATTTTCAGAGGGTCCAGGTCAGTGACATCATCTCGGATCAAAAAGCTCCGCTTTTAAAGTACGAACCGGATCATCCTGATGCAAATGAGGAAGGATATGTTGCATATCCAAACATCAACCTCATGGAAGAGATGACCAATATGATACAAGCTAGCCGTTCGTATGAGGCGAACGTGTCAGCTATGCAGGCAACGAAAGACATGGCTTTGAGCAGTCTCGAGATTGGTCGGTAAGTAAGCTTAACTATTTGAAATGAGTAACGGATTGTAGGGTTTCTAGAGTAGAATAAAAGTAAGGAAAGACCATGGCAGGCTTTACAGTAACAAATGCGAATAAGTTTTTGGACACGGGCGCAATTCGTGATTCAAAATCTCTGACTATTGATCAACCACTATCGCCGGGTTCGGTGGGTGAAACTCAAGGTGCGAGTTTTGCCGATACTCTGAAGGGTGCGATCGAAAACGTCAATCAATTGCAAAAAGCTTCTGATAAAGCAGCTCAAGATTTAGCAACTGGAAGAACCGACAACGTTGCAGATGTGATGATTGCGACTGAAAAAGCAGACATCGCTTTGCGTGTAATGGTGCAAGTAAGAAATAAGATCATTGATGCTTATCAAGAAATCATGAAGATGCAGGTTTAATTTAGGACAACAAAGGACGTAACTTGAATAAGATTTTCGGCGGTATCATAATTCAGTTCAGAGAGTTCTTCAAAAACTTGGGTCCTACCAAGAAACTCTCTATCATTGCTGTCACAGTGATTTCACTCATCACACTGATGACCATGATCTTCATGGCTTCAGGCAGAGACTACGTTGCTTTGTTTAAGGACATTGCTCCTGACCAAATCACAACGATGGCTGCGAAGTTAAATGGGATGAACATTCCATATCGTTTGAGCGAAGATGGTAAATCCATCTTGGTTCCGAAGGAGCTTTTATACTCGACACAAATGACTTTGATGTCGGAAGTAGGCTCTGCAAAAATGGGAAGCGTGGGTCTTGAGCTTTTTGAAAAGCAAGACTTCGGAATCAACTCATACGCACAAAAAATCAACTATCAACGAGCTCTTCAGGGCGAGTTGATGAGAGCAATCAACACCTTGACCGCCGTGAAACAATCCAAGGTGATTTTGGCTCTTCCAAATAAGAAAACTTTCTTAGAAGAGGGTGGCCACCCGACAGCTTCCGTTGTTTTAGAACTTCATCAAGGTAAAGAACTGACTGCGGACCAAATCCGCGGGATTCGTTATTTGGTAGCTAACGCCGTGGAAGGTCTTGATGCCGACAAGGTCACGGTATTAGATGAGCGTGGTAAAGTTCTAACTCGTAAGAGCGATGGCTCTGTAGCTGGTTCTGATGAACTCTTGGATTTGAAAGCGAAAGTTGAATCAGAACTTCAGGATCGTATCGAATCCATCTTGTCGAAGGTGGTGGGTCACGCAAAAGTCATCGCGAAAGTCGATGCGACACTCAATCACCGTATCGTAAGTTCTGTAGAAGAGCTTATTGATCCAGACAAAACAGCAATCCGCAGTCAACAAAGTGAAGAAGAGTCTTTGGATGGCTCACGTACGAATCCAGCCGGTGTTCCGGGGTCTCGTGCTAATCTTCCAGGCGCAGAAGATGCTGGCCAAGTCGGTTTCAAGCAAGATGTTAAGAAAGAAATCAAGACAACCAACTTTGAAGTTCCAAAAACAATTCGTAACGTCAAAGAAGCGGCCGGAAATCTTGAGCGTATCAGTGTTGCCGTTGTCGTTGATGGTATGATGCAAACGACGACTAAAGAAGATGGAACGACCGAGACTAAATACGTTCCTCGTCCAGCAGAGGAGCTCGCAAAATACGAGTCTTTGGTTAAAAATGCTATCGGCTTTAATGCGGCTCGTGGCGACAATGTTAAGATCGAAAATATTCAGTTCCAAGCTGAAGACTTCTCAGAGTCCGAGAAGCTTTTGACGAATTTAGAACGTAAGAAGTTCATTCATGCTCTCTTCAAGTGGGCATTGTTGGGCTTTACTCTGGTTCTTTTCTTCTTCATCGTGGTTCGTCCATTCATGCAATGGATTACCGACAGCTTCCAAGACTCTGTCGAGGAGATGTTGCCAAGAACGATCGAAGAGCTCGAAGAGCTTCAGTCCGTGGACAATACATTGCCAGGGATGTCTTCTGCTCTGCCAGTTTTGCAAGAGTCTATTGACCCTGAAAAAGCCGAAAGTGAACTTCTTAAAGATCGCATCATGGGCATTATCAATGTTGATGAAGAAAAAGCCGGAAATGCGTTTGGTATGTGGCTCGTGAGAAAGGATGACCGATGAAGCTCATAAAAGTCGACAATGTTGAGTATGAGAATCTAAAAGGTTTTGATAAGGCCGCAATCCTTATCAATTATCTCGGTAAAGACGCATTAAGAATCCTTCTTAAGCGTTTGGACGATGGTGATATCCGTAAATTGATCAATCAAATGACCAAATACCGCGTTGTACCTGTGCATGTTACTAAACGCGTTTTGGAAGAGTACTATGAAATGATTTCTGAGACGGAGGATTATATCTTCTCGGAACAAACTTCTAGCAAAGACGTTATCGTCGATGCCTTGGGCGAAGAACGTGCCCGCGGCATCCTCGGGGGTTTGAATATCACGACCGGTGGTCAGAGATCCTTGGAGAGTTTGGAGATGGTCGATGCCAAGTCGTTGGCAACTTTCTTGGTGAACGAACATCCTCAGACCGTAGCCGTAATTTTGGCGCACTTAGAGCCAGAGAAAAAAGGCGAGGTTCTGAAACGTTTACCAGAAGCTCTACAAGCCGAAGTTGTACTTCGTATGGCGAACTTGGAACACGTAGATCCTGAGTTGATCCGTGAAATCGATAAAGTTTTGAAACATCAGTTGGCAAACACTGCAACCGTCGAACAAGCCGCTTTGGGTGGTGTTCAACCGGTGGCCGAAATGCTCAACGTTATGGACAAAAATACAGAGACTTCGATCATGTCTCGTTTGGAAGAGAAAGATCCTCTCTTGGCCGAAGAGATCCGCAAACTTATGTTCGTCTTCGACGATATCGTCAAGATCGACGACCGCGGTATCCAGGCACTTCTCAAAGAAGTTCCGAACGACAAGCTTCTGCTCGCTCTCAAAACAGCGAACGAAGACATTCGAGCGAAGATCTTCAAGAATATCTCTGCTCGTGCGGCCGAAATGTTGCGCGAAGATTTATCGAATATGGGACCTTCACGTCTGTCCGACGTAGAGGGAGCACAACAAGAGATCGTGAATGCGGCTCGAAGACTCGAAGCCGAAGGAAAGATCTTGATTGCAAGAGGCGGTTCAGAAGATGCCATGGTCTAGAGCCGTTCTCCCTAAAATTGCGGCCAAAGAAGTGGTGCTTGAGTACGTACCTAAAAAGTTCGAACTCGGCACCCCTAAGCAAGCATTGGACTATCTCGAGGCCAAAAAGCACGGTTCTGATTTCCGTTTGAATGAAACCATTCGGATTCAGACCGGTGTTGATGAACTCGAGAAAATCACTGAAGAGGAAAAAACTGAAGCCCGTGCATTGGAACTTCTTAAGGAAGTCCAAGAAAGTGCTTACAAGGAAGCTTACGAATTAGGTATCAGCGAAGGTCGTCATGAAGCTTTCACAAAGTTTTCTCGAGAAATCGAAGAACAGTTACAGGCTTTAGAGGGCCTTTTAAAATCTTTGGAAGATGCCAAAAAAGAAGTTTTGAATTTCAATGAAGCCCACTTGGTCAAATTGGTTTTCCAAATCGCCAATAAAATCGCACGCGTAGAAGTTGAAAAGAACGATCAGAGTCTTCTGGAAGTTCTTCGTGGCGCGGTAACGCTGGCACAAGACGAGGAAAACATCACAGTTCGTGTTGCGACTGAGCAGCATGAATTCGTGGAAGAATTGAAAAAGCAAAGTGGCCGTCAATTTGAATTCTTAAAGAAAATCAAATTTGAACCAAGCGACGAGATCACTAAAGGTGGTTGCATTGTTGAAACGAACTACGGCGAAGTCGATGCCCGTGTTGAACAACGGGTAGAGTCTTTATGGAGTACGTTGGCTGAAAATATTCCTAAAGTGAAACCAAAAATAGCGGTATAAAATGAGCGGTTACGAATTGAATCTGGAAAAATACACAGACCTTCTTGCCACCATCCATCTTACAAAAGATAGCGGTAAGGTGACGGAAGTGAATGGGATGATCATCAAAGGGTATTTGCCAGGAGCAAGTGTCGGCAGTATTTGCGAAATTACTCCGTCGGGGCTTGAACGTTCATTTTTAGCCGAAGTCGTAGGATTTAAAGACAAGAACGTTTTGATGATGCCACTCAGTGATATGCGTGGGGTCGCGTTGGGTTCTAAAATTGTTTTGGCTCGTCAAATTGCGACCGTCAAAGCTGGTGATGAGCTTTTAGGCCGTGTTGTGGATGGCTTGGGTCGTCCACTGGACAGTCACGGTGAGCTTGAAAACTTCAAAGAAATTCCGCTCTATAACGAAGTTCGTAATCCTTTAGAGAGAAGTCCTATTCGTCAGCCATTGGATGTCGGCGTTCGCGCGATCAATGGTCTTTTAACGACAGGACAAGGGCAGCGTATTGCGATCATGGCCGGTTCTGGTGTGGGTAAGTCCGTCCTTCTAGGGATGATGGCTCGCTATACAACTGCGGATGTGAACGTCATCGCGCTGGTCGGCGAGCGTGGCCGTGAGGTGCGTGAGTTTATCGAGCACGATTTGGGGCCTGAGGGCATGAAAAAGTCCGTGATTGTTTGCGTGACAAGTGATCAGAGCCCGCTTCTTCGTATGCGTGGTGCATTCGTAGCAACCGCAATTGCAGAATACTTCGCAGCTAAAGGTAAAAGTGTTCTTTTGATGATGGACTCTGTAACACGTTTTGCGATGGCGCAGAGGGAAATCGGTTTGAGTACTGGTGAGCCTCCTTCTTCAAAAGGTTACACGCCAAGCGTATTCTCGACATTGCCGAAACTCTTAGAACGTGCAGGATCTTTTGAAGGCGAAGGCAGCATCACTGGCTTCTATACCACATTGGTGGACGGTGATGATATGAACGATCCTATCGGGGACGCCGTTCGTTCTATCGTGGATGGCCATATTGTGTTGAGCCGTTCGATCGCACACAAAGGTCATTTCCCTGCAATTGATGTTTTGCAAAGCGCAAGCCGTGTTATGAGAAACGTCAGTTCTTCAGATCATGTGAAGATGGCGCAAAAGATCCGCGAGATTCTAGCGACCTATCGAGAGGCAGAAGATTTGATTAACATCGGTGCTTACAAAGCCGGGTCAAATCCACGCATTGATAAAGCTGTGAAGCTGATTGATGGCGTAAATCAGTTCCTAAAGCAACCAGTCGAGGACTCTACAAGTTTCAATCAGTGCCTGCGCCAAATGCAGGGCTTGGTTGCCAATTACTAATCTAAGAGCGGTGTATGAAATTTAAATTTCCTCTCCAGAAAGTTTTGGATCACCGTAAAATCAAAGAAGACTTGGCTCAAAAAGACTTTCAAGAAGCTTTGATGGTACTCACTGATCTTAAAAACAAATTGCAAGAGATGGAAACCTCCATTCACGATGCTCATCTTCGTATGGGCCTTTTGCAAAAGCAGGGGGGCGCACAAGGACCGGCGCTTACTCAGATTAATGACTTCATAAAGAACCAAAAAATCCTCATACAGCGCCAAATTGTAAAGATTCAACAGCAAGATAAGGTTGTTGAGGACAAGCGCGAACTGCTTCGTCAGGCCGCCATTGAAACCAAAATTATTGCTAAGTTCAAAGAAAAGAAGTTTGACGAGTACAAACACGAACGAGAGTCCGAAGAACAAAAAGAAATGGACGAGCAAAGTATTCTACGCTTCAAGCACATAGAAAAAAGAGGCTCTTAGTTCAAGCCGTACTTTGCGAGGCTTTTTTGATATTCTGGGTTCTTAGATAGCTGTTCTATCAAAGTTTTCATTCGGGCTTTGGAAATTTTCGATTTTTTGGACAATATCACTTTCAACTTAAAGCTGTGATCTGGTTTGCTCCCGATTCGAAAGAGAGACTTTTGTTCGGGGTGCTTTTGGAAATAAGTGTGCAAATAAGAGCGAGGCGCAATTCCAATATCAGCACGACCGCCCAGTACAAAGAGAACACTCGCCTCATAGCTGAATACGAAATGAAGCTGATAGTGTTTTTTCAATTGCTCTTCATCCGATTCCATCCCAGCAAATCGATAGTGATAGCCTTGAACGAGAACGAGGCGTTTGGTCTTCAAATTTTCAAAGTAATTCGCCTGTTCACTTTTCGATGTCAAAGCAAAGTAGACCTCTTCGTCTTTAAGGCCTAGCGGGATGCTAAAGTGTTCCACCTTATTCCATTGCCACGCAGGGTCTTCAAAGAAAACGGCTTCGATTTGTAATTCTTCAAACATCTTGTAACGACGTTGAGGACCCATCTCGGTAATGACGAATTCGTATTCGCTTTGCATCTTATTTAGAATTTCAAGAGTATCGATCGTCAGCCCTTTAGGTTTTCCATCTTGTAGCTCGTAGTACGGTGTAAAAATATATGCACCTACGGGAATACGAATTTTAGATTCTGCAAATAGAACCCAAGGAAGGAAAAAGATGGTTATGAAAATAGATGTTTTAAGAGTCATTTATTGCAAAACCATCATAGTCAGAGGCGGTATTGATAATAATGCAATGTAACGAGACTGGAACTTTTAATCAAGGGTATTTACAGACCTTGCCAAATTGAAGGAGACGATGTTAGTCGGTACCTGAGAGGGATGTTTATATGCAAAAAATTTTGGCGATGTTGTTTTTGAGTTTTCCTTTATTCGTACATGCTGGCAGTGTTTTCGATGGAAATTGGAGCACTCAAGATGGTTCGAAGCTTATTCCCATTGCTGAGTTCGACGGGTCCGTCACTTTGTCCACATCGACGTATTATAACAATGGTGCCTTGGTAACTTGGTTCTTTGAATTTAAGTTACCTCCGGGTGGTGATGCCAAAGTGGGTGAAGTGATCAACGGCCGCGTTCGTAGTATTGATGGATATTACAGCTGCGTATTTGATGAAAAGGCAAAGTTGCAATTGCAATCCGACGGAGCTTTGAAGATTCATTTCCCACTTTTGACATATCATCGTGAAACTCGTTCTGTGCGAGATCCTCGTCAAGGCCATTATCAAGAGCGCTATGTGAGCTGGGACGGATGGGGTTGGGTTGAAACTCGCTATTCGTTTCCGATCGACCACTACCGTGTGATTTCATCTGAATGTATCGTGGACCAGCGTAACTGGGTGACAAACATTCTTACTAAGACCAACGCTCCCTTCCCTCCGCTAATGCCAGAGCCACTTTCAAAGTAAAGTGGTCTAAAGTCCGGTGAATTAATTTCAAGGCCCCAAGATGTCAATTCTTGGGGCTTTTTTATTGAAGTATTTGGTCGAGTCCTGCGAGGAAATTTTGCGGTGATTCCACTCCGTCGATAAACTGTAAGTAATGAAAAACAGTGGATACGACCAATTCTTCAAAAATGCCCGCAAAGCCGCGACTGGTGGGGAAACAACAAAACCCTCTCGTCAGTTTTCTACTTCCAATGTTCACTTCGAACTTTCTGAAGCTGATATTGAAAAACAATTAAAACTTCGCATGGGTATGAAAACAAAACCTAAGAAAAAGAAGAAATCCATTCCATGGAAAATGGTCAGCGTTTCTTTTTTGGGTTTGCTAGTGACGGCATACGGAGTGCAAAACTATGAAGAAGTCGAACGCTATGTAAAACGCATTGAAATCTCATTCTTGGGAAGTGCATTTGCAGAGGAAGCACCGGCAAAGCCTGCGGCAGAGAAACCAGCTGCTGCAAAACTTGAAGGCACCGAAGTTGCGAAAGCAGATATTCCTGCTGAAGGAAAAAAATCTTTGTCGGATGAAGAAATTGATCATCTTTCAAAATTGAATGCGAGAAAAAAAGAACTCGATGAGCGTGAAGAAGAGTTAGCTCGTGCAGAACAAGAGCTGCAGGCGCAAAAAGAAGAACTTGATAAACGCCTCAAAGATCTTGAAGACGTACGTCGAGGCATCTCGAGCGTCCTTGAAGAGAAAGTAAAAGGTGACGATAAAAAAATCGACACCTTAGTCCAAATGTACTCGGACATGAAGCCTCCTCAGGCGGCTAAAGTCTTTGAGACAATGGACGAGGATTTAGCGGTGGATATACTTGGGCGTATGAAAAAGAAAAACGCCGCTGATATAATGAATTTGTTAAAACCTGAAAAGGCTCAAGTCCTTTCAGAGAAGTTTGCAGGCTATAAAAGAAAGTAAAACAGTCTTTTTCCAAGGAAGGAGGAAGGATTTTGTTACAATCAATTGTCGGACCCCCCTTAAAGGGTGTCGCCGACTTCAAGTCTTCGGAGAATCCACAAGCGGATTTAACGAAAGATGCGAAGAAAGCTGGGTCTGATTCCTTTGGCAGTATGTTGGATGCGAAAGTCGCTCCAAAAGCCAAAGAGCGGGAAGAGATGAAGCCCACAAGGGCGGATTCACCGAGAAGTCTTCGAGAGAAAGCACCACCAGAAAAAACTGAGAGGGTGGAACGAGAAGATAAACGGCGTCCTGAATCAGATGATAGAGCCGAAAAAGTGACGGCGACAAAAGGTAACGGGTCAGAAAAAAAAGTAAAAGGAAGCAGCCAGAGAGAAAACGCAATACTGAACTTCATGGACTCTTTCGAGAGTGAATTCGGTGTTCCTCCCACGCGAATCGTGGAAGCGATGGCAAACCTGAAACCCACAGACCAAGTAGACGCTCCTGAAGCGACTGCGGATCAAGTGATCGGTCAACTGGGCTTGGATGATCAACAAGAAGATCAAGCCAAGGAAATGTACATGGGTTTGCTGGCTCAACTGGCACAGATAGATAAAACTCCGCAGCCTCAGCAGAAGCCTATGGTGCAACCAGAAGCTATGTATGCAGGTTCGGCTATGACCGGAGCGGTTGCTCAAGAGCGTTTCACATCAGCGCAAGAAAAGCGTCAGGTGTTGAATAGTTCTTTGGATTCCATGAATCAAAAATTCTGGATGAAAGGGGGCGGTACGGCTCCTCAGGCGACAGGTACGGAATTGGCTGACAAGCTTGCGCAGATGAATATGCAAGAGAAGATGATGCAGCCACAAGGGCTTCAAATTGACGAAAGTCTTTTGAATACCCGCATGGCGGATCTTCAACAGCAGGCACCTGTCGCAGACTTGCAAAATCCTTTGCAAGGTCGTGAGCTGGCAGCAGAGTCTGAAGGCACCCAATCTCCGGAAGCAGCGTTAGCGGCACTGGTAGCAGCAGCACGTGCAGCTAAGAACAAAGCAGAGATGAAGGGGCTTGGAGCTCAAGAAGAGATGTCGTCAGAATTCGGCGATGCTACTTCGTTAGAGACTCAAGCGCCGACTCCAGAGGCTATGCAAGGTAAGGCTCTTCCAAAAGGAGAAGCTGCGGCTGTAATGATGACTCAGACTCCACAAAAGGGTTTTGAGTTTGGACAACAGCAGCAGCAAGAGGGCTTTAATCAATCAGCTCAGTCCAGTGCTAAAGGTGAAATCCAAGCCAAAACAAAAGATGGTGAGAAGCTGGATTTCAAAAAGTCTTTGGGCATGGAAGGTCTTTCGACACATCAATTGCCTTCATTGAAGCAAGAGGCAGCTCTTGGTGGCGCGGCAGCCGCAGCGGCAACTCAAGCCCCTGTGACGGCCAACAAAGCCGAGAACGAAGCTAACGTTCGCCAAATTATGAATCAGGCACAATACCTGATTAAAAAGGGCGGCGGTGAGATGAAGGTCGAGATGACTCCGGAAGGTCTTGGCAAAATCCATATGAAAGTCCTGGTTCAAGACGGCAAGGTGAATGTTCAGATGGCGGCAGACACTCAAGAGGCGAAGAAAACTCTCGAGAGCAGTCTTTCTGATCTGAAAAACAGCTTGGCGGCTCATAAACTTTCGATGGATCATGTTAAGATAGATGTTGTAGCCGGTACAAATGCCGACAACAGCACGCAAAACCAGATGAATCAAAACAATCCGGGTTCGCGTGAACAGACTCAGAAGTTTTGGAATAACTTCAACGAAAACTTTGGATCTCATCGTCAACAGAGAGATGGTTTCGCTGATGTACCAAACTTAAGAGGCTATGCACGTCCGAGAACGGATCAACCTTTGGAACCAATTCGTTCTGCAAGCGTGAACAAATACGCGGCAGCAGGAAAAGGCAAAGGGCTTGATTTAGTAGCGTGATCAACCTAAGGAAGGGTGAATTATGGGTACAATGGGAGTCAAGTTAGGAACGAAAGCCTTCGGTGACATTCAAGGGAGTGTGCCGTCGAGCGAGATTAATAACAAGACCAACAATTTATCCGTAGGTGACCAAGCCAAGTTTGGAGATCAGAGTGTCGGGGATGTTCTAAATAAATTGGCGGATCCGAATTGGGTGGATCCTGCCAAAAAATTGAGAACTGTCGGTAATGACAAACTCGATAAAGATGCTTTCTTCAAACTGATGATCGCACAAATGAAGAACCAAGATCCGACGAATCCGCTTAAGAGCCATGAGATGGCGGCACAGCTTGCCAACTTCTCTGGCCTCGAGCAAATGCAGAATATGAATTCGACTTTGACAGAGATGAAAAATGCTCAGCGCCCGCAAGAAAACTATCAAGCATTGAACTTGATCGGCAAAGCGGTGGCTGGCGACTCTTCCAAAGTGGCACGCTCTCAGGGTGACCGCGAGCACGAATTCAAATTCAATCTGCCAATGGATACAACGGATGTGAACGTAAAAGTTTTCAATGCTGAAGGTGAAGTGATTCGCTCTTATGACATGAAAAATCTGAAGAAGGGTGAGAACAAAATCACTTGGAACGGACAAGATGATAAGGGCACAACACAACACCCAGGCGAATATCGTTTTGCCGTCGAAGCAAAAGCTGGCGACAAGAAGGTTGCAGTGAAAACTGAGTTCGAAGGTGTGATCAGCGGGATCAATTATACGAATGAAGGACCTGTACTATTGGTTGGTAATCAGTCGATTCGCATGCGCGACGTTCGTAAGATTACAGACCCAAGCCTTATGAGTAACGACCAGAAAGTAACAGACGTTACTGCACAGGACTTGAAAATACAGGGTGACACAGACAAAACTAAAACAGAGGGGAATAAAGAGTCTGCGAAGGCAGCTCCTACGGCTCAAGCTACAAGTGCGGCGCAACCTGCTCCAGCAGCACCGATAGTAAAGAGCAACATCATGGATAACGTAGGATTGTCTCGAGAGATGATGGCAAGACTGGCAAAAGAAACCAGATAGTCATCTCCGGATTTTTTGAACCTCTGAGAACAGGAAAAGTAAAGTGGACTTAAAGAAGATACAGGGCTTAGACAGTTTGATGCCGATGCCCACCACGGGAGCCAAGAGCCCCGCAGGTAATGTCGGCGGCCCGTCCTTCCGCGATACTCTGGATAGTTTGGGTTCTTTACAAGGCCCCGCAAAACAGAGTGCAGCTTCGGTTGCCGCGAAAGATGGGATTAAGTTTTCAAACCATGCGATTGATAGAATGAGAACGCGTGGGATTACATTCAGTCCGGAAGATATTTCGAGATTGAGTGAGGCGGTAGGTAAAGCTGCTGCGAAAGGTTCTAAAGACTCGCTGATCTTGATGAATGATTCAGCATTGATCGTGAGTGTGAAGAACAATACGGTAGTGACGGTGATGGATAAGAATGCGCTCAAAGAGAACGTGTTCACAAACATCGACAGCACGATCGTTATGTAAAATTAGAAAACAGGCGAGTGGTCGAATATCACAAGCTTGAGAAAAATTAAATAATTAGGGCCGGACCTCATTGAGGGGGCCCTCCAAAATACGACGGATTCCGAATGAAGACGTCGAATGACATGGAGGTCATATGGGTATTCTTTCATCACTATACACAGGTGTATCGGGTATGGCTGCTCAGGGTGAAGCCCTGGGAGTAATCTCGGACAATATCGCGAATGCGAACACCACCGGTTTCAAAGCAAGCCGCGCAGAATTCCAAGACATCATTTCAAAAAACTTAAAAGGCATTCTTGGTGGTAACCAAGTAGGTCGCGGTGTTAAGATTGGTGCCGTAAATCCAATCCTTACTCAAGGTAACGTTGATGCGACTGAAAAAGTAACTGACTTGGCAGTATCTGGTGACGGTTACTTCAAGGTTCGTGGTTCTGACGGTGACTCTTTCACTCGTGATGGTTCTTTCCACTTCGACCGTGAAGGCTACTTGGTAACAAATGACAATCAACGTGTTCAAGGTTTCCAAGCTGATGAAAAAGGAAATATCTTGAACAAAATGGCTGATATCAAATTCCCTCGCGCTTTGATTCCAGCAAAAGGTACTGCTGAAATTAAAATGGATTTGAACTTAGATTCTCGTATGGAGCCAACTAAGAAGTTTGATGTGAAAGATCCATACTCTACTTCACACTACTCAACTGGCGTAGAGATGTATGACTCTCAAGGTAACAAACATTTGCTCAGCTTGTTCTTCAACAAAACGGCAGACAGACAATGGGAATACAAAGGTTTGGTTGACGGTAAAGAAGTAACTGGCGGCGAAGAAGGTTCATTGGCTGAAGTTTGTGCCGGTAAGTTAGAGTTTACTGTTGATGGTAAACTCGACAGCCAAGAGATGACAGAAGCTAATTTCAACTTCAAAGGTGGTGCTTTGCAGAACCAACAAGTGAAGTTGAACTTCGGTGACGCTATCAAAGCTGGCGGTAAAGGTCTTGATGGTACAAAACAGTACGGTAAGAACTCTGATTTGATCGGTTGGAACCAAGATGGTGCAGCTGCTGGTACGATCACTTCCTTGTCATTCAATGACGAAGGTAACTTGACAGCGGTTTACTCAAACGGTCAGGCGACAGATCTTGCTCAGATCGCTCTTGCGAAGTTCGAAAACCCAGAAGCTCTCTTCAAAGTTGGTAACAATCGTTTGAAAGAATCTAGAGATTCTGGTGGTCCTTCAATGGGTGCTCCTGGTTCTTCTGGTCGCGGTAAGTTGTTTGCGAAGTCTTTGGAGCGTTCTACGGTGGATTTGGCGACTGAGTTCGTAAATATGATCCAAAACCAACGTGGTTTCCAAGCCAACGCTAAAACGATCACAACGACAGATGAACTTCTGAACGAAGTGATCCAATTGAAGAGATAGTAGTTTAAATTAAGCTAACCATGTCAAACCCCTCGAGAGTGATGACTCGAGGGGTTTTTTTATGCTAGAACCAGGTCATGAAAACACAAGCCACTAAATATTTCGTCCTTTTATTCGCAGTTCTTTTTGTCGGTCTTACTGGTTGCACTAAGTACGCTATTAAAAACCGAGCTCTTGTTTTAGCTGTCGAGAAATACGATAGCGAAGTTCAAGACACTGCCAAAGCTCAATTTGTCGACAAAGAACAACAGAAGGTCTTTGTGGATTTCGCCAAATTGAACACAAAGCTGGATGTAGAATCTATCGACATCAAAAGCGACACTGAAGCAACAGCTCAACTTAAGATCACGACTTTTCCTAAAACCTTGGTTCCTGAACTCGCAGGCATTTCTGGCAAAGACTGGAAGAGCAAAGTCGACGCTGCTATGGAAACTAAGTCTTATACCTTGAAGCTTCAGAAAGCTGACGGCAGCTGGAAGCTTATTGAGCAGACCGAGAACAAGTAACTTCTCCGAACGCGGGATTTGTGACGGGCAGGGCTCAAAGCTTTTTGGGATCTTCCCTGCGGGGGACGGGCATCCGGCCCTCACGCAAGCGCCACGCCTTCGGCGTGGTTCGCGCCGTCCGGGCGCCGCTTGAGCCTCCTTAGGAAAGATCCCAAAAAGCTTTGAGCCCTGCCCGTCACAAATCGTCTTCGCAATATTAGTTTCGGTTTGCAGTTGCGCGAGCGCGTGGTGAGTTTTGAATATAAAAAAACCGAGCTTTTTTAGGGCTCGGTTTTTTTATGTATTGATTTAGCTAATTACTTACTCAGGGCAAGAAAGTTTTTTTGCGAGAGCCACTAGTTTTTGTGGTGGTTTATCAAGTCCAGAGGATCTGGTTTTGATATCTTTGCAGGCCTGTGCAAATCCGGGATCGCATTCCGCTTTCAGGTAACTGGTTTTGCTTGCCAAAAGAAAATCCATAAAAACATCTGACCGGACGTAGCCCGGGTAGTAGCCGATAATGGCGCTGCTCAAATGGCTATCTTGGCGCTCAGGGATCTCATCTGTATTGCAACTTCCAAAATGATAGCCATATGCTTCTAGCTTAACGATTGCAGGTAAGCAGTGTTGGTATGCAGCTAAAGACATTGCGGTGATTGGACGCATTGCTGACATTTCAGCGTGTCCCCAGTTTTCAATAGAAGCTTCTTCGCATTTACCAATTACTGTCATGAGACTTGAATGTGTTGGTTTTGATAACAGGCAGTCCAAGAAAACTTTGTAAAGCTGAGCAGAATAATCATAGGACGTGTCAACATAACCCAAAATTGGAAGAACTTCGTGCATGACGATTTTTGTCTTTTCGATTTCGGTTAACTTTGGCCACAGGGATTCTGAAATAAAAATCGACGGTGGATCTGCTTTTGGGGTGTTGCTTGCAACAACTTCTTGATCGGAGGTCGCACCAATGAAGACTCTTGGAGTTGTTTTCACGAGCGTTTGCTTTTTGCTGTTCATCCACATAGAAGCCAAGTCGTCTAATTGAGCGGTTGGGCATAGGGCAAGAGTATTTGTGATGTAATTGTGATGTTTCCAGAACTCTGCAAGAACAATGTTACCGCCGTGGGTTTCTTGTCCGTCCATTGCATCAAGAGCTGCGAAGCTTGTAGTTGTAGTCAAAAGAATTGCTAAAGACAAAATCCATTTTTTCATTGATTACATCCTTTTACTTAGTGCATGAGAGCTTTTTTGAGAGCTTCTCGAGTTTTTCTGTATCACCGGTACCGCGTGGATTTTTTATGCCTCGTTGGATTTCATAGCATGTTTTTTTGAATTTTGGATCGCATTCTGACGCCAAGTCGCTTGTCTTAAGTGACAGGAGGTAGTCCATAACCACTTCAGATCGCTCATTGCTTGGAAAGTATGCAAAGACAGCGATGTTGAAAAAGCTTTCAGTTACTCCGTAGGGGTTATAGTCGGCAAAACAACTGCTTAAACGGCGGCCGTACGACTGCAGTTTTAGAATTGCAGGTAAACACTGTTGCATAGCTGCTGTTGCCATTCCACTAGGACCCAATACTGCCATCTCGCTAGCACCCCAGCTATCAATAGCACTCTTGTTACAGCGGAAAATTTCAGTTGTGAGACTCCCACGAGTTGCTTTTGGAACTAGACATTTAAAATAAACTTCATAGAGCTGAGTCGAATAGTCATAAGCAGTATCAACATAACCCAAAATTGGAAGAACTTCGTGCATGACGATTTTTGTCTTTTCGATTTCGGTTAACTTTGGCCACAGGGATTCTGAAATAAAAATCGACGGTGGATCTGCTTTTGGGGTGTTGCTTGCAACAACTTCTTGGTCGAAGTTAGCACCAATAAAAACTCTCCAAGCTGATCTCACTTCTGCTTTTTGAGTGTTTTTCAGCCACAAAGTAGCCAAGTCGTTTGCTTGAGCAGTTGGACATTGTGCCAGAGTGCTAGTGATGAAGTTGTGGTGGTTCCAGAACTCAGAAAGTACAATGTTACCGCCGTGGGTTTCTTGTCCGTCCAGTGCTTCAAGAGCCGCGAAGCTCGTTGCTGTAGTCATCAGAATTGCTAAGGATAAAATCCATTTTTTCATTGATTACATCCTTTCCGTAAAGACTGGGTAAAGAGCCATCGACACGTTATAAACAGCATTTTGCCTTTTTTTAGATTTTTGTTCGCAAAGTCTGTTTATTTTCTGACGAGTCTTTTTCAAGAGACTTTTGATTTCAGGCAATTGATCTGTGCTTACAGCAACTGTCAAAGTTGTATTTTCTCTTTCATTCAAAGGATACTTCTCAATAGCATTTGCAGCCATCGCCAAGAAGACGCGTTGGATCGCTTTGAGGCTATCACAAGTGTACGGCAAATTCGTAGTCGTATTGTTTTTGCTGATAAGTTCGTAGTCACCAGAGTGAACACTCATCTTAATTAAATTCGCAGATGTCAGTTCGCGAAGACTTTTTTCGAGTTCTTCATTTGTCACGCCCATGCCTTCTGCTATCTTTGGCATTGTGCTCGCATTTACCTTCACGATCTGAAGGATTTCCAAAAGAACGAAATGCATCCACTGACTGGTTCTAGCCAGCTCTTCTTGAATGGGACGGAATGGAGTTTTCAAATTCAATTTGGCTTCGGTCTTGGTTTGCGTGATTGAAGATAAAACGCGAGAGCTTTCGTTGGCTTCTAATGCCAGTTTGTCGAGGAAGAGCTGAGCACCTTGTAGGGAAGGAACACGTTCTCCACGCAGAATCTTAGAAAGATTAGAGGGATCAACCTCTAGGTAGTGAGCAAATGCGCGTAGTGAGTATCTCTTATTTTTTTGTCGTCGGCGTTCAAACTCTTCGTTGAGTTTTAATACAAGTAGGTTGTCTTTTTCTGAATGCACCTTAATATTCCTTGGTTAGTTTCAACTAAAGATAAATTTGTGGAAATCTTTGCTCGTTTTTTGACATGGGAGCAAGAAAAAAATGTTTCGAGTTGTATCTTAATAGAACGCTCACCAGGTAAGAATTTCAAGGCGACACATCAGTCACAACTTGAGTCGTTTTGAGAGTGGTTGGAATGTGTCCATAATATTATTAGACCACATCCGTGGGGTCGCATATTTGACGGACACATTTTTTTCAACCAAGTGCTGTTAAAGTTTATTCACAAGTACCTCAGCAGGGAAAAAAACCGATGATATATATGATGAGGTTTTTCCTGATTTTAGCTCTGATATTCTTTCCCGCTTTGGGATGGGCTCACATGACGCCTTTTGCTTTCTGGAAGAAGCAATCTGGTACTATTGTTATTGTCATCACAAATACCGCGCAAACAACTTGGACTGTGCCTGCCGACTGGAATAGCAGTAACAACACGATAGAAGTTATTGGCGGTGGCGGTGGTGGTGGCGCCACAGACGGTTCTAATGGTCGTGGTGGCGGTGGCGGCGGAGCTTACGCCAAAAAAGTGAATCTTACTCTGACACCAAGTTCATCTGTGAATATCAATGTTGCCGATGGGGGAGCTGTGGGCTCTCCCGGCGAAGACACTTATGTGGTCGATACGACAACAGTCATGGCTAAGGGTGGGGGCGCCGGGGGACAAGGCACTACGGGAGGTGGTACCGCTGGTTCTGATACATCTTCTGTCGGCGATGTGAAGTACGCTGGAGGAGCTGGTGGTGCATTGATAACGGCAGGCTATGATGGTGGTGGTGGCGGCGGTGGCGCTGGCGGTCCCAACGGAGCTGGAAAAAATGGAGGCCGCGGAAATGACAAATCGGGCGGCGGTGGTGGTGGCGCCGGTGGTGGCAGTAGTGCTGCGGGCTCTGATGGAAATGCCAGTGAAAATGGTGGCAGTGGCGGTGCCAACTATCTGGGAACCGGTGGTGGAACTGGTGATGCCAATGCCGGCAACTCAGGAACCAACGGTGGTGGAGCTGCGGGTGGTGCTAGAAGCTACGGCGGTGGCGCCGGGGGTGCGGGCAGTGACGTAACTACGGGGACTGGTGCCGGTGGCGGCGGCGGTGGCGGCGGTGAGGGTTCAAGCTCTGGTGGCGGTACTGGCGGTCTCTATGGTGCTGGAGGCGGCGGCGGCGGTAGGTCGCAACCGGGAGGCGTTGGCGCTCAGGGTGTGATTGTAATCACTTACACCCCTTAAACCCCAAGATAGCTTTTACGAACTTCATCATTGCTAAGAAGACTTTGCCCAGTTCCACTCAGAGTAATCTTCCCAGTTTCCAAGACATAAGCGCGATGTGCAATTTTCAAAGCCTGATTGGCGTTCTGCTCAACCAAAAGAATTGTCATTCCTTCTGAGTTCAGCTTTTTCACAATCTCGAAAATTTGCGAAACGATTTTAGGAGCAAGTCCCAAAGAAGGCTCATCTAGAAGTAACAGTTTTGGTTTGCACATGATCGCTCGAGAAATAGCCAGCATTTGCTGCTCTCCGCCTGAAAGAGTGCCCGCAACTTGCTGAACACGTTCTTTTAGACGAGGAAAAAGACCAAAACAATATTCCAGATCTTGCTGAATGCCTTTTTTATCACTGCGGGAATAGGCGCCCATTTGCAGGTTTTCCAAAACCGTCAGGTTCTGAAAAATTCCGCGGCCTTCTGGAGACTGGGCTAAACCATGGTGAACACGCTTGTGAGCTGGGATCTGCAACAGAGACTTTCCTTCAAGCATAATATCGCCACGGGCTTCAGCAAGACCGCAAATTGCTCTGAGTGTCGTTGTTTTGCCGGCACCGTTGCTGCCGATCAAAGAAACAATTTCGCCTTCATTAATTTCAAAGCTAATGCCTTTAAGAGCATGAATGGCGCCGTAATAAACTTGCAGATCTTTGACGCTCATTAAGACTTTAGAACTCATGCCTCAACTCCCAGATATGCCTGAATCACTTTGTCAGAGGTTTGAATCTTCTGAGCAGGTCCTTCTTCGATCTTCACACCGTGGTCGATCACCGTGATATTTTCGCAAATACCCATTACCAACTTCATATCATGTTCAATCAACAGGATCGTTAGTTTGAAGTCCTTACGAACTTTCGCGATGGTTTCCATCAATTGATGGGTTTCAGAGTGATTCATTCCTGCTGCGGGCTCGTCCAGAAGAATGAGTTTTGGATCAGTTGCCATAGCGCGCACGATCTCAAGCTTGCGTTGTTCACCGTAAGGTAGTGAGCTCGCTTTTTCGTGTGCCTTCTTTTCAAGGTGGAAGATATTCAGCAACGACATCGCTTTGTCTGTCATCAAGCGTTCTTCGGTCTTAAATTTCCGAGTCAGCATTACAGAATCGAGCAGTCCATAAGTGATATGTTGATGAGTCGCAATTAAAACATTCTCCAAAACGGTGAGGTTTTTAAAAAGACGAATATTCTGAAACGTTCTCGTCATGCCAAGATGGCAGATCTCAAAAGGCTTTTTGCCGCACAGGTTTTCGCCTTTTAACAGAACTTCACCTTTAGTTGGGAGGTAAACCCCAGTCAGCATATTAAAAACAGTGGTTTTACCAGCACCGTTAGGGCCGATCAGTCCTGCCAATTGGCCTTCGGGAATCGAGAACGAAAGAGAGTCCACGGCTTTCAGACCACCAAATTGCATGGTGATGCTTTTCACTTCAAGCAGATTTGCGGACATATTTTCTCCAGAGGTCGGTGATTTCGTGTTCGCCGAAAATGCCTTGCGGACGCAGGATCATGACAAGAATCAAAAGCAAAGAATAAATAACCATACGTAAATCAACGCCGGTCAGATCTTGTAACGAGCGAAGAGCTTCAGGCATTGCCGTGATAAAAATCGCGGCGGTGATAGAGCCGGTCATACTGCCCATTCCACCCAAGACTACCATGATGATCGCATTCACGCTCATCAAGAATGTGAAAGAGGATGGGCTGATATAGTTCGTAACATGGGCAAACAAAGCGCCAGCAACACCAGCAAAGAAACTTGAAAGGACGAACGCGCGAACTTTCATTTTAGTGGTGTCGATGCCCATGGCTTCAGCAGCAATTTCGTCTTCACGTACGCTTAAGAATCCGCGGCCATGGCTGCTCTTGATCAGTCTCCAGATCACAAAGAAGCAGACCAAGGCCCACAGGATTGCATATGTATAACTCACAAAAAAATTGGGCAGGGATGGAATCCCCGAGATTCCGCGCGGTCCACCGAGCGCATTGATATTCAAGAGGGCGACGCGGATGATTTCGCCAAAACCCAAGGTCACGATCGCAAGATAGTCACCTTTGAGGCGCAAAGACGGAAGACCTACAAGGTATCCCGCGAAGGCCGCAAGTAATCCACCGGCAATAGTTGTAAAACCGATGCCGATAAAAGCAAATGCACCCGAGAAGAGCGGTGATTGAGTGCTTAAGAAGGCAGAAACATAGGCGCCGATCGCCATAAAGCCCGCATGGCCTAAAGAGAACTGTCCGGTATAGCCGTTCACTAAGTTTAAGCTCATCGCTAGAATTGAATTCACGACAGTGAAAAGCACCAAGAGCTGAATATAAGGATTCACACCAAATTGAAAGATCGCACCCACAGCCAATAAGATTGCCAGAGAGTACAGAGGAGCTTTGAAAGTTTGCATTAGACTTTCTCCACGCTGTATTTACCAAGAAGGCCTGCGGGCTTAAAGATCAGGATCACAATCAAAATCCCGAAGGCCAAAGCATCGCGATAAGTACTTGAGAGATAGGCGACAACCATTTCTTCCGACAGACCCATGATCAGGGCGCCAAGAACGGCTCCTTGAACGTTGCCGATACCGCCAAGGACGGCCGCAACAAAGGCCTTCAATCCAATCATCATTCCCATCAAAGGATCGATCTTAGGATACTTCATGCCGACAAGGATGCTTCCGACAGCGGCCAAACAAGACCCTAAGATGAAAGTGAAAGCGATAATACGGTTAGTATTTACTCCGAGCATGGAAGCCACAGGAGCATTATTACTGACGGCTCTCATAGCGCGGCCCATTTTTGTTTTTTGAATGATGAAATTCAAAAGAACCATGGCCACAAGGCTGACTCCGAGAACGGTGACATCGGAAGATTTTAAATCGATGCCACCGAAACTGCTGATCACAAAATCTTTCATGACTTCAGGAAAAACTTTAGGATCGGCGCCAAATACAACTTGGCCAGTGTATTCCAGGAACAAACTCACACCGATTGCTGTGATTAACACATTCAATTTTGGAGAGTCTCTGAGGGGTCGATAGGCAAAGCGCTCAATAGCCAAGCCCAAAAGACTGCAAACAACCATTGCGATCACGAGTAAGATCACAAATGTAGAAAAGCCCGGAGAATTCTCCAGGCCCATCCATTTTGCTGCATAATATGCGGTAAACGCGCCCACCATGTAAACGTCTGCGTGGGCGAAGTTGATCATCTTCATGATTCCATAAACCATCGTATAACCTAAAGCGATCAAAGCGTAGATACTGCCAAGGCTAATTCCGTTAATCAGATGCTGTATGAAATCCTGCATGAAAATCCTTATGGAGCAATTGTCGTGATGAACTTACGCTCAGGTCCTTGAACTTGAACCACCACAGCGCTCTTCACGGCATTACGTTCAGCGTTGATAGTGATTTTACCTGTCACCGCTGGGAAGTCAGCAGTTTTTGCAAGCTCTTCACGGATGGCTTTCGGAGTTACTTCTTTAGCGCGTCCGATAGCTGCAGCTAAAACTTTTGCAGCGTCATAGCCAAGAGCAGCCATTGCATCAGGAGTTTCATTGTACTTCTCTTTGAATTTTTTGATGAACTCTACAACTGCAGGATCTGTAGATTCAGTTGTGTAGTGATTAGAGTAGTAGTTACCGTTGATAGCTTCTTTACCAATCTCATGAAGCTTAGATGAATCCCATCCGTCGCCGCCCAAAAGTGGAGATTTGATTCCCAATTGACGAGCTTGTTGAGCAATCAGACCCACTTCTGTGTAGTAACCAGGAATGAAGATCACATCTGGGTTTTTAGAACGGATTTGTGTCAATTGAGCTTTGAAGTCGATGTCACCGCTTTGGAAGCTAAGGTCCGCAGTGATTTCACCACCCATTTTTTTGAATTCTTCAGAGAACACATCTGCCAAACCAACAGAGTAGTCAGATTTTACGTCACGAAGAATAGCTGCTTTTTTCGCTTTCAAGTTTTGGTTGGCGAATTTCGCCATCACGAAACCTTGGAAAGGATCGATGAAGCAGATACGGAAGATATAATCTCCCACTTGAGTAACAGTTGGGTTTGTAGAAGCGTGGGTCAACATTGGAACTTGATACTTTTGCGCAATCGGAGCTGCAGCTTTTGAACGGCTGCTGGCAACTTCACCGATGATTGCAACAACGTTGTCTTGAGTGATCAAACGAGTCACAGCACTTGCTGCCTCTTCGTTTTTACCCTGGTCATCGACAGTAATAAGTTTTACTTTCTTACCATTGATGCCGCCTGCTGCGTTGATCTCGTCAAAAGCCATACGCAAGCCTTTGTTCGTTGAAAGACCGAAAGTCGCATCACTTCCAGTAAGTGATCCGAATTCACCAATTAGGATTTCGTTGCTCTTTTTTGTGCAGGCGCCCAGCAAAGGCAAAACCGCAAGTAGCGTGACTAAAATTTTCTTCATTTTATAGACTCCTCTTCAATATGCAGATGATTGCAACCGTCAGGAGTCCGGTCAATTTTTATTTACATTTTAGATGGATAAAGCAGTGGCCAAATTGATCAGATCCATCGACGTTTTTTTCTCAGTCTTCACAACTTGTTCTAAAGACATGGTAACCAGTTGCGGACCCTCTGTTCCGATCATGATGTCACTTTGTCCTTTGACCAAAGCCTCTACAGCAGCGGCTCCCATGCGGGAGGCCAAAACACGATCGATAGCTGTGGGGCTGCCACCTCTCTGTAAGTGGCCCAAGATGCACACTTTGGCGTCTAATCCTGATTTTTTGCGGATCGCTTCTGCCAGATCATAGGCGCGTCCCGGTTTTTGTCCCTCGGCCGCGATGATAATAGAGCTCGTTTTTCCTCTTTGCATAGAGTCTTTGATTCTATCCACAGCCTTTTCAACAGTGGTGTTCGCGTCAGGTGTGAAGATTTCTTCCGCTCCACCAGCAAGGCCCACGTAAGAGGCAATGTGGCCCGAGTTTCTGCCCATCACTTCGACAATGAACAGACGATCGTGACTTGCTGCTGTATCGCGAATCTTATCAATCGCATCCAGCGCGGTGTTTACGGCCGTGTCAAACCCAATCGTATTGTCAGAGCCATAGATATCATTGTCGATGGTGCCAGGGATGCCGACAACTGGGATTTTGTGTTCTTCCCACAAAGCATGAGCCCCTTTGAAAGAGCCATCTCCACCAATACAAACCAAGCCTTCGATTCCAAGAGCTTTCAAATTATCAGCGGCTTTTTTACGGAATTCTGCTTTCATGAACTCAGCAGAGCGGCCGGTTTTTAAAACTGTTCCGCCTCTTTGAATGATGTTGGCAACATCGCGTGGCTGCAGAAGAGAAATCTTTCCTTCAATCATGCCGCTATAGCCTTGGTAGATTCCATAGACTTCTATTTTCTTTGAAACTCCCATACGGACTACTGCTCGAATCGCAGCGTTCATCCCAGGAGCATCACCGCCAGATGTATATACGCCAATTTTTTTCATGAAGAATTCCTTGCTGTTCAGAGACTAACACGAAAGTTCAGTAAAAAAAAAGAACACAGTGACGATCTCAGCGCGCCAGATCTAGAATGTGTGCAGTGCATGAAAGGTGAATTTCCATGAAGTTTTTGGTGATGGCTTTTGCTCTGGCATTTTCTGTTCCCGTATTTGCCTTCAAAAACGGCGCTTTTTACGGTGGCGTTGGCTATTTTTCTCAAAATTCTCTTAACAAGACCACATCGGATGTGACCGGGAAAGCCAGTCTGTTTGGGACCGCCAGCTATCCGCTGAGCATGAAATATGATTTTGATCTTATGAGTGATTGGTATGGGGCTGCGCGCTTGCATTTTACACCGGTGCCACGCGCATCTGCGGGCGATTCCGCAAAAACCACGATGATGCATTTGTCTTTCCCGGTCGGAAAAAACTTTGCATCCAATTGGGAGTGGTTTGTTGGCCCAGGCGTGATTCGCTATGAAACCAAAGGTAAGGGCGGGATTGTGACCTTGAACAATGGGGGCAGTACTGCAGACTTTGCTCTTCCTGGCAGAACATCCACAGCTCAAAATGTAACTTTGAATACGGGTGTCGCTTCGAACTTTGGCAGCTCAAGAATTGGCTTTGATCTTGTGACAGAAGGTGCATTTTCAGAGAAGCGCAGCATGAGTTTAATGTTCAGTTACGATTATCGATTTAACGGGGGAGGCTTCTAGTGAAGAAGGTTCTTGCAGCGACTATTTTGTGTTTTTGGCCAATGACAAGTTCCGCGTTCACTTTGGTCGTCGAGGACTCTGAATATCGAGGTTGGGAAAACCCAGAAATCACTTTCAATGTGAACACGTCGAATTGCCCAGCTTCTGTGGATGTTCCAGGGCTTATCAATGAAGCAGCTTCAGTGTGGAACAATATTGCAACAAGCCGAGTGAAAGTTTCCTACAGTGGTTCTACCACCAGCACAGCGGCGGCAAATCCAGTAACCATTTATTGTGAAACTAATTTTAGTGGATACGGAGATGTAGATAGCGTTCCAGCAGTGGCAGGACCGGGATCGATCGGCCACTATGCAGTCGTCGGAATAATGCGTCTGAACGCGTCCGCAGGAGCCGCTAACATCTCCAGATTTAACCGCGAGTTGTTGTTGGTGATCATTGCGCACGAAATGGGTCACGTTTTAGGTTTGGGGCATTCTCAAGATCCGAGTGCGTTGATGTATTACAACGCCGGAGCGAAAACCAATTTTGCTTTGGCGCAGGATGATATTGATGGAATGACTTATCTGTATCCGCGCGATGAGCTTGGTGATGACAAGATGATGGGGTGTGGACTGGTTGCGAGCACTTCGCCAAAGCCGCCTAGCGGAGGCCTGTTGGCAATCTTCGCGGTGCTTATGTTATTGCCTTTGTCGGTTTACACAAAATTGAGATTTACTTAAGTAAACGCAAAAAAAAAGGATCACTTTCGTGATCCTTTTTTCAAACTTAGTTCAGTAAAAAATTACTTAACCATTGATTTGAATTCAGCGCCAGCGCGGAATTTTGGAGCCCAAGAAGCTGGGATTTTGATCGCTTTACCAGTTTGTGGGTTGCGACCAGTGCGAGCTTTACGTTTAGCTTTAGTGAAAGTACCGAAGCCAACAAGTTTTACATCGTCACCTTTTTTTACTGTTTTTTTGATGTTCTCGATAGCGCAATCAAGAATAGTTTCTGCTTGTGCTTTAGAAACTTTTGTTTCAGTAGCGATCTTCTCGATCAATTGAGCTTTATTCATTTTGACTCCTCATTGTGTCAATGTTGTTACTCTTCCTCTAATGAGCACAATGAAAAAACAAAAACAGGATTTCGTCAACACCAAAAAGTGAAGTCTATTGATAATTGTCAGAGTCTTCTTCTGGAATTTCTAATTCACTAGAGACTGAACTCTGTTCTACAGGAATGCGATAAGACTCGTCGGCCCACTGGCCGAGATCAATCATGCGGCATCTTTCAGAGCAAAAAGGACGAAAAGGATTTTCAACAGAATAGAACGCCAAACGCCCACATTGTGGGCACTTGATTTTTCTTTGAGTCGGTTTTTTCGCTTTAGAATCGTTCATATTTAAGAATCTTTTATTCTTACGTAAAAATTCTTACTTAGTATCCAAAAGGTTGAGTGAGTCCGCAATCTGCGGTGTTACAACGAACGAAGCGACCTGTGATAATTACCTCGCCGCGGTAAGCGATGCGGTAATTAAACGAAGGATCTTCAAGTTTTCCTTGAGCAATTTGGATCTGGATCAAACTTCTGTTAGCAGTTGTGTAGAAGTCGCCGTATCCGCGTGCTTCAAAACCTTGATAGTTGTTTGTTACAGAAACTGTCATGTTAAGTTGCAATGGATTTCGAACAGCGCCAGGGTTGCCAACAACTGGAAGACCTAACATTGCACCCGCAAGCTGTCCTGCAGAAGGCAAAGAATAGTAATAGTTGTAGTTCTGGTTCGTGCGCGGTTTTGCACGGAAAGTAACTTGTATAGCATTTGTTTGCGTATTTGGAGCTTGCATCACAACATCGAATGCGCCAGACATCCACGCGCTGCAGTCCGCAAGACCACCATTTGAGTGATTGCGATCACAGACACCCATGGCGTCTTTTAAGAAGTTACGAAGACCACTTCCTGTTGGAGAAAGAGTACGGTCGTGCCAGTTTTCAGAATAAAAACCAACGGATCCAGTGTTTGTGACAACACCGTTACCATTCGTGCAGTAACCATTTTGGAAAACAGTTCCAACAGGGCAGTTGATAACAGCATTATTGCCATTGTTCGGTTTCTCGTCAGCGCAAGCGACAAGAAGCGCGGAAACTACAAAACCTGCAAATAGAATGATGTACTTCTTCATAAGTTCCTCTTTATTAAGAGAGCCTTTTGTTAATAAGGTTCCTCATTTGAAGAACTAAGCAGGTGCCGTGCCACAAACAGAGACAATTCAGGCCACAACGGGGAATATTTACCTGTCAAAGTATTAATAGGAGTGACATTTTTGAGCCCGTCTCATTTTGAGACAGGCTCTTCCTGACGAGCCATCATCGTATGGGTGATGCGTTGTTTTGGCGGACGGTTTTCATCGATGCGAGTCAGCGAAGGTGCAATGTATTTACGATTTAGGACCGTGTTATTCGGATTAAACATCGTCAGTACAACGTAAAAATTGGAGGTTTGAGAAAGCTGCAGCCAATTAGAGCGCAAAGATTCGGCAGGTTTTTCATGTGAAAGCAAAATATCCACCGATCCATCCAAATTGTACTTCAAACGAGAGATGCGGTCGTTAATGAATGACACCGGACGAGGTACATCTTCGCTATTTCGGCTCTTCATTTCATGCACTCTCAAAGACCACATATTTTGAGAGGGTGGAAAGTCCTCTTTTTCAAAATGGATGACGTAGCGATAGCTGCTAAAAAGCTGACGAGCTTCGCTGTCGACGTCCAAGGACATTTGCACGGTTTCATCAGCAGGAACCGAGAATAGATTTTTCTGGGAAACAGAAGCACGTAGTAAGAAATCTTCTGTAAATGGCGGTGCCTTCATCTCATAAGCCCAGCCATTGATCTTCATGCCAAATCCTGTGGCAAGTCTGCTTTGTATTTCGCGCTCTCCTTCGAAGATTCCACGTTCCATCGATTTGGTGTTTTCTTGAAGGCCCATAAAAGTTTGTAAGGCTGTTTGGTCATTTAATCCCAGGGGTTTGAAACGATCTAGCTCTTGAGCATCGGCCTTTGTAGGAAGTGGATTTTTTGCGATGACTTCGTGAAGCTCTTTATAAAAAGACAGGCCTAAGGCCGCTAGATTTCGGTTAATCTTGAGAGGCTTTTCTGGATACTGTTGCTGAACTCCGTCGACCTGAATTCCTTTGTTCCAACTGGAAAGCGGGATAAGATGTCGTTGGCTGGTAAGTTTTGCGATGCGGGCGGCCTCTTTGTTATCGCGCACGAACGTTTGCGATAGAACTAAAATTTCTTGAGTCGAAGAGCGAATTTGGATCACACCTTCTGGCAAGGATCCTCTCCAACCCGGAGGCGTGATGGCAAACAGCCCCGGCTTATCGCCATGACTATCGTTGCTGATGACATGAAAGACATTTGAAAAGGCGTCGACAAACTGTACTGAGTAGTATCGGTCTCCGACTTGGGGATGAGTCATCATAAGAGGTTCTTTGCTAAGATCCACCCAGGCCCAGCTATACAAATTTTCAGGATGAACTGAAACAAAATGGCCTAGAAATGGATCCGGCACTTTATGAGAGTGAAAGAAATGATTGATGGCGTCCTGAGGATTTTTGGTTTTTGAAAGCATGGCCTCTTTAGCGTGCTTCAAATAAACCGCGGGATAGCCCCAAATATAGGCGTCGCGGCTCAGTTCATCGATGCTTTCCTTTTTTTTACGGCTTGCTGCGAAGGTGTCTACAGAAAAGGCGTTAAAGATCAAAAATCCACCAAGAATAAACATCAACAATTTCATAGAACCCTCCCTGGATATGAACTCGTTTTTTGCTCTGTATGTATTCCCTCATTTTATGAGGATGCTAAGATGAAGAGTACTTGATTCCGTGAAGATGCCGTCAACATCTTAGGCATGTCAGAGATAATTTCCAAGCGATGGGGTCTTTTTGAGGGCGATATCTTGAATTAACGAAATCTCCATCCTCTGGGCAGAGGATGGAGTGTATTTTTAGTTCTTGCAAAGATCGGGAGTACCAGTCGCCAAAATAAATGTGTATTGGCGTGCGATTTCTTTGAGGTATTCGAAGCGTCCTGAAGCTCCGGCGTGGCCGGATTCCATATCGGTTTCTAACAACAAAACATGGTGATCCGTTTTATGCTCACGCAGTTTTGCACACCATTTTGCAGGTTCCCAGTACGTCACACGTGGGTCATTAAGACCGGCTTTAATATAAATATTCGGATAAGCCTGAGACTTCACATTGTCGTACGGAGAATAGCTTTTGATATAGTCATAATACTCTTTGGAAACTTCAGGGTTGCCCCACTCTTGATATTCCATCTGAGTTAAGGGCAGGCTTGCATCCAACATGGTGTTAAGAACATCGACGAATGGAACAATAGCCAAAGCCGAGTTGAAAAGTTCCGGGCGCATATTGACAACGGCACCCATCAACATACCACCAGCACTGCCTCCCATAATAGAGAGGGTTTTAGGTTCAGAGTACTTGTTTTGGATCAAGTACTCGGCACTAGAAATAAAGTCATGAAAGGTGTTCTTCTTTTTCAAAAACTTTCCTTCTTCATACCACTGGCGCCCCATATCGCTGCCGCCACGGATGTGAGCGATCGCGAAAACATAACCTCGGTCAAGAAGACTGATGCGGTGAGAGCTGAAAGCAGCAGGCATGGCCATTCCATAGGAACCATAGGCGTATAGCAAAGTTGGTTGTGGTCCGTTTTTGCGAAGAGCCTTTTTATAGACCAAAGATACTGGCACCTTCACGCCATCATGAGACGTCGCCCACACTCTCTCAGAGGTGTATTCTTCGGCATTGTATCCAGAAGGAATCTGCTGAATTTTGCGAACGATTTTTTCTTGGGTCTTCATGTTAAGGTCATAAGTTTGATTCGGCTGAACCATCGAGTTGTAGTTCAAACGCACCCAATCCGTTGCAAACTCATAGTTTGCACCCATGCTGACCTGATAGATTGGATCTGGAAATTTCACCTGATCCATTTTAAACGTGTCATAGTCGAATTTGTATAGGGTCTGTAGAGCTTTTTCTGTGGCCCCAATCATCATGAAGTCTTGGAAAGCATAAAGAGATTTCAAAGTGATTTCAGGCTTCGCCTCAATCAGAGTTTCCCAATGCTCTTGGGATGTTTTGCCAACAGGAGTGCGGCAGAGCTTAAACGTCTGCGCGTTCTTGTTAGTCATAATGTAAAAGTAATTCCCACGGTGAGTGACGTTGTATTCGACGCGCTCTTCAAGCTTCGAGAAAAGCTGTGGTTTGGACTGCGGATTTTTTGCATCCAAGTAGTAAAATTCACTGCTGCCATGACTGTGGCGATTTAAGAAAATATACTCTTCACTTTCGCTAAGGTGACAAGAAATGAAGTATTGATTGTCTTTCTCTTCAAAAAGCACCTCATCCTGAGAAATCGGTGTGCCCAAAGTATGTTTCCACATCTTATCGGGACGCATATTTTCATTCTGAGTGATGTAATAGAAAGTTTTGTTATCTTTAGACCAAGCACTGCTATAGTAAATCTTCTCAATTTGCTCTGGGAAGAGTTTACCCGTTTTTAGATCCTTGAAGTACAAAGAGAAAACCTCGTCGCCATCGGTATCAGTAGCGTACGCAAGAACATCATGGTCGGGGCTGGTATCGAAAATACCCAGTGAAAAACTCTTGAAACCTTTTGCAAGTTCATTGCAATCCAAGATCACTTCTTCAGGGCCGTCGGCGGACCCTTTTCGGCGGCATTGAATAGGTTGTTCTTTGTCGCCCTCCATGCGCGTGTAGTAGTAGTAAGAATTACTTTTTGCAGGTGGTGTGGAGTCGTCTTTAACGATACGAGCTTTAAGTTCTTCAAAAAGTTTTGTTTCACAATTTTTGTAGTCTTCAAAATACGCGTTGGTGTGCGCGTTTTCTGCTTCTAGGTAAGGTTTCGTTTCTGGGTGCTGGACATCTTTCAACCAGAAATAAGGATCGACTCGTTGATCGCCGTGGTGGTTGAAGGTTTGAGGATATTTAGACGCTTGCGGAATTGATGGGTGCAAAGATGTTTTCATAGAATGAAACGATCCTATTTGCGCCCGTTTTAATCAAGAAAATATGTGCTGTGCCGAGGCTTTACGATTTCTTCTTGAACAGTTGTCGCCAAGGCTTTCTGCCAATGCCGCCTAGCAAAGCCACAGCCACAACAAGCAAGATAAAGCTCAGCACTGTAGAGACTGAAAACCCGGCAATATTGTCTCCGCGGAAATCATTCCGGAACGATTCCATGAACATGCGACCGACGGCATGGAGTGCAAGCCACAAAATAAAAAGATCACCGGGGCGTTTTAGAAAACCGGGACGTTGGCGCTTATCTTTCTTTTCGATTCCCAAAAGAATCATGATCGCACCAAGTTCCCAAAACAGTGCATAGAGCTGAGTCGGATGACGGAGGTCGATCGCCCAAGGATAGTCACAAGATTTTCCGAAACAGCAGCCCGCTAAAAAGCATCCAATACGGCCGAAACCATAAGCAAAAGAAAGAACTGGTGCAAAGACATCATAATAAAAGCCAGGCTCTTCCGGCTCAGTCATTTTCAAGTAGAGGATTGTTGCGACCAGCGCCAAAATCATGCCGCCGTAAAAAACAAAACCGCCTTCCCATAGATAAAAAATCTTTACAGGATTTTCAAGATAGTAAGCTGGGTTTTCATAGACGATGTGCATGAGGCGTGCTCCCAAAAGTGAAGACGCCATCAGCAAAAGACTCAAATCTAGAATATTTTTTCTAGGTAAACCGTACGTGTCACCTCTGCGGACAACCCAAAGGAGCCCAATGCAAAGGACTAGACTAATGACCAGAAAGAAGCTTGGAACTTCAAGACCTTCGGCCAAGTGGATGACAGGAAACACACTCACTCCTTGATAGACCTAGGACTTAATTTTCAAACAATTCCCAAATTATTCAAGTGCAAACTAGTCAATGCAGAAATGAAAATCCATAATAATTTCTATGAGATTACATCCCGCCGATGTGGCGCGAGAAATTAAGAATTTCGCTTTCTTCAGCTCTTTTAGCGAAGATCTGTTGCTGCAGGTCTCCACGATGATGGTGGGCAAGTCCTTCAAGAAGGGCGAATTCATTTTACGTCAGGGGCAACCCAACCAATCGCTTTACTTTATTCGCAGCGGAAAAGTGGAAATCATTCTTTCCGGTGAAGTGGTTGCAACCTTGGATCACATCGGTGAAGTACTCGGCGAGATGAGTGTTATCAGCGAGAACCCTGCGACAACGTCCGTACGCGCCGCGGAAGATGTAGAGTGCTTTTCAGTAAAAGCCGAAGACTTTGCCCATGTTCATCCTAAAGATAAAGACCATTTCAACGCTCTTTTGTATCGTTTGTACTCTTCAATTCTTGTAGAGCGTCTTATTAAAACGAATGAAAAAGCACGTTTATTTGAAATTGCGAATCGTGAATTACAGCGTGTTCAAGCAGACTTACAAGAAGTGGGCGACAAGCAAGTTTTGTTAGTCGAATCTGATAAGAAGCAGCAGGTAATTGCGCGTATGGCGGTCGGAGGAACGGGAGTTCGTCTTGATATCGCCAATAATAAGGATGAGGCCGAAAGCTTCATTCAGGCGAAAAAATACGATGCAATTCTTTGTGAAGAAGCTTTCTTGGATATCTTGGTTCAGTCTTTCCAAAATAAAATCAGTCCGCACTTGGTATTGCTAACTAATCAAAATGTCACAGACAATCTTCAAACTGTAAAAGGTCTGCCTTTTGTGGACAATATCATGTCACGCGATCCTGAAGACCGTAGCTTTACAGTACGCAGTCTTTTGACGACGATGACGAAGGTTTTGAATCAGAACATTTTCGGTATCGAAAAATATCTTTCTTGGGGCGCAGACGTTCAATTAAAGAGCGTTAAATGCAGCAAGGAACGTGACAGCTTGAAAGATGAAATGGTTGCTCATTTCAAAGTCAGCGGAATTCGCGCATCTATCTTAGATCGCGTCTATCTTGTCGCGGAAGAAATGCTGATGAACGCGATCTATGATGCTCCTACGGATGGAAAGGGACAAGCGCTCTTCAACCATCTACCGCGTAAGACCGAAGTAAATCTGCAAAAAAGCCAAGAATCTATGTTGAGATATGCTTTTGACGGAACGATGATTGCGTTGTCGGTCGAAGATCCGTTCGGAGCGTTGACTAAAGAAATTATTATTCAGTATTTAGAGAGCTGCTACCACGGAAAAGCCGGAAGTTTGAACGCCAACAAAGGCGGTGCCGGACGTGGTTTGCATCAGATTATCGAAAACTCAGATTTGACGATTTTCAATGTGAAAAAAGGCGTGAAAACAGAAGTGATCAGTCTTTTCAACTTGGAATCGGGCCGAAAAGAACATCGGCCGTCGTTCCACTATTTCTTCGTTTAAAGCTTAGGGCGCCTTTGGCGCCTCTTCTGCTTTCTTTTGACGGGCTTCCATCACCATCATGAGTAATAACAAGGTCACGCCACCAACGATGGCACTGTCCGCGATATTAAATGCAGGCCAGCTGTATTTGTTATTCACATGGAAATCCAAGAAATCGATGACATAGCGAAAGCGCAAGCGATCGATGTAGTTTCCAATGGCGCCGCCGAAAATCGATGACAACGCGATGATTTGCTTTGTGTCGTCGTCTTTCACTCCGCGCATGATAGTCAGAATGATGATTAAGGCAATCGGTGGCATCGCTAAGAAAAAGATCTCTCGGAAAGACGGGTGGGACTCTGCCAAAAAGCCAAAGGCCGCTCCGAAATTTCTTACGTAAGTCAGGTTAAAGAAATTGGGAATGACGACAACAGATTCACCCAAGTGAAATTGAGTGTGAATGTACATCTTCACCAATTGATCCGCAGCTACAAGCAGTCCGGTAATTACAGATAAATACAAATACTTTTTCTTCATGTTAGAGCCTCAACACATTTCGGACAGATACCAAGAGTTTTAGGTTCTTGACTGATTTCAGTCGAGTAAACCCAGCAACGAACACATTTTTCACCAGGGGCTTTTTCAGCCTGCACTTCGTACGAGCCCATCACTACGTCGACCGTAGAAACGATCAAGAACTCGCGCAAACCTTTAAAGCTCTTAAGGTCATTCAACAAATCGCCTTCTGCTTTGATTGTCACAGAGGCTTCCAGGCTGGCGCCGATAACTTTTTGTGCACGTAAGTTTTCCAAAACTTTTTGCACATCTCCGCGTACTTTCAAAAGGCCTGTGAACTTTTGGCTCAAGGAAGGGTTGTTCCACTTCATCGGAGCTTCAGGGAAGTCTAGCAAGAACACACTGTCAGCCTTATTGCCCTTCATGTATGAGTAAACCTCCTCAGACAAGAATGACAAAATCGGAGCCATCATACGAACCAAGTAATCAGTAGTCGCATGAATCACCGTCTGAGCGCCACGACGAGGAACGCCATCGGCTTTCCAAGTATAAAGACGATCTTTCAACACATCCAGATAAGTCGCAGACAAATCCACAGTGAAGAAGTTATTCAGCAAGTGATAAACTTTGTAGAACTCATAAGACTCGTAAGCCTGAGTCACTTTTTCAGTCAGTTCATAAAGCTCATGCAAAGCCCATTGGTCGATTTCAGTCAGTTTCTCATAAGGAACTTGGTCTTTCGCTGGATCGAAATCACCGGTCGCCCCCAAAAGGAAGCGCATGGTATTGCGGATACGACGATAAGTTTCAGTCACGCGATCAAGTTCTTCTTTACCGCAGCTGACATCTTTGCCGTAGTCTTCGTACGCAGTCCAAAGGCGAATGATTTCGGCTCCGGATTTTGCAGTCACTTCATTTGGATCGATGACGTTGCCTAAAGACTTACTTTGTTTGCGACCCTGCGAATCCACCACGAAACCGTGAGTAAGGAGCGCCTTGTACGGAGCTTGACCATTTGTCGCCATTGAAGAAAGCATTGAAGTATTGAACCAACCACGATGTTGGTCACTGCCTTCAAGATAGATATCCGCAGGGAAACCCATGCCTTCACGGCGTTTTTGAACAGCCGCATGACAGATACCAGAGTCAAACCATACGTCCAAGATATCGCGACCGTGACGGAAACCTTCTGAGCCGAATTTAGGATTTGTCTTCGCGGCTTCAGATTTTTTCCAAGCATCACCTACGATTTCATTCGCAGGAACTTTGTAATAAGCTTCGATGCCACCTTGCTTTTCGATGATGTCAGCAACTTTCATCATGACATCATAATCAGCAAACGGTTCGCCCGTTGCTTGGCAAGTTAGGATCGGAATTGGTACACCCCAGATACGTTGACGGCTTACGCACCAGTCAGGACGGTTTTCCATCATGGCTTGGAAGCGTGCGCGACCCCATTCAGGGATGAACTTAACTTTTGCGATCTCTTTCATAGTTTTCTGGCGGATTTGCGAGTGTTCCAAGTCCAAACCCATAAACCATTGCGGAGTCGTACGATAGATCAACGGAGTTTTAGTTCTCCAGCAGTGAGGATAGCTATGCTCGATCTCTTTAAAAGCCAGTAAGTGGCCTGAATTTTTTAACTTCTCAACGATCAATGGATTTGCCTTAAAGATGTTCATGCCTTTGAATTCAGGCACTTCATCTGTATACATTCCGCTTTCGTCAACAGGACTGAGAAGTCCCAAGTTGTACTTAAGACCGACTTTGTAGTCATCCACCCCGTGACCAGGAGCTGTGTGAACCGCACCTGTACCAGCGTCCGCAGTGACGTGATCACCGTTGATGATCAAAGAATCACGATCGATAAACGGATGACGAGCTTTTCCGAACTCAAGATCTTTCCCTTTAAAGACTTTGCCTTCTTTCAAAGTAAGGCCAGTGTCCTTTTCAAAGAACTCTTTAAGTGGTTTTGCAATCACAAGATTTTCGCTGCCAGTATCAAAGACAGAATATTCAAAATCAGGATGCAAAGAGATTCCTAAGTTTGCTGGCAACGTCCAAGGTGTGGTTGTCCAGATCACAAGGCTTGTGGTTTTGCTTGGATTGCCAAGCTTTTCCAAGGTCGCTTTGTCTGTGATGTTGAACTTTACATAGATCGAAGGACTTTTGTGATTGTGGTATTCAACTTCGGCTTCTGCCAAAGCGGTCTTCAATGTCCAGTTCCAGTAAACAGGTTTTTCACCGCGATAGATGTTGCCATCTTTAAACGCGCGCGCGAACTCACGAACCTCTTCAGCTTCGTAGTCAGCAGACATTGTCAGATATGGATTTTCCCAATCCGCAAGGATACCCAAGCGGCGGAATTGCACACGCTGATGATCGATCCAAGTTTGAGCTTCAGCACGGCAAAGCGCCAAGATCTCTTGGTCATTCTTTACTAATTTTTTTGCAGCTAAGTCTTTCAAAACTTTGTGCTCGATCGGAAGACCATGACAGTCCCAACCTGGAATGAAAACCGCAGGCTGACCTTTCATGTTCTTGTACTTGATGATGATGTCTTTCAAGTTTTTGTTCAGAGCATGACCCAAGTGAATAGAACCGTTGGCATACGGAGGACCATCCGGAAATACAAAAGGTTTTTTGCCGGCGTTTTTTGCCACCATCTTGTGATAGATTTTTTTCTCTTCCCAAACTTTTAGAATTTCTGGTTCTTTAGTTGGAAGATTCCCCTTCATCGGGAAATCGGTTTGTGGCAATCGCACTGTAGATTTGTAATCAGGAAGTGTGCTGGACACCAAGGCCTCCTCAAAAATGAAAGGAAACAGTATATTCAAAAATTGCTAAATATTTAAGCCATTTATGAGAGGAAGCGGACAGTCATTCTTCTTCGCCTTTGGCTTTGGCGTAATAGTGGCGCCTTTGCCGCTGCTATAGCGGGTTTGAGGCTTATGAATAAAGGGTTTTAGCTTTGTGATAGCCTAGTGAGAGTAAAAGACGAACAGCTTCGAGATCGGTGCTTAGATTGAGCTGCTCGCGAACCTCAGTGACCATCAAACGGCTTTTGGCGTCCAATTGACCCACCAAATCCACGGAAACATGGTTATTTTGAATATTCACTTGGTTGTTTTGTACTCGCACCTGCTGCTGTACGGGAGCTGGCTGATGATACACGTGGGCCGAAGTAGGTCCCTGGGTCGCTGTAGCCGCAGCCGAAGGTGCCTGATGTTGAGGCACTGCGAAGCCTACGTTCTTGCTTTCGAGCTCACCCATCAAACCTGCTAAGCTTTTAAGCTCATTTTTGAAGTTTTGAATACTTGGCGTATCCAAAGCCTCTTCGCCATTGCGTTGAGCCTTCAAAAAGAGGCTGACCAAGATATCCGGAGTTGTTGCTAACTCCTTAATCGAGTCATTCTGATGAACAAGCCACATGTAAGCTTTCGTCAGAGTGTCTTTGGTGTATGCCTGTGGGGGCAAGGGATTCATGGTCATAGGGGTCAAAAAGATAAGGGCGTTGAGCCACGCAGTCAATTCTTAGGATTCGCAAATCACTGTGTTTTGGTGATATATATTTTTATATACAGCGCGAAAAGTGCCGGAATTTTGCTTGTAATTTGGCCCTAACAAAAAAGCCAGATCTTTTTCAGATCTGGCTGTGTCTTTCCACATTTTCGGGAACACTTTTTATTTCAAGAAATCACCGAAAAGACGAACGCCCGCAGTGATATCCATACGAGTAAGATCATCGCCTGTTTCCGGCTGTTGTGTCGTGCTAGCAACTGCAAGGTGGTAGCGTACATTCTCAGCAGTTGGCTTGTATTCTAGGATCGCGCCGTAAGTAGCAATTTTTGTTGCGTCCTCTGAGGCGATCCCTTCTTTAACTTCAGACATGATGAACTCAAGACGAGGAGTCCATTGTTCCATCTTGTAACCTAGTTTCAAGATTGCTGAGTACATAGTGTCTTTATCGCCAGAAGCGCCATCTTTGTAGTCTGTCGTGTTGTATTCTAGACTTCCAACCCATGTAGAGTCGTACTTGATACCAGCAGACATAAAGGTGTGCTTGTTGTCCTTATGGCCAGTTGCGCTTTGTGGAGACGCTTCATGGTAGCTCAAAAGACCCATCAAAGCTTTTTCCATAAAGAAGCCTTTCCAAGCCAAGCCCATCATGCCGCGGTTTTGGTTGAAAGCTGCATTTGAATCAACTGGGTCCGCGACTACGTTGTTGGTAACAACAAGGTAGATGTTCTGAGTTTCTGCAAATGTCAGAGTACCTTTCGCACCCGCTGCATAGAGGATGTTTTTAGGACCGCTTTCGTTCACACCAAGGTTGCTACCAGGAAGTGCAGCAGGAAGCGCACCAACATGGGAATAGTTCGGAGATACAGAGTAAAGATCAGCGCCAGAAGTATTACCTTCGATACCACCGATTTCTGTATAGAACTTACCTAATGTCAGCGAGAACATATCTGACATTTTGTCAGTAACGTATGCGTATTCTACAGCAGCATTCAGAGCATCACGCTTAGAGTTGCTTGTGCCTGTGTCTACGGCTGGCTTATTGAAAGCAAGACGTCCGACATAGCTAAAACGCTCATTCAGGTTGCCTTTGTATTGAAGGCGTCCTGTACGCAAAAAGAAACGAGTGTTGTCTTCTGCAGAAGTCGTCTCAGTAGCCGCATCGTTGTAATCAAGGCTCGTCCAATCGCCGCGGAAATCATAATCTAGGGTGTTTGCTGCTTGAGCAGTTGCCGACATGGCAAGCACACTCAATAGTGCCGTAAGTTTTGTCATATATAAGCCATCCTTGTTGTGTGGTTTTGACTTATTAACGATACATCTTTTTTTGTGCGGCGCTAATGAAGATTTGGTTATTTGTTTGTTAATATTTGACAAACGTAGGGGATTCTAAAAAAGAAAAAACCCGATCATGTTTATTGATCGGGTTTTTAGTCTTGTGACAATTTGGTCACTTTAAAGTCTATTGCTGTAAAGATTAATTTGCGTAGTCTTTAGCGATGATTCCGTACTTTTCAATCTTACGAAGCAAAGTTTTTTTCGGAATGTTCGCGTGCAAAGCTGTTTGATTGATGCGGCCTTTGAAAGTCTTCAGAGCTTTAATAATAAACTCTTTCTCAAAAGCTTCTTTCTGCGCATTGAAATCAAGACTGCCTGAAGAAATAGAAACGGTTGCAACGTCTCCTTCTTCGTTATCAAGATCTAGATCTTCACCGTCAACCACTCCCAAATCTTCGTCATCATCAAAGCCTCTTGCGGGAGCAGCTGCTTTTGTGTCAAGAACTGGTGGCTGAGAAAGAACATCGATCAAGTTCACACCTGCGGCCGCCAAAACAGACTCAGGAAGTGAAGCGAGTGTAATCACGTTGTTTGATTCAAGAACGAACGCATGTTCGATCACGTTTTCAAGTTCACGGATATTGCCTGGCCACTGATACTTCTTAAGAGCTGTCAAAGCGTCTGCAGCCACGCCAGAGATGCGTTTGCCGTGAGCTTGGTTGAACTTCTTAACGAAGATATTAATCAAGTTCTCGATGTCGTCTTTGCGATCTGCCAAAGGCGGCAAGAATATAGGGACAACGTTCAAGCGATAGAACAAGTCTTCGCGGAACGTTCCGGCTTTGATCATTTCTTCAAAAGGACGGTTGGTTGCAGCCACGATGCGTACATTTGTCGAAATCTCGCGGTTAGAACCTACTGGAGTGAATACTTTCTCTTGAAGAACACGCAAGATTTTAACTTGCATCATCAAAGGCATATCGCCCACTTCATCCAAGAAAAGTGTTCCACCTTCAGCAAATTGGAACTTACCGATCTTACGTTGATCTGCACCTGTGAAAGAACCTTTTTCGTGACCGAAAAGTTCGGACTCAAAAAGATTCTCAGGAATTGCAGAGCAGTTGATCGCTACGAATTTCTCGTCTTTACGAGCAGAGTTGTAGTGAATCGCTTTAGCAACAAGTTCTTTACCAGAACCAGAAGCACCACGAATCAACACAGGAGTATCAACCTTCGCTAAGCGGTGAATGATGTTGAACACCTTTTGCATTTGCTGAGTATTACCGATGATCTTGCGGCCCGCTTCCACCAAAACTGGTGCAGAAGCAGCGATGTTAGAAATCATCGTGTGAGCAGAAACAGCTTTATCAACAAGAGCGACAAGCTCGTCGCCAGAAACAGGCTTAGAAAGATAATTGTATGCGCCGTCTTTAACAGCTTGAACAGCATGATCCAAAGTTGCATGCGCAGTGAGCATCAAAACGATGATACCTGGGTCATGTTCTTTGATCAGTCTGAGAGCTTCAAGACCGTTCACGCGTGGCATGTCGACATCTAAGATCACTACGTCGAATTTCTTCTCTGCAGCTTTGATCTTTTCGATCGCATTGAGGCCGTCAAAGGCTTCTTCTACGTCGAAACGGTTCGATGTAACGAGTGCTGATTTAACTGAGAGTCGTAACCCCTGATCGTCATCGACCACCAAAACTCTAAGCATGTGACCTCCCCTGTTCCAGGGGCAGTTCTACAGTAAAAGTACTGCCTTTTCCATAAGTACTTTCAACAAAGATCCTGCCCTGGTGTAATTCTGTAAAATATTTAGCTAGATACAAACCCAATCCCGAGCCCTTAATCGGAGAACTTTTCGCATTTTTACTGCGGAAGAACTTCATGAAGATGTTAGTCACTTCATCTTGAGGAATTCCTGGTCCTTGATCGGCCACAGTGACTACAACTTTTCCGTCCCGTTCTTCACTGTGTACACGGACCTGAGAATCCTCAGGGCTATACTTAATAGCGTTCTCGATCAAGTTCGAGAACACCTGTTTCATTAACTCCGGATCCACCTGGATTGGGAACAGGGGCTCGGATTCAAATTCAATTGGAATACGCTTCACCTTCGCCAAGAACTCGTGCTTGCGAATGACATCTTTTAGCAGTGAATTCACATCACGGCTTTGCATATGAAGCTCAACACCTTGGCTTTCAATTCGGCCATAATTCAAGATTGCACTGATGAATTTCAACAGGTCATCACTGGAGTGGCGAATTGTGTCCACGGCCTCACGCTGTGTAGAGCTGAGTGGTTGAGTGTCTTTCAGAATCATGTCTGTCATGCCTTGAATACGCGCAAGCGGCGTTTTCAAATCATGCGACATCATCGAGATAAAATTGCCTTTCAGTTCTTCGACCTGAGAAAGCAATTTGTTCTTCTGATAGTATTCCCAACTACGGCGATTCTCGATAATGAGGCGGTAGGGGATGAAGAAGTAATAACAAAGGAAAATGGCCAAGAATGGATGCGCCATTTTCACCCAATAGCCTGCTGGCCAAAAACCGAATGCACCTAAAACGAGCAAGGCGCCGCCAGTAGCGGCAAGAATCGTCAAACTTTGCACAGGTTTTTTAGTGAAAAGAACGTGCACTGTCAGGATCGAAGTCAAAATAGTGATAATGACATTCAACCATGGACTTGCTTGAATCGGTGCTTTGTTTTGAATCAAGGTATCTAGCATGTTTGCGTGAAGTTCTACCAAAGTCATTGCTTTGGCATCTTTAGAGAATGGAGTCTTCACATAATCGCGGACAGAACCGCCATGATCGTTACCAATCAAGACGATTTTATTTTTAAAACGTCCTGCTTCGAATTTACGACCAATGATGTCTTCAAAAGAAGTTTGCGGATACGTTCCCGCTTTGCGGTAGCTGATATAAACTTGTTCCGAGTCAAAGAACTCAAAGACACCGCGGATGTTTTTCTTACTAGTCACTTCAGGATTCACAATGCCTGCAATATATGGATGCAGCATCTGACGATCCTGATAAGTGAGCATCATACGACGAGTCACTTCATCCAAAGCCAACACCACTTTATCAGCGGTACGAGGGCCTGGAAAAAGTTCGATCGTATTCAGTGGAGCGGCCAACTTCAGTTTGCCTTCTTCACCCTTCATTTCAAGATCTTGGCTGATCATGAAAAGGTTTGTGAACTTTTGCGCTTCTTCAGCAAAAGCCAGCTTTTCTTCATTCGTGCCTTGAAGCTCATCTAAGTTCTGCGCGTACAAAACCGCCAAAGGCTCTTCGCCTTCGAGACTTTTCAGCAAGAGATTTTGTTCTTTCGCTGTTGGCAGTCCTTTGAGGTTTTCCACCGTCTTTGAAGTCACCATGATCATCTCAATGTGACCGGAAGTAGGTGGTTCGGGCAGCAGACGTATCCGCATATCGTAGAGCCCGGACTCCCAAGAATCGAGTTTTAACTGGCTAATGAACACTCCCATCGCACAAGCCAAAGTAAGGCGAAGCACAGCGTATAGACCGCTGCTACCTCTGAAAAAACCTTTCTTTGTGCTGAGCGAAGGAGGAAGTGCCATTACGCTAAATTCCTAAACGCCAATTGGAGGGCAACCATTGCCACCATTGCCGCCTGGGCTTACAGCTGCAGGTTGCAAATTTTGAGGTTTCAATTTTTTGATGTGTTTTTTCTCTAATTTTTCCATCACCAACTCCTTAATCTGTGTCACTAATTTCAACATTTTCATTTTACTGCTTTCCTTGTGGTTTTTAAGCGGCGCTTCGACACTTTTCGTAATAGATCAGCGCTAAAGCCACCAAAAATCTTGTTCGTTCGCAAAATTGCGTATTCTTCACGTTCTTACTTCCTGAGCTATGCTTATGGGCGAACATGCAGCCACCGCCGCACAAGAATCGCGCCCAGCAGTTTTCACATTTGTTCTGCTCAAGAATTGGCTTTTGGTACGCCTCCAAAGCCTTTTCATTTAATTCTGTTCCTTGACCGACTTGTTCTTTCTTGTCGTTTACATCCCAAGGGCAGGTATAGATCTGATTACGGGCATCAATCATCAAAAATGATTTTCCCGCGCCACAGTAATTTTCTGTACGTCTTTGGGCGTCCAAAGCCCCGAAGCATTTATCAAAGTTGCTAATCTTGCGCAGAGCGCTTTCGCCGCCTTTTGCAAAAGCCAAAGCTGCCACTTCCGTCATTTGCTGCATGTAATCCATCGTCGCGCGTGGATTTGTATCAGAAACAGAGAATGAAAACTCATAGTGATCGACATTGAATTGGCTATAGAACTCGTAAGCTTTTACCATTTCGATGTTTTCGCTATCGAACACACCATGGATCATCAAGTGGCTAAACTCGGACTTACGTGCGAGGAGCTTTTCTAAACCAGCAACAATCATTGCAGTTGAAGATTTACCGTTTTTTGTAGGACGCATGCGATCGTTGATCTCTGCCGGGCCATCTAGGCTAACAGTCACAGACGCTTTCATGCGAGCAAGCAAGTCGACGTTTTTGTCCGTTAGTAACGTACCATTCGTGATCACGGTGTAATTTACTTTACGCTCAGGCGCGATTTCCGCGATGTATTTCGTGACCAGTTCTATGCCTTCCGCGTACATCAAAGGCTCGCCACCTAAGAAGCTGATGTTGAAGCTCCCACCTTGTGGCAAGCGATCCAGGAAGAACTTGAGTTGAGGCAAAGTCTTTTCGATAGAAATTTTAGCAATTGCATCGCCGAAAGTTCCATCCCCACCAGCTGCACAGTAGTTGCAATGCAAATTACAGATCTGTGTCACATTCAAAGTCAGATATCGAATCGCGGATTTGATTTTCGTCGTAGTGGCTTCAGGATTTTCTTCGGAGTTCCAAGTCTTAAGTTCTTCGATGGCTTCGCATTCTTGAAGAACCAAATCTGTAGGATTGGAGCTAAGAAGGGTCGTCGGGCTCATGTTCTGCCAAGTCGATTCGGTGATTTGAGCCACTTCCATGTTTCGGGAATGGAATGCCAAAAGAGTGCCCTCTTCTGATTTCAGCGCCAAAATGTCTTTGTAGCGGCGTAATTCCATGACAGTCCCCATGGTGACCTTTTGCCACCATTTATCTCCCAGGGGAATATGGTGCAATCCCAGGGCCAGTTTGCATTTTGCTACCACGATAAAAAGACAAGCAATAACAATATCTTAACGGGGTGGCAGAAAACAGGGGGAAAGTGTTCCAGTAGAGTCACAATGTAACTATTACTGGCTTGTCTGATTTGCGAACACGCAAGCATCTTTAGTGCCGTTAAGTTAATCCCATACCACGGTTGTGGTGAACGGAAGTCACATAGGTTTCCCTGCCTGCTTCCTCGCAGTGGTTATCTCGACGGCAATCCATTGCCCAGACCGTTTGTCGGCTTCCGACCTTATACCTTGTAATCAGGCAAGAAACGGTGACAGTTCCTTGTAATTTCGCAAACACTCAATACCAAGACGGAAGCCGGATCAGGGATTTGTTCACTTAGAACGACTGGATTATATCCTCGATATGCTTCACTACTTCGCATTGATCTCACGCAATCTCCGGAGTTTAAGAAATTCCGAAAGGAAACAAAAAAGGGGCTGAGTTTTTGCAGCCCCTTTTAATTGAACTATCGCTCGCTATAAGCGCTAGTGCTTGCTTTCTTCTTTATCTGTGGATTCAACAGTTTTTTCTCGATGCAAGAAACGATCAATGAGTCCCGCAGGTCGACCAGATTCTATTTTGATGGACTGAGCTTTTGAAACTTCAGTTTTTGGCAAAACGATTCTAAGCACGCCATCTTCGAAGTTAGCCTCGACTTTTTTCGAATCGATATTTTGAGGCAATGTAAAGCTTCGAGAGAACCGGCCATAAGATCTTTCACGATAACCCTCTTCTTTGACTTCTCTGTTGCGCTCTCCGGAAATACGCAAAGAGTTTCCAGAGATATCAATTTTCACGTCGTCTTTTTTCATACCTGGAAGATCCGCAGATATCATATACATCTCATCACTCTCTTCAATGTCGACAGACGGAGCAAATTCACCAAGGCTTGCTAAATTTGTACTTGGCCAAAGTGGCTCCATAGAAAAATCCCTTTCGAAGTCGTTAAATACGTCGTCGAAGCGGGACATAAAATTTCTAAGACCCGATGACAGCGGTGCAAGCTCGCGACCTCCTCGGGATGGCTGTAGTGCTCTCATATTTACCTCCTTTTGGTTGGGTTTTAATTAGGGAGCTGGATAAAATTCAGATTTGTCAGTGTGTTCTTTGCGCCAACGACGCCGTTTCCATCGGTTCAATTGATGTCGAATTTCTCGAAAAACCTGATGAACCACTTGACGTCCGTCTACGCCGCGCGCCTTTGCTGAGAATACGCCTTGGATGGAACTAATCTGAATAGCGCCAGTCACTAATTGTTCATATTTTGTAAAGGATGCCATGGTCGTGGAATCACTGGGGGCTTCTTCAAAATGAATTTGATCCACCAGCCCTTTTATGTAAATGGCAAAATCTGGATCGTCTTCAAAACCATTGAGTCTAATTCTTATATCATCATGTTTAAATGCTTCCATAGACTAGTACTCCTTGAACGTAAATTTGAGATGCCCTACCTATCTTGTCAAGACACGAAGAATATGGATTTTTTAAGAAAACTTCTGAGAAAAAGTCACTTTCGCAAACACGCAAAATATTTTTCTCTTTAATAAGTTTAGGTGAAAGAACAATTCTAAATGTAGCGATCAGATTCGAAACTGATAGAATTTTTCGATGGTTACTTTTTTAGTTGTTATTACCAGCCATTTACAGAAACTTTATTTCCTGCCTCGCTCATAAGAGTCCATAAAGATTTTTTGGCAATTTCAAATACTCGTAGAGATTATCGCCTAAAAGATCTCTCATGACTGATTCACCTTCCTCTTCTATATTGGCAGAAGGAGCACCGCGAAGAGCATATTAGCCGTTAGGCCGCCTTTCTCTGGTTCGTCGGTAGGCGTATAATGAAGCAAGTATGAGGAGACTTATGGTCAATACTGAGCTGACCGCCATGTGCTTTAACAATGCCCAAGGAAATGCTCAGTCCCATGCCTGTTCCTTTGCCAATGCCTTTGGTGGTGTAGAAAGGCTGAAATATTTTTTCCTCGGTTGCCTTATCAATACCACTTCCACTGTCGGTAACGCGGATTTCGATCCACGAGTTTTCGTTGCGTGCTTGAATTTCTACCCACTTGCTCTCGAGATTTTCGATGGCGTCGCTAGCATTGCCAATCAGATTCAATAGAACCTGACTAATTTGGATGGACCGGCATTCCAGAGAAATTTCCGGTGCGATATTCATCTTCAGCTCTATGCCATGCATGCGAAGCTGTTCTGAGCAGAGGATAACAGTTTCTTCGACAATGTTTTGCACTTTGCAGGCTTCAAATGGATCGGAATTGCCATCTCGCGCAAAGGTTTTTAGACCTTTCACGATTTTGGCAACACGATCTGTAGTGCTCTCGATACGTTGGAGTTGTGTCGTTAAGTTATCGAGATCAGGAATGTCACTAAGAGTTTCGTGAACCAACTGTGAGGTGAGAATTTTGATCGTCGCCAAAGGAGTATTGATTTCGTGTGCGATACCTCCGGCCATTTCCCCGAGCGCAGACATTTTTGAGGCCTGTAAGTTGATGGCTTTTTGCTCGTCGAGCTCTTTAGTTCGTTGTCCTACCAAAATTTCTAGATTGTGACTATGTTGAGCCAGTTTTTCATCACGTTCTTGAATCGCGGCGGTCATTTCATTGAAGGAAGAGGCAAGTTGGCCAAGTTCATCTGTGCGTTTGAGATCAATCTTTGTAAAAGTCCTATCGCTGGCGATTTTGCGGGTGGCTTCAATAAGTTGGCGAAGTGGAGCCGAGATTTGATTTTTTAGGACAAAAAACAAGACACAGACTTCGACAAGAAGAGAGAAGAGCCCGGCGAAAAGTACGAACAACGCGTTTTTCGCGGCCGCACTACGAATAGCGCTATAAGGATAGGATGTGACAAGATACCAGTCCGGTCCGTCGATTTTTGCAACTGCAAGACTGTCCTTTCCATCTGGAGAATCCACCAATTCGATTTCGTTTTTAACTTGTTTCACGACCTCAAATTGAGCCTTTAGAGTTTCATCGTTGCTTTTTTGTATATCAAACTGACCAGCGTGTTCTTTAATCGTATTGTAGTGATTAGGATGAAAGATAAGGCGTCCATCCGTGCGTACTATGTAGTAATTGTTGGCGCCAGAAAGACGTTGCTTGATAGTACGATCTAAAATTTCATTCACCATAAGGTCATGATGAACAGAGCCAAGGAATTTGTTATTGACGTATATGGGAGTAGAGGCTGTCACCATCCAAACGGCGCTTACTTTGTCATAGAATAATCCAGTCCATGCGGTCTTGCGGTCCGGGTCTTTATTGGGGGTGGAAACTGTGTAGTATTCTTCGACCGTAAGATCGAAATCGTCTTTGGCATCCATCACCCAATTTGGAAATTCGGGCCAATAAAGCACGATCGCATTTTCAGGAAACGTAAAATACAAGTCTTGAAATTGATGGCGATAGGGCAGGCCAAAGCGATTGGTTACTTCATATGCTGCTAAAATACGGGCCTTGAATTCTCGAGAAACGGTGCCTTTAGGTGAAATAAAAATTCCAGAGTCTTGTTTGCCATTGAATCCCTCGTTGCGATTGCGAATTGTGCCAGAAGTATTCTTCTCTGTTAATGCCGCAAATTGTTGATCCACAAGAGGGCTGTTCGAATATTTTTGATAGTGCTTTAGAAATTCTGAAATGATAACCGCGTGATTGTCGCCCGCTTCTTTAAAGGGAACTTTTTCGCGGCTTGCACGTTCAGAGATGAATTGTTGCACATTTTCTTTTACTTTTACCTCTGTGGTTTTCATGACGTGAAAATAACTAATAAGTGTCACGACAAATATGACAATGGCGATTCTAACTGCCATTTGCAGAAGAGTTTGTTTTGAAATGCTCTGGGGCTTACTCATGCTACGTCCTTAATGCTGTGAACGACTTTCTTTAGTGCTTCAAAGGACTGAGTATCTAGTGAGGCAAGTTTAAAGGTTTGCATCGCCTGAATCGCCGCAGTCGCTGTTCTTGGCGCCGGATTTTGAGGTCCCTTGATGGTGTATTCGCAAAAGACATTGGCGACAGAGACAATCAGTGTGAAAGGATGAAGTTTAATTTTAGTGAGTCCTTGAGGGAAGCCCTGGCCTAAAACATCTTCGTGGTGCTCGTAGGCTACCTGAATAACTTCTGTTGGAGCCGTCTTTAGAGACTGCAGAATTTCCATGCCCCGGGTCGTATGAGTCTCCAGTAGAGCGCGTTCATGTTGGGTCAATGTCGAGCGTGGTTTCAGCAAGAGTTCTTCAGGGATTTCTTTTTTGCCGATATCGTGAAATAGACCCGCAAAAGCGAGCTTGAAAAGAGTCTGTGGTGACTGCCAACCTAATTGTTTTGCAATCATCACTGAGAAGGTGCTGACTCCTAAACTATGGGCATAGAGATAATCTGTATGGTTGCTGAGAAGATTTAATAAAGTAAAGGTTTCTTCGTCTTCAGTCAGGATTTCCATACTGGTTGTTAGAAAGTCTTTAGCATTTCTAAAAAGAGCCTCGTCGGTGCCTGTGACAAAGGCTTGTTGCATGACCATTTCGCCCGTGTACTGCATAAAACGCATCTTTTTGGTTTTATCCACTTGGCCGCTGCTAGAGACGGCTTTAGAAACCAACAAAGTAAATCCGACAAGTTTATAGAAGTCCTCCTGACGAATAAAGAGATGCGTTACGCCCTTGCTTTTAAAGGCGTTGATTTTGTCTTGAGAGAGTTTTCCGCCTTTATGGGCGATTTTAATGTATTTCGTATTAGACATGCGAAGGTAGATGCCATAGTCGGTTTCTTTTTCCGTGATGAAGTCTTCAATAGGCAACTTGCAAAACTCTTTGTCGAGATCTTCTGAAGCGTTAGGAAGAGGATTCTCTGCGGGTTGTTCTTCCTTGCCGATGAGTTTTTCGATATTTGCTAAAAGTTCTTCTTCTTTAAAGGGTTTTGCCAAGAACTCCTCGGCACCTAAATCATGGGCTCTTTGAGTCTCTAGAATGTGCGAAAAGCCCGTCATCAGAATAACCGGCACGGGTTTGTTTTTTTTGATCCACTCAAGAAGGTCTACTCCTGAACAGTGAGGCATTTGAATGTCTGAAATAACTAAATCTACGGTTGTGGTAGCCAACAATTCTCTGGCAATTTTTCCGTTTGGAGCCTCGATAACTTCGTAGAGTTTTTTTGACAGCGTACTCTGCAAAGCACTTCTAAAAGCATCATCATCTTCGACTAGCAAAATCTTTTTCATGTTTCCCTCGCCTCAAATTTATCGGCAAGTTGCGGTTCGAATTGATGTTTTGCCCAGTTTTTTTAGTAGGATAGATAATTGAATAAATTCAAATAGTTGATATAAACTAATATAGTTTATTATTTAGTTTTGTTTAATTTTTTTTGAAAAAACCTGTTAAGAATCTATTAAAGACCTGTAAAAATACCCGGATCTTGAGTGTAGCCTTGGTAATATTTGGGAACATATCGTCTAGGTAAGACTAACAAATAGTATCGCATGGGTGATCCCAGCATTTTCGCAGTAGATGAGGGGTTGAACCTCGTTTATAAGTTTTTGTCTTTAAATGCCTGGCGGATTTGCGCCATAAAATCGCTGAGCAGCTCGGCGATGGCTCCTAGTTGCCACGCACGCGGCCAGCCAGCCATTTGCTTTTTGTTATGCAAAGACTCTGAGCTAAAGAGCTTGTTTTGGGCACTTCCCACGACAGAAATATGAAATTGCTCGCCTTGATCAGAGATCACCAAGCGCGCTTTGCCGTCTGTCGGTGCTTCATTTAATATTTTTTGCGCGATTCTGCGCACGTCGCGATCGACTTCCTCGCGAGGCTTAAATCCGCGGTACTGGACACGTTCTAAATCCAACTGCGCCTCCTCTATAGAGAATACGCCTTGGCAGTCGCTTTCGGTTAATATTATTTTTTAGCCAGGACTACAGGCTACTGCGATCCACAAGAGTTTGTGGACGCTCACGTAGGGAAAATCCTACATGGAGATCCATGGACGGATTTATTTAGAAAGAGCTTTTCGTAAGATCCAAAACTTGGCTATGAAATTCTTTAAGACTCTCGTGGTGGGCGACGCTCACGATCGTCATTTGCGGATGGTTTTCGATCAGAAGCTTGTAGAGATGGTGTTGAGTTTCCTCATCCACTGCAGATGTTGCTTCGTCTAAGAAGACCACATCTGGTTTTTGCAGAAGAACGCGGATAAAGCTGACTCGTTGTTGTTCGCCGGGGGATAGCTTCTGATCCCAATTATCTTCCACATGCAGTGAAAGTTTTAGGTGTGAGAGTTTGCACGTGTCTAAGAGCTTTGAAACCTGCTCATCCGAAAAAGACTCTGCTGGTAGTGGGTAAGTCAGACTTGCTTTCAGGGTATCCACTAGCAAATAAGGCTTTTGCGGAATTGTTAACATTCGCATGTTTTCAGGGATAGAAATCTGGCCTTCGTGATAAGGCCACATAGATTGCAGAGTGCGAATCAAAGTACTTTTGCCATATCCTGATGGGGCTTTAATTAGCAATCTTGTGCCCAATGGAATTTGCTGGCTTAGGTTTTTCAAAAGAAGCTTTTCATCCGGAGTTTTGAGTGTGAGTTGCGAGATCTCGATCTCAGCGTTCTTTGTAAATGTGATGTTCTTAGTTGCTTGCGCCTGAGTGCCTTTGGCGTTTTGCATGTACTCAAAAAAACCGCCCAGACGATCTACGACGGATTTTAAGCGGGCCAAATCCGAGTACAAAGTGATAAAGACAGACACGGATCCTTGCACTTGGCCGAAGGCGCTGCTGATTTGAAAGAGCTGTCCAAGAGAGATTTCTTTCAGGAAAAGTTTCGGAGAGGCTACTACGAACGGGAAAATATAGGCCAGTTGTGAGTAGGTGTTGTTCACAAAAAGTAGTTGTTTTTGCTTTTCGATGATTTCTTTGAAGTTTTGAATTACTTTTGAAAAGCGTGAGCTTAAATTTTTCTTTTCGATGGGTTCGCCGTGGGACAAAGCGACGCTTTCGCTGTTTTCTCTAAGACGAACGAGTGAGTAACGGAAGTCTGCTTCGAATTTTTGCTGTTCAAAGTTTAGATTCGCTAATGGACGTCCTACTTTGTGCATAATCCATGTGCCGACAATCGCGTAAACTAGGCAAGTCCAAACCAAGTAGTGAGTGAATTCGACTTTGTAGCCAAAAATATTTTCAAAAGTAAAAGAGCCAGAGATCGCCCAAAGAATTCCGATGAAAGAAACAAAAGTAATACCTTCACGGAAGATTTTTTCCCCTGAGCTTAATACCAAGTTGGTGAGCTCGCGAATGTCTTCTGAAAGACGCTGATCGGGGTTGTCATTCGCATTTTCTGAAAGCTGCCAGAAGTAGTAACTTTTGTGAGAAAGCCACTGCTGCAGATTTTTTTCTGTCAGCCATTCTCGCCAATCCAGCATTAAGCGCTGAATGATAAAGAATTTGTAAACGCCAACGAGGACATAACTAAAAGCAACCGCGAAGAAGATCCAGAGCTGTTTGAAAAATTCTGCTCGATTTAAATTCTGGAGAGCATCGTAGAAAGCTTGATTCCATTTGTTCAAAAGTACCAAGCAATAGACGCTGGCGCCGATCAAAGCAAAAGTAAGTAAGAGATAAAACCAAGCACGTGCTTTCTTCTCGGACTTGGTCCAAAAAGGAAATACCATCTCGCGAAGGACTAAGCGAATTGTTGAGGATTTGGTATTGTGCGCATTCATGGAAACTTCCTAGACTTTTGCTTCACTTCAGATTCTAATTTTGCAGTACTAGCTAGTGGAGACGCAAGGGAATGTCATTAAAATACTACATCAGTTTGTCGATCCTATTGGTGGTGCAGACCTCCATGGCAGCTTTTTCCAACTACAACTCCATTTTGATCGGAGACCAAGCGGCCGGCATGGGCGGAGCCTACACGGCAATGACCAGCGACGTATCAGCGTTGGCCTACTATAATCCAGCAGGTTTGGCATTTTTGGACGGACATTCTTTTTCTGCGGCGGTGGGGATTTATAAAAAATTTGATACGAGCTTCGGAGAAGAAGAGGACTATACGAAAGCGCCTCTGCGTATTAATCAAGGTTTCTTCAGGGCCATTCCATCTTCCACAGGCAACGTTTTCAAAAAGGGCGACTACACCCTGGCTTTCTCTATCGTCGTCCCAGATTTTGATAGCTTCAAAGGGGATCTGCGCAATAACAACGAGAACATCACGACGTTGTCTTACATTGACGAATCTTTATGGGTTGGTGGGGCTGCTGCAAAAAAAATCTCTGATACCGAGTCTATGGGTTTGACGGTGTATTATACCGCACGCAGCTATACTCGTTCTTTGAATGACCGTAGTTTTCCAACGGCGTCTGAAGCGATCTTGTTCAACTCAGAGAAGATCTTGGTAGAGAACGCCCTAGTAGCTATTTTGGGATACCATCTTGATATGTCCGAGAAATGGTCCTTCGGCGCCAGCCTAAGAACTCCGAGCTTGCCAGTAAAAGGGACCGGTTCCTATTTCTCTTCTCGTGTAGAAACGAATCCGTACTCAGTTACAACGGTGAATCGACCCGATGAAAAAAGCAATGTGAACATTCCTGCTAAATTTGCACTTGGCGTTGCTTATCGTGAAGGCGATGATGTGCGAGTTTCCGCAGATGCTAGTTTCTATCAATCCCTGGAGTACAAAGATTTTAATGATCCCGCAATTGGTACGCACTGGAAGCATTCAAGTATTTGGAATTTAGCTCTGGGTTTGGAGAAACGAATTTTGTCTTGGATGAAAATACGTACGGGTGTATTTACAAACTTCTCATCACATCCCAATCCAGACTCGTCTTTAGCTGGCAGTCAGCCGGATAAAGTCGACCAGGTCGGCTTTAGTGCGAACCTTGTTTTCAACTCTGGCGATAAGATTGATTATACTTTCGGGGGCTACTACACTGGAGGCCGAGGAAAGTCGATGCAGCAGATCAATCAAACGACGGAGGAAGTGATCGTGACCCAACATGTATTTACCATGTTAGTGGGAACGGCCTTTTCATTCTAAATGTCAGACGTAAAAGTAGTTTTTGTTATCAATGGCAAAGAAGTCACTGCAAGCATGAGCGAGTATGAGTCCGTTTTAGAGGCGGCTTTGAAAGCGAAAATCGGCCCACCTTATTCATGTTTGGAAGGTGTTTGTGGAAGTTGCTCGGCTGTTCTTGAAGACGGTGAAGTCGACTCGATCGAGGGTCGAGTAAATACTGAGTCCAGAGACCGAACATTCAAGACTTGTATGGCTCAACCTAAGTCTAAGTTTTTGCGCGTGAATTACGACAAGGCAAATACCTGAGTAGAGTCTTCTCGACGATCAACAAATATTATTTGCCTGCTTAAATATCCCCAGTCATCCTGAGTGGGTATGTCATTAACTATGAAGTATTGGGGAGTTCGAGGTTCATTACCATCATCCCCATCTCCAGGAGATTGGAATAATCATATTGAGGGACTTCTTCGCGGGTTCTTCAATGCCGGATTGCGTGAAGCTTCCCAGGTTTCCAAATACATTGATTCTTTAGGCACTTCTCACTTAGGCGGCTATGGTGCTGCAACAACTTCTGTAGAAGTAAAAAGTCCTCGCAGCCGTATCATTATCGATGGTGGCAGTGGCATTCGTTCTTTAAGTGAACAAATCATGAGTGGTAAGGCCGGTGCTAGCAAAGGTCCTTTCCATATTTTCATGACTCATTTCCACTGGGATCACGTGATCGGATTGCCTTTCTTTACTCCGCACTTTGTTCCTGGTGTGCAGATTCACTACTACGCGGTTCAGCCAGACCTGGAAAAAAATATCCGTCGCGTGTTTGAAAAGCCTTATTTCCCTGTACCATTTGAATCTTTGGCTTCAAAGATTCATTTCCATGTTCTTGAGCCACGTAAAACGATTGAAGTGGATGACATGAAGGTTACGCCTTATAAACTAGACCATCCGGACCCTTGCTGGGGCTTCCGCGTTGAGTGTAATAACAAAGTTTATGCTCACTGCGTGGATACTGAGGGGACTCGCGTATCTCGTGAAGAGTTGGGCGAGGATCTTCCGCTTTATCAAGGTGTGGATTTAATGTACTTCGATGCTCAGTATACATTCCCAGAGCTGGCTGAAAAAGCGAACTGGGGTCACAGTGCTGCGCAAGTGGGACTTGATATCGCTTTCCGCGAAGGTATTAAGCAAGTTTATTTTGCCCATCACGATCCTGGTGCGACTATTCAACAGGTCCAAGAGTTGAAACGTCAAACGCTCGAGTACTATGACTGGCGTTTGAACACTGCCAAGGAAAATAACGAAGGCCTGCATCCTGTGCAATGGGACTTTGCTTACGAAGGTCTGACAGTCAAAATCTAAATTTATAGCTACAAAGACTTATCTTTTCTGCAAAATCACAGAGTGTTGTTTTGTCTTTTCGGTTGTTCTCGAAGGGCCTAGGCATATAATGAACTTCTGCTTCTAAAGGAGTTCAGCATGATTCGACAGTTTGTTTTAACGTCTGTTTTCGCTCTGACTTTTTCTCAAGGTTCTTATGCCAAATCTTATCAGTCCGAAGGACAGAATTTTGAGTTTCAAACTTTGACTCAGCAGAAGGACACCGTTTGGGGTTTTGATTTTTTACCTGACGGCAAAATCATTTTTACGGAACGCTCGGGCGTCTTGAAAATCTTTGATCCCAAAACAAAAGCTACTCAGGTCATCAAAGGCACTCCGCAAGTGTGGGCAAGTGGTCAGGGCGGTCTTTTGGATGTACGCGTACTTCCTGGAAGCGCGAACAAAATTTATCTGACATATTCGGAACCCATCGGTCAGGGGGCCACGACGGCCTTGGCTTCTGCGACTTTGAATGGCGCTGAATTGCAAAACCTTAAAAAGCTTTTTTCAGCTCAGGATGCTAACAGCAATGCTATTCACTTTGGTTCTCGAATTGAATTTGATGGCAAGGGCCATGTGTTTATCACAGTCGGAGATCGCAATAACAGACCTCAAGTGCAGAGTTTGGGTTACCACCTAGGAAAAAGTATTCGTCTGAACGAAGACGGAACTGTGCCCTTGGACAATCCTTTTGTAAAAATAAATGGTGCGAAGCCCGAGATTTGGACTCTGGGGCATCGCAGTCCTCAAGGGCTTTTCAGAAATCCCGTAAGCGGCGATTTGTGGCTGGTTGAAATGGGCCCCTTTGGTGGCGATGAGATCAATCTATTAAAGCCTGGTGCCAACTATGGCTGGCCTGTCGTGACTTATGGTCGCGAGTACACCGGTGAAAAAATCGGCGAAGGTACAGAGAAACCAGGTATGGAGTCACCAGTAGCTTATTGGGTGCCGTCGATCTCTCCGTCAGGTGCGAACATCTATCAGGGCGATGTCTTTCCGAAGTGGAAAGGCAATATCTTCCTTGGCAACCTTGGTGGCACACACTTGCGACGACTGGCAATGGCTGATCGCAAAGTTGTGAAACAAGAAGAGCTTTTAAAAGATTTGGGATTGCGTTTTCGTAATGTGCGACCAGGACCAGATGGATTTTTGTATCTTTCTACAGATGACGGAAAAATCGCGCGCCTGATTCCTGCTAAATAATGTGACTTGAATTATTGAACTAAAGAAAGGAGCTGACGATAGTTTTCAGCTCCGAGATGTTCTACCATCCATTGATTGTGAAGCTTGATCGCTTCTTCTTTTAAGAACTGTGAACCGACCATGCCGCTGTTGATCTGGCGATTGTAGACTGAAATCTCTTGCGCATGATTTTTTTGTTGTTGGTAAACAGCTTGAATCTCGATATCGCGAAGGCCCAGAGCTTGTCTTAAGAACTCAGTTTCTTTGTTATCGTTGAATTCTCGGCTTTCTTTTTCAGCGATAAGAGCTTGTTCCTCAGCTGTGATGTTTGCATCTTCAACTGACAATACAGCTTGTGCTGGAATTTGTGTTGGAGCCTGCATTGGAACTGGTGCAGGAATGGAAGCAATCGAGCGCGCTTGCGGAGCTGGTCTTACTTGTTGCGGGCGTACTTGAGCGATCTTCGTCTTAGGCTTTTGGACTGTATTTGAACGTATTTTTTGAGGCTGAGTTTGGCGAGCGATTTGAGTCTTAGATTTTGCTGGAGACAACATTTTTTTGACCAAATGAGTGCACGAAACTACCAAGATGAAAACTAGAGGTGTGATCATGTAGATGTCGCGATTATCATTGTGATTCATGAAGCTCCCCGTTCTTACAGAGAGTTATTTCAATTAACGAGCCAACGTTAAGTCTTTGATATCAGGCGAGATCATGTCTCGCTCGTGTTGAGATCGTTTACAAGGTATGGGGTGAATGCGTGGAAGTATTGAAAAGGACTTAGGTATTCAAGCCGCTCAACCTGTTTTCAGGTGTTAGAATCACATCGTCTCATTGCTGCATGAATCTCATACTGAGACGCCTTTTATTGGAATTTAAAAGCTAAAAAATCCAGGTTGCGTGCCCTTACGGAAAACAAGTTCTACTTCCGGCAAAGGTTCTTTCATCGGCACATTCATTTCACGCAATTTATTTTCATCAAATTTAACGAGTGTTGTGCCTTCAGGCCATGGGAAATCCGTTTCGGGATCTTCAGCAGTCGCGCGCTTCATGAAGTCTGTCCAAATTGGTACCGCACCACTTGAGCCCGTCAGCTTGTTTTGTGTACTTGTATCGTAACCAATCCAAACGATCGTTGTGCGATAAGGAGTAAAGCCCGAGAACCAAACATCGCGGCTATCGGAAGTTGTTCCCGTTTTACCTGCCGCTGGACGAGTAAATCCGCTGGCACTGACGTAACGAGCAGTCCCTGATAAAATCGTTTGTTTCATCATGCTGACCAAACTTGCAACGGCGATCTCGTCTTGCACTTGTTCAGAGCGGGGAATGAAATTGAAAACCTCTTCACCCTTAGAGCTGACCACTTTTTGCACGAAGCTGAGATCTGGTTTAGAACCCATTCTTGAAAGTGTAATGTAGGCTTGCAAAACTTCTTTTGGGTAAAGTTCGAAAGCGCCTAACGTTACGGACGGGAAGGCCTTGAGTTCAGAAGTAACGCCCAAAGATTGAGTGATGTTTATGATTCTATCGAGACCCACTTCAAGACCGAGAGACGCGGTGGAAGCATTCAGGGAGCTCTTCAGAGCGAAGAACATCGGAACCATCCCGAAGTATTCATTTCCGTAGTTGCTCGGAGACCACGTTTGACCTTCGTACTTGACCGTGAACTTTTCGTCCTTCAGAGGAGAAATCGGTGTGAATTCCTTGCCTTCTTTGTCTTTGGTTTGTAGCGCCGCTAAATAAACGAAAGGCTTCATCGTCGAGCCCACCTGACGGTGACCATCGATGGCGCGATTGAATTGTGTAAGACGATAGTTACGTCCGCCCACTGCAACTTGAATCAAGCCGGTCGCTGCATCTGCAGAAAGAATGGCGCCTTCAAGAGTTTGGCCTTTTTCTTTTTGAGCTTTAACAAGTTTGTTCTGTGCTTCAAGCTTTTCAAGATGCCCCTTCAGCGCTTCTTGAGCAAACTGTTGGGATTCAAGATCCATCGCTGTATAGATTTTAGCGCCGATGGCTTCGATATTCAGAGCTTGAAGCTGCTTACGAACGGCGTCCAGATAGTAAGGAGCAGTTTCGGTTGCGAGGCGTGGTTGTGCCGTAGGAAGAGGTATTTTCTTGGCGTTCTCGGCCTCGGTCGTTGAGATGTAGCCATGCTCAACCATTTTATCCAGAACGAGATTGCGGCGGTTAAAAGCGCGAATCGGTTGTTTGAACGGATTGTAGAGCCCCGGGCTGTTGACGATCGCCGCCAGTAAAGAACAATCGCTGAGGTTCAAGGAAGAGATGTCTTTGTTGAAATAAAACTTTGCAGCGGCCCCGAAACCGCGAACCTGGAAAGGTCCGTTTTGTCCCATGTAGATGATGTTGAGGTAGGTCTCTAGAATCTGATCTTTGCTAAAGCGGGACTCGAGCATATAAGCCATCACGAATTCTTGCATTTTACGCTTGATGGTTTTTTCGCTGGTCAAAAAATAGTTCTTAACAAGCTGTTGGGTGATGGTACTGCCACCCTGAGCAGCACGGCCCGAGGAAATGTTTTTTATCAAAGCGCGGAAGATGCCTTTGTAGTTAACGCCCTGATGTTCCAAAAAACGGGGATCCTCGATCGCCATTACGCCGTTCGAGCAATAAGGTGGGACCTTTCCAAGGGATTGTTCCTCTTGCATGATGGGGTCGATGCCTACGTATTGGGCTACTAGAGTGGGTTCCAGCTGGATTTCAGAGAGTGTTTCCAGCGGAAAAGCCTTAAAAATCTGCTGAATGCGGCCTTCCGGATCAAAAAGCAGGATGCGAATATCATTCTGCGCCTGGCCAGGTTCGACGTCTTTTTTTACAAAAGCCAAACACGTTGTAAAAACCACGTCTTCAGCAATACGAAACAGGGCGCGGCATTCAGGGGCATTGGCCTTCAAAAAGTCCCCAGGTAAGAGGCGTTGCTGCCAATCTCGAGAGCGATAATTCTGGTTTTTGAGGGTACGTTCAGACTTATCCACAGTTTGTAGCGAAGGTGTGTGGAAACGGTATGGAGCGGCATAGTACTCTGTGGGCAGAAGAATGCGCTTGGCCTCGAGCTTCTGATTCATATCATCTTCGAGTGTGAAAAAAGCGTAAGAAAACGCTCCCGCCAGAGTGATGATTGTTAGCGTCACAAAGATTGTAAATAGAAGGAAAATGTTCTTTAATCTCGTCCGAGGCATGCATCATTATGAAATTAACCGCCCAGCAAATTCAAGTCTTAGCTGAAAAAATTCTGAATCAGTGGAAAAAGCAAAATCTTATTGTCTTCAAAGAAGACGAAAAGAAAGTGCTTGCTCGTATGATTGAAATCATTAAAGAAGATTACGACCGCGAAGCAGCTCTGGATAGAGACGTTAACGCCATGCTGGATGAGCTCGAGAAGAGCAATCCAGGCGAGTTCCAGCGTTTTAAAATGTTTCCCATTCTAAAGCAGAAGCTCGCGAAAGAACGGAAGGTGATTTTATGATCATATCCGGAGATCGTCAAAACCACTTGGCTCACATTGTGACCGACGGTGTTTGGGGCGATGATATTGCAGATTTTATGGATGATGACCAAGCGTTGAGAGCGGCAAAAATCGCTGTCGGCGAATTCGTCAAAGAAGACGAAGACCTCGATAAAAACGCCCGTGCTAAAGTGGCTTCCTTGAAACGCAATGTGATGGAAGGCACTCCTGAGTGGGACGTGATGTATAAAAAATATTACGAAGAGGAAAGGGCGAAACGTGGCCAAAGGTAAAAAATCCGTTAAGAAGAAGCCAGCAGCAAAGAAGCCTGTAAAAAAGGCCGTTGCCAAAAAAACTCCAGCTAAAAAAGCTCCGGCAAAGAAAGCCGTTGCGAAAAAGGCGGCTCCTAAGAAAGCGGCAGCTAAAAAGCCTGTTGTGAAAACAAAAGCAAAAGCAAAATCGACAAAGCCAGCTCCTAAAAAAGTTTCGGCGATTAAGAGTGCTCCAGCAGTGGTTGTCAAACCAACTAAAACGATCGACCTCAGCAGCTTTGTGACTCCGTTGGATGACCGTGTGATGGTCCAATTGACGGGCGCTGAGAAAATGACAGCGGGCGGACTTTATATTCCTGATACAGTGGCGGACGTCTCTGGAAACTTGCAAGGTTTTGTAGTTTCTGTAGGCCGTGGTCATCGCAATAAGAAGGGTCATGTTCGTCCGATGGATTTGAAAGTCGGCGACAAGGTTCTTTTCTCTGAGTACACAGGCTCAAAAATTAAAATTCAAAATCAAGACCTTTTGATCATCCGTGAGGGTGATGTATTAGGTGTTGTAGGTTAATTCAGAACAATAAGGTGAATAATGACGTTGAAAAATAAAACACTTCTTTCTGTAGCAGCACTTTTGACTTCAGTGATGGCTTCCACGGCTAGCGCTGTCAGCATTGATTGGAAGGGAACTTATCGTTTTGAGTGGACTCAAGTAGATCGTCCAAGTTTGGCGACTCCTTACGGAATGAAGTCGTATGGTTTGAACTATCTTTCATTGAGCCCAAAAATCATCGCGACGGACGGTGTGAGCATCGTTTCAAAATTTGATGTTTTGGCAAACCAAGATGCTGCATACCAAAATGCACAGTTTGGTCAGTTGTGGGGACAGGGTTGGCCGACGGCAGCGGCGCCAACATATCAAAGAAACACGACTGCACAGAACCAAAAATACACCCAATTGTTAGTTTCTCAGTTGTATTTGAATTTGAATCAAGAGTACGGCGCATTGGTAGCGGGTCGTGCTCCGATCGAGTTCGGTATGGGGATCACTCACAATGCCGGCAACGGGTTGTTTGATCACTGGGGCGACACTATGGATGTAGTGGGCTACAAGTTCATCATCGACAATTTCTTCATCATGCCAATGGTTGGCCGTGTTTATGACGAAGATGTTGCTCAAGGTAATACTGTTCAAGACACCATCATTCACTTGCAATACGAAAGCAAAGAATCTGGTTCTTTGATCGGAGTTATGCAACAGAATCGCAAAGCAAGTCTTGGCGCGAACGATGCTCCATACACTGGAACTGTCGTAGGGAATTACAACGTTCAAACTATCAGCTTTGTATTGGGGCGCGAGTGGGAAAAATTTGCGTTTAAAATGGAAGCTGGCTTCAACAGCGGTAGCACGGGTAAGCAATCTGGAGCTGGTGAAGATGTAAAAGCCAACGGTTATGGTATCGCAACTGAATTCAACTTCCCTCGTAAAGATTCCAAATTTGAATGGAGTCTACGTGTAGGTATGGCGACGGGCGATGATCCAAACTCATCTGGAACATACGAAGGTTTCCAATTTGACCGTAACTATGATGTTGCGTTCTTGATGTTCAATCATCGTTTGGGACAAGAGGATTTCCTTTCTACCGACATGATCAAGGACACTACGAAGACAGTAGCTACTTCTTTAGATGATGAAGCGATTAGCAATGCGATTTATATCTCGCCAAAATTCACATACGTGTGGGGCGATCGTTTAGATTTAAATAATACGCTGACTTATGCGCAACTGATGACCAACCCAATCGCTGGCAACAGCGGTTTTCAGAAGGATCTTGGTTTTGAATGGGATATCGACTTGGTTTACAAACCTACTGACAGAATTCAGTGGATCAACCAATTGGGCCTTCTGTTCCCAGGTGCAGCCTTCAAAAATGGCAATGGCGCTGGTGGAAATTTAGACAATGCATTTACGTATGGTTTTGCAACAAAAGCAGCCATCAGCTTCTGATAACTTTTTTGCAGACAACGTGGTCTTCAGCTTAGATTGCAACTTAGACTCCGAAGTCGGTGGCGAAGGGCCCGGGAGTGAAAGCTCCCGGGTAATTTTATGCCTTTAACTAAAAAATTAGATTTGATTGACGGATTCCGTAAATTTAGACGCAGATATTTCATCCTCGATAAGGATTTGTATCTGAATCTCAGCACAAAAGGGCAATCTCCAAAAACTCTTCTGATTGCCTGCAGTGATTCTCGTGTCGATCCCGCAATTCTTCTTTCTTCAGAGCCAGGCGACCTCTTCGTAATTCGTAACGTAGCGAACTTAGTTCCTCCGTACGAAGAAGGCGGCGGCCATCACGGTACGAGTGCCGCGATCGAATTCGCAGTGAACAACTTGAAAGTCGAAGACATCGTAGTTCTCGGTCACGCCCAATGCGGTGGCGTCGCAGCTCTTGCAGCCGGGCAAGCCGCTGAAGGCGGAAGCTTCATCAGCAAATGGGTAAACATCGCTGCAGATGCGAGAATTGCAGCACTAAAAAAAGAAAGCCCAGATAACTTCAAACAATTCTGCCACGAGTGCGAATTGGAAGCGATCAAGGTCTCAATAAAAAATCTAAAGACATTCCCATTCATCCAAAAAAGATTAGACGAGGGTAGCCTCACAGTATCGGGATGGTACTTCGATTTGGAAGTGGGCAAAATGTGGGAATACTCGGAAAAGGGCGACTCTTACATCGAACTTTAGTACTTGTCGCGAGGGATTTCCGGTTTGGGGGAGGGCGGGGTTTTTGCTCGCTTCCTTCAGTCGGCACGCCCCTCCAGGGCTCGCAGCTTCGGAGCGCTTGAGTACAAGCACTCCGAGGGCCATCCAGGCCCCGCTGAGGCCGCCCGAAGAAATCGACCAAAAACCCCGCCCTCCCCCAAACCGGAAATCACCGGACAGCACAAAGAAAATGTAAGAGCGTTCCTCGTATGGCGCGCAAAGAAATACAAAAAACAAAACTCACAATTTAAAAAAAGTAAATTTCTACGGAGCCTGCTCGGCATGCGCGTAATCGTCCGTCCTTTTTCTTTTTGGGTTTTGTTTGCAGACGAATTTTCGGTGACTGGGTTCTGCGAAGTTTCCGAAGGGTGCCTCGACGGGCCCATGGATGGGCCCTTCCGGCCGGTACTCCGGGTGGAAGAGTCGCGAGCCTGGAGGGCGTGCCCCGCAGGAGACTTCGCAGAGCCCAGGCGCCGGAAATTCCCCCGTCAGCAAGTACAAGACCCAAAAAAAGAGGACGGCGAGTTCTTCCTGAACTCGCCGAAGGATTTTGTCCTTTGAATTTGATTTCGTTATTTAATTTAGTTACCGCGGATGCTGATAACGTTTGTGCCCGGAGCTGCGATCGGTTGACCGCCTACTGGTAGAGCTGCGCCTGTGCTCATAAAGCTTGTTGGGATCGCAGAAGCTGGGATTGCTTGGATCGTTGCAGTTCCTTGACCAACATTAACTCCAGTCGCCAAGATCGTCGGAGTCGAAGAACCAATTACGTTTGAAGATGTCAAACCGTTGTTGATTACATAGATACCGCGACCGATGCTGCGCATTTGGCCGATAGGACCCAAAGAGTCGCTAGAAACCAAGTTGCCGTTGCTATCCATCATAAGACCGCTTTCGCTCAGTGGGCCTGATGCGATTACGTAAGTGTGAGGGTTCATTCTCATACCTTGGATGATTGGTTGTACTACGTCAGAGAACTGAGTCGAGTACAAATCAACAGCTTTGTTTTCGCTGATCATTTTGTTGTAGTAAGCGCTCTCAAGACCAGATTGCAAAGTGTAATCAAGGTTTGAAGCCATTTGTTCAGCCATGCTTCTTCTGTTGAAACCATCAACTTGCCATCTCATAGCTTGTTGTGGATTTGTAGATTTCAAAGATTCTGCACGTTGGAAGCTCTTTTGAGCATCTTGGTTAGCTTTGATAACTGCTAATGCTGACAATTTTACTACGCGTTCACGAAGGTAGTTATGCTTTTTAGAGATGCTAGCAAGCATGTCTTCCAAGATAGTTTGACCTTCTTCACGACGGTCAGAGTCGCGCATATCAGACAATGCTTCGATCAAACCTGGTTCAACTTCTCTTTTGTACATACGAAGTACGTCTTCGCGAGCGTGTTCTTTCTTGCCGTTAGACAACATAGCTTTCAAGCCGTTAGCGAAGCAAGACATACGAGCGTCGTCTTCTTTTCTGTCGCACTTCTTGTTCAATGCGATCATTTCTTTGTCTTCTTTTTCTTCGATTTCAACGGTCTCTTCTTCGTCTTGTTCTTCTTCGACTTTCTTCTTTAACTTTTTCGCTTTTTTAGTAACTACTTCGTCCAATTCCTCATCAGAAACGTCTTCTTGTTCAACATCTTCTTCTTTGGACTTTTGGATAACTTCCTTCACCATTGCTTTACGCAAAGCTAATTCTAAGTCTGCTTTGCTGCTTGTGAAGTTTTTAGGTAAAAGATATTTCTTACCGCACTTATCCCAGCAGAAACCGCTTTCTAGTTTCTTTGGAACGATGGCAGTTGTAGAACCGTCTTCTTCTTGAACGTATTTGATTTTAAGGCGACCTTTTTCAGTGATGATACTTTCAAATCTCGGTTCGATGTCTTCTGCGTCGACTTCGTCTAATTCTGTTTCTTCAACATCTAAAAGCTCTTCGTCAGAGACTTTCTTTTTTGAAGCGAAGTCTGCTACGCCATTATTTGAACCAGCTAATCCCATAACAAGATTAAAGCTAAGAACCGTTGCTAAACAGGCTGCAAGGGCCCATTTCTTTTGGGGTTCGTTGAGTTTTTTCATATCATCCTCCAGTAAATGAGCCAGCCTGGCTCTTGTTTCTATGAACTAGTAAAGCCAGACCTGCGCCAACAAGAAAAACTAGGGAAAAATGCCTAAGCTTTGGAATTGCTTGAGTAATTTTTGATGTCTCAAGCTGATATAAACTCTGACACTTGTCGAACTAGTAGCGTCTCACTCTGAGAATGTCTGAAAATCCCTGTGGTTTAAGGGTTTTAGGGATGTTATAAGCACTTTCTGAAGAAGGACCGAAAGCGCCCATGAAATTGCAGTTTAAGCGAGCTCCAAAACCTGAATCCATTCCGACTGCGGACTGGAATAATTGGACCTGGCAACTTCGCCAGAGTTTAAAATCGCTTTCTGATTTCGAAAAAGCATTTAACTTGGACGAGCAAGAGCGCAGTGCTTTTCAAGAAGGGGCTGAGGTTTTTAATATCCGCACGACTCCTTATTATGCAGGTCTTGCGGGGCCTCAATCGCAAGATCCGATTCGTCGTATATTAATGCCCAACGCTTTAGAGTTAGCGACACCGGCGCAAGCGATGCTGGATCCGCTCGGGGAGCGTAAGAACAATCCAGCTCCGCGAATTATCCATCGCTATCCAGATCGAGTGTTATTTTTGGTAACGGATATTTGTAGCGTGTATTGCCGTTATTGCACGCGCAAGCATTTCACTGGCCAAGAACAAGCTTTCATTAAGAACAATGAATATGAAGAGGCACTCTCTTATATAAAGTCACATACAGGCATTCGCGAGGTCATCCTTTCTGGTGGGGACCCTCTCACGATTAGCGATGCACAACTAGATAGAACTCTTTTTGATCTTCGTAAAATAGATCACGTCGAAATTATCCGCGTGGGAACGCGCATGCCAGTTGTGTGTCCAATGCGTGTCAGCGAAGACCTAGTAAAAATCCTAAAAAAGCATAAGCCGGTGTTTTTGATGTCGCACTTCAATCATCCGCGCGAGCTTACAGAAGAAGCGGCACAAGCCGTTGAGAAGTTTGTTGATAACGGTATTCCGGTAATGAACCAGATGGTCCTTCTTAACGGTGTGAATAATCATCCGGCGATCGTGCAAGCGTTGTCTCGTCGGTTATTATACTTACGTGCAAAACCTTACTATATGTTTCAGTGCGATCCTTCGCGTGGCACCGATCATCTGCGCACGAGCATTGAGGACTCTTTAGAAATTCAAAAAGAGTTGTGGGGAAATCTATCTGGTTTAGCAATGCCAACATTGTCGTTAGACATCCCAGATGGCGGCGGAAAAACTTATTACGTTCCTAACTATGAAACTCAGTCTTCTTCTGAAAAGCGTATGTACCGCGGATGGGACGGAGTTGAGGCCGAGTATGTGAATCCAACTGCGGACAGAATTCAAAAACCACTCGATGCCGAACTTTATTTCTCTGAGTGGGAATCTCTGAAGAACGCGAAGACATAGCTGTCGTCAGACCAAGGGCCTGTATAAAAAGTGAATTAGAGCGCGGGAACAAGTAGTAACATTCTGTTACTCGACCATTCAGGTCAATTGCCAAACTTGCCAGAGAAAAATCTAGTGTTCGTCGAACATCTATGAAAACATTTTTGTGGTGAGGGATTTTCATGGACCGCAGAAAGTTTCTAAAACGGATATTTCACGTCAGTGCTTCCTCAAGCGTCTTTGCAGTGCTTCGTCAGTGGCGAATTTTTGCTGGACTAACTTTGTTCGCGAAAAAAGCTTCAGCCACCGTTCCTTTTGCATTTTGGAAGACGCAAACGGGCGCCACTCTTTGGGGTTTTGGTGTGAACGCCAACGGACAATTGGACAATGGCAACATCACCAATAAAAGTACACCGACACAAATCGGAACTGCCAATTATACCTCCACTGCCGGAGGCGAAGTTCATAGTTTAGTTGTAAAAGATGACGGGACTCTTTGGGCCTTTGGTAACAACGGCTCGGGTCGTCTCGGAGATGGGACTACCACTCATCGAAGTGCGCTCACTCAAGTCGGGTCCTTAACGACTTGGGCCAAGGTGGGTGCCGGAGCTTTTCACTCTTTGGCGATTAAAACAGACGGGACTCTTTGGGGATGGGGCAATAACGGCGGCGGTCGTATTGGCGACAACTCAACGACTTCAAAGAGTAATCCGACAGCAGTTGGGGCCGCCACGAATTGGGCTTATGTTACCGGTGGAGGCATGCACTCTCTCGGAGTCAGAACCGACGGTACTCTTTGGGCTTGGGGTGCTAATTCTACCGGCCAAGTGGGTGATGGAACTTTAGTTAATAAAAGTAATCCCGTACAAATCGGAGCCGGAACCAATTGGGTTAAGGTTGTTGCCGGAGCTTCACATAGTATGGGTATTAAAACAGACGGCACGTTGTGGGGTTGGGGCACGAATGAGCTGTGTCAGTTGGGAATCAACAATCCGACTCCTGCTCAAGTCAATGCGGCAACTTGGGCTGTCGTTTCAAGTCGTCAAAAAGACTCAGACTATCCAGAAACACAAACTGGTGGCGCCATGGGAATTCGTCTTGATGGCACTTTGTGGGGTTGGGGTAATAACTTTGATGGTCACATTGGAGATGGCACCCGCGTTTCAAAAGAATCGCCTGTGCAGGTCGGCGCACTGACTAACTGGGCAACCGTCTCTGCAGGAAGTTGGCATACGTCGGCTGTTAAGACAGATGGGACTCTTTGGTGCTGGGGTTACAACAATTATGGAGCCATGGGTAATGGGACTGTCGTAAACCGCAGTTCTCCGGTTCAAATTGGTGCTCTCACGGATTGGTCAAAAGTTGCTTGTGGCGACTATCACACGTTGGCAATTAAAACCGACGGTACTCTGTGGGCCTGGGGTCGTAATAACGACGGTCAGCTCGGTGATGGGACGAATGCTAGTAAAAGCTCTCCAGTTCAAATTGGTGCTTCTACTTGGATTAATATTAGTGCTGGTGGAAGTTTTTCTATCGGTGTTCGTAGTGACAATACACTTTGGACCTGGGGTAGAAATGTTGATGGATGCTTAGCCTTGGGTGCGGATATGTCGAATAAGACGACTCCGACACAAGTAGGTCTTCTTACAAATTGGGCTTCTGTTGCTGCCGGGACCTGGAGTGCCAATGCGGTGAAGACTGATGGAACCTTGTGGGCTTGGGGCTGGAACTTTGACGGCCAACTAGGAACTGGAAATAGAACTCATCGCAGTTCTCCGGTGCAAGTAGGCGCGCTAACAACTTGGGCAAGCTCCAGTTTCGGATCTTACGCTGCGGGCGCGATTAAAACAGATGGAACTATGTGGTGTTGGGGTTGGAATGCGTCAGGTTATGATTTGGTCGGTGACGGCACTGGAACGGCTCGCAGCTCGCCGGTGCAGATCAATTCAGGAACAACTTGGAAGAAACTCACTCACGGCAACGAAAATGTTCTGGCCATCAAATCAGACGATACCTTGTGGTCTTGGGGCAATAATGAAAATGGGGTGTCGGGTATAACTTACTATCAGCCAACCCAAGTGGGAACTGCTACGAACTGGGCAGATATTGCAGCTGGTGATTATCATACCGTAGCAGTGAAAACTACTGGCACCTTGTGGGCGTGGGGACTTAATACTTTTGCGCAATGTGCGCAGGGGAATAGTGGGCCCTACTATATACCAACACCTGCACAGATCGGCGCTCTGACCAATTGGTCAAAAGTGGCTGCGGGATATTCTTCTTCGACGGCTCTCAAAACGAATGGAACTTTGTGGGCGTGGGGAAATAATGACTATGGTCAATTGGGTGATAACTCAACGACGACTCGCAGCTCTCCAATACAAGTGGGTACCGAGACGACATGGACAGCGCTTTCTAGCGGTGGTGGTCATGTGCTCGTCAATAAATCCTAGATATTTTTGGGCGGAACTTTCAGTTGATTGCTGATCTCTTGGACTCCGGGGATCAGCTCAATCACATCTTCAGCAAGAAACTTCATATTTCTTTGTGGTACAAACCCCGTCAGTATCACTTCGCCATGTTCTACCTGTACCGAAACGTCAGAGGCATCGATTTCGTGATGACGAGTTAGCATGTCGACAACATCCGCCAGAATACTTTCATCAGCGCGTTTATAATCTTTAGGGCCTTTGCCAGTATGATCAGGGGACAGATCGCTGCTGCTTGGTTGAGATTCCGGAGCCCACGTTAAGTAATCGCCAGCACCCGATTGCGGGTGATGAGGATCGATGTCCTGATCTAATTCGCTATCCAAATGAAATTCATATCTGTCTGCTGCCAAAGGAACAGGGCGGGCGCGTTTAAAAGTCATGGGAACCTCCGAAGAATTCTTTCTTGAAGTGTCCCTGTGGGTTTTTACTTTTGCAAGAGACTGCATAGGGCCTGTGTAGAAGCACAAGGCCCAAAAACATTAGCGAAGTTTTACATCGCCTTCTTTAGTGAAGGGAATAGTGAAAAGAGGAAACTTGGCATCACCTTCGATCTTATATTTCGCGGATTCGGCAAACATGAGCTCTTTAAGATCCGTGAAGATCTTGTTGTATTCGATAGGTAAGGGCAGCTCTACAAGTGATGCGCCCTGAGCTGGTACGGTCACAGCTTTGTCAGTTTGAGCTTTGGTAAGTTCTTTGTTGTTAACGAAAACTTTGTAGCTGATTTGATCGACCTTCAAATCCATCTTGTTTGGGTTTTCAACGTTCACATGAAAGATCAAGGTACTGCCTTTAAGACTGACATCTTTGACAGAGACACGATCCAAACTGATTTTTGGTTTTTCAACGACGGTGCCCCAGAAGCTGGCGCACGAGCAAAGCAATAAAATCGGTAAAACTAAAAAGATTTTTTTCATCCAGTGAGTATAGTCTAAACGACGTAAATCACAAGGCAGAGGTACTGAAACAATGTGCCACCAATGACACCGATATGCCACAAACCATGACCGTGTTTAATTTTGTGGTCGTTTAGATAGAAATAGAACCCGATGGCGTAAGAAATATAACCCGCCATGATTAAACCAAATCCTGCTGGAGGAAGAGCATCAATCAAGTTTTTAAGGACCGGAAGAACCGCTAAGCTCATGATTCCATAAATGATCAACGAGTAACGGCGAGTTTTCTTACCAAGACTGAACTCATGCACGATACCAACAAAGGCCAAAGCCCAAACTACCGCGAGTGTTGCCCAGCCCGCAGATCCGCGCAAAAGGATGATCATGAAGGGGGTGTAGTTGCCAGCGATCTTAAGGTAGATCCCGATATAGTCTAAACGACGAAGCAGGTTTTTAATATTGCCCTGGGATCCATGATAGAGGGTCGAAGCCAGATACAATCCAACAGTGGTGACTGCATAGACAATAACTGCTGCAATTTCGACGAAATCATTTTTGGAAATGGCGAGGTAGAGTAAAACCGCGGCACCTAATGCGGAAAAGCCGGCGGCAACGAGGTGGCTGATGGTATTAAAACGCTCTCCGTACTGCATATATCTAATGTTGCACTGATTTTTGGCAATAAAAAAGGGACCTTTTTAGGTCCCTTCTTTTTTTTGGATTTTGATCCAGGTCTTAGAACATGATCGAGAAGTTCAAGAACTCGATATCAAAGCCGATATCCAAATCGCCTTTTTTAACGATGGCGACGGTTGGGATGTAGTTCACGCTACCCCAAAGAGGGAAACGTTTACCGCCACCGATAGTGAAACCAAACTTGCTTTCGTAGTCGCCGCTCCCGTCATCTTTGATGACTGGATAGATTCCAAGACCGCCCATTGCAAAGAAAGACTCTTTGAAGTTGGTATCAAAGTTATAAACGCCCAAGCCCACCAAAGTTAGAAGAGTCTGACCGCCACCGCCGCTGATGGACTGAATCCCAGCTTGAGCGCCGCCTTGCCATTCTGCCGTGATAGTTCTTAAGTACATACCTTGGATTGTGATGTTGGTAGAGCTATCACAGTCCTTACATTGTTTACCTGAGAGCAAGCTACCGCTTGTGAAGTTAGTGATGATCTCGTTTGGAGTTCCGTAAGCTACAGAAGAGCCGTAAGAAGAAGAACCTGTGTAGTAGCCACCGCTGCTGCTGCCGCCGCTACGAGTGCCGGTGCCGTACTGGGCAAAAACAGTAGATGCAGATCCAAGAACGATACTGGCTGCCAGAAGGTTTTGAATGAATTTTCTCACGCTGTGCTCCTTTAATTGTTATCAAAATGAATAACAAAAACTTTGTCACAGCCTGAGTTACAGTCAACTAAACTTTTTCTAGTCGCGCGTATTTAACAATAAATTTTTTGACCGTCTGATCAGCGAACATGACGCTGACTTTGAGATTTTCTCCAGACCCTTCTGTGGCGAAAACCGAACCGACACCAAAGGTTGGATGACGCACGCGCATCCCTTTTTGGAAGTTACCACCCGAAGAGCTATCTTCGTCATAGTCCGGGAAGTCTTGAGAGTGTTCATCACTGCGGCCCTGACGATATTTGGGAGTCCGCGTAAAGCTTGGGCTCTCGTCAAAGTCATCACTGCTGGAAGATCCGTAACGAGACAAGAAACGAGGAGTCTCCATCGCGGTTTTGAACTCGATCAGGTGCTGAGGGATCTCTTTGATGAAACGGGAAGGGGGATTGAACTGTTCTTGTCCCCATACGCGACGAACGCGGGTGTAAGTCAGCCATAATTTCTGTCGAGCACGGGTCATCCCCACATAAGCCAGGCGGCGTTCTTCCTCGACATCTTCATTGCCGGACTCATCAACTCCACGGTTGCTAGGGAACAGGTTTTCTTCAAGACCGACCACAAAAACGTAAGGAAACTCAAGGCCCTTTGAAATGTGCAAAGTCATGAGTGTGACTGAGTTCTGTTCTTGGTCCAAAGAGTCCACGTCGTTGACCAACGCCATTTCTTCAAGGAAAGACTGCAAAGTACCTTCTTCACCACGTTCTTTAGCAAACTGAGCAATAGCATTGTCCAATTCATCTAAGTTCTCGATACGAGCCTTCGCTTCTGGCGAGTCGTCGGCTTTCAGTACATTCACGTATTCCGTGCGATCTAAAACGATGTGATAAAACTCAGGTAGCTTGAACTGAGTTGCAGAAACCTGCAATTGCTCCATCAAATCTAAGAAACGACGGATTTTGCCGGTCGTGCCGGCATTGAACACCTTCGTGTCGACGCATTTTTGGGCAGCCACCATCAGACTAAGCTTTTGTTCAATCGAGTATTCTTCAAGCTTATCGACGGTCGTTTTGCCGATACCACGAGCAGGCACATTGATGACTCGCTTAAAAGCCACATCATCCGCAGGATTCAAAGACAGCTTCATGAAAGCGATCATGTCTTTGATCTCCATACGTTCATAGAAACGAACGCCACCAACTAGACGGTACGGAATGCCAAGAGTGCGAAGCTGTTCTTCCAGTACGCGGGACTGAGCATTGGTACGATAGAAAACCGCATAGTCGTTGTAAGAACCTTCTCCGGAAGCAATCATGCTCTGGATAGTCTTTGCTGCGAAGCGGGCTTCGTCGTACTCGTTTTTCTCTTCACGGACTTGGATCAAATCGCCCTCAGGGTTTGAGGTGAAAAGAGTTTTATCTTTTCTTTGTGTATTGTTCTTAATCACGTGGGTCGCCGCTGTGACGATGTTTGAGGACGAGCGATAGTTTTCCTCAAGCTTTACGACTTTGGCTTCGGGGAAGTCTTTTTCAAAATCTAGAATGTTCGAGATATCCGCACCACGCCAGCTATAGATGGACTGATCTTCATCACCCACGACGCAAAGGTTGCGGTGTTTGCGGGCAAGAAGCTGTACTAGCAAGTATTGGATGTGATTCGTATCTTGATACTCATCCACCATGATGAACTTAAACTTGTCCTGATATTGCTCAAGAATATCAGGATACATGCGGAAGAGTTCATAGGTCTTTAGGAGCAAATCATCGAAATCAAGGCTGTTCGCCTTTTTCATCTCGGCTTCGTACAGAGAATAAACTTCGAGAGTTTTTGGATCCATCATAGGACGGTTGTTCTTACGAAGATCCTCAGGAGTTAGAGCCAACATCTTCGCGTCGCTGATACGGCCTTGGAAGTTTTTGGCTGGATACATCTTTTCGTTGATGTTCAAAGCCTTCATGACCTTTTTGACTTGGCTGAGCTGATCCGAAGAATCATAGATCCCGAAGAAAGGCTTATAATCCAAGAGGGTCAGATGCTGACGCAGAACACGGACGCAAAAACTGTGGAAAGTGCTAATCCAAAGCTGGCTACGGACGGGGATCCCTATATCAGCCAGGATCTTATAGATTCGGGCCTCCATCTCTTTGGCGGCCTTATTGGTAAAGGTCACGCAGAGGATTTCATCGGGGGCAGCAGCTCCCTGAGAGATAATATTGGCCATTCTTTGGGTCAAAACCCGGGTTTTTCCAGAGCCTGCACCCGCCAGAATCAATATAGGGCCTTTGAGAGTCTCTACGGCCTCTTTCTGGGGGGGATTTAGGTTCTTTGTAATAGTTGCAAAAACATCCATGATTTTTGAGAATCCACGCCTTTTACAGTATAAATATTATCTTTAACGCATCAAGTCAGTGTTCTTAAATGCACAACTTGAGGGCTGCTTTTTAGTACCTGAACTTATAGACGCCGGAGACCTTTTTGTGAAGCATTTTGGACTGCGCATTTGGCAAACTCTGATCGGATTCTCTGTATTAGCCCTCGTTTCGGGCTGTAGCCGTGAGCCGGACACTCATAAGATTTCGGGCGATATCAAAACCCGCATTCCATTTACCTCTGAGGGTGGGGCTTATAGCCTCCAGGCCGTTTCTCTTTCTGGCATTCGCTCCCTTTATGAGTTTTCGGGTAAATACGTCACCTTTTATATGTCTCCGTCTGTGTCTGATAGCAAACTCACCGGTCATCAACCAAAAACTCGTTTCATTAAAGCGGGCGATGTCTATGTTCCTGAAGACGTCATGTCCCAACAATTGGCGGTCATCTATGCACACTTCCAAAGATTAGCGGCTTTGGATAACGAGCTTGGGGCTGAGGGTGTGAATACATGGCCTCGCGATGTGGGTGTTGGCGTTCGTTATAAAAGCGAAGGCAACAGATACGAAACCAACAATGCTTTCTATGATGGCTCGACGGATTCCATGTTAGTGGTGCCTTATACTCAAAACAATTTGCCGATCGCGGTGAATGCCGGGATTTTGGCGCACGAGCATTTCCACTCTTTGTATTTCAAACTCGTTGAAAAGCATGTGTTTAAAGCGCAGCAAGCTCTGCATGGCAAAAGTTTGCGCGAAGAAGTTTTGAATATCGTTGAAGATAAGAATATTGAAATTTCAAAACCACTTCCTGAAGACAACGACAGTTTCACGACTGAGTATCATGCACTTTTCTCTCGCGGAATTAATGAGGGCTTGGCGGATTTCTGGGCTTGGATTTACACAGGTGATCCAGATTTCTTGCAGCACTCTCTTCCGAGCGAAAAAGATCAGCGCACAATGAACATCGAAGAAAAAGCAGCCGAAGAATTCGTTTTCCCTAATTCTGAGATTTGGAAAATGGAAGTATTGAATCGCTATAGCGGCGCTCAGCCAAGAGGTTGCCGTGGCGTGCGTGTTTCTTATTGCTTGGGTTCTAAGTATGCGCGTCTTTTGAAGCACTTCTCAGGAGTGGTGCAAGATTCTCGTGGCTTAAGTTCTCTAGAAGCTCGCAAGCTTGTTGGTACAGCGATCGTTAAAGCATTGCCTACCTTAAAAGAGTCTTTATTGAGTATTAAGACGGGTGAATATTTTGATCCTTCCAGCTTTTTCAAGATGCTTCAGGACGCTCTACCTGATGTGCAAACTAAAGAGAAAACCTTCCTTGAGAAGTTAGTCGTGAACGCTCAGAAAAAAGCAAAGATTGATGAAAAGTCCGTGCGTGAAGGTGAAACGCAGGTAAATCCGACAGCTGAAATCATTCCAGCTCCGATACTTCCTGACGAGATCCGAGGCCGCAAATGAGATCTCTTTTTCTGATGCTGGCAATGCTTTTGAGCACGGCCGTTTCACACGCTGCCGAAGTTAAATCATCTTCCCCTTGGCGTTTTGATATATATCCACTCAATTTGGAATTACGTTATGAGCGAGATGCTTCACAGCAGCTCGTCGATCGTCGTCCGTTAAATTTCGCAGTGGGTGTTCGTCGTGATAGCTCGACAGTCTTGCTTGAGTATTCTTCTTTTACAGAAAAAACCGGGAATGCGACGTTAGCGATTGATCGTGAACACACTGAGTATCTTGTGTGGTGGAAAGAAAATCTGATCAATATGGAAGTGGTGGATTTCTATATCACTGCTGGCGCTGGTGCCTATCAAGAAGAAGTGACAACAAGTCTATCTGGAAGCGCCAATACTACGGACTCTAGTGGTTTTCAGATGATGGGCGGAGGCAGTGGTGGCGCTCAAACAATGATCGCGGACCTTGTGCTTATTAATATCGAAGCCCGTTTAATGATCGGAAAAAACTTTGACCCGAATCCACAGGCAAGCCTTCTTGTTCGCCTTGGGGTTGAGTTCTAATTTTCCTTAGTAGCTTAATGTGGAGTTGTTGGAATTAAGGCACAACTCCGAGAGAATCTAAAAAATCTGTCTATAAACTAGATAAAATAAAACTCGAGAGTATTTAGTTACGCCGCAAAAAGTTCGTAACCAATTAAGTTCCTTTGATAAATGCCGAAACAATCTTAACTGTTTTTTGCGGACAGCGGGGGATGTTTTGGGATTAAAATCACTGTACAAGCGCCAGGGTCTCTTAACGAGAGTCACAGCGCCACTATTTCTTATTCTACTAGTTGGTCTTGCAACACAGCTTTTCTATTTGCGCGGCGAAATTAAGAAAACGCTTATTGATTCAAGCACCCGTATTGCTCAATCGAATATCGAGCAGTTCAAAACTTTGCGAAGATACTACACTGAAAAAGTCGTTGCCAAAGTGAAGGCCACAGGTGCGATGAGTATTGGTATCGAGCACGATGGCAAAGACGGAGTCATTCCTCTGCCTGCTACAATGATTCATGATCTTAGTAAGACTTTTGCTGAAAAAGGTTCCGGAGTTTTAAAGCTCTATAGCGATGCGCCCTTTCCGAATAGAAAGGATCGTGTTTTAGACAAGTTCGCTCAGGATGCTCTGGCAGAGCTTAAAAAAAATCCTGAAGCGCCTTTCATCCGGTATGAGGATATCCCTGGTAGTGAAACCGTGAGAGTAGCTGTTGCTGATAAGATGGTAGACTCTTGTGTAGCTTGCCACAATTCTCATCCACAATCGCCCATCAAAACATGGAAAGTCGGAGATGTTCGTGGTGTATTAGAAGTTCAAATGCCACTAAAAAATGAAATTCTTGCGACCCAAGGCACTTTGAGCAAAACGGCGGGGTTTAATGTCGCAATGTTTGTAGTGCTCTTTTTGGCAATAGCTTCTGTGACGATTTCCCAAGTCGTGAAACCTGGCAAAAACATCGTTTTGCAATTCCAAGAAGCTTTTGAAAAAACCAAAACACAGGTTTCTGAACTGTCATTGGTTGCAGAGCAAGGGTCGAAAGCCTCCACAGAACAGGCGGCGTCCTTAGAAGAAACTGTGGCTTCTATTGAAGAGCTGACTTCAATGGTCAACTTAAATTCGCAAAATGCCAAAGACGCGGAAACTCTTTCGGGTCAAAGTACGCAAGTAGCAGAAACAGGCGAAAAAGGTATTAAACATCTAGCAGTTTCAATGAATGAATTATCTGCGAGCTCTAAAAAAATCGAAGACATTATCAATGTCATTGACGATATCGCATTTCAAACAAACCTCTTGGCGCTTAATGCTGCTGTCGAAGCGGCCCGTGCTGGTGAGCAAGGGAAGGGCTTTGCTGTCGTCGCCGAAGCGGTGCGCACTTTAGCACAAAGAAGTGCTGTTGCTGCTAAGGATATCGCTGTATTGATTAAAGATAGCGTACAGAAGATTGATACCGGTTCGACAGTAACAGGGCAGAGCGGAGAGACTCTAAATAAAATCGTAGAGTCCATTAAAAAAGTTTCGCAATACAATCAGCAAATTGCTCAAGCAAGTGGTGAACAGGCCAGCGGTATTAGTCAAATCGCGGCAGTGATGAATAATCTGGACAAAACTACGCAACAGAATGCCCAAACGGCGGAAAAAACCGCTGATGGTTCACGTGAACTTGCAGAGCGTGTCGAGATGATGGAAGCCTTGTTAGAAGACTTAAGGCAAATTATTGACGGGGAAAAGAAAAACCCACATTCGTGAAGAATGTGGGTTCTTAAAAAGTCTTCAAATATATTTAAATCTTACTGAACGATCTTTTGAACAAGAGCTGAGCTCAATTTTGCTTTGCTCATAAGTTCTGTTCTGTAGTCTTGCGCTTCTTTCGGAGTTGCGAAAAGACCTACGCTGACGCGGTACCAAGTTTGACCTTTAACTGTTGCAGGGATGTAGAAAGCGCTGAAGCCTTTTGCTTTCAAATCGCCAGCGATTTTCTGAGCTTCGTCTTCTTTAGCGTATGAACCCACTTGTACTGTGAATTTACCTGCAGAGTACTGACCAACATCTTTTGGAATGCTAGAAGGGATACGAGTGTCTTTTTCAGCTTTCTTCTCTTCAGCTACAACTGGAGCTGTAGGAGCTTTGCCGTGTGCGATATTTTTAGCAGCAGCCAAAGGCTCCGCTTTATCCAAAGTACGTGTCTTTGGAGCGGTCACAACCACTTCTTCTTTGTGTTCAGTTTCTTTACCGTGAGCAGCAGGAGCTTCGCCGTGGCTGTTAGTTCCGTGAGCACCCACAGCAGTTGTGTCATCAGCAACAAACTCTTCAGCAAGTTTCGCGATTTCTTCATCGCTCATGCTGTCGCCAGTTTTGCCACCGCCGTGTGTGTTAGCAGCTTCGCCATGGGTGTTGCCGTGTGAGTCACCGTGTGCAGACGCCACTTCGCGGGATCCATGTCCATCTTGACCTGGTTCTAAGGCTGAAAGTTTGTGTTGATTGTCGCTGTACTTTTTGCCGACGAAAGTACCGATTGAAAAAGACAAAAGCGAAATAAAAAACACCAAAACTAATTTCACGACCACGTCCGTTTTTGCGCCCATTCTTTGATCCTCATGACAGTGACTTAAAAGTTAACTTGGAGTCATTCCATTGACTCTTCTTTTATGTTAACGTTAGGCGAAAAGTCGGTCAATAAAGGACCAGTCCAGGAAAGGCAAAAGCAGTGGAAACATCTGGGGAAAACAGCGGGAATTCAATAGATTTAGGGCAGGCGCTGCATGTGGGACTTAAGGCTTGTCGCCTGGGGCGAGAGGTCCTACTCAAATATATCGGGAACTTACAGCACATTTCTGAAAAATTTCAGGCTGGCTTGGTGAGCGAGGCCGACAAAGAATCTGAGAAAGTCATTTCAGATTATCTTAGGAAAAATTTTCCTAGCATCGAGTTTTTGGGCGAAGAGTCGAGCTATGAAGGGGCTAAAGTCCAGCTAGCCTCTGCGGGAGCACAAGGCCGTTGGATCTTGGATCCATTGGACGGGACGACCAACTACATCCATCAATTTCCTATTTTCTGTATCAGTCTTGCTTTAGAAGTGAATGGAGAAATTCAAGTCGCTGTGATCGATTGTCCAAAAATGGGCGAGACCTACACAGCAGTTCGTGGGCAAGGTGCTTTCATGAACGGCATGCGTCTGAAAATAGGTTCTGCAGAGCATTTGAAGGATGCTTTGCTGGCGACGGGATTTGTTGCTGAAAAACACTCTGTCATCGAAGAGCAACTGAAGATTTTTGCTGATGTTGTTTATAAATGCCGTGGTGTGCGCAGACCTGGTGCTGCTGCCTATGATTTGGCATTAGTCGCACGTGGTGTGTTTGACGGCTTCTGGGAAAGAAATCTTCAGCCGTGGGACAGTGCTGCGGGGTTGTTACTTGTTGAGGAAGCCGGCGGAAAAGTGGTTACTTACCGCGGAAAGAAGTATAATCCCTATAAGAACTCGATCATTGCGGGCAATGCGCTGGTGGTGGATGAGCTCACGAAAATTCTGCAGCCCTACCTGAACGGCGAGACCGATTAATCCTTGCAAGCCCCTCTGATCCAGGAAGGGGTTTGCCGTATGAGACACATTCATAAACCCGTAAAACATAGCCTGATGTTTTTTATTACATTAGGCGCTTTGTTTTCACTCTTAATAATTTTGGTACCACGGAAAGTTCACGGCGCGATTCCTCCGACATTTTGTGTGACGGATAAAAGTGCGGGCAACAATCTTTCGTGCATCGGTACGAAGCCTTCCTACTGCATCTCGGACAATAGCACGGCGGATTTGCTAGCGTGTGCGGGATCGAAACCGGATTTCTGTCAGAACAACGAGTCTTTTGCAAACAATGGCGCATGCATTGGCGCTCGCCCGGTCTATTGCCAAACAAAGCCAGAGCATTCGAATTCTCTAGCGTGCATCGGCAGTATGCCATCGTATTGTCAGACAGATCGGAAGTTCGCCAACGACTTGGCTTGCGCGCGCGTGCAACCAGCTTACTGTCAATCAGACAAAGAGATGGCGAATTCTCTAATTTGTATTGGTTCGATGCCGACGTACTGTCTGTCGGATCCAGCACTGGCAGGCTCCTTATCTTGCCAGGAGCTCGGCAATATGTACGTGTTAGACATTTTGAAAACAGGAAAGTATCCAACACCGCCGAGTTTCAAAAAGTTTTTCTCGTCGAGCGATTTGAATGATCTAGTGACCTTTCAGCGGCTGAAAGAAGCGGTGGGAACTTTTTAAAAGCGGGAGTTTAACGTCCCGCTTCTGCATTAGGCAGTTTGCAACTATGAAAGTCGATACACGATTGGTGGTGTGTATTTGTGAAACTCTTTTCTAGTTTCAGGTGTTAGTTTTCTGAAAGTCTGTGGTGAAATCACAAACTGTTTCTTACCCATCGAATAAACCATGGAAACTGCTTCACCTACGATTTCGAGTGAATTGTTTCCGAGGGCGCCAATAGCTGCGGGACCTACATGTCCATTCATAGCGAGTCTGCTGGCAGGGATCTTTTTCTGCGCCCATTGATCAATCTCGGTTTTAAGGTGAATCATGGCTTTGACCCCTTGATCGACTTTGTCAGAGGGGAAAGCGGCAATGCCACTGTCGTTAGAAAACTTAATAACTCTTCCTCCGAATTTCTCAACGGCTTTGACGGACAATTCACTGAATTCTTGTAAGACTGCCAGAACACTTTGTGGAGAGCTGCTTTTATAGAAGCTTCCAAAGTTGGTGAGGTCAAAAAGGGCGACAAAATACTCTTGTTGTTCAGACACGGTCTGAGCTTGCATACGAACTCCTTATGCTTTTGTTGTGTTTGCAGTCGACCTGGTCATTCGACAGTAATGAAAGGAATCGTCAGCCCATATGTCTGACAGTTGTATAAAGCATCGCTGACGGGGGATCGCAATGCAAGATCGGAAGCGGGGTGTTGGAGAGTTCCTATTTGTTAAGTGACCAAAACGAACGACTCTTGTTAGGCTACTTATATGAAGATAGTTCTTCGTCTTAACCATGCCGATATCATCATTCCTCGAGGATCTGAAGATCAAGCTCGTGAATTCTATTGTAACTTTTTGGGCTTTAAAGAAATTCCAAAACCGGCAGAGCTTCAGAAAAACGGGGGATTGTGGCTTGAGATTTCAAATGCCCAAGTTCATTTGAGCATTCAAGATGGATTTGACCCGTCGAAAACAAAATCTCATCTCGCCTACGAAGTGAGTAATATTGCTTTACTCAAAGAACAGCTGGCAAAACGTGGCTTAAAGTGGAATGACAACACGCCGGTCCCGGGTTTTATCAGAGGAGATATACGAGATCCCTTTGGAAATAGAATCGAATTTCTACAATCCGTTTAATATGAATAGCACTGCTTAGCGCAGAAGCGGGATGTTAGGAAATTGATATTTGTAGCGCGTCTTTACACTCGAAGTTTTAAGTGAGATTTTTTGTATATGCCAAAACCAGTAACTCCACTTGTTGGATGTGATGTATTTGTCTTGAATGAACGTTCCGCAGTTCTTCTTATACAGAGAGCAGATAACGGTCTTTGGGCTTTGCCCGGTGGTTGCCATGATTTAGGCGAAACGCCAAAAGAGTGTGCTGAACGAGAATGTAGAGAAGAATCTGGCTACGAGGTCGAAGTCACAGATTTGCTCGGTGTTTGGAGTTCGAACCGCTACGAATATGTCCATTATCCTTGGAAAGAAAATGAATTCTGTCATCTCTTCTTCCGTGCGCGACTTACTGGCGGTGAAATGAAAACCTCCAGCGAATCTACGAAAGTGGGATGGTTTCCAGAGGATGATTTGCCAAGCTTTTCAGACGGTCATGAAACTCGAGTGCGTTTTGCTTTTGACGCATCTAAAAATCAGAATTTGAAACCACATTTTGAGTGAATAACGGATAGAATACTAGAATGCAGACATATTATAATCAGCGCGCAAAAGAATTTGAAAAAGTTTATCATATTCCAGAGAGACAAGAAGAGCTGAGCGCTTTAAAAGCCGAACTAAAAGGAAGCTTCAGTGATCTGCGTATCCTAGAGATTGCATGCGGCACGGGGTATTGGACACAGGTTTTAGCTGAGTCTGCACAATATATTCTTGCTTCAGATCAAAGTGTCGAAACGCTCGAAGTAGCGGAATCAAAAAAAATCTCTCAAAGTAAGGCACTATTTGTTCAGGACGATGCCTATTCCCTAGAAAAGGCCCAAGGCACCTTCAACGCTGCTTTTGCTGGCTTTTGGTGGTCACATATTCCGAAAAGAAAATTGTCTGAATTTCTCATGTTGTTGCATAGCAAGCTTACCACGGGATCCAAGATTGTCTTTATCGACAATGAATATCAAGAGGGAATCAGCACGCCTCTTAAAAGAACGGACCATGAGGGTAATACATATCAAATAAGAACTTTAAATGATGGTAGCCAACATGAAGTGCTTAAGAATTTTCCCACAGATGAAGAAATTCAAAACGTCCTCCGAGGCATCGGAAAAGAGATAAAGATTGTTCGTGGTACCTCCTACTGGCGACTTGAGTATCGATACGAAATATCCGATTCCGCAAAAATACATGATGAAAAATATAGGGCCGCAAAATCGGCTGGTCTGCCGGGTTGGGGTGGAGCTGATAGAGTTTCAAAGCTTTCCCAAATGCTCGATGAACGGTTCTTTGCATTTGGAGGAGCCCCACGAGGTGGAAAATTACTCGAGCTTGGTTGCGGGGCTGGGAACCTCTCCATTGAGTTGGCCAAAAAAGGATTCGAGGTTCATGGTGTAGACTTTTCGGAGTCGGCGATTGCCTGGGCTAAAGAGAATGCTGAGCAAGCCAATCACGATATCGGCTTCAATGTCGGTGATGTTACAAGTCTTCCATTTTATGCAGAAAATACTTTTGATGTTGTCTACGATGGCAATTGTTTCCATTGCATCTTGGGTGAAAAGCGCTCCTTAGCACTTTCTGAGTGGAAGAGAGTTTTAAAACCTACAGGGATGCTTTTTGTAAGTAGCCTTTGTGCTGCTGATGAGGATCCTTCGTTTCCAAAAGAATTTAATTCTTCGACGCGAATTTTGAGTGAATCCGGAGTTGCCTATAGATTCATTCCCACACCAGAGATGATTGTGTCTGAGCTACAAGAAGCTGGTTTCAAAATTTTGAACAAATTCGTAAGAAGCCAAAGCCCCTTTGGACATATCAACATCCACGCAATTCACGCTGATTAAAACTAAATTTCTTAGTTATCAACCGGACCAGACCAATGTCCGCGCGGCAAAAAATGCCGTCAAAAGGATGACTCTGCCTATCGGGATTTTGGAGGTTGTTTAGTCCTGAAAAAGAGCACTAGAAAACCCAATTCTTGTATATTCCAATTGGAGTGCCAAAACAGTGACTCGACCAGACCGATGTCGGGTTGGCACTGCTGTTGCTTAATAACTTGATGAGATAGGTGTGTCTATTCATCAAGGAGGATGAAGTGGCAGAGGATAAAGCGGCAGCGGCAGCAGTAGAACCAGCAGCAGCGCCATCAGGTGGCGGTAAAAACAATATCATTCTCATTGCACTCGCAGTGATCAACATGCTGGTCGTAGCAGGCGTTGGCTTCATGATGTTCCAAGGCAAAAAGAAAGAAGCCGCAGAACCAAAACTTGAGCACGTTATCAAAGGCGAAAAAGAAGCCCAAGATCACGACAAGGAACATACAGACGAAAAGAAATTCGTCGGTCAAATCATTCCTTTAGAGAAGTTCATCATCAATTTGGCAGGCTCTAAAGGCCGCAAACTTGCTAGCGTCTCTATCGAGCTTGAAGTAAAAGGTCCAGCCGTTCAGGAAGAGATCGATAAACGCAAAGCTCAAGTGCGCGATATCATTATTATCATCCTTTCCAGCAAGACCTACGAAGAAGTTTCCTCCAGAGAAGGCAAAGACAATCTCAGAAACGAAATTAAAGACACCATCAACTCTTTCCTTGTTAAAGGAAAGATCTCAAACGTGTTCTTTACTGAATTCATTTATAACTAGAGGTCGAGCATGAATCAGGTACTGTCACAAAGTGAAGTAGATGCGCTCTTAGCCGCCGTCTCTGATGGTGAGGTGACGACCGCCGATACTTCTAAGCAAGAGAGTAGCGGCTCCGTCAAAACGACCGAAGGCAAAAACGTCGTTAACTACGATTTGACGAGCCAAGACCGTATTATCCGTGGCCGTCTTCCGCAGTTAGAAGTTATCTACGAAAAATTTATGCGCGCATTCCGCGTATCTTTGTCCTCAACTCTTCGTAAGATCGCTTCTATTACACTGACGAGCACCGAGTTTCTGAAATTCGGTGAGTTTATCAATACCTTACCAATGCCAACGTGTATGTCAGTTCTGCGTTTCGGAACTCTGCGCGGTTCGGCTTTGATGGTTATCGAAAGTAAGCTTGCTTACGCACTTGTAGATAGCTTCTTCGGTGGCGCCGATCGTCCTTATACAAAGATCGACGGAAAAGAGTTCACGCAAATCGAATTGTCTATCGTTAAAAAGGTCGTAGAACTTGCGATCAATGACTTAGAAAACGCATGGGCTTCTGTTGAAAAAATCGATTGCAGCTTCGTTCGTACCGAGGTCAATCCACAGTTCGTGGGTATCGTTCCTCCGACAGACGTGGTTATCGCATCAACTTTCGACGTGGAATTGGAAAACGCGACAGGAACAATCTCTGTCGTCGTTCCATACGCGACGATCGAGCCTATCAAACAAAAACTCCAATCTGGTTTCCAAGTAGAGTCTGACCAAACAGATAAAAAACTTTGGACAGCTATTATTAAGGAACAGCTTTTGGAGACCAACGTAGAAGTAAAAGTGAATTTGGGTCAGACCGAAATTTTACTTCAAGACCTGATGGAAATGAAAACAGGGGACGTAATTCCTTTGGATCAAGATGCCACGGGCGAAATCGATGTTCAGATTGAAAGTGTTAAAAAGTTTAAAGGTTATTACGGAATCCATCACGGGACGGTCGCAGTGCAAGTGACTCGTCAGATTGAGAAATAGGGGGAAACATCATGGATAATTTAGAGAATCTAGCGGATCAGCTCGCCGAAGAAGCAGCCGCGATGAATGATGCTCTTGCAGGCAAAGGCGGCGGTGGCGGCGGAATGGGCGGAGGTTCAGGCTCTGGTTCCGAAGGCAGCGGCGCGGGCGGTGGCCCGAAAGACAAAAATCTGCAATTGATCTTGGACATTCCACTTCGTGTAACAGTGGAATTGGGCCGTACAAAAATGCCAGTGAGTGAATTGTTGAATCTTACTCAAGGTAGCGTCATCGAACTTAGTAAGTTGGCCGGTGAGCCAATGGAAGTTTACGTGAACGAAAAGCTCATTGCTCGCGGTGAAGCCGTGGTGGTCAATGAAAAATTCGGTGTGCGTCTGACAGATATCATCAGCCCGACCGAACGTATCGAGCAATTGAAGTAGTCACTGAAACCGAGGTTAAAATGCGCTTGATTATTGCTACTACACTTCTACTCACAGGACTTGCGGCTCAAGCAGCAACTACTTCTGCAAAAACAGAAGAAGCGGTTGCTGTGCAAACAGCAGAAGCAGTTACCGCAACGACAGAGCCAGTTCTTCAAGAGCCGGCAGCGTCCACCGAAGCTTCAACGAAAGCGGAAGGTGATTTAGCGGGCAAGAAAGAATCGGAAATTCCTTTGAACCTGGATGCCCCCAAAAAGGCTTCAGAGGAAGGTCACCCGATCTTTAAAGTGATTCTGGCTATCTCTATGATGGGTTTAGTAGGAACGGGCGCTTATATTTTTATGCGCAAGTATGGCAAAGCCAACTTCACAGCGGGTAAAAATAACGAGATCAAAGTTTTGACTCAGCACTTTTTAGGACCAAAGAAGTCTTTGGCAATCATTCGCGTAGCCGGTGAAAGCATCCTTATTGGTGTGACAGATCAAAACATCAACATGATCAAGTCATTGGCTCTTTTAGATGACGAAGTCCCAGAAGAAGTTCACAGCAATAACTTCGCGGACATCTTCGGTACGACTCCGGCAGCGACTGTGACGACAAGCAGAACTCAACCAGCGGATACTGATAACGACGTTGAAGAAGAGTTCTCGATCCGCGGTGTAAAAGATGTGGTTTCTAAGAAATTGAAAGGCATGAGGTCTTTACAGTGAAAAAGGCCCTAGTGTTTGCCGGTATTATCCTCTTCGGTTCTTGGGCATTCGCTCAGCAAGTGACTTTGCCTTCGGTAAATCTTGGTTTTAAAACCACGGACAACCCGAATGAAGTCGTAAATGCAATTAAGTTAGTTTTGATTATGACGGTGCTAACTTTAGCACCTGCTATCTTGATTATGATGACGGGTTTTACTCGTATCATTATCGTTCTGAGTTTTTTAAGACAAGCTTTGGGAATTCAACAAATGCCGCCAAATCAACTTCTGGTGGGATTGTCTTTATTCCTGACTTTCTTTGTAATGGGACCGGCCTTCAAAGAATTGAATGAAACCGGAGTACAGCCGTACTTGGCTGGTAAGATCTCTCAAGATGCGGCTTTAGAAAATTCTCTGGCGCCTCTTCGTAAATTCATGTTCCATCAAACGCGCGATTCAGATTTGGGGCTTTTTGTGAAGCTTGCGAAAATTGACAAGCCAAAAACGCGTGCAGATGTCCCAACGATCGTGTTGGTTCCTGCGTTTGTTGTATCTGAACTTAAAACGGCTTTCCAAATTGGTTTTATTATCTTCCTGCCATTCTTGGTGATCGACATCGTCGCTTCCAGCGTTTTGATGGCGATGGGGATGATGATGTTGCCACCGGTGGTGATTTCATTGCCGTTTAAAATCATGTTGTTCGTATTAGTGGATGGTTGGGGTTTGCTCATCGGTTCTATGGTGAAAAGCTTCGGCTAGAGGTGAAACATGACTGAAGACATTATTATCAAGCTTGGACAAGACGCCTTAAGAACGACTGCAATGTTGGCTGCACCAATGCTTTTAAGTACTTTGGTGGTGGGTTTGGCTGTCAGTATTTTCCAAGCACTTACTCAAATCAATGAATCTACTTTGACTTTTATTCCTAAGATGATCGTGGTCGCGGCGGTGTTTGTACTTGCTGGTCCATGGATGATCGATGTGATGAGCCAGTACACAATTACCTTGTTTGAGAATATTGCAACGATCGTACGCGAATAGGGGATACAACTTTGTTTTATCATATGACCGAAGCACAAGTTATCATCTTTGGGCTCATTTTCTTGAGAATGATCTCTTTTGTGGTGTCTTCCGTTGTATTTGGTTCGGGCAATATCAGTGTACCTATCAAAATTTTGTTGGCTGTTGTTGTTTCCATGGTGGTTTTCCCAAGTGTGCAATTGGCGACAACAGATGCTGCAAAATTAACAGAAGATCTGGTTTTACTATCAGCACGCGAAGTTGCAGTGGGGTTGAGTCTAGGTTTTTTAACTCGTTTGTTCTTTTTCACTGTCGGAATGGCAGGGGAGTTGGTTTCGGTAACCATCGGTTTGGGACAAGCACAGATTTACAATCCGATGTTGGGTTCTAACAGTAATACGGTAGAGCAGTTCTACAATACTCTGGCGACCTTGATCTTTTTTGCTATCAACGGTCATCACTTGGTTCTTGGCGGTATTGCTCAAAGTTATGAACTGATTCCGTTGGCGCAAATGAAATTCAACGTAGGACCTTTCGCTGAAATGGCGACGTTTGTACAAGATATGATGGTCATGGGGATTAAAATGTGTGCCCCAGTCATCGGAGCTGTGTTGGTTACCAATATCGCGATGGGGATCCTGGGCCGTGCGGTTCCCCAAATCAATGTGTTGGTTACAAGTGTGCCAGTCACGTTGCTGATTGGATTTGTTTTGATGTTTATTTGTATCCCTCTTCTTGTGATGGAAATGCACGGGATTATGGATTTAACGCATACGAAGTTAGTTTTGGTAATGAAAGCCTTAGCGTTCTAGGAAGGAACAACTAGGTGGCAGAGGATCAGGACGAGAAGACAGAACAGGCAACGGACGCGCGGAGAGAAGACTTCCGACGTCGCGGTCAAGTGGTGCAAACGAAAGAGTTAGCATCATGTCTGCTATTGCTCGCATCAGCGGGCGGTGTCTACTTGTTGAGCCGTTTCTTTTTCCAAAACATCTATGAGGTTTTCAACTATACGATGGGACCTCAATTAGTGACGACCATCCGCTCGGGCGATTTCTCAGAAGCTATGATGTTCTGTGCGACAAAGCTCTTTATCTTGGTTGCGCCTGTTATGGCAGTGGCGGGTCTTATTAGCGCGATCTCTTCCATCGTTCAGGTGGGCTTCTTGCAAGTCGAAGACGCTATGAGCCCGGATTTCAATAAGTTGAATCCTGTTGAAGGCTTTAAACGTATTTTCAGTCTGCGTGCCTTTGTAGAAGGACTGAAATCTTTCTTAAAAATGCTCTTTATCGGCATGGTTTTGTACTTCTTGTTGAAGTCAGAAGTTGCAAAAGTTCCTTACTTAATCAGCTACTCATTAGAAGAAATTTTCCAGTACATCGGTGGCATCGTGGTGCGCTTGTTTGGCGGTATCGGCATGATGATGTTGATTCTGTCAGGTGCGGACTACTTCTTCCAGCGTTGGGATCTTGAAAAGAAAATGATGATGACCAAACAAGAGGTCAAAGAAGAATCAAAGTCCCGAGAGGGTGACCCGATGATCAAGGGTCGTATCCGTCGCTTGCAAAGAGAGCGTGCAAGTCGTCGTATGATGGAAGCAATTCCAAAAGCCGATGTTGTTATTACAAATCCCACCCACATCGCCGTCGTGCTTAAGTACGATGCGAATCTGCCGGCTCCACAAATCGTGGCAAAGGGTGCAGACCTGGTGGCCGAGAAAATCAAAGCCATTGCACGTGAACACAACATTCCTGTGATCGAGAACAAACCACTAGCGAGAACCATCTATAAAACCCTGAAGATTGGGCAAGTGATTCCCCGTGAGCTCTTTGTCGCGGTGGCTGAAGTTCTTTCGTATGTTTATAAGTTGCGTAAGAAGGTGAGAAGGTAATGGAACAACTGTTTCAGTTCATCAAGAGATTCGAAAAATTCACCAAGAATACGGACCTATTCGTTGCAGTCGGTCTTTTGGGCATATTGGCGGTTATGATCATTCCTCTGCCACCGATCCTGCTCGACGTGGCACTCAGTTTCTCTTTGTCTTTAAGTTTGTTGATCTTGTTGGTTTCTATCTATGTAAAGAAAACTCTTGAGTTCACTTCATTCCCGTCGCTTCTGTTGATGACGACGTTGTTCCGTCTGTCTTTGAACGTAGCAACAACACGATTGATTTTGACTCACGGACACGAGGGAACTCACGCAGCCGGTGATGTTATCGAGGCCTTCGGTAACTTCGTGGTTGGTAACAACTATGTCATCGGTTTGATCGTCTTCATGATTTTGATTGTGATCAACTTCATCGTTATCACCAAGGGTTCTGGGCGCGTCGCCGAGGTTGCAGCACGCTTCACCTTGGATGCAATGCCAGGTAAGCAAATGGCGATTGATGCGGACTTGAATGCGGGTCTGATCAATGAGACCGAAGCTCGCCGCCGTCGTAAAGAGATCGAGCAAGAAGCCGATTTCTACGGGGCGATGGATGGTGCCAGTAAGTTCGTACGTGGTGATGCCATTGCCGGTATCATCATTACATTGATCAACATCGTCGGTGGTCTTTTGATCGGTGTTATTCAAAAGGGTCTTGATGTCAGTACGGCGGCAAAATACTACACTATGCTTACGATTGGTGATGGTATCTTGGCGCAGATCCCAGCTTTGATCATCTCTACTGCAGCCGGTACGATCGTGACCCGCAGTAATGGAACCGAAGACAATATGGGGGCTGAAGTTACTAATCAGCTTCTTTCAAATCCAAGAGCTATGGCGATTTCTGGCGCCGTAATTGGTTTGTTAGCTTTAGTTCCGGGACTTCCTACAATTCCGTTCTTGGTGATGGCCGCAGGCTTGGGTGGTCTTTCTTGGATCGTTCGTCGTTACCAACAAGAAAAAGTCGATAACGAAAAACAAAAAGCAGATGCTGTTGCATCGGCACCAAAAAAGGAAAACATCGAAACGATGTTGCCTTTGGACCTTGTTGAACTCGAAGTCGGATATGGTCTTATTAATATTGTCGAGTCAGACAAGAGCGGTGACTTGTTGGAACGTATTGTGAGCATCCGTAAGCAGTTTGCTCTGGATCTTGGAATCGTGGTTCCAAGTATTCATATTCGCGACAACTTGCAATTAGCTCCTGGCGAATACCGTTTGCTCATTAAGGGCAACCGTGTTGGTGGCGGCGCTTTAAGACCTGAATACCTATTGGCGATGGATCCAGGAAACGTTCTTGAGCGTATTGAAGGTATTGCAACCAAAGAACCGGCGTTTGGCTTGGATGCTTTGTGGGTTTCTCCAAATCGCAAAGAAGAAGCAGAAATGGCTGGTTACACTGTCGTGGATTTGCCAACGGTTATGGCAACTCACTTGACAGAAATCATTCGTACACATGCTCACGAACTTTTGGGCCGTCAAGAAGCAGCTGGCTTGGTGGACAACTTCAAAAAGACCCATCCAAAAGTGGTGGAAGAGCTTATTCCAGATCAAATGTCTTTGGGTTCTGTCGTGCGTGTATTGCAAGGCTTGCTCAAAGAGCAGGTTTCTATTCGCGACTTGCTGACAATCTTTGAAACATTGGCTGATGAAGCTCCTCGTAACAAAGATATCGAAGTCTTGACCGAGAATGTGCGTAAAGCTTTGGCTCGTTCTATCACTGCGAAATACACGACCGAGCTTGGCAATATCCCAGTCATGACATTGCATCCAGTGATTGAAGAGTTGATTGCAAATTCGCTTTTACAAACGGAACAAGGCGTGCAACTAGTGATGGACCCGAACACGGCACACAGACTTATTGGTGAAATCGCAAGAACTGTGGAAACACATCCAGAGATTGCAGGCCAACCGATTCTGCTGACAAGTCCGACATCACGTAGACACTTGTTCAAGCTGACTCACAGATTCATTCCGCAACTCGTAGTTTTATCCCATAACGAATTAACATCCGACGCTAACGTTCAATCAGTCGCTTTGGTGGAGTTAAACCATGCAAGTTAAAAAATTCGAAGCCCGCACCATGAAAGAAGCCCTTGAGATGGTTAAAGCCGAGCTTGGACCCGATGCTATTATTCTCTCGGCAAGAGACAATAATCGTAGTTACGGACTTGTAGGGGACGGCAGTGTGGAGATCACAGCGGCGGTTTCAGAAGAAACTTTGCAAAGAAAGAAATTTGCAGAAGCCCGTCTTCGTGATGAGGAAAAACAGAAGTTTGCAAAATCTTCTGCACGCTCACAAAAAGATCTTATCGAGAAAATGGTCAACAAACATCTTGAGAAGAACAAAGCGCCACGTGCGATTACTTCTCAAAGATATATTGATATTGATGAAGACCCGATGGCTCACGCGGTACAAGACACGCGTTATGCTTCGGAGGCGGCGCAAGTTCGCGTTCGCAATGCTGCACAAAGAGCAATGTCTGTAATGCAAGATCAATTGCAGCCAGCAAGACAAAAAACAGCGCCGACACCGGTGTTGCCGATCTTGACGGCGGCTCCGCCAAAGGCTCCGGCATCTGTAGCGCAAGCGACAGTTGCAAAAGCTATGGAGTCTGCAGAAATGCAGTCCCTTAAAAATGAAATCGCAAATCTAAAGCAGGTTTTAGCTCACTTTCAGAGCATCCCACAAAATTTTGTTCAAGGTCATCCGGGTGCTGATTTTGGTCTGCCTTATGACTTGAGCTTTGTTTTTGAAAAACTTATTCAAGCGGGTGTGGCTCCAGAGATCGCAGCTGACATTTGCGAGAAAGCTCAGAAGGAGCTTCCGTCTTTAAAGCTTAAAAATCGCTCTTTGGTAGAAGGCTGGGTAGCCCGTCGTATTCTTGAGACGACTAAAACAACAAGTGCGGAAGAAAACCGTGACGCTAAAGTTCATGTTTTCGTCGGAGCTGCAGGCTCGGGCAAAACAACAGCTTTGGTGAAAATGGCCAGCCACTTGGTTGTCAGAGAAAACAAAAAAGTAGCTATCCTCTCTGCAGATACTTTCAAAGTAGGCGCTTCTGATCAAATGAGAATTTATGCTCAGATCCTAAACGTACCTTTCACAGTGATTCGTAATGCGACGGATTGGTATCAAATCATGAATTACATGAATAGCGTTGATTATATCTTGGTGGATTACCCAGGATTAAGCCTTCGTAATGCTGAAGAGGGCATGAACCTAAAGCGTTTGATGCCACCGGCTTCGATGAAAGCGCGCGTGCACTTGGTGCTTTCAACATTGGCGAAAGATCAAGATACGACAGAGTTGGGTCGTCGTTATTCTGTCTTGGATTACCAAGATGTGATCTTTACAGGCCTTGATGAGTCTGTACAACACGGAACGATTTATAACTTCATGAGACGTTTTGATGTGCCACTTCATTCTTTTGGAATCGGTACACGCGTCCCAGAGGACTTCGAGTTTGCCACCAAAGAACGCGTTTTGGATCTGTTATTTAAAATCACTCAAGCGAATAAACAGGAACAGCAGGTACTATGAAATACAACGGATTGTTTCAAAATAGCGGCACCCGAACGATCAGCATTACCTCTGGTAAAGGCGGGGTCGGAAAGACCACGCTGACTTCAAACATCGCTTTGCGCTTGTCTCAGACAGGAAACAAAGTTCTGATCTTTGACGGCGATTTGGGAATGGCCAACGTAGATATTCTGTACGGAGTAAAATCTGACGGAAATATCCACGATGTGATCATGGGTGAAAAAAGCATTCATGAAGTTATTGTCGAAGTTGCTAAAGACGTGTTCTTAATTCCCGGCGGTAGCGGGGTTTTAGAGTTCAATAATCTGAACAGTTTTCAGCGCAGAGCCATGATCGAAGCAGTGGGCACTTTGCCTCAGGATTTCGATTACATGTTGATTGATACGGCTCCTGGAATTGCTGATAACGTTTTGTATTTGAATGCAGCAGCGCAGACAATCTCTGTGGTGATCACTCCGGATCCAGCAAGCCTTGCGGACTCGTACGCATTGATCAAGGTTCTTCACCAAAAATACAAAGAGAACAAGTTTGCAATTATCTGTAACAACGTTCGTGACGAAGCCGAAGGTGTTGGCCTTTATCAGCGCTTCAACGATGTCGTTAACAAATTCCTGTACATTGGTCTGGACTATTGGGGCTCGGTTCCGATGGATCCGGTTCTTCGCAAAGCGACTCAGTTAAATCGCCTTATTATGAGACACGACATGACGGCGGAGTCTGCGAAAGCCATTAAGAACTTAAGCCTGCAAATCGAGAATTCCAGTCAGAAAATCGTCACTAAGGGCGGGCTTCAAATGTTCTGGGAACAGGTCGTCGGTGTAGCTTAAGGGAATTGGACTTTTTCACACTGGGTTGAAACTGATAAGATTGTTTTATAGAGGGAAAAAATGGCAAAAAATACGGCGTTGTTGAAGAAGTACAAAGAAGAGCCGAAAAGACTCAATCCGAAGCAGAAAGATGAGTTGATCAAAGAGTATGCTCCTCTGATCAAGTTTGTCGCGCAGAAGATTGCAGTAAGACTTCCTTCTAATATCGAGTTAGATGACTTGATTTCTGCAGGTGTGATCGGTTTGATGGATGCCATCGACAAATACGATCCAACTCGTGATAACAAATTTAAAACTTATGCTGAGTTCCGTATCCGTGGTGCGATCCTGGATGAACTTCGCGCACAAGACTGGGTGCCGCGCTCTATCCGTGACAAGGCGAAACTTTTGGATAGAACCATGGCAAGCCTTGAAAACGAACTCGGTCGTGCGCCAACAGAAGAAGAAGTTTCAAAAGCTTTGAATATCAATGTTGATGAGTTCCATGATCTCGTCAATCAGGTTCGCCCGGTCAGTTTGTTGTCTATTGATAACAGCCAATCTTTCAGCAATGACGATCACAAGTCGATTTTGAATTTGTTGGAAGGTTCTAAGCTGAACAATCCATTTAATCAGCTCAATATCAAGTCTATTAAAGAAGTTGTTGCTCAGGCCATTGAAGAATTACCAGAGCGTCAACGTTTGGTTCTGTCTTTGTATTATTATGAAGATTTGAACTTAAAAGAGATCGGCCAAGTTCTCCGCGTGACCGAAAGCCGTGTATCTCAGCTTCATGCACAAGCTGTTGCCCGCCTACGCGTTAAGCTTCAACAAAGCATCGGCGCAGGCGAACTCGAAGTCGCTTAATCTAATTTTTTTAATTCAGTGATGTCCTTGATGATCTCTTCATCAAGGGCGATCTTTGCAGCCAAAGTCGCTTTCTTTGAGCTGTCCACTTTCATTTTGTTAATAAGACGAGCTAAAAGAATGTCTGTGCGTGGTTTAATACCAAGCTTTTTCAGAGTTGTTTTGGTTTTCAAAGAGCCCGAAAGGAATTTCTTAATTTCTTCGGTTTGAGCTATGTTGAAAGTAGAAAGATCTAATGTCCATTCCTTCATGATCGAAACGGTTGCAGCCAATTTGCTGTGAGCGATGTTGGTTGTTTTGCCCAAAAGCAGAGCCGCCATATAGTTATAGCGAGCTTCTAAGAGATAAACTGCGATAGCTTCGTTTGAAAGAACTTCTTCGACGTAACCTGGGTAATCACTGAGCTTCTTTTCGCCAGATTCGATGGACTCTTTAGCTAGCAATGAATCTTCGATAATCTTATTCATAGATAGCTTAGTCATTTTAGGATCTGCCTTCATACGTAATTCTTGTTTTGGATTCAAGAAGTGCGTTGTGACTGACAAGGCATTCAGGCAGTTGATCAAGTTGCTTTTCTTTGTAGGAACAATTTGGCCAGCCAGTGGCTTAGGAACCAAGTTCATTCCAGGAATGAATTGTTGAACGTCTTTAAAGAACTCACGAGCAGCTTCTGTCGCCATTTCATCACGGCGATGAGCGCCTTTATCTTGTCCCTCGTTACTCCAGAACTGATATTCGAAAGACATAAAGTACTTTGCAGCTTCGGAAAGTTTTCTTGCAGGATCTTCGGTCTTAACCAAGTTGTCCAAAGCGGCACGGCGTGCAGACAGAGAATCGCCTTGGCGAAGAGCATCGTAAAGCTCGCCAGCAGCGGTTTTAAGTTCTTCGGTGTTTTCATTCATGGTTTTAGTGGTGTCGTTCATTTCCACCGTTGCACCATGCATTTCGTCCACATTCTTCTTTACTTCGCAAGCACCTAGCAATGTTGTGAGACTTAATAAAAGAAGGAGGTTTTTGTTATTTACTTTCATACATCATCACCTTGTTAGTTTCAAAAGTAAGATCCATCATCAATGGTGCGTGGTCTGAGGAGTCAATATGGGACAAATCGAAAACGAAACGAGCTTCTAGATCACGAATATAGACATGATCTAAATCCAATACACCTGCGATCGGAGTTTGGACGTGTTTCAAACCCAATGGGCCAAAAACTTCTTCTAAGTATGCTCTGCGGTCGACGGACCAAGTGTTAAAATCACCCGCAACAATCATAGGACCATGGTGAAGGCTGATTTTTTCAAGCAGCTGGTTGATTTGAACTTTATAAGCTTCTGTGCTCACGAAATTGATGCCGTGAATGTTGGCAATTAGAAGAGTGTCTTGCGAGTTTTCAATCGCAAATTCAGAGAGCAAAATAGTTTTCGGTGTTTCAATAACTGGCTCTTTGACATTCGAGACAATCACTTCTTCAGTCAGGGCTCTTACGCGTGATCCTGTAGCAACACCAGTGTAAGAAAGGTCTAATTGTAAGAACGATTTTGCGAGCGTCCACCCGAAGTTAGGATTCGCGTCTGTAATTGGGTGAGTAAAACTCTTTTTGCTAATAGCCTCTTGAAGGACAGCTATATCTGCACCGAAAGAAAGGTCCGCGAAGTCTTGGTACATACGAGCGTCTTCAGCTTTATGAATGTTCCAAACAAACAGGCGAATGCCTTCTGCAGGGAGGGGCTCTTGGGGGCCTGGATTCCCAAAATTGATCGTCGAACTCTTATACAGATTCCCTAAAAAAGCGTCCGATCGTTGAGCCGAAACTGGCTCAAAATGCCATAAAATGCTTATAACAAGTAGGATTCTCGCGATTTGATACATACCTACGATAGGTTGCAAAACCAGCTCCTGCGTTTTAGTGCATTTGGAGCACGTCATCTCAAAATTGAATCAGGGTTTTTTCGATCAAATAATCATCACGTCTAACATGTGCGCAATTTCTTAAACTTTCCACAATGAGAATACTGAACAACTTTAGGAGTTTAGTAATGAGTCTGGGGTTTTAGGCCTATGGTCTGGGTCTTGCGTATAAGGTATCTGTGGAGGGAAAACCCCAATGAAAGCACTATTTGTGAATTATAAACTGTTAATGGGAGCTGCTCTTACCCTGAGCTTGGTTGCCTGTAATAACGCCGGTGGCGTTAATGGCTTCGACCAATCCTCTAATATGAGCATGTCTCAAAGTGCTGATGGGTGGATTCCAGGACAAGAACCTGATCCTACTCCAGTAGTCGATCCAACACCTGTTGTGGACCCAACTCCGGTTCCAAGTCCTTCACCAGATGTAGACGTCACACCTGTGATTCCTACTCCTACGCCTGTTGTCGATCCAACACCTATCGTGGATCCAACTCCAATTGTAGATCCTACTCCAGTAGTGACTCCGACTCCTGTCGTTGATCCTACTCCTATTATCGATCCAACACCGGCTCCAACTCCGGTACCTACTGCGACACCAATCGTTGATCCAACACCAATGCCTACACCAATCGTAGATCCAACTCCGATTGTGGATCCAACGCCAGTGCCAACTCCAGTTGCAACACCAACACCTGTTGCAACTCCAACTCCTATTATTGATCCGACTCCGGCTCCAACACCTGAGCCAACACCAGCTCCTACTCCGGTTCCTACACCAGTAGTGACTCCGACTCCTATTATTGATCCAACTCCAGCTCCAACACCTGTTGTGACGCCAACTCCGGTTCCTACACCAGTTGCGACTCCAACACCTGTAGTTGATCCTACTCCGGCTCCAACTCCAGTCGTAACACCTACGCCTGTAGTGACGCCTACTCCAGTGGTTACTCCAACCCCTGTAGTAACGCCAACTCCAAAACCAAGTCCTACACCAGTGGTGACTCCTAGTCCTACACCTAAACCAGGTTGTACGCCTAAGCCATCACCTACACCAAAACCTGACTGTACTCCTAAGCCTTCGCCAACTCCGAAGCCTGGTTGTACTCCAAAACCAACTCCGACTCCGAAACCTACACCAGTTCCGGATGATGGTGGCGCATACTCTGGTGAGTGCCGTATCTTCAAAGACATTGATGATATGCCACTGTTGAGCTTGCCTTCTTCGAACCAAGACTACTCTATCAGCAACAAATCTGGTGGCGTAAGACTCGGTGCTGCTAGAAACTTGAGTATCAGAAGTGTTTCTGGTGGTGTTCGTGTTGAATCTGCAATGAATGTTTCTTCAATCGCCAGCGTTTCTGGTGCATCTGAGATCGTTGTTGCTGGTGACATTGGTTCTATCCAAAGCATGAGCGGTGGTATCGCTATCAACCAAGCTGAAGACATTGGTTCTATCCAAAGTATCAGCGGTGGCGTTCGCCTCTACCGTGTTGGTGATGTTGGTCCAATCAATAGCATCAGCGGTACATTGCACATCAATGCTCGCACTGTAGCTAGCGTGAAAAACGTATCGGGTGCAACTTGTATCCGTGCTAACTCTGTAGGTTCGATTGTTTCGACTTCAGGCACTAAAGTGATTATCGCGAAAGAAGTAGATACACTCTCTTCTTCTGCGGGAACCATCCACGTGTATGGTGCAACAATTCGCTCACTCAGCAATTCTTCAGGCAGAATCTGCTTGCACGATGGTGCGAAGATTCTCTCTAAGAAAAACGTTTCCGGCTACGTAGGTGCTTGTAACGGAAATGGCCACTAATTAAAATTAAGACCGAGACCACTCCGCGTTCTCCTATAAGAAGCCTAGGCTAATAACCTAGGCTTCTTGCTTTTCTTGCGTGGGATTTGCCGGAGCTGGCGTGGCCACCTTCGGCTCTTGCTTTCGGGGGACGGGCATCCGGCCCTCACGCAAGCGCCTGCCTTCGGCAGGTTCGCGCCGTCCGGGCGCCGCTTGAGCCCCCGAAAGCAAGATCCAAAGGCGTCCCCACCATCTCCGGCAAATCGGCTTCGAAGCAAAAATACTAGGATGCCTCGGGCGGGCGCGTTTTTGTTTTATCACTACTTTGGAAAAACTATGAGGCTCGTGATTGTGTCTTATTTTTTCGAATTGGTGACTTGGTTTCGGTGATGGTTGTTTCAAATGACATAGGAACTCTGATTGCGTGAGGTTATGAGACTTCTAAAATAGGGGTGTGAGGTGGCTTATGAAAATGAGTTTTTTCTTTACGCTTTGTTTGTTAGTGGCTTCTTGGGCTCACGGCCATCATGGGTGGAGTTCTTATGATTCTTCGAAGGCTATGAATATTTCTGCGAAGGTTTTGAAGTCTTCTTATGAAAATCCGCATGGGAGTTTGCAAGTTGAGTATCAGGGGAAGACTTGGACTGTGATTCTTGCTCCGGTGTCACGTATGGAGGGTCGGGGATTAACTGCTGAGATGATTAAGCCTGGTTCTGAAGTGCAAATTCTTGGTTATCCGTCGAAAGAGAATAAACCTGAACTTCGGGCTGAGAATATTACGGTGAATAGTAAGAAAGTGGAGTTGCGCTAGATATGCTCAGTGATGTCGCGGCGGAAATAGGGGCGACGTCATTGTCGCGAAGTTTGCAAGCTTCTACTTGGATGTATCCTATTACGGAGAGCTTTCATCTTTTGGGAATTGCGTTGTTGGTAGGTGGTGCTTTTATATTTGATCTGCGTCTTCTTGGTGTTGGGCGAAGTCTTTCGTTGGATTCTGTTGCTAATTTGAATTTGATGCTTTCGCGACGCGGGTTTGTATTGGTTGTGCTCACTGGCTTACTTTTGGTGATCGCTAATCCCGAAGAAATTATTTTGAATCGAACCTTTCAAATAAAAATGGCGCTGATCTTGGCAGCACTTGTAAATGTAGGCGCTTACCACTGGCGCGAGCGCAAAGGCCTTGGAAGTTGGCCTAAAGCGCACGCTCTGTTATCTTTGGGATTGTGGACATCCGTGATATTTGCGGGACGATTTATTGCTTATACATAGCTTTTAAAAGCTTCGTCCCTCTAGCTGAACTAAGGTTGGCGAGCTTGGTGCGTTAGTTACGATTTGCAACATCTCAGTAGCGGCGCCGACAACGGAAAAGGCATCAAAATAAATTCCGATGTCACAGCTTTGCCCCGCCGCCAATGTACTTCGGCAAGTGGTTTCAAAACTATCTCTCACGAAGGAAGGAAACCCTCCAACTCCGCCAGTGATACTTTGTTGTGTGATTCTTAGCTCTGCGCTGCCAATATTGGTGACTGTCACCAAACGTGTTGGACTGGTTGTGCCAAAACGGACATTGCCGAAATTAAGTAATGTTGTAGAGACTCTGATTGCTGGCCCGACGATTGGTGTCGGTGTAGCCACAGGCGTAGGAGTAGCAACTGGAGTTGATCCAGGTGTCGGAGTTGGCGTACTTCCGCCAGGCGTTGGTGTAGAGCCCGGAGGTGCGCTAGATCCCAAATCTTCATTAGAGGCATCGGTTTTTAGTTGTTCACTAGAAGAAATTTTTGCGGGCGCGCAATTTTGAAAAAGGATAATGCCAGTTGTGGCAACAGCAATAGCCGCCAAGCTGAATCGCTTATTGATTTTCATGATTCTTCCCCCGAAGACCCATTACAATAGGTTTATTTAGTATATATGGAAACTAAGGGTACACAAAGAATCTAAAAGAGAGTCTCACAATGAGACATTTAGAATTCATATCCTAGGCGCAAATCAAACGTGGTATAGAACAACTTCTGTTCTCCGGTTTTCTCGGTCGCGCTCGTTGCTTTATAATTATATGTATAGTCTAGAGACTGCGTATAAGAGAAAATACCTATTCGCCAGTCAGGAGCAAACTTATAGGCGGCACCAATTTGAGCTTCATAAGCAAGCTTCGGAGAAACAGTAAATGTAGCGCCACTTGCAGAAGCAGCGATCGGTTGCTGAAGTCCAAAGGCAAATTCATAGGACCAGTCTTTTTCTTGTCCCAGTAAGAGACCCACTCCAAGAGTGGCAGTCGTAATACTGACATTCTGAATGCTAATAACATTACTGGCATTAATATCTAAGAACGGCACTTGATGGCTTTGGGTTCCAAAGCGCAATTGCCATTGGCTCGGAAGTCCGCCAATCCTGCTACCTGGTCCACGTTCAAATTGATAAAGCCCTTTTGCTTCCAGAGTATTCCATTGATAAGAATCCGATTCGACAGAAAGAGGTGGATCTGCAACGACTTTCCCAGGAGCCACGCGATAGTACAGATCTAAACCAAAGCTTTCGCCCCAGTAGCCACCACGTAAAACAATTCCTGGAGCTTGCACTGTTTGGAACTGTAAATTAGGAGAGCCGGCTGTCGTTTGATTTACACTTTGCATAGTTCCGCCGGCACCAGCCCAAAGACGGAAACGTCGCGCTGCTGCCGGAGGCTTGCTACGAGTAACTTTGGTGTTACTGAGTTGAACTTCGTCGACTTTATCTTTTACGATTTTCACGTCCACCGAAATCATGAAAGTTTTTTGGGCTTTTTCGTTTTGGATTTTTATTGGAATTTGCGCCAAACCTTGCGGTAGTTCGAGGGCGACCTCGAAGTAACCTTCAAAATTCGCACGAGCTTGACGGCTATCAATTTTAGCCGTACTTGGGCCGGTGATTTTATTCATCACGGTGACACTTTCGCCATCAATTTGGATTTTTGCATTGGATTGCGTACGGCCCGTGATCACCACGCGAGAACGATCAGGCGCAAGGCCCTTTTCAGTTTCTGGCGGATACCATTCAACGGTTTGGCCATATGCCAAATCGGTGAGTCCAGTAGCGATTACAAATATAAATAATGGGATCAGTGTTTTCACACCAGATACATCGGCGCAGGACGGCGCTAACTAAACAGGCCCTTAGTCAGTGGTCCTGTATTACGGTACTTAGTCTAGTTCTAATCACAAAGTGGTAAATGTCGATTTATAGATTCTTTTCGATTCCGATAAATAAAGGGGAGAGGCTTTGTGAAAGGACTTAAATGATCCATAAAATGCCCGTTGACCAAAAACCAAAGGAACCACAAAAGTGGCCACAGCGTGTAGCGCTTGTGATGGCTATTTTTGCCTTTTTGTCTTTTGGCGGAGCATGGGTGCTGAAGCTCATAAATGAAGAGAGCAATGGTCGCAAAGCACTTTCACCTATTAATGCGCAAAAAATTTGGATAACAGCACAAGAACCTTTCCGATTTGAATGGACTGGGGCTTTTGATGAAAACACGTCACTTGAAGTGGCGCGCGATCCTGAATTTCATGACATCGTTTTAGAAGAAGTCGCGGCGAGGTCTCCTTTCGTGACGGACAATCTTCCTGGTGAAGGGGACTATTATTACCGGCTCGTAAAACGAAGTAATAACAACCTCTATGAAGCCTTAGCGCCCGTGCGCTTTACTGTTATTTCAAAAACTGCGCCGCAAACGATTTATCCCTTTGTTGCAATGGTCACTCAAGAGGGGAATCCTCTGCGCTTTTACTGGCAGGCCAAGCACGGAGTGACCAAGTATCGCCTTCAAATAGGATTTGATAACTCGTTTGGAAAAGTTTTTAGCGACATTACAGTGAATGAAACTCAACTGGCCCCGCAAAAACTGCCAGCTGGTGACTTCTACTGGCGTGTACGCGGTGAAGTTGACCCCATTGGTTCTACTCCGTGGTCTGAGGTGCGTCGGTTAACGATTGAAAAACCTGCGACGCTAGCAAAAGCTCCAGATGTTGCACCAAAAGTGGTGGCATTTGCACCACCGCCACCACCTCCTGCACCTCTGCCGGTTGTTCCACTGAAAGTAGTGAAGGATGACGACAAAAAAGTGAAGGCGAAAAAAGAAGTGCGAAGCTATGGCTCTGATCCACAGCCATTGACTAAGTTACCAGCTTCGATGGAAAAGAAAACCGTCGTCGTAAAAGAAAAGCCGAAAGAAAAACCAAAAGAAAAAGCGAAGGTAGAGCCAAAGAAAAAAGCTACAGTAGTTGCAAAACCAAGTGCTCCTGTTGTGGTTCCTGTAAAGCCTGCGCCCGAACCGCGTAAGCCAGCGGCAGTTCCAAAAAATGTATTAGCAATGCCTCGTCCAAAACTTCCACCAGATGGAGTTTCGTTGGTATCCCTGAGCGGGACCCAAGAACCAATTCTCTTTAAATGGGAAGGGGTAGAAGGGGCTAGCTTATACCGTTTGGAGCTTGCTGCAGATAAAGATTTTAAGAACTTCATTCACGGCACCGTCAGTCGTGAAAACCAAGTAATGGTCGACAAGCTTTTACCAAAGGGCCAAATCTATTGGCGCGTTCGCGCGGAAAAAGAAGATAGTAAATCAGATTGGTCTCAAGTCTACAGCATCGAGAAATAAGCACGCCATCTTCTGATGGATTAGTTCTGCTTCGTGAGTTTGTCTAAGACGCTTTTGAAATCCTCAAGCCCTGGGAAGGTTGTGACTTTACCAAGGCTGCGACCGTTTCTGAAAAATAAAAACACCGGAATGCCATGCAGGCCAAAACGTTTGGCAAGTTCCATATAGTCGTAAGCATTTACGTGGAACCACTTCAGATTGTAGGGAAGAACTTCGGCGGCTTCTAGGGAAAGAATATTTTTTGCGACTTCACAATTGGGACAGTTGTGTCCCCAAAAGAAAACGACGGAAATTTGGTCTTTGACAGCTTCAAGACTGGAATCAAAGCTCGTCTCATCCAATTCTGTGACTTTGAGTTTTTCAAAGAAGGGATGGTGACGAGGATCCATTATTTTTCCTCTTCTTCTTCCATCTTTGCTTTGATTTTTTTCAGAACTCTGACTTCCATCTGGCGAACTGCTTCACGTGTGATGCCGTACTTTTCACCGATCTCTTGCAAAGTCAGCGGCTCATCGTTGAGAAGGCGCTCATCGAGAATAATCTTCTCACGATCAGAAAGCTCCGAACGCATTTCTTTCAGTTTCTCTTTAAGAATTTCCAACTGCTCTTCGTGAGCCAAGCGATCTTCGAGGCTCATATCTGACGTAGATTTTTGCAAATCTAAAAGACTCGTGCCGGAGTCATCATCCAACGGACGATCTAAGCTGACATCACGGCCAGACATTCTTTGCGCCATTTGCTCAACTTCGTCTTCAGGAATTCCCAGACGTGAACTGATCAAGGCGATGTTAGGCTCTTGTCCTAAAGCATCCAGGGCGTCTTTCTCTTTTTGCAGCTTATAGAAAAGTTTGCGCTGATTTTGAGTCGTGCCGATTCTGACCATGGAGTATTGGCGCATCAGATATTCTTGGATGTATCCGCGAATCCACCAAACGGCGTAAGTAATTAGGCGCGCACCTTTGTATGGATTGAAATCGCGAACGGCATGCATCAGTCCGACGTTGCCCTCTTGGACAAGGTCGATCATCTTCGCACCAAATTTAGAATATTCAGCGGCGATTTTGACAACGAAACGCAAGTTTGATTTTACCAGGATTTGCGCGGCTTCAGGATCTTTGGTCTCAAAATATTTTTTCGCAATCTCCTGCTCTTCTTCTTTGCTCAGAACTGGATATTTGCGGATGTCACTCAGGTAAATCGCCAAAGGATCGGCTGTAGTAATAGCTCTACTGGTGTCTTTGGTGACTAGACCTTTAGAGGGAGTGTCGTCAATGCCGAGCTCTTCCTCGATATCTGCGTCGCTGGGGACCGCGTAAGCTTTTTCGGGTTCAATGTCAGGATGAATTTCCGAGGCAATATCGGGTGCGACGGAATCGTCATCAACGATCTCCGCGACCACATTCTTGACGGTCTTGATGGGTGTCTTCGTCAGTTTTTTTGCGGGTTTTTTAGCAGGGGCGGCTTTTCCGGCAGGCTTTTTAGCCTTTGCGGAAACCTTTTCCTTCGGCTTTTTACCCGAAGCCTTCTTTTTCATAGAACCTTAAGCTAGATATTTAGACAGCTTCTTCTGTAAAGTTTCCTGCACTTTACCCTTAAATGGGGTCAAAAGCATCGGCAGATCGACAACGATCTGGATTTTACTCCCTGTGCCTTGTTCTTGGACAGAGACGTCGGCCTTAAACTGGCTTCCCTTGACTGATCCGTTCATGGCGCCATCGTTAAATTGGCACTGCATCTTGGAATCAAAGCGTCGAACATCTTCGTCTCCGCTCATGAAGGTTTTGATTTTCTCGAAGGCGTCTTTCGCACTGTGTGAGCTGCTATGCTCAATAGTAAATTTAGGCATGGGTCCACTTTACAGTAGTTGGTTTTTGACTGCAATAAGACAACGTGTCACGATGTAAAACTATGAAATTCGTCAAAGAACTCAAAAGAACAGAATATTGCGGAAACCTTAATTCGAAACTTGTTGGCCAAAAGGTCGTGTTGATGGGCTGGGTTGATTCCCGCCGTGACCACGGAAGTTTGGTTTTTATCGATCTTCGCGACCGTGAAGGTATTGTGCAAGTGGTTTTGGATCCGAACAAAGCGGAAACGGCCGCATCTAAAAACCTTCGTGGTGAGTTCGTTCTTGCTGTTGAAGGGATCGTGCGTGCGCGTCCTGATGGAATGAAAAATACAAAAATCAAAACTGGCGAAGTTGAAGTTGAAGCTGTTCGTTGCGAGATCTTGAATGAAGCAGCGGTTCCTCCATTCCAAGTCGACGATAAAAATGTGAACGAAACTTTGCGTTTGAAGTATCGCTATTTGGATTTGCGTTCTCCGCGTTTGACGAATCACTTGATCACTCGTCATAAAGTGGCGCAACTTGTTCGTAAATTTTTGTCTGACAATGGTTTCTTGGAAGTGGAAACTCCGATTCTTTTCAAATCCACTCCAGAAGGTGCGCGTGACTACTTGGTTCCTTCACGTGTGAATCAAGGAACTTTCTATGCGCTTCCTCAGTCGCCGCAAATTTTGAAACAGCTTTTGATGGTTTCTGGTTACGACCGTTATTTCCAAATCGCTCGTTGCTTCCGTGACGAAGACTTGCGTGCAGATCGTCAGCCTGAGTTCTCTCAGATCGACATGGAGATGTCTTTCATCGATCAGGAAGACATCATGCAATTGAACGAAAACCTTCTTCGCACGATCTGGAAAGAGGTCAAAGGCGTTGAGGTTGGAAAAATTCCTCGTATGACTTACCAAGAGGCGATGGATCGTTTCGGTATCGACAAACCAGACACTCGTTTTGGTATGGAGATCAAAGATCTTAAAAATGTCGTTGCGGGTTCGGGCTTCAAAGTATTTGACGATGTTCTTGCTCGTAACGGAATCGTGCGCGGTATTGCAGTTCCTAAAGGTGGCGCATTCTCTCGCGGTCAGTTTGATAAACTGACGGATATGGCAAAACGTGCTGGGGCAAAAGGCCTTGTGTGGGTCAAAGCTGAAGCAGATGGCACATACTCTTCTCCGGTTTCTAAATTCTTTAGTCCTGAAAAATTGGGTGAAATTTTCGCAACTGTGGGTGCGAAACAAGGCGATTGCGCTTTGGTCATTGCGGATGATTTTGATCCAGCATGTGCGGCTCTTTCAACCATGCGTTTGCACTTGGGTAAAGAGCTTGGTTTGATTGATACCTCTAAAGATCATTTCTTGTGGGTCGTAGACTTCCCGGCATTCGAGTACAATCCCGACGAAAAACGTTGGGTGTCTCGTCACCATCCGTTCACTTCTCCGAAAGATGAATTTGCGCAAGACCTCATTGATGGCAACGAATCTGCTTACGGTAGCATGCTTGCAAAAGCTTACGATCTTGTCTGCAACGGTTATGAGATGGGTGGCGGCAGTATCCGTATCTATCGCACGGAGTTGCAACAAGCGATGTTCCGTCTGTTGGGTATGGGTAAAGAAGAACAAGAAATGAAATTCGGCTTCTTGTTGGATGCTTTGAAGTACGGAGCTCCTCCTCATGGCGGTATTGCTTGGGGTATGGACCGTCTCGTAATGCTTCTGTGTGGAACAGACGCGATTCGTGAAGTAATTGCGTTCCCTAAAACTGCCAAGGCAAGCTGTTTGATGTCAGATTGCCCAAGCGAAGTGAATCGTGATCAATTGACGGAAGTTGGTGTGAAGTTGACTCCATTGGCGGAAAAAGCTTTGGAAGAGCAACGCAAAGTTCACGGTAGCCGCGATAAAGAAGTCTAGCGGTGTTGCCAGCCAGCAAATTGGCTGAGTGACCCTTTACTCTCGAAAAGGCCTTTGTTAGTTTGTAGAAACACTACAGCAATCTGACAAAGGCTTTTTTATGTCTGAACTCGAACATCCAGTCCACACACCTCTGACCACTCATACTACAAAACTGTTCGCGTCTTTGCGTTTGCGAGATTTGCAGATCAAAAACCGCATTTTTATGTCTCCGATGTGCCAGTACTCAGCTCGTGAAGGCGTGCCTAACAATTGGCATCTTGTTCATCTTGGCAGTCGTGCCGTGGGTGGTGCAGGCCTTGTTATGGTGGAAGCAACTGCTGTAAAAGCGATCGGCAGAATTTCACCAGGTGATCTTGGAATTTGGAATGATGAGCAAATGCAGGCTTATAAGCCCATCACGAGTTTCTTGAAAGAACACGGTGCGGTTTCTGCAATTCAGTTGGCTCATGCTGGCAGAAAAGCTTCGACAGCGGCCCCTTGGAAAGGGGGCAAGGTCGTAGAGATCAAGCATGGTGGATGGATTCCAGAAGGACCAAGTCCAGTCGCATTCTCTGATAAATATGTTGTGCCTCACGAGATGACCAAAGCTGAAATCGAATCGACCGTTGATGACTTTGTTGCTGCTGCAAAACGAAGTTTAGAAGCAGGCTTTGAAGTCGTTGAGCTGCATATGGCTCATGGTTATTTGATGCACGAGTTTTTGTCGCCACTTTCGAATCAGCGCCAAGATGAGTTCGGTGGCACCTTAGAAAACAGAATGCGTTTTCCTCTGATGGTTGCAGAAGCCGTTAGAAAAATGTGGCCGCAAAAGTGGCCGGTCTTTGTCAGAATCTCGGCGACAGATTGGGTGGATGGTGGCTGGGACTTAAGCGAAAGCATCGAGTTCGTCAGAAAACTCAAAGCTCTTGGCATTGATTTCATTGATTGCTCTTCGGGTGGTGCTGCACCCTACGCGAAAATTCCGACGGGTCCAGGTTATCAAGTGGCCTTTGCCGCTGAAATTCGTGAAAGTGTGCAAATTGCGACCGGCGCCGTTGGTATGATCACAGACGGTCATCAAGCCGAAAAAATTCTGCAAGAGGGCCATGCTGATGCCATTCTTCTTGGCCGTGAACTTTTGCGGGATCCTTATTTCCCTCTGAACGCAGCTCGTGCCCTGGGGGTTGATATCTCTTGGCCCGCGCAATATCAGAGGGGCAAGCCTTAAGATTCGCGTCATCAGACCGGGACAGTAAAGCCTAAAGACTTCATTCTCTATTGGCAAAAGTTTGTTTTACGAGAATATCATGAACATATCAATTTCCATTGATATGTTCATGGGGCCACGTAATACTTTTGGGGACCCCGTACAAACTTTTGAAATGAGTGGTGCATGGATCCCTGTTCAGAAAAGTTAAAAATTCTTTCAAATCCCCAAAGATTAAAAATTCTCGAGATCATAGCCAAAGACAAACTCAATGTCTCTGAGATCAACGAGAAAATAGATATTCCGCAAAATCTGCTCTCTTACCACCTCAAGGTTCTTGAGGAAAATGAGTTTATTGAGGGCGTGCGCGCGGGAAAACATATTATTTATCAAAAGACCGCGAATCTTTCTAGCCAAGGCAACAAGCTCAGCATCAACCTGAAATGCTGTGAATTAAAGTTTTAACAACGGGGTTAAGAATGAAACTGGCTTTTCTTCTATCTTTGTTCGTTTCCCAAGCTCTCTATGCAGCTGACAAATCAATCACGCTTACTGGATCAAGCACCATCGCGCCTTTGATTATGGAAATGGGCAAACGTTTTGAAAAATCTCATCCTGGCGTCAAGGTCGACGTCCAAACGGGTGGTTCTTCAAGAGGAGTCAAAGATACCAGAGAAGGAACGGCGGATATTGGCATGGTTTCTCGATCGACGAATCCAGATGAGCCAGAACTCAAAGTCTTCACATTAGCAAAAGACGGCGTGAGTATCATTCTTCATAAAGACAACAAAGTTCAGGTCTTAAGTTCTGAGCAAATTATCAAAATATATAAAGGTGAAATCAAAAACTGGAAAGACGTTGGCGGGAAAGACGCTCCGATCACAGTTGTGAACAAAGCAGAGGGCCGTTCTACTTTGGAACTTTTCATGCACTACTTTAAAGTCAAAAACTCAGAGATTAAAGCAAGTGTCGTGATTGGAGATAACGCTCAAGGAATCAAAACGGTTGCGGGCAACCCAAACTCTATTGGTTACGTTTCTATTGGCTCTGCAGAAGCGGCGATTCAGGATAAAACACCCATCAAACTTCTACCTATGAATGGAATCGCAGCGACAACAGAGGCGGTTAAAAAAGGAACATTCCCAATTTCTCGTCCCTTGAATCTTGTGACCAAGTCAGATCCAAATGGAATGATTAAAGAATTTATCGAGTTCGCAACTTCCAACAAAGTGAATGATTTGGTGTTGGAGCAGTTCTTTGTCACCATTCATTAGGATTTATGTTTAAACCCGTCGGATACCTTTTTGCCTTTATTGGCTTCATGCTTCCCTTTATCATTGTTTTCTTTTTATTTAAGGAAAGCTATGCGGCCATTTCCCATTATGGGCTACAGAAGTTTCTTTTTGATCCCTCCTGGTATCCGAATGAAGACATGGTAGGACTTTTATCTCAGATCAAGGGAAGTATTGCAGTTTCAGTGCTTTCCGTTATTTTGGCAGTGCCGTCGGCGATTTCTTTTGTCTTTCTAAATGAATTCATGATTCCCCAAAAAGCTGGTTTCGTTATTGATCTTATGATCGATACAGTGGCAGGAATTCCATCAGTTATTTTTGGATTATGGGGGCTCGTAAAGATCGTCCCTTACTTTGCCCAGACTCATCCACCGGGAACTTCCCTTTTGGTAGGAGCTATCATTCTGGCGATGATGATTTTCCCAGGTTTAGTAATTGGAATCCGAGGACTTCTACAAACCTTCGGTCAGCATTACTCCTTAGCGGCTTCCAGTTTAAATCTATCCTCTTATTCCTATTTTTTTAAAGTGTTTATGAATTCCAGTCTCAAGGGGCTAGCCGGTGTGATTATTCTTCAGTTCGGACGCTCGTTAGGGGAAACCATGGCCGTTTTGATGGTCACTGGGAATGTGGCTCAAGATCCTGAGTCTTTGTTTTCTCCGATTCGTACCCTGACCAGTAATATCGCCCTTGAGATGGCTTATGCTACTGGCGGGCATCGCTCTAGTCTTTTTATGAGCGGCTTAATCCTTGCGTGTGTGCTTTTACTTTTTAGCTTGCTGGTTTTGGCTCTCAGAAAAGAGTCCCATGAGTAAAAAAATTCTGGTCGCTTTAGTTTCAATTCCGGTGATTGTGCTTTTTGGAATGATGATTTCAAATATTATTCTTGGAGGACATGAGGGCCTAAGTTGGGATTACTTCGTTACTGAAGTGGCACGTTCAGGAAAAAGTGGTGGGATCGGACCGGTTCTTGTAAGTACGATTATTGTCGTACTCATGACGCTGTTGATTTCAACACCGTTTTCTTTTTGTTGCGCGGTTTTTCTGAGCCTTGTTGTTTCTAAAAATCGTTTTATTTTGGGCTTTTCTGAAATTTCACTAAGCCTTCTCAGCGGTCTTCCTTCCATCGTGTTTGGGCTTTTTGGAAGTGCTTTGTTTGGACAAACCTTGGGGCTGGGATATTCACTTTTGTCAGGGGCCCTGACTTTGTCGTGCATGGTACTGCCTTTTTACACGAAAATTCTGTACGACAATTTCAAAATTCTGCCGCGTGAATACCTACTTTCTGCGAAGGCGTTGGATTTGTCTTTGTTTCAGACTTCAAAAAACGTTTTGATCCCCATGAATCTATACGCGATTGCGGCAGGTGCGATTTTTTCTATGAGTCGCGCTCTTGGAGAAACGGCGGCTTTGGTTTTTACCAGCGGTTATGTGGATCGCTATCCTCACTCAATTTTTGATTCTGGCCGGACACTGTCGATTCATATTTATGACCTGGCTTTGAATGTTCCTGCGGGGGATCAGGCTGCAATGAAGGCCTCTTTCGTGTTTTTATTACTCTCTTTGTCCATTAACTTTCTCTTTAGTGTAGTTCTGAAAAAGACGCTGCAGCGGGGGACTCGATGATTCAGGTAAAAGACTACTCTTTGTCTTTCGGAAAAAAGAAAATCCTGCAAGGGATCAACTATAGTCTGAAGACAGGTATAACAGCGATTGTCGGCCCTTCCGGCAGTGGTAAGTCCAGCTTCGTTCTAAGTTTGAATAGACTGACGGATCTCTACACGGACCCTAGCTACGCTGGCGAGATTTTCTTTGAAAAAGAAAACATCCTTTTTCAAAAAAGAAATTTGGGAAAGATCCGCCATGCGATCGGCACAGTTTTTCAAAAGCCAACGCCATTCCCTGTTTCAATTTACAAAAACCTAGAGCTTTCTTTAATGGAAGTGAAGACGGTCCCGAAACAGGAATATGCGAAGAAAATTGAAGAGGTTTTGAAGAAGGTTTCCTTGTGGGATGAGGTAAAAGACGATCTTCAAAAAAGTGCACTTAGATTATCTGGTGGGCAACAGCAGAAGCTTTGCATTGCTCGTACACTCTTGTTGAATCCGAAAGTCTTGATCTTAGATGAGCCTTGCAGTTCCTTGGATCCCATTTCGACTTTGCAAATTGAAGAGCTTCTTAAAAAAATTGCTCTCGAGACCCCGGTGATTATTGTCACGCACAACTTAAAACAAGCCAAACGCATCTCTGAACATTTGGTTGTCTTTGGTATTGACGAGGGAATTGGTAAAATTATTGAAGAGGGACGTAGTGAGGATATCTTCCACACGCCTCAGAATAGCTTTACCAAAACTTACTTAGAATACGAAGCCTTCTAAGGACACGTGCGGCAGTTTTGCCGCGCTTTAGGTGGTTCCATCACAGAAATGTCTAGTCATCTTCTTTTGCCCCTATTAGCGTTAGTTCGTAAAAAATATGAAGGGGGTTCTCATGAAGAAAACAGCATTGATTTTGGCGCTAGCATTCACAAGCAACGCCATGGCATCTGAGGCAAACTGCCTTGTAAAAATAGAGTCCACAATTAAGTCTGCAGCAAAGCTCATGGGTTTTGTCGGAGACTTTCAAACAGAGCTGTCAGAAGGACAGCCGGCGGGCACGGATGTGTTTGGCAATCACCTTACGAAATATACGGCGTCGACTTTTTTCATCGATGAGGGATACATTTCGGGCTCTGGCGGCTCCGTGGTGGTTAGGCCCGACGGAGACACCTGTGAAGTGATCAAACTAAACGTATCTATCGGGCTCTAGGCCCGAGAACGGTTAGATTTTTTCAGCGTAATTCTTGAAGTTGTTAAGGATGGCTTGCCAGCCACCTCTTTGCATCTCTTCGGAATTTTCTTTTTCAGCGTCAAACACCGTCGTGACGAGGGTTTTTCCGCCCTTGTCTTCGAAGGTTGTCGTGGCTTTGCGACCATCACTCATCGTGTAGGTCAGCTTCTTGTGCTCGATGACCTCGTCGTAGATAGCTTCAAAGTCAAAACCAAAACTTCCGTCTTTGGCTTCCATGCGGGCTGAATATTTGCCGCCCACTTTTAAGTCATTCGAAGCGCTTGGGCATTGCCAATCGTCGATGGCAAAGTTCCATTTTGTGATGTGTTCAGGCTTTGTCCAAGCCTTCCAAACTTTTTGAGGATCTGCTGCGATTGTTGCTTCGATTTTAATTTTTGAAAAGCTCATGCTGTCCTCCTAGCGACAGTTGCTGCAAACAAGGTTTTTAACTCTGGCGTCTCTAAGGTAAAGGCCAAGCCAAATAAAGACTGCGACGTAAATAGGGAAGAGCGTATGTGTAAATAGGGGATTGCTCACGCGCACATGGCTGGCAACGGCGCCACCCAAATATCCAGTCAGCAAAATAGCGCCAATCACGGAAGTGCGAGGGATAATATAGAGAATAGTGCAGATTAACAAAATAGTTCCAACGGTCGGCATGAGTTCGATCGGCCATTGAAGGGCCGCGCCAGCTTCCAATGCTTCGGGTGGTAGTTTATCCATAAAGAATTTCATGATGCCATCAAACAGCAAAAACAATACAGCCAATCCGCTGAGGACTCGGCCAATCCAAATAGATCTTTTAGAAATTTCATTTTGATTCATAGGTGACTCCTTATGCCTGTTCTTTGAACTTAATATTACATATCACATGATATGTTGTAAATAGGGAATTTAAGGTGTTTTAGCTAAACTAGCCTAAATATCTGGATTTATTATATATCGGATGATATGTTATTTTTATGCCTAAGACTAGAACCCGAAATCCCGAAAAGACACGAGCCCACATTTTAAATGCGGCTTTCCTCGAGATTTATCGTCGTGGTTATAACGGCGTGGGCGTTCGTGAACTTGCGTCTAAGGCAGGCGTCACAATCGGTGCTTTTTTTCACTATTTTCCAACTAAGAATCATGTGGCTCATGCGATTATCGAAGAAATCATTCGCACGGGCATTCAAGATCGATGGATCAAACCATTGGCAGCATACAAGAATCCACTACAGGGTATTCTGAAATGTTTTAAAAATACCTTTGAGAATTGGCCTGATGAGCTTGTGGCTTTGGGCTGTCCACTAAATAATTTAACTCAAGAGCTTTCGGCCTCTGATGAAACAATCAAAGCGGCGACACAAGCCGTGCTGACAGAGTGGATTAAAAACACAAAACTCCACCTGAAGCGCGCTCAAGAAGATGGTTATTTGCTAAAGAACGTCGACACACAAGAGTTGGCGGAATTCATCGTCACTTTCCAAGAAGGCACTTTCGCCATGGGAAAAGCTATGAATGATCGACGCATCTTTGATTCTATGTACAAGAACTTCAAACGCCACATCGATTCCGTATCGGCATAAATTTGGAGTCTCCATCCAAGAGGACGGAAACTCCTGCATAGTCAATTATCGACAAATGATTATCTAGTGTAAGATTCGCATTGCGGTGGCATCACACACAAGTTGCGTAGTACGGGTTCTTCTGAAGCAGTACAAGAAGATTTAGCCTCAGCAGCGGCTGCAGATCTTGTGGCGCCAGTGCCATTATGAACTCCGCCACGATGATAGCTAAGGTCTATAGAGCAAAACCATTCTTCTTTCGGTGTTGGGTTATCAATAGGTTCGCAAGAATATCTTTGCCCACCAATAGTGGTTTCTAGTGCAAATGCAGAAATGCCGATTTGCATCGTAAGTAAAAATACAGATAGTAGTTTCATTTGTGTCCTCCCTTTATTGAGACGAGGGAGGACTTGCAAAGCGCTTGCCATCCAGAGTGACACCAAGCTTGAAGGGAAATGCTAATTTTTGCCGACGTGTGCCATCATCGCGTGAAATTTATTGCGAGCATCTTCATGCAGCGGAAATGCCAGCGCAGTTGTAGGCTCGATCAAAAGAACTTCCTGAGTTTCATCCGATTTAAAATCAAAGTTCGCTTCAGGGATATCTTTGCACACGCCAAAGATAAGAATGCGATTGGACTGCAGAGAATCTCCGATATGGAAAACTTCCCAGGAAGTGTCGGGGACACGAATCCCGGTCTCTTCGAAAAGCTCGCGAGTGAGTGCCTGATTAAAACTTTCTCCACTATTAATATAGCCACCAGGGAAGGCCACTTGCCCTTTGCGAGGTTCGATTCCTCTTCGAATACCAATGAGTTTGTTTTTATAAGGAACAAGCGCGACTGCGACGGGAACTGGATTTGAAAAAGACATGGGTCCTCCTCTTTGGCCTGATCCTAAGTCCGTGTTCATTGTAATGTCAGCAAAAAATCCTAAGCGTTAGTCCAGTTTTCGGTGCTGTGTCTCAAGTTTGAACGTTTCAAGCCGATACGAAGTTATGAACTAGGAAGGTTCATGAAACCAGGATCTCCACATGGAGGTGTGAGATGGAAAAAATCAGCCGTATTCTTCCGCCCAGCAGACGGGTCGTAGCGACAGACACTGAGAGTTCTCAGCCTGTGCGTCCCGGCGCTCCGGAATTTGGCAGGCCGATGCAAAAACCTCTAGATGTTCAAGACCGACTGAACTTCAGTTCGTTGGCGGCTTCTCGCCCCACAGAACAAGCGCCAGTCACTTATAAGAACACAAAAGAGGGAGCTCGCGCCCGCGCGGTCGAAGATCTAGCCGAAAAATTCTTTAACCCACGCAGTGTAGCTAAAGAAGGCGAAGGTCCTCAGTCTGAAGAGATTTTGAAAAGAATGGAACAAAACCAAGCTTTCTCAAAAGTCACTCCAGTCAAAGGTGAATTGATCCCTAAAGAGATCAAGGACGTCGACTAGTTCAGTCTTTCAACTAAAAAGCCATTTTCTTCCAAGGAGCATATTTTATATGTTCCTTGGAATTTTCTTTTTCCCTCGGAAGTTTTTTCGACAACTAAAATATAATCCAAACTCAGATGAATCAGTCGCCGCACGGCCTGAAGATTCCACTGAGGGGCGCCCATTTGAATTAACATTTCTAAACGTATTAAAGCTTGTCGGGGGTCACTGGCGTGAAGAGTGCCAAAGCTGCCACCATGACCGGTCGCCAACGCCATCAACAGATCTTTTGCTTCAGCACCGCGAATTTCTCCCATCACAATGCGATCGGGCCGTAACCTCAGCGAATGACGAAGCAAATCACTTTGCGTAACGGGCTTTAAAATCCCTTGCGGGTCTTCTCGTGTAACCATCTTCATGCAAGAAGGGTTGGGAAGGGCGATCTCTGGAATGTCCTCGATAATGATAGCCCGTTCATTGGAGGGGATGGTGTTCAGAAGGGCATTAATTAAAGAAGTCTTCCCGGAACCCGTGTTCCCTACAATCAAAAAGTTCTTTCGCGAATGAACGAGGCTACGTAAAAACTCAATATCCTTTTCGCCAGCCCAGTCTTGGCTCTGCAACTTTTCAAGCGTCCAAGGGTTTTTAGGATGGCGGCGTAAAGACACGTGGTGATGATTGCGTGTCAGCTCTTGACGAACAAAGGTCAGGCGGAAATCTTTGAAATTTCCAGTTGTCGCTGGAACCTCTACGGTACTTTGGCAATGAGCTTGCTCACAAATCCGGTGAAGGCAATTGACGTAACTGGATTCCGACAAAAATCGATCATGATAAGGATGCAACTTGCCGTTTCGTTCATACCAAATGGAGTCCGGGCCGTTGACAAGAATCTCTGAAACGTCGTTTTCGTCCATAAGAAGATCTAACGGGCCAAAAGAAAAGTACTCAGCCCGAATACGATTTTGCACCTCGACAGATTCAGAAGATAGAATGCCTTCAAGAGTCTGGCGAAACTTTTCTGCATTTTGTGTACGCCAAAAATCTTCGTGAGCGTAGCCTCGATCCGACATCTCACGAAGTTTATCTTGGGTTTTGCTGAAAGCATCTGCGAAATTAGTCACGAGAAATATCTCCTAAATGTCTAGCTTGTGAGCCCACGGGAACATTTTCTCTCATGATCGAGGGGCGAACTAAGATGACTAATTCAGTGCGGTTCTCCTTAAAATCACGACTTGAAAACAAAGCTCCCAAAACCGGAATACGGCTGAGTGCTGGTAAACCTTCGACGGACTTACCCTCTTCATTTTTGATAAGGCCCGAAAGAGCAATGGTCTGAGATTGGCTGAGATCAAAGTGGCTTGAAATTCTGTTGGTGAGTAGTCCCGGGATGCCTTCCACGGTGCGACTTGGATCAATCGTTGAAACTTCGGTTTCAAGAGCAATGCTCATGCGCCCCGAAGAATCTGCCTTAGGACGCACCTTCAAAACAATCCCGTACTTCTTCCAAACAACGTCCTGCGTTTTGTAGTTGGCGATTTTAATAGGAAACTCGCCACCGGCTAAGAACTCGGCCTCTTTGCCGCTTCGGCACAATAGATTGGGGCTTGCTAGAATCTTTCCATGACCTTGCTGTTCCAAGGCCTGAGCATTTAGTAGTAAATCCTCAAACTGTTTTTCTCCGGTTGAAAGAATGCGGGCGGCATAGCTTGATGGCCATTGAATTCCATAACGAAGAGCAAAGTCGCGACGAACTTCTGCAACGGTGATTTCAACTTTTACAACGGGTTCTATATTCAGGGCCTGCGCGTCTTTTTCAAGAAGAACACCGAAAGGGCCTAAGATATTTTCATATTTAGAAAAAGCTGCGGCGTCTACAGACAGACGGGCATGCAAAGTCTGCGCAAAATGCACAGGAACCGGAGCTAAACCTTCTTTTGCAAACTCGTCCTGCCAGAGGGCTTGGGCTTTTGTTCGTAGTCCCGCAGGAATTTCTGCAGCCATGGCGTACGAGACACCGCTTTGCTCACTGATTTTTGCCAAAAGCAACCAATCCTCCCAGCGATAGAGTTTTCCCGAAATCGTGACTTGATGGTTTTTGACTTTAAGACGAAGTCCCAATGTTTTTCGCAATTCTTTTTCAAAGGTTGTAAGTAAAACCTTTTTAAGAGGCTGAATGACTTGAACTTGGAAGTTTTTCTCTCCGACTTGCACATTAGTGCTACCTTCACCGATGGCACTTAAAACCACATAGGCCCCGCGAGAAGCAATGTTCAAAATTTTGCGGTTTTGTACCCAAAGACGATTGTTAGCTGGCAATGGAAGTTTGTAATCGTCCCCGATCTTTAGAACTAGGGACTCTCCCCATGCGTTGCTTGCTAGTAAAACGAAAACGCCAATAATACCTAAGAACCCACTTTTCATAAACACCTCGAGTTTCGCCTCAGCAAAAATGAGGCTAAGCCAAGAGATTATAAGCCGCAGTTGGCAGGCAGGCTCCGGACAAAACTGTCCGGCAACAGGATGCTTGGAAGGTAAAGTCAAAGCTTCGCGAAGCTTTCGGCATCGTCAACAAAACAAGTATTGGTGATCCTAAAGGTCCTACCAAAGGAGTTTCCCAATGAAGTCCAAATTTGTCTTCAGAGTTCTTTTCAGTTTCGTCGTCTGTTCTTTTGCTCAAGCAGAAATTCGCAACACTTTGATAACTCCGCGGGGCAAAGCCTTGATCATTCTTTCGAGCCAAGCACAACTTGGCAGCAGCGAACATAAAACCGGTGTTTGGCTTCCGGATGCGACTCATCCTTATTTTGCTCTTTTGAATGCGGGGTTTGAAACGGATTTTGCCAGTCCTAAAGGAGGCGCCGTTCCCATCGAGTTGAGAAGTGATCCAAGAAACATGAATGCGATGAATGCAGACGACGCGATTACTTTAGGCTTTGTTTCCAATCCGCGCACTTTGGAAAAATTGAATAACACTCTTAAGCTTTCAGATGTCCAAGCAAAGAACTATAGCACGGTAATTTTTGTTGGAGGATTGGCGGCGATGTATGACCTACCCAACGATCCTGATTTGCCTCGTCTATTTAAGGAATTTTGGACGCAAAATAAAATCGTTGGCGCCATTGGATATGGAACCTACGCGCTCCTGAAAATGAAAACCCCGAGTGGTCGTGATCTGATACGAGGCGCTGAGATGTCGGCGATTTCAAAAGAAGAAGAACAAAAAATGGCGCAGCTTATGGGCTGGGATGTAGCTTTGTTAGCTCCGAAAGGATTCTTGCAAGATCTTATCAAAAAGGAAGGGGCTGGCTACAAATCAGGCCCAGCATTTACCTCTTTTGTACATGAAGGCGTCCAAAAGCACTTTATCTCGGCTCAACAATCGTTTTCTGGAATGGAGCTGGGATTAAGAGTTGCAAAGCTCTTAACAGGAAAACCGCTTAAGCCGGTGGTTCCTAAGACTGAAAAGTTTATTAAGCCAAGAAGTGCTAGCTTTAAACAGCCGGTAAATTAAAAGAGACACAAACACCTTCAGCGGTGTTTTCGATTTTCAACTTAGAGTGGTGAAGGTTCAGGATGGACTGACAAATGCTCAGTCCTAGTCCCATTCCGGTTGAATGGTTCATAACGTCTTCATCGATAAAAAACGGTCGAAGAATCTTTTCAATAACAGCGTTCTCGAGCTGAGGCCCTTTGTTGATAACGGAATAAATCACTTGATCGTTTTGCTTTTCTGCTTCGACAAGGATCTCGGTATTGTCCGAACCAAACTTTGCAGCATTGTGAACCAGGCGATTCAGAACTTGGCGAATAAGTTCGCGATCAGCCTGCGCTGAAAGTTCCAAGTTATCTTCTAGCAGAGTTTGGTGTTTGTATTGAAGGACGTTGATAACTTCAGGATTTAGAAGTTTCTCGACGCTTGAAAAATTGACGGTCGTCATAGTCGCTTTGAGCTGATTGGTTTCAGCACGCACGATCAACAACACATCCTCGATGATGCTTCTGAGCTTGTCAGCCCCACGAGAGATTCTATTCACGAAGAGTTTTTGCTCATCATCGAGCTGTGATTCATTCAGAAGGCCAATGAAACTTAAAATCGAAGTCAGCGGAGTTTTTAACTCATGATTGATCAAAATCATGAAATTGCTCTTCGCCTTATCAAGACTCTTCAACTCGTTGAGTGCTTTCGCAAGCTCGATGTTCTTCTTCTTCAGCTCTTTCGAGATATCGAATTTCTGAATCGCTTGGCTGACGGTATTGAGCAAATCAACAGAGTCCCAAGGTTTTGTCAGATATCTGTAAATCTGTCCTTGGTTCACAGCTTGGATCACGGATTCGATATCTGTATAGCCTGTCAGCAGAATGCGAAGCGCTTCCGGATGTGAACGTTGAGTCTTTTCAAGAAACTCTACGCCCGTCATCATCGGCATTCTTTGATCTGAGATAATAAGAGCTACGCCCGGATTTTCGTCCAGGACTCTTAAGCCCTCTGCGCCTGACGTGGCCTTTAGTACTGTGTAGTGTTTTCGAAAGAGCCTTTCGAGTGCCTCCACATTGTCTAGTTCATCATCCACGCAAAGAATTGTATGCTTCGCCATATGAAGATTAGTGTAGGATTTGAAGTTGAGGGACGCAAATTATTTGTATCTCGACTAGTTGTCATGGATGACGACGCAAAAGGATTGTGACTTGTTTTGGGCCGGCACATTGGTCCAGATTCCACAGTCCTTAAACGGAATTGACCAGAAATGAGTCAAGTCCTGATCGGCTCCTGACGATACTGAAACTGAAGAAGTGTTTATCTCTATCAGGAGAGCAAAGTATGAAATTCGGAAAGCGCTTGGCAGTACTGTTGATGTCCTTTGTGACATTGTCTGCGTTGTCTGCGAAAGCTCAATTCATGGCGGGTGGCATCGGCGGAAGCTTCGGTGGCACCGGTATGATCATGGGGCAACAGTCTTGTCCATATAATGTTCGCGGCGGCGAAGGGGCTTCCAGCTATCTTGATGAATACAATGAAATCAAAAAAGCCAAAGCTGAAGAGGAAAGCAAACTCAGAGAGCTTAAGCGTAAGCATCGTCAAGTGGAAAGAGATGTTGAAAAGGCACGTGAAGCCATTGTGAATGTGGTTGACGGTCGTTATTCAGACACTGTGATCTCTCACATGGATAATGCTCGTGACTGTTCTGATTACAACTACGATCGTGTTGAAAGAACAAGATCTAGAGGCACTGTTGAAGAAGACGAAGAAGAAGTAGCACCAGCAGAAAATGCACAATCAAACTTAACGACTATTTCTGGTTTTAGTCCTGCACAATGGGGCCAAGTTTGTATTCAAGGCAAAAGAGGTGGCGTTGACGGTATGGTGTGTTCGTCATCACCATATGCAAGCAGCGAACGTGGTCGTTATACGGCGAATGAGTGTAAACGCTCTTTAGAAACTTATCGTCGTGGTGCTACTGAAAAATCAAATATTGAAGATCAAATCTTACAAACTGAAAATCGCATTGCTCGTTACAAAGAAGATTTGCCAGCAGCTTTGCGTGATGCCAAAGACCGTTACAAAGAAGACAGACAAGCTCAAACTGAAGGTGACATCTGTTTAGATTGTATGGCGAGTGGTAGTGGTTATGTGACTGAAAGATCTTCTTCACCAGACTGGGCGGGTGTCGCTGCCAATGTCGGTGTGGGTCTTCTTGCAACTTACATGGGTTACAAAACCAACAAAATGGTTGCTCAGTATAATTCTGATTTAGGTTGGCCAACTCAAGCTTATCCTGCTTGGGGTTACGGTCTTCCATTCTTAGCAAATGGTATTTACGGAGCCCTTGGCGGTAGTATTGGCGGCGGTGCCTTCGGTTGTGCCGGCGGCGTTGGCGGCGGAGGCTTTGCAAACGGTCCTTATGGTGGCATGGGTCCTTTCGGTATGGGCGGCGGTCTTTATGGCAACGTCGGTATGAATGGTCCATTCGGCTATCCAGGTGGAATGATGGGCAACCCTTACGGTGGCGGTATGTTCAACGGCGGTATGGGACCTTGGGGTCCTAATATGGGCGGTGGATTATACGGCGGTATCGGTGGCGGCTTAGGCGGTCCATTCGGTGGAATGGGCGGCATGGGTGGAATGTATCCAGGTATGGGCGGTATGGGTGGAATGTATCCAGGTATGGGCGGTATGGGTGGCATGTTCCCAGGAATGGGTGGCGGCTTGTACGGTGGTCTCGGTGGCGGACTCGGCGGCATGTTCCCAGGTATGATGGGTGGCATGGGCGGTATGGGCGGCATGATGGGTATGCCTGGTATGATGGGTGGACTTGGTGGCATGGGCGGCATGGGTGGAATGTACCCAGGCATGGGCGGCATGATGGGTATGCCAGGTATGATGGGTGGTATGCCTGGTATGGGCGGCATGGGCGGTATGCCTGGCATGTACGATCCTTACGGAATGATGGGTATGGGCGGTGGCCTTGGCGGTATGCAAATGCAACAAGCTATGATGCAAATGCAGATGCAACAATACCAACTCGCTATGCAACAACAACAGCAACAAATGCAGAATGCAATGGTACGTCAGCAAACAATGGCGGGCTTGCAATCTGAGCTTTACACTTTGATGTACAGAATCCAGCAAGTGCAAATGGGCGTTAATGTTGGCGGTGGTGCTTACCTTGGTGGTGGCATGGTCGGCGGCATTGGTGGAGGTATCGGTATCGGCGGTGGCATCGGTATCGGTGGCGCTGTCCCTGGCGCGATTCCAGCTCCGGGCGGCGGTGGCATGGGATATCCTGGAACTACATATCCAGGTACAACGTACCCTGGAACAATGTATCCAGGCACGAGCGTTCCTGGTGGAAGTGTTGTAATCCCTGCTGGCACTCGTTAATTCTAAATTTATCACTTAATAAAACGAAGGCCCTCTGCTAAAACAGAGGGCCTTATGCTTTTCAAGATTCCTCGTCTTTATGATTCACATGTTCATTGGTTGGGTACCGGGCAGATCGCCGTGGGACTACAGCTATATGATCTTAAAAGCGCCGAGGACATTGCTAACATCCAAGTGGAGCCTCACTACTTCCGTGGTCAATGGCTTGTTGGTTTTGGCTGGGATCAAAGCAAATGGGAAAATCCCGCATTACCAACAAAAGAGATTCTAGATCGCGTTTTTCCAAATCATCCGGTGATGCTGCAAAGAGTGGACGGGCATGCTTCGTGGTTGAACTCCATTGCCCTAGATCAATTAGGATTTGAGTGCTCTCACTCCGGAGTGCTTTTAGAGGAAGAACATTTTAAAGCTTACTCGTCCTTACCAGCACTTTCAGATTTACAAACTCAGCAGGCGCTCAAAAAAGGCATGCAGATTTTTAATCATGCAGGATTCACACATATTCGCGACATGACTTGCGATGAAACTCAGTGGCGTGCAGCGAAGGCTCTGGACGACGCTGGAGAGCTCACTTTGTACGTGCAAGAAAACTTTCTGTGTCAGCACCCTAAAGACATCGAGCGAGTTCTTGAGCTTTTAGAAAAAGCCCGTGCTGAAGAAACCAAACATGTTAAAGCTCAAGGGATTAAAATATTTTTTGATGGAACCTTAGGTTCAAACACAGCATGGCTTTCAAAATGCAGCTGTGCCCCTCATAAATTTTCTTGGAGCAATGAGGATCTAGAAACTTTGTTCAAAAAAACTTGGGCCAAGGGATTTGAAGTTGCCGTTCATACGATCGGCGACGAGGCCGCTCACCAAGTGGTGCTTGCCGCACGTAAAGTGATGGCGACGAATCAGTTCACAGGCTGGTTTAATCTTGAACACGTCGAAGTTTTGCGACCAGAGACGATCTCGATGATGAAGGCTTTGCACGTACGCTGTCACATGCAGCCCTGTCACTGGTTGAGCGATCGCGTGTGGCTCAAAGATAAGTTAGGGGATTTGTACAAGTATGCATTCCCGTGGGGAGCCCTCTCGAAAATGGGGATTCCACTTTATTTCGGAAGTGACACTCCTGTGGCGAGAACGTCTTTCTGGGATAATTACCAAGCTCTTAATGATAGCATTAAAGAGAAAATTCCGGCCCTCAAAGGAGAGATTGAAAGCTTTCACAGCGCTCCTTTGATGAATCTGGCCGAAACTTACACTGTCTTCGAAAATCAAGTTCTGAAAGAAATCGTCTTCGATGGTAAGGCGATTCTTTAAGGCGTCGTGATCACCACAGTTTTGTCACGCAACTGGTAAGCTGCAAAACCAGCAGCGACAATACCAAGGCCCCAAAGCAATGTTTTATGTTCTTTAGCCCATGTCTTAAAGTTCTTTTCTGGGGGCACGCCCGGAACAATGCAACCTTCGTTAAAATAGACTTGGGCCTGTACCAAGACCGAAAAATCTTTGTGGTTTAATTTGTAGTTCTCGCAAGAGCCTTCGATCCACGCTTTCTGAGTAAAGACCTTTTGACCAAGATCCACCATTGAGGATTGAAAGCTATAGTCTTCATACGAATTAGAAATTACTTTCCATTGGTAATTGCCTGGCCAAAGCTTCGCGGGAACCTGCCCTTTGCTAAATACTTTGCCTTCAATGACTACGAGGTCTTCGTCTTTAAGCTTTCTTAAAAAGTTCAAAGAAATGGCTTGAGCTTTTTGCGCACATCCGCGAATGCTTTCTGGATTCTCTAAAAGACTTTCTAACGTAGGATCAAGCAGGGTATAACGGCAAAGCTCTTGAGAGAGTTTGAGTTTCTCTGCAAGTAAAAGCAGTAATTCTCGGTCCGCCGAGTTCAGTTCCAAGTTCTGCCGTAAAAGCTCCCACTCGGTAAGAATTTGTTTGTTAGTGCTATTTTGGAGAGCTCTTTCCGAGAAATCCAAAACTTGAGCATGGGCCTCTGCGCCGCTCTGGGAGATCTTTTCAAGCATCCATTGTGTATAAGTCTGTTGATTCCTCTGCACTGCCATCTTTTGCAGCCCCATGGAATCCGCACCAGGTGCCGAGAAGATGACGGCCTTCGCCGTTGTGACGAAGCTTAAAGAAAGAATGAAAATCGAAGAAAGAATTTTCTGTAACATAAAACTTATTCTCCGTAGTGAATAACAAGCGGTGCTTGCTTCGGTTTTGCAGTTTTTTTCGCGGCGACTTCTTGGGGGTTTTTAAGAGCAGCGAAGAAGGGTCCGTCCATAGTGACAATGCGAGAGCTTTCTTCTTCTTTCACAAGCACTGCGAATTGTTGAGGGTTCAGCGGAGCTCGCAATAGCTTCACGGCAGAGGCGACTTTAAAACCTTTTTTGCCTTTTTCACTAGCGGCATACAGATCAATGACCGAAAAAGACCCTGAAAGGGATGCCAAAGATTCCGCGTTGCTGAGCTCGAGTGGAATCAGCAAGTAACCTGCTGGAATCATGGTATCGACGGAATAGCTATCTGAAGCAGTTTCGCTGGATTTTTCGATATCAGCATCGGGGGACAATAGTTGTATCGCCAATGCAATGATGCCAAGACTAATAAACGCGCCCAGAAGGATCTTATCTTTTGTGAATTTTTGCAGGTAGTTCATATTTTTTAAAACTTTCATTTTGATTTTTCGTAAAGTTAATCAAGACAACAAACAGCATGGTGACAAACATCATTAGAAGAATGCCTTCAACGAGGATTTGACCTTTTTCAACTTGGCGATCCATTCGTCGTTTTGTGAATAAAGTGAAGTAGCGCATGATCTTTGAAACCTCCCGTGAAAGTTAAAAAATTTTCGAGCCCAAGAAACAGTGGATAGTTCTAAATTCCAGCTTTGGCTCCAGGACTGAGCCTCTTCGAAATTAGGCGCAAGCTCATATACTGGTGCTACATCTAGAAAATCAGGGAGAACCGCTAAAGTCGGAATTTGCGAGTGAGCCACTTGCAAACTTCCCTGCAACCAAGAATTTAACGCGCGAGTTTCCCGAGACCATTCATACTGCAGTTGACTGCGAAGTTGAGAACCACCGGTACTCAGGGTTGTATTTGCCCCGGTAATCAATGTGTTTTGTTGAATTGCTAGAGCCTGCCTTTGCATTTGTACTTTGAGTAAATATGCCTCGGCTGCAGCAATGGCGATGGGATTGGCACTTTCAATAGCCATCGCCAGAGATTTTTCTGCGCGGGCTTGTGCTAAACGAAGACGCTGAGCTTTCGGATTTAGTTTTAGAAGTTTTGCAAGGCTTCGACCCACGCGGTTTTGAGTTTCTAGCTGGCGCGCACGACAGAGATTGAGCGTTCCCAAGTCGCGAGTAAGAAATGCAAAGCTCGTAAATACAAAGAGTCCCGCGGCCAGCGCCAAGGGCATTAGGGAAATCAACAATAAGACGCCGAAGCCGCGGGAAGAGTTCATATTAATAAATCTCGAGTTCTTTCTTAAAAGTCAGAGTGCGCTTCATTGGCATTGCGACCACCAAGCGCGCTCTTTGTTTGCGAAAAACAACGGAGCTTTCGAGTGTCAGCACTTTAGCTGCCACCAAAAAAGGAGCTGATTTTTTATAGAAATCTTTTTTGCAGTCCGTAGCCCCTTGGGTTTTTTGACAAATCAAATACTCATGCAACATGTAGTTCATACCCACATGAACCACACTGAAATAGATCCCGGCCCCCAGTGCGGTGACAGCCGCGATGACTGTGACAGACAAGGCCAGAGCTTCGATAGTGCCCTGACCTTGTTTGTTGGTAAAAATGCGGAACCATTTATTTTTTTGAATCACCGGAAGTGGCTCCCTCAAGAAAGTTGCTGAGATCTTTCTTCGAGTACATTTTGGAATCTAACTTCTCGGCTTTAAGTTGGTTGTCATCGCCGCTGCCAAGCGCTTTTGCGATATTTGCGAATTGAACGGACACGTTTTTACCAACAACACGAACGATAGACATCGTGCCAACGGCAACAATAGCTACGATAATTAGGTATTCAATCAGGCTTTGACCTTTTCTGTTTTTGAGCTTTTTCATAGGCTTTCCTCCATGAGCTGGCTGGAAAGCAAAAAGAAGTCCACGACGGAGGATGTGTTAAGCGCAGGGCAAAAAAAAAGGATCCGGGTCGCGGATCCTTGGACGGATATTCTAGACTAAATAGACTATTTTTTCTTAGGCTTTGTCTTTACAGCTTTTGCAGCAGCTTCGGCTTCTTTCGCAGCAGCCTTAGCTTCTTTTGCAGCTGTTTGTTTTTTCGTCTTACGAGCAATAATGATTTGATCTAGAATCTCGTAAGATTCTTTCTGCAAATCATTTTCGAAAACGAAGCGGTAAAAACCCTCGATTTCAGGACTTTGACGGAACTTTTTCAGAGATGTGGGAATGCTGTCAGATTGAACAAAGTCGATGGAGCTTCCGTCTTTTGAAAGTTTAACTTTTTCAGCCATTTTAAATTCCCCCATGGTTTCAAGAATTTGTACAATAATCTAGCTCGTGCCTAGGGTCAAGGCGACGGGTGAACCGCGCCCATGCTCGTTGTCACAGCAAAAATTTAAAGATAAATCATTGAATTTCTTGATGAAATAGAACAAATTGAGACATCAAAGGTGGTAGTTCATGATCCTCTTGGATGGAAAAAACGTCGCTGCAAATCGCAGAGATGCTTTAAAACCCAGAATTGAGACCTTCAAAAAAGCTGTTGGTAGAGCACCTCACCTGGCAGTTCTTCTGGTTGGAGACGATCCAGCTAGCCAAGTCTATGTCCGCAACAAGCATCGCGCTTGTCAAAAGACAGGGATGGATTCCTCTGTTCACACGCTGCCGGCGAATAGCACTCAGGACACGCTTCATCAGTGGATTGAGAGATTGAACTTAGATCCGCGTGTTGATGGCATTCTTGTTCAACTGCCGCTGCCAAAACATTTGAGTGTTGATCCTATTTTTAAAAGTATCATGCCCGAGAAAGACGCCGACGGTATTACTTATGCCAACGCGGGATTCTTGATGGCTGGAAAAGCGTTCGTGAAACCTTGCACGCCTTCTGGGATCATGAGCATTTTAGATTTTTACAAAATCAAAGTAGAAGGCATGAATGCCGTTGTTGTGGGTCGCAGTCAGATTGTGGGTAAGCCCATGTCCGTTTTGCTAAGCGATGCGAATGCGACTGTGACTCTTTGCCACTCGAAAACTCGCGATCTGCGTGATTATACTTCGCGTGCGGATCTTGTAGTCGTGGCAGCGGGGCAAAAGCGCTTTCTTGGAAAAGAAGATTTTAAAAAAGGAGCTGTCGTCATTGACGTCGGCATGCATGGAACCGGCAGCGGAGAACTCTGCGGAGACGTGCGTTTTGAAGAATTGGCGGACACGGTTTCTGCCATCACTCCTGTGCCCGGAGGAGTCGGGCCTATGACGATCACGTCGCTTTTAGAGAACACTGTCTTTTTGGCAGAGGTTCGCGCGGGCTTGGTACGTCTGCCTTAAGGATTTCTTATGCAAACGAGTTTTTTACGTAATGTCTGGTACGTGGCTCTTCCGAGCCGTGAACTAAAAACCAACAAGATGCAGTCTCGCGTGATTTTGGGCGAGCCCATTGTATTCTATCGCGACTCTCAAGGAAAAGTTTCTGGCCTTCGTGATATTTGTCCGCATCGTGGGATTCCACTGAGTTATGGGCGTGTCGTGCAAGATCAAGTCGAGTGTCCTTATCACGGTTGGAAGTTTAATCACGAAGGCACTTGCACCGAAATTCCATCATTGTGTTCAGATCAAGAGTTGGATTGTACTAAAATTAAAGTTCGTCACTATCCTGTGCGTGAACAGCAAGGCTTGATTTGGGTTTTCATGGGCGACAAAAATTTCGATTTGTCGAAAACTCCGGAAATTCCATTAATGAAGAACCTGCCGATGGATGTCGAGCCTCGCATTCTTGAAAAATGCATCTTCCCTTGTCATATCGATCACGCCGTTATTGGTTTGATGGACCCAGCACACGGACCTTATGTCCATAAGAGCTGGTTCTGGCGCAGTGAAAAGACGATGCATGAAAAGAAAAAGAAGTTTGCTCCGGTTCCTCACGGTTTCCAGATGGTGCGCCATCAACCGTCGTCGAATTCGAAGGCCTATAAAATCCTTGGTGGCGTTCCAACAACGGAAATTACATTTAGCTTACCATGTGTACGCGTCGAGCATGTGCAAGTAGGGGCTAAAAATTTCTACTCATACACGGCTTTGACTCCGGTGAACGAAAAAGAAACTGTGATTCATCAAATGGCTTATTGGGATTTCCCATGGCTCAGTTTGATCAAACCAGCAATTCATAAATTTACGAAAGTCTTTTTGTATCAAGACATGGATGCTGTTTCTAAGCAGCAGGATGGTTTGAGATACGATCCAAGTCTGATGTTGATTAAAGACGCCGACACTCAAGCAAAGTGGTATTATGCTTTGAAGGGTGAATGGGAAAAGCATCTTGAAGAAAAACGTGATTTTACAAATCCAGTGAAGGAAGCGGACCTTAGATGGCGAAGTTAGTTTCTAGCTTAAGTGCTTTTTTGATTTTAGCTGTTACATTTGGTGCCTCAGCGAAAACAATGAAGCTCGAACTTTACGGTCAAACTTCTTTAGAGCCGAAGCTGACTCTCAATAAAGAGGCTGTCGGCGGACTCTCAGGTGTTTTCTTGGATGGCAGCAAGTTGATCGCTGTCAGCGATGATCGTGGTAAAGCGGGTCCTCCGCGTTTTTATGAGCTCACTTTGAAAATTACAGACAAAGTGGAAATGATTCTTGGAAAAGCTCAGCACTTTACGGCGACTCCTGCTGGCTGGGTTTTGGATATCGAAAGCGTTGCTCTTTTAGCTGGCGGAGATTTTTTGTTGAGCTCTGAAGGAGATAACAACAAGAAGCCTCGGGCGATGCCTCGCTTGTTTGTGACCTCGTCTTCGGGCGTTTATAAATCCGAGATTTCTATTCCTGACAAGTATTTGCCAGACGCTATCGGCCTTCAGAAAAAGGGTATCGAGAACAACATGGCTTTTGAGGGGATTACAGTTCATCCAGGAACGCAGAACTTTTTTGCCATGAATGAATATTCAATCATTCAAGATCAAAGCAAGGATGATGATCAGAAAGCTTGGCTTCGTATTATAGAGTTCACCAAAGATAAAGATCAGTACAAGGTCAAAGCGGAATACCCCTACATGGTTACGCGTTTGCCAAAGAATGCGACTGGCATCGAGGTGTTCCGTGGAGTTTCAGAAATTCTTACTACTTCTGATAGTCGTATGATTGTCCTTGAGCGTGGAGCACGCCTAACCAAAAGTGGCGTGGCCTATAGCGGTGGTCTTTATATCACGGACCTTGCGGGGGCTGCGGATGTCTCTGCGGTTGCCAATTTGTCAGAGGGAAAATCCCCGGCACTTAAAAAAGAATTGCTGGTGGATCTTGAAGAGCTTTTTAAAAATCAAAAAGTAGAAAATTTCGAGGCGCTTGCATGGGGCCCGAATCTCGCAGATGGACGTAAAACTCTGTTGGTTCTTAGCGATAATAATTTTTCCGCCAAAGAGAAAACGACTCTTCTGGTTTTTGCAGTCAATGAGGTTGAATAATGGTGATCTGGAAACTTCGTCAAGGCGCGGATAAACGTATTCGTGGGGGACATCCATGGGTTTTCTCGAATGAACTTTCAAGTAGCCCCAAAGGAATCGGTCTTGGAACTTTTATTGAGCTGCAAGACAATCGTGGTAACTTTTTAGCTCGGGGATACGGCAATCCTCACTCTTTGATTTCGTTCCGTGCTCTTAGTTTTAATCCTGAAGTGCGCGAGCCCATGGCTTTTCCTTTTTTGTCTCAGCGCCTACTGCAGTCATGGCAAGTTCGTAAAAACGCAGGATTTCGCGGAAGTTTCCGCATGAGTTTTGGTGAAGCTGATTTCTTGCCGGGTCTTGTGTTGGATTATTACCTAGTCGAACAAAATGGCAAAAAAGCTCAAGTGTTCGCGGCTCAGCTTGTGACAGCGGGCCTAGACAAAGCTTTGCAAGATGCAGAAGGCTTCTTCAAACTTCTTGTCGACGAAGCCGTGAAAGCAAAACTTACCGATCTGACTTGGGAGCAAACGGCCGTCGTAATTCGTAACGATGTGAACGTCCGTAAACTTGAAGGTCTTGAAGTGCAAGAGCCGCGTACGATCAAAACCGTTGTAGGTTTGGATCTGACTAAAGTGGACATTCTGTTAAACTCTGCAAGCGATGACGGCGTCATTCGTATGCAGTGTGATTTGGCGGAAGGTCAAAAGACCGGATTTTTCTTGGATCAAACGCAGAACATTTTCCAAGCGGTTCAGATTTTCAGAAATTGGGCCAAAACTCATCCAGAGCTTAAATCAAAACCTATCAAAGTTTTGGATTTGTGCTGTTATGTTGGCCACTGGGCGACGCAAATTACTCGCGCATTGAAGTCTGAAGGTTTTGATGTCGAAGTTCATCTTGGTGACGTGTCTGAACCTGCATTGAATTTTGCAAAACTCAATGCGGAACGCGAAGGTGCTCAAGTGACAGTTCACAAAGTGGACGTGCTCGAGGGGTTGGATAAATTTGAAAGTCGCAGCTTTGATATTATCATTGCCGATCCACCGGCATTTATTAAAGCGAAGAAAGATATTCCTAAAGGTCAGCACGCATATTTGAAGATGAATACGCAGGCTTTCAGAATCATCAAACCACAGAGGTTTGTGGTGTCTTGTTCTTGCTCGGGGCTTCTTGTCGAAGAAGATTTCAAGGAAGCGATTCGCAAAGCCATTCAAAGAAATGGCTGGCAAGCGCGCAACCTCACTCGGGGCGGACATGCTGCGGACCATCCGACAATTCTCCAGTTCCCAGAGGGATTTTATCTGAAGATGTTCACTCACTTTGTTGAGGCCTGAAGTTCGTCGGACACAGAAACTTTTCGAGAGTGTTACATTGTAAGCCAGAGTCTGTTGAGCTCTGGCTTCACTAACCCGATTAAATAGGCATGATGTCCACCCTTATCATGTTCATGTTGTTTCTATTTGGGATATGTGCTGAAGCGCATATGGTGCCATTTGCATTTTGGAAAACCCAGCAGAGTGCGGGCGATGTTTGGCTGGCAACTGCGACGAGCGGGGCCCCTTCCGCACGTGCACTAGGCTCTGTAACCTGGACCGGTAGTAAGGTGATTGTATGGGGTGGTGCCAACGGAACCACCTACTATAATGACGGCGGCCAATATGATCCGACGACAGATTCGTGGACTGCAATGTCGACTGGACCTTGGGTTCCAGAGGGACGGAGCAATCACACGGCGGTATGGACGGGCAGTAAAGTGATTGTGTGGGGCGGATCCACTACGGGCGGAGTTGCTATCGAGAATGGCGGCCAATACGATCCGGTGGCGGATACGTGGTCGAATATTTCTTATTTTCCTATCTCTGTTGGGCGCTATAGCCCAACAGCGGTATGGACTGGCAGTCGCATGGTTACCTGGGGAGGGCGGACAGGGTCAACAACCTACACGAATACGGGTGGGCAATATGATCCTGCAACAGATTCTTGGGCAGGAGTTTCGAGGGTGAACGCTCCCTCAGAGAGAGCCTCATCCAGTTCTGTATGGACCGGAAGCAAAATGATTGTTTTTGGGGGCTTTAAAGCGGGTTATGTTGGCGGAGGTGGCCAGTATGATCCTGTAGCAGACACTTGGACGACGGTATCAACGACGGGAGCTCCTTCGGCGAGATCCGGTCATACGGCTGTTTGGACTGGAAGCAAGATGGTTGTATTTGGAGGGACCAGCGGCAGCTATTTTAATGATGGCGGCCAATATGATCCATCGACAGATACTTGGACTGCGACGTCAACGACGGGGGCTCCTTCGACGCGTGCCTACCATTCAGCTGTATGGACCGGAACCAAGATGATTGTATTTGGCGGAAGTAATGCCGCAAATGATGGCGGCCAATATGATCCGTCGACAGATACTTGGACTGCGGTAACAACGACAGGGGCTCCTACGGCAAGAACTAGTCATACTGCAATTTGGACGGACAGTAAGATGATCGTGTGGGGTGGTTATAATGGTGGGGTCTACGTCAATGATGGCGGTCAATATGATCCAGATGCAGACACTTGGACGGCCACTTCGACAGGAGCCAATGTGCCTTCCGGAAGAACCAATCATACGGCTGTTTGGACTGGAAGCAAAATGATTGTTTGGGGTGGAGTCGGTGGTACCGGTTCCACATACGTCGATACCGGTGGTCAATATGATCCATCGGCAGATACTTGGACTGCAACGACAACGACGGGAGCGCCCGTTCCGCGACACAATCATGTGGCTGTGTGGACCGGTAGTGAGATGGTTGTGTGGGCGGGTAAGAATGCCTCAATTCCTTATAATACCGGCGGTCGCTATAATCCGACGGCGGACTCTTGGACTGAAACCGCGTATACCTCGGTGGCCCCGACAGCGAGATCTGCACATGCTGCGGTTTGGACTGGCAGTAAAATGGTTGTGTGGGGCGGTATCGGCAGTGCTTATGTAAATACTGGTGGGCAATATGACCCGTCGACGGATACTTGGGCTGCGACGTCGACCTCAGGAGCGCCAACGGCACGAAGCCAGGCTTCAGCTGTTTGGACCGACAGTAAAATGATTGTGTGGGGTGGTTACAACGGCAGCGCTATGAATACGGGTGGCGAATATGATCCGGTGGCAGATACTTGGATCGCGACATCGGCGACCGGGGTCCCGATAGCTCGATACAGACACGCTGTGGTTTGGACAGGGACTGAGATGATTGTCTGGGGTGGTTGGAATGGCACAACGGCTTCTAATACCGGAGGACGGTACACTCCTGGTGGAAGTTGGACCGCGACGCAAACTACAGGAGCCCCTACAGCACGGCATGGACCAACAGGTGTTTGGACCGGTACGAAAATGATTGTGTGGGGCGGAATTAATGGAACTACCTACTACAATACCGGTGGCCAATATGACCCAGGTGGAGATTCATGGGCCGCAACGTCGACAACAAACGCACCGGCGGTACGACAAAACCATAGGGCTGTTTGGACTGGCAGTAAAATGATTGTGTGGGGTGGCCTCACAACAGGTGCCGTCGCGATAGATTCTGGCGGGGTCTACACGCCTTAATGTGAGTATTTACAGATCTAAACCAATCGCCTGAGCGTAAGCTTTACGGCGGTTTTCATTGAAAAAATATTTCATTTCGACCAAAAAGCGGAATCGTTCATGGAATTGCGTCGAAGTAATGATGAAACCTTGTTTCAATTTCGGAATCAGGATGCCCGCATTGTTGGGATGGTGAGTGCTGGTGACGACTTGAAAACCTTCTTGTTGAAGGCGTTCTAAAAGAACCGTCAGCATTTCTGAATACAAACCTTGCTTTTGGTAGGCCTCGATGACGACCGAGTTTTGCATATAGTAAGTCTCGGGATCAACCGCATAACCTGTGTGCCAGCCGATACCGACTGCTTCATCTTTATGGAAAAGACCTAAGCGTAACTGCCAACGTTTTTGTTCGTTGTTGCGTTCTTGAATTTTCTTCTGATGATCTTCGGAAACGACCCAAGTAGGTTTTGCTGAAGCGCGGTTTGCAAAAATACGATCATAGTGAGCATCTTGAATGCTCCATAATTCTTCGCGCTCGATTTCTTTGATGTAAAAACCGTTTCCCAAATCTTTTGTAAACATAGGCACCTACTTTATAGATTAAGGATACAGAGTGTTTGATTAAAAAGTAAAGAGAGTGAGAGATGATTTTGCTCACCTCTCACTCCCATTCGTTTTCCGGGATTATCGTTTTAAGATTTGAAATCCGGATTGGAACTCCAGCGGTTGTTGTTGAAATTCGTGTTGCTCAAGCGGGCTTTGTCCTGGACCTACTTTTTGTACAAGCACTGGGTTGTACAAAAAGAGACTTCCTAGAGCGAGCATTCCCCTGATCATTTTATAGATCAGGAAAAGGAGGAAGCTTGTGACTAAACCGGCCGCTTTCACGCTTTCAACAGACACTTCACTGGAGGTTTGAACGAGTCTTAATAAAACCTTCTGGTTTTCAAATTCCCATTCTTGTTTCTTCTGCAATAATGATTGCATGGCTTCCTCCATTGTAAATGCTCGCCGAAGGCGCTTTATGGCCGTAAAACCCACTTCGAGCGAGAGCGTTGAATTGATAAACCCAAAGCGAAAATAAAATCGCGAAGGACTTAAGTTAAAAATTTATTTTTGAATACTGTGTATTTGGAACAATGATATTTCTGGCTAGCAGACGACGGGGGCAGAGGCCGCGAGCGCTAGTAGAATAGCGTATTTCCCGTGTCCTGCAGTCATTTGCATAGAGCGAATTGTATTAATCATCGTGGCCTCCTTTCATTAAACTGAATTCAGATTCTCACACGAGAGATGATGTTGTAAATAGTTTTTTATATCTTTTTTTCGTCAGCCTAGTTCCAAGTCGGAACCAAAATGATCAAATTCGCTGTTTTCCAAGCTTCGATCAGAGAATTTCTAGCAGTTCGTCCGAGTTTAGGACCGAAAGATGATCTCCAAGAAAGTGGGGAAAGAGTTTTTCTAAAATTTGCTCCACCTCGTAAGCCTTTATGGGTGCGGACTTCGTCATAATCGCCAATTCTTTTTCTAAATCAGAATATTGTGCGGAAGATTTGAGGGCGTTTATAAAATTTATTTCAAAATAATTTCCTTCGATGGGAATGCTGTCGTTAAAGTAATTCGCAATTTTCTGCGGAACTTTTTGTAATGAAGATTCAGTGATGACAAAAGTTTAGACAATCGAGAAAAGTTTCCAACGAGAATCCCAATATGCAAGCCACTCTGATGCTTTCGATCCGATAGACGCTTGATTCATGATATAAACTCATAATTATCGGAGGAAGATCTATGACCAATTGGTGGGTTAGAATATTTGGAATAGGGATCGTTCTTTTGTCTCTCAGTGCCTGTCAGCCTGCAAAGGATATGGCAGAGATAAAGGGCCAATCTGGAAATGCCATTATCGGTGGTGAAGACGTTCAAGAAGACAATCCACTGGCTAACTTGGTAGTTGGTATTGTTCGCCAAAGCGAACTTGATTCCACTGATCTCAGTCTTTGTACTGGAACGTTTATCACTCCCGACGTCATTTTAACTGCTGCTCACTGTGTTCCAGACACAAATCGTCCGGACCTATTGTTTGTGCAACAAAAGACCGAGCTTTCTAGAGACCTGTCGACGATGTTGCCTATCAAAGCTTTCGTTCGTCACGATAAATATGTTAACAGTCCTTCCCTCATAAAAAATGATGTCGCTCTGATTCAGTTAAAAGAACCTATTCCAACCGCGAAAATTGCAATTTTCAAAATTGATCTAGGTCCCATCGCAACTTCTTGGGATTTTATTGGCTTGGGATATGGGCGTTCTATTGGAACTCCGGGGACCAGTATTGGAAACGGCACTCTAAGAACGACGACCTTTACCGGTCTCTTTTTTGAGCCAGACCTTTACTATTTTAAAATTCCGATGTCAGAGACTCACGGAATGTGCAACGGCGATTCAGGGGGACCTGCTCTTTACAAAGCTGAAGATCAGTATGCTGTGCTTGGTGTAGCTTCGTACGTCGAAAAACGTGGGGACATAGAATGCAGCTGGGTAGGGACCTACTCCAATGTGCAGTTCTATCGTGGCTGGATTGAAGAGCGCCTGAAAGAATGGGGCCAATAAAGAAGTACAGTTAAAAGCTCTAACTAAAAAGCCCCTTTTCAGGGGCTTTTTTTTATTAATTTGTTGGGGCTTGTCCTTGGGGTTGCTGTTGTTGCATCCCTTGAGCTTGCAGCGCTTGGGTCTGCTGGTGATAGTAGTTCAGCTTATTCACATAGTCTTTTAATGTGATGTTCTCTTGGTTCAAAACACTGACTTGAGCTAATGCTTTTTGCAAGTGACTGTAGTAGTCCGCAGCCTCGCTGTGTTTCTTATCAAGAGCTAACTTCATTTCCACGATCTTAGTCTCTGCAACACTCATCAAATTTCTAAGAACATCACTTTGCTGAACTGCTGAACCTTCAACTTCGTTGAACGCTGCAGAGATCTTTTCCATCTCTTGGCTCAAAGTTGCAATTTGAAGGTCTTTATCGTCCATCATCGCGTTTAATTCTTCGATCGTCGTTAGCATCGCAGCTTTTTCTTTATTCACGACTTCAATCGCTGCTTGTAGCTCTTGTTCTTTGGCGGCCCAAGAGTTTTGCTCTCTTTGCATAGAGCCTTTGGCTTTCGCCATTTCCATCGCGATTTCATCTTTAAGAACTTGAGTTAGTTCCAGGTCTCTTTGCAAAGAACGATTTTTGTCGATCAAAGAGTTGCTGAACTTTTTCTCTTCAGTTTGAATCGCCATAGAGCGCGCTTTCAAACCTTGGATCTCTAGCTGCAGCTGCAAGCAAAGTTCCAAAGACTTCGCAAGATCGGCGCTGAGTTTGGAGTTCATCATGCGCTCGTGATTCAACTGCTCCGTGATTTGACGAAGTTGTCCAGTGATCTCGTTTTGCGAAAAATTCACATTTTCAAGACTTTTAATCTTCTCGATCATCTCGTCATTGTTGCCCTGCATATCAGTTCTGAATTTCTTCAACTGATCTTGCATGCGCTCCAATCTTTGCTGCTGAGACGGCGCTTCTTCAGGCGTAGTGCCATCCTGATAGCGCTGGCTGAGCTCGTTGAGCTTGTTACTGATTTCGTCGAATAATTTTTCGTGTTCTGGTACTGGACTCGTCATAGGTATAAGGCTAAACGGAGGCCTAGATTCCGTCATCAAAATCTTCACTTCTCGATAAAGGTCCGGGGCTTTATATTAGTACCCGCATTAAGGTCTAGGGCTTGTCAAACCGAAGGGGGCGTGGATGATAAAGAAGCTCGTGAAACTGTTCATGGTTTTCGTAACATTCTGGAGTTCTATCTCTGGAGCCAATACTCTGGGTGAATTGGGATCCATCGGTGACATCAAATCACCGGCCCAAGCTTCGGAGTACATCTTTAGATCTTCACCCAAAGAGTCCTTGATCTCTGTCCAGTTGCTGGGAGCTGTACAAAAGCCTGGGGTCTATTATGTGCCTACTAACACTGATTTGGTGAAAGTCCTGACTTTAGCGGGCGGAAGCACGAACGGTGGTGACCTCTCAGAGGTTATGATCCGCAAAACCGATCCCGAGAAGTGGGCCAAGATTCAATCCAAAGCTTTGGATGAGCATCGTGGCACCTATGAATTGGATCTGCAGGAGCTTCTTAAAGAGGGCAATGGCGATAACCTCAAATTAAGCCACGATGATTTGATCTATGTTCCGCCGAAAGAGTCTATGGTTAGCCCCGAGGTTGCCAAAACGATCACCTTGGTTTCTGTGGTTATGAGTATCGCGCTCACTGGATTGTTAATTAGCAAATACAGCCACGAAAACGAATGAACTTTTGGGCGCTGGCTCTTCTCTTTTTGGTTTTTGCTTCGAAGCTTTCGTTGGCCGGGATGGGAGTGCCTTCGCAACTCCCAGGTGTTCTTTTCCAGCATGGTCTTCATCCTTATCTCAATATTTTGCTGAGCTTTCTGTTTGGCGTGCCTCTGATTTTTTTGATGCTTAGAGATCGTGATCGTATGGAAGGTCTGCAGCGCACCTATCGAAGCCTGTTGGCTATTCTGATTTTGATGTTTTTCTTAGAGACTTTGTTTCAGTATGTTTTCCAAGTTGGAAGTCACGGGGTCTATTCTTGGGCCGCGTTTTTATCGACTTTCTGGTTGATTCTTATTTTTGGCGTGATCGTACCAGTCACTGTTAAGCCCTCTGACACTTTAAAGTTTATCAGTACGTGGGCGGTGAATTTTGTCGTGGTGTCTTTGGTGCTATGGTTAATACGACCAGATCTGACATTTAAAGGTGGACGCTTTGTCGGGATCTTCAAACATATCCCCTATATGGTGACGTGTGCTTCCGTTGGAGTGATTTTTACTCTGGGACGTTTTTCTCAAGAAAAGAGTTCTTTGCGGCGCCTTTGGTTCGCGCTTGGAGTCGTCTTGAGCATTTTTGCACTGCTATTAACAGGCACGCGTTCAGCTTTGGCGGCTGTTGTGATGGCGTTTGTGCTTTGGATTTTGCGGACGCCAACACAAAGTTTTGGCTTTAGGTATTTTAAATACTCTGCGGCTGTTGTTTTGACGGCAAGCTTGTTTCTGTTTGGTGGTGACTTGTTAGATTACAGCAAAGATATCGCGACCGGAAAAAAAGCTTTAGTAGAACGGCAAGCGCAGGATGGTGTCGCAAGTCGTTTAGAAGAAGTAGAAAGAGGCTGGGAATATTTCCAAACCAGCCCGTGGCTTGGTCAGGGGTTGTTGTCAAAGTTTTCAGGCAAAGACAGTCTTGAAGTCACTAGCTACAATTCTTTTAAAGATCCTCATAACATTTTTGTCTCGGCAGGCGTTGTTGGTGGCTGGTTTTTTATTATTTGGACGGGGATCTTCGTTTTAATGCTTTTGATTTTATCTTTGAAAGCTCTTGTGTCTAGCAACACAGTGATGCAGATCTTTGGCATCTACGGTGTCGTACAAATTCCTATTCTGATTATTTATCACTGGCATTTGTCACTCGGAGGAATGGCCGACCGATTCTATTGGTTGGTCTTCGGATATTTAGCCTTGAAAACAGGATTGAAACGCCCTTTGGAAGAACGTAGCTTTTAGCTATGGGAGCTTTTTACGGAATGGCAGAGTTGGGAATCAACTGTGTCGAAATATTCTTCCGTTTGCACCTCTTGGTTTTTTACACCAACGTCGTTGGCTTGAATCCCGCTTTGGCGGGGTTAGCCTTAGGCTTAGCTATTTTTTGGGATGCACTTCTGGATCCCATTATCGGAAGTTGGTCGGATCGTACTCGACAAAAATTAGGTCATCGCAGTCATTGGATTTTAGTGGGCATTGTTGCCGTTTGTTTGGCGTTGTGGTTTCTATTAAATCCTCCGCCATTGGTATCGGATCTTGGTAAATTCTTATATCTGCTTTTAGGCGCCTTGTTTTTCAATACTGCTTACACATTATTGAGCGTTCCTTATTCGGCGATTGTCGGTGACATCACTTCGACAGAGCGCGAGCGTGCACGTTTGATTGGTTGGCGGCTCGCATTTGCGAATGTGGGTGGCATTGCAGGTATTGCGATTCCAGCTTACTTTCTTATTCAAGAATCTACTCACGCGTACCAGCACACGGCAGTGACCATCGGAATTCTTGTAGCTTTTTCGGGTTTGATTGCCTGGTTCTATGTTCGTCAGCAGCCACGCAAGTTCAGTCTTGTTACCAAAGGCGGAGCTTTAAAAATGGCTTTGAAAATTCCCTTTCAAGACAAGCGCTTTATGCCGCTTGCGATCGCCTTCTTTGTCGGGAATATCGGACTTACTTTTAACACTTCACTTGCTTTGTATTACTATCGCTTGCGCTTAAGATTTAGTGAAGTCGATCTGCAGACGGTTCTTTTGCTGTTCCTCTTTTTCTTTACCTTATCGATTCCGTTATGGTTGTGGCTGTCTAAAAAATATCCGAAACAGAAAGTTTTGATCGCAGGTGCCACTCTTATGAGTATCGCAACTGGAATCACTTACCCACTATTGCCCGCAGAAGACTTGATGCATGCTTTATTTTGGGCTTCATTTTGTGGTGGTACTTTGGTTGGAACTTCGGTGTTGCTGGAGTCTTTACTTACGGACATCGTAAAGAAAAAAGAAGAAGAAAGTCTCAAAGAGTTGATGGGAACTTATTTTGGCTTTTGGAAAATGATCGGAAAAATTTCACGGGGGTTGGCGCTGGGAATGACGGGGCAGTTGCTAGAATGGGCTGGAGTGCATGGGCGCTCGGTCGCGGCTGAAGGGGAATATTGGCGATTAGCGTTGGCGTTTGGGCCGATTGTTTCGATCTTCTTTTTGGCGTCGGCAATGATTCTGTATTGGAATGAAAGAAAGCTTGCTTAGCGCAAGCTTTCCCAGAATTTACGAGTATTGTCTTGAATATCAGTGTCAGATTTTTTCGAGAGCTGAAATTCAAGGCCGTAAGGTTTTGCTTTGATAAAACCAATAATCGCGCGGCGCTCGGGAATTTTGCTGGTTTTGATGGGATCATCGATCTGTGCTTCGCAAGTTTTTCCAGTATGCGAAGTGAAGATGTTGATCTTGGTCACTTTCAGAGTCCCTTTATCCAAAGGCCCATAGATTTTTGCTAAGAGGTCTTTGCAAAGATCTTCAGACATGGAAATTTGCTTTGTGTCCTTAAAGGCGTAAAGATCCACCATTTTCAAATCCACATTGGGCTCTTGCGGGCGACCGATAATGCCTAAATAGCTTCCGGATTTAAAAATGTCCAAAAGTTTGTTATCAGCTTTGCTTTCAAATTGAATCTCTTCTTTGGATTGAATAGGAGCTGTTGCTGCAAACGATCCAGTCAGGAGTAAAGTTATAAGCAAATTCATCATGGGTCCTCCTTAGTTTCTGCCCGAAGTGGGTTTGTGAGGAGCAGTTCTGGCCGGAGCAGAATACGTGGTGGCGGTGCTAGTGCTGTTTTCCTGTTGATTGAGCTTATTCATGACAGCGGCAAATTCAGCTGGTGTTGATTTCTTAAGGAGATAGCCTGAAATTTTCACGGCCGTGTCGCTGACGACTGCAACTTCGAGTTTCTTTTCTTCGGTCTCATCACCGTCGGGTATTTCGAGATCTATTTTGATGATCGGGGCTTCGTAACACATACGCTTGACGTAGCCGCGGCTCGTTTTCTTGCCTAAAAGAGCTCTATGAACAGATTCGCCGACGATCTTGTCGCCTTCGATAGAAAACTTGATGGCAGCTACGGGAAAGTCACTACGCGTGAACATGACAGGGGGACTTGCCTGCAAGAATTGCGGAAAGCTGGCTTTTTTGGCCACCAGTTCTTGAGGGGTTGTTATGCAGGTCTCAGCAGCAAAGGTAGAAGTATAGAAACCGACGCTAGTAAAAAAAATAGCTAAGATTTTAATCATCTTAGCTACATTCTCTAGAGGTCTTGTGGCTTTGGTAAGTCCAGATGTGGACTAGTGGCTTACTTAGCGCTCTCGCGGATAAATTGAGTCAGGTAGTGGCGAACCATGTACTCCAACTTCACAGTTTGGCCCTTGTAAGTCCAAATGAGCTCTTCAAATGCAGCCCACTTAGCTTCCACAATGTTTTCATCCATGACGTTAGCGTTAGCAGCCGGTGTGCTTTCAGCCATACCTGGAGTTGGGATGTAGTTTGTGCCAATGAAATTGAAACGAACGCTGATCTGTCCAGGAGCTTTCAATGAGAAGATCATTTTAAAGCCATTACGGAAAAGCATAAAGTCCGCATGGGTCTTTGCGATACCGTAAATTTTAATACGTCCTAGAGCAGATGGCTTCAGATCATTGAACGAAGACGAAGCATCGACGAATTCTGTTTTCAGGGCCAATAGAAACTGAACACTCTCGGTGACGAGGACTCGCTCTGGATCGAATCCAAAACTCATGTCCACTAAACCGGACTCTTCCATTTGTTGTTCAGCTTTCACAAGTTCTTTAATCCAGCTGATTTTTTCCATTACCCCTCCAGATAACGCCCACTTAATGATGCACGTCGACACTCTCAGTTTTTCGACGCCCTGGATTTTTGTCAAGGGCTCCCTTTGAACGTGCTGCGCTAAAAGACCCCTAATTGGACCGCAAAGTCCCACCTTGGTTCCGGAGCGTACTTTTTGTCGGTCCCTTGGTAGACGCCAAAGACAAAGTTCACCGGGAATTCGTACCCAATGGTGGTTTCGAAGTGACCCTCGAGACCGTAGCTCAAAAAGACGTCTTTAGAGGTCACAGCCGTGTACTTCTCTGTTGTGAAATCAAAGGCGAAACCATCGGTTGAAATCGCATCAGCCGTCACAGCCGCATAAAGTCGACGTGCAAAAGCTGCGGTTGTGCCCCAGCCTTTGTACATATCACTGACATTAAAACGGTATTCGATATTGGCGTTGTACATAGAACGGCCGACAAACTGACCTGTTGAGTAACCACGTGCCAGGAATTTAGAACTCAGATCCTGCCCGTAAAAGTCCATCGAATCCGATTGTGTGCCATAGATATAAGACACTTTTTCCGGCGTATACATGATGCTCGAGCGCAACACAATGGCATGCAGCTTCGGCAAGAATTTCGAGAAGTAATAAACGCCACCAGCCTGATATTGGCGGTGAGAGAAGAGGTCTACTCCTTGGATGTATTCCACGGCCATTAAATAGGCACCGCCGCCGCTTTGAGGAGTGAATTGTTCTCCACCTTGAGTCATATTTTTGTAGATGAGTGACACAAAAGGACCTGTGCGCTTGGTTGGCGTCAAAGTCGTCACGGATCTTTCTAGATAGCGCCAGCCCAGACTCAGAGTTAATTTTTCGCTGAACTTCCAAACTTCTGGAGTGCCTGAAACCGAAAACAATGTGTCGTTCACAAGATTGTCGCGCGTGACCAGGTAAGAGTGGGTCTGAGCTGCCGTTGCTTGAATCGGTGTATTGGTTACGTTGTTCACATAATTTGCAGACCAATCCACAGCTTCTAAGAATGTATTCCAGCCAATCATCAAATCATAGTTGTGTTTCTTGAGCGGATCCGCACCCGAAGTCATGGCCTGAATTGAGAGCCCACCCTCTGAGGAAGTCCAAATAAATGGCATCCAGTAACGAGGCCATAGATATCCCCACGGACTGTAATCAGTGATTTCGTACTGAGGTGTTGGTGAAGGGCTTGGCGCTGGAGTCGGTGTTGCAGGTGTCGTGGTAACCGCTGTCGCTGCTGTTGTTGCAGGTGTGGCGGCCGGAGTTGGTGAAGCTTCTGGAGTAGGTGCCGCCGCAGGAGCACGCAGCGGATTTTTGTAACGATCCGCAAACAGTCCCTCGATTTGTGGAAGCTCTTCAGGAGTTTTCTCCCAATTTTCTTTGGCGATACGAACAACGCTTGGGCCTACAGAGCCCATGTAAGTCACATACAAATGTTCAGACTCTGGATCCATCGCAGAAGAGCTAACCATTGTTGTCACGTGAGTCACAGGTTTGGCTGTTTTTAGGTCAGCACTTGCTAAATACAGGTTGTGCACACCATTTTTAGCAGACGTGAACATCATTCCTTTTTTAGTCATGACTGGGAAGCGGGCTTGGGCAAAATCAGTCAGGACGGAAGTGACTTTTTGATCTTTGAAAGAATAAGTCCAGAGCCCTTCTTCGCCTTTAGCATTGCGAAGTGCAAAGATGATGGTTTCAGCATCCAAGTAGATCGGAGAAGAAATACGCTCTTGCATTGCAGGGCTATAAAGAATTTCATCTTTTTTGCCGGCAATATCATAAACTCCGAGGCGAGTGCGGCCGCCTTCTAGTTTTACGAAGACAACTTTGTCGTCATTTGGAGCCATCGAAGGTTCACGACCGCGCAGAGAGCTCGTGAGTTTTTCGCTCTTCTCTGTCGTTAGATCATAAAGGTAAAGGTCCGAGTAACGTTCTGTGCGGTTTACATAGTGAAGTTGATCATAAATCAGCTTCGGAGATTTGTGGAACCAAGAGATCTTCTGAATACTGCCAGAAGGAGGACCGTCGTTGTTTTTTGGTACCAGAGGTTCTTCTTCTTTTTTGATTTCGACTTTGAGCTTTTTCGTGATGAGCTTCGTCTCGGGATCGCGAGTGAAAATATCTAATACGCGATCGGCTTTGTAATCCACCGTGATAAGGGCCAGATATTTTCCGTCCTCACTAATTGCAGGCGCCGATGAGTATTTGGCTTCGATAGGCAGACGATGAACTTCACTTGGCGGTTTTTCGCGCAGCTTTTTTAACTGAGCTTGAGCGCGTGTATCTGTTTCGCGGACCGCTTTTTTGTAGAAACCTTCGTAGTTGTCTTTAAGGAGGTCTTTTGCGGGAGTCTCGACAAAATAGGGGACTCGGCCTGCGTGGCGTTGATTCAAAGAATTCATGACACTAGCGCCATAGTCACTGACAGCTTGGCTCCAGAACACAGAACCAAATACGTAAGGACGCATGCCTTCTGGCCAAGTGGGAATGTATTCGTTCACTTGGGCGATATCGAAATTCTGCAAAGTTTTATCGTCAGACATCGCACGCAGCAAAGCATCTTGATACATAGACTTCAGGCGTCCGCCTTTTTCTGAAAGCATACTTTCAGTTTGTACGGCGATGCCTTCCTTCCACCAGCTTGGCAGAAGAATGTTGGGAGCGGCGATCGTGCCTAAAACTCCACGCAGAACCCTGAAAAATCCATTCGCAGGTTCAAATGTCAGGATGTGAGTGTATTCATGGGCTAAAAGTTCTAGGGCCCAATCTCCGCTCTCACTCAGACTTTCCTGAGGTCCTGGTAAAACCGGATACGTCATGATGTGCGGATAAGGAACACGAGTTGCGTAACCGTTGGTTGCATCTGTTTTATCGTTGATAATGACGAGAGTTTTCTGAGGAACGCTTGTAAATACAGGAGACAAAAGCTCAAAAGCTTTTTCCATTTGTTGAGCATAGAGCTCACCCAGGTCCTGCTGCGTAGAGTTATAGATGATATCAAAATGTGGCGTGCTGATTTTCTTAAATTTCCACTCAGGAGGCACCTCAAGAGCTGGACCTTTGGACGGGAAACTCAGGACAGAGACGAAAAAGACAACGAATAATATCTGAAATTTCATTTTCATCGACTCAGTATCACTGTATGGCAACGCAACATCAATATGGAATCAACTCTTTGATATGGTTTGACAATAATCTGTCATGCCTTAAAGTTTTAATGGTTGAAAACTTTAAGGAGGAAGAACGATGTTACGTAAATTGGCGTTCGCATTTGTCGCATGTGCTTTGGTTGTAGGTTGTAAAGGTAAGCAAACTAAATCCGATGTTGAGTCTACACCTATTACCACTCCAACATCAGACACTGCCGTTGAATCCACTCCAATGAGCTTCGATACTTCAGGAAGCGACAGCGGTAAAATCCCTGGTCTTGAGACAGTTCGTTTTGACTACGACAAGTCTAGCATCAGCGCTGAAAACAAAAAAATCCTCCAAGGTAACTCTGAGTGGATTAAAAAGAACACGAACTACAAAGTTCAAATCGAGGGTCACTGCGATGCTCGCGGTACGATCGAGTACAATTTGGCTTTGGGTGAAAGACGTGCAAACGCTGTAAAAGCTTATTTGGTAAGCCTTGGCGTTCCAGCGGCTCGTTTGTCTGTGATCAGCTACGGTAAAGAAAAACCAGTTGAAGCTGGCGAATCAGAAGGTGCGAACGCGAAAAACCGTCGCGCTAACTTCTTGCCAGTACAACAATAGTAAAAGGAACTCAGGTGCGGGGAATTGTTGCAGTTGCAGTTACGTTGGTCATGCTCTTAGTGGGCTGTCAGACGGTTTCCCAACCCATCGAAGAGTACAGTTTAGCTCGAGCCGCCATTGAAGCGGCTCGTGCCGTTCAAGCCCCCCGTCACTCCCCAGGATATTGGCATCAAGCTGACGAAGCTTACCGTCAAGGCCGCTTGGCCTATAAAGATAGAAATTATTCGAAAGCACGAGATGCTTTCCTTAAAGCCAAGATGGCTGCAGAAAAGGCTGAAAACTCAGCCCGCTTGATCCGACAAAAAACAGGAGACGTGTTATGAAGTGGATTCTCTCTATCAGCATCTTATCTCTTGGACTTACTGGTTGCTTGAAAACCCGTACGGACGTGCGTGAAACCGAGCAAAAGCAGGTCATTCAGCAAGAAGTAACTAAATTGCAAAGAACGAATGCCGATGTTTCCAGCCGCTTCGCTGATGTCGAAGAGGACATGAGAAATCTGCGTGGTCGTATGGAAGTTCTTGAGCACAAAGACGGGCAAGGTAACAAAGAAGCTGAATCCGCTAAAAAATTCGCCGCAGATCAATCCGCAGATGCGAATAAGAAAATCCTTCTATTGCAAGAGGGCTTGAGCGCTCTTGAAAAAACGGTGTTTCAGTTAAATGCCGAAGTAAACGGTTTGAAAGCTGAAAAAGCGGCCATGGTAGCCCAGGCGTCAGCGGCTCAAGCAAAAGCAGCCACCGAAGCTAAAAAAGGCACTTATGAGCTGGCACAGGAGTCCTTTGAGCAAAAGGATTGGAAGAAAGCCATCTTGAATTACCAAAAATACCGCGATGAAAACCCTAACGGAAAGAAATTTCCCGATGCGACCTACAAAATGGGTGTATCTTTCCAGGAATTGGGTATGAAGGACGAAGCAAAAACTTTCTATGACGAGTTGATCAGTCGTTTCCCGACATCTAACGAAGCTAAGAAAGCTAAAATTCGCTTAAAAGGCCTGAAAAAATAAACGAGTAAATAATGGACCGTGTCCTCGCTATTGAAACGAGCTGTGATGATACCTCTGTAGCTATTGTTGAGCGTACAGGCTGGGTTCACGCGGTTGTTTCTGCAAGCCAAGACTTGGAACATGAACCCTACGGGGGGATTGTTCCCGAGATCGCTTGTCGCAACCACTCGATTGCGTTGATTCCACTGATTGAAGAAGCTCTAAAAAAAGCCAACATGACTTGGGCGGATATTCCTGCAATTGCAGTCACGAATCGTCCTGGTTTGGTCGGAGCTTTGATCGTGGGACTGATTACCGCGAAGAGTATCGCTCAGGCTCGGAATATTCCTTTTATTGGCGTGAATCACTTAGAAGGGCATTTGCTTGCGCCATTTTTAAGAGACAGCGAGTATTCTCCGCCAGAAGATTTTGATTATCCTTACGTCGGCCTTGCGATCAGCGGTGGCCATACAAGCCTGTATCACATTCGTGGTATTGGGGATTACGAAGTTTTGGGTAAAACCAAAGACGATGCTGCCGGCGAAGCTTTTGATAAGTTCGCAAAAATGGCAGGCCTTGGCTTTCCAGGTGGCGTGCGTGTCGATCGTGAAGCAAAAAAGGGAAACCCTGCTGCTTACGAATTTCCGCGCAGCATGATTCACGATGATACTTTTGATATGAGCTTTTCGGGTTTGAAATCTTCAGGTCAGCGTTTGATTGAGCAAATGGGACCAGAGGAAGTGCAAAAGAATTTGCCGGACCTATGCGCTTCTTTCCAAGAAGCTATTGTTGATGTCCTCATTACAAAGCTTGAAAAGGCTGCGAAAAAATATAAAGCAAAAAGAGTTATTCTAACAGGTGGCGTGAGTGCGAATTCACGTTTGCGTGCACGTGCCGAAGAGTGGGCGAAGCGCAAAGGCTTTAAACTTGTGATTCCACCACTCAGATATTGTACAGATAATGCCGCGATGATTGGTTATGTGGGTGTATTACGTTTGAATCGTGGTGAAGTTTCTCCTTTGGATCTTGGGCCTTCTCCGCAGAGCTTCCCCCAAGATTTCAACTCCCAACAATGAGTACAGCGCGCGAACGTCTTCATGAAGTACAAGAAGCTCTTGGTATTGCTGCCAAGAAATCCCTTGGTCAGAACTTTCTAGTCAGCGACTTGGTGATTGAAAGAATCATCAAGAAGGCTCAAGAGTTTAAACCTGAAATTTTGATCGAAGTCGGTCCGGGCCCTGGGGCTTTGACTTATTTCTTACGTCAAATGCCAGCATCATTCAGCGTGATTGAGTTAGATCGCGTGTTAGCTCAATACTGGCGCGATCAGGGCTTAGATGTGACCGAGGCCGATGCTTTGCAATTGGATTGGGAACAGTTCTATGGTGGCTCTGGCAAAAAAGTTTTAGTCAGCAATCTGCCGTATCAGATTTCATCAAGCATCGTGATTGACCGCTCGATGGACGAAAACGGTCTTGATCACATGGTGCTGATGTTCCAAAAAGAAGTCGCGCAAAGAATCGCAGCAAAAGCACAAAGCGATGCTTACGGTTTGCTGACAGTGATTGCGCAGACCTTCTGGAAAACAGAGACAGTGACCGAGGCGGGGCCTCGCGATTTCAATCCACCACCGAAAGTTGCATCAAGAGTATTGGCATTTACAAAAAAGCCAAGCCCGGTGAAAAATCACAAAGCGTATTTGACCTTCGTGAAGGCGGCTTTTGCGCAAAGACGAAAGCTTCTTAAGAAAAACATTTCAGTTTTCTATTCTCAAAGATCAGTGACCGAAGAACAAATGATCGGTTGGCTCATAGAGATGGGCTTCAAAGAAACTGCCCGTGCGGAAGAATTAAACCCTGAGCAGTTCGTCGTTCTGTTTAAGAAATTCGGCTTTGAATAGAGTTTAGTTTTTCTTTTTCTCGCGAGGGATAAACTTGCTGCCGGATTTGCCAACTGGTTTCACGGCTCGCTTTCGGGGTTTCGCAGGTTTAGGAATTTCGAAGTCCTCATCGTCGTCGTCGAGATCATCATCATCTTCGTCTTCATCATCAGCGAGAGCTTTTTTGACTGTATCCAAGCTCGGAGCTTTTGGATAAACGGGGCGTTCTGAACGTGGTTTGGGTTTATCTAAAGTCTCGATATCAGAAAAAAGAACCAGGGTGACACGGGTGTTGCCAATCACCTTGACGCCAGTTTCAGTAATGGCCTTAATAGGCCCTGTTACCCCATGTCCTAGCTTTTTGCCGCCAAAACGATACTTAGTTTGTGGGGCATTCTTCGCTTTAAAAAGCTTATTAAGTTCGTTGATGTCAGTAGTTCCAAACTCTTTAGAGAGGATTTTTGCGACTTCGGCTTGTTTCATGGGTATTTCCTTAAACCATGATAACTAAGCAATACCGGTCAGTTGGTCAAGGGAAGAGGCCCCAGAGTGAATCTTTTGCGTCGTTAGGGCGTTGCCTCGAGGGCCCAAACATGAGACAGCTTTAAGGTATGATATACGTCGATGCCGATGGTTGCCCTGTAAAGGAAGAGATCTATAAAGTCGCTGAACGCTTGCAGGTCGAAGTCATTCTGGTTGCCAATCACCATATGAACATTCCAATGAACAAACTCTTTCGTATGGAAGTGGTCTCAACGGGCTTTGATGCTGCCGATGACTGGATCGTAGAGCATGTGACTCCGAAAGATCTGGTGGTGACGGGGGATATATTACTGGCTGAGCGTTGTGTGAAAAAAGGCAGCCGGGTTTTGGGCCATAAAGGTGTCGAGTTCAATGAAGACAATATCGGCATGTCTGTCGCCAATCGCGAGCTAATGCAGAACTTACGACATATGGGTGAAAATCGTGGGGGCCCAGCTCCTATGGATAAAAAGGCCCGTTCACAGTTCTTAGGAACTTTGGACCAAATTCTTAACGCCCTAAAAAGAATGCCATAGCGGAGCTCTTATCCAACAAAAACGCCGCTTTAACAAAATCAATATCGAAATCAGCAATATCTGCAATTTACAATGCAGTTTTTGTCCCCCTGTTGAGCGGGAAAAAAAGATGATGTCCTTAGAGGTTTTCCAGTCAGTGATCGCTCAAGTTGCGCCGATGACGGATCAGGTGACTCTGCACTTGATGGGGGACCCTTTAGTGCATCCAAAGCTGGCTGAGTTTTTAAGTATTTGTAAAGCTCATCAAGTCCCGGTTTTTTTAGTCACCAATGGGGTTTTGATGAATGAAATCAAAGAAGAACTTTTGTTGGATCCTATTATTCGTCAGGTGAACTTTTCTTTGCATAGCTTCCACGACAATTACGGAGATAAAGACCCAAGCATCTACTTGGCAAAAATCTTTAGATTTACCGAGCGCGCTTTCGCAGAGAGGCCCGAGCTTTATATTAATTATCGTCTTTGGAATTTGGATGAACCTTTAGGAGTGGGATTACAAAACCGCTCGATGTTAGAGAGAGTTTGTAAGCATTTTGATTTTAGTTTTAATCAAGATATCGATGTTCGCCGCAATAAAAGCGTTCGAGTGAAAAATCGTCTGCATCTGCATTTTGATACCGAGTTTACATGGCCCTCATTAGATTTGCCCGCATTAGGGGTGAAGGGCACATGCTATGGACTATCGAGCCACTTTGGGGTTTTAGCAGACGGCACGGTGGTGCCATGCTGCTTGGATAAAGAGGGAAAAATTCCTTTGGGAAATGTCAAAGAAGCTCTTATCGAGTCCATTCTTGGAAATGAACGTTCTCAAACTATTTTGAATGGCTTCAAAAATAATAAATTAACAGAAACCTTGTGCCAGCGTTGTAACTATATTACGCGCTTCAATTAGAAAGCCTATGTTTGCCCATAGGCTTTTGAGATCTTAAAAATAATTAGAAATGCAATTTTTCAGCGAAGAGCAGTACTTGAAGAACACGGCAGTCTTCATTACGTACGGATACTTTGTACCAATCTTTGTAGGTCGCAAAATAGGGCTGTACATTCACTAGAGTGATTCCACCCACATCTTCTTGAACGCCACCGAAATAAACGGCAACAGGTGGCACCGCTGCCATAGAAATAAGCGATTTTACAGCTTCACGCGCAACGCGAGCTTGTGTATTGAAACTTGTGCACGCGGTAGTTGGTGCGGCATGTGCATTGTAAGCGAACAAAAGAACTAATAGTGATGTAAATAATTTCATGGAACCCCTCCCTTGATTCGAAAATCCTAGTAAGGTGACCTATTGGTGTCGAGATAAAATATATGAAACAAATAGATCAACGCGTTGATTCTTTAGCGTAATACTCCAAATAATGCATACATACATTCCCAAAGAGCTTCAGGGGAACGGGTGTTTAAAATTTAGATTTGCTCCAAGACTTCCGATAAGTCTCTTAATGAAGCGTACTACAAAGTAGGGTGGGGCGATGTCTTTAAAACTACGAATCAGTGCCTTTTTGTTTACATGCTTTGCCATTTTCATATTCCTGTTTCAAAACTTCATTTCCACATCCCAAGGAAAAGTTATGGGCTACGTGGATGGAATTGTCTCTATTGGCGGAATTCCACACATTGCTGGTTGGGCTTGTGACTATCGCCAAAATACCTCGATCGCCGTTCATCTGTATGTCAACGGTCCTGCTGGGCAAGGGGGGATCAAAATTGGATCCTACAAAGCAGCAGATTTAACAACGGGAACAGCGATCTCATCACGATGCGAGACATCTCAGGTGTCTCATCGATTTCATATTCCAATTTATCGAGACACGATTGCCAAATACGCGAAGCAGGCAATATATGTTCATGGAATTTCTGTGAGTAATGGATCTAACCTTGTACTTCAAAATAGCGGTCAATTTGAAGTGCCTACAGTGACTTCACAGTTTATTGATGGAAACATAGATACTTTTTTGTACGCTCCTCAGAGAAGTTCGATTGCTGGTACTGTCGACAGAGTCATTTCCGGCTGGGCTTGTGATACTGGTGCCGCAAGCCCCATTGAAATTCACTTGTATGCTAGAGGTCCCGCCGGCAGGGGCGGCGAGTTTGTCAAAAAAGCTTTGGCCAATATCGATGCAGGGGCTTCTTCGGCAGTGGCACAACGATGTGGTTTTCAAAACGGGGCCCATCGTTTTGAAATTCTTCTGACTGAAGACGAGGCCAATCGGTATGCGGGAGCGTCTCTTTATATCCATGGTATTTCAATAAGTAAGACCGGTTTTAATGGCCCTATTCAGCGATCGGGCATTTTGCTCGTTCCTCCAAAGCGCATCTTAGTCACTAGTGTTGCTGCTCTTTACTCTGCGGTGAGCAAAGTCAAAGACTCCGGAGGCGGAATCATTGAAGTTGCGAAAGGATCATACAATCTGAATCAAAGCCTTCATCTGGGTGCAAATACGGCATTGGTCGTGAACAGTCAGGCGATTTTAATTCGCGGCACCTCTGGAGGGCTTTTCATGAATCCATCCACGGCCACCGGCTATGATGGTATCGGCAATTTGCTCTTTATCGGAGGCATCTATCAAGGCAGTGCTTTCATTTTGGCTCATGCCAGTCATATTATTTTTCGCGATATAAAATTTGTCGACACGTCGGCTTCACATGCGTTGGATTTGGCAGCTCTAAAAAACGTATGGGTTGAGGGATGCAAATTCTTAGGAGTTGTGAACCTCAGTAGTAATCAGCAATACAAAGAGGCCATTCAGGTCGATGGAGACTCCTCGGACAGTATTGCTTTTGGGGCTATGAATGGGACTCCTAATATCAACTGGACTGTGCGAGGAAATTACTTTGGAGCTAACCCCAACGGAGCTTCCAACAGTCAGGCCTGGCCGACAGGAGTCGGAGGACACAATGTCTTTTATGACCGTTTTCCGCAGTATATCGTAATAGAAAATAACACCTTCGAAAAACTTCTGTACGCTGGTGTGCGGGTCTATAAATGGCGTGACACAATCATTCGCAACAATGCCTTTAAAGATAGCGCTCGTGCAGTTCTGGCTCAGGCGGTACCATGGAACTCGCCATCAGCAATGACAGTGCAGGGTCAGGCTTCGAATGCTTCGCAAGCGGGTGCAAGATTGACGATCGAAAGTAACACTCTTATTGGGACGAAGCTGCCTGCATTGCAAATACAGGGTGTCACGGGTAATTCCACACCCGGAACACGGGCTCGGTGGGAGAGTGTGACGATTACTAAAAACACGGTGACTTACCCCTTGGAACACGTTGTGTTTCTTGAAAATGCAAAAAATTTTTCAGTTTCATCAAATCAGATAGAAAACATACCTGCTAATAAGACAGGAGTTTTATTGAACCTTACTGATTCAGGTGTCATTCAAAGCAATCTGCTTCAGGGAGGAAAAGTAGGAGGCATTGAGGCTCCCACTTCTACGAACACAAGCCTCACCGTGAAGGGTAATACCTGGGTTCCTTAGTGAGCATTCTCATAACATTTTGGATGAAGCAGTTTTCTTGCGACTTTTTGGCCATAATATTTAGTCAATTGCTCGCAAGCAGTCGCGCTGATGGGGCATTGGCCATAACCGCGCTTTGCAATTTGCCTTTGAACCTTGTTATGAATCGCAGGATCATAGTCGCTACAGTTGATCGCTTCGTCCCAGCCAGGATTGATGTAGGCGCTCCAATCAAAGGTGCGCACGCGTTTCCAGCCGCCTTCTGAGCAGCGCAAATAAGGATTTTCGCCTTCTGTTAGTGATGCCCAAAAATAGTAACCTTCATAGTTTGCCGTAATGTCTGCGTAAGAGCGCACCATTGTTGCGATCATGCCAAACTCGTTATTTTCCTGAAACATCGAGAAGTCCAACATCAGATCAATCGGATTTGTAGCTTTGGACTGGCGAATGAAATCATAGTCGCCCACTAGGTCTTCGGCGGTTCGTTGAAAACGATTGCGGATATCAGGAAAGTTCGGGTCTTTCTTCCAGCGGACGGCAAAGTACATCGAGTATCCCATTTGTAAGAAATGCCCCAGCTTGTCGTCACCAATAAGTAGATCGTTAAATGCAAATTGCCCAGGGCTATAATAAGTTTTGAACTTGGCAAAGTGTCGCCAGCCACGGTCACCGCGTTCATGAATGGCATCTGAGTAAACGGATTTTTTTATAGGTAAGTGAGCTGCGTAGGGATTCTTCTTCGACCAGGTTTCAATACGTGCGACAAAAAAACCGCCAAGGTCGCGATACAGATTTTTCTGAAGAGCAAACATATCGCAGCTGCGAGTTCGGAAAGCCGCTTTATCTAAAGCGATATTCATTCTTTTATTCAGCCACACCCGAGAATCGGGAAGTTTTCCTCGCAAGGTAAAGTTATCGACTTCCGAGGCTTGAGATTGAATAGAAAAAACCGACCCAAAGAAAACCGAAAGGCAAAATCTTGTGATGCTTTTCACGCGTACGATCCCCTCGTTGCAATCGTCTTTTATAAAAACGGGGGCCCGCCGCATTCAAGGGTATTAAGAGGGGAGTGTTAGAAAGCAAGTTCAGGACTACTACTGACGGTGGTGCTTGAATTTCTCGATCATGTCGTGAGACTGCTCGTCTTGGTAAATCCCGTAGGCCTCGACATACAAACCCTTGATTCCGTATTTGGGGGCTGAAATCGCATACAAAATCGACTGATCATCGGGGTCCGAAGTGTTTTCAAAGCGAACCACATTGTCGACTTCGAATTCCTGAGTGTAGATTTTTTGTTTTCCCGAGCAACACTCGAAGTGGTCTATCTTCAGGGTAAGGTTCTCGGTATAGCCTTGTTTAACAAAGGCGCGGATGGCGCTGCTTAAATCCGCCATGAAGCCAGTTCCTGCCTGCATTATATCGTCTAAGCGTTCTGTTTCCATATGGCCTGATTTTATACCCCTAAACCTGATAAAAACCGTGAAAAGTAGATGTTTTTTACTAGATAAGCCTTAAAGACAAGGTGTGCCAGATGGCTAAAATGCATGGCTTCCGTTTCGGATTTTGGTAACTTGCACGGCATGAGTATTCTGATCATCCAGGAAAACAAAAAAGCCCGCTTTGACTACGAAATCGTAGACACCTTCGAGGCAGGCCTTATGCTCACGGGGAGTGAAGTAAAATCCCTTCGTGATCGTAACGTTCAGCTGAAGGACTCCTATGTGAGTTTCCGCGGCAGCGAAGCTTTCTTGCAGAACGCTCACATCAGCGAATACAAAGCCAGCAGTTATAACAACCACGAACCTGAACGATTGAGAAAGTTGTTATTAAACCGTATTGAGCTTGATCGCATTTTCGATGCTCTTCGCGAAAAGGGATATAGCTGCGTGCCTTTGAAGATATACTTCAAAAAAGGCCGCGCGAAATTAGAGATTGCCCTAGTAAAGGGTAAGAAGACTCACGATAAGCGGGAAGCGATTAAGAAGCGCGACGCCGACGCCCAGCTGCGATCGACACTACGTCGGTCTCGCTAGTTTTGCCGAAGTCAGGGCCGCTGCGTGAAAGTGGCTGTACTGAAAACTCCTCAAATGGAACATCCTGCATACCCAAACGTGATCTCTTGATCATGATTAAGTTCTTCCATGCGGCATAGGCCTCACGGTTTTGCGGATCAATCGAGAGCTTTTCAATCAATTTCAACTCTGCTTCGGTATTGGCTTTAAGTGAGCGATAGAAGTAGTCATAGGTCATCGCCAAATCACGGAAGTCATCTTCATGCGTGATCTTGTAATCAGGAATGTGCCAGTGACCGTACATGAGTTCCTTCATGTGACGTTCCATTTGCACAAGCGGCGCCAAAAGGTTCTTCGTCATGCGAAGACCAATTAGCAAAGTCATACCAGCGATAACAACAAGACTTAGGGCCATAAACACGCCCAACCAAATCACCTCGCGCTCAAGGTGAGTCACAAGAGAAGGTTGAGTGTCGTAGGCAAGATTCGTAAAGAGAGTGTAATTCTGATTAATGAAGTAATAGGCCGGAGCAAAGAACAACAAGATCCCACCTAGTATTGCTGTCATCAAAAACAAGGTGTACTTGTATTGAAAGGCCTTATTCAGAATCATCTTCTGAGTTCGGACGTGAGACAAACGCGACTGAGGTTCGTAGATTCTTTTTCCGTATAACATATATATACTTATCGACAGATTGTGTTTTCTTTGAAGTCCAATTATTCTCAGAATGAGTCAAAGTTATACCTAAGGAGGTCTCCAGTGAGACTTTGGTCCGGGAAAATGAGACATGTTTCAGTACTTTATGTCGGCACTCTGATTTTTGCTCTGGGTTGTCAAATTTCTACAAAAAGAGGTGAAAATACCTCGTCTCAAACTGAGAATCCTCCTTTAGTGGACGAAAAGTACAGTCTGACGGCCGATCGCAAAGAGCTAGATGAGCTTCGCAAAAACATTCCTGAAGAGAAAAAGAAGGAAAACGACGAGCTCGCGCTATTGAATCAGTTCTTTGCTGATGACACCAAATCTCCGTCGCAGATCCGCGAGAAGTTTGATTCTTTACTTCGCAAGAAGCGCGAAGTCTTTCAAAAGGACATGACCAAAGAGCGTGAGACTTATGTGAAAGAAGAGCGCAAACGTCGTGAGGCTTTCAGCAAAGAACAAGAAGAAGCCCGCAGTGATTTTAAGAAACGTAAAACCAATCGCCAGCAAAATACCGAGTTTTACGCTGATCTTGATGGGAAAAGAAAAGACTTCAACTCGAGCGAACGTGAAAAGCGTGACGACTTCGAAGCCAATGCGCGCGACAAGCGTAAAAACTTTGAAGACTATGCCCGCGAAAAAAATAGCGAGTTTCAACAAGAGCTCAGGGCATATACAAAGCGCTTTGAAGAGCAAAAGAAAGCTAAGGATCAAGCTCAACAGAAACAGCCAGGGCAGTAATTACTTGTTCAGTTGAATGAGGGTGTTAAAGTCCTCAAGGCGTTTTTTGAAGCCCTCGTTGAAGGGCTCAATCTCGATAGCCTTCTTCAGGTGTTGAAGGCTTTCTTCTCGTTGCCCGGTCTTCCATAGAATCTGTGAATACATGTACCAACCATAAGCATTGCTCGGAGTTTGCTCTGTTGCTTGCCTCAGTTGCGCCAAAGCTTCTTCGTCTTTATTCATTTGCATCAGTAGTTCGCCATAACTGATGCGTGCGTCGGTATTGGTAGGAAAGACTTTCAAATTGTTGACGTAGTGACTGATAGCTTTATCGATTTCACCAAGGCGTAAATAGATGATGCCGATGTTATTCGCAGCCGCAAAGTTGTCAGGATAAACTTCATAGACGTGCTGGAAATAAGGAAGAGCTTCTTTCAACTGATTTTTTTGGCTTAAGATAATGCCTAAGTTGTTCCCAGCGGATTTACTATCAGGGTTAATCACCAAAGCGTGGGTAAAGAGCTCTTGATTGGTGCGCCAGTACTGACTAAAGAAATGGCTAAGACCCATGAACACCGGCAGCAACGCTACCAAAACCCATTTGGCCCGTGGAAGTTTTGTGTATGCTACCGCGGCAAGTAGGCCAATCCCCACCATCGAGAAGTAAAAATACCTGTCAGCAACCGTTGAGAAGTTTTGAAACTGAAAAGGCACGAAACCTAAGACTGGAAGCAGGGGCACCAGCAAGAAAAGGCCTGCCAACCAAAAAGTCTTTTTAAGTTCAGGTGCAACTTTGCTAAACCAAGCAAGAATTCCTACAAACAGCACCGGCAAAACTAGTTCGTAAGTAGGAAAGTGTTCAAGTACCAGGTCAGGCCGTCTTCCGTAGTCGGGACCGAAGCCCACTGGCAAAAAGACTTTCTTAAGGTAAAAACCCAGAGCATCCAAGGCCACCACAGGTCGTTCCCAAAGGGCGGGAATATTCCGAACCAAAACATCGGGCTGAAGTATCTTGGTTAAAAACATAAACGGCAAGGCTACCGCAAACAAAGACCCAAGATAAAGAAGACGCTGACGAGTTTTCTTTTCAGGCGCCATGAAGAACTCAAGGCCCAGAATCATTAACGGAATAACGACCGCGATCGGTTTGCACAGTATCGCAAGAATGAGTCCGGTATAAGTCAGCGCTAAGTTTTTTCGAAGGTAAGCCAGTAAGGTGAGCAATGCAAAAGTCACCCACACCATGTCTTTAAAACCTGACATCCAAACGACGCTTTCGACCTGCAGTGGATGAAACACAAAAATCAACACGCCAAAAAGAAGCGCATTTTTTTCCAGAGAGGGTACCAAGCGATTCAGGAGGCGATAGACCAAGGCGGCGTTTACGAGGTGAATGGCAAAATTCAAAAGCAAGAAGGGCCAAGCTACCGTAAAGTTTTGCGAGAACGGCGCAAGAAGTCCCCAGAAACTATAAGTCACCGGAATGTACAGCGAAGGTCCCACAGGGTAAGGGGTCGTCCAAATATCTAGAAGGCTTTGCCACGAGAACGGAGAGAAGAAGGGGTTTTGGCTAAGGTGGATTTGGTCATCCCAGAGAAGAAATTCGGCAGCGCCTAAAGGCAAAAAGACAAGTGCCGCCAATAAAAACAAAGCAAGGCCTTTAAACAAATTTGTTTTTGAAATTGGCATACAGGTATTTTGATTCAGTCATCTACGTGAGGCAAGGATTTGCAGGTCTAATTCAGCAGATATTCCATCCACATGCCTATTCCGAAGATGACAGCGAACATGAGTATTCCTAAAACGTACTTCATTTCATGATCTCCTGTCTTATAGTCTTATCGGCAGGATGCGTTCAATCCGCGGTCAAAAAATGGCAAAAATCTTAATTTTTAGTGTTTAATCTTGAGAAGAATTCCCTATGCAAATCCATCGTAATTGCAAACAGCTTACCTTCGACTTGAGTTGAAAGGGATTTGAATTCAAGTCCAAATATTTGCTTGCTGGCGTTGCCTGATTTTTCAATCTTGTGATGACGGACGGTGCTTTCAATTTCCAGAGGTTCTCTGCGCCCGATCACGATATGCCCATCGATATAATCTCCGGATTCGATAGCAGGGTCGGCACCATGAAAGACCACGCGGCAGCCACCGCTGCTAAGATCGTAGATCTGTCCTTTGAGTTTCACCTTCCCTTTATTGTGGGCTGTAATCAGAATATGAGCTTGATAACTATCGGGAATTTTAATGCGGTAGTTTTGGCGACGTTGCAGATGGAAAAGCTCTCCATCCATACGCAAAATCACGACGTCTTTTTCAACACGGACAGGAGTTTTAAAGAAGTATCGTTCGCCGCCAATAAAGAAGTTTCCGAGAAGCTCTTTTTCTTGCGCCGGAGCTGCAAGGCCAAACGGAATGGAACATTGAAGTTCTACTTTTCCAGATGTTCTTTCAACCGTTAGACGATAGATTTCATCGCTCTCGCCTTTGCAGGCAATTTCGCCACGAATGGTGGCAAGGTCTTTAAAAAGACGTAGCCGTTCTTCGTTATTTACTTTAGAAAAAATATCGCCGGTTTCTTGACTCACGTTTTGATGATACATCAAGGCCTCTCCCAAGAGTAGACACTCAGGCCGCTTTTTTTATATGGTCACCTTTTCGTGGACTAATGGTTTGTCGAAGATATCCACGGATTGCTCTCCGGTTTTGGGCCGGGGCCGCGAGCAGGAGCTTCATTTCACTCCAGTCTCTTTGATCGGCCTTGATATCCGTAGGCTGGCTCTCGCTCTCTTCCGAGAGGAATTTGAGAACCGCTTCGAAGTCTTCGCTACCAACGTCCAGCTCATCTGAAGTCTTCTTACGCATGCCTGAAATTCTAGCAAAAAAAACGCTGTGGCGGTGTGGTTCTTCATTTTTGTCTGAGATTGGAGCGAATACCCAGATGGACGCGTTTCAAACTGAAAATCTTTCGGGTTTTAAAAGATTCCCCTCAACTCGGCGAAAGTCCAGCCGATAAGTTCATCATCAGAATCAGCTTAGTGCTGGTTCTAACTAGGAGGATAGCGAGTGCTATTAACTAACACATCACTACGACACGAATTTATTGTTAACCGGGAGATTCGTGAATTGGTTCGCCACTCGGAGACCGGTCCCCCGGGGTAGTGATCTAAAATTTTATTAACGAAGGCCATGGCTGTAATTCAGACCATGGTTTTTTTTTGAGTTTTCCTCGGGTTGAAAATAAATCTCACTCATTCAAAATTCCGACACAAAATCTGATCCGATTTCATGTGATTTGCCACTGTGGTGGCACTAGAGACTGGCACGTTTCTCGCTAAGGGTTTGTTTGCCGTCTCATTGGAAGGATTCACAATGAAATTCGTAGGTCTCTTAGTCTTAGCAAGCTGTATATTGGGCTCATTCCGCGCCCAGGCTTTGCAATCGACGGCGCTTTTGCCAGAAGGCATTAACAGTCCCTCTTTCCGTTTTGGCTCTATTCAGGGCATCGATGAGAGATACATCGAAAACGGAACACTCATGAAGCTCGGCGATTATAAGTCCGTCGTCTTCGATGCCCCAACTCTTGCAAAATTTAACCAGGACGCCAAAAAATTGATCAATGCCTTGAATCGTTTTGGTTCTCATAACTTAGGAGACGAATTCAACCTAGGTGTCTTGAAAGTTGACACTCTTCCGAACGTAAAATACTTCGCTCCGGTGTTTGCGCGTGGGATTACTGCCAATTGGACTCTTGGCATGGGCGTTCCGGTCGTTACTTATACGAATAAAATTCGTCTTTCTCAGCAATTTTCCAACGTGGAGTTTTACCGTCGTCAGTTCGGTGGCTTGGATCCAGAACTCGATCAAGCTTTGAACACGGATTTGGCAGTTGAAACTCAAAAGGCGCTCAAAGACAAAGGCTATGAAGAGCTGGGCGATAAAAATCAAACTTTCATTGGCGACGTTCAAATTGTAAGCATGCACCGCCTTTTTGAGACCGCCGACAACGCTTTGGTTTATCAAGCTCAATTCAGTCTTCCTACTGGTCCCAAGTACAATCCCGATGACCTTGCTGCATTGAATGTTTTTGGCAGAGCGGCTGTGACGAACTCTGTGGTTTATTCTCATAAGCTAAGCACGAGTTTTACAGCAGTGCCTTACGCGTCTTATATGATTCCATTGCAAGATGACATCAGCATGCGTGTTCCGACTAGCGCCGATGATACTCTTCCAGATGCTGAATCCAAAGAAACCGTGCACAGAAAGATCGGGAATACAGCGACTCTTGGTAGCAGCTTGATCTATGACTTCAGCGACAGCTTTAGTGTTGGCGCGGGTTACGAAGCTTATCAAAAGGCGAAGGATACTTTTACTGGGGGCAAGGGTTCTCGTTATGACCTTTTGTCAGCGAACACGGCTTTGAGTGCACGAAAAGCGAAATTAGAGATTACCTACAGTTCCGTAAAAAGTTATTTCCGTAAAACGGCTTTGCTTCCTATGATCATGGCGCTTGAGATTTCTGATGTGGTGGCGGGTGTGAATGTTGAAAGACAGCTCACTCAAGAACTTAATTTAATGTTGTTTTTTTAAGAGGGATTTGAATGAACAACGTACGTAAAATAATTATTCTTAGCCTTCTGCTTCTGAGTGCTTGTGCACCCGAGGTACAACCTCGTCAATTCCCACAGCCGAAATCAGATTTTGGTCCTCGTTTGCAAGACACGGATTTAAGCCCACAGATGAAAGCGATGAGTGCCGTAAAGCCAGACCTTTCATGGCAAGGCACTGCTGCGACTGCGAGCTATTTCCAACAAGCTGAAAACTTGATGGTTCTTGGTGAGCAAATGGGTAAAGAAAGTCTTGTTAAAAAGGGCCTTCATTGGGTCGAGACCTTCTATAAGCAACCTCATACAAGTTCTTACGCAGAGTTTTCGAAAAGCCCCTTTGCAACTTTGGCAACGACACAAACTGAAGCAGAAGTGAATAAAACCCTTTCTGAAGTTGGTCGCGATTTAGAGCGTTCGCGTGAAATCTTAAAAACCAAGATCACGAATCTGGGCAATCAGCATATTTGGCCAGGTAAAGGTGCTTCGTTGAACGCACTTATTACGAGCGCGGAAGCCTTTACGATGCTGGTATCAAATCAATTGGACAAAATGGGTTTGATTGAAGTGGTTTCTTCAGGCGTCAAGGCAGAGCTTAAAAAACAAACAAGTGCCTTGTTTGCGGACGTGAAACCATTGATTCAACAATTGTATGCTGCTGAGACATTTCCAAAAGCTCTTGTAATGGTCGAAGACGCTATTGCGAAATTTAAAGTCCAGATTACTAGTCAAACTCAGGCTAGCATCAATCAAGGTCATGTGATCGCCAAAGACTTAGAAGCTTTGAGAGATCCACAAGCGGGACTAACTATTTTGATCGACATCTGGGGTATCTTGAATGAGGCCGATCGCAAGGCTTATTTCCAGAAAGAAAATGAATCCCTTTACGACTTCTTGTTAAAACAAGATTCAAAAGAACTCGCTTGCCTGCGTCTTCCAGGATGTAATGGCGGCCTTATAAATGGCATCGCTAAGAAGCTTTTCATTCTTCCAAAGATTGAAGAGTATGGAGTCGCTAAGCTTTATAAGTTATTGAATGAATCAACACTTAAATACTTATTTGCCGAGATCGAGAAATTCTCTCAAGAGTTTATTCTGACTTTGCCAGCAACGTTTGTGGCGCAAATTGATCAAGGACTCGTAGCAAAGGGCAAAATCTTGCGTGATATCCGCCATGATTACGGCGATTACTTGAAAGACCTTCTTTCAGACTGGGCTGACAAAAACTTACCGGGTTCAAATGGAAAAGTGCCGGGGTTTGAAGCTTCTGCAGTCAGCGTAAAGGTTTCCCCGAAACAGAAGCTCGAGATTGCAGCGACATCTAGCACATCAGAATTAAAAGCCAATACTGCTGGAACTTCGATGACGGCAAACGCTTTGTTCTTACAGCATTCGCGTGATCAAGGTGACTTCAAGATGCGTACGGCTTTATCGCAGGTTAACAAACTTATTGCGATGGGCGGATATCGCGATCAAGGTCAGAAGATGGTGCCAGCTTTAATGATGCCTATTGAAAAGACCCACACGACTTTGGATTTGATGACTTTCACTAAGTCGTCAATTTCTTATCGTATCCCTGATAAAATCAAGATGCTGGATTCTTTCCAAGCTTCCGCAGAGCCTTACGAAAAGAATTTCTCTGCAGCAGCGTATGCAGAGCAATTAAAAGGTCTCAGCGAAATGATTAATTTCACGGCTGATTGGAAACATACAAGCTTTGACGACAGTCTTGGTAAAATCAAAGCTCAAGAGTTGACGAGCAAAATCGAAAACCCAGCTTTGGCAAGACCACTTTTCCCTAAAGATATGCTCTTTGCATTGAACGTCGGGGACGCGGCAGTGTTGTTGAAAAATATCACCAAGAAATCAACGCCGGTGTTTTTGATCACGCTTAAAAACAACACGTTGTGGGCTGACCAATATCAAACAGGCGGTGATGATTCTGCAATTATGGCGGGCCTTGTTGATATTAAGAATGGTGAAAGATCCCAAGTTGTGAATGCTCAGGATGTTTCTAAGTTCTTGTTGGCTATTCATGAGTTCTTAAAAGCGACCGAGGGCGTTCAGCTCACACGTGCACCGATTTTATTGGAACGTGATGAACACGGAGTGACTCCTCTGAAAGCTTTGATGGAAGGCCGCGAGGAACTCAAGCTTTTGACGATTGCTCTTGCGAACTTTATTTCAAGCCAATTGGTGAATGAAAATTCATTGGTTCAGGCCCACTTCTACTTGGATAAAATGCAAAAATCCAATGAAGAGAATATTCAGATCGAGGACCAAGCCTTTGCGATTCGTGCCTTACTGTCGGCGTGGGAAATCACTGGTCGCGAAATCTATTTGTGGGCAGCTCACGAAATTTACTTCGCAATGAATAAGCACTCATTCGATCATGAAGAGCATTTCTATGTGAACGGGGATGGTTCGAATCTGTCTTTCCCGCAAAAGGTAAATACCTTAAGGGCATTGGTCGAGTTGAAGGCTTCTTTGCAGCCAAAAAGCCAAGCACAGCTTGAGCGTATCACGGCTCCGTGGTTGAAAGCCCTTGAGGAGCTCCAGTAAGTCCTTTAGACTTTGAGGGATGAAGATCGGTTTTGATAATCTCTCGAAGAGTCTAGTTTGGCTAGGCGTTGCTCTGTTTGTCGTAAGCATGACCTGCTTTGCGATTCAATCTGAAGATCTTTTCATGTACTTGGCCATCGCGCGCGAGTATTTCAAAACAGGATCCTTCCCCGTAGTGGATCCTTTTGTTTTTTCCATTCCAAACTTTCAATGGACAATCCTGCATCAGTGGCTAGGGTATCTGAGTTTTTACGGTCTGTATGAGTTGGGTGGTTATACACTCATCATTATCACAAAGACCATTTTCATTACGGCCTTTCTGTGTTTTCCGCTTTTACGTGCGAGAAAATCTTCTGAAGCCACATGGGTGTGGGGGCTCTCGGTTCTTATTGCCATATTTGCAATGAGCTTTCGCTTGATGGAGAGAACCTCGCTGTTCTCGGACTTCTTTGTCGTCATTGTTTTAAATATTTTGATGGCCGAACATGCAAAGCCCAGTCGTTGGAAGTACGCTTTACCATTTTTGTTCTTGTTGTGGGTGAATCTGCATCCAGGCTTTCCGATGGGGTGGTTCCTGTGCGGACTGTTTTTAATGTTGAACATTACAAAGTGGCGCGACATCGAATATCGAAAGCTTGCGATACTGACCGTGATGTCGATTTTAGTATGTTTCATAAATCCTAAGGGCCTTGATGGATTCTTGTACCCATTTGCGTTCATGAGCAATGAGGGTGCGGTTTTTAGAAAGTTCTACTACGAGTGGATGCCAACTTTGCATCCGTTGTACCGATGGCATACTCAGACCTACTTTATTTATGCTTTGATTTTGACGAATTTGGCTCTGTTGTGGCGCGCTCGTAAGTCCAAGCCGGTTTTTGAATTGATTGCCTCTGCATTCTTTATTTTCTACGGACTTTATGCAATTCGCTTTGTGCCTTCGTTCTGTTTTGCACTGGTCACATTAAATACGTCTTTAGCCTTGAAGGCAGTGTATCCTGCTTGGGTGAAGAAACTAAACGCGGGCTTAGCAGTATTAGCGATTGGTTTAGCGCTCAAGAATATGTTTATAGGCTATAGCACCATTTCCGGTCCACGCGAGTTTGGTTTGGGAATAGATCACCACGTAGTGCCAGAGAAGGCTGCGGAGCTTTTGAATCAATCGGGACTTAAAGAGAACGTTTACAACTCTCACTTGTTTGGCAGTTATCTGTCTTGGGCGTGGGAAGGAAAGCGTAAAGTGATTTACCACGGCTTTATTACCGACACACAATTCTTCTTAAACGAGTACCAAGCATTTGCCGTTAGTCAGGCCCAATTTGACACTCAAGTCGCTAAATACGGTATTGGTGCCTTTTTGCTGGATCGCTTTCAAGGCAATGAAAGCTTATTGACCATTCTGGTGAACCACCCGCGTTGGCAAATCGTTTACAAGGACGAAGGTAGCTTGATTTTTGTAAAGAAGCAGTAGTAGATTCCGGCCATGAAGAAGCTGAAGGTTTTTCTCTCAGATAGTTTGAATCCTCATCTCAATCTTGCCACCGAAGAGTGGATCTTTCACAACTTGGATCCGTCTCAGCAGATTTTGTTTTTGTGGCGTAACGAAGAGACTGTCGTCATCGGAAGAAACCAAAACCCTTGGTCTGAATGCAATCTTGCAAAGATGAAAACCGACAATGTTCACCTGGCACGAAGAACAACGGGTGGCGGAGCTGTCTTTCACGATCTAGGCAATACCAACTTTACGTTTCTTTCTCCACGCGAAGCTTACAAACGTGAAAACAATGTCGAAGTCATTTTTCAAGCATTGAAACAATTCGGTATTCAGGGCGAGGCTTCAGGCCGTAACGATCTTCTGATTCCTTTCCACGATGGACCACGAAAATTCAGCGGCAGTGCTTATCGCGAAAAAAAGGACCGAGCTTTTCATCATGGCACTTTGCTTTTGCATGCTGATCTAACTCGCTTAGGTCAGTACCTCACTCCGAACCCAAAAAAGCTTCAGGCAAAGGGTAAAGAATCCGTACGCGCACGTGTTGCAAACTTAACGGAAGTCGCTGCTCATGTTGAGCACTCAAAAATTTCTGAAGCGTTGATATGGTCCTTTGAAAAATTCTATGATGCTAAAGCCGAGATCATTTCTTTGGATTTAGAGAGTCTTCCAAAGATTCCTGAACTTAAAGAGCAATACGACCTTCTGAGTTCTTGGAATTGGCTCTATGGCAATACTTTGGAGTTCACTCACAAGATGGATGAGTATCTTTCTTTGGGTTTTTTTGATTTTCATTTCAAAGTTGAAGAAGCTCGTATTACGGACTTACAGATTTTCACAGACTGTCTGTATCCACAATTGATTGAAGAGCTCACAAATTCAATGCGCGGACAGGCCTACAGTGGAGATACGATCCGTAAATCCATAGGCGCTGCCAAATTAAAGTATAAAGATTTGGAAGCAGGGTTGGGCGAACTTGAGTCGTGGCTTTGCGGCCATTTAGAAGTTTAGATTGACCGCAATCTTGAGTTACCAGCCGGGAGTGCTTCCCTTTGAGTTGGTAATGATATCCGCCGCAATTTCGTTATTGTCTTTTTTCTCATAGCTACTGTCTGTCTCGCGAACTTGTTTGAAAGCTGCTTTAAGAGCCTCAGATACGACGGAGTTATCTTGAAGGTAGATCGCTGCATCTACCTTAACCTCATCAGGGAAGCTCAAGCACTGAATTTGGCGGCATTCTGATGAGTCTAGTTTTGAGATACAGGCATGGCCTGTGGTGCCAGAGAAAGTCAACAGGCCCGCAAGGATCGCGTGTTGAATCGTTTTCATAAAAGTGTCTCCCAATTAAATTGCTGTTTGTGTTCCTACCCTAAGACTTTGCAAAGGGGATGCGCGATCCCTGTGTGTTTTAACTTATTCAAGAGAAGTCTTCTGTCTAAGAAGACGAAATACCGACGAAAGGGGGCACCGTCTTATTTTGATTGTCTCGTTGATCCATGAACGTTCCGGGGGAATGGGCTCCTCAGTCCAGTATTTCGGAGTCTCTATTTATGGCTCGCTAGAAAAGCCCTAAGATACAGAGATGATATTTTTCACACTTCTATTTTCATGGTCTGTATTTGCGGGCGAGCCCGACAACTTTTCGGCGCGTTTAGACCGCGGGGCTGTTGTTGCAAATAAAGATATTAGCTTTGTCGTGAACACGGTCTTAGAACGTGCGATTTTCGAAGCGAATCGTAGGAACTTGCGTTCAACAACTGGAATAAGCGCTCCTTGCAACAAAGAAAAGCTGAATGAAATACTGGATGAAGAGTTGGATCAAAACTTTCCGGCTGTGAACCACTATCTAAATTTGAGCGTACCCTATGCGGGGCCTATTAGTGTCGGAGAGACCCCTTATCGAGGCGACGGCGTCTACAAACGAAAATCTTTTGTGGCTTCTGCAAAAGTAAAGAGTGACGGTGAGACCTACTATGTCGGTATTGATAAGGTAGATCATATGTTCTCGCAAGGAAGCCTATACTGGCGACTTGTGGAAAAAGATGCGAATCTTCCAGATGCTAAAATCAAAAAGGCGCTTGAACTTGGAATGAAGCAAGAGCAGGGGCCTTGGGGCTTGAAGTCCTTTGGAGTAAAGTCCTACGCAGATTTGGCGGCTAACTATCACGGTCTTTTCTTTTGGCGAGATCTTTTGAATGGTCCGACACCTATGATTGTTTGTCGCCATGGCCAGTACTACTTGCAGCGTAAGTTCGAAATTGAAAACTACCTAAGCCCGGCAATGGATGAAACCATCAATTGCAACAGCTACAAATCAGAAGAGATTCTTCAAGCCATTAAACGCGTAACGGATGCGCGTAGAGTGTCTTGCCCGGTCTCGGCAGCAATATGTACGAAGCTGAAAGCAAAGTATCCTCCGGAAGTGGCGAAGATGATTTTGCATCCAATATGCCTTGGAACTGGAACCTCGCAAGTGGAAGAAATGCTGGATATAACCACCAGGGATCTATTAGATGGAGCCAGTGCCTTGCTCTCAGGCGATGAAAACTTATTTAATTTGATGTTCCCACCGGAAGAGATCATGCGAGCAAATCAACAGCGAAACCGCAGAAATAATCAAAGACCGGCAGTGGGGGCCCAGTAATGTTAAGACTGATTTTCACATTCCTTCTGGCAAGTTTCGTTCTGCTTCCGCGCTCCCAGGCTGTCGAGCTTAAAGAGGCGCAAAAGCTTTGGGATCGTTATAAGGCTTGCGAAAAGACTCAGCAGGATGATGATCGTTTTGGGGAATGCTTAGATGGTGTCTTTGGTTCCAAAGTTAAATCTATGGAACGAGTCAAGCTCGGCAGTTTCCTAATTATGGGTTATGAGTTTTCTGCGCTTCGGGCTTGTGCCAAAGGGGATTTAAAGCCCGGGAATACGCTAAAAACCCAGTTCTATTACTGTATGGACGTTCTGGGGAAGAAATCCAAGCACCCTGGATATATTTTGCTAGAGCTTGAAAATAAGAAACCGGTTTTAACGGCTATCAAATACTCTGAAGCGACGCTCTAATATTACTCAAATTTCCAAGGCATTTTTTTCATTGGCCTTGCTCCTCTATAGCAAATCATTTATTTTCTGCGGGCTCGTAAATAACAACATAAAGGAGAAGTCTATGCGTTTCTTTGCGCCCGCATTGCTACTAATTACGCCATTGATGAGTTTGGCGAATCCACAATTTGAAACTCTCAAAACTTTGGACGGAGCTGTCCTATACTGCAATTCCTCTGAACACGTTGGTAATGAGGGATTTATTCTTGAAGACACAGCCGTGTCAGTTTCTAACAAAAGCGCCGATGCCCTTGATTTTTCATTCGGCCCGAACTTCTACAAATGTGCGAAAGGTGCCAACGGTTATGAGTGGGCTCCTAGCGACATTCAGGAGTTCTTGACTGATAAAGTAAAAACAGAGCAAGGAACTGTTCGTATCGTTCCTACGTCTTACAAATGGGTTGTATATTCTGAGAACTACACAGAACTAAATCCAGAACCAAGCATTACAAAAGCTGGTCATGCAAACTACACAGTAAAAGTGAGCGATCTATTGAGCAGCGAAGGCAAAAGCCGTCGCAGAAGCGGTAAGTCAGCTCGTGGTATCGTAACTGTGTTCCTGAAGTACACGAAAAAAGCGATCTACCCAAATGGTGAAGAAATGAACTTGGGTCAGTACGCTAGCGGAAGTTTTAATATTGTCATCACATTGCCATCCAACTAACCTAGGTGGATGAGCTCTAAAACACCCATTGAGAAAATCGGTAACGTCAGTACTCAGTCCGTATTCAAACATACGGGCAAGCACTGGGCTCAATGGGTGCCGATTCTTGAAAAGGCCGGCGCTCACACTTGGAGTCACCAAGCGATCGTCGCCTTTCTTTCTAAAAAGCACAAATTAAGCCTCTGGTGGCAGCAAATCGTTGCGACTGGATACGAAGTCCATTTTGGGCGTCGGGTCGCTGGACGTGATGCTAAAGGCGAATACTCGGTGACAGGTACTAAGACCTTCTACATCGACAAGAAAGCTCTGTGGAAGCTTGTGACATCCCCTGAAGGACTTGCCATTTGGTTAGCGCCGATGTCGGATTTTAAGCTGAAAACAAAAACCTTCTTTGAAAGAGAAGACGGAGTTTATGGCGAGATCCGCACTATGAAAGCTGGAGAGCGCATTCGTTTTTCTTGGCAAGAAGGGGATTGGGCAAAGACAACATCTGTATTGCTTTTTATTGTAGGTCGCGCCAACGGCACTTCGATCTTGGTATTTCAACATGAGCGTTTAAAAGACGGACGTCTACGTGAGCCTTTGCGAGAACTGTGGCGTAAGGTGCTTCAAGATCTTCATGCACTTACGCCATCTAAGCAGATCAAAAAGAAAAAATCTTAGCGGTCTTTTGGGAAATCAACAAGGATCCGATTTATGAGAAGGGCGTCGGTTGCCAGCTTGTATTCATTCATCGGGGCTTTGATCACTCCGTCAAAGATTAGATTTTGAGTGGCAGAATGGGCGGCTTCGAGGTCTCTTGAAATCAAAGGGCGCCCGTTAATTTTGACACCGGGGCCTTCGCCATTTTTGAAATCAAGAACTTGAAGGTTCTTTGTATTTAGCAAGACTTCACCTTGCTGAGAGTTTTGCATGGTAATGCGGTCTGAAGGCTGAAGTTTAATCAGGATTCTTTTGTAGAGGTCCGTTGCTTCTTTTCCGGGTTCTGTCATCAAAGTGCGATCCGCGAAAAAGCGGGCGTCGTTTTGCGATCTGTGAACTATCATGAGAGCTCTTTGGCTGCCGTACATATCCACGACGGATTTTAAACCAGTGCCCTCCATGAAGGACTCCGGGCAATCGAAGTAATAACACAAGAATGCTTTCATTCTGATTTTAGCCGCGATCTGCTCTGGTTTTTCGGCCGCAACGCTTGGTCGAAAGCTGAACGAGGTCATGGCAATGAGCGTAAAGAGGGCCAGTTTTTTGAACATGAAAGCTCCTTCAAGAGTTCTCTCGACTTTCAGAGAGAGGTTGCAACGCATATGCCATGGAAAATCCTCTGATATCACGCCTTTGTGAAATTGCTTCCATGGAAAAGCCGTATTTTGCTTTACACTTGTAGGTGTTGTACTGGGGATATTCTCATTTTGAGACGTCCATTTATTTACAGAGTAAAAGTGGTTTTTTCAGCCAGCCTTCACTTTCAAGTTTTCGTCACCGAAACTCAGTGCAGATGAATAAACAACATGAAGTGAGGATTTCGTGAAAACACTATTACCACTTTTACTTTTAACACTAGCAGCTTGTAGCGGACAGAATTTGAACAAAGAAGCTGACACTGCGGAAAAGGCCTCGACCATTTCTTTGTCGAGAGTAAATCAGCGAGTGATTCGATATGATTGCCAAGGCGCCGTGACTTCGGATCGAGTCGAGGCGACACGTGCTCCGGTTCAAAACGTGAATATTCAGCCTCGTTTGCAAGAGAATCTTTTTAACTCGGACTTCGATAATCTTACTCTGAATACCAAAGCGGGTTGCATTGTCGGATATACGCAATTCACCGTCGACTATTCTTATGGTTGGTGCAATATGCGAGTCGGGCCTGGAGTTAATGAGATTCGTTATCGTTTTTACTATTGCGACAAAAAAATCACCCACCAAGATCCCAACGGAAACTCTTATGAGACTTGTGATGGGACCCCAGAGCTTCGCGAAGAAGGCAAAACGTACATCAATGTGTTCTATGAAGAGACTAACAGCAACGAAGTCATGGAAGTACGTCCGACACCAGAGTCTTGTCAGGCGCAGGCTCCAAAGAAATAGTTCCATCAGGCTCCCAGGAAGCGGAGACTGTTCCTGGGGGCCTCAAACCCGACAGAGGTCGAGTTGTGTCGGGCCTATAAAAAGCCGATTTATGGAGCATGAAAAACATCGTAGTGCTCCTTCTATTTTTTGTAGGTTTCCAAGCTAAAGCTGTTACTTCTGCTGATAAGTTTCATCTCTTCTCGGATCCCAAGAAATACACCAAAGAACAGTACAGAGAAATCATCCGTTTCATGGACTCTGTGGAAGCGTTAGTCCCTGAAAAAATGAAATCGGTTTTGGCGCGTGGGATCTTTGTCGATTTCGCAGATACCGGTGGTAGCCAACTGATTTATCCACAGTGCGACCTTTCTGTAGAAAACCTCAAGCAAAAAGCAGACACGGTGATTTTGGGACACGTGGAAAACGGTCTTTTCACAAACGCCAAATCCATTTCAGGATTGAGCGTGAATAAGAATTTTCTGAAAGATATCTATGCGGGACCCGCAGCACCTAAAAGATTTACATGCGGTCACAAGGACGCCTATCGTATGGCTCAGTCCGTGGTTTTGCATGAGCTTGCACACTTGTATGACTTTATGGAAACCAAAGTCGGTGAAGAGGCCGACGTTAAAAAAGCCTGCGAAGCCTTGGAAAGAGAAGAGCGCGATCGTGATATCAAGTGCCGCTTCCAAGCTGGCAATCGTAAGAGTGTCTCTGGCAGCATGACCTACCTGAATGCTGCAGGTTGGACTGAAAAAGGGCTGATTATAAAAAAACGCAAAAATTTGAATTTGGCATTGGACCGTTCACCAGATGTTTACGAGTATAAGAATCCGTTAGAGAGCTTCGCGGTCAATTTTGAGTACTTCATAATGGATCCAGATTTTAAATGCCGCCGTCCAACGATGTACGATGAGCTTCGCAGACATTTTGATTTTGCCCCGAACGCAAACGTGCCTTGCACAACGAGTACGGATGTTTATCTTTCTACGGCACAAATGGATCCTCAAACTAACTACGCTGTTGATATTGATCCTTCTCGTGTCTATGAAGTTGACTATCTTTTTGCGAGCGAGGGCGAGGCCTTCATGAGTCGTTGGGGTCATGCGATGTACCGCTTGATTCTATGCGCTCCGGGAAAACCGAAAGGGCCTTCTTGCCGTCAGGACGTTGCTTATCACGTGGTGGTCAGCTATCGCGCAATGGTGACAGATCTGCAAATTGACAGCCGTAAAGGACTCAACGGGGATTATCCATCACGTTTGTTCATCCTTACGATGAACGACACCGTCGATGAGTACACCAAGGGCGAGCTCCGTAATGTGATCAGCTTACCAATGAAAATGACGACTGAAGAGCGAACTCTTTTCGTGCAAAGAATTCTTGAGCAGTATTGGAGCTATCGCGGTTCTTACTATTTCCTCTCTAACAACTGTGCGACAGAGGCCGTGTCTTTAACTTATGCGTCTAAAAAGGATCTGCAACATCAGATGATGACAGCGGATGATCCATTAGAGCTTTATCGTAACTACATTAAGCTCGGCATGGTGAATCCAAAATTGCTAGACAATAAGAAGAACGCGAAAGACCAAACTTATTTCTTCCCGGCTCATACCGAGAAGCTTTATAAGGCGTTTGGCGCTCTTCAGGCTGAAGGGCCTGCGAAGTTTAAATCTTACAAAGATGCTCGCGATTACTTATTTAACTCGCGTGCGACAGACCGTAGAGCCTTGTTTCAGGCGCTTTGGAGCGATAAATACAATCGCGATACCCAAAGACGTATGACGGCTTACCTAGTGCAGCTGGAAGAGCATATTCAGCGCGTGACGGAAGCTCAGTTCGGGAAGGTCGTCGCGGATCGTTTTGCCAAGGTTCAAAAGGACACATCGGGAAAAACTAAGCAGATGTCCGATGGCGCGATCAAGATGTTGAAGCTCACAGAGATCGTCATGCCAGAGAATCGTGCGGCAAAAGCCTATGGCGTGCCTTTAAAGACCGAGATCAAGCCGCTCAGCGAGGGCGAGAAGAAGTACATCAGCGATACTCTGCAGACATTGACAGACGGGATTAAGACCTGGGCTTTCAATGAATTCCCGCAAGAGATCGAAGAAATGAAGCACGTTATGGAAAATCGCAATGAGCTTGCGAAGAATCTGATTGATCTTTCCAAGCGGGCTAAATAACCCGGCCAAAAAGAAAACGGCCTTCTTTGTGAGAAGGCCGTCTTTAAAAATCGAGAGCTAAGTTCTAATTACTGAGCAGCTGCGATGATTTCAGCAGCAACTTCGATATCAGACGCATTTGACAATTCAGCAACGTTTTCTTTTACAGCGATGATAGCTGTGTTCAACATTTCTGATCTTTGACCTTCAGCGATGAAAGCGATTGCATCGTCTTTTACAGCGCGAAGTTGTTCTTTATTTTGACCGCTGATCGCTTGAGTTGTTGAAGCGAATGGAGAAACAACAGTGATAAGAACACTGCGTACCAATCCAACTACTGTGTAAACAGGAGAAAGAGTCAAACCTACTGCCATAGCTTGGCTAGAAACCAACAATGCCATCATAACAAGCATCTTTTTCATGTGAATTCCTCCGAGGAAAATAAAAGACTCCATTTGGAGTCATTAGTTTGTTTTTCGTACTGGCGTAAAATAGCAAGGAATCCTCGCTTTTGCTGAAGGAAGTGGGCGCTTTGTAATTAAGATATAGGTGTAAAGAGAGTCGTCGTTCCCAGCATTTTAATGGGGACGGTATAGATGAGAATCGTTTGCAGCGAAGACTAGGAATCTTCGCTGCTTAGCGGGGATTAGCGCTTCTCTTTGGGGCCGCCTTCGGGATGTTTGCGTTTCACCGGATGACGGTGACGGGCCATCTCTTGATCGGTTTTCATTTCGACTTCTTCGATTCCGCCTGGGGTGTATTTAAAGGCAGCTCCGAGTTCGGTACGAGGGCTGTCTTCGGTTCCTTGGTTTTGATAGCCAAAGATAGAAGCCTCCATCGCATCAGCTGCACGGTCCATTTGCTCTTTAACGTCCACTTCGCCTTCCAAAAAGTCTTCAGGCTCTTCTTCTAAAGAATCCAAAGCATTGGAGTGGGCTCCCATGTTCTCGTCATCGCTTGCAAAGTCGATCTTCTCGGTCAAATCCTGATCGCTCAGAATCTCTTTTTCATCCTCGGCGTTCTCATCGGCCTCGCCGCGGCCAGACCCCGCAAATCCCGGAATGCGAGGAGAATCATCATCTATAGGGGCAAAAAGAAGTTTTAAGGTAGGGGTGAGTAACATAAGCACCTCCTCTGAGACTTCATTATAAGGGAGTCCTGATAACAGAGTAGGAAGAGCTGACATTATCTAGAAATTAGGAAAAGGGCTCGTGCTATTAAACAGGAAGAAATAGGTATTAGGGTCCTGGTAAGTTTCCGCGCAGGAAGTTCTCCAGTGGCAGGATTTTATGGTGGGATATTTATGGACGCGCGACCTGCGCAAGATTTTATAGACAAACCCCCTTAGGGGCGAAGATGGAGAACTTTCCTCTCTCGGTGCTTCGATTCTTCGAAGCAGCTCTTGAAACTACAAATATCAAGATCGTAGGGGCTAGGCTAATTGAATGATTTTTCGAGATGTATAAGAAAAACTTATACACTTTTTTGAACATTGGCTTGAGAGACCCATGAAAATTGCTGAAAACTTAGGAGCTTTCTTGAGGTTTGGCCGCGGCGCTGCTTAAAAAAGCTGCTCAACGGGCTAAATAGCGGTTTGCACAGCAATTTTAAAATTTAAGAAATCGGCCAAACTTTAGTGAGTTCAAATTAGTAAACAGAAAATTCAAAATATCAGATTGGGAATACCAAGTGTTTCTCACTACATCTCGATCATTTGCGGACTTTCAAGTTGAGTCCAAACTTTGCAATTAAACCGGTCAACCTGGGAAATCGAAATATTCATTGGATTTTTTGCGCCCTAATGAATCTTGGAGTTGGGACCATGTTACGAATTAAGACACCACAAAGCTTGGCGTTGTATTGCCTTGCTTTACTCATGACGACGGCTTGCAGCGATGCAAATTTGGCATTTAATGCTGAACCTGTTACCTGTGAAGCTCCAAGCTCCTCCGTTAAAAACGGCGCAAGCGGTCCCGTCATTCTTTATCCAACTATTGAAAGTGTTGTTCGCAATACAGTTAAAGTAACTGGTAGCTGCGTAAGCGGTGTTCAAGTTGAAATCAAAGAAGCTTCTGGAAACATTACTAAAGTAGACTGCGTAAACGGTATGTTCTCTTTAGATATGCAACTATCTGATGGCGATGGCCAAAAAGATTTGATGGTTCAACAAAACACTGCAACAGATGGTGGTTTGGTTGTCGATCGTCTTTGCTTCATGAAAGATACAGTTCCTCCAAATGTGACTATTACAAATGGAAACTCTTCTCAAAGTTCAAATACGACAAGCACTCAAGTGACAGGACGTTGTGAAAGCGGCCTGCAAGTGATTATTTCAGGTCCTGGCTTAGTGAATCCAGTAACGACTGATTGTAACAACGGAACCTTCACGGCGACTGTTCAAACCAACCCAGGCGATGGTACAAAAAACATCGTAGGGACTCAGGTAGACCGCGCTGGTAACCAAGGTGCCGCTTCAAGCACAGTCAATGTTGATATGTCAGCTCCTAATGTTCGCATTACTTCTACAATCCCTGCAGTAACCAATCAATCTAGTCTGACTGTTTCAGGTGTTTGTGAAACGGGACTTCCTGTAGAGATCGGCCAGCTTCGTGCTACGACTGCTCCAGCAGCAGCTTGTATCAATGGTACATTCACGACTTCTATTCCATTGCCAGGTCCAGATGGCGCTGTGACAGCGAGAGTTTTCCAAGTAGATAACGCTGGTAACATCGGTTTTGATTCTAGAAATCTTCTTAAAGATACAGTCGCTCCAAACGTGACTATCACTTCTCCGTTGGCAAATGTGTATTTGACTCCAACAAGTACTTTCACTGGTGCTTGTGAAACTGGTATCAATGTTCAATTGTCAGGAACAGTGTTGAGTGCGGCAACTTCAGTTGCATGTACTTCTAGCCAATGGACATTGACGACAGCTATCTCTGCCGGTCAGGGTGCAAAAACTCTGATTGCGACACAAACAGATGCAGCTGGTAACGTCGGTCAAAGACAACAAAGCTATATGGTTGATACAATTGCTCCAGCAATTGCAATCACAAGCCCTGCAGCTAATAGCTATATTGGAACTTCTTTCCAATTAGTGGGTACTTGCGAAACAGGTTTGACTGTTCAAATCGCTGGCGCAGGTGTTTTGCCTCCGACTTCGACTTCTTGTACAAATGGCGCATTCTCTGCAACTGTTTCTGCATCCTCTTTAGATGGCCAGAAGCTTGTAACGGCTTCTCAAACAGATGCTGCTGGCAATACAGGTTCTACTTCAAGAACTTTCTTGCGTGACAGCTTGGGCCCATTGTTAACAATTACTTCTCCTGCTAACGGCACTTATGTTGGTGCAAGCATGACTTTGACTGGTACTTGTGAAGCGGGTCTTACGATCACTTTCACAGGTGATGTTGCAAGTTCAAGCTCAATAGTTTGTGCTGCAGGTGGTACTTTTAGTGCTGGTCTTACATTGAGTGCTGGTGATGGTGCTAAAAACATCACAGCTCGTGAGGTAGACTCTGCGGGTAACGCAAGCACAGTGACTGGTAACTTCTTGAAAGATACAACAGCTCCGGTTGTTGCTATTACTTCTCCAGCTGCAAATACAACGGGTCAAACTGGTTTGACTGTCGGTGGTACTTGCGAAACAGGTTTGGGTGTTAGACTTACGGGCACAGGTGTAGCTTCAACAGTAAATACAACGTGCTCTAATGGAACTTTCAGCGCAGCAATTACCTTTAGTGCCGGTAGTGGTAGCAAACAAGTCATAGCTTCACAAACGGATTTGGCCGGCAATACAGGTTCTGACACAGAGACTTTCATCAGTGACTCTACAGCTCCGGCTGTGACGATCACTTCTCCAGCTGCAAATACCTACGTAGCTGCGACATTCACTATTCAAGGTGCTTGTGAAACTGGTTTGCAAGTGACATTGAATGGTGCGGGCCTTGCTTCTGCGGTTACAGCTGCTTGTACAAGTGGCGCTTATTCTGCAAACGTGACTGTTTCTGCAGGTGATGGCACTAAAGCTGTTACTGCGACACAAACAGACTCTGCGAATAACGTAGCTACAGCTTCAAGAAACTTCTTGCGCGATACTACGGCTCCGGTTTTGACAATCACTTCTCCAGCTAACGGAACAACTGCTCAAAACGGTATTACATTGGTTGGTACTTGCGAAGCAGGTTTGACTGTCAGTATCTCTGGTGCAGGCGTTTCTGCTCCAAGTTCAGTAACATGTGCTGCAAATGGCACTTATTCAGCAAACTTAAGCTTTAGCAACGGTGACGGTGCTAAGACGGTTCTTGTATCTGAAACAGATGCTGCTGGTAACAACAGCCAAGTAACAGGTACTTTCAATCGTGATGCGACTCCTCCAGCAATCGCTATTACTTCTCCGGCTGCAGATACACCTGCTCAAAATGGTTTGACCATCGGTGGTGCTTGCGAAGCTGGTTTAAATGTTAGCTTAACGGGTGGTGGCCTATCAGCGCCAATGACAGTGGCTTGCTCGGCTTCAGGCACTTTCACAGCGGATATTACATTTAGCAATGGCAGTGGTACAAAAACTGTAACAGCTTCTCAAACAGACGCTGTTGGTAACTCTGCATCTAGTTCAAGAAACTTCGTACGTGATTTGATCGCTCCGGTAGTGACTATCACGGCTCCTGCAGCAAATAGCTACTTGGCAGCGAACTTCACGGTACAAGGTGCTTGTGAAACGGGTCTGCAAGTAACTGTAGGTGGCGCTGGTGTTGCAACTGCGACAAGTGTACCTTGTAATGCAGGTGCTTATTCTGCAACGGTGGCTGTTTCTAGTGGTGAAGGCGTTAAAGTTGTTACGGCTTCTCAAACAGATGCTGTTGGTAACGTCGGTACAGCAACAAGAAGCTTCCAACGTGATACAGTAGCTCCAGCTTTGGCAATTACTTCTCCTGCTAATGGTTCTAGCGTTCCAGTTTCTGCAACTTTGACAGGAACTTGTGAAGCGGGTCTGGCAGTTGTTATCACAGGTAATATCACAAGCACTTCGGCTTCGTGCCCGTCTGGTAACTTCAGCACGACTATCACTTTCAGTGCGGGCCTTGGTGCTAAAAACGTTCAAGTTCAGCAAACAGATGCTGCTGGCAACGTAGGTACAGCAACAGCTCAGTATATGCGCGATTCAAATGGAAACTCTGAGACCTTCATCAGTGACGCGTCTTTCGGTAAGATCGATATCTTATTCATCGATGATAACTCAGCATCTATGGATCCTAAGCAAACGTCTTTGGCTTCTAAGTTCAACGGCTTTGCTTCTGAGTTGATGAATATCGATTGGCAAATCGGTATCACAACAACAGATTGCAGTACCGGTCCATTTGGTATCTGCGGTTCATTGTTGAACTTGACTGGTTATAGCAGCAAGATTTTGACTCCAAGTGTACCAAATTATCAGACGGTATTTAGTAACTCGATTCAACGTCCTGAAACTGCAGGTTGCTTGGATCGTGGTGACTGCCCAGCTGGTGCGAGTGAACCATTGTTGTCTGCAACGACTGCAATGAATAAACGCAACACTGATAACAACGGATTCTTCCGTGCTAACTCAGACTTGGCAATCGTAATCTTGAGTGACGCTGACGAAAGACAAACAGGCGGCGCTACTTATGCGAATAGACCTAATGAGTTAGTTCAGGCGTTCAGTACGAACTGGCCAAGCGGTAAGAAGTTGAAAGTTTATAGCATCATTGTTCAACCAGGCGACGCAACTTGCTTGGATACAATGAGAGCAGGCAGCAACGGCTTCAGCTTCTACGGTGATCTAGTGAACCAAACAGTGAACCTGACGTCTGGTTTAAGCACTAGCATCTGTGCTCCGGACTATACTGTTACTTTGAAAAGCATCGGTGAGAGCGTGAGAACTCTGACAAACTCAGTAGCACTCGCTCATACGCCTATCGCGGGTTCAGTGACTGTGACCTTTACGCCAAACCAATCTATTACATATAAGGTGATTGGTAATAAGGTCGTATTTGACTCTCCTCCGTCAGTGGGCACAGAGATCAAAGTCGACTATCAATACTAAAAATACTATCTCAATTTGAGACGCCGAAGTCCTCTCTAAAATATAGAGGGGACTTTGTCGTTTCTAGAGGTGGGAGCGCAAAATTGTCCCTTTTGACAGTTAGGACAATTTGGGCTCCTCAGGTGTCTTCTGTTTAGACAAAAAACTGAACTTAATGTGGAGAAGAAGCCACAATCGTCTCTGGCACCCCCGTTGCAATGATGAAAGGGAAAGCAGGAGGCGAATGTATATGAACCGCTTATCACAACTTTGTTATGGATTAATCGTAGTATTGGGTCTTGGTTTCAACGTTGGTTGCGCTAAAGGTAGCGCAGGATCTGATGTTAACTTCCAAACCGCAGAAGACTCATCACCTTCAGAAATTAACCCGGAAATTGATCCGGCGACTGTTTCTGAAACGACTAAGAAGTCTGCGCGCAAAAACAAAAACCCACATAAGTGCAAACAGACCAGCGAGAAGTGTTTCAGTGAAACATTTGAGCAGCCAAATCAACCTGCAAGCGCTGTGGATGTACTCTTCGTAGTTCAAACTTCAGAAGTTATCTCTAATGAGATCCAGACTGTTGTGAGTGGTATCAATACCTTCGTTAATAGTCTTCCAGAAGATACCGACTTCAACATCGGTGTGATGCTTTCACACGGAAGCACTTCAGCACTTTCTGGCCGTCTTTACCAAGCAGATGCAGAGCCTATCGTATTGAAGGCTTCTGAATTATCAAATGTAGATCTTCAAACTTACTTGACTGCAAAACTTACGAACTTGGTTGTAGATCCAGATGCTGGTGGCGGAGAAGAAGGTATGTTCTCACTCTTCCATGCTATTACTACACCAGCTTTGTTGGCTGAAGCTCAGGCCCAAGACTTCTTCAGAACAGACGCCGCTTTGGCGGTTGTTTTCATCGGTGACAGAAGAGACATCTGTGCGGTAGTTCCGCCAGGAGTGCCGGCTGAATCAAATCCTATTAAGATCGATGCTCGTATCCGTGACTGTGAAGGTTTGACGGCAGCGGGTCTTACGAATCGTCTTGAACTTTTAAAAGGCGACTTGCCAGTAGCGGTTTCTGGAATCATCTATGCTGATGCTCCAGCTCCAGCGGGCGAAGAAATCGGTTACGGTTACACAGATGTTATCGCTTTGAATGCGGGTGTTGCGATTGATATCGCAAACGACAACATCGCTGAAGGTTTGGAGTTCATCCTCGAGTTGAGCGGTGACCAAACACAAATCCAAAACGAATTCGTTCTTATGCACGAAAACATCGATCCGAAGAAGATCATCGTGACTGTAAATGGCGAAGGCGTTCCATTCAAGTTGATCGGTAATAAGGTTATCATCACTAGCGAAATCCCAGCGGGTGCAACTGTTGTGATCGCTTATTGCCTGAAGACTAAGCCAAGTTGCAACGGTCACCACCACGGTCACCGTAAGTGCCGTAAACACAAGACTTACAAGCACCACAACTGGTACGGACACGGTCATGGCCACAGCAATCACAACCACTACCGTCACCACTAAATAATTAAGGAACGATCCTGCAGAAAAGGCAGCCCCTCAAAGGCTGCCTTTTTTATTTTTGGCGGTGTCTCAGATTGAGAATTTCTATTCTGGAAATTTATTTTGACTACAGCCCCTTGGACTATTGTCCGATACTTTAATTACTGGGGATGAACTGTGAATCGTCATAATTTGTTAGTAGTTGCTTCATTTCTATTTGTAACCGCGGTAATCGGCCTCGAGTCTGATGCCATTGCCAATAGTGCTGTTCCTGTCGTCGACAAAAGCACCCAGGCAGACCCTGCGGATGTTGCTGCAATGGCTCCGCCGTTGGTAGCAGAAGGGTATAAACCCTCGGAAGCTGTTGAGGGTCTCAAGGCGATGGAAACATCCATGGCTAAATATGACGAGGTCAATGTCTCTGCAGACTATGGGAAAGTTCGAAAAGACCTGGCTACTTATTCTGAAGCCCAAGCGGCATGTCGCACCAAAGAAGATCGTGCCAATACATTTTGTATCGAGGCCCGAAATCCCGATGTACAAAAATATGTGATGGTTACTCAAACGCTGATGGCGGGTGTGAGCGGGATGATGGATTCTTGCAATAAATTTGGAAAGCTTATGAGCTTAGGAAACACGGCCTTGGGGCTTTATCAAGCTCAGTGCGGATCCTGGAAGGGTATGTGTTCTGCATCTTGTAGTGCTGCCGTAAGAGCCGTTAAATCAGCAAAAGCAAACATGAAGGTTCTTGAAACAAACTTTGTGACAAAAGCAAATGCTGTTTCGACGAAGTATAAAACAATGACGCCCCCTCAGCCTCAGATGGCTGCAAAGTACGACACCGGCGCACAAGAGATGAAGGCAAACTCTGATAGCTATTCGAAGTACTATTTTGATCGCGAGCTTAACGCAACAGGTGACTTTAAAGCCGTCGCGCAGAAATTGAAGACTTGTGAAAGCTATGCGGTTCAGCTAGCGACATCTGCGTTGGGTATCATCGGTATCGTGAAGTCGATGGGCGAAGCGAATAAGTGTGAAGAGGAAACTGACGTTGCGGCGACGACAGCGGCAACTCCTGTTGATTGTACTATTCCGGCGAACAAGCAAAACAATATGACATGTATTTGCCAAGATGCTCCTCGTACTGCTGGCTGTGACGGCGGCCTTGATAATGCGTTGGCTGCAAAAAGCGCCGATTCTTTGAGAGACGCCAGCACAAGTGGTTATATTCCAACTGCGGGCGGCGACAAGGTGAACCTTGGCGGTGATGCCGGTGGTATGGACCTTTCCAGCAAAGGCACTGACGGCGGCGGGGGCTCTTCTTCGCCAGGCGGCCCTATGGGCGGCGGCGGAGGCCTTGGCGGCAGTGGTGGCGGCTTTGGCGGCGCCCCTGATAAAGGCCAGGCTGCGAACAAAAGTGGACTGAATACAAACATCCTCGGTGGCGAGGGTGGTGGTGGAGGCGGCGGCTCTTGGGGCGGTGGCGACTATGCCGATCCTAGCCTTCGTCAGTACTTGCCTGGAGGCGCGAAAGACCCTGCGGCCAACGGCCTTGCGGGGCAAGCGGGCTCTCCGAAGGAAGTCACTTCTCAGGGCGGAAAATCGAACTGGGAAAAAGTTCGTGATCGTTATCGCGACAACAAGTCCTCTCTTCTGGGTTATTAATTAAACTCCAATCACATTCGTATCGTCGTTTGGCATTTCTATCTCGAGATGATGGAAATGCTTTTGCGTTTTTGTCCTCAGGATTTTTTGATATATAAATCACTAATTTAGTGATCGTTTCATAATGATATTACACATGTAAATCGACTATTTATGGACTCATAAACAATGTATTAATAACCTGAGTTCAAAAATATGTGATCATTTAATTGACGGGTGAAAAGGGATTTTGATATTCGAATTATGCAATGTTTGCGAGTGCTTACAGCAAATATGCACCTGAGGTGTTCATGGACTGAACGCTTCAAATTTTTTTTAGACAGTCTAAGTACCTTAAATAACTCAAGTGGTCCATGTGGCGCTGCCTTTGCACTACTCTTCATACAAATAGAAATTTAAAAAGGGGAATAAGATGCGCTTATCAGCTTATATTTTTGCGTTTGTTTTTGCCTTGGTTCTTATGAATGGACAAGAGTCTCATGGTAAGAATGGTGTTCAGGACCCTGCAAAAGAAGCAGAGAAAATTGCCAAGGACGCGGAGAAGGCCGCCAAGAAAGCAGAAAAGGATGCGGAGAAGCTAGCTAAGAAAGCGGACCGCATTGACTTGATTGCAAAGCTAAAAGTCGAAGAGCCAGCAGATGATGAAGAAGAAGTCGACGTTGATATCTCTGAACCAGAAGTGTCTCTCAAATATAGAAAGAAAGCAGATAGACTCCGTTTGAAAGCCGAAGCGGAAGGCTTTGCTGATGGCACGAAGCTGAGTATTTACGTTGTAATCAACAACGCCGAAATTCTAGTTACGACCTTGGAATTAGTCGGTGATGAAGTTGCCGCTCAGGAAATTGAATTTGACGAAGCTACGTGGCCAACTGGGGTCCCAAAAGATTTGGCCGCAGGCACGCCTGTTAGAGTAAAAGATATGAGTGGTGTCGTTGTGCTTCAGGGTACTCTCGAAGCTAAATAAGCCTTGCGCCTATTAGAATTAGCTCTAAAGCCAACCGAGAGGTTGGCTTTTTGTTTTAAGAACATGAAGAAACCTTTAGATTTGCGTTCCATACCTTAGTGAATTGGAACAAATTTTATAGGGTTTATACCCTTCGTGGAATTTTACGTTGAAACTTGTCAAGCTTTGGTCAATAGGTGTGGTCATGACTGAGCACGACCAAAACTCTGAACTAGTTAGATTTCTAAAAGATAAAATTGCCGAGATTCAAAGTCGGAACAGCCGCATGAGTCTTCGTTCCATTAGCATGAAGGTGGGTATTTCTGCCGGACGCATGGCAGATCTTACGAACGGCAAAAGACCGTTGAGTCAAAACTACGCTCAAAAAATCGCAAAAGGTTTGCGCCTAAATAAAGAAGACCGCATTAAGCTTCTGTCTTTGGTTTCTGTGCCTTCTCGCAAACGTGTCGTGCCTCGTGTTTTGACGGACTCTGAAATCAGTCAAATCTCTGCATGGGAAAACTATGCGATCTTAAGCCTTCTGAATACGATCGATTTTGAATCTTCGGAAGAGTGGATCGCACAGCGTCTTGGCATCTCGGTAGAGCGAGCTCGAGTTTGTGTTCAAAGTATGTTGAGTCTAGGCCTTCTTCAGCAGGGACCATTGGGGCTTGAGCGCGCTAACGACAGCGTCGGCACGCCTTATGATATTCCTAGTAAAGCAGTACAAGAGTGTCATCGCCAAGATATCTTGAAAGCATTGGATGTTCTTGGAAAAGTGTCGCCAAAGGTGCGTGACTTTTCTTCAGCGACGATGGCGGTAGATATCAGTAATTTTAGCGAAGCCAAAAAACTCATCGTAGAATTTCAGCAGCAAATGATGCGCTTATTGGAAAGCGGTCATCAGACGGAAGTTTATAATCTTAATGTCCAATTATTTCCAGTGACTGAAATTCAAGAGGGGGGCCTTTTATGAAGTTCGTTTTGATCCTGGTAAGTCTGTTATTTCCTTTCGTTTCAATGGCATTTGACGGAGATACTAAAAGCAACGGCGGTGACGTAGTTGCTTGCACAAATAACCGTGGCAATATTAACTATGAACTTTTTGACCTTTATGAAGGCAGACGTCTTTATGGATATGAACCGCGTTATTCTGTCGCTTGGGATAAGCCGATTGAGCTTGTTCAGGAAGTTATTCAAAACCTGAGAAAGTACGATCCCATCAGGGCCGACCTTTATCAGCGCTTCGCCGATTCTTTGTACGCTGAAGTTCGTTATGTTTTTTATCCTCTTTACGATATTCGTGACGAGGGCGTGCGTTGGGTTCCTCAGAACTGTAACCTAGAGCAGGTGGTATGGCAGCTACGCACTCCAGATGCGGATGGAAAAAAGTACTACTTCAACCGGACTATTTTCAATAAATTGGATCCACAGACACAAGCGGCACTTTACATTCACGAATTCGTCTATCGCGAAGGGCTTCAAGCCGATCCTTTTAAGTTCCAAACCTCAGTGAGTGTACGTTATTTTACGGCGTTCTTATTCTCTGCTAAGTTTATGGATTCGACTTTGGAAGAGTATCAAAAGAAAGTCGAAGCTGTTGGCTTGAAGGTAAACCCAGTTAATCCACAGTAATCCAGTTGGTGCCGTCACAATAGCGGTACCGGTTGGTCGTCGAATAGAAGTCTAATGCACCCTTGGCAGCCGTAGGCGTGGTACAACCAGAGCCTCCGGCGCCGGGCACAGTGCCCATCGCTTTCCATAAAGAACCATTGCAGAATCTTAAAACATTGTTTGTGGCGTTGTAGTCCATTTGGCCGGCAACGGTGCACGAACCATCGTTAATTTCAGGTGCATTCTCGATGACATGGACGACGTTCGCGCCTTTCGAGAATGCATACGAACCCGATTTAGCCACGTCTTTTGAAATAAAACCGGTACTGCCAATGATCGCCGGTGCGGCCGGATTGCTGACATCCACTATATACATTCCTAAAGTGGTTGAGACATAGGCTGTAGTCCCAGAGACATCGACTTCACTCACGGTGAAGCCTAACGATACAGAGCCGACGACACTTGGTGATGCTGGAGTAGCGACATTGACAATAGTCATTTTTGTGCCAGCTCCGACATAAGCATAGTTGCCAGAGACTGTGACCGAGGCCGCGAATGAAAGATTGGTGGCGTCTACTAAATTTGATACTTGCGTGGGTGATGCCTTGTTGCTCACATTTATGATTGTGAGGGAGTTGTTCATATCACTAGCAACATATGCGTAGTTTCCTGATACAAAAATATCCATCGGGCCGTCAGCGACACCTGAGAAATACGTCATTGATACTTGGGTTGGTGCGCTCGGAGTTGATACATCGACGATGGTAATGGCATCTATATATCGTGATAGAACGTAAGCGTATCCGGCATCCACATAGATATCCGTGTAGTCTCCCCAAAGGAGATCAGTAAGTGAAACTAATGATAAAGATGCCGGGTTCGAGATGTCGACAATGGCAAACACCGAGTCACCATTGGCAGTGACGTACAAATAATTTCCGATGATTTTCAGCCCGCGCGGCGCAATTAAACCGGGAATGTACAAGCTTCCCGCTAATGTCGGTGCTAGTGGATTTGAAATATTGATAGCCGAGATATATCTCGTGTCGTTGGAGATAAATGCATAGTTACCACTGATTTCAATTTCGCCACCATCGCCGATACGAAGACCATCAGCAAAAGATTTTGCACTTGTCGCACCGGGGCCGACGGCCATTTTGTAAATACAAAGCTTTTGATCGCCATCCATGTAACCGACGTAATAGTTGCCAGTAATAGCTCCTTGGCCAATGCTGGACCCACTTGTAGCTCCGCAATAGGTTGCTGCACTCACCTTATGGGAAGCTACTACAGATGCCGGATTTGAAATGTCGAATTGCACTGTGGTATTACCGGACTGAAAAATCATGGAGTTGCTATCTACAACATCGAGGTCGCCTGAAGCATAGTCATTTTGTACCGAAGCGACATAAGTTGGCAGTGCCGGATTGCTGACATTGATAGTGGCTATGTACTCGTAACCGCCATTAACGACAGCAATATGGGCATAATTTCCGACAACGGCGATGGCGCTGGGTTGATTCAATAAAGTTGAACTGGTTATATCACCGACAATAGTTGGTGAAGCTTTATTCGTGATATCTATAATCGTGAGCGAGTCTGCGGTAGATGAAACAACGTAGGCATAATTTCCTGAAACGAAAACGGATTTGGCACAGTCAAGCTTCGTCGCGTGTTGAACAGAGCCTGCCAAAGTGGGGGCGGTCTTACTGGTAATATCAATAATCGATAGTCGGTCGGCGCTACAGGCGGTGACGTAGGCGTAATTTCCGACGACCACTACGTCGTTGGCCCCGTCAGCATATGTTGTATTCTGGTATTTACCGCTATAAGTGGGGGCAGCTGGGTTTGTCACATTATAAATTAAGAGGGCATCTGCTCCACTATCACTAATAAAAAGGTACCCTCCAGATTCATCTACTTGATTAGGCGAATTCATATTGGTGTTATCGGTCAGTGTAGAAGCCACTGTCGGCGCGTTTTTGTTAGTGATATCCATGATAGTCAAGAAACGTTGACTGATGGGATTATAATAACCGACTAAGTAGGCATGGTTGCCAGAGCTTGAGAGATCCATACCATACATGTTGCCAAGGGCTCCGGCATAGTATGTTTTACTTGAAAAGGTTGGGGTTGTCGGCGTTGAAATGTTATAAGAGCTGACAAACGTATAATCGACAGTGAAGACATAAGACCCAGCTAGGACAATATTAATAGGGATATAACTGTTTCCAGCCGAATTTCCAGACAGTGTTGGAGCTGCCGGATTTGAAATATTCACGGAGGTAACGGCCCCAGGATTATACCCTCTGGCAACAAAGGCATAACTTCCTGAGACAACTACGGCTTCAGCGGAGCTGAGACCGCTCAGAGAACCTGCAAGCGTTGGGCTGGCCGGAGTCGTTACATTGACAATGCTGAGGCGCCCAGGAGTATTTGCTGTTACATACGCATAGTTGCCCACGACTTTTACGTCGGTCGCTGTCTGGAGATTGGTATTGTCTTGCAAGCTGCCAGTCAGGGTAGGGGCTGCGGGGTTACTGATATTGACGATGCTAAGTCGATTTACCGCATATGCAGAAATATAGGCATAATTTCCCGACACCACAATTCCGCCGCAATAGTTGCCTGAAGGCGTCGAGCAGGTATTGTTCAGATTCGTCGTGTCTTGAAGAGTGCCCGTAACCGTCGGTGAACCTGGGGTTGATATGTTTATTATCGTAAGTCTTGCAGAGGATCCCGTTGTGACATAGGCGTAATTCCCCGAAATAAATATTTTCTTCGCATCAGCCAAGTTCGTGGCATCAGTAAAAGTAGTGACATGGGTTGGGGCTGAAGGAGTGGTGATATTGAAAACCACCAGCTTCGTGTCACAGACAACGAAAGCATTAGATCCCGAGACCGCGATGCCGTCGCAGTTTAGTAAAGCAGCATTGGACAATTTGGTAAGATAGGTCGGAGTTGCCGGTGTCGTGATATTGTAAACCATGAGGTAGCCAGGTGAGTTATAGATCTGACTTTCTGCGACTGCATATAAATAGTTACCTGAGACGGCGGCTGAGAGCATTCTATCAGATCCCGGGTCGGTAAAGGTCGAAGCGACCACATTGGTCACTTGTTTTTTAGAGGAACTATCTGAAACGAATAGTTGGCCAGTACTCATTGCGCTGACTATAAGTTTTCCGCCGCTCTCTGCGCAGTACGACGCGGTAACATCACCATATGAAATGTAGGCCATTTGTGCTGGCGCTGTGGGCGTGGAAATATCTACCGACGTTAAATAGTTATAACCGGATCCGCTTTGGACGACAAAAACTGTAGTGCCCGAAATACAAATATCAACTGGCCTATTCCAGCCGTTGTAATTGTTGCCGTTTTCCAGGATACCGCCGGCAATGGTGGGACTCGATGGATTGCTTATGTCAATCACGGCGAGGTCGTCTCCGTCATAAGCGACGACGTAGGCGTAGTTTCCAGAGACAACCACTGCGTCTGCGCCATTAAGATAATTAGAGGTGGACTGGACGCTGCCTTGAACAGTTGGTGCGGATTTTGTGGTGACGTTTACGACAGTAAGCCGATCTGAGTAGACGGCGGCCACATAAGCGTAGTTTCCGACGACGTACACGCCTTTGGCACCATTGAAGTACGTCGAGTTCACGAGCTTCCCGGTGTAAGTGGGGCTGCTCGGAGTAGAGACATTGAAGACTGCAATGCCATTGGTAATGGTGATATACGCATAGCCGGAAAGGACGAAGATCTCTTGGGCTGCAGGTAGGTTCGTGGCATCAGTTATAGAGCCAACAATTGTGGGCGTAGCCGGGGACGAGATATCAATGACGACGAGAGTGCTGTTATTGATGACATACAAGTAGGTGCCAGAAATAAAAATATCTGTAGGGTTGGATAAAAGCGTGGAATTTACTAAATGAGTAAGGATAGAAGGGGAGTTGACATTGGTGATATCCATAACGGCGATGGAATCCGCCCCCGGATTTGCGACATAGGCATAGTTTCCGTAAACCGCGACACCTGTGGGGTTGCTAATTCGCGGAGTTGTATCGGTTATAGAGGCTACAACACTCGGGCTTCCGCCCTTTTTCATATCAATCCAGCTGGTGCCGTCACAGTATTCAAAAGTGTTTTTGGTGGTGTTGTAATTAATTTTGGCAATAGTAGCCGCGGGGCTTGTGCAATCGGCCCATGCTGTCGCACCGAATGCGAAGCTTGCTAAAGCTAGCAGTATTTTATATCCCCCGAAACGTCCCACAGTGATTCTACTTCTTTCGTTTTTGTTGCTCCAAGCTTTGTAGGATTTGATCCAATTTTTGCTCGAGTCTTTCGTTTTGTTCTTTTAAAGAAGCCAATTCGCGTTTGATTTCTTTATTCTCGCGTCTGAGTGCCTGAGTTTCTTGATCCACTTCTTGAATTGCACGGATACTCCATGGGATCAGACCCACGTAGTTCACGCCGTAGTATTCGCCGTTAGTATCGATGTTTTTAACCAGATTCGGGATTAGTCCCAATAAATCTTGAGCCATCACACCGTACTCAGTTCTTTCGTTTGGATCGTCTTTCATGACGTACGAGTACACTGGAACTTTGCGGATCGTCTCGAGACTTTGACCTAATGGCTGAATATTCTTTTTCAAGCGACGGTCGGACACGTCCGTGAGTGTTCCTGTGTATTGAATATCACCCACGACATCGAGTTTTGCAGCAGGAGTAGTAGTGCCGATACCGACGTTACCGCCACCATTGAAAATAGCATCGTAGTTGTTTGTACCGCCAGTTACAGACGAGACATAAAGACCGATATTCTTTGCGCTAGTTCCATTCCAAGTTCCAGTGGACTGAATTTCTAGGCCATATTTATTTATGGAAGCAGTAGACGACGTTGATGTATTAGACAGTAGCGCTGCCGACGTCGCAGCCGTCTTCGCACCAGAGTCTGAAGCGTGAATGCGAGCAAGCGGGCTAGGGACTCCAACGCCTAAACTTCCATCATTTTTAAAATAAAACTTACCTGTCATACCGGTACAAGTAGAGTCAGAGCATAGCGCCAACTGAGCGGCACTAAATGTCGAGTTTGAACTCAAAGCCCAATAATTTGTACCGTCGCCTAGCCAAAGGTTTCTACCAGAAAATCCTCCACCAGCACCGCCGACTGTTGGAACAGGTGCTCCGGCAGATCCAGAATAGATAACTCTTGTTGTTCCGTTCCAAGTAAGATCTGAAGTTCCATCAAAAGCACCAGAGTTATTAAATTGAATTTGCGTGTTAGCTCCGCCAGGAGATCCTCCGCCTGTTGCCCAAGAAAGCACACCAGAACCATTTGTGCTCAACACTTGGCCGCTAGTTCCATCAGCCGCAGGTAAAGTCCAAATACGATCCGTTGTAATCGCATCCGGAGCTTTGAAACCGACATAGTTGGCACCTGGAGAGCCGATCTCGTACATACGAATTTGTCCACCGTTACCGGCAGCTGCACTGATAGAGCCCGCAGCAATGGCACCGCCTTGTACATCCAAGCGATTGCCTGTTTGTGTAGTCGTGGTACCGATACCGATGTTTCCAGCCGACAAATCCCCATAAATAGCATTGCCGATGTTAAGCTGATTATTGACAGTGGCTGAAGTCCCTGTGGTGTTGTTACCAATGAAGATATTTGCAGATCCTGTAGTTAGAGTGCTACCGGCATTTCTTCCTAAAATCACATTGCTTGAACCCGTTGTCATCGCAGCACCCGCGAAGACACCAAGGATGGTATTGTTAGAACCATTTGTCTGGCCACTGACGCCAATATAAGCCCCATGACCCACTATGGTGTTATATGTGCCTGAACCCATTAAGTAACTGCCGGCACTATTTCCGACGGCTACGTTTCCGTTTGCAGTGGTAACTGAACCTAGCGCACTTAAGCCAACCGCGACGTTATCTGCTCCAGTTGTATTAGCTATCAATGCGCCGTAACCAATACCCGTGTTCTGAGTTCCGCTCGTATTGGTACCGAGGGCATAGTACCCCATTGCGGTATTGCTTTGTCCGGCGACATTGGCTGCAAGTACTCCAGGACCAACAGCAACATTGGCCTGACCGGTATTAACTTTGAGCGCATCGTTTCCGACCGCGACGTTATACCATCCAGTAGTTACAGCACTTAAGGCATTCGCACCAAATGCGGTATTTTGTGAGCCTGATGTAACTGCTGCCAAAGCATTTAAGCCAACCGAGGTATTATCATTGCCTGTGGCGGACCCAGCGCCGGCACCTTGTCCCATATACATGCTTCGATTTGCATATACGGTGCGAGCGTCACTTAAAGAATCAATATTGGAACCGGCATCGGTTACCCAGCTTAACACACCAGAACCATTCGTGCTGAGCACTTGGTTCGCAGTCCCGTCATCTGGTGGCAATGTCAGAGTGTAAGTACCCGCAGCAGCTAGACCGCGGATAGCGATCGTACCACTCGTTGAGCCGCTGACATTCACGCCTTTTGTCGAAGCTACTGAGCTAGAATCAAGTTGCAAGATTTTGCTAGCAACCGCAGCCTGAGTTTTATCAACAGTGACTACGCCAGTATTTGAAATCGTAGCATCACCAGACATAGAGACTTCAACCGCTTTACCGGAAGCATTACCTACCCAGATTTTGCTATCTGCTAAGTTTGCAGTATTAGAGACACCCGTTAGGACCGTTGCCCAAGAAAGAACACCGGAACCGTTGCTACTTAATACTTGGTTCGCGTTACCGTCGTCGGTAGGTAAAGTTAAAACGTAGTTTGTGAAAGCGCCTGAAGTTTGAATTGTTGCTTTGCCAGTGCCTGTTTGAATATCAAGACCCTTCATATTGCCAACGCCCGAGCCATCAAGAGCTAAGATCTTATTTGCAACACCAGTCGTAGTTTTATCAACAGTCACAGAGCCAGTATTAGATATAGCAGAAACATCACCAGAAAGAACGCGCGCTTCTGGACCGCCGGAAGCATTACCCACCCAAATGTTAGTAGCTGTGAGTGTTGGAAGAGCCGCAGATTGCGAAGCCCAAGTTAATACGCCAGAGCCATTTGTTTGCAAGAATTGGTTCGCAGAGCCCATTGTACTTGGAAATGTCATGGTCGTGCTTGTTGTTGTACTTGGATAACGAAGTGATACAACACCAGTACTTGGGCCATCAATATCAGTACCAGCAGTGACAGCGACTCCAGCCGCTGTCAATTGCAAGATCTTACTTGCTTGAGCAGTTTGAGTTTTATCTACGGTCACAGAGCCTGTATTAGAAACTGCAGTGATATCGCCACTAAGTACACGAGCCTCTGGGCCACCAGACGAGTTACCTACCCAGATGTTAGTTGCAGTCAAAGTAGGAAGAGCCGCAGCTTGTGAAGCCCAAGTTAATACGCCAGAGCCATTTGTTTGTAAGAACTGATTTGCGCCACCGTCATCGCTAGGCAATGTCAGAGTATAAGTACCAGCCGCTGCCAGACCGCGGATAGAGATTGAACCACTTGTTGAACCGTTAACGTTCACACCTTTAGTCGTTGCCACGGAACTTGAATCAAGTTGAAGGATCTTACTTGCTACTGCTGTCTGTGTTTTATCAACAGTCAAAACACCTGTATTAGAAATCGTTGCGTCGCCAGACATCGCACGAGCTTGCGCACCACCTGAAGAGTTACCAATCCAGATGCTTGAGTCAGCTAATGCATTTGATTGTTTTGCATTCAAAGCCACATACTCAGCATTGCTCAATAGACCTGCAGTCACAGAGCCAGAAGCCGATGCCATTGGGATATTAAGTGTATGCGTATTTGTCGCTGAAGTGAATGCAGGGGAGTTGCCTGAAGTTCCGTTTGCGAATGTTTGTGTGCCGGAAGTAAGGCCATTCAAATTAGTGATACCAGCACCAGCAACACCCAAAGATCTTACTGTCCCACCATCATAGTACTTGATAGTGCCAGCGTCGTACCACATTTGACCGGCAACAGTGCCGTTCGTGCTATTTGCTGAAAGACCTAAGTACTTATTGGCAGCCATATTGATGTTGCCAACGTTATTTAAATCTTGAGTGCCCATATTGATCGCGCCACTCATCGTGCCGCCAGCAAGTGGCAATTTAGTCGTATCATTTACCGCAGCCGAAGTCACAGTTGTCAAACGACCTTTGGCATCGTAAGTGATAACTGGAACGTAGCCTGAAGTACCTACCGGGCCACCCGCAGTAATTGTAGAAGCAAGAGTCAATGCGCCAGTATTAGAGATCGTTGCATCGCCAGACATTGTGACTTCAACGGCTTTACCAGAAGCATTACCAACCCAAATTTTGCTATTTGCAAGGTCTGCGCTATTTGATACTCCTGTTAACACAGAAGCCCAAGATAGAACTCCAGAGCCATTAGAGCTTAATACTTGGTTTGCATTACCATCATCAGCTGGCAACGTGAGTACGTAATCAGTGAAAGCACCTGAAGTTTGAATGGTAGCTTTACCAGTTCCTGTTTGGACTTCCAAACCTTTCATCGTACCGACGCCAGAACCATTCAAAGCCAAGATTTTATTGCTTTGAGCTGTTGTTGTTTTATCAACAGTCACAGAGCCAGTATTAGATATAGCAGAGATATCACCACTAAGCACGCGCGCCTCTGGACCGCCGGAAGCATTACCCACCCAAATGTTAGTAGCTGTGAGTGTTGGAAGTGCTGCAGATTGCGAAGCCCAAGTTAATACTCCAGAACCATTCGTTTGTAAGAACTGACCGTTTGAGCCTGCCGTGTTCGGGAAAGTAAGGGTCGTACTTGTTGTTGTACTTGGATAGCGAAGTGATACAACGCCAGTACTTGCTCCACCGATATCTTCCCCTTTAGTCACAGCCACTGAAGAAGCTGTTAACTGAAGAATCTTACTGGCTTGAGCAGTTTGCGTTTTATCAACAGTTAAAACACCCGTGTTACTGATCGTAGCATCACCAGACATTGCACGAGCCTGAGCACCACCTGAAGAGTTACCAATCCAGATACTGCTATCTGCAAGTGCATTTGATTGCTTCGAGTTGAATGCTGACCAGTCGGTATTTGTTAGTAGACCGCGGTTTGTAGCAGAAGCTGAAGGGAAGTTAAATGTGTGTGCAGAACCTGCAGAAGAAATACCAGCATCAGTACCTGAAGTGCCAAGTACAAATGATTGAGTGCCCGCACTTAACCCATTTAAGCTTGTGATCCCAGCTCCAGCAACTCCCAAAGATTTTACCGTTGCACCGTCATAATACTTGATCGTGCCAGCGTCATACCACATTTGACCGGCAACAGTGCCGTTTGTAGAGTTGGCAGAAAGACCGAAATATTTATTATTAGCCATCGAGATATTACCAGTATTGGTAATATCCTGACCACCCATATTGATAGCGCCAGACATTGTGCCGCCAGCAAGAGGTAACTTCGAAGTATCATTCACGGCTGCAGAAGTAACTGCAGTGAGGCGACCTTTAGCATCGTATGTAATTACTGGAACGTAGCCAGAGGTTCCAACTGGGCCACCTGCAGTGATCGTAGATGCCAAAGTCAGTGCACCAGCATTGTTCATGGTCGCATCGCCAGACATTGTAACTTCGACCGCTTTGCCAGAAGCATTGCCGACCCAGATTTTGGTATTAGCAAGATCTGCAGTATTAGAAACACCAGAAAGAACATTTGCCCACGAAAGAACACCGGAACCGTTGCTACTTAATACTTGGTTCGCGTTACCGTCGTCGGTAGGTAAAGTTAAAACGTAGTTTGTGAAAGCGCCTGAAGTTTGAATGGTTGCTTTGCCAGTGCCTGTTTGAATATCAAGACCCTTCATATTGCCAACGCCCGAGCCATCAAGAGCTAAGATCTTATTTGCAACACCAGTCGTAGTTTTATCAACAGTGACGGATCCTGTGTTAGATACAGCAGAGATATCACCACTAAGCACGCGCGCCTCAGGCCCTCCCGAAGCATTACCCACCCAGATGTTAGTTGCAGTGAGTGTCGGAAGTGCTGCAGATTGCGAAGCCCAAGTTAATACGCCAGAGCCATTTGTTTGTAAGAACTGACCGCTAGATCCTGCAACGCTTGGCAATGTCAAAGTCGTATTCGTCGAAGTATTAGGGTAGCGCAAAGAAACGATACCAGTGCCCGCACCACCAATGTCTTCCCCTTTAGTCACAGCCACTGAAGAAGCTGTTAGCTGAAGGATCTTACTAGCAGCACCAGTTTGTGTTTTATCAACAGTCAAAACACCTGCGTTACTGATCGTAGCATCACCAGACATCGCGCGAGCTTGTGCGCCACCTGAAGAGTTACCAATCCAAAGTAAAGAGTCAGCCAATCCAGGAAGAAGGGCAGATTGAGAATTCCAAGTTAAGTTACCAGAACCGTCTGTTTGCAAGAATTGGCTCGCAGCACCGTCGTCAGCAGGTAATGTTAAAGTGTATGTTCCAGCAGCAGCCTGACCGCGAAGTGCAATCGAACCACTTGCAGAACCGTTAACGTTAACACCTTTAGTAGTCGCGACTGAGCTAGAATCTAATTGCAAGATTTTGCTCGCTTGAGCCGTTTGAGTTTTGTCGACGGTCAACACACCAGTGTTAGAGAGTGTCGCGTCGCCACTCATTGCACGAGCCTGAGCACCACCAGAAGAGTTACCAACCCAGATACTTGAATCAGCTAATGCATTTGACTGTTTAGAGTTGAATGCTGACCAGTCAGTATTTGTTAAAAGACCGCGGTTTGTAGCAGAAGCTGAAGGGAAATTAAATGTATGAGCAGAACCTGCAGAAGAAATACCAGCATCAGTACCAGCAGTACCAAGTACAAAAGACTGAGTGCCTGTCGATAAGCCATTTAAGCTTGTGATCCCAGCCCCAGCAACACCCAAAGATTTTACAGTTGCGCCATCATAGTACTTGATGGTTCCAGCGTCATACCACATTTGGCCAGCAACTGTGCCGTTTGTACTATTAGCTGAAAGACCAAGGTATTTGTTGGCAGCCATATTGATGTTGCCAACGTTATTCAAATCCTGAGCACCCATATTAATAGCGCCACTCATCGTGCCGCCAGCTAAAGGCAACTTCGAAGTATCATTAACCAAAGCTGAAGTGACAGCCGTCAAGCGACCTTTAGCATCGTAAGTGATAACTGGAACGTAGCCTGAAGTACCTACCGGGCCACCCGCAGTAATTGTAGAGGCAAGAGTCAATGCACCAGTATTAGAGATCGTTGCATCGCCAGACATTGTGACTTCAACGGCTTTGCCGGAAGCATTACCAACCCAAATTTTGCTATTAGCAAGATTTGCGGTATCAGAAACACCAGAAAGAACACTTGCCCAAGAAAGAACACCGGAACCATTAGAGCTTAATACTTGGTTCGCGCTACCATCATCAGCTGGCAATGTGAGTACGTAATCAGTGAAAGCACCTGAAGTTTGGATAGTAGCTTTGCCAGTGCCTGTTTGGATATCAAGACCCTTCATCGTACCAACGCCTGTACCATTAAGTGCTAGAATCTTATTGTTTTCAGCAGTAGTTGTTTTAACAACTGTGACTGAACCAGTATTAGAAACAGAAGCAACGTCGCCACTAAGCACTCGAGCCTCAGGACCGCCAGATGCATTACCAACCCAAACATTCGTAGCTGCAAGTCCAGGCAAAGTAGCTGCAGGATTAGCCCATGTTAAGGTACCAGTGCCATCAGTTTGCAAGAACTGACTTGAAGAGCCCGCAGAGCTAGGAAGAGTCAGAGTATAAGTACCGGCAGCCGCTTGACCACGAAGAGAGATCGAGCCGCTTGCTGAACCATTAACGTTAACACCTTTAGTAGTAGCAACTGAGTTAGAATCTAATTGCAAGATCTTGCTTGCTACTGCAGTTTGGGTTTTATCAACAGTGAGTACACCCGTGTTAGAGATCGTTGCATCACCTGACATCGCACGAGCTTGCGCGGCACCTGAAGAGTTACCGATCCAGATGCTTGAATCAGCCAATGCATTAGATTGTTTTGCATTGAATGCAGACCAATCAGCAGAAGTTAAAGCACCACGATTAGTCGCAGAGGCACTTGGTAAACTGAATGTGTGAGCTGAACCTGCAGAGTTTACTGCGAAGTCAGAACCAGCACCATCAATCACGAATGATTGAGTAACGGCTGACAAACCATTTAAGTTAGTAATACCAGCGCCAGCAACACCCAAAGACTTCACAGTTGAACCGTCGAAGTATTTGATCACGCCAGCGTCGTACCACATTTGACCAGCAGCAGTTCCGTTCGTGCTATTGGCAGAAAGCGAGAAGTATTTGTTTGCAGCCATCGAGATATTGCCAGTGTTGGTAATATCTTGTCCGCCCATATTGATAGCGCCAGACATTGTACCACCAGCAAGTGGCAATTTAGTGGCGTCATTCACTGCTGCAGAAGTCACAGCCGTTAAGCGACCTTTAGCATCGTAAGTAATGACTGGAACATAGCCTGAAGTTCCAACTGGGCCACCGGCTGTGATCGTAGAAGAGAGAGTCAGCGCACCTGTATTCGAAATCGAAGCATCACCTGACATTGTGACTTCAACCGCTTTGCCGGAAGCATTGCCGACCCAGATTTTGCTATTAGCAAGATCTGCCGTATTAGCAATGCTAGACAAAACATCGGCCCAAGTTAATGCGCCAGAACCATCTGTTTTTAAGAACTGATTTGCGCCACCGTCATCTGAAGGCAAAGTCAAAGTATAAGTTCCAGCTACTGGTTGGCCACGCAGAGATATAGAACCACTCGTCGAGCCATTAACGTTAACACCCTTAGTAGTCGCGACTGAGCTAGAATCTAATTGCAAAATTTTGCTAGCCACTGCAGTTTGGGTTTTATCAACAGTTAATACGCCAGCATTAGAAATTGTAGCGTCCCCACTCATTGCACGTGCTTGGGCAGCGCCAGAAGCATTACCGATCCAGATACTGCCATCAGCTAAAGAATTTGATTGCTTAGCCATCATTGCAACGTAATCAGCATTACTGATAAGACCCGCAGTGACAGTTCCAGACGCGTTCGCCATTGGAATGTTCAACGTGTGGGTATCAGTCACAGAGTTAAATGATGGCGCATTACCTGAAGTGCCAATCGCAAATGTCTGAGAGCCAGACGTCAAACCATTAAGAGATGTAATACCAGCACCAGCAACACCTAATGATTTAACAGTAGAACCATCGAAGTACTTAATAGTGCCAGCGTCATACCAAAGTTGACCGGCAACGGTGCCGTTTGTGCTATTAGCTGAAAGGCCGAAATACTTGTTGGCAGCCATATTGATGTTGCCAACGTTATTCAAGTCTTGTGCGCCCATGTTGATAGCGCCACTCATCGTGCCGCCAGCTAAAGGCAACTTCGAAGTATCATTAACCAAAGCTGAAGTTACTGCCGTCAAGCGACCTTTGGCATCGTAAGTGATAACTGGCACGTAACCTGAAGCACCTACCGGGCCACCGGCTGTGATCGTAGAAGAAAGAGTCAGTGCGCCTGTATTCGAAATCGAAGCATCACCTGACATAGTAACTTCAACCGCTTTACCAGAAGCATTACCAACCCAGATCTTGCTATCTGCCAAGTCAGCTGTATTTGTTACGCCAGTCAGTACCGACATCCAAGAAAGGATACCAGCGCCATCAGTTTTAAGAACTTGGTTCGCATTACCATCATCAGAAGGTAAAGTTAAAACGTAGTTTGTGAAAGCACCTGAAGTTTGAATGGTTGCTTTACCAGCACCAGTTTGAATATCCAAACCTTTAACGTTAGCAACACCAGAACCATCTAGGGCCAATAACTTATTAGATTCCCCAGTTGTTGTCTTAACAACAGTGACAGAACCCGCATTAGATACAGAGAACACGTCACCAGAAAGTGCGCGAGCTTCTGGAACGTTAGACGCATTCCCAACCCACATTAAACCAGCATTCAAGCTAGGCAAAAGAGCAGATTGAGCATTCCAAGAAAGATTTCCTGCGCCGTCTGTTTGCAAGAACTGATTTGCAGTACCTGCAGAGTTAGGAAGAACTAAAGTGTAAGTCCCAGCAGCAGCTTGGCCACGGATAGAAACATTACCACTTGCTGAGCCGTTAACATCCAAACCTTTAGAAGTAGCAACGGAATTTGAATCCAATTGCAAAATCTTACTAGCCTGAGCTGTTTGCGTTTTATCAACAGTCAAAACACCTGTGTTAGAAATTGTAGCGTCACCGCTCATGACACGAGCTTGAGCGGCGCCTGAGGCATTACCAATCCAGATGCTTGAATCAGCAAGTGAATTTGATTGTTTTGCCATCAATGCGACATAATCCGCATTGCTGATAAGACCCGCAGTCACAGTGCCAGAAGCATTCGCCATTGGGATATTGAGTGTATGCGTATCAGTCACCGAGTTAAATGAAGGCGCATTACCAGCAGTTCCAATTGCAAAGCTTTGTGTGCCTGAAGTCAGTCCATTGATATTAGTAATACCTGCGCCAGCAACACCGAGTGATTTTACTGTTGCGCCATCAAAGTACTTGATAGTTCCAGTGTCATACCAGATTTGACCAGCCACTGAGCCGTTTGTGCTATTTGCAGAAAGAGAGAAGTACTTATTTGCAGCCATTGAAATATTACCAACGTTGGTCAAATCATGACCACCCATATTGATATCACCACTCATAGAACCGCCAGCAAGTGGCAATTTCGAAGAGTCATTCACAGCCGCAGAGCTAACAGACGTCAAACGTCCTTTTGCATCGTAAGTTAAAACTGGGACATAGCCACTAGAGCCAATGGTGCCAGCAACAATCGTTGTCGATAAAGTGAGAACTCCTGCGTTAGAGAGAGTAGCATCACCTGTCACCGCACGTGCTTGTGCTGTATTCGAGGAGTTACCAATCCAAATATTGCCATCAGCAAGAGTTGTGGATTGTTTTGCACTAAAAACTGCAAAGTCAGCGTTATCTAAATAACCATCGGTTACAGAATCTGATTTTGGAATAGAAATGGAAGGTGTCGTACCACCTGTGCTAGAAAGGGGAGCTGTTGCGCCGACACTCGTAACAGAACCTGCTGTCATGGATTGCAAAGTCCAAGTAGTTCCGTTTGAAACTAAAATTTGTCCATTAGTGGCAGGGCCGGCTGGCAAAGCTTGCCCCATAAGAGCAGTCACTTTGTTGTTGCCAGAAACGATTGTCACATCACCTGATGTCGGCAAGTAAGCAGCAAGAGGATTCTTTATCAATCTCCAGAACTCATCATACTGAGTCTGTGAAAGGGCGTTGTTAGTATTCGCCGTTTGATCGACAGACGTGTTTACTTTTAAGAGAGCTCCAGTGCCGTAACCGTTTACCGAGTAAGCTTGCAGAGCTGAAGGTACAGGCGCAATTCTTAACCACGGCAAACTCTGAATTGAACCAGTCGCACCAACTTTAAAGGTCACGGCCAACAGACGTCCCTCAGTAGGGTCTGTCGGAGGAGTTAATGTATTTGTACAACCATTCGCAACGCCAAGACCTGTAAAAGTTTTTTCGTTGTTAAAAACATCCGTTAGATTTTGTGGACCAGTCGGACCGCCATTAAAGCCCGAACTTAAAATCGTGCCGCCAGTATTAGAGCCGATTTCAAAAGAGAATGTTCCCGAAGCTTGAGAGAGATCCAACTCGCGCTGTTCCTGATACAGAACACATTTTCCAGAAGAGTCATAAATAGAAGACGTGAAAACAACTTGGCTTGCGGAAACAGGTTCGTTGTTCGAGTCAAGAATGCGACCAGTGTAAGTGATGCCTGAAAGAGCTTTTGTTTGTTGAGGAAGAAGAGCAAAAAAGAGCATTGCTACGAAAGCCAAAGCACGAGTCCCTTTTGAGGACTCTGCAGACATCTTTGTGAAAAAAACATAACCACTTTTACCGAGCATGAGTTAAAGATCGGTAAAGATTCGAATTTGTTAAAGTACTGGGAAGTGAAATATGCCTTGTTTCGGAGCGCGGACAGAAATATTTATTTCCGCTCATGTACGCATGGAACAAGCTAGAAGGCGTGAAAATCAACACGACAGAGATGACGTTCCCAATATAAGGCAAGGGAACGTCATCACTATATTAGATATATCACATGTGTCTTAGTTTAAAAGCGCCTCGGAAATTTTATTGTGTGGCTCTTGACCCGGGACACGGTCTCCGAAAATGGTCTGAATCTCTTCTGGAGAAATCGCGCGTCCATTCAGGTACAATTCCATACTCGTCGTTTGTCCATTGCTTTGAATGCCATATCCAACAAGCGTTGCAGTGAATTTTGGATATTTCAAAGTTGCTGTGAAAGTCATTTCACCCTTCTGATTTTCAGAGTCGCTGTTATCAGCCAAAACTTTGAAGCTGATATTGTACGGAATATCTTTCTTCAAAGACAAATAACTGCCGCTTAAGTTGTAAGTGATCAACGCTTTGTCTTTGCTGCTGCCTTCAACTTCGCGATGTACAACCAAGCCTGACAAGTTTGTATCAACAATGATTCCGCGTGCATTCAAAAGACTTGCGTATTTTGGATCTTTCATCACAAACTTCAACTTACCACCAAGACCCGCTGAAGCTGTACCAGCACGAGCTTCGCGATCAATGTCTTTAACTTCGGCTTCGGCACTCATGCCACCACCTAGATCTAAAGGACAATTGCTGTTACCCACAAGAGCACCGCTGCCTTTGAAAGAAAGATGATCGCCTTTTTGAAGGATATCAAATGCATTTTCATTATTGGTGTTCTCTGTTGGGAAAGTCGCATCGATCTTAAGTGAAGGATGTCCTTTTGCGCAGTTTTGTCTTACATCCAACATCAGTGCATATGCATTAGGATCTTGTGCTGCTAACGCTTGTTCCTTACGACGAGTGTCTGCAGGGTCTGCATTCTTATCTGGGAATACCAAATCACCAGGAGGCAAAGTCATCATCGGCTTTCCGCGGAATGTGTCTTTAATCTCTGCGATTTGATCTGCAGTTAATTGAGGGCCGAGCGCTGGTTTTTGAAAGCCAACTGTGGACGGCAAAGTAGTGCCCTGGTCTTTAGGGCTGTCAGAGTTTTTAGACGAACAAGCCACAAGGCTCAATACTAGAGGCAGGGTTGCTAAGTAGTTTTTCATAAAACAATCTCCATGTTTCACTTTTGTTGTTTGGTTTTTCGATGGGTGAAACATAAAGGGCTTCATGGAAAATAAATAGATGTTAAAATTCTGACACCTTTACCGTGTAAAAAGGCTTGAGTCCCTCTAACCGCATATAATGCGAAGGGAATTCCTGACTAAGGATATAGAGCTTTAGGAGTGGTTTTGGCTCGTTTAGAAGTCGAAGTTCTCGAAGAGTTTTTTCAAACTTCCCATGGCCATATCCATGAAAAAACTTAACTTCGGCGTTACAAAACGCTGCGAAGGATAGACGAAATGGATCGGATTGTTATTGGTATGCCACTCAGGCAGGATCCGGACGAGCTTGCCATTAGCGACCTCCGAGTAGCAAATATGGTTGGGCAGTAGAGCAATGCCATCTCCGCGAAGGGCCATTAGTTTAATCATCTTAAGGTCGTTAGAAATGATCTGTCCTGGCAGAGGCACATTAAAAGCCCCTTTAGTGCTGGTCAGTTTCCATTCTTCGATACCCATGGGTGTGTGCTGTAAACAGCGGTGCTGACGAAGCTCTCGAGGATGGGAAGGGCTTCCGCGCACCTTTAAGTATTTCGGAGACGCCACCAGAACAAAACACACAGAACCGATCTTCTTTGCAATCAAAGAAGAGTCTTTCAGTTCGCCTGCGCGAATTGCCAGATCCACACCTTCAGATAAAAGATCGACGTATCTTTCAGTCAGAATCACTTCCGTTCGCACTTTAGGATACTTAGTCGTGTATTGACTGATGATCTCGGGCAGAATTGTACTGCCTAACTCCACAGGCCCTGTAATACGTAGAAGTCCCTGGGGCTCACCTTTAGAAATTAAAAGTTCACTCTCGGCAGCTTCGATTTCTTCAAGGCCTTGCATGCAGCGTTTGAAATAAGCTTGGCCAGCCGGAGTTACTAAAAGTTTTCGGGTGGTTCTTTGAATCAAAGTTGCGCCCAGACGTTTTTCCAAAGAGGAAACTTTGTGGCTAACAGTAGAGTTCGGCATTCCCAGTTTTTTTGCAGCCTGAGAGAAGCTTCCTTCTTGAATAACTTTAATAAATACGGCGACTTCGTTTAAATCCATTTGGGAATTGTACAACTCATTGAAATATAATTCCAGTTTTTACTATCTAATAAACTATAAAAAGACCGGTTACCTTAAGACAGTAAAAAACCATTTCGAGAAGGATTTTAAAATGGAAAATATGAAAACACTTTTTATGGCAGCTCTTTTTGCATTTACATCTTTGATTTTCTCGTTCCTCTTAGTCTGGGGCGGGGGCTTGTTGTTGCCTCTGATTCTTTTGCCGCTGACTTCGGCGTTCTTGCCAAAACCCAAAAAACATTGCGCCGACGAAGCTGATCAAGGGTTTGTTGAGCTTTGGAAGCAACAAGCACTGCATACCATTTTAGAGAAAGAGACCGAAAGCACACCTTTACCAGTTGTGATTACACATCGAGAATCAACAGCGATCGTTTATGCAAATAGCACTGCGCGCGAGATTTTGGGTGAATGCCTTGTGGGAAGAACTGTGGATTCTGAACAAGGGCTGCCGTTTAAGCCTGTGATTGTAAATGGCGAACGTATCGACAAAGAAAATCATCCGGCGGTGCTCATTAAAGCCAAGGGTGAAAAAGCGGACTTCGAAGTGCTATGGGCAACACCCGTTGGCGAAATACCGTTTCGCTTTCACGCAGAGCCACTTTTAAAAGGTGTGCACGGAGTTGGAGAGTTCTTCCAAATGACCCTATTCCCAGGCGGGAAGAAGCGGATGCGCCCGCCACTCACGGCTTAAATACCTCTCCAGGGTTTGCGAGGCGTCAAAACCGAACATTTTAGCAAAGTTCCGAACACGACCGTCTTTCAGCGATTGAGATCTCAAAACGCCTGTGCTCTAACAAATATATGAAAATCATTTTAGCACTTCTCTTTGTCTCTTCATTGGCACAGGCGGGTATTCGTGACGTTGGTAACGGCGGTCGCGGAGTTTTGATTAACGATAAACCTTACCTTTTGGATTTGTATGAAGTTGGGGTTCTAGCGCCCGAGATTGATTACAGTCTGAAATCTCATCCTTCCTATGCAAAGGCTCTTCAGGGTCTTTCTATTTTGAATGCGGTCGAAACCGAGATGTTGGCAAAGAAGCTGTCTGAGATTCGTACCTATTCGCCAGTGGTCGCAGATAGACTGGCTGCCGGAATTAGTATGTACATGTGGCGAGTGTTGGATCAAGAACTTGTCGAGATTCCAGAGGCTAGTCCCATCGTAAGCCCCTACAAACAAGTGCAGTTGGCAAATCGCTTGGATTTCACCATTCGTTTGAACAAAAAATACTGGGATCGTTTGGATTCTGTGAATAAAGTGGCTTTGGTGATTCACGAAATTTTCTATGCGTATAGTGAGACTGTCGAAGTCACTCCGGGTATTGAAGAGCAGGTGAGCATCCCGGTCCGTGCGCTTGTGGGATATGTATTCTCTCCAGAATTGAAAATTCGTGGTCGTGATGGTCTTGCCAACGTGTCAGGAATCTCTTGGGCTCCGGCACGTCTTCGTCAAGACGGTAATATCGAGCTGCTAAGACCTGGGCTCGATTTTATCGCTGAAAAAGTGACATTTGGAAATGTGTCAGCGAGTGGCGATGAGAAATATATTGCAAGTCAGTGCTCTCAGGTCGAGAAGCGCTTAAAAAGAATTGGTCGTTCAGAGATCAAGTTTACATTGTCTTATGGGACGGCTTTGGCCTCGATCAGCTTTGTAGACTATACGTCGCCATCAGGACCGCAAAAAAAGTTAGAGTATGACGAACCGATAGGTACACAAAAGTACTATCCCTTTGCAGAGATCACATTTAACCGCGGCAATATTGAAACCTGCTCTGCATGGATAAAATCTCAAGTGCAGAAATACGGCCAGTACAACGAGTTCCCGCAGTTACCTGAGTAGACCACCAAGATCAGCGGACCTTCCAAAAGTGAAGCAATCCGCTACCTGAATATCGATTGGTTCGAATAATAATTAAAAAGCGATGGCGCCAAAAACACCAAGACGAGCGTAGACATTAAACTCTCCGCCTCGATTGTAATAGTCTTTGTTGCTGATATAAGTTTCGGCCCATTCGCCACCAGCAATTCCGCCAAAGGCAATGTCTGAGGTAATGTGATGGATGATACCAATGTTAGTTCCGTAAGAACCTCCCATCAGCGCGTTTCGATAGTACGTGTTCTCTGAATAGTAAAAGTTCTGCGCGATTGAAAGCTCACCAAAAAGACTTGTTTTAGCTTCACTGAAGTTATGACGGTAAAGTAGGACCGCAGAGGCTGTTCCGGTAGAGTTTGAATTTCCTGTCGGAGCTAAGAAGCGAAAACCTACTTGGTTGCGTGGGCTAAACGCATACATAATCGAAGGACCAAAAGTCGAAGTAGTGGAATTTGAAATCGTATTGAAGAGACCTTCAACAGACCATTTTTTGAAAGAAGGATCGGCGATAGACGACGAGATTGCTTGAGTCTCTGCTTTTGCCGTGATTGATGCCAATAACAGTGTGCTAAGCAATATGCTCTTCCAAGCTGATTTCATTCAGTGCTCCTTCAATGGTTTAGATTTTTATCATATGGCTCTTTTATGATGGCAATCAAAAATCGTGAAGCTTGGTGTAATCGAGCAAGGAATGGCTTAAATTTAGTTGGACCCTATTTTAAGGGCCGCTTTTATGAGCAACCCTTGTTCGAAAAAAGATCTTTAGCGGCAAACGTGGCCTGGATAGCCTTTGTTGCCGATATAGCACTTGCATGGAGCGCCGAATTTGTCTTCATAGCCCATGTCACAATATGTACCGCCATTTTTATGAAGGCAGCAATAGTTCGACGTCGAAGTCGCAGCTGCAGTTTGCTGCAAATTCAAAAGAAATTCTGAAACTGGAGTTTCTTCTGCAAAAGCTGAAGTCGTGAAGCTCAAAGCGATCAAAGTCATAGCGAAAAGTTTTTTCATAAGGTCCCCCTTTTGGTGTAGCTCTCTTTCGTCATACACCAAAAAGGTCTCTCGGCACTCAGGATGTGCAAAACGAAATGGAATTAGTGTTTCCACTCGTTCCACACATTCAGTTGATTTTCAAAAAGAGAGGGCTCAGAGAGTCAATTCTGGCGGCGTCTTTTTAGTGCTATCTTTAAATCCCGCAGCAATGTGAGAGTTATCGCAAATGGGTTTTGATTTCGAATTGCCACAACGACAAAGGTAGACACTTTCCGTTCTAAGCACGACTCGGCCAGTGCCAGTGCAAAGTTCGAGGTTTCCAGAAAGCGATAGTGGGCCATTCTCAGTGCGTTGAATAGATAAGGTGCCGCCACGATTCTTTAACTCGGTGGCGTCGATGGTTTCAGGTTCACCACTGGCTTTAAATTTGGCAGCGACATGGGCGTTATCACAAAACGGTTTGTTATTAGATTTGCCGCAACGGCATAGGGTCGCGCGATAGCCGGCTTTTTCACCATCGACTTGTAAATCCGCCAGCAAAGTGTAAGGGCCGTTTTCTCGAAGGCGTAGGACGTTGACGGCCGGTGCTTCTTCGTCGTGAAGGCTTGCAGTTTTACTTTTATAAAGCAAAGCTCCGGAAGGGCACTGACGGATCACGGCCGCAAGTTCTTCTGGATACGCTTTTTCTGGAAAGATCCACTTGCCCGGAGTGTTCGCCATAAAAACCCCTGGCAGCTGTGTTACACAGTGGCGCGCATGGATGCACTTTTTAGTTTCAAAAGAAACGGCAATGGCCGAAGACTCAGATCTTTCTATCGGGGCCGCATCGCTGGACTTAGCAACCTCTGCCAAAGAGCTTGCGGTGCTTGAGGAGACTTCTTCTGTTGCAGTACTATGCTCTGCCAGCTTGCGGGCACGAATAAGCACATCATGAACTTGGTCTCGAGCGACTTTCAGTTGGTCAAGGCACGCTCTGATATCTTGATTGTGTTTTTCCCGCTCATTGAGCTCATTAAAAAGTTTTTCAAACACGGCTTCGAATTGCTGAAGCCGTTCAATCATAATCAGAAGCTCACCCTTAGAAGACAAAGACGCCGTAAAACGATTCATGGCAAAACTCATTCCTGCATTGACGCCAGGTTTACTCGGAGAAGCCGGCATATAGGTGAGAGTCTCTCCGACAATGCCCATGGCATGCATTATGGTAAAGGCTATTTCTAAAAGCTCTTTTTTCTCGGCCTTGGGACGATTTTCAATCGTATAAATTTGTACCAAGGATTTTAGCATGAACATATAAAGCGCATTCGATAGATCCATGAACTGCGCAGCCAGCGGCTCGTCGACAAAAACACGATGTTCTCGATCTAACGGAGTCCGCATCACAGGGTTACGAGCAATCGGTCTAGATGGATCAAACGAAGGATTTTTTTTCAGAAGCTCTTCGTATTCTTTTTTGATTCCCTGAAAGCGCGCAAAGTGTGAGCCCTCTTCTTGAAGCGCACTTTCCCCTTGGCGAACAATGGTGTCCAAGGCTTTCAATGCCGTTTCTTTGTCTTTGATAATGATAAGTCCCGGCAGTGGTGAATCCACCGGGCCAATTTGCTGTGCAGGGTCGCCACAGAACAGAGCTTTTTCTCCGATCTTTTCGCAAAGGTGGTCAATGGATTCGCGCAATGCTTGATAGAAATCGCCAACGGTTTCATAGTCTCCGGCATAAGCCATTAAGCGGCCAACAGGGGCCACTCGGCTATAGTGAATATCCGCAGAAAAAGTTTTTCCATCTTGAATCTCTAGAGAGCGGGGACGCTCTAGATAAATAAAATGATCTAAGGTATCCATATCAAACTTTGCAAGTTCGACGATAATTCCTTCGGGATACATACCTGGAAATGCAGGAAAGTTCGGACGCGAAAAGTGAGGCGTCGAGCCAATTGCGACAAAAAGATTCGCAACTAAAGCAAGATGAGTCATTTCTTCGATACAAATTCCCAAAATCACACGACGCCACCTCTCGACGGCAGCCAGTTCTTCTTCGGTGAGCCCCTCATCTAAATTTCTTTTTAAGCCAAACATGGCATAGAGGTAGAGACACATGAAGTTGTGCTCGAGCTCGGCGGCTTCTGCAAGCGTCGAGAATAAATGAACTCTGGATTCGACTACGATCTTCGAACTGGCCATAGGACACTTCCTTTGAGCGAGAGCATAACAAGCGCACAGTCAGATTCAACATGCTAAAAATCAGCTAGGCGAGGCAACTCGAAGCTTTTACCATCAAGTTCACGGAGGCTCCGATGCGGACAAATAGATTGAAAACACCAGTGAGTGACGAGGATCATGGTCAAGGAAGCGAGAACGCTAAAATCACTATTGTCGAATATGGAGACTTTCAATGTCCCTTCTGTGGAAAGGCATATCCCATGGTGAAAAGGCTGCAAAGGGACTTTGGCAAGGACCTGCGTTTTATCTTTCGGCATTTTCCACTGATTCAATCGCATGAACACGCATTGCTGGCTGCTGTGGCCGCAGAAGCTGCGGGGGCTCAATCTAAGTTTTGGGAGATGCATGATAAGCTCTTCGAGAATCAGCAGAATCTTTCTGCACAAGACATTCTTGATTACGCAACGGAGTTGAATTTAGATCTCAAAAAATTTGACGAAGATATCAAAAGTGCCTTTCTGTTGAACAAAGTAAAGGCTGATTACCTCAGCGGGGAATTTAGTGACGTCAACGGGACTCCCTCGTTCTTTGTTAACGAAGCAAAATATGTAGGTCCTTTGGAATATGCAGAGCTGAAGAGCTTTATAGAGAGTATGAAAGAGAAACCCTCAGCATCACTTTAGTGTAATATTGCGCTTTCTCAGACTTGTCTTTATGATGGTGGGCATGAAGTGGATCCTTGCGGCCCTTGTTTTTGCCTTTTCACATACTCTCAATGCGGCGACATTTAAAATATTTGCGGCTGAGACACCTCCATTCCTTGAAAAGAAGGGCGATGGAGTCGACGGTCTATCGGGACTTTTTGGAACTATTGTTGCGGAAAAAATTAAGAAATCTGGCAAGGCGAAAGAGTTTGAAGTCGTTTGGGTTCCATGGAAGAGAGCCCTGCATGAAACTTTGAAAACCCGCAATGGACTCTTTTTTCCTTTAGCGCGCAGTGCAGACCGCGAAAAAATTTATGCTTGGCTAGGCCACTTGGGCGCGGTTGAAAGCTGGTTTTATGCCACAGATCCCAAGATCAAATTGGAAAGTTGGAATGAGCTCAAGAAATACCGTATAGGTTTTCTTAATGGCAGTATGCGAGATGACGAACTACACAAGATTCTTGGCAGCAAGGCCACAAACATCGAGGGTCTTAACGAAGATTCGATCAACTATAAAAAACTAATCTATGGACGGATTGATTTGTGGACAACTCAGACCGAAGTTTTTGAAACGGCAGAGAGGGACTACAAAGCGAAGAACCCCTCATCCCGTAAAGTCTATGCAATTAAGAAGTTTCTTGATCAAGAAGTGTGGATTGCCTCGGCTGCCAATATGGAAGAAAAGTACCAAGAGCAAATCCGCACTATTTTCGGGAACACTAAGAATTGAATCTTAGCGATTGTAAGCACAACTGATCGCAGGCACGTGCATGACGTCTTCCAGCTTCAGGGATTGACGTGTGTCTGCCATCACGAAAGAGCCATGACCGATATCCGCAATACTTTTCAAGTACGGAGGAATCGAAGAACGAGTTCTTCTTGCGTAATAAACGCTGTTCAAAGTAATGCGACTTGGAGCTAACTCCATAATAGACGCTGCATCTGGAATAACTTGTTCTGGGCTCTTATAATCTGTTGCGAGTCCATCAGAGATCGTCACAACAACATACGAAGCCTGGTCGTCAGCGTTCTTTTGTAGATCCGCAGCGATAGCATCTTTCGCCATTTTTAAAGCGGCTTTGTAAGGAGTATTTCCGCCATCATCATTTCTTAAAAACGCTTTATAGCCTTGAGACACGACATCTCGTTGATTCGAAAAGCTAGGGTGACCTTGTTTTGCAATTTTAGCTTTAGCGGAAGTGCCTTGGAAAAGCACCAAGCCAAAGTAGATGTTTTCTTTGTCAACGTATTGAGTGATGAACTTACGAAGAGTATGGGATCTCCATTTTTTATCCGGATCACTTGGAACCGTCCCGTACTGTCCAAAGTTCGAGCCCGAAGCATCCACCAAGAAGAGGACTTTTACGATTTTATTTGGCTGGATCGAAGCGGGTTTACAGAAGTCCCCACTCTGAGGTTGTAGCGGGCCGCTATCTGGAATTTGTGTCTGCCCTTGTCCTTGCTGTTGTTGATCCTTCGGCCAATTCGGCTCGAGGCGTGCGCGTTGGCAACCGATCAAAAGGCTCAAGGCCATCAGAAGTCCCAGGGGACCAAAATTGAATTTTTGAGAGAACGGTCTCATAGGGACCTCCTTTGCTGAAAGAGGTCTATGCAAAAACCAGGGCCATTTATGAGCACTATAGGGGATTTGGCGAACCCCCAGGGCATTACTCGTTAGACAAGTCTGTAATTATTCCCGGGGGCCGTGTGAGGGGGCTATTCGCAGCTCACTGACTTTTCAACAAGCTGACCAGTGCGATCATTGATCGTCAGGGTCATCTTGCAGGTCTGATAAGACACGCTACGATCAACGATCACTCTGTAAGTGCCAGAAGGATCTTCGTCGTATTTAAAGTGCGAAGTATATGACACGTCATACTTTGGCTCAGCGTTCAGGCGAACTGCGATGTTCACGTCTTCAGAGGCGTTCATTGCGCGCGCATGAATCAAAGCAATGCTTCTAGCTTGATCACGAGAGATTCTTTTTGAGTTTTCGATTTGCTCCAAGAAGCCGCCAGCAAAACTGTTTAAAGAAATCATGCTCAAAAGAGCGACTGAAGTAACTTTAAGAAATGTGTTTTTCATAAGGTATCCTTTCCAGAAGGTTAGTTCACAAAAGGAAATAGCAACGTCTATGCCTCTGTTTTTAAGGGGTTAAATACGATTTTACCTATGAAAACCGACCATGCTTTAAACAGGGCCGGAAAATCGGCAGATTGTGGAACAGATGGGAATGCTCTTGACTCGCTCTCTCCTGTAAACATAAAAGGCTAGGGAACCTATTATCGGAGGGCTTTCCATGACTAAGATCTTTGTAACTACATTTCTTGCAATGGCGACTTTGTTCTCAACTCAAGCTTTTGCCAATCCTACGACTAAAAGAGATATCTATAACCTTGCTCGTGAAATCCAAGATGCACTTGTGGACACAACGGCTAGCGATTCTAACTTGATCTCTGCAAAAGAGCAGTTGGAAAAAGCGTTGGACTTGATTCAACGTAGTGGCAATGGCGGCAGCCCTGTTTCTGATGCTTGTGTTAAATTTGCTTACGAAAAATACTATAAGATGCTGAACACTTCAGATTCCATGACCAAAGCGGGCCAAGCATGCCGCAAGACGGACTCTTTGGAGGTGATGGAATATCTTTACGAAAAAATGTACCAAACCTTAAACTCAGTGGACGCGATGGACAGAGCTGCCGAAGCTTCTCAAGCTCCGATTGCGGGAAAGCTTGAGATCGTAAAGTTTGCCTATGACATGTACTATAAACAATTGAACGCTGCAGATTCTGCAAAACGAGCTGCTGACGGAGCACGTAGAGTCGACAGAAATGCGAAGTCGTGCTTAGACACCGCTTACAACAATTACTATCGCAGCCAAAATTCTGCAGACGCGATGGACTCTGCATTTAACTTCTGCGCGAACTACTAAAAGTTAAAGGCTATAAAACCTTGCTTAGAAAAGTACGTGCTCGCTCGGTTTTTGGGTGATCAAAAATTTCAGCGGGCGTGCCGGTTTCAACGATTTGGCCTTCGTCCATAAAAAAGATACGGTCACTTACTTGGCGGGCAAAACCCATCTCGTGAGTGACAACGATCATTGTTCTTCCGTGATGGGCCAAGGATTTAATCACATCCAAAACCTCACCGACCATCTCAGGATCTAGGGCCGAAGTCGGCTCATCAAAAAGAATTACTTGGGGATTCATCGCAAGTGCGCGAGCAATCGCCACGCGCTGTTGTTGGCCCCCAGAAAGTTCATTAGGGTAAGCATCGGCTTTTTCTTCTAAGCCCACGCGTTTTAGAAGCTCGCGGGCTTGTTTTTCGCCCTCGGCCGCGGACTTGCCAGCGACTTTCTCTGGAGCAAGGCGGATATTTTGTAATGCCGTCATGTGCGGAAACAAATTAAATCTTTGAAAGACCATCCCCACATGGGATCGAAGCGAGTTTAAATCTGTTTGTGGATCCGTAACTTGATACTTATTCAGTTCGACAGTTCCACTCTGCGCTTTTTCAAGAGCATTCAGACAACGTAAGAACGTGCTTTTGCCAGAACCCGACGGCCCAATAACACAAATCACTTCGTTGTCCTGAATCTCGCAGCTGACGTCTTTCAGTACCTGCTTCTCGCCAAAAAATTTATTCAAATTCTTCACGCGGATCATATCGTTTTATACTTTCTTTCAAGAGTATGGACGCCATAGGAAAGAAGCATCGTCAGGATCAGATACAAAAGTGAGATGAACAAATAAGGCTCCCAATAACGAGCGTGCGCCCCAGCTGCGGTGCGAGCTGCATAAGCCAGTTCCGCCAAACCAATCGCCGAAACCAATGAAGAGTCTTTCAGTAACATAATAGCTTCATTCCCGAGGGGCGGCAGCATTCTGCGCACAGCCTGGGGAACAATCACGTGTCTCATAGTTTGAAAGTAACTAAGGCCCAAAGAGCGAGCCGCTTCTGTTTGTCCGCGATCGATGGATTGAATGCCCGCACGGAAAATTTCTGCAATATAAGCGGCAGAATTGAGAATCAAAGCCAGTGAACCAGAAATAAAGGCTCCGTGCTCGCGCTTTAGGTAAGAAGCCACTTCCCCGCGAATCAGCCAGCCTTCATCCGGGTGAATCAAGAGCGGCACCAAAGCAAAGTGAATCAAAAGAATTTGTACAAACAGGGGAGTGCCACGAAAGAACGTCACATAAAGTTGCGAAGGCCAGCGCACAAACAGCAAGATGGGAATACGCCAAGGTCCATGCTCTACCTGAGCGATTTTTCCAAGGCCCAGAAGCAATCCCAAAATGGTGCCACCAGCCACGCCAATCAACGTCAGTTGCAGAGTTGTGACCAACCCTTGCATGAAAAGCGGGAAGTACTCAACGATGATGTCGCTTCGGAACCAGCTGAACATTCGTTATTTTTTCTCTTTGAAGTAAGTCTGATAGATGCGGTCGTAAGTGCCGTCTGCTTTAATTTCAGCAAGGCCTTTGTTGATTTTATCTAAAAGTTCTTTGTTTCCTTTTTTAACGGCGATGCCATAAAACTCTTTCGGGAAGCTTGGATCAGAAATGACTTTGAAATCGCCGTTGTTATTAGCCTGGAAGTTATTGATCACCCCATTGTCAGCAACCACGGCGTCAACACCACCATTTTGCAGCTCTTGCAATGCCAGGGGAGTGCCTTCGAAGCGCTTCACGTTGGCGTTTGTCTTACCTACAAGTTTGCTAGCGATATCGTCCCCGGTTGTACCGGTTTGAACGCCGATTTTCAGGCTTTTCAGATCATCTAGCTTTTGTACTTTGGATTTTGTAGGTACTGCAATCAACTGAGCCGCTTCGAAGTAGGGTTCAGAAAAATCCATCTGTGTTTTGCGAGTGTCATTGATAGTAATAGCAGAAATCAAGATGTCTCGGTCACCGCTTGCAAGCTGAGTGAAGAGGCCTTCCCAAGGTGTATTGATGAACTGCAATTCAAGCCCAGCTTTGGCTGCGATAGCTTTTAGGATATCAATATCAAAACCCTGAATCTCTTTAGCTGCATTTTCACTTTCAAATGGGGCATAGGCAGCATCAGTGCCAACGAGCAGGGCTTTGGATTTTGCAACCTCGGCTTTTTTAGTGCAGGCGCCGAAAACCGTTAGTGACAAAGCTAAAACGAGATAAGTAATTCTTTTCATAGATTTCCCCCAGCCCAATTAGAGATAAAATTGTGGGAAAGATCAAGCAATCCTTGTGGGTCTTCTAAGAGATCTCGAACCCTGTGATCCACTTGCTGACCACCTTTGAGGTCTCTGCCATGTCTTTACGTGCGCGGACCCACCATACAGAGACGTCGTCTTTGATATAGGAGGGAAGATTCAATTTCAGCAGCTTTTTATCGCGCAGATAATTGTGGACCGACATGGCCGGAAGAGCGCTCCAACCTTCGCCGTGAACAACGGCCGAGCGGAGACCGATAACTGCGTCCGCAGTGATAGGGGCTCTTGTCAGAGGTTGAAAGCCCAAAGCGTTTTCTGGATTCAGGCTAGTGTGAGGAATAAAACTTCTTTTATGAAGTAGCTGTACGGTTTGATCCTCGTTTAGCCCCGAAAATTGTTTTTTCCACGCGTAGGGAGCAACGACTACCCAATCGTAAGAAGAAATCTTCTTATAAGCGATGGAAGGATCGGTGGGGGCATGGCCCTGAATTACAAGGTCTGTTCGGCCCTGAAGCAGCTCTTGTTCTTGATTACTGGCTGTTAACTTGAATGAACAGGATTGACCTGTTTTTAAAAGCTTCTGAAGTTTTGCAAACTCAGGAATAAGCATCTCTTCTGCAAGCCAAGCGAAGGACGAAATTCGCAATGTTGATTTTTCTTGTGCTAGTTCACTTTGGCTTTGCATGATTTCTTCGGTCCACAGAGCAACTCTTCTTCCGGCTTCAGTGACAGCCCATTTGTTTCCGACTTTTTGGAGATAACCGAATTCAGATGAAATCTTTTGAACTTTCCTGACAAGTGAAGGGGGATCCATTCCAAGAAGTGCCGCAGCCCCTCGCAAGGAACTGGCCTGATTAAAGGCATTTATGATCAAACAATACTCGGGGGGAACTGTAAATTTCATCATGTTGTATATATACCAACACAATGTACAAAAATAAACAACAGACAGGCGTTCCTGGTTATTTTATAAGCAGTTCCAGATAATCACAACGAGACCCTGGGAGGTTCTATGTTTAAAATGATATTCACATTGCTTTTAATTTTGAGTTCAACGCAAACGTACGCCGTAGAGGTCCTTGTAGACCGACCAGAAGGCGAAGCTAAGGGGCTCGTTATCGTAGCCCCTGCAAAAAAGTACCTAATGAAAGAGCGCTTATTCTCGGGTTTAGCGGAAAAATTGAAAAGCCAGGGATTTATTACCGTTCGCTTCAATTGGTCTGAAGACACTCTTCAAGTTCCAGAGCAGGAGCTTCGAAAAGCCGCGCGAGATATTCATGAAGTCACAACAAATGCGCAAAAGACTTTTGGTTTTGGTGCGGATCAAACGGTTCTTATTTCCAAAAGCTTTTCTACGAAGGCACTAGATCCTTCGATCGATCTTGCAAGAACTCATATCCTGTTAACACCGAATTGCTCGACTGAAGCTCCGTTTGAAAAAACTTATTGGAATATTCTGAACAAAGAAGACATCCACTTAAAAATGGTGATTTCAGAAGAGGACCCGTATTGCAAAGTCGATGAAATTCGCCGGACATTAAGGGATCTTCAAAGAGAAGACTTGTTAGCAACGACTTCAAAAGGAGATCACAATTTCGTCGTTACAGAAGAAGCAGGGCCTTCTTATAAATTTCAAGATCTTGTGATCGAGTACGTTACGAACTTTGTAGGGCAATTAACTCCATAGAGAAGATGTGTTGTTTGAATCGTTCTTTGAAACGATTCAAACTGTTCTACTTCAGAGGAGCTAAGGCTGTGCAAGGAGATGGCACAGTCTTCAGAGCTTTGGTGTATGTGCTTGATTCCAGAGTTTCTAGAGTCTTTGTAAGCGAAGACTGCATCTCGGCCACTTGGGCTTTGATTCCGTCTTCAGTCTTTGCGCTGGAGAGGAACTTTTCGTAAATTTGGCAGCTGCCGCGCTCTTTGCAGATCGCCACTTTGGATTTCAACGCCGGCAAATCCGCTTCGCTGATGGTTAAGCTTTGCCACTTTTCAGCTGCACTGTCGGTAGCTGCAGATAAAGCTCCACCAAGACTTGCTAGGTCCTTCGAAGCCAATCCGCATTCACGAGCCGTCGCGCCTTCAGGAGCATCCATAGTCACTCTCACAGCGACGGTCTGACGGCGCAATTTTTCCAGTTGTGCATAAGGAACTTGGGCTGCCACTGGCAGCCCAACAAATATACTTAATAAAACAGCGATAGACCTTTTCATGATTATTTTTGAAGACCTGGTAAGTCTAAGATGGAAACCGCTTTGTGCGAAGAACTAGTCTTGAGATAATTCACTACCAACTGTGTCGCTTTCGCAGATTGTGAATGAATGTCATGGAAGAGTACGATTCCGCGTCCGGTTGCTTTCATTTGTGCAACAACGCGATCACGAATAGAAGCTGGGTTTTTATCCTGCCAATCTAAAGAGTCCACGCGCCAGAAGAAATGATCCAGATTCAAAGCCTGAAAGCGCGCGCCGATAAGTTGACTTTTTACGCCCGAACCATAAGGCAGACGGAAATAACGAACTTGTTTCCCCAAATTTTTCGTAAGGGTAGCTACTGAACCATTGATTTGGTAGTCAAGCGCCGTTGTATTTCCAGCTTTTGCTAAAGCTCCTAGATCTTTGTGATCCGCAGAGTGTGAGCCAATCACGTATCCCTGAGAGTTCAATTCGCTGACGATAGACGGTAGGTTCGTTGCATTTTTTGAAAGCCAGAAGAACGCAGGTTTCACCATTCCTGCTTGTGCCCATGCATCGCGGATTTCTTTTGTGAAAGTGGAGTGAGGGCCGTCGTCATATGTAAATACGAAGTTCCCTTGTGGCAAAACAGATCCTACCCAGTTACGGCTCTTCCAATCATAAGCGCCTACTTGGTTTGGCTCACGACGGTCGCCAAAGCAATTTCCTGGTTTAACGTCACTTTTGGTGACTGTTTTGTACTTAGCCATGCGAGTGCCAACATATTTCGCCATCGCTTCGTCATCCATTGGATTTACGTGAAGTTCGGGCCATTTTGTAGCTTCGGTCGTAAAACAATCTTTGGCGCCACAATATGTCTCTTCATTTTCCGCCAATAGACGAATCACTTGCATCACTGCGACTTCATTTAGAACATCGACTTTAGCAAAAGCGCGAAGCTGTTGATACATCCACTCTCTTCCAGGAGCGCCTTGTTGAAGGGCTGCTGCGAAGATCACACGCAGTTTTTCATCGATAGCTTCTTGCAGAGGACGTACTTCTTGCAGACGGCAATAAAGCTGCGAGTTCATCAATTTGTCTGCATCTTCTTCTTTAGAGATTTTCGCAAGACGAGCATCGAAAGAAGAAACAAGGATTTGGGCAACGCGAACGCCAGACAGAAGCTCGTGAACACGCGAAGAATCTTGTTTCGCAGCTGCATCCTGCAAAGATTTAATTTGATCATCAGGTAAGTGAGTTGCGTGTGATTCAGTTTGTGCTGCCGGTTCACGCGGACTTTCTTGGTTTTTACTTCCGGTATGATTACAAGCCGTCATGAATAGACCTAAAGACAGTGCTAAAACGAAGCGAAACAAATTCATAGATTACTCCTCTATGATTCAGATTTTACGCCTAGTTTTGTATAAATACAGAGTGGGAAATGTGGCACTGGACTAATTGCCGCACCCGCATGTTCCAGTCGGGTGACTTGAGTCGGCCATCGAGGCCGCCTCAAGTCAGAGGTGCCCCGCGAGGGAGTGCGACTGCGGGCCGTTCTGGCCCTTGCCCCTTCGGGGTAATCGCTGCGCGATCATCGAAAAAATGCCGTCATGGCATTTTTTGGAACCCCCAAAGTCTTGAGTTAAAATCCTCGTGGAGTACTCACGTAAAAATAAAAAAGCGACCTCTTTGGGTCGCTTTTTTATTTTTAGATGGTGCCCCGCGAGGGACTTGAACCCCCACGCTTGCGCACTAGATCCTAAGTCTAGCGTGTCTGCCAATTTCACCAGCGGGGCATGCGGTATATTTAGTTTTTACGCCTGAACGATTTTTTTGTAGTCAGGAGCACGCATTAGGTTTGCTAGCTCTTTCTCCGTATCCATTTCGATGCGGATCAACCACCCTTCGTTCATTGGGTCGTCATTTAATACAGAAGGATCGTCATTAAGTCCAGTATTGATTTCGATTACTGTGCCAGAAACTGGAGAATAAAGGTCGCTGGCTGCCTTTACGGATTCAATAACGCCGAAAGTTTGGCCTTGGGTTACTTTTTGACCTTCCTCTGGAAGCTCAACGTAAACAATCTCACCCAATTGCTCTTGAGCGAATTCAGTGATGCCAACAGTAACGATGTTCTCGTCAACCTGAGCCCACTCGTGTTCTTTTGTGTAGTAAAGTTCTTCTGGGATATGGAATGGCATTGAGTTTCTCCTATTTACTCACGAAAGGGGTTTTGCACACTTTCGCCTTCACTTTACGTCCACGGATATCGACTGAAAACTCAGTCCCCTCGGCCGCAAATTCCGAAGAAATATAGGCGATTCCGATGGGTTCGTCCAGGGTTGGTGAGTGAGTCCCACTAGTTACCTTGCCGATTTCTTTATTGTCAAAAGAAAATAGGGAGTAACCCTGGCGTGGAATCCCCTTATCCAACATCTTAAAACCAATTAGCTGCTTTTTTAGGCCCTCTTCTTTGACTTTGAGCATAGGAGCCTTGCCCATAAAGTCTTTCGCGGACGGTTTTATCGCCCAACCAAGTTTGGCTTCGTAAGGATTCGTCGTGTCATCAATCTCATGGCCATAAAGGGACATTTTGTATTCGGTTCTGAGGGTGTCGCGGGCACCAAGGCCGATTGCTTGAACCCCGAACTCTTGGCCCTGAGCCAAAAGATCACTCCAAAGAGTCGCCGCCCCCTTGGCTTCAATAAACACTTCGCCGCCTTTTTCGCCGGTATAACCGGTCGTTGCAAGGATGGCTTTGAAGCCTTTGTAGTCAAAGCGGTGAACTTTGAAAGTGGCCATGTCGCTTGCTTTGAAACCGAAAACCTTATCCATCAACGCCAAAGCTTTAGGTCCTTGAACCGCGATTTGACCCCAGTAAGAAGATTCATTGGTGATGTCAGCGCCTTTATTGTTCTTCACCATCCAGGCAAAGTCTTTGTCGGCATTCGAAGCATTCACACACACCAAGTAGTCTTCATTCTTTTTCAGGCAGTAAACAATGATGTCGTCGACCAAGCCGCCTTGCTCGTTCGGAAGAAGGCTGTACTGAGCTTCGTTATCATTCAACTTTGCCACATCGTTAGTGGTTAGCCATTGCAAGGTCTCAAGAGCCTTCGATCCTTTGAAGCGAACTTCACCCATGTGAGAAACATCAAACAAGCCGACATTGGTACGAACGTTGTCGTGCTCTTCGCGAAGACCTTTGTACTGAACGGGCATCCACCAGCCGGCGAAATCCACCATGCGGGCGCCAAGTTTGACGTGCTCTTCAGCTAAAGGGGTTTTATTGAGTTGGCTTGTTTCCATAAGGGCCTCCAGGAAATGTCCGATGGGGCAATTTCCCTGGGCTCTTAGCTCTTGTCAATAGCAGGGGTTTTGCTGGATATTGTCAAAGCCCCATAGCAAGGAAACGCCCGTGATTCTCTCGGAAAGACTGCAGTTAATCTATGAAAACCTGCTGCCAGAAAAGGCGGTTTGGGATTTCTGCTGTGACCATGGCTACCTCGGGGTCGAAGCTCTGAAGTCGCGAAGATTTTCCGAAGTCTATTTTGTCGACCAGGTTCCGCACATCATCCAAGGTTTGGAAAAAACGGTGCGCGAGAAATTCTCAGAAGTTTCTTCGCAAGCTCATTTTAAAATTTCAAAAGGCGAAGAAGTTGATTGTCCGGTTACCGGAAACGTTGTGATCGCGGGTGTTGGTGCTTTTGCAATTTTTAAAATCATAAAAAGTTTATTTAACAAAAACTTTTTGCAAGCTGAGCGTTTGATTTTATGCCCACAAAGAGATGAACAGAAGTTCATGGACCTGCTTTCGGCTTTGGGAGCAAGTTTCACGGACACGTATTCTATTCACCAAGAAATTGTTTGTACAGAAAGACGTCGTCAACGTCACATCTACATCGTTCAACGTTCGACAAATTAAATATTTTTCTGTCGAGTTGTCCTCACCACTGATCCAAACAGTGCGGACTTTATGTGGCCGCAAACATTTTAACCATTTCTTGTTTTCTTCTTGCTTTCGATTTCACGTTATTTTACGCATAATGTCTCTGCGGGAAATTTCAAGTTGATAAGTGTGGTATATGGCTCAGTTAAATTCTATTAGTGCTAGTGATTTTAGGACTTTCCTAGAACAAGAGCTCTCTCGCAGAAGTTCGGTGAATCCGAATTATTCTCTGCGCGCTTTTGCACGAGATCTTGGCGTGGACTCGTCTTTTTTATCAAAGCTTCTTAACGGAAAAAGGTCGATGACAGCGCGGACAATTCTTAGTCTGGCGCCACGTCTTTCGCTCTCAGAGCAGGAAGTACAGGACTATATTCAAAAGGCCAACGGTCGTCGTCGTCGTTATTCTTCGGGCGCTCAAGAAGTGCACGCAATTGCTGAGATCGAAAATGCGCACTTACTTCAATCGATGGAATGGTATCACCTCGCGATTTTGGAGCTTGTTGCATCTAAAAATTTCCAAGCAAATGCAGCTTGGATTGCAGAGCGTTTGAATTTAACAATTGCTCAAGCGCAAACAGCTCTCGATGATTTGATGACTGCGGGTGCATTGTCTCAGCGTGAAGACGGTGTTTGGAAAACAGAGATCAACAATCACAGCGTTTCCAGCAAAACGAATCCGCGCGCTCAACTCGTGAAGCAGCAGATTTACAACCAAGCTATTGCTTTGATTCCAAATCACGTTGGTGAACATAGCACAACGACAGTTTGTGTTTCTGAATCTCGTCTTGCAGAAGCGAACGAGCGTATTGCTAGATTCCGTCGCGAACTCAGTCATTTCTTGTCTGAGCCGGATGACAAACAACACGTTTATCAGTTGGCGATTTCTTTGTTCCCTGTTTCTAAATAAGCGAAACAGGGTCTTTCAATCTTAATTCATTAGAAACTTTTTGTGCATCTTCGGGGATTTCAATCAGAACTCCCCGAGGAATTTCTTGGCGAAGGCCCTGCTTATGCATCCACGCAAGGAACTCGCGTTCTTCGCTTCGGCAGAGCAGTTGACGGTCTTTGCCTTTTTCTTCAAGGCGATCCCCAACAGTGCGGGCCCAGTTGCTGGGTCTTGCAGGAGCTTTGGTTTTACGAGCCAAAAGATAGCTTGTTGTCAGCGTGCGATTTTTCATCGGCAGATGCTGTTCCATCTTTTCAAACCACTTTGGCATTTCAAAGTGAATTCGATCATGGCACCAATCCGTTTTGGAATTTATCAAAAGGGGGCAGTGGCCCTGATGGGTGCAAGGCGCCCACAGACTATAGCCTTCTTGAATTAGCTTCTGTCGAAGTTCTAAAAGCTTTCTGCCATCTTGCTGAGTGGAGGGCTCTAGAATCATCAAAGCTTCCATCTTTTTAGCCCACGGTGGAAGGTCAGAAAGTTCCGTCAGCGAATAAGAGAACACTGCAAGCGTGCTTTGTGGATTTTCAAAGTTCGGAGCTTTATCAAGCCATGTTGTTTTTGCTGGCGGCAAAAATGCAAAGCGCGAACAAATATCTTTAGCTCGCTCTATCAAAGTGAACTTTTGAAAATCTTCGGTCAGCGCAAGGCTTGCGGTGCCAAAGCCGGAACCAAAATCGACGACGCGATCTAAGCCTTTAAAGAAATTCTGAAAACGTGCTTCTTTGACGACGGCTTGGACTCGGGCATTGTTCAAAGGCAGAAAATAGACCAAGTACGCAATCTGCGCCCAGTTCTCGCTCCACGGAGTCGCGCCCTCTGGATGTTGAATGAAATAGTCCGAAAGTTTTTTGACGGCCTCTGCCAGTTTTTGGGAGTCTTGCAACGTCAGATTGAAATTCTTAAGTGCACTCTCGATTTTCTGCTCAAGCTCTTTCGGAACGGTGAAAAGTCTTTGCATTACTGAAGCTCTTTCAACACGCGCTCAGGAGTGATTTGATTCATACACGGATACATCGGGCATTTGTCACCCAAGCAGTGATGAGCCGCCGGGCAGTCGACATCCGGAGAGAACAAATGCACATCATTGCCACGAGCGCCCCAGCGTTTTTCAGTTTGCACTCGAATCGGAGAATAAAAACCATATACACGTGTTCCAAGGCTTGCGGCCATGTGAATCACGCCAGTGCTTGGTGCAAAAACAGTGTTCGCTTGTTCAAGCACGTACAATAGCTGACTAGGATTTAAGGCTCCTTGCAAAGAAATCACCTGAGGATCGTTCTTGTAAGCCTCTTTGATATCTTTTAGCCAAGGCTCATCAGCCGCAGTTCCAGTGAGTACCACTTTGTCGTAGGTTTTCAGTTTTGCGATCAGCTCGATATAGTATTGAGTTGGCCAATTCAATGCAGAACCCGCCATACCTGGGTGAACCACCACGTACTTTTTTGGCTCTAGCTTTCGGTGAGTCAACCACGCGGGTTGAGGATCGGCTTTCAGGTGAAGAATGGGAGCCGTGACGTCAGGAATATTCTCTGGATCAATTTGTTTAATCAAATCCAGGTTGTAATCGGCTTCGTGTTTTACAGACAGGCTGCGTTTTTGGCGAACACCCGCGTTTAAGAAAATAAAACTATCCCATTTAGATAAAACACCGATGCGTTTTGCGACCTTACACTTCCACAAAATAAAGCTGACCCACCACGGAGCTTGAATGCTAACCGCGACATCCGGTTTGATTTCGCGAAGAAGTTTTTCAAGTTGCTTGCGAGCTTCTTTTGGGTTCGATTTATCGAGCTCAATATATTTTCGCTTTGGATCCGAGTGATCGGGAATAAACGATAGGCCTTTAGAAATCACCCAAGTGATTTCCCAATCTTTGAGATAATCGATTTGGTCCACAGGCATGGTACAAATCAGATCCCCAATTTTATCGAGACGTATAAACACGGCCTTTTTCATCGAAGGGTCATCATAGCATGGGGCCTGGGGCCATAAGAAGGGAATTTTAGGCTTGGAAAGGGTCGGGGGATACGCTCAAATGATTCTTATGAAGAAAAATATCGTGATCCTGACAGGCGCCGGAATCAGTGCTGAGTCCGGGTTAAAGACCTTTCGCGATAACAATGGTCTTTGGGAAAACCACCGGGTGGAAGATGTCGCAACACCTGAGGCCTTTGCTCGAAATCCCGAGCTGGTTCATCGCTTTTACAATCTTCGTCGCTTGCAACTAAACGAGGTCGAACCCAACGCCGCTCACAAAGCTCTGGCTGAACTTGAAAAAGCGTGGCAGGGGGATTTTCTGCTCGTCTCACAAAATGTCGATGACCTTCATAAACGTGCAGGCTCAAAAAAACTCTTAAACATGCACGGTCAGCTTCGTAGCATTTGGTGCACAAGTTGTGATGCTAAAATGAATTGGGAGAACGAACTAACTCAAACCAACGAGTGTCCTCGTTGTCGAGTGAAGGGGGATCTGCGACCTGATATCGTATGGTTTGGTGAAATGCCTTACTATATGGACGAAATCTATGAAGCATTAAACTTTTGCGATTACTTTGTCGCAATTGGCACTTCTGGAAATGTGTATCCTGCTGCGGGCTTTGTGCAAATGTGCCCGCAAGCGCATAAAATTGAAATCAACAAAGATGCATCTTTAGTAAGCAGTTATTTCGACGAGCAGTGGATCGGGCCTGCTTCCGAACAAGTTCCTACGTGGGCAAGAAAGATTCTAAACTCCTAGCTTTCGAAAGCTTGAGCTTAATTAACGCGTACCTTTACCGAGCACTTTGTTCCCACTTGTTCCAAAAAGTACCTGAATGGACGCAGATCTGTGTGGTAGCCTTTTTTCATGACCTATACACATCATTTGAAAATAGCAGCCGCATTCTTAACGGGTACTGTTCTCTGGAGTTTGGGTTCACACTCCCAAACGATTCCCCACGGATTTTGGAAGAAACAGAACTCGACACCCGCAGCTCCAATCACCATTCAAATTATCAGCACAGATGCGACCTGGGATGTTCCCGCAGACTGGAACAACTCTAACAACAAGGTTGAATGTATTGGTGGCGGCGGTGGCGGCGGAACCGGCAATGCAAGCTCACCCTTTCAAAGTGGCGGTGGTGGTGGCGGTGGGGCCTATACCTATGCAAACAATGTGACTTTAACTCCAGGAGGCACCATTTCCGTGACGATCGGCCTTGGCGGTACTTCTGGAAACAACGGTGGCGATTCGATTTTTAAAGATACGTCGACTGTAGTTGCGAAGGGCGGAACTGCCGGAGGCAACTCAGGCGCCTCTGGATCTGGCGGTGCTGTAGGTTCATCCGTTCCAGCGGCAAATGCAAAAGCCGGTGGCCATGGTGGTGCCGGTGGCGGCGGTCTTGGCGGCGCAGGTGGTGGCGGCGGTGCTGCAGGTCCGGATAGTGCTGGTGGCAATGGTGGCAACGGTAACGGTGGCAGCAATGGTGCTGGTGGCGGCGGCGGCGGTGGAAACTGCTCGACATGTACGGGTGGCAACGGCGGTGCCACGACAGGCGGCGCAGGCGCCACTTCTGGAAATAATGGCGGTAGTGGTGGTAAAGGTTCGGATCAATTTACTATCAACGGTGGTGCTGGAAACAGCGGGACCAATTTTGGCGGCTCTATGGGAAGTGGTGGAGGCGGCGGCGGTTCCGCCGGTGGTCAGAATACAGCGGGTAAAACAGCCGGCAATTGGGGCGGCGGCGGCGGCGGCGGTGGAAGTAGCGGCGCTGCTGGCGGTGGCGGTATTGCCAAGAAAGGCTACTGCCAAGTTACTTACACACCACTTTAAACGAATTTCTTACAAGTATAAAAATACACAAGGGGCTTCAAAGGCCCCTTATCTTTTGGCCCCTGTATAAATTTCTTCGAATATGGCAGTTGTGGTCCTTTCATTGGATTCTCGTCTATAAACAGCCTTTAAATCTTTGGGTGTTATGGTTTTTTTCAAATTAGTCTGTAGAAATATTTTGGCTGTCTCTTTGTGTGGTCTTTTAGTGTCATGCAATGGTTTTAAAATCTGGATTCCAGAGGACGAGTCGACCGCTGAGGAGCGAGAGAAAATTGCAGCGACACTTCAGCATATCTCTGCACTCGCTGCGGAAGTTGGTTATCAAAACAGTTTTACGTCTCTTCCGGTTTGGGTCACGACGGAAGACGAATATGAAAATAATCGCAGCGCCTATTGCTCTTGGGATGATAACAACCACGGTGTGTACATCGTTATTAATCGAAAGGTTTTTGAACGAGAAAAGCAAGAACCGCGTTTTCAGGAAGTTTTTGCCGTCCTTCTGCATGAAATTGGACATTGCTATTTTAGCAGGGGTCACAGTCATGAAAGGATTTTGAAGCCTGGATACATCGCCGAAGTACAGGCCGTCGATTCTGTCGGAGGGACTGTTTTTAATGAATCCGGTTTCCCGGTGTCCATCATGTATGTCGGCAGCCCTGCTAGCTGCCAAGAAAATTGCGATGCTTCATTTCGTATTACCAAAGTAAAAGAATTTGAAAAATATTTTGTCTCTGAATTGGTCGGGACTATCAAAGCGATGTCTGCCGATGAGTTAGAAAAATTCAAAAGCTTCAGATGGGTCAAGATCGAAGAATAAAAAAACCACGTTCATCACGTGGTTTTTTTGGGGGCTGATCTGCCATTTTAAATTCTCTTAGACAATTTATTTTGTAGTCTTTGATTTGACGGGTTCCTGAGGAGCTCCCATACCCATTCCCATCATGGGGCAACTTCCATCTTTCATCATAGGACAGTTTTTCATCATTTCTTGGTGGCACTCTTGAACGGTCTTTGTAGAGTTCAAACACTCTGCGGCCTTTAGGTGCATATTTGCCATTTGTTTTCTTTGTTCGGGCGTATATGTCGTTGATGTCGGGGCGGCAAAGGCAGCCAAACTCAATGTGCTAAGTAATATAAGCAATAAAGTTTTCATGAAGTCTCCTTAGTATTGATTCACGTTTAGATGATAGAGATCTGTGTGAACCATAGACAATCCAGAGAACATCTCGATATCGAGAAGGATTACTCCAAAGTCTTTGCCTTAAAGCAAAAGACCGGCTTTTTGGCCGGCCTTTAAATGAGTTACTTGTAAGTATCTACACTCGGGCAAGAACAAACTAAGTTTCTGTCGCCGTAAACGTTGTCGATACGTCCTACGACTGGCCAGAATTTATTGCTACGAAGCCATTCAGCTGGATACGCCGCTTGTTCGCGCGAGTAAGCGTGAGCCCACTCTGACTTCAGCAAGGTCTCTGCAGTGTGCGGAGAGTTCACAAGTGGGTTGTCTTTGATATCCCATTTCTTGCTCTCGACATTGCGGATTTCGTTACGGATGCTGATCATCGCATCGATGAAACGATCCAGTTCTGCTTTTGGCTCACTCTCAGTTGGCTCGACCATCAACGTGCCAATCACCGGCCAAGACATGGTCGGAGCGTGGAAGCCATAATCGATCAAACGTTTTGCAACGTCAGCAACATCAACACCGCTGGTTTTTTTGATCTCGCGCATATCTAAAATACACTCATGCGCTACCAAACCCTCTTTGCCTTTATAGACAACAGGGTAGTGAGGAGCCAGTTTCTTCGCGATGTAGTTCGCATTCAAGATCGCAACCAAAGTTGCTTTCTTCAAGCCCTCAGCGCCCATCATCGTGATGTAAGACCAAGAGATCGGCAAAATACTAGCACTGCCCCAAGGAGCAGAAGTGGTTGCGCTGATGCCTGTTTTAGGACCGGCTTCTGGTTGCAAACCATGAGTCGGCAAATATTTTTTCAAATGTTCACGAACACCGATAGGACCAACACCTGGGCCGCCACCACCGTGCGGGATCGCGAAAGTCTTATGCAGATTCATGTGGGATACGTCCGCACCAAACTCCGCAGGACGGCAAAGCCCCACAAGTGCATTCATATTCGCGCCGTCCATGTAAACTTGGCCGCCGTTATCATGAATAGTTTGGCAGATCTCTTTGATGCTTTCTTCAAACACACCATGAGTTGAAGGGTAAGTAATCATCAATGCAGCCAAATCTTTTTTGTGTTCAACCGCTTTTGCTTTCAAGTCTGCAACGTCAACGTTTCCTTGGTTATCGCAGTTTACAACTACAACCTTCATACCTGCCATCACAGCAGAAGCTGGATTTGTTCCGTGCGCAGAGCTTGGAATCAAGCACACGTTTCTGTGAGCTTCGCCTTTGTCGATGAAGTATTTACGGATTACAAGAAGACCCGCGTACTCGCCAGAAGCGCCCGAGTTCGGCTGAAGGCTGACGCCCGCAAAACCCGTGATATCGCAAAGTTTATTTTCAAGGTCATGGATCATTTCGATGTAGCCTTGGATCTGAGACGTCGGTGCAAACGGATGCATTTTATTGATCTCAGGCCATGATACAGGAACAAGTTCTGTCGTCGCATTCAACTTCATCGTGCAAGATCCGAGTGGGATCATCGAGTGAGTCAATGTGATGTCTTTATTCTGAAGCATGTGGATGTAACGAGTGATCTCGGGCTCAGAACGGTGAGTGTTAAACACCGGGTGAGTCAGATACTTGCTGCTACGAACGAACTGGGTTGGCCAGTTGTAGTTCAAGCTTGCATCGATGTCCGCTGCTGTGAAGCTAGCTTTAGCGCCCAAGTTAAACGCTTGGAAGATGTCATCAACAGTTTGCAAGCTGCAAGTTTCATCCAAAGACATACCAAGAGTGTTATTGCCAAGAACACGGAAATTCATATTCAAAGCTTCGGCCGCTTTCGCGATGTCCGCTGCTTTTGGCGTAGAGACTGTAAGAGTGTCGAAGTAAGTCGTGCTTGGAGTCGTGAAACCAAGTTTTTTCAAACCTTCCGCAGTGATCGCAGCCATACGGTTTACACGTTGAGCGATTTTCTTCAAACCCTCTGGACCGTGGTAAACAGCGTACATGCTGGCCATGTTTGCCAAAAGCACTTGAGCTGTACAGATGTTAGAAGTCGCCTTTTCGCGACGGATGTGTTGTTCGCGAGTCTGCAAAGCCAAGCGCAGAGCGGACTTCCCGTGGCTATCCACAGAAACACCCACAATACGACCTGGCATAATGCGCTTATAAACGTCTTTCGTCGCCAAGAACGCAGCATGAGGACCACCGAAACCGAGTGGCACGCCAAAACGTTGCGAGTTTCCAACGCAGATATCAGCGCCCCATTCTCCTGGAGGAGTCAAAAGCGTCAAAGACAAAAGATCCACAGACGCAACAACCATTGCATGCGCATTGTGGTACTTGTCCGTCATTTCTTTGTAATCTTCGATCACACCTTCTGTGTCAGGGTACTGAATGAAAGCAGCGAAGACCGGAGTTTTAAAATCAAAAGATTTTGGATCTTGAACGATCATGTTCAAGCCCAGAGGCTCCGCACGTGTTTTCAAAACCTCGATCACGTGAGGATGCATTTTCGGAGACACGACAAAGCTATTCACGTTGTCATGTTTATGAGAAGCATGAGCCATCGCCATTGCTTCTGCAGCCGCCGATCCTTCATCTAAGAGCGAGCTGTTAGAAATTTCCATACCTGTCAGGTCAATGACCATTGTTTGGAAGTTCAAAAGTGCTTCCAAGCGACCTTGTGCGATCTCTGCTTGGTAAGGAGTGTAGGCTGTGTACCACACTGGATTTTCAAGAACGTTTCTTTGAATCACAGTTGGCGTGATGGTGTCGTAGAAGCCCATGCCCAAAAGAGAGCGGAAGACTTTGTTTTTAGAAACGGTCTTTTTGAGATTTGCTAAAAGCTCGTACTCAGAGATGCCGTCACCAACGACAGAATAATTTTTTGTCGTGCGGATTTTTTGGGGAACGACTTGAGCTGCCATTTCATCCAAAGATGAAAAGCCGAGCTCTTTAAGCATCGCCTGAATATCTTCATCACGGGGGCCAATGTGACGACCCATGAATTCTTTTTGAGTAGAGTTATTGGAGTAGTTCAACGAGAAGGTGTTTGATTTCATGCCACGGTCCTTGGAAATTTGAGTGACAAACTATCACAGTCCAAAGAGGGGATAAAGTCCTAGCCCGAGAGCGCAGGCCGTCATGGCCGATTTTCGGGCACTTGGTAGAGGATCACCCCGAAATGGCGCGTTATTTAGGCCTCGGCCAGAGCTGGTAAGGCCTTAAAATGGCTTTTAAAGTACCGTTTTCTGAAGCTTCACGGCTTTGCAGGATTTGAGGTTCTGCAGAGCTTCGCCTTGCCTCTCTTTGGCGGTCAGGATCTCGCCTTGGATTTTTTGTTTTTGCCCTGCCACGTTGGTCATTTGGCCGCTGATCATGTTGTACATAACCGGATTGCAGTTAGGTGCAGAGGCCGCTCGGCAGTTTTTATTATAGTCGTTGATAGCTTTTGTGCCCGATTGTAATTGCTCTTCCAGGCCAGTGAGTTGCTTTTGTTTTTGAGAAACTTCTGAATTATAGCGTTTAGCATCTTGTGAAAAACGATCGCAGTTTATTTTTGCAGCAAACGCGGTAGAGCCTTGCAAACTCAATCCAAAAACGAAAAAGCCGACGAACAAAAAAAGTTTCATGATTTATTTTCCTCTTTAAAGATTGTCTGAAAAGAAAAAAGCCCGGTCAAGCCGGGCTTTTTCGCAAGCAATGTTCTTGCTGCTTCTTACAGAGTAGTGTCTGCGTAGAAGATCATTTTTTGTGGAGTAAGGATGTGCTGAAGATCGCCACCGCCCACTTGCTTGCCAGCAAGAGCATCTTTCGCAGCACCTTGGCAGGCTGCGCTTGTGCTGTTCATCTGGCCGGTTTGTTTAAGATCGACCAACATGCGAGTGTCAGACACCTTTTTGAAAGAGATCACAGTTCTGCGAGACGTTTCACAGAATGTACTGCTGTTCGCACCAGTATTGATGGTGAAACTTTCAGTTTCTTCGTCTTCCAAAGTCGCCATCGTACCATCTGGAGTGTAGTTCAAGATGTTTGTGATGAACGCGTTTTTAGGTTTACCACGCTCAGAATCTTGAGCGAACTCTTCCGGTGTCGTAGCTGCCCAGTTGAAGCGATATTCACGTTGGCACGTAGAAGTCGCGTTGTTTGTGCTCCAGTAAGCTTCTGCATAACAACGGTAAGCTGCCAATTTGTCAGCGGTTGTTGCATCACCAATGCTTTCGCAAGGCTGACCAGAGGCAACGATCGTTGTAGGCTGACCCAAATACTCACCCGAATTTGTAGTTAACGGCGTTGTTGTTGGACCAGTGCTGTCTGTGAACTGACCACCAGTGTGTGTACAGCTCAAGCTAATTGCGGCTGTCGTGCCGCTATTGTCATGGTCCACGTTCGTGTAAGTACAAGTGTGAGTATAGAAACCGTTTCCGTATGTAGAAGAAGCTGTGGATTGAGTACAGCTGCCGATACCAATCGTAGACCAGTTTGTAACGTTCACAGGTTTTGCAGTCGCAGTATTGAAGCAACCGCCACCCTCGACGCCTACTTGCCAGCCGTAGTTGCCGCTTCCAGTGCCTGGCCACATGCCGGTCATGATCTCAGCTTTGCAAGCCCAGCCATTGTAAGTCACGCTATTGTGAGTGATTGCTGTAGGTCTGCAATCTTGTACTGGACGAGTCGAAAGAGCGCCCGTTTTCATCCAAGGTTTATCGAATGGAGAAGCATCACCACCAAAACCTGTTGGCGTTTGGTAGCTATAATCACCGAAAGAGATCGTATTACCAGCTACTGTAGGCAAAGTAGCAATGTGGATGCGGCCAGCCGCACGCGCTTCAGCAGCCGTGAAACCAGTTTTAGAACCGCAAGCACCCATACCATTTGCGAAGTTTTCGCCCCAAATAGAAAGAGCATAACGATCTTCAGTTCCGATAGTTCCATCCGTCGTCGCACAAACAACTGGATCTACAGACATATCGCAGTTTGTGGTTGGAGAAAACTTCTTACCAGCCATACGAACCAAGGTGATCGGGAAGCCGATACAAGGGCCGTCGTTGCACGTTGAAGTCACAGTTTGATAGCCAGAAGGAAGAGTTCCTGAGAACGCCTTCATATACCAAGTACCTGTAGGATCGAAGGCAGTACTAGAAGAAACAGTCGTTGAAGAGTCAATTTTATCCGCAATTTGCGACACTGGAATAACCACTTTGCCATCTGTACCCAAAGTGATGTTACCGAGGGCAACACTGTCACCAAGAACAACAGAAGAAGACTGAGAGTTATTACCATTCATATCTTTAGAACTAGTATCTTCGAAAACGATCGTACCGACTTGGCTTTCATCGTTTTTATCACGGAAAATCGCAGTTACTGCGGCACCTTTTGCGCCAGGAATACTGATTGTAAAAGAACCATCCGCGCCAACTTCAGCCTCTGCAACAGAAGGTGGAGAAGTGAAAGCAACGGCGTAGACCTCAAGATCGGTCAAAGAAACTGCCATTGCGCTGTTGCTGAAAGGCTTTACGCCCATAACAGACGATGAAGCGCCCAAGGTACCAGAAATGGTGAGTGATTCGACTGTGCTTGGGCCATTGCTGAAACCACCACATGCGGTGACTGCACCAAGAGCACCGGCTGCCGACAAACCCAACGTGAGTTTTGTCCAAAAATTCATATTACATCCTCCCTAATTTTTTAAAGTCAAAGCTGCGCCGCCATGACTGTCTCGAACGTCAATGTTCTTAATATTTTTGTTTTAAGTATGTAGGCATTATCGAGTCGAAAGTAATGTGACTACAATCAGTATTTGAGTTCTCTTTGAGAATCTGCTCGAGAGTTCAGTAAATAAAACTAATACGCGCGCGTGTGAATGTTCGAAAGAGACTTGTTCTCTTGGAGCTCTGACTTAGGTCAGAAAAACAAAAAGATGATTATGGCAAAAAAAAGAGGCCGATTTTCATCGGCCTCTTTCGGTAGTATTTCAGAGAAAGAACTAAGCTTTTTTCTTAGTTGTTTTACGAGCAGCAGTTGTCTTCTTTGCAGTCGCTTTTTTAGGAGCTGCTTTTGCAGACTTAGCTGTTTTCTTAGCTGGCTTTACTTTCAAAGACTTCGCTTTTGCACGCAATTCTTTTTCAAGTTTGTTCTTTTGAGCAACCAACTGTTTTCTGTAGTTCAAGATGTTCTTTTCGATGTCGCCAGCAGATTTTTTGAATTTAGAAAGAGTTTTATTCATTTCCGCATTCAACTTACCTTGAAGGATGTGCATGTCATGCATAACAGCTTGAACGCGTTCGTTTTTAGAAAGTTCGTTAACGAGTTGTTGGATTTTGTTTTCCATTGTCTATCTCCTTAGAAAAATCAGCCGACAAAATTGCCGAGAAGCTCTTTTGTTTATACTCCTGCAAGGGGGAAATGAAAAGCCCCCTGCAATATTTTTACGAAAGAGTCAAAATCCGGCTCGAGCACTAAAGCGTGAAACTAAAGTTTTTAATCAATAATCCAGGTAGGTTTTTCCCTCCTAAAGACCGTTGATGATATGTGTCCACGCTTGGATCTACTTCGCGGAAATCCGTCACTTCCAGAAGACCTTCGTCCAAAATGTCGTAAAGACTGACGTCAAAGCGCATATCTTCGATCGGAGCTACGATTTTTCCGTTTTCCACCCATAGGCATGCATAACGGGTCATCCCAGTGATGCGTGCGTTTGGTTGGTCACTCCAGTTGAGATAGTGCAAATTCGACAGGTAAAGTCCCGTGTCTAGTTTCGTTAAAATATCTTTTCGAGCTAGACTTCCTGGAGCAATTTCCATAGCTCGAGGGTATTCACCCGCTGAGGCGTGATTCCCTGGGACCCCATACTCTTTGGCACTTCGAGAGCTGACCAAGAATTGCTGAAGTTCTCCGTCTTTAATCAAAGGCAGAATTTCGGGCGCAAGTTCGCCCATGTCATTAAAGCGGGGAGTAAGCCCCAAGTGAAAGTTCTCTGACAGTGAAAACTGCGAAGAAAACTTACGTTCTTTGTCGTGGAGCTTTTTAAGCGCGCTTCCGCCGTCTCGGTACGCACGATAGCTGAGGGCACCCCAACTAAACATACTGGCAAGTTCAGCAACAGCGCCAGGAGCCAAATACACGCGGTAGTTGCCAGGCGAGAGTTTCATACGAGGCTTGTCCATTGCCGCTAGTTGCTCGGCAGCCTGGGCAATATTGGTTTCAAATTCGCTTTGATGCCAACGAGAGCCCGCATAACACGCTTTTGATGCGCGCTCGCCATTGTAAAGCGAGTAGTCCATGAAGAAGCTTTCATTAGTAAACCAATGGCTTTGTCCCAAAGAGTTGCAGTTGCCTGTTTCAATCGTGCCACCCGCGTACAGCCCTGCCATATCATGGGCTGCCATAGGCTTGGCGATAGCTTGAATCAATTTTTCCCCAGTCAGAAGTTCGCCGCGGAAAATGGACTCGCTGGTACCGTTGTTTGCAAATGGCACCAAATAGGGATCTTGTGGCAGAGCTACAGCTTCTTCGCGGGCTTCTTTCAAAAGCCTTTGGGCTTCGATCAAATCCCATTCTGCAGAGCCTTGGGCGCTGAAGGATTTCTTAAGCTTACGACCGGCTTTTTGCAGCTCAAAGCTGAGCTCTTTTTGATTTACAGAGGTGTTCTGACGAACTTTGCTCTGATTCCAGCGAATGAAGTCCGTGTCTTCACCACGGAAATAAACGGTCAAAGCTTCGTCGTTATGAAGGTCTTTGAAGAGTCCTTGGGCAACAAAATTTAAAATCTCACGCGAATTCATTACACACCTCCAAAGACTTCGATATTTCCAAACAAGCAATACGGAGAAGAGTGAGCCACGCGAATAAGCTGGCTGGGCTCTCCTTTACCGCAGAAAGGGCTTCCGTGATTTTCATATGTACCAGAGTTGCCGACAGCTTTCAGGCTGTTCCAGAACTCCAAAGTCTTGCCACGGTAATTTGGATTTTTTACGACACGAGTCAGTTTTCCGTCTTCGATCATTTGTCCGTACTCGCAACCGAATTGGAATTTGTTGCGGTAGTCATCAATGGACCAAGAACGATTGGCCTTCATCAAAACACCACGTTTTACGGAACCTATCATTTCATCCAACGTGGATTTTCCAGGGACCACGTTGATATTCGCCATACGATCAATCGGTGCGCGATTCCAGCTAGAAGCACGTTGATTCGCAACGCCTAGAATGCCAGAGCGTTTTTGTGATTCAAGACTGCCCAAACCGCGTAGAAGTTTTCCGTCTTTGATTAGATATTCGCGTGTTGCAGGATTGCCAACGTCATCAAACGCGTAAGAAGCAAATTGCCCACGCTCACTTGGGTCAAAAACGACATTGAGTAAACTTGAGCCATATTGAAGATTTCCAAAAAACTCGGGCTTAATGAAACTCCAGCCGGCATAGTTGCGCTCATCACCCAAAATACGATCAAGCTCAAGCGGGTGACCGATAGATTCATGAATTTGCAACTGCATTTGATCTGGGGCCAAGAGGATATCCATGGTTTCAGTCGGGCAGTTTTCAGATTCCAAAAGAAGCATGGCTTCTTCACCGGTTGTGCGGCAAAGATCATAGATTTCATTCTTACGGAAAATCTCGGCACCAATCTGCAAAGAATTTCCCTCAGTGCGGGATTGCGTATCTTTGTCATTTTGGGCTGTGGCTTTGTAGTACGTGGTGACCATATCAAAGTTTTGAAGCCACTCAGCTCCACTTGATGATGCGTACTGAATTTCAGTTTCTACGATAAAGATATATGCCAATCGCGACACGATTTTATCAGAAACTTTCATAGCCTTTGACGAATTCATCAAAACGCGAACAACTTCTTCGGTGCTTAAAGTGTCCAAGCGATGCAAGTAAGGACTTTGGAATTGCCCTCTGGACGATGGGCGTTCTTCAGGAGTGAATTCAGCCACTTTAAATTGTGACGATTGTGTCGATAGAGTTTTTGCTCTGGAAAAAGCGGCCTTCATTCCCTCTGGAGTCAGATCACTGGTGGCAGCATAGCCCACATGTCCATCGATCATGACTTCGATCATCACACCTTGGTCTTTTTGCGAGTTATGCTCTTCTGGATTTTCATTTCGAATAACATGCGTTGTGGTTTTTTCTGTGTAGAGACGCAGGCCTACCCAATCGACCTGATTTTTAAAATCAGAAAGCGCTTTTGTGAAGTTAGCTTGAATAAGATTTTGGGTCATTTTGGCTCCTAAAAGAGTTGGCAAATGATTTGCATTTTAATGAATCGAAACTCATGCATCTCAAGTCCGGTGTCAGGAAGTCCCTGGACAGGGTCTGGACCTAAGGACTCTAGATGTTAACAACGTGAAGTGGCACAATAAGGAGGCATTATGAAACAGCTAGTCGGAATCATCCTTACCATTCTCTTCGTTAACTTGTGGTCTACCCTATCAGTAGCGTCACCTCAAGCATGTAAGTACGTTTCTGAGGGTGCCGTTCAACAATCTTGGAAAAAAATCAGAATTCAAGGAATCACCGGGGATTTTTTAGCAGGTGCTGACAACTTTTCCGAGGCCCTTTCCATGGGGCAGAGCCTCACAGAAGAGCAAGTATGCGTTCCTCAGGTGCAAGATTGCCGCATGGCCAGCGAAGGTATCGTTGGCGGCGTGTGGATGAAGCACCGAATCCAAATGGACCGTGACATGGTGTTTGGAGCGGATGATATCGCTTCAGCGCTAAGACACCTTTCAGCTTTGCGCCGTTTGGGTTATTGTCAGTAGATGACGAGAAGTGAGTTTCTAAATTCGAAGTGGAAATCTTACCCCCTTGTTCCCAAGGGGGTTTCTTTTTTTGGCCGTCTTCAAGATTTGCGGCCCTTGGCGGATCAACAGTGGACCCTGATGCTGACACGCGAGGGGAAAAACCACAGCCGCATCTTTTCAAAACTTTATTTCACAGAAGACGCTTCACTTTCCGTCCAAACTCTTCTGGCCCCCGGAGATCTTGTCGCGGTCGCAGACAATGGCGAGATCACATTGCTCGCGCCAGCGCTGCAAAAGCTGCCAGAGCGTTATCTTCAAGTGGATCTGTTGAAGCAGTGGCAAGAGTTTCTTTATTGGGTGCGTGAATTCTTCAAAGAGCAGGGGTTTGTAGAAATTCAAACTCCGGGCCTTGTTACTTGCCCGGGCACAGAGCCAAGCCTTGATGTTTTTAGCACGGATTTGGTGCTGGGCTCCCGTCGTGAAAAACTATATTTGCCGACCAGTCCCGAGCTTCACCTAAAAAAGGCTTTGGCCTTGGGCGCTGAGAAGATTTTTGAAATCAAAAAATGCTATCGTAATGGAGAAGTCACAACTCACCATCAGCCTGAATTTACGATGATCGAATGGTATCGGGCTTTTGATAATTTGGCTTCCATCAAAAAAGACGTCGCAGAGCTTGTGAAATATTTGGGAAGCAAAATGTCTTCGGTGAATGGCCCAAAAGCGGTGGATAGTTTCACCATTGCGCAGCTTTTTAAACGCGATTGCGGCTTTGAACTAGTACCAGAAACCAATAAAGAACAGCTGCGCGAACTTGCAACCAAACTAGGTGTTGATGTCAGTTCGGCAACTCAAATTGATGACTATTTCTTTTTACTTTTCTTAGAAAAAATCGAAAGCCAATTGCCGACCGAGCACATGACTTTTGTTGAAAACTATCCGCCGTATCAAGCAGCGCTGGCGCGGCTGACAGAGGACGGGTGGGGGGATCGTTTTGAGGTCTATTGGCAAGGATTGGAACTTGCCAATGCTTTTCACGAACTGAACGATGCGAAAGTTCAAGCCGAACGTTTCAAAGAGGATCTTGCAAAGAAAAAAGCCATGGGAAAAGAAATGATTCCTTTGGATGAAGAGTTCCTGCAATGCTTGCAAGCGGGGATGCCACCATCAGGGGGAATTGCCTTGGGGCTGGATCGTCTTTTTATGGCGTTAACCGGGGTTTCAAAGATCTCTGAAACCCGTTTATTTCCGATGAAATAGTTATTTTTTGATCGCTTGAGTGAGGACATCACAAGGCTTGGGAACTGTATCCCAGGCTTTGACATAGATATTGGAGCTCATACTTTGCAGCTTTTTATCCAAAGAACTTTTGAGCAATTCTACTTCGGTTTGAATAGCAGGGTCTACTTTCACAGCCTTCAAGAAAATATCGTACACGTGGCAACTAGCACGAGTCATACAGGCTTGTGTTTTTTCTTCCAAATCAAAGAGATCCTGAGAGCCAATGGTGCTCTGGGACCACTGAGCCGAAGCATTCGCCTGGGCCGCAGACAATTTCGTGCTTAAAGATTTTGGATTTACTTTGGTTTTGCATTGCTGAACTCGCGGAGATCGCGGTTGCTCAACAGCGACTTTGACGACAATTGTTTGTCGGCGAAGCTCATCTAGCTCGTTGTATGGAACCGCTGCCAATAAAGGACGCGCGATTGTTAGACCCATCACAAAAAATAAATAATTGCTGAGTTTCATTCCTCTTAGGATGCAATGTTTGGGGACAATTGTCATGAAATTCAAGCTGGCCCCAGGCCAAAGTGCGAGATCTACTGCGGTTTATTTAACGCCGTGCTAGGATACCATCACAACTATGGGCTTAAAATTTACTTCAAAATCTCAGTATCAAGTGATGCCTTGGAAAAACGGCCAGGGAATGACGGCGCAGATCCAAATGTTTCCGGAAGGAGCGAGCTTTCCGGACGGGGATTTCCTTTGGCGTTTAAGTTCTGCCACCGTCCAAGCGTCTGGGCCGTTCTCTTTATTTCCAGGATGTGATCGCATTTTGGTTGTTCTCAGTGGTGAAGGGCTCCTGTTGAACAGCGCGAGGCTTGAGCCTTTGAATCCCATTCGCTTCTCTGGAGAGTTCGTCATCGACTGCCAGTTGATCGGTGGTGAAGTGGTGGATCTTGGATTGATTTTCCGCCGCGATAAAGTGCAAGCGGATGTCTCTATAGAAACTTTGCCAGCGGGAGCGCAAACTCTTTCACTGAATTCAAAAACTCACTTGTTATATCTTTATTCTGGCAGCTGCGAAGTGCAGGGGCGCAGAGTGGAAGCAGGGGATACTCTCCAAGTGACGGGTGAAAAAGAAATCGCCCTCCGGGTTTTATCCTCAGAGGGCGCAAAATTAATTCATTTTCAGGTTGCCGACTAAGCAGCGCCTTTTTCTTTCTTATTAGAAACCATGGCAGACAGTTTTAGAACTAAGTTGTTGAGCTCAACACCTTGCTCTTTTAACTCGGTTACTGTTGCAGAGATTTCTTCTGCAGCCGCCGCATTCGCTTGCGAAGTCTGATCCAACTGATTCATCGCAGTTGAAATTTGACCGATGCCTGTTTGCTGTTGTTGAGCTGCCATAGAAATTTCTTGGCTCAAGTTAGAAACTTTGCCAACAGAACCCAAGATCTTATGGAAAACCTCGCCACTTGCGGTGGCTCTTTTTGTCCCAGCTTCGATCTTGCCATTTACATCCATAATCAAAGTGCTGATCTCTTTTGCGGAAGTCGCACTTCTGTGTGCCAGAGCACGAACTGCCTCTGCCACGACTGCAAAACCTTTACCTTGCTCACCCGCGCGAGCGGCCTCTACAGAGGCATTCAAAGCCAACAAGTTTGTTTGGAAAGCGATATCGTCAATGACTTGAATGATGTCTTTCATCTTGGTTGAACTTGCAGAGATGTCACCCATAGAGTCCACAAGGCTTGTGATGTCTTTTTGGCCGCCACTCACTGTGTTTTGTGAATCTTGTGACAAAGTCGCCGCATGATGAGCACTGTCGGTATTTGTTTTGATCAAACTAGCGATCTCTTCAAGAGAAGCCACGGTTTCTTCCATCGAAGCGGCACTTTCAGTCGAAGACGAAGACAAGTTCATGCCGGATTCATTTAGCTGAGTCAAAGCTTCCGAAACAGTTTGAGACACGGACTCTAAGCTCTTAACAATGACTTGGATATTTGCTTTCAGGGCGCGGCTCAACAAGAAGAAAGTCATACCAAGTAAAAGCGTGATTCCCAAAACACCGATGTGCAAAGCTTTTCCGTAGAAAACAAAGTTTGTAACTGCTGTATCCGTACGAGCAGCCATCATTTTTCTAAATTCAGAAATTGGCTGCTGAATGATTTCGACTTCTTTGTGATAAGCATCATCATGCAAAATACGACGAGCCATTTCGAGATCAGGATTGCCTTTTACAGTGTATTTACCTTGAGCATCAGCGGATAAACCTTCCACAGCGTACATCGCTTTTTCTTCAATCGCGATAAGAGCGCTGGATTTGTTGCCGGCCTCTGTAAGTTTACCCATTTCCTCGTCTGTGAAACCTTGCTTTTTAAAGAGTTCCGTCAATGAAACCTTGGTGCCGTCGGGACGAGCTTTTTCACCAGAACGTACTTTAACGATGTCCCAATACATGTCTTTGTATTTTGCATCACCAGTAACAACATAAGTTCTTGCCAGGCGAGTAAGATCTTCCGAGCTTTGACCAAGGTCATTCGCGAGACCGAATGAAATGAACTTATTGCTGTGAGCCTCGTTCATCATCATTTCAATTTTTACTGTTACAACGATCACGCAAATCAGCGTGAGAATAAGAATTCCACTCGTGATACTGAGTGCGCGGACATTTCTAAGGATATTCATGCGTTCCCCCCGAATATAAGTATCGACAGGGGCAGGGGAATCTTTAGGGACGGATGATTTGGACGCGTTCGAAACCTAAAAAAAGGTCACTAATGTCTGTAAACAAACATTAGCTGTTTTATTTTTTAGGACCTTTGTTGATGTCTTCTTTGAGTTCTTTTCCGACTTTGAAGAAAGGCAGTTTCTTCTCTTCAACATTGATGACTTCACCTGTACGCGGATTGCGACCTTTGTAGGCATCATATTGGCGGTTCACAAAAGAACCAAAGCCACGAATTTCAATACGGTCATCGCGCATAAGTGCTTCAACCATAGAATCGAAAATGGTGTTCACAACAGTTTCAGCTTTGACACGTGTAATGCCTGCTTTTTCAGCAATAAGATTGATTAAATCCGCTTTTGTCATGAAATCAATTATACAGATTCAAAGGGGTCTGACTAGCGAAAAACCCTCTTGGCTCGACGCAAGAAGAACGGATTTAGTTAATACATCCCAGTATTTAAGAGGATCTTGCGATAGGCGTCGAGGACAGAGCGGATCATTTTCTGGGTATCGAAGAGATCAATGACCTTTTGGCGGGCTTTATCGCCAATTTCTTCAGCAGGTAGAGTGCCCGAGAAAATCTCAATCAACAGATTGGCCAAAGATTCAATATCTGCCGGGCGAAGCAGGAATCCATCGACTCCGTCTTCCACCACATTGGCAATCGGGCTGACTTCAGAGCCAATAATGACCTTTTTTTGCGCCATTGCTTCGATCAAACTAGCTTCAAAACCCGTCGAGCGAGAGCTCATATCGACATAAACGTCGGCCATCAAAATAAACTCGATTAAATCCCGCGAACTGAGTGCCCCCGGCAGAATCACACGATTGCCCAGAGCTAGGTTCAACATTTCAAATTCGATCTGTTTAAAGTAGGGGCCGTTACCGACAATAATAAGGTAGGCATTCGGCTTTTTAATGGCCACTTTTTCAAAAGAGCGCATCAGGTTTTGCAGCTCGCGAATCTCGGTCATATCCGAGATCGTTACCACGACGTGGGCATTCGAAGAAAGATTCCACTTCTTACGGTACTCATAGGATTCTTCTTTCGGAGACAAGTCTCCGAGTTCCATTCCGTAAGGAGCTGTATAGATATGATAGTCCGGATACAGGTAATAACGCTCAAGAATGATTCTTTGCTGAGGATTATTAACGAAAACACCATCCGCCGATTTCAAGAGCTTGCGATCAGTACCGAAGTAAGTAGTCAAAAACTTATAAGTCACCGCAACGGCCGTAGTGATTAAGCTGCCCAAAGTTTCCTGACTCATTCCCAAAATAGAGAACAGCTGAGACATTTGAGTAGCTTCTGCATCGTAGGCGACTGCAACACCGAATTGTTTTTTATTTCTAGCAATACGACGACCAGAACTATCAAGGCTGTGCATGACATGGAAAGGCTCTTGTTTGTGAAGTTCCATGAACTTTTGCAAGGCCGCTTCTTCGAACTTCACATTCTTGTAGGGGCTGCCACTTTCCTGTAGATAAAAAGTTTTTACGCCATCACGAAGAACTTCAGTCTTGCCGATCGGACTGCGAGTTGAAATCACCGTGACTTTGTGACCTTGTTTGGCCAAGCCACGAGCTATAGGCCACAAAAATCCACTATCCGTGGAACGGCTAAGGATCTGAAAGCGATTACTCACTAAGCAGATGTTCAGCGATTGTGGCAGAGCCTTTTTCTTCACTTTATTTTCCCTAGTTCAGTTACGGCCCTCTGGGCCTGCACATCCTCACGGACATGAGTCCTTACTTTAGCTGACTCAAAGCGCGGGTGTAAAGACGATTGAGCTCATTCAGTGGAGTATCGGTAAGATGTCGATTTTGGCTGAGTTTAGCTTGCAAGCTTTGTGGTGGACGGAAGTCGTCTTTAAGTAAGAAGGAAGCAAATTCCTTGTCCAAAGACTCGTGATTTAGGATCCAGCAATTCACATCTTTTTGCCAAAGATGAGCGTGAACACTGGCTTGTTTTGAATCCAAAGCCAAAGGTGTATTGCACTGAATAGATTTTAGGTAAAATTGAGAGATCTCTTGAGGACTTAATTTAATGCCAGCCAGGATCAGACACTTGGTTCTTTTTAGCAGATCTTTTTCCAGATTTTTTGGCAAGTTTCCGCTAAACATCCAGCGATCTTTCAGCCCCTGTTCGTCCATCCATTGTTCAAACATTTTGCGGCTACGAAGCGGCCAATCTTGATTGGACCCCATCAACACCACAAAGTGAGTCTCTGCAATGCGCGCGATACGACGGAAGTATAAAGATTCCGGAGAAAAGTTTTTTTCAAAACAAGGAATCAAAAAGTAGGGTTCTTCACGAAGATTACGAGTCCAGCTTTCTTCAGCCATCATTTCGGCCTCAGCATCTTCGTAACTAGGCTCTTCTAAAAGCGTGCTTTCATACAAATCCAAAGCCGGAGGCAAAATACCGCGACCCTGTTTTTTAGAACGCACACTCAAACCGCGCAATTTCGCCAAAGAGTCCACCGAAGGGCAAGTCACGATATCGCTTTCTTGCAAAAGCAAACGGGTAGGATTGCCTCGGCGTAGTCGTCTTTCAAATTGCAAAAGGGATGTCGTCAAAACCATCAAAGGATGAGACTTCGCATAACTTGCTAGAACCGCGTGAGCTCCGGTCATTTTTCCCTGTTCAAGAATGATATGCAAAACCTGAGGTTCGTAACTGAAAAGCATCGGTAATACACGTAAGCCTTCCAAGAAAGACCACGTTTTGAAGTAAGCCATGAAACGAATGCCATCTGTATTTGTGGCTTCTTCACCATGACTTGTAAGGAAAATGACCTCATGCTGCTGAGCCTTGAGCGATAAAGCCAAAGGCCAAGAAGTTGAGTTCACCTTTTCAGTCACTAAAATTATTTTCGCCATTCTATTCCCAGCGCTTTGTAGATCCGGTCTAAGATTTTGCGATTCGCTTCAGGGATGTTCCGGTGTTTGAGCTCTTCAGGGTGGATCCATTCCAGCATCATATGATGTTGTGCTTTTGGTTCGCCCTTCCAGAAGAGGATTTCGTAAAATAAAATTAAAATGCCGACGTCGCCGTAAGAGTGTGAACAAGCCAGCTTTAAATCTCCGACCTCAGCATCAATGCCAAGTTCTTCTTGAAGTTCACGGACGAGTGCTTGCTCAGGAGTTTCTCCCGGTTCGATTTTTCCGCCAGGGAATTCCCACTGGCCAGGCAACGAGTTGTTTTCAGGGCGCTGACCAACGAGGATCTTTCCGTCTTTCTTTAGAAAGCCGGCAACCACAGGGATCCAATGTCCTTTGCGGTTTTTTTGTTTGCGCGTTTTCTCATCACCCTCTGCCATATACCTACCTAGAATACCTACTTGCCACTTCACGGAAGAAACCGGGACCCTCAAAAATGAGGGCAGAGTAAATTTCAACAAGATCTGCGCCCATTTGCAACCTTTCAAAGACATCTTCCGGGCTCATGACCCCGCCAGCGCTAACTATTAGCTTCCCAGCGCGGTTTTTGCCTAAAATTTGGAGGCTTTTTTGTAAAGTTTGACGGGAAAGGTCTTTAAGGGGAGCTCCAGACAGGCCCCCTTCTGCAGGGAATTGAATGCCCTGTGGACGAGACAAGGTGGTATTTGTCAGAACAAAACCATCAATCCCAGTCTTCACGGCCACCTCTAAGGCATCTTCCAAGTTTTCATCACTCATGTCGGGACTGAGTTTCAGAAGTACGGGTTTTGAATCCCCTTTATGGGATCGCTGTACAACTGGTTCGAGAAGACGGGCCAAAGCTTCTTTATTTTGCAGGTCTCTAAGACCTTTAGTGTTAGGACTGCTGATATTGACAACAAAGGCATCCGCTTGCGAGCGCAGACGATCAATCAGATAAATATAATCATCGACGGCATCTTCGTTGGCGGTATCACGGTTTTTACCGATGTTCACAAAAACCGGAGTTTGCTTGTAATCATAAGCGCGCAGATTATAGAAAACCTCATCCGCACCAAAGCTTGGGAAACCCATTTTATTCCAAAGTGCGTGATGATGACTGTCGCGGTCCATGATTTTGCCAGGATTTGCTGACTGTGGACGGGGAGTCACCGTGCCGATTTCAGCAAAGCCAACTCCAAAAGCCCACCACTCTTTCAAGCTCTCGGCATTTTTATCAACACCGCCAGCAAGGCCCAGAGGATTTTTGAAAACTAAATTGTTCCAGGTAAAACTTTTCCAAGCCGGAGTCGGTTGGTTTTGAGTTAACGAGAAGAGTTTTAAACCAAAAGGGCCCAGATCATGGGCCCATTGAGGTGGTAAAAGTAACCAAGGTTTCATGCGCAAGTATATCTGCGCAGTGGGGAAGGGCTGCGGGCCCGTCACCGGACTGCGCCCTTTCCTAAATTAACGAGGGTACAAACCTCTGAGCAACATCGCTTTTTCAAGGCGTTGCACAGAAACTGCCATCGCGGCAGAACGCATATCTACGTTCTTTTCTTGGTGGAACTTGAAGCCCACGTCGAAAGCGCGGTGAATGATTGTTTTCAAACGGTTGTTCACTTCTTCTTCGTCCCAGAACAAAGACATAATGTCCTGAACCCATTCGAAGTAAGAAACGATCACGCCACCGCCGTTGGCGATAACGTCTGGAGCGATGAACACACCACGTTTGTGAAGGATCTTCGTCGCATTCACAGATACAGGTCCGTTCGCACCTTCAACGATGATTTTAGCTTTTACATTTTCTGCATTGTGAACGTCGATTTGACCTTCCAAAGCACAAGGGAATAAAGCATCGCACTTCAAAGTTAGAAGTTCTTCGTTCGTCAAAGGTTGAGCTTTTGTATAGCCCTTCAAAACTTTATTCGTTTTGATGAACTCGATGATCTCAGGGATGTTCAAGCCATCGCCGTTGAAGATCGCGCCGCTCACGTCACTGATTGCAATGATTTTAGCGCCACGTTGGTGAGCAAACAATGCTGCGAAAGAACCTACGTTACCAAAACCTTGAATAGCAATCGTAGAGCCGGCCATTTTCATGCCCATTTTTTCGAAAGACTTTTCAGCTGTGTAAACCACGCCCAAACCTGTTGCGTGATTACGGCCCAAAGATCCACCGATCTCTACAGGCTTACCAGTGACAACGCCCGGTTGTGCATAGCCACCTTGCTCTTGAGAGTAAGTGTCCATGAACCACGCCATTGTTTGAGGATCAGTACCCACGTCTGGAGCTGGGATATCTTTTGTAGGACCTACAAATGCCGAAATCTCCGAAGCATAACGACGAGTCAAATTTTGTTTTTCAGTACGAGAGATTGTGTTTGGATCTACGCAAACACCACCTTTAGCTCCGCCCAATGGCAAACCAAGAACAGAGTTTTTGAAAGTCATCAAAGCCGCAAGGCCGACAACTTCAGGAAGGTCCACGTTTTGATGGTAACGGATACCACCTTTGTAAGGACCAAGAGTTGCATTGTATTGTACGCGATAGCCTGTGAATACTTTCACAGAGTAGTCGTCCATGCGGACAGGAATACTAACAGTCACGCAACGACGAGGTTTTTTCAAACGTTCTAAAACATTCGGATCGCAGTTGATCAGTTTAGCGGCTTCTTCAACAGTTTGAAGAGCATTCTTGAACAAAGGACCATCTAAATGAGCTTCTGATTTGTGAAATTCCATTACTTCTAACTCCTTAAAATCACTCGGGGTCATCCTAATGAAGTAAAAACTCAGAGTCACCTTACAAAGTAGTTTGACTCAGTGGTTCTAGGGGCGAAAGGAACAGATCTAATCAAAAGTCCGGACGATGGGACCCAGGGCGTTAAGCTTTTTTATCCTGCCAAAGTTGGATTTGTTTTTTGAAGAAAGCAGAGTTTTGCGCGAGAGCTTGCATATATTCGAGTGTATCTTCTTGGGCTTCCATTGGAAGTTTGAAAAAGGGCTGAATGTGCTCATCGGGAACATATCTGAAAGTGAAATTGATTCTACGGGTCTCGAATTCTGTCACGTTCAGTTTAAAGACTTCATCACTCTTTTTTTCGACTCGCTGAACACGGTGGAAGAGCTTTTTCTTAAATTTCTCGCCACCAAAAATCTGTAATGAACTGTCATCGAGCCATTGTTGCAGAATCACGTTGCTCTGCGACTGAGTTCCATGACTCTCGACGAACTGAAACAAAGCACGATCTCCGAATGAAACTGAGGCCACAGGGCCTGGCTCAAAATCTTTATGTTCACCGACGCGGGCACAATCAATACGTTTGCCGTTGCTATCAATTTGGTCACCATAAAAATTAATCAGGCAGGTATTCAAATTCCAACCACGAGGAACATCCCGTGGGTCAAATTCGTTTTTTACCAGGGCATGGATTTGCTCTATGAGCTTTTTAAGAACGGGTGGATAGGGCTCGGCACTTACACAACGGTGAAAAATACCCTTTGGCGGATGATAATAATTAAGGCAAGCAAACTGCCAGTTTCCCAGCCAGTACACGGGGCGAAGTAAGCGCCGTTGTTGTTGATCTGCCGGCGGTGGATTGTGCTTCGAATAGCGCATTTCCCAAATGGGGTGCAGGGTCGCCAAATAGTCCAAAATGTCGGCTTTATCCACCGCTGACACATAGTCAGGCTTATAGATCAGATTTTGATAGGGACTCGTGGTTTTGCGCATAGGTCCTTTTAACACATTGCCGTACTAAAAAGTATGGCCTACTTTTAAGAAATCGGTTTAAAACTGAAATTTCTACAGGAGTCGACCCGTGAATATTGGAACAGAACAGCGCCAGGATCTTATTAAAACCCTTTCTAGTTTTAAAAATAAGAAAGTCCTCATTATTGGGGATGTCGGGGTGGATGAGTACGTCATGGGTGATGTTCGTCGTATCAGTCCTGAGGCTCCGGTTCCTGTGGTTCAAGTGACTGAAGAAGACAAACGCTTGGGTTTGGCCGCGAACGTGGCTCAAAACGTTGCAAGCCTTGGCGGAATTCCTTTGATGGTCGGAGTTGTCGGCCGCGATGCGGGCGCAACCATGCTTCAAGAGATTTGCCATAAAGCCAATGTCTCTTGGGATTATATGGTTCATTCAGAACGCCGTCCTACCACGCGAAAAATGCGTGTGATGACGGGTCCTCATCATATCGTTCGTGTGGATTATGAGATGGTAAAATATCTTTCGCCAGAGACAGAAACAAAAGTGATTCACAGAATCAGCGAAGTTATCGATGAAGCTGATGTTGTTATTCTTCAAGACTATAACAAGGGCGTGATCTCTCAAAATCTTGTGAAGCAAACTGTAGAAATCGCCAAGAAACATGGCAAAAAGCTTTTGGTAGATCCCACTCGTGCGAACCCTGCTGAGTTTTATTATGGCGTTGATTTGATCAAGCCCAACTATGAAGAGTCTTTGGCACTTTCTGGTTTAAAATTCGACGAGCTTCGTGAAAATCCAAATAAGATTTTAGAAGTGGGCCGTGCATTGCAAAAGAAAACAGGCGCTAAAGAAGTGGTTTTGACTCGCGGAAAAGAGGGCATGACTATTTTCTCTGGCGATAAAGTGGATCAAGTTCCAACATTCGCGCGCAAAGTTTTCGATGTGACCGGTGCTGGTGATACAGTTATCGCAGCACTTGCACTCGGAGTTGCGGCTAACTTACCACTCGTGCAGTCTTGTACTATTGCGAATTTTGCAGCGGGTGTTGTTGTTGGTAAAGTGGGTTGTGTTCCGTGTGAAATTCCAGAACTTAAAGAATATATCCAGACCGTGCATTCTTAGTATTCAGTAATAGTTCCTGTGACGCCCGAGGCGTTGAACCAAGTCCCGACCGGAATGGCGTTGTTGTAAGAACCGTCATTCGATTCGTCATTAGGGACACGAACCTCAGCACCGGCAGCATTTTCAATATACATTGAAGTCGTCACTGTAATCGAGTTTGCAGAGCTCATTTGTTGGAACTTGCCGCCGCTATAAATTTCAAGCGACTTTAAAGTCATATTGTAAGCGGGGAGTGGCGTCGGTAAATAATTGGGCACTGAACCATTCCAACCAATGAGAGTTCCATAGGTGTCTGAGGTTTTCTTATAGTACTCAGTGCCTGTACCGCCATTGCAGATACCGTCTTTTCCAGGACCGCCATTGGCGCCGACTTTTGCGCCCGAGAAAGTTCCGCCAAAGTTTGTGTAGTAAAGAGCAAGACGTCCACCACCGCCACCGCAAGCGCTGGCTTCAGAGGCCGCTCCGGTGTAACCACCATAGGCGATCACACGTTCTGTAGAACCTGACGACGAGGTGATCGTATTCGCGGTGATCCAAATACTGCCACCGCCACCGGCACTTGCAGCGTTGTCAGAGTCGGGAGCATATGGATAACCAAGGGCTCTGATTTGCCCATTGATGGTGAGTGTTCCACTAATATTCATTTTAACAACGCCACCACCGGCTCCTCCTACAGCAGTAGAAACAGAAGTGTTGCCACCGCCTCCGGTCCCAAAAGCAAATGGCTGTGCGGGATCACTCGAAGCAGAAGGGCTCGCAGGAACATAAGTGGAGTAATAGCCACCATATCCTGCGCCCGATCCTCCGCTATACTGTGCAGATCCACCCGTCGTGGTATTGCCGTAGGTGTAACCAAAATTAGTATTATTATTCGCCCAACCTTCACGGCCCATGTTTAGATTAAAAACTGAGTTGCCACCAACGTATCCAGAGCCACTCACATCAATCTTCGCATTGGTGCCAAGAGTAAAGGTGGTCGCAGCAATCACTAAAGGTTGCGGTGCCACAGTGCCATTAGAATACCAAGCGTCCAGAACGGGGCTTCCATTCGTTAAGTCCACGGTGCTGGCATCAAGACGTAGTAAATATATTATAGGATTTTTTGAGGCTGCAGAAATTATATTCGTCGAAGATAAATAGGGCGTTCTAAATCTCGAACTACTACTAAAATATACATAGTCGTACTGAGTATTAAATCCTGCGATATACCAATAGGTATTCGCCGTGAGACCCGCAGCGCTTCCGCCAGAAACTGTGAAAACGCCTGTGGCAGGATTGTAGTCAGTGATTGTGAAAGAAGCAGTGCTCGCTAAATGGGGATTGACCACGATAAGTTTTCCAACCACTTGGGCTTTGGTGAAAATAAAATCACGGGCGTTATTGATGAGGCCCGTATCTGTAATCGTGGTCGCTGTTGATGAACTTATGAAACCGTAGGGCGAAAGAACAGTGCCTCTGAAGTCAGAATATTTATCTTCAAGCAGATGGAGACTTCCGTAACCTGAAACACCGTTTTGATAAGAGAAAATCGTTCCTGCAGAGCCATCTTTAGCGGCTGAAGCCCCACCATTGACGGACATTTTCGAGCTGGTGAAAGCCATGGTGCCACTCATCGTCGTATAGGAAATACTGATGCGACCGCCGCCGCCGCCGCCGAAACCATTGCCGCCAGCAGCGGTTATTAAAACTCCAGCCGAAGATGAAGTAATAGTGCCAACACTTAATCGTATTGATCCACCAGCACCACCGCCGCCATAGCCACCATTATAATTTCCACCTTTGGCAGAAATGGTTCCATTCACAGTCAAGGTGCCCGAAGCGCTTAGATAGACGACACCGCCGCCGTTACCACCCGGGTCATAGGGTCCAACAGCGTCGGCAGTGCCAGCACCTCCACCAGCCTCGAGAGGAAGAGAGATACTATCAAACGCAGCACCTGGAAAATAATCTTTAAAACTTGGATCGTCGTCATACCCACCAATACCACCATGCGACCCACCTGTATCCTGATCAGAACCGCCATTGGTAGTAAGGCCATAAGTCAGTCCTATGTTAGAGCTGTTTGTTCCACGCATGCCGGAATTTCTTCCGCCCAAATATCCCATCCCGTCCACGTTGATGGAAGCTCCCGAAGCAATAGTGACGTTAGTTGCCTCCACTTTTAAACGACCGACATAAGTAGAATCACTTGGAATATGACTAAGCACGGCCGTATTGTTGATATTGATGGTCGGGGAAGTCAGATTTGCAGTCATAAGTTTTGCAGTATTGCTAATTGTCGTGGTGGAACCAACTCCCAAGTATCCGCTTTGAACGAGGGCCGCGTCTCCGATGTTAACATTGTCCCAAACATTGTAACGAGTGTCATAGATGGTCCAAAGTTTTCCAACAGAGGTCACGGTGGTCAAATCGACAGTGCCATTGGTGATGGTCGTAGAAGTTGTTCCCGTTATTGCTGGCGCAACAAGAACCTCGGCATCAGCATCAGGAGAAATCAACCCAACATACTGGCCAGCAACGACTTGAGAAGTATAATTCGTAAAAGTAATGGTCGCGGCAGTGACTGAGGAAACCCAGCCAAAAGCTCCGATCGGAGTGCTGTTGGTGACATAAGTACTATTATAAGGACCATAAACATAAAGGTCTCCAGAAGAAGAACTTGGTGTGCCAACAGCAATCGTTCCTGAACCTCCGTAATAAGCCACTGTACTAGTAATTTGAGTGCCACCATAGGCGCGCACATAGGTACTATTAATCGCCATGGTTCCTTGCAGACCCGTCAAATAATTAATTGCAATGCGACCACCGCCACCGCCACCAGAGATGCGAGGACCTCCGCAAGTAGCAGCGCTTCCGCCGGCTCCGCCATTTGCCGAAATCAATAAGCCCGAGGTGCTGCTAGAAATATATTTTGCTGTAATATCGATGGAACCACCGGCGCCGCCGCCGCAACTGCCATCAGCGCCATTTGCAGAAATCGCAGCGGTTGTGCCGTTACCATCTAAAGTTAAAGTGCCAGCGATAGTCATACGGACAACACCACCGCCATTCCCGCCTTTTTGAGTAGACGAAAACCCACCGCCGCCAGCGCCAAAAGTATCGGGGTATTTAATAATTCCATAGGGAAGATTTGGCGTCAGTCCCGGAGAGCTGGATTTCCATCCACCCCAGCCGCCATGGGAGCCCCCTGCAGTGGTGTTGGCGCCTGCCGCAAAGTTATAGGTTTGTCCGGTGGAGACGTTATTCACAACTGCATCGGGACCTGTTTGATAACCGCCCAGATAACCAAGGCCATTGGTGGTGATGACGCCACCACTTGCGATAGTGACATCACCGCTCACATTCAGAGCGATCGGTGTGCAACCCGCTGTTGTACATCCACGGTGGGTAAGTACTCCAGTGTTGGCGATAGTTAGACTACGGATATTTATGATCGACGAGTAGTTAACAGTGACGGTGACTCCGGGCTGAATGTCCCAGCCGCATCCCGAGTATTCGGCGACGTTCGCACTAGAAATGGTGATATTTGCAGCGATTTTACAGACAGAAGATTTCCAAAATCCAAAAGGGATCATGGCTGCTGTTGCAGGAAGCAAGGAGCTGCCTACAACAACTAGGGCCACAACAGCCACAGCCACACACAGCTTCCTTAAAAAAAGTAGGGAACGTTCCGCTTGCATACCACTTATTGATCGGTAAGTTATTGAAATCTCTTTAGTATTCTTGTGGCTCGGAACCAAAATGACACGGGGACAATGTGGCCGTTTGTGATTCCACTAATTTTGGTAGAATTTTTGGGACTATAGGCCCCATTTTTCCCAATATAGGGGCAGTTTCCACGGATTCTCGTGTACCAGGCCTTTAGATTTCACGAGCTTTAACTTCATCTATAAAATCGAGTTTGTTTGGTGAAAACTACAGGCGGCTTACAAAGGCTGGCTATTCCCCTCGAACTATTGTAAGTTCTGGCCCTCTTTGAAAAAAGACTTCAAACAACCTTTTGAAAACGCTGTTACAAGCAAGAAGGAGCCCAAGCATGTTCAATGCTTATGAAAACGATACGTCCGCTAACGAACCCAAGTACATTGAAACCACGACACCTGAAGGAAAAGTAAATTTCTATTCCATGACTTTGGAAGATCTCAAAGCTTTCCTTAAGGGAAAAGGCAAAGAGCAATTCCGCGCTCAGCAGATTTTCAAGTGGGTTTACGAACAACGCGTGACTGATGTTGAAAAGATGTCGAATCTTTCGAAATCTTTCCGTCAGGAAATTCCAGATATTTTGAGTTTTGATTTGCCTCCGGTTTTGAAACATTTGAAATCGATCGACGGCACTCAAAAATTCCTTTTCGACGTGAAAGGCGGCAACAGTGTAGAAGCTGTTTTGATTCCGTCTGATGACCGTCTGACATTGTGTATTTCGTCTGAAGTAGGCTGCAATATGGCCTGCAAATTCTGTTTCACTGGTAAGCAAAAATTAAAGCGTCGTTTGACCACCGAAGAAATCGTCGGTCAGTTCATGCAAGTGCATGATCGTTTGGAGCCAGGACAACGTATTTCTAATATCGTATTCATGGGAATGGGCGAGCCTCTGGACAATCCAGAAGCTGTTTTCAAATCCATCGAAGTTCTGCATAGCCCATGGGGCATGATGCTTTCTCGTCGTAAAATTACCGTTTCTACTTCAGGTTTGGTGCCGCAAATTAAGCTGGTTGCTGATGCAAAAGTGCGTTTGGCAGTAAGTTTGAATGGTTCTAACGATGAGATCCGTTCTCGCGTTATGCCGATCAATAAAAAGTATCCGTTGAAACAACTTTTGGATGCATGCCGCGAATACACGCGCGTGACGAAAGATCGTATTACTTTTGAGTACGTTCTTTTGAAAGGCGTGACTGATCAAATGGAACACGCTCGTGAAGTTGTGCAACTTTTGAAAGGCATTCCGAGCAAAATCAATATCATCCCATTCAACGAACATCCGGGTTCTGGGTACGAAAGACCGTCGGATGAGCAAATCGAAAAATTCCACACGGAATTGATTAAACTTGGTGCACACGTTCTTCTAAGAAGAACAATGGGTCGTGATATTTACGCAGCTTGTGGACAGTTGACGACCGTCAAAGACAGACCTGAAACTATGGATATTTCTAACTCAAAAATTGGTGGAACAAATGAGCGACATTTTGGTAGTGGGCAGCCTCGCCTATGATAGTATTGAAACTCCCTCTGGAAAAGTAGATAGAGCCCTTGGTGGATCTGCAAACTACTTCTCTTTGGCGGCAAGCCTTTTTGCAAAAGTGCGTGTTGTCGGCGTTGTTGGAGAGGACTATGAAGAAGCGGATTACAAACTTCTTCAATCTCGTGGTGTAGACCTTGAAGGCCTTGAAAAGGTCTCTGGGAAGACTTTCCACTGGGAAGGTAAGTACGAAGGCGATATGAACGAAGCTAAAACCTTGAGAACTGAACTCAATGTTTTTGAGCACTTCAATCCGAAATTGCCTGAGAGTTACAAAAACTCTTCATTCGTATTCTTGGCAAACATCGTTCCAGCTTTGCAGTTGGAAGTTTTGAACCAAGTGAAAAACCCACAATTCGTGGGTATGGACACGATGAATCTTTGGATTGATATCGCGAATGCGGATTTGCTCAAAGTGATGAAGAAGGTCGATGTCGTTTTGATCAATGAAACCGAAGCAGAAATGCTGACGGGGGCTGGGAACGCGATTGAAGCAGCAGCAAAGATCGTAGAGCTTGGTCCAAAAGCTGTCGTTATCAAACGCGGTGAGTACGGATTCATTATGTTCTCTAAAGAAGAAGGTTACTTCGTTCTTCCGGCATTCCCGATTTCAAAAGTGACAGATCCAACAGGCGCGGGCGATACTTTCGCCGGTGGTTTCTTTGGTTACCTAGCAAGCCGTCCAGGCAAGCCGACTGTGAAAGACATGAAGCAAGCTTGTATCCATGGCAGCATCCTCGCAAGTCATACAATCCAGGACTTCAGTGTGAAAGCGTTGGCAAAGACAACATTGGCTGATCTGGAAAAACGTTTGGCAGAATATAAGAAAGTCATCACGGTCTAGTTCAGACTGTCTCACTCTGAGAATCGCCAGACTAAGGTCACAAAATAGCTATGAAGAAAGCCCTTTCTATAAAGAAAGGGCTTTTATTTTCCGATAGTTATCTTAAGTCATGGCTAAGAAAAAGAAGAAACAGACACCTAAAGATGATCTGATCGAGTCATTAATGAATGACGTGCAAGAGATCAGTGATCAACAAACTCAGCTTGGAAAAAAAGCTGGGCGTGATCTATTTCTGGATGACAGTAGCAATGTGTCTAGCAGCGATGACTTCCTGATTGGTCTTGGTGGTGATGATGAAAACCGCGTCGAAGATCAAAATTCTGAAGTAGCCGGTCTCTGGCAACAAATGAAAACTCCAAAAAACGGACCTGTCGATTTGGACGAGCTTCCAAATGTCGAAGAATTCCGTGAAGACTCTGTCGGTTCGTCGATGGAACCACCTGTGAGTGAAGACTCTGACATCGGTGATGAATTGCCTCCGACAAATGACGACAAAACAATGAACATCCAAGAGCTAGAGAATCACAATGTTTCTGCTGGCGGCTTTGATGCATTAAAAGCAGAAGATGATGACGATAGTCATCACGATGCTGAAAAAACGGTGGCCGTTGAAGGTTTTGCAAACAGACAGCCTCGTCATCAAACAGAAGTAGCACCTAAAATCAGTTTTGGCTCTTTACGTGATCCACGTCCAATGGTTGGGGGCGGCAGCGTGTACGCTTCTGCGGACGCAACTTTGGCTCAGGCGGAAAGTTTGAAGCTAGCTCAACAAAGAATTCTTGAGCTGGAAAAAGAAGTGGAAAAGTACCGTCAAGAGAATGAAGAGTTGGCTTCAGCTGGTGAGATCGTTCGCGATCGCTCTGAAGAACTGACGGCAAGGGTTTTTGCTCTAGAAAAAGAAAAGCAAGAAGTGTCTGATTCGTTGCAAAACGAACTGATGATCGTCAAAGGTACATTGCAATACAAAGAAATTGAAGTTGGTAAAGCGAGACAAAAGATTGAAGAATTGGAAGCTCGCCTTAAATCCGATTTCAAGAAAATCCGTGTCCGCGAGCGAGAACTAGAAAACAGACTAGAATTGGTCAAGGCCGAGAAGACCGCCCTGCTTAGGGCCAAGGATGAGAATATTCTCGAGCTTAAAAGAAAAATTGATCATCTACAAAGTGAGTTGGATAATTATCGTGATAAGGTTCTCGAGCTCAACAAGACTCTGGATTCCAACCAAGAACAGTTCAAACGCACAGTGCGTGCATTGCGCTTGGCTTTGAGCAATTTAGAGGTTAAAGAGGAGAATCTAGTTCCTTTAAAGAAAGCTGATTAGACATGGAACAAGTCACTTCAGTTGAAACCGCTCAAGCTGTAAAAAAAGTTAAAGTTGTGCTTAGTGATTTGCATCTTGGCAAAGGCCGTATTCTAGAAAACGGCGGCATCAATTCTTTCGAAGAATTCTATTTTTCAGAGAAGCTCGTTGAGTTTATTCATTATTATTCCTCAGGCATTTATCGTGACTACGAAGTAGAGCTCATCATCAATGGTGATTTCTTAAACTGTTTGCAAGTGGACTATAAAGGTCACTTCTTAACGGTTATTACCGAAGCCGTTGCTTTGGAAGTAGTGAAGTCCATTATTAAAGGTCACGAAAAAGTGTTTAAAGCGATGGCCGAGTTTGCAGCAAAACCAGGCAACTCGATTACTTATATTGTTGGTAACCACGATCAGGCAATGTTGTGGCCAGCATGCCGTGTTTATTTGAATAACGTCGTTGGAACTCCAATTCGTTACAAAAACATTGTTTACTTCTTTGATGGTGTTCACATCGAGCATGGTCATATGCACGAAGCTGCGAATCGTATGGATCCGAAAAAGTTTTTCCTGAAGAAAGACTTGCCAGAGCCTATTTTGAATCTGCCTTTTGGTTCACACTTCTTCGTAGAGCTTGTATTAAAGGTGAAGGATAAATATCCACACGTGGATAAGATCCGTCCATTCTCTAAGATGCTTCGTTGGGCTTTGTTTAATGAAACCTGGATGTTGATTAGTTCGTTCTTCTCTTTGATCATCTATTTTGGAAAAAGCATCATGGTCAACGACCCTCGTCGTAATTGGCCGTTTAAGCGAATTCTTCAGGTGATTTTGGAAAGCGCGATCTTTCCGGATTTGAGCGAATCTGCACGAAAAGTTTTAAGTGATGATCGCGTCCATACTGTGATTTTTGGACACACACATGTTTATCAATACAGACAGTGGTCCAGCGACAAAGAATACTTTAATACGGGAACTTGGACAGAGCTTACATCTTTGGACATTGTGTCGTTGGGTAAAATCACAAAGCTAACTTATGTTTTGATTGAGTATCCAGAAGATGGTGGTCGTCCGCGCGGTCGTTTGAAAGAATGGCGTGGATATCACCGTATCGAAGAGGATGTCGCGGTTTCGTAGGCTGGCAGATGGTCCAGCTGGGCAAGAGACTAGCTAAAGAATTCTTAACCAAAGCATGATTGTATTCTAAATGTCGGAAATTTATACTGGATTCTGCTATGACAAATCATGATGATGATTCAAAAGATGTATCAGAGAAGACGAGTGTAGTCACTTCAGACACTTTCAAAGGCCGTATTCAGGCAGCTGATGGTGCACCTCCGGTGATCGTGGTGCTTATTGGCCCTCCCGGTTACGTGGGTAAGCAATATCCAATCGCAAATAACGATATCGTGATTGGTCGCTCTGTTGAAACTCAAGTGTATATCGACGACAAGAGTTTGAGTCGTTCTCACGCGAAGTTTGCAATCGTTGGTAGCGAAGTCTCTATCATTGATTTGGGTTCTACGAATAAAACGATTGTGAATGGAAATGCGTTGCCACCACTTGCTCCGTGCAAGTTGCGCAACAATGACCAAATTAAAACAGGCAACGTGATTTTTAAATTCCTCGAGAAGGGCAATATCGAAGCATTGACGAATCAGTCTTTGTACGAAAAAGCCAATCGCGATGCTTTGACGGGTGCTCACAGCAAAGGTTCTTTGTTAGAGAAAGGCCCAGAAGCAATCAAACGTTCTGAGCTTCTGAATGAAGAGATGAGCATCATCGTTTTCGATATCGATCATTTCAAGAAAATCAACGATACGCACGGCCATCCAGCAGGCGACGCCGTACTTAAAGAATTGTCAAATATCGTGAGTTCTAAGCTGATCCGTTCGAACGATTACTTTGCCCGTTACGGTGGTGAGGAGTTCGTACTGATTCTTTCTGGTGGTACGGCGAAAATGGCTAGCGAAATTGCTGAGCGTATTCGTCAGACGATCGAAACCCATGCTTTCGTGCATGAAGGTAAAGTGATTCCAGTGACGATCTCTTTGGGTGTTGTGACAAAAAGCACGAACGACGTGGAATGGTCGGAACTTTTTGATCGCGCCGACAAAGCCTTGTACGCTTCTAAGCAAGGCGGCCGTAATAGAGTGACTATCGCTCAATAGGCCGCTCTCGTTCAACGAGGGACTATGAAACAGCTTGTGATTCTATCTTTGTTATTTTCCCTGAACTCTTATGCTCAACAGGGCAATGATCAACGCACAGTCAGCGACTGTGCGAAAGACCTCAAAATTAAAGTATGGTGGGACAGCAAAAACAAGAATGCTGAAAAATACTGCGAAGACCATTCGCAAGTAACCATCGACTGCGCAATCAACCTGATGCAGGCAAAACATCTCACATATAATTCAAATTTCGAAAAAGCTCTTAAAGACTGCAACCGTACCCGTAAATAGCCATGATTAAGAAAATCAAAAAGCCCATTCCTTTCGACTTTGTTTTGCATGAAATTGAGTCGGCAAACCCTCATACCAAGCCTATGTTTGGAGCTTATGGGGTTTATATCGGGAATAAAATGGTTTTCATCTTAAGAGAACGCGAGAAATCTCCAGAGGATAATGGCGTGTGGTTGCCGGTCGTTGAAGGTTTCCATGAAGAGCTTCAAAAGATTTTCCCAAGTATGAGGTCCCTTGCGATGTTTGGTCCGGGCCCCACAGGGTGGCAAGTCCTTCCCGTGGATGCAGAGGACTTTGAGGAAGCCGTTCTAAAAGCATGCGAGCTTGTCCTGCAAGATGATCCTCGTATCGGTACCACTCCCAAGATAAGAACGAAGAAGAAAAAGAAAGCTATCAAAGCTAAGCCGAAGCCAAAGACCAAGCCAAAAGCAAAATCAAAAGTAAAAACCAAGCCTCGTCGTCGTAGCAGTAAAAAATCTTAATTTGGATATTGGCGCGAGTTATCTGAGCCAGTTGACGGACTATTTATTCGCCCGCACTATTATAGTTGACCGCATCAAATGATAGTGAGGATTACTATGAAAAGTTTGATTCTATTTGTGTCTTTAGCCTTCGGAAGTATTTCTTTGGCAAATGACGGATACTCTGCGATTGGTGCTGGTGGAATAGTTTTTAATAAATCTTCAAGCATCGATATGAAAAATGAAGTGCTGACGATCTCTGAAAATAACGTGAACGTTAAATACGAGTTTATACATCGCCCTGGAGCGGCGGCAGTAAAGAAAACTGAAAAAGCTCTTATCGCCTTTCCAATGCCTGAGATGACTTGCGGGTATTGGGGGAAAGCTAAAATGCCAGATGATTTTTCAGTTTTAGTAGATGGCAAAAAAGTGAACTTTAAAAAAGAGGTCAAAGCTCTGAAGGGTGAAGAAGACGTTACAGAGCAAGTTAAAAAAGCGGGACTTCCTGTAGACTGTCGCGAGCTCGATCAAAACAAAGAACTTTTCAAAAAAGCGCAGAAGGCTAAGTGGGCCGAAGACTTTCAGGGAGCGGATCCGGAAGATGTCCTTTACAGCACCCAGGTTACTTACTATTGGGAACAAGAATTTCCAGCGGACAAAATCGTCAATATTGAGCACTCCTACACTCCAGTTCTGGGGGTGGATTCTGGTCATCCTTCCTGGTTTTTTAATCTGGCTCCGCATTGGGATAGAAACCCGAACGTGAAGTGGACGACGCGTGTGAATGGCAAAGACTTTGAGTATCCGAGCTCAGATGTTTTAGGTGGCAAATCTTTGAATTATGTTCTGACGACCGCGAAAACGTGGTCTATGGGCGGAGTCACCAATTTTAAACTGATCATCAAACGTAAGACCCCAGAGACCTTTGTAGGATCTTCTCTGGGGCCTTTGGTTGCAGTTGATAAAAACACCTTTGAATATCGTGCTGTGAACTATGCTCCGGATCGTGACTTAACGATCTTTTTTGGCAAGTCAAAGTAGCTCTTACGGCGGTCCGCCTTGATCCATCCAGGCTTTTAAGAGCGCTTTCGGCTCCTCAGCTAAACCTCTGGGGGGCATGTCTCCGAAAACGAAGACACGACGGTTGATCAGAGCAAGGCTTGCAGAAACCGTTTCATAGTTTTCAAAAGTGAAGACACCTTGAGATTGATGACAGTTCTGACAGCTGACCAAGAAGACTTCTTGTTGGACTTCTGCAAAACTCACATCAACACTTTCATCGCTTTGAATATTATTCGCCGGACTTTCCTTCAGCCGTTCAAAGCGGCCACAAGCCCCCAGGAATAAGACCTGGAGGCAAAGAACCACTACTAGCGCTTGACGTTGAAATCGATGACAAACCATACGTCACCTAAACCTTCTCCGTTAATATCTCCGGCTGCGCGATCTGCGGCGAAAAGATAAACGGGGCGGCTATCTACGGTCAGCTGTAAGCTGCCATCACGGCGCTTTGTACTTCCGAGAATGCCTGTGAGTTGTGTTGAGATCTCTTCAGTAATCAGAACTGGTGGCCAGGTTTGTGCGCAGGCATCATAACAGGTGGATTCGCCCTCTTTGTCAGGTGTGAAAGTATAGAGGCTCAATCCTTGACTGTCGGCCAAAACCAAACGAGTGCTCTTGTCGTCGTTGATGTGTTTTTGAAATGTCACCGGCCCTAGTGCCAAAGCCGAAGACCCTACGAGAATAATTGCTGTGATTGTTGTAACGAGTTTTTTCATTGAACTCCTCCTGAGCCCATAGATAGTTTTTTAGCCACGATATGTTAAGTGCATATAATTCATGTTTACTATAACTAATGGACATAGAAGGATTCGCAGGGGTAAAACTAAGTTATGGCACTGTCTTTACTTGAAACCGAGCTTCAGTATTTTTTGAAAATGAAAGAGGCCAAAACCCTTTTAGCGGCCTCTGACAAACTAGGGATCAGCCAACCGGCTTTGAGCCGGGCGCTGGATCGCCTCGAGGACAAGCTTGGTTTTAAACTTTATCGTCGCTCCCGTACTGGAATTGAACTTACAGAACAAGGGGAAGAGCTGCATCTGCGCATGAAGAGTTTACAGGACGAGATGACAGGAATCTTTGAAGGCATTCGCGATCATCAAAATGAAGTCACCGGAGAGATCAAAATTTGCGGGCATAAGAGCGTGATTCAGGATTTTCTGCTGCCAATCATCGGAAAGCTCAACCATGAATTTCCAAAAGTTCGTTTTCATATCGAAACCCTGCCGTCCAGAGAGTCTCTAGAGGCGGTTCTACACCGGAAGATGGATATTGGGATTGTCATCAACCCTGTCGAGTATAGCGCATTGATTATTCGTCAAGTGGCGCACACGAAGGGCTGCTTTTACTCAAAGACCAATTCTCCGAAACGAGTCTATCTGAATCCGCAAATGATCGATTTGACTCGTTTGCTGAGAGTAATGCGTAAGGATCTTTTAGATGAGTCTTCAATTCAATTTGTCGATGACTATGACCTAATCGCAGAGCTTGTGAAAGCAGGGCAGGGCTGTGGTTTGCTGCCAAATCATGTGGGGGAGCGCTACAAGCTGGAGCTTTTTGAAAGATACGCGAGTGTCTTAGGCCCGCACTATCAGCTAAAATTGGTCGGCAACAGTCATTCTATGAGTAATTCTAAGCGAACCGTCTTCAGAAAATTAGAGCAGCTAATTAAGTCTGTGCAGTAAGACGCCATAAACATTTGAGACGATCTGAGTCTTAAAAGATTTAATGACTCCCTAAAAGTCCTTTGTAAAATGAATGGGATGAAAGACATTATTTTTCGCGCAGCTAAAATAGAAGATGTGCCAGAGTTGGTGAATTTGCGCTTTAGGGCGATTTGTGAAACCGACGGGATTGATCCAAATCAAAGGACGCCAGAGTTTGAAAAGCTGGTTCAAGACTACTTTAATGAGACCTTATCAAATCAAACCTATTTTGGCGCGGTTGCAGAGCTTAATGGTCGCTTGATATCTACTAATGGACTTGTTCTATATAGAAAGCCACCGTCCTTTAAAGGGACTAATGGAGTCGTGGGCTATGTCACGAACGTTTATACGATTCCAGAATTTAGAAACCTAGGTATTGCCAACGACCTCATGAAGCTTCTTATCGCGCACGCGAAACAAGCCGGCGCCACTAAAATTCATCTAGGAGCTACAGAAGATGGTCGAAGACTCTATGAAAAGAACGGGTTTAAAGACGTCATCTTTCCTGCACTGGAACTAAGATTCTGATCATTTCTAACAATCGATTGAATTAAAAAATGCCACCACGTGAACCTCGGCCCAGTGGTAAAAAGTCTCTACCGCACGATACTTTTTGCACCAGTGAAACCAGTCGTTGGTCCCGTTTTATTATGCATTTCATGAAACATATTATGCATGTTTTTGTAGGTTAACCGCGTGAAGTACGTGTTTCTGTTCATTAATTATCATGCATAAGAAATGCTTATATTAGACCCAACAAGTCGTTAAAAGGTAAACAATTTCAAATATTTAGGGCCAGTGTGACTCTAAAGCGCTCGGCACTGCTCTTGCACAATAACCAAGCAAGGGGTCATGAGGGGGGAAGCCTCCATTAACCGAAATCCCTAGAAGGTGAGTCTACAATATGTTGCGGGATCTCATGAAAACGGATCTTGAACTGGTGGAAGAAGTGAAAGCTGGAAACAGAAGATCTTTTTCCGAACTTGTAAAGCGACATCAGAAAGGACTTCTGAGAATGAGTCTGAGATTCGTAAAGGATCTTGGAACAGCCGAGGATGTGGTGCAGGAAAGCTTTATCAAAGCTTACGAGAAGCTTCACAGCTTTGAAGGCAGAGCGAGTTTCAAAAGCTGGCTCTTCCAAATAGCAGTGAACAATGCACGCAACCGCATCCGCGATTCGCGTAAGAACATGATCGACATCGAGAATGTTCAACTTGCTGTCGGCGCTGAAGCCGAAAGTGGCATGGTTCACAACGCTATTGCAGGAATGCTGCAAGAAGAAGTGGACAAGTTACCCGACAGACAAAGAACAGCCTTGGTGCTTCGTGTGTACGAGGATCTCAGCTTCAAAGAGATCGCGGAGATTATGGAGTGTCCTTATGACACAGCAAAAGCGAACTACCGTCATGCATTGATGAGACTTCGCGAATGCTTCGAAGAACAACAAGACCTAAAAACCTGGACCGAGGAAATCGGAGGGTTCTTGGGCGAAACCAACCAATATGCGGAGGCCGAAGGATGAAAAAGAAGCAACTACTTGGAGGAGTACTTGAAGAAGTGCAACTCCCTAACAATCAAGCTTACTACGATCGACTGCATGATAAAATCATGGCTCGAGTCGAAGATGCGGAAATGGAAACTCCAACTCGTCAACCGGTGCGCACCTACGACAAGACGGCGAGTAAGCTTCTACGTGATCACTGGCGCGGGTGGCTTTACTCTCGCGAGTCTTGAGAAACTCAAGGACAATACGACAGTCACGACGCAAAACCACATTCATCACGAATGTGGTTTTTGTTTTTGAGAATTAGCTCGTTTCAGAGGGAAATAAACAAAAACACATTGTTGTAAGAACTGAGTACAAACAAAATATTTTGAAGAGATCTCTTGTCAGATCGAAAATTCTTCTATAGCTTCCGGCGATTCTTTTTAGGAGACTCTTCATGTTGCTCAAAACGGTAAGCTGTGTCGCTCTTTCTTCTGTCTTAGTCTTCGGTATTCCGAACACTTCATTCGCAAAAGACAATTCTAACAACGGTAATTCTGGGAACTCTGGAAATAACGGAAACTCTGGTAACTCCGGGAACTCAGGGAACAGTGGTAATTCTGGTAACTCCGGAAATTCAGGGAACAGCGGTAACGCTGGAAACTCTGGGAATAGCGGTAACTCTGGGAATGCTGGAAATTCCGGCAGTAACGGAAATGCTGGTACAGGAAATTCTGGTGGTGTAATCCCAGGAGATTCTGGAAACTCTTTCGATTGTTCTCACAATCCAAACCTTTGCACTGGCAACAGCGGAAGCGGTAACGGTAACACCGGCCCAGGCAATCAAGGTAATGACAAAGATGTCGGCAATGCTGGCGGCAGCAACGGCAACGGCGGTGGTAACGGAAATTCTGGAAACAACGGAAATTCTGGCGGCGGCAATAGTAGCGGTGGCGGAAATGGTTCCGACAACGGTAATGGCCAAGGCGGCGGTAACAACGGCAACGGCAATGGTAATACCGGACCTGGAAATCAAGGCAACGACTCCGACAACGGCAATGCTGGCGGTGGTAACGGAAACAACAATGGCGGAGGCAACAATAACGGTGGTGGCTCCAACAATGGTGGCGGTAATAACAACGGTGGCGGCTCCGATAACGGCGGTGGTAACAACAACGGCGGCGGTTCTGACAACGGTGGTGGAAATAATAACGGAGGCGGTTCCAATAACGGTGGCGACAACGGCAACGGGAATGGAAACGGAAATGGCAACGGCTCCGACAATGGAAATGGTAATGGCAACGGTAACGGTTCCGACAACGGAAACGGTAACGGTGGCGATAATGGCAATGGCGGCGATAACGGTAACGGCGGTGACAACGGCAACGGTGGCGACGATGGTTCCGACAATGGCGGCGATAATGGTGGTGACGACGGCGGTGATGACGGTTCTGACAATGGTTCCGACGATGGCAATGACCAAGGCAGTGACGACGATAAAAACGACGACACTCAGTCTTCTCAACAAAAAGAAGAAAAGAAAAAGAAAGAGCTAAAAGCGAAACTTCTTCCGTCTTTCTATTTGGATTTCGATTTCGGTACAAAAATCATCAACCGAACTCCACACAATCCACGTTATTCTAATCAAAACACTGTAAAAACAGATTTGGATAAAACTCGTGATACATTGGTTCACGGTGATTACCAAAATGGCTTCCTAGTAACTTCTTACAACAGACTCGAAGGCGGTATCGGTGCGAACGTTGCGTTCTACTACGAGAATGCGACAGGACTATCGAAATCATTGTGGGGAACTATCGGTTTGATCCCATTCGCAGGCCGCGAAGTGGTTTCTAATCGTTACGCTCCAACTGTGAAAATCGCTCAAGAGAAGAGCTCTCTTGAACTTCCAATGGAAGCAGCTTCTATCTACTCTTGGACAGCAGGTGACAACATCACTTACGCTTCTAAAGGTGGAGTGATCTTCTTCGCAGGGCCTGGAATTGGACCTGTAGTTTTGAATGCGACTTACGTTGCAAGCGGTATCTATCAAATTTATGTCGAGAAATTGGATGATTCTTATGTGAACGTTCGTTTGACTGACATCAGCGTTGATCGCTTGAGTTTGCAAACTGCTGCGGTCCTCGCAAGCGTGGGCACAACGAAGTACAAAGAGGTGGCGAAATCCTTCTCTTACGTAATTAACATCAAAGATCCAGTAGGTGAAAAAGCTTACCATGATCTAGTTCGCGGTAATATTGCGGCTATTCAGAAAATGATCGCTACAGGACAAACTCCTGCAGTTCAAAAGTGGGATCGCGTGAATCGTTCACAAATCGGAAGAATCAATCACTTCTTCTTCGGTTTGCCGATCATCTTGAACACAAGCTGGACATCTGGAAAAATCTACGAGCTTTCAAACTCTCAGAACTTCTTCGACAACACGAAGACGGATGTTCAATACGGTATTTATTTGAAAGAACGTCGCAGCCGTTTGATCACGACTCACTCTTCAGTGACTCAAGCATTCTACGGTGGTGTGATGACTGTGAAAACTCTGTTGGCAGCGCCAATTAAGGGTTACTTCGGTCAGTACGTTTGGGTTGCAGAAGACGACAGCACAAGCCACTCTGATATTCGTTCAGATATCAAAGCGTTGGTGCAAAAAACTGGCTTGATCAAAGAATTAAGCTTGAACATCCCAACTCTAACTAAAATTGGCTTCTCTAAAGTGGCTTTCAAAATCAATCTTGATGAAGATGCTACTATGAAGTTGATCAGCAAAGTTACTAAGTCCTCAGAAAAAGACTTGGCAGTGAGGGCTGGAGCAAAAGCAGAAGCTTACTTTGCAAAAGGTGACGCTTACGACTTGTGTGTAACTGGTCAGCAAGAGAAATTGGAAGATTGCTACAGCAGCAAAGCTTTGGAAGCTCGCTGGGCGGCTGGCAACATGTTTAAAGCAGTCGCTAAAATGAAAGCGGCTTATGCTGCCGGTAAAGACAAAGACTTTACATCTGCATACGCTGACTTCGGTAAAGCTATCTTGGCAACTCCGTTCGTGTTCCAAACATTCTTGGATATCATGGGCGAAGGTCTCGAGATGGAATACATTGTGAACAACACGTTCTTCTCATCTTACCATGTGAAGTTTGTAACGACCGCGAAGTCAGGAGTTTATGTGAAAACATTGATTCCTACATTTGACTTCGCACCGGGTGTTCCTGTTAACACAGGCGCTGTTAAAGGTGTCGTTGTACCGGGAACTTCACCTGTAGTTTCTCCGTAAGCGATTGCGGATCATTGAGACATTAAAAAAGCCACGTCCCTTATGGGGAGGTGGCTTTTTGTTTAAGGGCCTTTGCAGGGTCCTTTTCTTTTTCTAGGCTTTTGCACTCTTCTAAGAACTTATTAAAGTCTTTCCCAGTTTTCTCATACAGCTTCTGGAAATCATCCAAGTCCTGCATGTAGGTGCGATACACCAATAAACGCGCATTATTCAGCTTGATGCTTTGAAACTTTTTATAAGTTTCTGTTTTCAACTGCGGTAAGAGCTCTTTTTTAAAGTCCTCTTGCAGCTGCGTAAACTGTTGCTGGCGCAGTTCATCGTTTTGTTGGTCCTTCGGAAGATTCTCGTACCAGGCTTCCAGCGCTTTCAATTTTACACTGAGCCATGCAGAAAACAGTTTGTCGTCCGCATTTTCGTTTTTGACATTTTGGAGAGTCGGCGAGTCCGGCCCTTCGACTTTTTGATAATACATTTCAGCGCCCAAGTTACCTATAAATACGGCCATGCGCTCATTGAAGTCGGCTTCGTGTTTAATGAACAAGGTTGCGTGGACTGTTTCGTGGATAATCGTATTTACTAAATCATAGTCTTTGTATTGAAGCATTGAAGACAGCAAAGGATCTTTAAACCATCCCAGCGTTGAATACGCAGAGACCCCACGCATATAGGTGTCGAGATTTTCTTTTTGCAGCTCTTCTTGTTCTTTCTTTGCATCGGCCTCGTTAAAGAAGCCTTTGTAAGGCATCGAGCCCACAATCGGATAGCGCCATTTGTAAGTTTCAAGTTTCCATTTCGGAGCAGCACTTACCACATACGTGACATAAGGACGATCCAAGAGAACGAAATTCGTGTAGTTCTTTGTAGGCTTCAAGGCCAAATCTTTTTCGGCGAACTCGCGGGCCTTTTGGGCCAACTGAATTTTTCGTTTTTGTTCGTCGGTCAGTTTTGGATCTTTTAGGGCTTCATCCAAAGGCACCTGACTGCTCATCATTGAAAACTGATTGTAAGCGGATTTAGCGATGTAATTGATCTGGCAAGAGGTCAGGACCACGGAGAGTCCAAGCCAAAGCGTGGTTTTCTGAGCCGACTTTAGAACATCCAAGTCACACCTGCAGAAAGAGCATCGTCATTAGTTTTAGCGCCACCGCCGATAGGCGTTTGCCAAATGCTATAGGCAAGCTTCACACCGAATTGTTCTGTGAGGGCAATCTTAAGTCCCAAACCATAACTAGGAGCTATGGCGACGTCCAGAGGAAGCGTTTGGACTGATATATTGCCATCTTTGATTGTTTGCAGACGATTGATCTGAGCAACCCCACCTTTAATGAAAGGTTGGAAGAATGCTTTTCTATCGGCAAAAACGAAGATCAAATCAGCGCCAATGATTTTTGTTTTCTGATAAACGGTCCGAGGAAGATCCGTCGCTAGCACCTGCGTGTTTTGCAAAGTCGCAGCTTCTGTGTAACTGAGCTCTAGTGCCAACTTTTCAGCGAAGTATAAAGAGATGGAAGCCGTGGTTGCTTCAGAGTCTGTGTTGTTGTTGACATCAAAGGTTTGTTTTTTACGTGAGTAACTCAAGCCCACTTCTGTGAACAGCGCATGAGAGGTCAACGGCAGGAACATCAGCATCAGAATAGAGAGAGTTTGCAGAGTCTTTTTCATACTCTCAGGATATCAAACTTGAGAGGGGAAAATGAGGGGATTCGCCTCTAGACTGTCGGAAGGTCCGAAGGCTTTTTTCCTATTCGGAATACACGACAGCTGAAGGTTTAAAGAAAACATTAAAGCTGTATTTAAGATGGATAAATCCATCGTCCTCGACCATTTCCTGAGGAGGATTTGGAAACATACCTGCTTCTTTAAACGCTAAAATCGCGGCTTGATCAAAGCGGTCGATGCCCGACTCTTTCAAAATGTGTGCAGAGTGATAACGACCATCTTTGGTAATCCAAATGTCGACAGAGGTTATCCAGTTACGACGGCCAACGACGCTTAATACGTAATTGCGATCAAACGAATCCACCGCTTGGCGAACGCGGCTTTCCCAACGGAAGCGAACCAGATCTTCGATGCGAGCAAAGAAAGAGTAGAAAACATAACGATCTGTATTCAAAGCGGTGAATGTACCGATGGAGACATCTTGAGGAAGTGCATCTCCAACTGTCGAAGGAGCACTCTCTACGCTTTGTGCGTACTCTTTCAGGTTTTTAGCAATGTCGACGCCTTCTGGATCAAAATCTTTGGCACTTTGACGGCGTGGATCTTTAGGCACAGGTTTGTTTTGCTTGGATTCAGAAGGTTGATTTTGCCCAGGGCTGCGATTTGTTGTCATGCCCGAAGCAGCGGCTTGCATTTCGCGATGAACGCGTTGTTTGTCCGCAGAAAGAAATCTCGCTAAATCCGAATCATCTTCTTTGAGCTCGCTCTTCGGCGCTAGAGCTTCACGAACGACTTGGCGATCAAGCTTGTTGCGAAGCTTTTGAGTTTTGGCAGGTGGTTTCGGAGTTTCTACCAAATCGATGGTGGTGATATCGACTGGTTTTGGCTCAAAATAAGGCGCCCCTTTATCCATAATAAGGACCAACAAACAGTGAACAACAAGACTGAGGGCTAGGGCTCGCAATAAACTCATCTTGTCTCACTATAAGACGATCCTGGACCAAAATCCAAGTCCGACGACTAAAGTTGAAACAAATTCTGCCGAAAAGAATCTATCAGACATGGGGGTCTAATGGGTAAGATTATCGACATCACAAGTCGTGTAAAGTCTCAGAATTCTTCAGTAAATGATAAAACTTCTGGGGCACCAATAGTCGATATGACGACGGCTCGTGAAGAAATGCTCAACAAAGATCGTCGTGAAGTGAAGCGTACGATTCTGACTGAGTTCGTCGGAGCTTATGCTGTTCTACCGGAAAGAGGACTGATGAAGGTCACTCTTTATGATATCTCGGAAAACGGAATCGCTTTTGATCTTGAGCTCGATGAGGGCGTTTTTCTAGAGGGCGAAGAGGTTGCTTGTCGCGTTTACCTTAACCACACAACTTACTTCCCATTCACTGTAAAAGTGGCGAGCTCTCGTCGTTTAGAAGACGAAGGGGTTTTCCGTCATGGAGCTTCGTTTGTTAAGGGCACCGTGAACGATGTTGCGCTTCATCATTTTGTGAAATTCATCGAGAATGTCAGTGCAGGCCTTCGTAAGGATGGCGGCGACATTCTTGTTTCCAATATTTCTTAATCCTCATTTCTTCAAAGCTTTTCGTGGACATTATCCAGGCCTTATTGTCGAATAGACTTAAGGCCTGATTCATTTCGAATTCAGGCATCCACGGAGGGCAAAAGTTGAGCAAATCCAAACGCAGAAAAATTGTCGTTGATACCAATGTCATTCTTTTCGACGCCCAAGCGATTCTTCGCTTCGGAGAAGCCGATGTTCATATTCCTATATCGGTTATCGAAGAAGTCGATAAGTTCAAACGTGATCAAGGTGAAAACGGACGAAATGCTCGTCAGTTCAGCCGCTTTGTCGACGTCCTCAGAGAGAAAGGTTCTCTTGCTCAAGGTGTGCAGCTAGATAATAGCGAAACGATGGTTTACATCAGCACAGATTTGATGTTGGGCGGGATGCCACCAGAATTTGATCAAGCTAAAGCTGACAACAGAATCTTGAACACAGCAATGGCCTTGCAGAAACAACATCCACGCACAAAAGTGGAGTTGATTACGAAAGACATCAATCTTCGTATTAAGGCAGACGTTTACGGCATCTTTGCCAAAGACTACGAGCCTTCAGATGTTTCTCAAGAAGACATGTACGAAGGGTATTTGGAGCTAGAAATTTCTCCAGAGAAAATTGATCAATTCTACAAAGAGAAAAAATTCGTTCCAGCAGGCGGCCCAAAACTATACGCCAATCAGTATGTGATTATGAAGGACGCTTCGAATCCAAATCACTCAGCGATTGGTCGTTACTCTCAAGCGGATCAGGCGATCATTCCTTTGATCAATCCTGCTGACAGCATTTGGGGAGTTCACGCACGCAACGTCGAGCAAGCGTTTGCTTTGGATTGTTTGTTGAATGATGAAATCCTTTTTGTTTCTTTGGTAGGTAAAGCGGGAACAGGTAAAACATTACTTGCGATCGCAGCCGGTCTTTTCAAAACATTGGATGAAGGCCGCTTCCAAAGATTATTGGTGTCTCGTCCGATCTTCCCGATGGGAAAAGACATTGGTTATCTGCCAGGGGACATCGAGCAGAAGTTGAATCCATGGATGCAGCCAATCTTCGATAACGTTGAGTTCTTGATGGGCGCTGACAAGAAAGCTTCAGGACGCGCGCAAGAGTTGATCAATCAAGGGATGTTGAATATCGAACCGCTGACTTATATCCGTGGTCGAAGCATTCCAAAGCAATACTTGATTGTCGATGAAGCTCAGAACTTAACTCCGCACGAGATTAAGACCATCGTGACTCGCGCAGGACGTGGAACCAAAGTCATTCTGACCGGGGACGTTTATCAGATCGATAATCCTTACGTGGACTCAGCAAACAGTGGTCTGACGTATGCGGTAGAAAGATTTAAAGGACATCCGATTGCCGGACACGTTACGTTGACGAAGGGTGAGCGTTCTGAGCTTGCGGAGCTCGCAGCCAACATTCTTTAGTCGAATACTCAAGAAATATTCAAAATGTGCTTTTTTTGCAACAGGCAAAGACTTGCCTGTTGCTCGTCTTTGTTCTTCACTAGGAGCCTCTTAATTAATGAGAAAGGCTTGAGATATGACAACCATCAATACCGGTAGAGATAGAGAAGTAGGCTTCAAAGCAACTGTTGAAGTGCAGATAACAGATAAAATGGTTCGTCAGTTCGCCGAAATGTCTGGTGATTTCAATCCTATTCATGTCGATGATGAATTCGCAAAGACCACTCGCTTTGGTCGTCGTATCGCGCACGGAATGATCATGGGAGCTTTGATCTCACGCGCTTTGAACGAGAAGGTTGGTTCAGGCGGAGTTTATCTTGCGCAACACTTGAAGTTTGTTAATCCTGTTTTCATTGATGACACTGTTACTATCGAACTAACAGTCACAGGAATTCGCAGAGAAAAAGGCATCGCAACGATCGAGACAACTGCGAAAAAACAAACTGGTGAAACAGTTGTAAAAGGTGAAGCCATGATCATGATGGCGCAGTCGTAAGCTCAATAAATTCTCAAGTCCGCGAAATTATGCAAATAATCAAAATTATGTTTGGCATGTGAACATATCTTCATATATATTTTTTTGACATGAGATTGCCGACGTTACTTTTAGTAGATGATGATCGTGAGTTTGTGAAAGCGCAAATGGCAGCTCTTAGCACAGACTTTCATATTCTTGCTGCTGAGGGTGTCAACACAGGTCTTCAAATACTTCAGAAAAAAGAAGTTGATTGCATTGTTGTAGATTACTATCTCAACGATGGAAATGGTCACGACATCGCAAGTTGGGTTGCGAGCAATATGCCGTGGTGTCCAGTTCTTTTAATCAGTGCCCGCCTAGATAAAAAAATCGCTGTCGATTCTTTCACTCATCGAGTTTTTGATATTTTGGAAAAACCATACGGGCTTGATACCGTGATGGGAAAACTTCAAGCAGCAATAACTGAGTCACGTCGAAACAAAGATTCTAAATCTCGTCATACATCGACAGAGGCTTGGTCTTTGGATCGTGAAAGAAGAGTTTTCCGTTGTGCTGGCGAAGCTATTTCTCTGACTTCAACAGAAGTTAAGATTTTGGATATTCTTACTCTTGCCATTAACCAAGTCGTATCTCGAGACCAATTGGTTCAAGCCATTTGGGGCACCATGAGTGTTGCTGACAATACATTAGATACGCATCTCACGAACCTACGTAAGAAGGCTCCATTTTTTAAGACCATGATCAAAGGTGTTCGTGGTGTGGGCTACGTTTTCGAGCCCTAAAGAAGGAGCCCCTTGGCAAAGTACAGGAAGGCAGGGCTCGTCGCCCTCTGGGTCTATTTCGTCATTTCAACCCTGACGACGTTTCACGAGTACGCGAATATTTCCGTAGGCAAAGATTTGTATCTTGGAATCAAGATCGTTCTGCAAATTTGGCTTTTGTTTCTTTGTATTTGGATTAAGAGAGACCCCTACGGTATTGCTCCGAATCTTTGGGTTGGTATTCACGTCATCTGTTCAAATATCCATGGGCAATATTTTTCTCCTTGGTACGTATTTTCATTTGTTGAAATGATCGTCGCCTACTCATTTTTATTTCCGTTGCCTCGCCGCTATTTCAACAGCCTGCTTGTTGTCGGCACGGCCGCATTTCTTAGCGTTTCACTTTATCGTTATGAAGAAGTCTCGGGCTGGGTGTACAAGTCTCGCTCCGAAGATTTGTGGACGACGATTGTTTCTGCCTCGGCGATTGCATGGCTATGCCATAATTTTTTCACGGCTGATCGCAGCTATCGCGAAGAGCTGGTGCGTAAGTTTGGGATCATTGGCGTACAGGCGGCTGGAGTCGTACATGATCTTAAGAACATGCTGGCGGCTCCACGGATGTACGTGGACCTACTAAAGAAGAAGATTGCAGAGCCTGGCCATGAAGAGCTCCGTGGCGTAGTGGACGCGTTAGAAAGCCAGCTAATGCATATTAATCGTGCTGTAAGCGGACTTAACCAAGTCGTGGCATTACAGGAACAAGAAAAAGAAGTCTTTGAAGTGCGCGATGTCGTGATGGAAGTGGCTGAAACTTTGAATTTGTCAGCGCGCCAAGTCCGTCTTGAGATCTCTGGCGATACAAAAATTTACAGCGAAAAAGCACTGATCAAGTCTATTCTCTTTAATATCATTATGAATTCTATCCAGGCTTTCCGTAGAAATAAAATTGTCGAGCCGTGGATTCGAGTCGCTTGCGAGGAAGCAGGCTTTACTATTTGCGATAATGGTGGTGGCTTCCCAGACAGTATTTTAACTTCTATTAGCAGATCCCGATTCCAATCTTTTGATGGAACCGGCATGGGCTTATTCCTTGTTTGGAATGGAGTTCAATCTTGCGGTGGAGACGTTATTTTCTCGAACACGGCAGATGGAGCTCAGGTGTATATTCTGATGTCTTCGAAAGAGCAGATGAACTCTCGCCTTACTTGGCCTTCATTTTTACGTTCTTAGCGCCTAAATCGTGACGAAAAAGTATGATTTTTGACCAATGACGCGGAAGCATAGGGCGCTTTTTATTGATTTCGGGCCTCTCCATAATATGTTCCTTTTTGGGGGGGATTTTTATGAGACCAGGGGTTTGGTTCTTAGCGGTATTGTTATTGGTTTCAACGTTGGGGGAAGTTACGTTAGCGAGTCAGCTTCCGTACTTGGATCAGGATTTTTCCTGCGTTCCACAACAACAAGCACAAAAATACATCGACGACTTCGGCATTGATACGGACTCTTTCGGGGGACTTGAGCTCTGCAATGCTTCTGTTGATACAAAAAAGTTATTCAATGATTTGCAAATCGTTGAACAAGGTCAGTTTGCAGCGAACGCTTCAAACCTCCTTATTAAAGGATATGTTCCAGCAGATCAGTATTATGGTTGGATGAAGGGACAAACTCGCGGCATGAATCGCGGGAACGACGTTCCTTATGCAACGGCTTACAATCGTTGGGGCTACTTCACGATGCAAGATGGTTGGGCGAAATTGTCGACGTTGGGCCGTGTGGGTGTCGTGATTCACGAAGCTCGTCACACAGCAGGCTATCGTCACTATCCGTGCAACAAAGGTCCTTACATGGGAGCAAGTCTTGATGGTTGCGATACCAACTATGCACAAGGTGGTTCTCACGCTATTGAAATGGAATACTACGCACGTGTGACTGTTGCCGGTGAAAACTTCCATCCGGTTTACAAAGCAATGGCGCGATTGATGGCGATGGGTCGTACGAACTTTGTCTTTAATGCTTCTCCGATCCAAAAACGTGAAGCTGTATTGGCGATGGATGAAAACAACTCGCCAGTTCTATTTGATGGCACTCGTAAAATGAGTCGCGAAGGAACTGACTTTGTGGGTCGTTTGAAACGCACCTCTTTTGGTGCAGCTTTGTTCAACGGTATCCAGGCGATGGCTTTAGATATGTATGAAATCACAGCTTTCCGTCCAAGTAATAACGACGACTACTCTTATTTCAAATTGTTAGCGACTAACAGCGTGGGGACATTGAAAGACTTTGAAGAGTTCGATCGTAACCAAAAACGTTACGTGGCTGTAGTAACGACTTCAAATCAAATGATGACTTATAATTTCCCGCGCGGTTCTTGGAATGCGGCTCGTCCGACGTCTTTGAACGTCGTACGTACGGCGACCATGTTGCCTTCTGGCGAACAAGGTTACTTCCTTGTGAACGACAATGGCGATGTCCACTCTTTGAATGGAGAAACTCAGCAATTGAGTGCAACAGGCAAGACCTGGAATGCACAAGTTGAGAGTGTAGTCCTTTTCAACAATAAGACATTGGTTCTTAAAAAAGACGGCGGAATCTATCAGCAAAATGCCGATGGCTCCGAGTCTTTGTTTGACGATGGCAAGTACCACGAGATGGTAAATGTCCCTCTTTACGATGCCTTTGAGGTGAAATAGTGAAGAAGCTGCAGTTTGTTGTCATTATAGCTTTGTTAGTGGCGGTCGGCAGTGCCTATCGCCAGCTTCATCAAATTCAAGAAGATTTGGTGGAAAGAAACCCAAGCTCATCAACAAGTTCTGCAGCTACAAACTCTCAGGCAGAGTCTGCAACAGCGGTAGCAAATCCAAAATTTGCTGAATTGATCAAGCAAGAGGCCGCTGCGATGTCTCAGTTGACGAAACAACCAGAAGAAATTCAAAAGCGTTTGAAGGATCTTGCTGGAAAAATGCAAGAGGGTGATGTCACCCACTTGCAAGAGTCGGCACTAGACACCAGCTTAAACGGCGACGAAAGATTTTTGTCCGTTTACGTTTTAGGCGAAAGCGCTTTGGCCAAAGCCCAAGAGAGTCTTGAGCAAATTGCCATGACACCAATTCCGTCAATGAAAGAAGCGCGCTTGACCAATCAAGAAGAAATTCTTCGTGTCCAGGCCGTCGAGTCTTTACGTCACGCCGATAGCTTAAAACGTGTTCTTGCATCGACAGACAATAGCTTTATCAGCGATCGTGCTCAGAGAAATCTGCTTTTTCGTGAAGGAAAAGTGACGACGTCGCCAGAGCAACAAGATCAAGAAGCTCTTACTCAGCTTCTGAAGAAGTCACATCAGTAAGGTCCTCATACTCTGAGGGCTTTCCAGTCAAAGTAAAAGTCTTAAGCGCTTTATAGACCGGAAACGGATACGAACCGACACTTTCAAACAAGACAATTTCACCAACTAAGATCTTCGCTATTTTCTTTCGAGTGAAGGGCGACATTAAATCTTTGGTTTTATGCGGATTGCGCAGGCGTCCGATTGTAAGATGTGGCGAGTACTCGCGGTTTTCTAGCTGATAGTTTTTATCTTTTAACTTTTCCACTAAAAGCGATTGCAAGCCTCGAAGTGCGCGAGAGTTTTGGACTCCGAACCACAAGACGCGGGAAGTGAACTCATCCGGATAGGCCCCAACGTCTGAGATTTTTAAATGAAAAGGTGCTGTGATTTCAGCCGCTTCTTGCATGAGGATTTCAATTTCGGGAATTTTGGTTTCGTTCGTACTGCCTAGATATACAAGCGTGACATGATAGTTTTCAAAAGGAGTCCAGCGAATATCCAGCTGTTTCTGGTCCGCATTGATTCGGAGTTTTTTGACAATTTGGGTGGCGGACTCTTCAAGCCCATCTCGTGTAGCAATTGCTAAAAATAGTCGCTTCATTCTGCTAACTTATAGCATAAAGGGTTCGAGAAGCTGAGATCTTTTGTGATTTGATGGTAATGGGTTTCAAGCCAAATCGACAGCGTCGCCATGTAAGGGTCTTGGACGAACTCGCTGGCAAGGATCATAGGGTGTCCGAACTCTTCTGCAGCCATTGGATCTAAGCTGCGATCCACAAGATCTGCAACTTTTTCGACGGTATAAAATGCATCTTGGATTCCCCAAGAAAGATCGGCGTGAAGCTTGAAGAACTCGACACAGACTTCTTCGTCGATGGCATTGATATCGTTGACGACATCTATTAATTGCAGAGTTTCCTCATTTGTCTTTGGGGTACGGCCATAAAATTCAAAAAGGCGTTCTGCTGGAAACAGAGAGTGATTGTATTCGTACTTTTTTAGAGATTGATAATTAGTAAGGGTTTTTGAATGGTCATGAAGCCACAAAAAGGATTCTAGGGTTTTTAAATTGAGTGCTGGGAAATGGGTTTTTGCCAGTGCTAAACCTAATTTAACGACTCTCTCGCGGTGTAGATCTATATGATGCTGAAATTCTTTAAAGGTTCTCACGGTGGTATGTGCTCCTGTGTTCGCTACCTTTTATCTAAGCAAATAGTCGACCTGTCCCGACTTCTCTTGAAAACGAATCTATTGAATCTGGAATGCCATTCCTGCCGAAATTGGTCCTAAGAGGTGTCAGGAGCGCCTATTTTAGGCCTCTGTCTAAGTTTGAGACAGGGACCTGGGGGTTTAGACACTCTAAAGGGGAGCAGAGCCTGGCATTATCTGTGCATTCTAGGGCCCTGAATAAAAGTGTATTCAAAAGGAGTTCGTTTTATGAAGCTTGACCAAATACTTGTACGTAGTAGCCGCATCGGTCTGTCCTTTATAATGTTGTTAACCTTGAATGCGAACCCTGCATGGGCCTCTTCCGAAGAAGAAGGTCTTCTTCCTATTGAAAAATCACAAGTTAACAAAAGTCTGATTGATGATTTGTTCAACCCGAACGGGAACAACAACTCGAATAACAATCCTAATCGCAACAACAATCAGAATCCGAATAAAAACCAGAATCAAAACCCGAATCGCGTTTCGAACCAGAATCAAAACCAGAACCTGAACCAAAACCGCAATAGAAACAATAACAACAACTCGAACTACAATAAGAATGCTTCTAAGATTGCGGACATCGATGCGGACTTTCAATGTAATCTTTTTGAGAGCGTTCCTTTTGAGGAAATTCTGAGCGCGGTCAATGCGTTGAATGCGGCTGTGAACTCTCCGTCTTGTGGTGAATCGAAGATGAATGTTCAAGGGATCGTAGATAATAATAAAGCTATCAAAGACGCTGTGACAGCTCTTCGTGGCTATAAGGAAAACCCGGAAACTGTTCAGCCAGAGAATGCCCCTGACATCGTAGCAAATGTCGATGCTGCAATTCGTGCGGCAACTTCAGTTGCGAATTCGTTTGCGCAATCAGATCTTCTTAAAAAGGAATGCCGTCAGTCTATGAACGCAGGTGACATCGCTGTGGCAGTCAGTGACTTGATTAATGGTTTGACACCTTATGCGTTGATGGCTGCCTCATTCACTGGTGGAACTGCCGCAATCCCATTCATCGTGGGCGGCTCTATTTTGACAAATGCAGTTGGCAGCATGGCTAAGATCGTCGGCGAGAACTCGCCAGACGTGAAAGATGCGCAAGTTCGTCGTGCGATTGTTGAAAACGCATGTCAATACATCCGTTTGGATCAGAAGTACAAATTCTTGATCAAGTCTCGTCAAGAGCAGGTTAATAAAATTACAGCAGACCTTTCTGCTTCTCAAAGATTGTTCAGTGCAAAGATCGACGGCCTGGCTCCTGGCGCGAATACTTTGATGGACCGTAAAAGTGCGTTGGATAAAGTAGCGATGGAAATCAATTCGAACATGAGTTCTGTACGTTCTCAGATCGAGTTGGACAAACAATTTATGAAGAGCACTTCCGATGACATTAAACTTTGTCAATTGGGTGTTCAGATGGCCGTATTGGCAAAGGACCAAACGTCATACATTGCCACTGTCAGAAATTCTTTGGACCAAGCAATGACAGCCTATGGAAGCAACAGCATAGCTCAGGCTCAAGCTCTAAAAGTCAGTTCAGATCTTGCGATCAAACACTTAGAGCAAGTGGCTGCAAAACAGTTCTCGGGTAAAGTGGACTTCAATAAATGTGCAAGTATGACAAGATCATTTGTAGAAACTATTGATCAGTCTGCCTCTTTGTCTAGACAGTTGGTCAAGATTGCTCAAGAGAGCGTTGAAAAAGGTCTTCAAACCAATAGAGAATACGCAAACTTCAAAGCTCGTTTGTCGACTTTGAACCAAAAACAGTTCCAAGCAACACGCGTTACAGAATCTTTAGATAACTTGAGAGCTTATGCGAATGCAATTTCTCAGTCAGAAATCAACTCCGAGATGGAACGTCTCAGAAGAGGTTTGTTCAACAATGGAGCCTTCGGTGCGTATGGCAGTTCTTCACCGGTCTTGATGTGGTTCAAACATGTCAAAGGCTTGCATGATGGCGCTGTTAAAAACTTCCAAGAAGGTTTGTCAGCTCTTCGTTTGCGTGCAAGTAGAATGACGAAGACCGGAAGCGTTGTTGTTGCAACTTACCCTGGTTACTATCAAGTGAACAAAGCGCAACTTGAACAAGATCAAAAAGATGCTCAAAACATGGTTCCGTTCAACTTGAAGCAATTGCCACTGGGAACTGCAGATCATGAAGGTGTTTGTCGCGAGCTTGATGACGTTTGGAATCGTTGGACTGTGGCTGTTGATCATTTGGCGGCTATGGATGCATTCTGCAGCATGATCGAGCCTTATGTTTATGACACTCGCCCAGAAGATTATGACCTAGTGAAAATGTGCCGTGGCTTCACTAAGCAAAGTGCAGCAGCGGGTACATACGGGGCTCGGTTGTCGACGGTAGCTCAAGCTAAGGATGATCTTGTGAAAAACAAAACTCGTGATTGGGCATTGTTCCTTCAAACGAAGATGGATGCCCTTGTTTGCTTGCAGAACAAACCAGTTTTGGAATAGTTCACACATAACATATTGAAAAATAAAAAAGGCCGAGGTTTCCCTCGGCCTTTTGATTTTCTAGGAACTAAATTCTTATGCGTGAGCAGATTTGCTAGCGCTTGTTAGTGGCTTCTGGATGATGTGGATTGCATGTCCAAGAGTTGCCTCTGCGCCTTCCATCATCGCTTCACCCAACGTTGGATGTGGATGGATAGACAACGCCACGTCTTCAAGGCGAGCACCCATTTCAATAGCTAGAACAGCTTCAGAGATCAAGTTAGAAGCTTCAGGTCCTACGATGTGAACGCCCAACAAAATATTTGTTTTAGCGTCTGCGATCATTTTCACAAAACCTTCTGTTTCCATCATGCTGACAGCGCGGCCGTTAGCACCGAATGGGAACTTCGCGATTTTCAAATCAGTAAAGCCTTTTGCTTTCGCTTCAGCTTCAGTCATACCTGCTGCTGCGATTTCTGGATCTGTGAAAACGACTGCTGGAACTGTTTTCGCATCGTAAACACGGTTGTGACCTTTGATCACTTCTGCAACCAAAACGCCTTCATGAGACGCTTTGTGAGCCAACATCGGTTGACCAGCGATATCGCCGATTGCAAAGATGTTTGCTACATTCGTGCGGCGTTGAGCATCAACTTTTACAAAGCCACGCTCGTCGACTGCGATACCAGCAGCTTTCAAGTTTGCTTGGTCACCGTTAGGACGACGGCCGACTGTCACAAGGATCTTGTCTGCTTTGATGACTTCGTCTTTACCGTTGATTTCAACAGTCACTTCGTAAGCATCTTTGCCTTTCTTTTGGCCTTTTGCTTTCGCGCCGTACATGATTTTCACGCCAGATTTATCCAGCTTGCGAGTTACGACCTGAGCGCACTCAGGATCAACAACACCCGCAAGCAATGAAGCTTGGGCTTCTACGACAGTCACTTCACAGCCAAGCTTTCTCAAGTAAGAAGAAATCTCGAGACCGATGTAACCACCACCGATAGTCACAACGCGCTTAGGGATTTGATCCCACGCCAGTGCGCCAGTCGAAGACACGATGTCTTTTTCGTCGAATTTGAAACCAGGGATTTCAATTGGGCGAGAGCCCGTTGCGATGATGAAGTATTTTGCCTGAACAGACTCAGTGCCAGTCGAAGACTTCACGGTGATTTCTTTAGAGTTCTTGAACTCGGCTTCACCTTTCAGAACAGTCACGCTGTTGCCTTTCAAAAGCTGGCTTACGCCGCCAGACATTTTGTCGCAAACAGACTGTTTCCATTTCACGAGTTGTTTCATATCAACGTCGATATTGCCTTTGATATTCAAACCCATGTCTTTGAAGTTATGTTGTGCTTTGTGAAGAAGGTGAGTCGCCGTGATCATAGCTTTAGAAGGAATACATCCTACGTTCAAGCACACGCCACCCAAGAATTCTCTTTCAATCACAGCGGTTTTAAAACCAAGCTGAGCAGAACGAATTGCAGCGACATAACCACCAGGACCCGCACCGATAACTACTACGTCAAAATTTTGCATAAGTGATAACCTTTCAGTTTTCCCGGTTTAAACCATGTCCATCATTAGACGGGCTGGGTTTTGAATGCGCTCAAGGAATGACTTCATGAAACGAGCCGCAACTGCGCCATCGATCAAACGGTGATCACAAGTCACTGTGTAGTTCATCACTTTAATCGCAGCCAATTGACCGTTTTTGATCACAGGTTTTTCGTCGATTTTGTACATGCCCAAGATTGCTACTTCTGGATGGTTGATCACAGGAGTTGCATAAGTGCCGCCAACAGAACCGATGTTCGTGATGGTGATACCTGCACCTTTCATTTCGTCTGGTTTCAATTTGCCATCGCGAGCGCGTTTAGAAAGATCCAAGATCTCTTTAGAAAGCTCAACGATAGTTTTTTGGTCGGCGTTTTTAATAACAGGAACAACCAATCCTTGTGGAGTGTCCGCTGCGAAACCGATGTTGAAATACTTTTTGTAAACAATTTCAGAAGCCGCATCGTCGATAGAAGCATTGAACATTGGGAATTCGCGAATTGTCGCGATCAACGCCTTCATTACGATTGGCAAATAAGTAATCTTTGTACCGTTCTTTTCTGCGTAGTCTTTCAAAGATTCGCGGAAAGCCACAAGCTCAGTTACGTTTGCTTCATCCATCAAAGTGAAGTGAGGAATGATTGCTTTAGAACGTTGCAAGTTTTCAGCAATTTTACGGCGGATACCGATCAATTGAACACGCTCTTCGGCGCCTTGGCCACCTTGGTAAGCTGGACGAGGAATGCTCATGCCCGGAGCTTGAGTTGCAGGAACTGGAGAGCCCGCGCGAGTTGCGCCAGCACCCATAGGAGCTCCGCCTTTAGCGCCCATCACATCTTCACGAGTTACACGGCCTGCAAGACCAGAACCGCCAAGAGTGTTGATATCAACGCCCATTTCACGTGCCAAGCGGCGAGTCGCCGGAGTTGCCAAAACTTTAGAATCAGCAACCGGAGGATGAATAGTTGCTGTCGGAGAAGAGAAGTTCATGTGAGCAGCCGCTGCAGGCATTGGCATTGTCACTGGCTTGCTTGCAGAAGCAGGGATCGGAGCTGGAGCTGCTTTAGCTGCTGCAGTCGCGCCGGCGCCACCTTCAAGAGTGATCATCACAGAGTCTACTTTTACAACGTCGCCCGCTTTGAATTTCAAATCTTTGACGGTTCCACCGATTGGTGTTGGAACTTCGACAGTAGCCTTATCAGTCATCACTTCTGCGATAGGTTGATCTGGTTTTACAACGTCACCTGGTTTTACCAACCACTTAACAAGTTCGCCTTCAGTCACACCCTCGCCAAGTTCTGGTAATTTCACAGGCGTTGTGCCGCCGCCGCCACCATTGCTAGCAGCTGGAGCCGCAGCAGCAGGAGTTGGAGCTTTTGCAGCCGCTTGTGGAGCTGGTGCTGGTTTGGCAGTCGCAGTCGCGCCTGCACCACCTTCAAGAGTGATCATCACAGCGTCGACTTTAACAACCTGACCTGGTTTGAATTTCAATTCTTTCACAGTTCCAGCGATAGGAGTCGGAACCTCAACAGTGGCTTTGTCAGTCATCACTTCTGCGATAGGTTGATCAGCTTTCACGCTGTCGCCTGGTTGAACCAACCATTTTACCAATTCACCTTCTGTAACGCCTTCACCAAGTTCTGGAAGTTTAACGTCTGTTGCCATGCTGAGATTGCTCCCTTCAAAGTAGTCTTTTTACTGAATTTATGAACCCTATGGTTCTATGCTCGGCGGTCCCCAATTGCACCGGTTTACGCCCCGAGCCAACGAGCGAAAACCCTCGTTTTTTGGGGGTTAGAAGGGAAAGTCACTTTTTTGTATTTATGAAGGGGGGATTCGGGGGCAGGCCTAGGGCGTTATTCCCATATGGTGCGTTTACAAGAGACCCAACTCTCTCTATAAGCGAGAGCATGAAACTATTTAATAACTTTCTTTTGTTCGCTATTAAGTCTGCACTGATTGTGGGATTGCTTTCGTGTTTGGCGGTGGCTGTTTCACTTTTAATTAAGCAGGAATCGTTGTTGTCTTTAGGATTTATTTACGTAGTTGCTTATGGAGCTGCATTTGGATTCGTGGCAGGGGCGATCGGCTTTTGGGTCATGTGGTATTTTCGAACTCTTTCTTTGGCGAAATTTAAAATGGTTTCTTACATTGTAGCCGTTGTTCTTGGCGTGGCGACCTTAGCATTTTTCTATGGTGGCAGGTTATTTGGAGTCGATAGTGTTTTAGATTTCGTCGTATTTCCTTTATTTCCATTTTGTGTTTCAGTTTTTCTATTTACAAAAATCGCCCAGAAACATCTTCGCTCACCGTTGTAATTGAGTTTTTCGATCGCAAACTCGTGTTCAGGTCTTATCCAAAGGCCAGATGTCATACCTAGACCTAGGAAATGTGTCTCTTGAACTGTTACCCTAATTTTAGGGGGAAGTTCTATGCTTTCAAAAAAATGGGGTTGGGTTGTCGGTGCCGTACTTTTTTTCGCTGGCGTGCATAGCGATGCGCAAACTGACTTGGAAGTACAGAAGGCAGTCTATCGCCAAGCATTGAAAAGTTTTGTGAATACAGAGCGTGTTTTCACAGTCATGGCTCTCAATGAAAAAACCACCGACAGTATGATCGCCATAGCTCACGACCTCCGTGACAACAATGTTCCAGGCGCGATGCCGCGATTTGAATTAAAAGACGACAAAATTTTGATGGACGGTAAAGACTCTGGAGTTGCTATTACAAGTTACTCTCCATTGAGTTTCGCGTACCAGGGCAGAACTTGGGTCTATAACAAAAAACTTCATTTAGATGAGACCTATTTTGCATCGAAAAAGTTTTTAATCGGGCCACGTAAAAGAGCAGGGCTGATGAGACTTTTTGTACCAGAAGCTTTTGCAGATCGCCTTCGCCCAACCGAAGCACCAAATCCCAATGGGAAAGAAGTCCTGCAAGATGTTGGTGTGTTCTATACATCTATGGCAGTAGCGGGGTTGGGGGCGGCGACAGCTGATGCCGCAGCTGGAGTTTTCTCTGATCAACTCTTGTCATATCTTGTCGCTACGGAAGTTCGTGTGGGTTCTATCGCGGGAGGCCTCGGCACCATGAAAGTTCGCGAAAAAGACCCGGTTGTCACTTGCACGAAAGATCGTTTGCAAGTCTCCGTAGCAAATCAAGAGAGCGAAACTAAATTTGAAGTCGTGAACAATGCTGCTGCCAAAGACAAATACAAATACCTTCAAAGTAGCGGCTCGAATGGATCCTCTGAAGTGACTACGATAGATCATAATGTAAAGCTTCTCGTAGACCGAGCTGCAAAACATTGCTTTGACGGCAATATGCAAAAAGATGTTACTGCAGATATCAAAAAAGCCATTGCTTACGCCCATACTGCGAGCTTTGCCCATATGGGACCTAAAGGTGCAAAGAGCTCTTCAGAACCGAAGACCACCGAACAAAAAGGTAAGAACTAGTTAAACTGAAAATTTGGACGAATCAAAATAGTGCGGCAAATTGCCGCACTTTCCGTTCATACTTCCATGTAAAATAGTAAGCTCACATTTTTTGTTTCAGTTTTCTTGTTCACAAAGTTGTCGCAAACTCATATTCGCTCGCCGTTGTAGTTTAAATTCTTGCTCGAGTGCGCTCGGTGGTTCCTATTGACACTGGTGACCTTGAAACGCGCGAAAATCTCGTGTTTTCGAGGTGCGAAAAACACCAAATAAATGTGTGTTTTCCTCGCTTTTGCTAAATCGGGACGGTATGTTCCGATGACCTTTTGCATTTTCTGCGGTGACTGAGATATACGGTTGGTTATGGAACTGACCATCAAGAACTTATTATTACAAGAACTCGCAAGAAGACAGACAAGGAATTCTGCTTACTCTTTGCGTGCTTTTGCTCGTGACCTAGGGATTGGCGTCACTAGTCTGTCGGATGTTCTCGCCGATAAACGAAATCTCTCTAAGACCAATCTTGCGAAGGTTATGGAGCGTCTTGCTGTTTCACCGGTTGAGAAAGATCGACTCTGGGAAAATTACAAACAAAATGCGAGCCGCGCTCAGGATTTGGATGAGAAAACTCTTCTTGAAGAGGATATCTTTCGTCTGATTTCGGATTGGTACTATTTAGCGGTTTTGAATTTAACAAAAGTACACGGTTTTGAAGGCCGTGCTGATTGGATCGCAGCAAGACTTGGAATCAAATTAGAAGAGGCCGAAGAAGCTCTCGTACGTTTAGAACGCTTGGAGCTTGTGAAAAAAACACGCGGCCAATACGTTCGCACGAAAAAACAACTCACTACATCTCGGGACATTCCATCTTCTGCAATTCGCAAACATCACAGTCAGAATTTAGTATTGGCGGAGCAGTCGTTACATCGTGATCCTGTTGAATATCGCGAGTTTGGCTCGGTTACTGTTTCAGTAAACCCTGAAAAATTACCACTCGCGAAAGAACTCTTACTTAAAACTCGAAAAAAAATAGTGGACCTGTTAGACAATGGCGCGACGTCTGAGGTGTACACACTCTCATTCCAGCTCTTCCCACTGACACGTCTTCAGATTTTAACGGAGGATAAAAATGATTAAGCTAAGTACTTTATTTGTTTCTTCGCTTTTGACTTTTGCAAGCCTTAACACTTGGGCTCTTGGCGGCGGAGATTTCGTAAACAATGGCGGCGGCCTTGCCGAGAAAAACGTTCTCTATGCTTACGCTAAGATGGAGAACTACATTCAAACCTGCCTTCAGTCGGATGCCTGTAAGTTGACTCCGTCACAAAAGGCGATTTTACAGCAAATCTACATTGGCCTTCCGCTCGAAAAGAAATCTCCACAGATTCTTTTCGGCTCTGAAAGAGCAACTCCGGGTTTGTTCATGATCGATGGTAACGTGCGCGTTGCTAAAACTGGCAGTGCCGTTGGCAGCCCGATCTATATCAATTCAGACCTTCTTTATACAAAATGCCAAAGCGGCGGTTATGATCCTGTGACGATTCCAGAAGCGGTGGCGATTCTCATTCATGAATTCGGTCATCACTATGGAAAATACACCCACGAAGAGTTGGATTTGATCGGCGTTCGTGTGTCGTTGATGTTGCAACAGAATTTCATTTCAACTCCGTTGATTCCTTGGGCACGCAGTGAAATTTCAGCAACTGTATTTAATCCAGATTTGCTGACTTCATTCCCACAAGTTCTATTAAATGTAGGCAATGATGTATTCGATATCAGCAGAATGTATGCAGAAGCGGTTCACTGTGAGGTTTTCACATTGCCGATTCCAATTTTGCCGATTCCAGATTTGGAATTGATTACTAAAATGCCAGCAGGTTCTTTATTCCACAATATTCACTGGGAAAAGATCAAAGATAAAGGTCCTTACTACAATGTTCAGATCACGGGCAATGTTTCGAATAACTGCAAATACAAACAAAACGTAGGTATTCGTAATAACAACTTCCAGATGACTATCAGCTTTAGAATCAACAAAATCGGCAACGAATTAAAGTTGGATAAGAGCTCCATCAAATTGGATCAGTTCAAAGATCCATGGTGGAAAATCTTGAAGCTACCAAATTAGTAAATACAAAGAGGACCTTTTACAGGTCCTCTTTTTTTACCCATTCTTTTTTGTAAATCCAAATCATGATTGCAATGGCGATTACGGCCATTACTCCAAGAGTGATATAGTAGCCGTGTTCAGTTTTGAGCTCTGGCATATTGTCAAAATTCATCCCGTAAACACCAGCAATGAAATTCAAAGGTAAGAAAAAGATCGAAACCACGGTCAGAATACGCATGATCTCGTTAGTTTTGTAAGAGGCTTCGTTGGTCTTTTGTGACATCAAAGACAAGTGCAGGCTTAAAAGTCCCGTAATTTCTTCGTAGCTATTTTCCGTATAGAAGAGCAGGCGATCTAAAGGTTCTTTTAAGTCGCTGACATCATTCAATACAAACTCCGGACGGCTTTGCAGTTTCAACAGCACATCATTTGTAAACTTAAAGACTTTTCTGAAAGTCGAAGCTTTGCGTTTGATTTTGTATCCTTCGCGCAAAATATTTCGGCGTCGAAGAGCGAAAACACGGCCTTCGATGACCTCCGTCTTATTTTCCAAAGCTTCAAGAGGAATGTCGAAGCTGGCAATCAGTCGTGAAATCAGATTCTTTGTAAAACCCGCCAGCGAGAAGTTTTCAAAATTGCAGCGGTCAATCACGTCACTCAGGCTATCAATAGGGGCTCGGTGAATGGTCATGATGTAATCGGGGCCTACTACAAAAACTATTTTGGTCGTAAGTTCTTGCATGGTGCCTGCGGCTTCTTTGCAGGTTTTATCATAGTGGCGAAGAATAAAAAAAGCCCTTGTCCCAAAAAATTCTGCATGAGGTAAGTGCTCAGGATCCAAGCAATTTGCGAGGGGACGCAAAGGGAGGTCAAACTCGCTTGCTAGCTGAAGAAAATCTTGTTGTGAAGGACCCTCGATGTCGATCCATTTAAAGTCTTGCCACTGATGTTCAAAGCGTTTCATGGATATCAGCTTGCGCTCTGGATTGTGTTATGTCAATTTTGGCCGACAAGGGGTGCACAATGAAATACGGCAAAAAGTTGGATGAAGGTGTTTTTCTAAAACGTTACAAACGTTTTTTTGCAGACATCGAATGGCAGGGGCAAACTTTGGTGGCCCATGTTCCTAATACCGGCAGCCTAAAAAGTGTGAACAATCCTGGGCGTCCGTGCATGTTCTCTCACAGCGACAATCCTGAAAGAAAACTCAAGCAAACTCTCGAGATGATTCAGGCTCCGACCGGAGCTTGGGTTGGTGTGAATACCGCGACTCCGAACACAGTCGTGCGTGAAACATTAGAGAAGGTCGTAGGATCTTCAGCGAAAGATATTGCTAAAAACTGGAGTCATTGGGCCGAGTTTGAAAGCGTAAAGCCCGAGTTTAAAATTTCCGCAGAAACGCGTTTGGATTTTGCGCTTCAGAAGAAAAACACCGACAAGAAGCATTTCATTGAAGTTAAAAACGTGACCTTGGCAGAAGGAAAAACAGCTATGTTCCCTGATGCCGAAACCACGCGCGGCCAAAAACATCTTCAGGAGCTTATGAATCTGATGGATGAAGGTCACACTGCAGAGATTCTTTTTACGATTCAAAGAGGGGATTGTGAGGACTTTGCGCCTGCCGATATGATCGATGAAGAATATGGGCGGTTGCTACGTCTTGCGGCCCAGAAGGGTCTGCGAATCACTCCGTTAGTGGTGGATTTAAGCCCTTCGGAGGCGGTTTTGAGTGATCGTCTTTTAAACCTAAAATTGTAAAAAAAAAGCCCGGACTTGCCGGGCTTTTTTCTATTTCTTGATTTTAGAGATTACTGTTTCTTAGTTTCTTCAGTTTTACCCAAGTGACGATCGATGATCGACTTGAATTCTGGGTAAGGGTAAGCACCACGCAAAGAAACACCGTTGATCAAGAAGCCTGGAGTACCAGAGAAGTTGAACTTCTTAGCTTCTTCCATATCAGCGTTGATGCGAGTCATAAGGCTTGCATCGCCAAGATCCGTCGTAAGCTTCTTCATATCAACACCCAATTTTTTAGCAGAGTCAGTTAAGAACTTCTCGCCATCCGCACGAAGTTTGCCTTGGTTCTCAAACACAGCATCGTGGAATTTTTGAGCTTTCTCTGGGCTTTGTCTTGCGATTGCTTCGAAGTATTTTGCTGCAGGCATTGCTTGTGGATGGAAATCCAAAGGCAAGTGCTTGAACACGATGCGAACATCGTTTGGATACTCAGCAAGAACTTGCTTCATAGTTTGGTAACCTTTGCTGCAGTATGGGCACTCGAAATCAGAGTACTCAATGATTGTAACCTTCGCGTCTTTTTTACCGAAGATAACACGGCCTTCTTGAACTTCAGGCTTCAAAGGATTTGCAAACTCTTCATCACGCTTTTTAGATTCTTCAGCGATAGATTTGTCTTGAGCTTTTCTTTGAGCTTCTTGAGCTGCCTTGTTCACCACTTCGATGAATTGGTCTGGGTATTTTTCGATTGCTACGAAAACGATGCTTGGATCTTTTTCTACAGCCTCTTTAATTTGTTTTGCAGATGGCGCACAGTTTGTAAGTACAAAAGCCATTGCTGAAAGTCCGATGATAACTAACTTTTTCAAGGGTTTCCTCCGTCCTGAAATATATGGAAATACATAAAATGTTATTTCGTTAAAACACTCTGATTCTTACACAAACTCAAGGGGCTCTGAATCAAAAAACGCAGTTTTTGAGATACTGCGTTAGGGCTTAGGTTGAGACCTAGGTCTAGATCGTCCTAGCCCGTACTTTCGCTTTCTTTTCAGTGAAGGAGAGTCTGCTTACACTGAGAGCATGAAAAATTCATACTTATTTATCTTAGCAAGTTTGTTATGGGCGTCCGTTTCTTCTGCGGGCCTTCTTTATAATTACTCTCAGCTGACTCTGAAGGACCTCGATCAGATGAACGAGATGGCTCAGAAGAAACTTAAAGAGTTCAAAAAGGACGGATCTGTCGAAAACTTAAAAGAGGCCGTGCAGGCGATTTATTCACGTCCAAATGATGACGGAATGGTTGAAAAGGTGATTTCGCCTCTACGCACAGAGTTGGACGAGCACGAGTTGTGGGAAACGACAATGGATGGACTCGTTCAAGAAGCGATTGGGGCCCTCAAAAACCCCAAAGCTTTCAAGCCGGTGGTGCAAAACACCTATGCGATCTTCCTTGAGAACGTGATCGCGGACTTCAAGCCTTTCGCCGAACGTCCAGGTCATGAGCGTAAGGTGATTCAAACAATTCGTGATGCAAAGATCGAATTGAGCAAAGAAGCTATCAACGAAAGAAAGCTCAGAACAATGAGCAATCATAAGTCTCCATCAGAAATTGCTACTCAAGTGATGAATAACATCTCAAAGATGGAAGCTGATGCTAAGAAAGCGGAAGAAGAAGCTGCTAAAAAAGCGAAGAAGTAGGACCTAAAACTTACCTACCAGATGAAAGACCAGGCTGTGCCTGGTCTTTTTTTATGCCTGAAACCTGTCTCAAATTGGCTCAAGTTTTTTAAGAACACACCGATAAGTTTCTTATATTCCGAAATGGATTTTGGAAAGAGAGGCTTCTCATGTTTCTACAAGGTGATCTTCAAGCTGTTTTCGATGCACTTTACTCCATCGGTGCGATTGACCCCGTTTTGAAATTGGACTGGGAACAAGTCACCAACGAGATGGCACAAAACCCTGAAATCGTGGTGCAAGCAATGGAAACTATCAATGCTTGTAAGGGTAATAAAACTCTTTTAGTACAAAAACTTCATATGATGGACACAAGAGCCGTTAACTACATCGCAATGGAGGTTGCTCGTGAATTCGTTGAATTCCAAGATCGCAGCTGTTTGCACTAGTTTATTGTTAGCCAGCACATTTGCTCAAGCTTGGGAAGTGGACTTGTCACGTCGCCAGTTGGATTTCAACCGCGTGACAGATAACAGCCGTCTTCCAGCCAGCACGACTGTCGACGATACCCAAAGTCTTTTTGGTCAGGTCTTCGACAGTGTCGAGCCGACTCAAGACATCGTTATCTTAAATACAGAAAAAGGCTTTGTTCCTGACACCATTCGCGTGAAGAAGGGTAATAGCTATCGTATTCACGTGGTGAATGTGAACAAAAAAGATAAAAACGTCAGTTTCGTTTTGGATGCTTTCTCGGAACATCACAACACTGTGTATGGCCAAGAGCGTACTTTCAATTTGAATCCAAAAACTGATGGCGTGTTTTCTTATCAATGTCCTGAAACAGCAGTGCAAGGACGTGTGATTGTGATTTCTTCTCCAGATTCAGGACGTACTCCTGCATCTGCTTCAGCACAATAAGAGGATTTATGTCTGGGACTTCGAGTGTATTCAAAGACGCAATTCGGAATAATTTAGGTCCGATTTTGCCGTATTTGGAAGACAAGACGGTCTCGGAAATTCTTATCAACGGTCATAGTGAAGTCTTCGTCGAGCGTAAAGGAAAACTGGAGAGAGTTCCGGTGAGCTTTGCGGATGAAGATGCTCTCCGTGCAGCAGTCAATAGTATCGCTCAAAGTGTCGGTCGTCGTATCAATGACGAAACTCCGCGTTTGGATGCGCGCTTGCCGGATGGGTCACGTATCGCAGCGGTGATTCCGCCATGCTCTCGTAAGGGCACGACCGTCAGTATTCGTAAATTTACAAACAACAAAATCTCTTTCACGGACTATGTGAAATTCGGCGCCATCAGTGAAGATGGGGCCCGCTTTTTAGATATTTGCATGTTCCTTGGTAAAAACCTGATCGTCAGCGGCGGTACGGGTTCTGGTAAGACGACTCTTTTGAGTCTTCTGTGTACGCGTATTCCGAAGGGCCAGCGTATTATCGTGATCGAGGACTCGAGCGAGTTACAAGTGGACTATGATCACGTCGTAATGTTTGAAACTCGTCAGGGTAATGAGCAAGGTAAAGGCGAAGTAACGATTAAAGATCTTTTGAAAAGCTCTTTGCGTCTTCGTCCAGATCGTATCATCGTAGGAGAGGTTCGTTCCTCGGAAGCCCTCGAGCTTTTGAATGCCATGAATACCGGTCACAAAGGTTGTATGGGCACCGTGCATGCGAATTCTCCGGAAGATGCAATTGTTCGTCTTGAAGCACTTGCTCAAGGTGGCGATTCGCAGATCAGTGAGAAAGCTTTGCGCTCCCAAGTTGTTTCTGCAGTTGAAGTCATTGTTCAAGTATCGAGATATTCTGATGGCTCTCGTCGTATCGGTGCGATCAGTGAGGTTTTGGGAATTCTTCCGGATGGTTCTTACGATGTTCGCCCGATTTTCCAAATGTCACGCATGGCTCGTAGACCTGATGGCACTTTAGATGGCAAACTCGAGCCAACTGGCTATATTCCTTCTTTCATGGAAGAGATTGTCGACAACAAGTTGCCGTTCCCTCTTACTAAATTCAATAAGGCTGCCTAGGCATGAGTCAAGAACCCAAGAAACGCACTGGTTTTGGCAAAGCTCTCCAGCACGAGAGGCGAAATCAAGCTTTGATCGATGCTGCACAGGATGATCTCAACGCGAGAATTCCGCTTTCGCATAGAAATTTTGACAGCACTGGGCATAAAACTCTGAATGAAAAGTTAGAACAGTCTTTTGGTATTGGCTCTTACACCTTAGTCATTTTCAAAATTCTCTTAGGTGCGATGATTATTTCTTTGTTCCTCAAGTATTTTACTTAACCAAAATATTTTTCGGGATGAGCAAAGCACTTTTCAAAAGTTTTGCTCATGGCTGCCGCGTGGGACCCATCCATAAACCTATGATCAAAAGTGACGCCGATACGACAGATTTGGCGAGCTTCAATTTGTCCAGACTCAGTCACCCATGGACGAGGACGTGGAGAGCCCACGGTCAGCAACATGGGTACTTTTGTGTAAGGAACTAACGGAGCCCAAGCGGTGTCTCCACCAAGGCTGCCGATATTCGTGATCATCACAGAACCAAAAGCGTCGCGAGGCATTCCTGCCCACGTCAGATTGATGCCCAGATCGTAATTTAAAAATGAAGTGACGTTCAGTATCGTTCTGATCAGCATCCACGGAACCCAGCGAAGCACTTGCACGGATTTTGTAAGCTCGCTGTCTTCACCGTGCTTAATACTTTTGGCTTTTGCATTCAAAGCCTCTGCGATTTCAATGACAGAGAGTGTTTCGGCTTTGCGAATGGTGACGCCAGTGAGGTTTGCCTTACCGACGGGATCATTTTCTCCGCCAGGCACATTCACTTGGTAGAAGAGGTCGACATGCTTTCGCAGATAGATGCGATTCAGACGAATCATGCCGTTGATCTCGGGGCGTTCTTGCATGGCCATCGCGACGGCTTTCCCAACGAGGTGTGACAGCGAAAGTCGTACGCCCATTTGTGACTCTTTGTTTTCCATGTAGGCAAGAGCTTTGGTCATATCGATTTCCAAAAGCCCATACACCGACGGGTCTGCGGCCGTCCGCCATGATCCCATGGCAATTTTTCGAAATGCAGAGCCACCCTTAGATTTTGTCAGTTTCATTCCCAGAGCCTACCGCAGGAAGGTGTGACTTTCCAGTATTGCGCTGCATCTGTAATAGAAGGCTTCGCTTTTAGGGATGCGGTGTGTGAAAAGGCAGGAGAAAAGAAACTTGAGGCTCGCGTTCCAGACTTTTATGATCGGCTTTAAGAAGGGCCTATGGAATTTGGGAAAATCACCGATATCGAAAACGTAGATTGGAATTTGCCACCGGATGATCCGGCGTCGCTGCTATTTCTGCGTAATCTTGCGAAGACTCAAATTCCGACTGAGTTTTTTATCGGTACTCCGGCTTGGGGGCACAAAGAGTGGGTAGGAAAGATCTATCCACCAAAGACAAAACCTGCAGAATTTTTGCATCATTACTCGCGAAACTTTAATACGATTGAGCTGAATACCACTCATTATCGAATCCCCACCGAAGAGCAGGCGCAAAAGTGGTTAGAGCAAGTGCCCGAGGTTTTTTTGTTCTGCCCAAAACTTTTTCAAAGCATTTCGCATAGTGATGAGGGGCTTATTGATCGGCAGCTTCATAAGGAGTGGTTTCGCTTTTTAGAAAACCTAAAAGCCAATCGCGGTCCTTGCTTTGCGCAGTTTCCGCCGCACTTTGATTACAATCATAAAAATGTTCTCTTTCATTTTTTGCAGCAATGGCCGAGTGAGTTCGAGTTGGCTCTCGAGTTCCGTCATCCGAGCTGGTTTCAAGACGGACAAATTCTTCCGGCTCTGACTAAGTACTTACAAGGTCGCAATATCGGTCTTGTGATTACCGACGTAGCGGGCCGCCGAGATGTTTTGCACACATCTCTTAGTGCAGATTTTACGATGCTTCGGTTTATCGGCAATGATTTACATCCGTCAGATGCGGTTCGTGCTAAAAAATGGGCTGAGAGATTGGCGCAGTGGAGTCAGCAGGGACTAAGAAAAGTTTTCTATTTCGTTCATGAGCCCGATGATGTCAAAGCACCAGAGATGGCCAACACCGTGATCTATGATTTGAATGAAGAATGCGGGGCCGGCTTGGCCCCGATGAACTGGGTCGTTTAATTCTGACCTGTCCAAGATTTGATGTAGGACTGAATTTCTGCCAAAGATTTTTTGTAGCTATTTTGTTTTTGCTGGTAGATGGCTTGATCTTGCACAGAATCTCCTGTGATGGATTCAGGCGTCACTTGCCAATCTTGTTCTGCAGCCGATTGAATACGCTTCCAATTGATCAAAGCAATTTCCGGATTGAAAGTTTCCTCGGGACTGTTTTCCGCAGGAATAAAACCTCTTGTTTTGACGGCAATCTTTTTTGCGAAGGGAAGTCTTGCAAGATAGTCGAGACTTTTGTTGTACTCGACGGCTTGAGCAACTTTGCCAGAATTATTCAATGGCGAAGCTAAAAGGCTTGCTTCCAACAATACGTCACGAACGAACTGTGATCGCATCATCAAGATTGCGTAAGCGACATCTTCATAGCGGCCACCCGTGTGGATTTGCTTATGAATAATTTGCTCGACAGTTGCATGAGGCAAGAAACCCGCAATGATTTGCAAACCGACCAAGCGTGCAAGTTTGTCGTGATTGATTTTACCGATCTCTTCGGTGCTATAAGGAAGTTCGTTCCCGTTAGCATCTACTTTGTGATCTGGATAAACCTCGTCGATTTCTTTCAACCACAAATAGGTTAGCTCGACCATGTCTTCGGCTGAAATCACCAATGCCAATTCTTTCCCAAACGGCATTAAGCGCGTAGGAATTGGCGTCAGGTTCTCGGTGTTTTCGGCTTTCAACAGATTCTCGAAAGGAATCAGTTTTGACTGTTTATCAATTCCGGAGTTGGTGTGATTCATGTTCTGAATCATCAACTCCATATTTTCGTTCGTTTTGTCCATCTTCTGCGGCATTTCGATCATGCCACATCCGGCGACCATCAAGGTGATCGCCGTGATACATAATACTTGTTTCATGTTTTAGTCCTGAGAAAGAAGAGAGCGTTTTAAATCGGCGACGCCTTCGTCTGCGGAAGCACCTAACCAAATCGAGAAGATGTCACGAGTGAATCCACGTGGGCCTGTGATCTTACTTTCGCGACCGTGAGTGTCTTCGTAAACCAAGGTTTCAGAGCCATCACTGTTTTTGTTGATCACAATTGTTAAAGCTCTGTTTGCAGAGGCATCTCCGCCACCAGCGACTGCTGCAAGGAATTGACGAATTTCAGGATCCATAATTTTAACGTGATTGGCGATGAGAGCATCACGGAAAGAAACTTGAACTTTGTCAGCGTCCACTGTGCGCAGGAAAGACAAATGCATAGCAACTGTTTGGCTATCTGCGAGGGATTTTAGGGCATCACTGTCTTTGCGAATAAATGCGTTTGGGTTGCTCACCAGAAGTTGCGCTACGTAGACTTTTACTTTTGAGATCAAAACTTTTTTGCTACGTACACCTGAGCCAACCGTAGTGAGGTCATAGGTACGACCATCGATTTCAGCGGTGCCACCTTTTGAAATACGCACGCCTTGGGTGGTTTTTGTGCCAGGATCTAATTTCAGTAGGGAAGCCTCAGCCGAAACGCCAAGAGCCAGTGCCGTTGCAAAAGTCATTAATGCAGTTTTCATAAAATCTCCTTCGAGTTTTGGGTCGGGCTGGTTTAGGTTTCTGGGGATTTCAAGTCAAATGACCGTTCTTTGCGGCTCTTGAGAAGCTTTCGCGATGTGGTCTTGTCCACACAAAATTTGACAATGGATGTAATAACGGCGCCTGTTGGGGAGAAGTCTGTGGAGATCGTGCTCGATATATGGGCACATAGAGCCGTTGGCGCACTGCGTACTCATATCTTTTGCGCTGCGTTCTGAGAAACAGCTCCGATCCTCTAAAAAGCGAGCTATTTTCTATTCGCAATCCAAAATCTTTTACGTTACAAGCTCCTCGTGCACTTTAGTTGTAAAATTTCTAACTCTATTCTGACCTACCTGGAGACCCAGGGTGAGGATCTGTCCGTTCTTTACGAACAACAGACGCCTTTGCCTGTGGAACTCATGCGGGACCCATCCTATTGGATGAGTGCGCCTGACATGGAAGCGTTTCTGGAGTCTTTGTTGCGATTGCCACTGAAAAGCAGTGACAGCAATCTATTGCAAAAAGTAGGTCACGAAGGGCCTGAGATTCGTGCGTGGGGAGTTCTCGATTCTGTGTTGAGAATGATGCCGAGACCTCAGGAAATTTTCAACCAACCGGAAAGATTCCTTTCACACTTTATCTCTCCGGAACCGCCTATTGAAAATCTTCGCAGAGATGAGAGTTCGATCTCCTTTGATCTACCTCTGCCAGCAGAGCAATATCCTCACGTCACCATGTACCTGAAAGCGGCTTTTGAGTCCTTGCCAGTTTACGTGGGACAAACCCTTGCAACCTGTGAGTGGTCAGGAATTCACCTGAAGCTCAACTGGTCAGAATCGCAAAAATCTATTTTCGAAGTTGATCCTGGTCATCAAATCAGTCCGCAGCTGATGCAGTCGGTGATTGATGAATTGCAAAAACATCAACGCGAACTCGAAGAGCGCAATTGTGAGCTGCAAAAGAAAAATGAAGAGCTTCTTCAAGCTCACATGGATCTGCAAGCGCACTTGCGAGAGAAAGCTCCTTCCTTGCTTCCGCAAGTGGGACCTCTCTCGAAATTGGACTTCGAAACTCAAGGTCCTGGCTATACAGTCGGTCAGAACTTGGCGCGTTTGCATGATTACATGGTGAGAGCGCAGCAGTTGATCACTATGCTCGCAGCCCAAGGGAAGATGACCCCAGCTGTGAAAGAGGCCATGCGCCGAGTGGATTGGGAGTATGTAAAAACCCAATATCCAAAAACTATCTCGGACAGTATGGACGCTCTTCGTGGACTGCAAAATCAATTTGTTCATTTGAAAAAAGAGGAAACAACCAATGTCTGAGATCGTAAGCGTCGTATCACGTGAAATTCTTGATAGCCGTGGCAATCCAACTGTTGAAGTGGAAGTGCACACGTCTTTGGGTAATATCGGTCGTGCCGCAGTTCCATCAGGAGCTTCGACAGGTGCCCATGAGGCTTGCGAGCTTCGTGACGGAGATAAAAAACGTTTCCTTGGTAAAGGTGTTTTTAAAGCTGTCGACAACGTTCGCGAGAAGTTGGCGCCAGAAGTGATTGGCTTGCCAGTCACAGATCAAGTTTACATCGACAAAGTTCTTCGTGAAGTAGATGGCACTGAAAACAAATCCAATGTTGGCGCGAACGCGATCTTGGGTGTGTCTTTGGCAGCAGCAAAAGCCGCAGCATTGGACGTGAAACTTCCTTTGTACCGTTATGTGGGTGGTTCACAAGCGTGCCGTTTGCCGGTGCCTTTGATGAATCTGATCAACGGTGGTGCTCACGCGAACAATGGTTTGGACGTTCAAGAATTCATGATCGTTCCTACTGTGAATAATTCTTATGCAGAATCTCTTCGTGCAGGTTCTGAAATCTTCCACACTCTTAAAAAGATTCTTGGTAAAAAAGGTCTTTCTACAGCTGTTGGTGATGAAGGTGGCTTCGCTCCGAAATTGGGCAGCAACCAAGATGCGTTGGATCTTCTGATGGAAGCAATCCACGAAGCTGGTTACGAGCCTGGACAAAATGTGTTCTTGGCATTGGATGTTGCTGCAACTGAAATGTTCAAAGATGGCAAGTATCAATGGCAAGGCAACCTGATTGCTCCGAAAGAGCTTCAGAGTGTTTACAAGACTTGGTCTGAGAAATATCCGTTGGTCAGCATTGAAGATGGGTTCTCTGAAGATGACTGGGATTCTTGGGCCTCTATCACGGCTGAAATCGGTAACCACGTACAACTTGTTGGTGATGATTTATTCGTGACCAATCCAAAACGTCTTCGCCAAGGCATCGACAAGAAAACGGCAAATGCGTTGCTTGTGAAAGTAAATCAGATCGGAACTTTGACTGAGACTTTCGAAGCTGTGAATCTTGCACAAAGAAACAAATATAAAACAATCATGTCTCATCGCTCTGGTGAAACAGAAGATACAACAATTGCGGATCTAGCAGTGGCTTTGAACTGTCATCAAATCAAGACCGGCAGCCTTTGCCGTTCTGAGCGTATCGCGAAGTACAACCAACTTCTTCGCATCGAAGAAGACTTGGGCGGTATGGGCGTATACTGGGATAAAGCGGCTTTCCGCTAAGGAAAATCCCGGGATGTTCCGAAGAGATAGCTAGTATAAATGGGCCCTAAAGGGGCCCTTTTTTTGCCCTTTTGACACCGGAATCACTGTCAAATGCGACTTATGAGTTTTTAGGGAGCTGAGGCGTGGCTCGCACCTTGCTAAATCAATACCTCATAAGTAACCCCGCTTATCGCTGTCAAATTTTTGATCAGCTTGGGGCGGGCCAAAGATAAAGGAATTTTATGAAGTCGATCATTGTTGCCTTAGCTTTAGTTCTTACAGGTCAATCATGGGCCCAAGCTAAAACTATCTTGATTTCGGATATGGATGACACCATTAAAGTTTCCCATGTTTTGGATAAAACAGAAATGACTAAGAATGCTCGCCGTACTGACAATTTATTTGCTGGTATGAATAGCCTTTATCGTATTTTGAGTGCGGAAAATCCAGATCTTGAAGTCTACTATGTTTCAAATGCACCGCCATGGTTGATGAGAAAAAAGCATACAGCGTTCTTGCAGAACAATAAATTTCCTATGGCTGAAGGCAGCTTGAAAATGCGTCAGGATGTTACCGACAATGAATTTAAAGTTAAAATGATTAGCTCGATCATCGATAAAGAAAACCCAACGACAGTAATCATGGTTGGCGATAATGGCGAACATGACACCGAATTGTATTCACAAATTGAGAAAAAATATTCGAAAGCATCTAAGATTCGTTTCTTGTCTTATATTCATATGGTTTATCACACTCAAGACTCTGAAGACGCTGGCAAACCACTAGAGCCAAAACAAAAAGGTTTTGCGACTTCTTGGGACTTGCTCTTGCAACTTCGCCAAGAGGGTTTTGTTTCTGCTGACTCTACACAATTATTTTTAAATGCCTTTGCGCAAACATTGGCAAACGAGCCAAACAATTTAAAACTGGGCAGCTTAATCTTTCCAGCGTGGGTGAATTGCCGCGATTATAAGTGGACTGCTCAAGACCAGGACCTAGCGGCGTCTGCTGAGGCGATTGCTGTTAAGGCAAAGATTCAAGAGCGTTGCAGTCACGACGAGATCGAGGACTAGACTTTCAGCGCGTTGCTAACGGAATGAGAAGGCCTTACCTTTAAGATATGTCAGTTCGTAAAATGGCCATCTCATTTCGTAGTTTTCTGAATCATCCTGGCAAAGTGACACTTCTTTGTGTGGCTTTTTTCGCGATAACATTAGTGATGAACGGTCTTTTGTGGCGCCTTTGGGGACTTCACAGAGACTTTGAAAGACTGACGGTAGAAATTGCTGGAACTAAAAAAGACATTGGGAATCTCAATGCTCAACTTAAGCAAGCGAAAGATCCCAGTTTTATTGAACGACAAGCTCGCGATAAATTAGATTTAGTGAGCGAAAAAGATTTAGTCTTCGTCTTTCCAGAACAATAAACACCGCAGCATTTTTATCGCACTGTCACGTGCAAGAGCCCATCTAAAAAACTAGGATGAGTGCTCTAAAATTTCTGATTTTGTTAATAAAATCAGGGGAGTTTTAAATGTCTTCGAGTATCACAGACGTAGCAAGCGGTTGGACAAAAGATACTATTAAAGCCCTTCGTTTGCGCCTTGGCTGGAGCCAAGCAGATCTAGCCCGTCGCCTTAGTTGTGCTTCGACAGAAGTTGATCAATGGGAAAATGGCGGAATGATTCCATCACCTGCTTATTTGAACGAATTATTTCTTATCGCAAAGCAAGCCGATGCTTGCAGCCATGAGGTTCATTTCTTACCACTTGCGGAATCTATGTGCGATCAGCAAGATCTCGGTCAAATCGAATTCTCGCAAATCAAAGAAGAGATTGAATAGAAGTTGAGACTCAAGTAGAGGTAAATCCATGAAAAAGATTTACCTCGTTGATGTAAGCTCGATGTTTTTTCGTGCTTACTACGCCATCCGTCCGTTGAGTTCTCCAGCCGGGGTTCCGGTCAATGCCATTTACGGCTTTCTTTCAATGATCACGAAGCTCTTCAAAGATGAAAAACCAGATTACATGGTTTTCACCTACGATCGTAAAGAGCCTTCTTTCCGCAAAGAAATGTATTCCGAATACAAAGCCAATCGCACCGAGATGCCAGAAGATTTGGCTGTGCAAATTCCTTACATCAAAAAGTTGGCAGACTATTTGGGCATTCCTGCCTTGGAAGTAGCTCCTTACGAAGCTGACGATATTATCGGTACTCTCGTAAAGCTTGGATTGAAACATCATCATGAAGTTGTGATCGTCAGCGGCGATAAAGACTTTGGGCAATTGATTCAAAAGCACGTTGTTCTTTTCGATACGATGAAAGACGTCAAATACGACGAAGCCGGAGTTCTTGAAAAGTGGGGCGTCCGTCCAGATCAGTTCATCGATTATTTGGCTATTATGGGTGACTCTTCCGATAACGTTCCGGGAGTTGATGGCATCGGGCCCAAAGGCGCGCAAAAACTTCTGCAACAATTTAAGTCTGTGGAAGATATATACGAGAACCTCGATAAGGTTGAAAGCAAAAGCATTCGCGAAAAGCTAGAGCGCTCTCGCGAAAGTGCTTTTATTTCAAAAAAGCTTGTGACGATTTTCAAAGAAGTACCTGTCAGTGAAAATTTTGAGGACTATCACTTACGCCCTCTGCAATCAGAAAATCTAAGAGCGCTGCTGCAAGAGCTGAACTTTAAGTCTTTTGAAAAAGCTCTCTTGGGAGAAGGTGTTTCCCAACGCAATCTGCATGAAAACATTCATGGAGAAAACGGGGAAAAGACTGTAGCAAAAACGACAGAAAAGCCAGTTGCAACAGAAGTAGTCGCAGCACTACCAGAGGATTTGAAAATTTCCTCTCTATCGCCTGAGCTTCTGACAGAGATCGAATCTTATTTGCACCTTAAAGAAGTTTCGCTGCCTGCGAAAGAGATCGCACAGCAGCTTCAAGAGCAGGATGTCATTTGGGGCTTTAGCGATGAGCGCGGTCATTTTATCGCTCGTGGCAAAGAACTTTGGGCTGTCAGTGAAGGGCTTGAAGAGCTTGGTGCTTTGGCAGACAAAAAGAAAATTCAATGGAAGGGTTTTGATCTAAAAAAATTCTTCCATCAAATTAAAGCCCACACGCCGAACGCCGTTTGGGATTCTTCTTTGGCAGCCTATGTCGTACGTGCCGGAGACAGTTCTGATTTCGGCGAGATCTATAAAAAATTCGTCGGTGCGAATCTGCCAGAGTTTGCAACTCCGGCGCAGCTTTATAAAGCTCATGTAGAATTGCAACACACTTTGCAAGATCGTTTGGGGCTCTTTAACGGTGAAAAGATTCTGCATGAATTGGAACTACCGTTAGAACCCGTTCTTTTACGTATGGAGCAAAAGGGCATTCGTATCGATGTTGAGCTTTTGCAGAATCAATCCGCTGAATTGGCAGATGAGTTGGCGACACTAGAAAAAGAAGTCCACCATTTGGCAGGCGAGTCTTTCAATGTCGCCAGTCCTAAACAGTTAGGTGTCATTCTATTTGAGAAATTGAAATTGCCAGCGGGTAAGAAAACAAAAACCGGCTATTCAACGGGCGAAGAGGTTTTGTTGAAGCTGGAACATCCTATCGGTAAAAAAGTTTTAGAATGGCGCGAGCTCGCGAAGTTGAAATCAACTTATGTGGATGCATTGCCAGAGATGATTAATCCAAATGATGGCCGTGTACACACTAGCTTTAATCAGGCTTTGACGACAACAGGACGTCTTTCAAGCACTCAGCCGAATCTGCAAAACATTCCGATCCGAACAGAGCGTGGACAGAGAGTTCGTCAGGCATTCATTGCTGATAAGGGCAAAAAGTTGCTTTCCATGGACTACTCGCAGATCGAGCTTCGTATTTTGGCGCATATTTCTGATGACCCAGGTTTGCAGAAAGCATTCTTGGAAGATCTAGACATTCACGCCGCGACAGCGGCAGAAATTTTCAACGTTGATCTTAAACACGTCACTTCTGATCAACGTCGTAGCGCCAAAGCCGTGAACTTTGGTATCGCTTACGGCCAGGGTGCTTTCGGTTTGGCAGAGAACTTGGGTATTCCTAATAAAGAAGCTCAGGATATTATCGGTCGCTACTTCGAAAGATTTGCAGGTGTGCGTGAGTACATCGAAAGCACGATTAAAGAAGCTCATAAAAACGGTTACGTTGAGACTTTGTTTGGACGCCGTCGTTATATTGAAGAGCTGAGCTCTAAAAACCATATGCTCAAAAAATTTGGTGAGCGTGCTGCGATCAATGCTCCGATTCAGGGAACGGCTAGTGATCTGGTGAAAAAAGCTATGATCGATATTGGCGAACACGTCAAAGTGGATATGCTTCTGCAGGTGCACGATGAATTGATTTTTGAAGGCACTGAGGCCGAGCTAAAAGGGCATATACCAGAACTGGTTCGTATTATGGAATCCGTGATGAAATTGAAAGTTCCGCTCAAAGTGAACTATGCTGTCGGCGATAACTGGGATGAGGCCCACTAGTTTAAAAAACTATTCGGTATCCCAGCCGACAACTCGGCCACCCTCAAAGTACACAAAACGTTTTTGCTGATGGAAACCATCTGAGCCAGGAACGTTGCGTGTGTATCTCCAGCGTTCGTTGCGATAAACCGGGTTTCCAGAAGTTTCGATAGAGAGTGGATCGCCCCAGGCGCGGCGAACGTACTCCATAGGCATGCCGACCGCGATGTCTTGAGAATCAATCAACTCTTTCATGCGGGTTGCAGGGACGCGAGCACGACCCCAGACACCATTGCGATTGATCCAGTTCTGACGGCCTTCCAACGAAGGAATGCTAAGCATCGCGATTTTCTCTTCGTCGGTTTGAAGCCACGGTAAAACTTTAGAGTATTGTTCTTTCTCTTGGCGAGAACGCAGACCTTTTTCAAGATCGCGGAGTTGCTGACGTTGTTGAACTTGTTGAAGCTCATCGCCGGACATATTGTTGGGGTCAAAACCTAACTCATATGCCGTACGTGTCGAGTCTGATTCAGGACGGGGAGTTTCCGTGGAGCTGTAAGCGTTTACAACTTTTGGAGTTCTGCTGGCGTAACCGCTTTCCACAGATCTGTTGAAAACAGCACAACCTGCTAAAAAGGAAGAAGCTAAAAATAGTAAACCCGTTAAAGCATACGTCTGCATGAGAGATTCTCCTCTTCTTTAGTTTATCCTTGCTTGAGTTATAATAGAATATTCTTGCGATGAGACCGATCCATTCCTTACAATGGTCAGGTATCCTTAAGGAAAAAATGGCGCAACCAAACGATCCGAACCAGACAAAAGCCCAGGCACCAGCAGAGGAATCCGCTGAAGCTCAGGATTTGAGCCTGGATCAACTCGACAGTATGATTTTGTCGGAAGCTCCGGACTTCGCCAATGATTTGAAGAATGTAGCTTTTATTCCTTCTGATGGCAGTATCGATTTGGATGTTCCAGATCCAGGAGAGAATTACGTTCCTGACAATCCTTGGAAAGACACCATTGGGATTCGCAAAGTCCTTGTCACTATCTTGCCCTTTTTGCCAAAGCTTTGGGAATTTCAATACCGAACTCGCAATAAGATTTATCTTTTCCGTACGCGCCTAAAAACAGCATTGATCGAAGCGGGACCTCGCTTATTACAGGCAAGCAAAAACTCAGCTACCGCTACAAAAGCTTATTCCAAAGAACGAGTAACAGCTTTTAAATCTTTGAATCGTCCGATGAAAGCTGTGGCAGCTGCTTTGATTGTAGCTGCGGGCCTGACATTTGCTTTTATCTATCGCAGTATGACCCGCGGGGTATTGCCACCAGAGAAAGAGTTTCTGACAGCCAGTCTTGAAGAGTGGGCGGTTCATGCTTACAAGTACGATCCGGATTCAGAGATGGATTCTTTTTACGATTCTCCGCGAACTATTCAGAACATTATGTCTTTGCCAAAGATGGTGGTGAATATTCGTCCGTCGCCATCTTCGGGACCGAACCCAATGGCAGCGATGGAGTTTTTCTTAGAAGGTTTAAGCCCCGAGGCTATTGTTGAGGTCAAAGACCGCGAATCCGAGATTCGCGATCTTTTCCAAAGAACTATCGAAGAAATGAGTTATGCCGAATTAGAATCTACAGAAGGCAAACAGCAGCTGACTGAAAAACTGCGCCAAAGCTTGAATATCAATCTGACCAAGGGAAAAATCCGCCGGGTCTTCTTCAAAGAAGTCGTTATCAAGCCTTAACCGAAAATACGTTCCGAGACCGGAACGCTCTTATAAATCTTCGCATTGATATTGTACTGGCGAAGACGATCGTTCAGAGTGCTCTTCGGCATTCCTAATTCTTGAGCGGTTCTTCTTTGATTGCCTTTGTTTTCCTGCAGCTTCTTTAAAATAATCTGCTTTTCAACTTCTTTAATCACAGACATACGCGGTTGAGAGTTTTCTTCTTGTGCGGGCGTGTAGACCGAAGAGCTCTTTAAAAGTCTTTCGGCACGTGCGATGTCGATGTGTTGTTGTGGAAAGACGGCAGCAGCGCGGAAAACCAGATTTCGTAATTCACGAATATTACCGGGCCATGTGTGCATTTTTAATTTCTGAATCGCATCGTAAGAGAATCTTACACGCATTTGCTTGGCAAAAACGTTCAGAAGGTCCTCGAAGTCTTCAATACGATCTTTGAGGGGTGGCGTATAAACGGACACGACGTTCAAACGGAAAAAGAGGTCTGATCGGAATTGTCCTTCTTGAATTTTTTGGGAAAGATTTTGATGAGTGGCCGCGATGATACGAACATCCGTATTAATCACCTTGTCACTGCCGACAGGGCGAATCTCGCTGTTTTCAAGCGCACGCAATAGTTTGGCTTGCAGAGCAAATGGCAAATCACCGATTTCATCTAAGAATAGAGTTCCATGGCGGGCGCTTTCAAAAGCCCCTTTGCGGTCGCCAACGGCTCCGGTGAAGGCGCCTTTAATGTGACCAAAGAGTTCACTTTCGATCAGTGTTTCAGTCAGAGCACTGCAGTTGACGCAAATAAAAGGCGCGTTTTCGCGCGGGGAAGACTTGTGAATAGCTTGAGCCAGCACATCTTTGCCGGTGCCAGAGGGGCCTAGAAGCAGGACAGGGAAATCTGTTTTTGAAATGTCGACCAGACTTTGCAGCTCGACATTCCAAAGAGGGTTGCGACTTTGCAAAGAAAAGGTGTGGGTTGGACTGGTTGTTTCGGCGGTTTCTTGGGTTTCAGTTTGGTTTTCGATCATGGTTTCTCCATTCGTTGAGTTTCGGAATTATGCCTATTCCAAGAATCGGACCAAGTTGAAACCCCTCTAATTTTGTTTTAAGGCGAATTTCTTTTAGTTTGTCCAAAATCCAAGAAGAAGATTCTCAGTTTTTAGAAATTCAGGCAGGATGAATTCATGAGATTAGCCACCCGGGAAGAGGCCTACAGCATTGATAAGTCAGCCGCCGAAGACTATGGCCTGAGTTCCTCTTTATTGATTGAAAAGGCCGGACACTCCTTGGCCCAAGCCTTTGAAAAAATCTTTCTTCAGCAAAAATGGAATCTGCAATCCCGTATCGGTATTTGGTGTGGAAGCGGGAACAACGGGGCCGATGGGCGGGTCATGGCCCATCTGTTGCGTGAAAAGAAGTATAATGTCGAAGTGTTGCAGGGGACTTCTTGGAGTCCGCAATCTTATGACATCGTGATTGATGCCCTTTTTGGTGTGGGCTTGAATCGTCCCATCGAAGGGGACTTGCAAAAGCAGATATTAAAACTCAATAAGACTCGGAAAAAAGTTTTTGCCGTGGATATTCCAAGTGGGTTGGATGCCAACACTGGCGTTATTCTTGGTGCGGCCGTGAAAGCTCAATGGACATTGACGGTGGCTCCGGCAAAGCCAGGTTTATTTCTTAATGAAGGGCCGGTTTGTTGTGGCCGTGTTCGCGCCGTTGCCATTGGTTTTCCGACAGAGCTTCTTCAAGAAAAAGCACAAAGTGTTTTTCTGATTGGTGGAGAAAGTGCCCGCAGACTTTTACCTTCACGTAGCATGACAGGTAATAAAGCAAAGTTTGGCCACCTCTTGGTTCTAGCAGGCTCTGCGGGGATGGAAGGCGCAGCTTTATTAGTTAGTGAAGCTGCAGCTCGTATGGGATGTGGTTATGTCACTCTCTGCTCGCCAAGCGCAGAAATCCACAAAAAGTCTCGACCGGATTTTTTGCGATTGTCTATAGATGGATTTTTTAAAAGTGATTTGAAGAAATATTCCGCTGTCGTTGTCGGGCCCGGCTTGGGTGTTAACACACAAACTTCTGAGATCATGGAACATCTTCGAAAGCATCATGCTCGCGTATTGGTGGATGCCGATGCGTTGACTGTGCTTGCACAAAATCCCGCGATGAAGCTGCCTTCGGAGTGGCTGCTGACCCCGCATGCCGGAGAGTTATCTCGGTTTCTCAAGATCGACGCCAAATCCCTGGAAGCAGATCGGCTGCAAAGTGCAGAAAGGGCCCAAACCACCTTGGGATCTGTGCTTTTGTTTAAAGGATTTAGGACCGTTGTGGCGGCCCCCCGAAAAAGATACATAATAGGTTCTGGCAACGTGGCCCTGGCAAAAGCCGGAACCGGCGATGTTTTAGCTGGTTTTATAGGCTCTTTAATGGCTCAGGGGCTTCCCACGTTGAAAGCAGCGGTTTTGGGGGCCTATTTACATGGGCGTATTGCCGATGACTGGCTCCGTCGTGCCCATTCTGCTCGCACTTTGATGGCTTCAGACCTTCCGGAATTGATTGATGCAAGCCTGAGAAGTTTGAAAAAGGGCCTCTGATAGACTAGTATCTGCTCATGCCAGGAGCCGTCAAATTCATCAAAAGCGCTGTTTTGCCTAAAGACTTTCCCCAAACCGGGAAAAAGGAAATTGCTATCGCTGGGCGCTCGAATGCCGGCAAAAGTTCATTTCTGAATTCCATTGCGAATACCAAGATTGCGAAGGTGAGTAATACTCCGGGTAAAACTCGCTTGCTCAATTTTTTCTCTCGCGGTGACGCTTATGTTTTGGTGGATATGCCGGGATATGGATTCGCGGCTCGTTCCGGAAAAGAGATCCGCGAGTGGCATACGATGATTGAAAACTATCTGAGCATGCGTGAAGAGCTTGCGGGCCTTGTGCTGGTGATGGATGCTCGTCGCGATTGGACCGAGGATGAAGAGCTTTTAAAAGCCTTCACAGATTCCCGCGGTTTGCCGCTAGCTATCGTTCTTACCAAAGCAGATAAGCTTACGAAAAACGAAATTAATAAAGCCATTTTCAAAATTAAAAAAGACGCAGCGACAGATGCTGTGTTTATGACTTCTGCTCTGAAAAAAACCGGGCATGAGGAAGTCGAAGACTATCTTTACGAAAACTGGGTGAAGAAAAAATGAAGTTTATTGGCGTAATTCCAGCTCGCTATGCTTCAACCCGGTTCCCAGCAAAACCTCTCGCTCTTCTTCACGGTAAACCCATGATCCAATGGGTGGTGGAGGGAGCTCGTAAAAGCAATCTCCTTCGCGAAGTGATTGTGGCGACAGACCATGAAGACATTCGTAAAGCCGCGGAAGCTGCTGGTGCGAAAGTCGCAATGACGGCTTCGGAACTGCCTACGGGGACAGATCGTATCTATGCTGCGACCAAAAATATGGATTTCGATGTCGTTGTGAATATCCAAGGCGATGAGCCTTTGGTGACGGGCGAACTGATTGATAGTTTAGCGGGACTTTTTCAAAAAGATAACAGTCTCGATATGGCAACCTTGGCACATCCAATTTCTTTAGAGGAATTAGAATCGCCAAACGCCGTAAAAGTAGTTGTGAATCAAAAAGATGAAGCTCTTTACTTCAGCCGCTATGCGATTCCTTACTCTCGTGTTCCGGGAGCAAAGGCTGCGGCTCTGACGGGTTGTTTGAAGCATATTGGAATGTATGCTTATACAAAAAATCTGTTGAAACAGTTCTGTGAGGCGCCACCGGCCGAGATTGAAATCGCCGAGAGTCTCGAGCAACTCAGAGCTTTGTATTTGGGTGCAAAAATTAAAGTCTTACGTGTTAAAGAAGCAAGCCTTGGAGTGGATACGCCAGACGATCTGGCTAAATTAGAAAAAATATTAAGGGGGAACTAATGGCCGCTAAAACCGCAGGAAAGATTTCTACCAAGAAATCGACCAAAAAAAGACTTCAGCAAAAATTTATTTTTGTGACGGGCGGTGTGGTCTCCTCTATCGGTAAGGGTTTGACGGCAGCAAGTCTCGGATCATTGTTAGAAGCTCGCGGTGTGCGAGTGACCATCATGAAATTCGATCCTTACTTGAATGTTGATCCAGGCACGATGTCTCCGCTTCAGCACGGTGAAGTCTATGTGACTGAAGACGGTGCTGAAACTGATCTGGATTTGGGCCACTACGAGCGCTTTACAAGCGCCGTGATGTCTCGATCAAACAGCGTTTCTACAGGTCAGATTTACGATACGGTTTTAAACCGCGAACGTCGCGGGGATTACTTGGGCGGAACTGTTCAGGTGATTCCGCATATCACGGATGAAATTAAAGCCCGTGCTCAAGAAGCAGCTCAAGGTTCGGAAGTAATTATTGTCGAAATTGGCGGAACCGTCGGGGATATCGAAGGCCAGCCATTCTTGGAAGCCATTCGCCAAATGCGCAGTGAACTCGGCGACGAAAACTCTGTTTTGGTGCACGTGACTTATGTGCCTTACATTGCGGCTGCTGGCGAGCTGAAGAGTAAACCTACGCAGCACTCAGTGAAAGAGCTTCGTATGATTGGCTTGCAACCGGATTTCTTGGTTTGCCGTAGCGAAAAACCTATTGATGACAGCCTTAAGAAAAAAATCGGTTTATTCTGCAGCGTCGAGCCGGCCCATGTGATCGCGGCTCAGGATTCAAAATTCATTTATGAAGTTCCGTTGGCATTGCACGCGGAAGGTTTGGATGAATTGATAGCTGAGAAGTTGAAATTGAAGCCTCAACGTGTGGATGTGAGTGGTTGGAAAAAAATCGTCAAGGTTTTGCAAAATCCAAAACGCACAGTCACTATCGGTGTTGTTGGTAAGTACGTGGATTTGAAAGAATCCTACAAATCACTTCATGAAGCCATTGTGCACGCGAGTATCGCAAACAATGCCAAAGTGGACATTGTCTACGTAGACTCTGAGAAGATCACTGATAAAAACGTGGTTCAGCATCTTGGAGATGTCGATGGGATTTTGGTTCCAGGCGGCTTCGGCTCTCGCGGTGTGGAAGGCAAGATTTCAGCGATTAAGTTTGCGCGCGAACGCCAAGTTCCTTTCTTTGGTATTTGTTTTGGTATGCAATTGGCATCGATAGAGTTTGCACGCAATGTGTGTGGCATCCAAGATGCCACAAGCCATGAATTCTTCACCGACAGCAAGACTCGTAACTATGTTATCGACACGATGGTCGAGCAACGAGGCAACGTCAATAAGGGCGGAACCATGAGATTGGGTTCGTTCTCTTGTACGTTGGCGAAAGGCAGTCGCGTCCTTGAAGTTTACAAAAACTCTTTGATCCATGAACGTCATCGTCATCGTTATGAATACAACAACAAATACCGTGCTTTATTCGAGAAAAAAGGAATGAATGCGACAGGTATTTGCAAAGAAAGAAATTTGGTAGAGATCGTAGAGCTTATCGATCATCCATGGTTCGTAGGCGTGCAATTCCATCCGGAATTCAAGTCGAAGCCGTTAGCTCCGCATCCGCTTTTTGTTCACTTTTTGAAAGCGTCCCTGAAAAGAGGTTCTGAATGAGTTCTAAAATCATCCAACAAGGACTTCAAGTTCTAGACATCGAAGCTAGGGCGATTTTAGCACTGAAGGACCGTTTGAACGGAACCTTTGAAGAGGCTGTAAAGATCGTTCAGTCCTGCGAAGGAAAATTGATCGTCACGGGCATGGGAAAATCTGGACAAATCGCACGCAAACTTGCGAGCACGTTTTCTTCCACAGGAACTCCTGCAGTGTTTTTGCATCCAGCAGAGAGCGCGCACGGAGATTTGGGAATCGTTGAGGATGGCGACGTGATTTTAGCCCTCAGTTACGGAGGAGAAACTCCGGAGCTAGCGCCAATTTTGGCCTTTGCACTTCGTAAAGACATTCCGGTGATTGCGGTTACTGGCAACATGAATTCTACACTGGCAAAAGCTGCAAAAGTAACTATGAATGTGTCCGTTTCTGCAGAAGCGTGTCCGCTGAATCTCGCGCCCACAGCGAGTAGTACGGCTTCACTCGCGATGGGTGACGCAATGGCAATGGCCGTGTTGAACGAAAAAGGTTTTTCTCCGGAAGAATTTGCGGAGTATCACCCGGGTGGAAGCCTCGGATACAGACTTTTGACCAGAGTAAAAGACGTCATGCACACTGGAGAAGCCCTGCCTTTAGTCCAGTTAGATACTCCGGTCCGCGAAGTTCTTTCGATCATGACTCATAAAAATGTTCGAGGTACTGCGGGGGTCCTGGACTCTCAAGGAGACCTGGTCGGGGTGATCACGGATGGTGATATTCGTCGTCGCCTAGAGAAAAGTCCAGATCCACTTACCGGAACAGCTAAAGAGCTTATGACGACCAACCCGCGCGGAGTTGACGCCAATGAGCTTGCAGAAAAAGCGCTGTTTTTGATGGAACAATTTCGAATTCAAATTCTTTTTGTGTTTGATAAACTCAGTAATCAACCAAAAAAGCCTGTTGGAATTTTGAACTTTCAAGACCTGTTGAGAACAAAAGTTCGCTAAACAACGAGTTGACGAAGGTCGAGTCAAGTCATTGATAACCTTGCCGAGTTGTTGAATTTTTTTCACAATGACTTGGATGGGATCAGAATACGCAAAAATCAAAAATGTGAAAATGCTTGTCCTCGATGTGGACGGAGTGTTGACAGATTGCCGCATCTGGCTGGACGCCAATGGTGATTGGAAGCGTATGTATTCGATTCGCGATGGTGTTGGTATCAAGCGCTTGATCGAATCCGGCTACAAAGTAGCTGTGATTACAGGTTCTAAAGCCGAAGACATTCGCGCGCGCGTAAAAGTGTTGGGAATGCATTATCTCTTCGAAGGTCATTCCGACAAAGTACCCGCATTTCAAGATTTGCAAAAACAGTCCGGCTTGCAACCAGAGGAAATGGCCTACATTGGAGACGACTATTTCGACATTCCTCTGATTCAAGCCGTGGCTTTTGGAGCGACAGTTCCAGAAGCTGTGGAAGAAGTTATTGAAGTAGCTAGATATGTAACTAAAAGACCTGGCGGCAATGGAGCTGTTCGCGAGGTTTGCGATTTGATTTATAAACACGGAGCCTTTTCATCAGGACGGTCATAAATGATTAAGAATGCACTCAAAGGATTGAGTCTCTTCTTAGCGGCTTTTTTACTACAAAAAGTCGCTTTAGCAGCAGAAGTAGTGGAGCTTCCGACGGAAGAGCTTGCCACTGAATCGGTTTATCCAGTTTTCGATAAACCTGTCAGCGTGAAGAACAGAAATGTCACGACAGCAGGTCACTTCGAAGTCGGTGGATATTACGGCAATGCTTTGACAGAGCCTATCTTCAACGTCAGCAAATTTGGTTTTGCTGGCTATTACCACTGGTCTGAAGAGCATGCGATTGGTGCTTTCTTTGAAACCAATATGTCGGGTCTCAGCAAGTACGGAGAGCAGTTGAAAGACGTTCCGGGGCCTTCAGGTACGAGAATCAACTTGGACTTCACTCGCGCTCCAGCTCCTAAGTCCACCATCATGGCTGATTACAACTTCAAAGCATTCTACGGAAAGATGAGTTTGAGCAAGAGCATGGTGTTCAACTTGACCACTTTTGGTTCCGCAGCCGCGGGTATGGTGCAGTACCAGAACAAGGCTTATCCGGGAATCGCGTTGGGCTTGGGACAAAAATATTATGTCGGCAAAAAATTCAGCATTCGCTGGGATCTTCGCATGTTCATGAACAATGCGCCGATTCCGTTCTTAGCGGATCAAGGTGCTACGTCTTTGAAACCAACAGATGGCGCCCCTTCGTATAGTTTGTTTTCTGAACGCCTCACTTACACCACCAATCTCGGAATTGGTGTTGCTTACATGTTTTAAGGATGGAGCCTATGAACAGACGCTTTAAAACACTTTTTACGACAGCCTTAGTAAGCCTCCTTGCAGGTTCCATCGCGCATGCTCAAGATTCCGGTGGTATCGGTGATGACTTGAATGTGATCGAGATGGAGCTTGATAAAACAGCTCCTCGCCAGCAGCCGACATTGGTTCCTGGTGCAAACCAAAGAATTGATGCGAATGAAGATCGCGTAGAAGCTCAGCAGAATAACAAGCTTACAGATTTCTCGGGTTTGACGAAGCTTGCTCCTTTCAGCGAGATCTCGGTAATTCAAAAACGTTTCTTGCCGAAAACGGGTCGCGTGCAATTTACAGGTGGTTTTTCTACCATCACGAACAATCCTTGGTTCTTCACTGCGGGTGTAACTTTAAAAGCAGCTTACTACCTGACTGAAGCTTGGGGTATCGAAGGTACTTACAGCGCGATGAGCAGTTCGCAAAGACAAGCTGCCAAAGAACTTCATGATAACAACGGTGTTAGTGCCGACAGCTTCGGTTTCCCGAAGAACTATATCGGTGCCGATGTGAAGTACACTCCGTTCTACGGCAAAATGACTTGGATGAACAAAAAGATCGTTCCATTTGAGCACTACTTCACTGGTGGCGCTGGAAATACTTCTGTGAGCACGGGCGGTAGCGGTTTCACTCTTCACTTCGGAACCGGTCAGAACTTCGCGCTCTCGAAACGTTTTTCAGTCAACTGGGATTTCAGCATGATGAACTACTCTGCAAAATCAACAGACGGCACTACGCAAAGCTTCAGTGACTTGCTTCTGACCGTTGGCATGAGTTTCTTCTATCCGGAGGCTAAGTACCGATGAGAAATATTATCGCAACACTCTTATTACTCAGTTTTGTGGCGCCTTCGGCCTTTGCTCAGCAAAGAAGAAAGGCGGCTCCGCCTCGTCGTGCAGCAGGCCCGGCAGTGGTGGCGGCTCCACAAGCAAAGAACTCACCTCTTAGACAACAAGTGAACCAAGCTTTGGCTTTGGCACGTGGTGGTCAGTATGAGCAAGCATCAAATGCCTTGTTCCAGCTAGCACGCCGTTCAGAGCTTCAAGCAGAACGTCCTCAGTTGAAGTACGTTCTTGGTTTGATGTTGATGGAAATGAAGCTGAACCAAGTTGCGGCCTTCCAGTTCGTGGATGTCATCCGCATGGGTAACAGTAAGTATGTAAAGAACGCGATCGAAAAGCTTTCAATCGTGGCCGATAACTTGGGCGATGATACTTTGCTCAATTACGCGGTTTCAAAAGTAGATTTGAATGACTTCCCGGCAAACAACCGTGACATGCTTTACTTCCGTATCGGTGAGATCAAAATGAAAGCTCGCGAGTTCGCGAAAGCTTCTGAGTTGTTCTCGAAAGTAAGTTCTGGCAGCCGTTACTACAATCAAGCATTGTTCAACCGCGGTACTGCAGAGCTTGAAGGCAACCAAGTCGACATGGCTATGCAAACCTTCCAGACCCTCTTGGCATCTCGTGACGGAGCTCCAGTTACGGATACGAACCGTGTGGCATCGCAAATCGCGATTGCCCGCGCTTTGTATCAAAAACAAGACTGGGATGGCGCGATCGATGCTTATGCACAAGTCCCACGTGACCACTTCTTGTGGCATGACGGTTTGTTTGAATCATCTTGGGCAATGTTGAGAGCGGCACGCTTCCGTTCTGTATTGAGTAACTTCCAGTCTTTGCACTCTAGTTACTATGATGATTTCTATATTCCAGAGTCATTGCTTCTTCGCTCTATCGTTTATCTTTACATCTGTAAATATGACGAGATGGAAAAGGTCTTGAGTCTGTTTGAAAATACTTACGGACCTGTTCGTGCGAAGATCGGTGACTTTATCCGTGCTAATACAGACGCAATGGCATTCTACGAAGAAGTCGAAAAAGGTCAGACTATCAAGAAGACCGATAAACCTGTGGCTTTGAGACTGCCTTATAACGTCGTGAAAAACATCTCTGAAGAAGGGAACGTAAAGCGCGCGTTGTATTACATCAAGCGCTTGAATGACGAAAAAACACGTATCGATGCAAACCCAGGATTCAGAAACACACCTGTAGGTCAGTATGCATTGAAAGTCGTGAACAACCGTCAGCGTAATGCGAAATTGTCTGTTGGTGATATGGCGAAAGCTCACATGTTGAATATGCGCGTAGAGCTTCGCGATCTGTATGAACAAGCTGGATTCATCCGTTACGAGATGATCAACGGTAAGAAAGAAAGCTTGAAAATGAAATTGGCTGGTAAAGATCTACCGGCTGAACAAATTGACGAAAAAATCGACCGTACGTTCTACGTTCAGAACGGTTATGAATACTATCCGTTCCAAGGCGAGTACTGGTTGGATGAAATTGGAAACTACCACTATTTAGGTAAACAAAGTTGCGAGTAAAATATGGTGAATAATAAAAGCCGCCTTATCATTTCGTCTCTGGTTCTTAGCATGGTCATGGGTTCTGTACCTATGGCCGAAGCTGCGCCTGCAAAGAAGAAAAAAGCAGCCGCACCAGCCAGAACGGTTAAACGCCCAACGACTACTGCTGCTCCAGCTGCTTCAGCGCAAGCTGGCGGTAAGAAGACCGTGGGACAACTCTTAAGCCAAATTAGCTCAGAGAGCCGCGGCGCGAACATTCAGATGCAAAAGGGCGATACCGCTCTTCCGGATGTTGGATTCAACTTTAAGCCTCAACAAAGCCAGTACAACTTAGAAACTATCAAACCTCCACGTTCTTCGGACATCTTGCAAAATCGCGGCGGTGGCACTCGTGCTGAATACGAGCGCGTCTTGGATCAACAGATTTTGGAACTCTACAAACTGACTCAGAGATTCAAAAACAGCCCGAACCGCGGTGAACTGTGGCTGCGTCTAGCTGAGCTTTATGTAGAAAAAGCGGGTATCGTAGATACTCGTCACCAAGATGCTTATGACAACGCTTTGGCAGATTTCAAATCAGGTAAAACGAAAGTGAAGCCTGTTCTGAATGTGACGGAAGCACGCGATTACAATCGTAAAGCGATTCAATTGTACGAATGGTTCGAGCGTGACTTCTCTAAAGACGAAAAAATGGATCAAGCGCTCTTCTTCTTGGGTTACAACTACTTTGAAATGGGTGATACCCACAAAGGTGCCCAATACTATCTGCGCTTGAATAAGCAATTCCCAAACAGCCCGTTCGTGGGTGAGTCTCACTTTTCATTGGGTGAGTACTACTTTGAAAATGAAAAGTGGACGGAAGCTTATAAAGAATACTCTCACGTTATTAAAGAGAAAAAGCATCGTTTGAACACCTTTGCTTTGTACAAAGGTTCATGGTGTTTGTTCCGTTTAGGAAAAAGCCAACAAGCGTTGTCTTATCTTGAATACATCATTAAATCTGCGAAGTACGAATCTGAAGCGACTTCTCAAAGCCGCCGTGCGGTTAACAAAAACCGTCTTGAGCAAGAAGCGCTTCGTGACATCGTGATCTTCTATGCTGAAGCTCGTCCTGCTTCAGACGCGGTTGGATATTTCCGCGGTCTTTTGGGTGACGGGGATATCATTCCTTACCTCGAGAAACTCGCTTACTACTACTCTGATAAGGGTGGTAAAGACGATGCTCGCGATGTCTTTAAGATGTTGATCGGTGAAAGACCTGACAGTCCGAAAGCTTTCGACTGGCAATATCAAATCGTTCAAAACTACTTCTACGCGAAGAACTCTCCGAAGTTCCGTGAAGAACTCTATGTTTGGATTAAGAACTTTGCTCCGAACACGCCTTGGTTTGAGGCCAATAAAGCTAACAAAGAGTTGATTGATAACTCTTACAAGCTTCGTGAAACCACTTTGCGTAACTACGTTATGCAACAGCATCAGACGGCGCAAAATTCAAAAGCACCTGCAGCAGTTAAGGCCGCTTACGAAGGTTACGGCTTCTACTTGGAAGAGTTTGGAAATTCACCGGTTGCTGGCGATATGCATTTCTACTTCGCCGAGCTTCTTTACGATATGAAACGTTATGACGAGGCGGCAGTTCAATATAAGTGGGTTGTCGACAATGCTCCTCAGAACAAGTTCATCGATAAAGCTGCAAGCAACTTGATTTTGGCTCTCGAGAAGAGCGTTCCTTCCGATGCGGAATTGCAAAAACGCGTTGGACAAAGCTTGGACCCAATTCCTTTGGATCCAAAAGTGGATCGCTTCATCAAAGCCAGTCAGTGGTATATCACTAAGTTCCCGAAAGCTGAAAAAGCCCCGGAAATCAAATTCCGTATCGGTCGCTTGTACTATATGCACAATCAGTTCGATGAATCGACGAAGGTATTCCGTGACATCGTAACGGTATATCCAAAAACAAAGTATGCAGAGTACTCTGCCAACTTGTTGCTAGATATCTTCAATCTTCGTAAAGACTACGCAGGTCTTGAAAAAGCCGGTGCGGAACTCTTGGCTGTTTCATCTATCGCGAACTCTAACGTCGGTAAAGAGATCAAAGGCGTTATGGAGAAAGCTAGCTTCAAACGTGGTCAAGATCTCGAAATCGAAAAGAAGTACGCTGAGTCCGCTCAGTCTTACGAGTCTTTCGCCAAGAGCAATCCACGTTCTGACTTGGCAGGAACTGCGATCTTCAATGCCGGCGTCAACTATGAAAGAGCTGGTATGATCGCGGCTGCGATCATGATGTACAATCAAGTATTGAAATCAAGCGATGCTAAAATGGAGACGAACAAACCGAAAGTTCGTCGTCTGTTAGCAAAACTTTATCAAGATACTGGCCAGTTCGAAGAAGCGGCAAGATTGTTTAAACAAGCTGCGACCGAGAATCCAAAAGATCCATTGGCTCCAAACTTTATCTACAACGTTGCGGTGTTGAACGAGGCTTTGGGTAAAACAGATGCTGCAATTCGTTCTTACGAAGAGTTCATCGGTATGACCAAGAAACGTAGCGAAGCAAGTGAGGCGCTTTACTCGGTAGCAACTATGCACCGTAAAGCAAATCACATCTCTGCGGCTATTGATAAGTACAAAGACTATTTGAACTCAGGCGCTAGCAATCCAGAAAAAGTGGTGGAATCACACTACTGGATCTCGGACCTTATGAAGCGTAAACGTCAGGTTTCTGAGTCTGAAGCATGGGCTAAAAAGACCATCGCGGTACAAAGACGTCTTGGCGGCGAGAAGAAGCTTGGCGCGAAGTACGCAGCGAAGCTTAAGTTTGATGACGCTTTGGCAAGCTTCAGAGAGTACAAATCAATCCGTATCTCTGCAAATCCAGCGAAACAAAAAGAGTCTCTGGATAAAAAGATCGCGGCTTTGGGTGCTCTGAATAAAGAACTTGCAGAAGTGATCAAGTACGACAGTGCTGAAGAAATCGTAAGCGGTTTGTCAGTTCTAGGCGAAGCGAACTTGCACTTGTATGAAGCAATTATGGCCGTTCCACTTCCAAGTGGATTGAATGCCGAAGAAACTAAGCAATATAAAGCGGGTGTTGAGCAGATGGCTTCTCCGTTCGTCGGCAAGGCGAAAGAGAGCTTCAAGGCAGCCGTGGATCGTGGTTGGGAACTTCAGGTTTACAATGAAGGTTACCATATTGCGATGGACCAATTTACAAGACTGGCTCCTGGGACTTACTACAACAATGGTGAGCAAGGATCAGACGTAAGAATTATTAACTGGACGGCACAATGATGAAAAAGATTGTACTAACCTTAATTCTAAGTGGTGTTCTCGCTGCCTGCGGATCAAGTCCGAAACAACAAGGTGGCGGTGAAGAGAGTGGTTATAGCCCAGTTGCGAGTTCTCCTTCGGGATCTTCTGGCAGCTTTGATATGGGTGGTGAAGAAGGTGGCTCGACTTCTGGGCAAGCTTCGAATTCATTTGCTCAGTCAGCAAAGGCAGCTCCACCAACAACGGCAGCTCAGTCACTAACTCCGGTTGGTCAGGGTGCTTTGGTAGACGCGATCAAGAGCCAGAATGACGAGCAGATCTTCCGCGTGTCTGGACAGCTGCTCACGCAGAATCCAAACGATCATAAAGCCTTGAACGCGATGGCAATGTACTATTTTAAGAAAGGCAAGATCGATGCTGCGAAGTACTTGCTCAGTAAAGCCATTGCTGCAAATCCGAACGCGGGCGAAGCCTATGGCAATATGGGTTTGATTCACTTGGTGAACGGTGAAAGACGTGAAGCAATCATGGCTTTCAGAAAAGCATTAGACATCAATCCAAATGACGGTGTTGCAGCTGCAAACTCTGGCTCGATTTATGTCGTGGAGAAAGACTACAACAAAGCGATCTCGGTTTTGCAGGTTGCTTACAATGCTGGTGTTCGTGATGGTAAAACCTTAAACAACTATGGTGTCGCATTGACAGCTGTAGGAAAGTTCGACGAGGCCAATTCAATCTATCAGGCCGCGATTAAGGACCAAAATAATAATCGGGAATTGCTGTTAAACCATGCTATTCTTTTGATTGATCACATGAATAAGTACAAAGAGGGCATGGACGCTCTGAACAGACTTAAGTTCGTAGGTCCTCCTTCAGAGTCCCGTAACCGCATAATTGCTTTGGAAAACAAAGCAAAAGCTGGTTTAAAATAGGAACAGGGGGAATGAAGATCATGAAACGTCTTTTACTGTCGGTGATCACATGCAGCGTGGTTCTCTTCATGAGCGCATCAGCTTTTGCTCAGGAAGAAGAAGCCGCACCAGCAGCTCCATCTTCTGGAGCCGCACCTAAGCGCGCTAAGGGAACTCGCACCCAGAAGCTGAACTTCGAAGATGAATTAGTCGAAGGTGGAACTCAAAAACCAGAATTGTTTTATCTCTTTCAGAAGAAAAATTTCAACTATAAGCGTTTGATTAAGTTGAGACAAAATTTCATTCCAGAAATGAGAAAGACATCTGAAGACATTCAGCGCATCCGGGGTGGCACTTGAAATCTCCTGTCATACTTAGAGTTTTTAAAGGGAATCAACTGATTGAGGTGAAGCAATTCGACCTGGATCAAATCGTTATCGGCCGCAATGCCGACGTCGGTTTGGACCTTCAGGCTGAAGAAGTGTCGCCAATTCACTGCTTGATTGAACTTCGTGATAACGGCTACTACGTTTGCGATCTTGGATCGACGACTGGTACTTTCAAAAACGGTCAATCCGTTTTGGATGATGCCATCGTCTCAGGTGATGAACTTGGAATTGGTCCTTTCAAAATCAATTTCTTCGTAGGTATTCCGAAACCAAAAGCGGCTCCTCCAGGAAAAATGGAAGAGAAACCCGCTCCGGTAGTGGCTCCACCTCCACCTGCAGTTGAAGAACCTGTTGTTGTTGCTGCTCCACCAAAACCGGTTGAGCCTGTTCCAATTCCAGAGTCGATGCCTCAGTCAGTTGCGCCAAGTATTCCGGTTTCAACACCGGTGTTTGAAGCAACGAAGACTGCAGAGATTGTTCGTGAGGAACCAAAACCACGCATTGCTACGACTCCAGTTGTAGGTCCTAAAACGGAAATGCGTTCGTCTGCGGTTAAAACTCACAGCAAAAAAGGTAAAAATAAAAAGACATACGCTCCAACGAGTGAGGTTAAAGATCTTCGTGATTACCTCCGCCCTGGTAAAGGGACTGTCGTAGAAGTCATCGTCAGTTGGAAAGAGCGTATTTTGACGAATTACCATTATCGTACAGCGGGCATCGTTCGTTTGGGCCCGGGTGAGAAGTACGATATCAATATGCCGGATGGAGTTGTTCCAGCGGGTTGGCCACTTCTTGAAGTGGGTCCAGAAACACGCGTTGCAGTTACTTCCGACATGAACGTAGAGCTTTTGACAAAGAGTGGTCGTAAGGCCGTTGATGAGCTTTTACGCGGCGGTAAAGCGCAGCGTTCTGGCAACTCTGTAACAATGAAGCTGGATCAAGAAGAGATCTACTTCATCGGTTTGCCAAACAGCGATTTGCAACTTTACGTTCGTTTTGTTCCTCAACCTCCTGCGATTCCGATTCCACCTTGGTTCCTGAGCAGTTCAGAACTGACAGGGATGGTGATGTCTCTGATCCTTGTGGCACTTCTTGCGTTGTATGTTTACGCAACAGTTCCGCAAATGCAGGAAGAAGAGAAGAAGGAAGATATCGTTGCACAAGTGGTTTTCGACAAACCAAAGCCAACGCCTCCTCCTGTAAGAGAGCCTGAAGAGAAGCCTGTAGAGGCGCCGACTCCGGCTCCGCCAAAACCAACTCCTACTCCTAAGAAAGTACAGTTGGCTGATAAGCAGGTTGAAACTCAGAACAAAGCTAAGAATCCGGATCCGGCGCAAGCTGCTAAGAACTCAAAAGCAGGTGCAGCTTCAGAAGTTATGCCGAAACCGAATTCTCAGAACAAGCCTAAGAAGTTCACTTCTGTTAAGCAGGGTGGATCTATTAAGCAAGGTGAGACAACAGGCGCGAACGCTCAGAGTGCTAATAAAGACGTAACTAAAGTGGGTATGCTTGCAGCCTTCGGTGGCGGCGGTATGAGAAAAAATCTCGACAAAGCATACTCTGGTGCGGGTGATTTGATCGGTACTGCAAACAGTGCAACGGGTGCAGCCGGTTTCAACTCTGACCGTGCGGGTGACGATATCGGTTCAAGATTCAAAGATACGGGAGCTGGCGGTAAAGGTACTGCCACTCAAGGTATCGCGGGTGTTGGAACGAAAGGTCGCGGAACTGGTTACGGTTCAGGTGATGGTCTTGGTGATAAGAACTCCGTGGCGATCGAGCCCGGCGGTGCCGAGGAAGACTTCGTGGGTACTATCGACCGTGAAGCCGTTCGTCGCGTGATCCGTGCAGGTCTTCGTGAGATTCGCGGTTGTTACGAGCGTGAGTTGAACAAACTCAACAAGACACAACGCCTAGAGGGTAAAGTGATTATCGAGTGGACGATCGCAGATGGTGGTCGTGCATTGAACGCGAAAGTGAAGAGCTCAACTCTTGGCAATCGCGCGGTGGAAAACTGTGTAAGAGATCGTTTGTCCACATGGAAGTTCCCGGATCCACCAGCAGGTACGGTGGCTGAAGTTAACTATCCATTCTACTTTAGAGCTGAAAACTAAAATTTAATTAAAGTTAAGTATAATACTTAAGGAGGAAAGTCGTGAACCCTACAGCAACACCAATGGACGCAGCTACCGCAGCAGCAATGCAAGCGATGACTGCAAATGATAACATGAACTTCTTGCAAAGAGCCTTCGTAGAAGGTGGATTTGTAATGTACATCATCGCTTTGATTGGAATCATCGCGGTGTTCTTGATCGTAGAGCGCTCTATGAAATTCAAAGCGCAAGCGATTGATAAAAAAGAATTTACGGATCAAATTTTCCGTATGGTCGTGAGCGGTGACCTTCGCCAAGCGATGGCATTCTGCGATTCACGCCCGGCTCCATTGAGCAACACGGTTAAGGCAGGTCTTGTTCAGGCGCAAGCAAAACGCCCTGATGAAGAAGTGCAAGTAGCTATGGATGCATCCGTAATGAGAGAAATGCCAAAAGTAGAAGGATGGACTTCTTTCTTGGCAGTATTCGGTAACATCGCCGTACTTGCGGGTCTTCTTGGAACGATCATCGGTATGATCGGTTCATTCCGCGCGGTATCTGCAGCCGATCCAGCAACTAAAGCACAAAAGCTTTCTGAAGGTATCGCCCATGCCTTGAATTGTACGGCATTCGGTCTTTTGGTGGCTTTGATCTCTATCGTAAGCTACGGTTTGTTCCAACATCACATTCAAAAAACTGAGAATGAAGTTGTTGAAACTAGCATGAGCCTTTTGAACCTTGTAGTAGCTAACAGAGACAAAATTAAAGATTAATTCTTAATTAAGGATTCGATTCATGGCACATGTAGAAGAAGGTGGTAAAAAGAGAGGCCGGGCGAAGAGTGTCGAGTTAAATCTCGTACCCTTCATCGACTTGATGTCCGTATTGATCACATTCTTGTTGATCACGGCTGTTTGGTCACAGGTAAATATGATGCAAATCGGTAGCTCTCTTTACGGAAAGCAGCTCGATGATAAAAAACCGACGCCGCCACCAAAATCGGATGTGGTTTTGAAAATCGACATCAAGAAGACGGGTTATGTTCTTACGGTTGGTAAACAGGTGATCAATTTGCCTGTGAAAAACGGAGAATTTGACGACCCTGGCTTGATGGCTCAGTTGCAAAGAGTAAAGCAGCTTTATCCTGAAAAGACGGATGTAGTTGTGACAATGGCTGACGACTTGCCATATGAACAACTCGTCCGCGGAATGGATGACTGCTTACAATCTGGATTCCCTGCGATTTCAGTGGCGACGGGAGCGCCTATTTAATATGGCTATACAAAGACCCGGTGAAAGATACCGTTATCATAATATTCTTAAGAAGAGTAAAGGAAAACGTGGCGTAACGGCAATGTTGTCTCTGACAGCGATGGTGGATATGTTCACGGTTCTTGTAATCTTCCTTCTTCAAAACTACAACACCACGGGTGAAGTTCTTTACATCCCGAAGGAAGTTGTTTTGCCGAAGGCGCAAAACGTGAAAGAGTTGAAACCTGCTTTTGTTGTGACCATTTCTAATAAAGAAGTGCTTCTCGACAAGACGCGTGTGGCAACTTTTGACGAAGTAAAAGGCAATGAAGAGTGGATGATCAAAAGCCTTTATGAACCGTTAAAGGCAGCTCTGGACAAAGCTAAAAATGAACGCGAACTCAGTCTTCGTGGTAAAGCAAAGTCTGTGGTCGATACTGCTCGTGGTCAAGAAGAGCCTGATGAGAATCAGTGGAGAAAAATCACGATTCAAAGTGATAAGGACGTGGATTTCTTGACGGTGAAAAAAGTCATGTTTACAGTGACTGAAGCCGGCGCCGGAGAGATCAACTTTGCGGTAATGAAGCGCACTAACGAGCCGACCTCGAACTAATACCGCCTGTTATTTTTGAGGTCCTTTACTGGTACTAAGCTGATGAAGAACCTCAAAAATATCATTTTCATTGTTCTGCTTATTTTTCTCTTCGTCGAAGTACTCATTATTTTTCCTAACAAGCTGGAGCAACAAGAAACTCAAGAAGCTCCAGCTGCTGTTACTCAAAACGATCCCAGTCAACCCGACCAAAAAGCTCAAGGCATTCATCTTGTTGAAACGCAGCAAGGGAGTCGCGATTGGGAGCTTTTCTCGCAAGTGGCAGAAGGCTATCAAGGAAAGAGCGCGGTTTGGGAGCTTCAGAACGTCAAAGTTCTTTTTTATAATAAAGAAAAAGTCAGCTTTACTGTGACCGGGGACCTTGGGTCCATTGATGGTAAATCTAAAGATTTGCGAATCAAAGGGAACGTCGTCACGAGATCTGAAAACGGTTACATTTTTAAAACACCGTCCATTTTCTACAACGCAAAAAAACGCCAGATCGTGAGTCCCGAAAAAGTCACTATGCAGGGTCCTAAAGACGAAATGGGTGATGGTTTTGTCTTGGAAGGAAAAAATATGCTGGTGCAAGTCGACGACAGTCGTATGACTGTGAGTCAAGCAGTGCGTGGCTCGAAAAAATTCAAAGACGGCAAAGATTTTTTCATCACAAGTGATAAGGCCGAATTCTCTGGTAAGTCTCGCCAGGCTAAGTTTTCGGGCAATGTCGAAATGAAATATGCCAACCTGCGCCTTCAGGGGCCTGCAGCGGTTTTTCAGTATAAAGGCGTTACAGATCTGATCAGTTATATTCAGATGCAGGGCGGAGTTCGTGTCAGCGATGCTGACAAAGTCGCAACATCTGATACTGTGGATCTAGACCTCTTTAAGAACATCTTCACTTTCCGCGGAAAGCCAAAAGTGGTTCAAGGACAAGACGAACTTTCCGGCGAGGAAATCATCTTTCTTGATGGCGGAAAAAAGGTTAAGGTGGAGAGAGTCAGAGCGCGTATGGAGAAGAGAGACTAGCCGTGAGCTATTTGCAAATTAAAGAGATCTCGAAAGCTTACAAAAAACGCCAAGTGGTGGATGGAGTTTCATTCTCTGTTGAGTCTGGACAGGTTGTGGGGCTTTTGGGACCAAACGGTGCTGGTAAGACGACCTCCTTTTATATGGTGGTAGGCCTTGTAAAGCCAGATTCCGGGCAAATCGAGCTGGATAATCAGGATATCTCGAAAGATCCCATGTACCATCGCGCTCGCGTGGGCTTAAGTTATTTAGCTCAAGAACCAAGCATTTTCCGTAAATTGACTGTCACAGATAACATTATCGTCGCGTTAGAGGCTCATGGCTATAGCGGGGCTCAGCGTGCGGAGAAGCTCGAGGCATTGCTTTCAGACTTCCGAATCACACATATCCGTGACAGCTATGGATATGCGCTTTCCGGGGGAGAACGACGTCGTGTCGAAATCGCCCGTGCGTTGGCGGGATCTCCGAAGTTTCTGCTCCTCGACGAGCCTTTCGCCGGGATTGACCCCATTGCTGTGGCGGATATTCAGAATATCATCCGAGAACTTAAGGCCAAAAGTATAGGAGTTTTGATCACGGATCATAACGTTCGTGAGACTCTGGGCATTTGCGACTATGCTTATATATTGAAAGACGGTAAAATTCAGGTAAGCGGAAGTACGGACGAAATTGCAAACTCCGAACTGGCCCGCAAGTTTTACCTCGGTGAGAACTTTAGACTTTAGGAGATATATCAGTGGCTCTTCGCCAGACGATGAACTTAAGCCAATCCTTGGTGATCACACCGCAGCTGCAACAGGCTATTAAGCTGTTGCAGATGTCGCGTATGGAGCTTGAGACTGCTGTTCGTTCTGAGCTTGAAGAGAACCCGATCCTTGAAGAAGCTGAAATCCTAAAAGAAGAAGATCTGCAACGAACCAAAGAAGCCGCGACCGAAGTCGACGGCGGTGGTGCCGAAGTTGTAGATACCAATACGCAAGACCCGCAAAAACAAGATGAGTTCGAATGGGAAAGCTATTTCGAACAGAATCAAAAGCCTCCTCAGTCTGGAATGGCGGGCAGTGAAGAGATCATGAACTATGAGAACGCGATTTCTGCGTCTCAGACGTTGCATGAGCATCTTTCTTGGCAAGTAAAAATGAATGGTTTCAGCGAGCATGAAGAAAAGGTCGCTGACATTTTGATGAACTATATTGATGACGATGGCTATATCAAGACCCCGCTTGAGCAAATTGCTGCGGAAGAAAATATCGCCATTGAAGATCTTGATGATACTTTAAGCCTTATTCACGAATTTGACCCACCAGGAGTGGGCGCTCGTGACCTTAAAGAATGTCTTTTGATCCAAGCAAAACACTTGGAAGAAGACACTCAGGATCTAGTGGCTTTGATTTCAAATCACTTGAAAGATCTCGAGAAAAAGAATTACGACGCCATTGCAAAAGCGATGGGCCGTCAGCTCGAAGAAATCATCGAGATGTGTAAGATCATCTATTCGATGGATCCAAAGCCAGGTCGTGCGTTTGTTAGTAATGAAACTCAGTACGTTACTCCGGATGTCTATGTTTATAAAGTCGGAGACGATTTTGTTGTGTCCTTGAATGAGGACGGTCTTCCGCGTTTGAAGATTTCTAACTTCTATAAAAACGTGCTTAAAGGTGGAAATAAAGCCGAAGATAAAACTCATGATTATATTCAAGAGAAACTTCGTTCGGCAGTTTGGTTGATCAAGTCGATCCATCAAAGACAAAGAACGATCTACAAAGTTGCTGAAAGTATTGTAAAACATCAGCGTGAGTTCTTTGAAAAAGGTGCTGCACACTTAAAACCGATGATTTTGCGCGATATCGCAAATGACATCGGTATGCATGAATCCACAGTCAGTCGTGTGACGACCGCAAAGTATGTTCATACCCCACAAGGTATTTATGAGCTTAAATACTTCTTTAATTCTGGTATCAGCTCTTCAGATGGTGATGCTCTTGCCAGCGAATCTGTGAAGCTTAAAATCAAAGATCTGGTGGCTAAAGAAGATCCTAAGAATCCGCTCTCTGACCAAAAGATCGTGGAGTTGCTCAAGACCGATGGCATTCAAATCGCCCGTCGTACCGTGGCAAAGTACCGCGATATGCTAAAAATCTTACCTTCTAGTCAGCGCAAAAAATTCTTCTAAGGTAAACCCGTTTCCTGTCTGGCATTGGTGTCCGCAACAAGATATTGATCTCTGCGTTTTCTAGGCAGAGAATAATAATAACTTGTTGAGAGGATGTGCGAGATGTCTGAGTTTTTTCAAGAAGCCCCTGGTTTGAAAAATCAATACACTGAAGATCGCTTGCTTCAAGCTTATTTGCACTGGCGCATTCCTGCGATGGTCGTTTCCAATATGACTGCTCATCTTACACATCTTGGTCAGCGTGCCGCGACGGACATGCTAGCGTGGGCCGATGAAGCCGAAAAAAATCCGCCAAAGCATATTCCTTACGATCCCTGGGGAAAGCGCATCGATCACATTGAAACTTGCAACGGCTGGAAGCAACTCGAGGGTGTTGCTGCCGAAGAAGGTTTGATCGCTGCAGGCTATGAACGCAAGTTTGACGAGTATTCTCGTATATACCAAATGGCGCTTCTTTATCTTTATCATCCATCATCTGCGATTTACTCTTGCCCTTTGGCAATGACGGATGGAGCCACTCGCGCCATTGAACTCTATGGTGATGACTATCTTAAAAACAAAGCCTATCGCCATCTTACAAGCCGCGATCCGAAAAACTTTTGGACGTCAGGGCAATGGATGACTGAAAGAACTGGAGGTTCTGATGTCAGCGGCACTTCGACGATTGCAAAGAAAGTCGGAGACCACTATGAGTTGCATGGAACTAAGTGGTTTACCTCGGCGACAACATCCCAAATGGCAATGACCTTGGCTCGCATTGAAGGCGCCGACAAAGGCAGCCGCGGTTTGAGTTTGTTTTATCTTGAACTTCGCAATGACAAAAATGAGCTGAATAAGATCATGGTTCACCGCTTGAAAGACAAATTGGGCACGAAATCATTGCCTACAGCGGAACTTAGCTTGCAGGGGACTCCTGCGCGTCTTGTTGGCGGTGAAGGTGGTGGTGTGAAAAAGATCGCGAGTCTTTTCAACATCACGCGCGTTTATAATTCTGTTTGCGCGCTTTCACACATGCGCCGAGGACTTGCTTTAGCAAAAGATTATTCGCAAAAGCGGGAAGCTTTTGGTCGTAAAATTATTGATCATCCATTGCATGTGGAAACAATGATGGATCTTTATGTGGATTACGCCGCGAGCTTTCACTTAGTCATGAGAGCTGTCGAGCTTCTTGGAAAAGAAGAGTGTGGTAAAGCCACCGAAGAGGAAAGCGCACTCCTCAGACTTTTGACTCCGGTTATTAAACTTTTCTCTGCTAAAAAGTGCATGTCCGTGACTAGCGAAGTGATGGAAGTTTTTGGTGGAGCAGGGTACGTCGAAGACACGGGAATGCCTCGGATGCTGCGTGATGCTCAAGTTTTCCCGATCTGGGAAGGTACTACAAATGTTTTGAGCTTGGATATTCTACGAGCAATCGAAAAAGAGAATGCTTTCAAGCCGTTTATGAAAGAGCTCGGACACCGTCTTCAAGGAATCATGAAAGAGCCGATGGCTGGACAGCAACTCAAAGGCGAGGTTCAAGCAATCGAAAAATCTCTGAAGGATCTTGAAAGCTATTTCCATAAAATTGCTTCTGGTGGAACCGGCGGTCTCGAAGATTTGCAAACTTCTGCGCGCTACTTTGCGTTCAGCGTTGGCAATATCTTCGCTGCGACTTTAATGACCGAGTTTGCGTTGCACACCAAAGATTTGCGCGATATCGAAACCGCTCGTCGTTGGTGCACACGCAATACTTTGTTTGAAGTCCCCGAGACTTCGCAAAGCCATCGCTTCTCGAACGCGGAGATCATCAAAGGATTGTGAAGAGGCTAGTGCTTCTTCACGTGAGCTTGGATATTTCGTCCTGGCGCCAATGAGCTTGTCACAGTGACGTTGGTGCCTTTTGCTAAGTCTTCTGTCGTTTTGTCTTTGAAGTCGATATTGAAATCAACCGGTTTGTCGGGTTTGCTCGGACAAATGAAGACACCTTTGAAGAGCTTGCCGGCGCCGAGACTGTCAAAATCCCAGAACACATGAGAGTTCAGATCAAATTTTCCTTTGCAAACTTCGTCTTTGCGTCCGCTGGTGTAAACACGTTGAATTTCAAATTCTTGCGCGCTGACAACATTGAAATTCAAATAGACTTTCATAAACCCCGCACGGGCACTCACTTTGTAGTTACCAATGATATTGTCGGGAGTCAGTTCTGCGGCCAAGACCTGCGAACCAAAAAATAGTAAAAATGCGCTTGATAGAATCAATCGGTACATATTTGCCTCCTAAAGCTGTAGGCAGAAATTGTTCACCGAGTGAAAATGCTCTTCAAAATAAAAGGGTTTGGATTGAAGTAATACATGCGACTTTCCAAAAGGTGTTCCGATGATGAGATGATAAGGTCGAAAGTCGAGGTCTGGTTCGAGGTGGCAGAGCGCTTCTTGACCTTAGTTTTCAGAGCAGTTTTCCGATAATTAGGAGATGAAGCTGATTTTGTTTTCTGTCATTCTGCTGAATTTCCTATCTGCGTGTTCTGTTGTGGAGACGCGTGCTCCAAGTTCAGTTGATATTCTTGAGCGTAATAAAGCTCAAAAAATTCAGGAAATTGATTTTAATTTGGCTCAGCTTTACAACCGTATTTATGAGTTGAATCGCAAACTCGATCAGCTTCAGAAAACGGACAACGAAAAAATCGTTGAGGAGATGGATCTCAAGAGAGAAATCGAAAAAATCAAAAATCAAACCGTTAAACTTCAAGAGGAGCGCAAAGAGCTAGAGCGGTCTTTGTCGTTAAGTGTATCTTCAAGAGCGTGGCAAGGAGTCGGTCCTTGGTTTGAAGTTCAAACCTTGCCAAATCCGAATCAGAAAAATGACCTCTTAGAGATCGAAGGCCTGAAGGGATTCGAAATTACAAATGCGTCAACATCGGCGGCGTTCGCTTTAGATACGAAAGCATTTGGTGGTTATCGCTTAGAACTAAAAAACAAATTGAGCGCTGAAGTTCTTAGTGAGGGCCGAGAAGACACGACCACCTTGGCAGGTCGTTTAGAATGCAATGACATGATTGAGTATGAAGATGGAGCCCTCTTTTTCAAAACAAAAAAGCGAAGGCTCTTCTATGAATTTATCTGGTATAATACGGGCCAAAACATAGTCGTTGGCTTCACGCCAGGCGTGACATCGTGCCGTCTTCTTTTCAAATTCAAAAATGCCAAAGCCTGGACTCATCAAATGAATCTAGTATCTTTGGACAAATTGATTCCGTCCGCGAAAGAGTTTCACCAACATCTAGAGGTTTGTGCGCGTCCGACGGGCTTTTCAGAGAAGGATCCTGTGTCCTTTTTCTGGCAGCAGGATTACAATCAAGTCACTTGCCCGCGTCCTTTCGATAAAATTGAAATGCTTCGTAATCCTATCAAAGCCTTCAATGCCAAGATCAGAGGGTTGACCGGTTCTGATGTTCCGCAAGAGGCATATCAACAGAAAAATCCACTTGTAAGATTGGATTTCTCAAAAGCGCCAAAGCTGGATTTTATTTGGGTCTCCTCATTGAATTTCAGCGCCGACTTTTACGGAACTGTTCTTGCGCAAGCTTTACGCTATCATGCCGACAAAGGCGCCCAAGTCCGCATCTTGGTGCCTGAAGCGACGACTTTTGAGAAAGACAAGAGGATTCTTAGTCAACTTTTAGAGGGGCGCCCTAACGTCAAATTACAGTATTACCAGTATCATTTTACCAATGGAAAAGATGGTTCGTGGTTTGATAAGTTCCACCGCGTGAACCATGTGAAGCTTCTAATTGGGTACTCAGAGAAGGATCCGCAGAAGAATTTCTTGGTGTCGGGCGGACGAAATATCCGCGACTCTTATTTGTTCCGAGATAAGCCTGCGTACACTCGTTATCCGTGGCTGGTAGACTATGCCCGTGGTGAAAAGCCTTTTGTTTATTACGACGATTTCGAAGTTGAAGTTCGCGGAACTGATTTTATCAAGTCCGTCTTGGCACAGATGCTTCAGTTCTGGAATAAAGATGAGAAGACAAACATTGTGCGTTCTACGAACTTGAATGTTTCACGTCCTATGGATCCGGCTCAATCATCGTATTTTAAGAATTTATCTCAGCAAACTCCGGTCGTTCGCCATGTTCTTTCTATTCCGTACGCGGACAACTATCAGCTTGAGAAGTTCTATGTTGAAATGTTTGACTCTGCCCAAAAAGAGATTCTTTTAACGACCCCGTATTTCCGTCCCTCTGAGGCCATCAGCGAAGCCTTGGTGCGCGCGGCCAAAAGAGGCGTCAAAATCAAGATTCTGACACGCATCCAGTTAGCAGGGGATGACGTTCCGAAGATCGCTGAGGACGTGAATAAGAAAGGCGTCAATCGCCACTTCCGTGATGTCGAGATGTATGAGTGGGTCGAGCCGAAGTCTATCATGCACGCCAAGCTTTTGCTGATCGATCAGAAGCTCAGCTTCGTCAGTTCTGTGAACATGAACATTCGCAGCTTCACTCATGATACCGAGGCCGGAGTTCTGATCCTGCATGAAGGCACGGCCATTGAATTCCGGAAAGAAGTCATGGCGTATTTCAATAACGCCCATCGCCTTTCTGAGGAGCTCAAAATCAAGTGGCTCAATGGCAAACTCATAGACATTTTTGACTCCTATTTTTAACCTTTTTACAGCCTAGACCTGTCTCATTATGAGAAGACCCCTCCCCGGGATCTCACTTCACAACAGGAGGCAGAGCATCAAGTTATCCTTTGCAGAAAAACCCCAAAACACTCTCATCTTTAGTCGGGCAGCGCCGATAAGAAATTAAGACCAAGGTCCCGAAAGGGGGACCACTACCGTACAGAGGAGATTTCATGAAACTCAATTACACCTTTAAGCACCTCGATCACTCAGATTCGCTAGTTCAGTACGCGGAAGAGAAAATGGAAGAGATTGGGAAGTTCCTGCTTAAAGAAGGCTACGGCAACGTCTATTTCAGCAAAACAAAAAACGAATTTTGTGTGGAGGTTACGGTTAATACCCGAGAGAAGTATTTTAAAGCGACGTCCTACAACATGGATGTCTACACAGCCGTAGATTTGGTTGTGGAAAAGCTTGAAAAGCAGTTCCTAAAAACCCGCAAAATTATGCAACACCATAAGAAACCAGAGCTCAGCCGAGAGGGCAAAATCGACCAATTAAACTCTCGTTTGGAATTTGAAGCTCGGACCGGCAAAAAGGCGTCCTAAGCCCTTAATAACAATAGAATTACTTCAATGCCCCCGGCCTAAAAAACCGGGGGCTTTTTATTGACCCCTGCCCCGGTTTTAGGTTAGTTTGCGCCGTTACGATAAAAATCATACAATCGTCAAACATTGACCAAACTTAGCGTACGAAGAGGGCACGAACTTGAAAAACTATCTTTTTACAAGCGAATCAGTTTCAGAAGGACATCCGGATAAAATGGCGGATCAAATCAGTGATGGCATTTTGGATGCAATCCTGGCGCAAGATCCAAAGGGCCGTGTGGCTTGTGAAACATTGTTGACGACAGGTCTTGTCGTTGTTGCTGGTGAGATTTCCACGTCTGCAAAAGTGAATTTTACAGATGTCGCTCGTAATGTTGTGAAGCGTATTGGATACGACGATACTGACAAAGGCTTTGACTACAAAACTTGCGGCGTCATGATCGCTGTAGGTCAGCAAAGCCCGGATATCGCAGTCGGCGTGAAAGAAACTTTGAGCGACGATCAAGGTGCCGGCGACCAAGGTTTGATGTTCGGTTATGCGGTGAATGAAACTCCGGAGTTGATGCCTCTTTCTATCGCGATGTCACACACGTTGGTACGTGAGTTAGCTGCTCTTAGAAAAGCCGGTAAAGTAAACTGGCTTCGTCCAGACGCAAAATCTCAAGTGACTGTTCAGTATGAAAATGGTCTCGCAAAGCGCATTGATACAATCGTAATTTCCACTCAGCATGCTGAGGACGTGAACAATGCGACAATCAAAGACTTTGTTGTTAGCGAATTGATCAAAAAACACATTCCAGGGAAGTGGATCGACAAGGATACAAAATTCCACGTGAACCCTACAGGTCGTTTCGTAACAGGCGGTCCTATGGGAGACGCCGGTTTGACGGGCCGTAAAATCATCGTAGATACCTATGGTGGTCATGGCGCTCACGGCGGTGGCGCGTTCTCTGGTAAAGATCCTTCTAAAGTGGATCGTTCTGCGGCTTACGCAGCTCGTCACATTGCTAAGAATATCGTGGGTGCAGGCCTTGCGGACCGCTGCTTGATTCAAGTGGCGTATGCGATCGGTGTTGCTGAACCTGTCAGCATCACAGTGAATGATTACGGAACAAGCAAAGTCGGCTCAGAAGTCTTGGAACAAGCGGTTCGTAAAGTGTGGGATTTGCGTCCTGCCAGAATTACCAAAGAGTTCGAACTTCTTCGCCCAATCTATAGCGCAACTTCTGCCTATGGACACTTCGGCCGTAATGAAGAAGGTTTCACTTGGGAGAAACTGAACAAAGTTGACCAATTGAAAGATGTCGTTAAAAGTTTGAGCTAGTTAAATATGTAAATTCTGACGGGGCCGCCAGGCCCTGGAACTGGACTGAGATGGATCCCAAGTTTATTCGAAATTTCTCAATCATTGCCCATATCGACCATGGAAAGTCCACTCTTGCTGATGGACTTCTTCAGGCCACGGGCGCGCTCACAGATCGCGAAAAGAAAGCTCAGTTCCTCGACAATATGGAACTTGAGCGTGAGCGTGGGATCACCATCAAAGCTCAGACCGTGTGTCTGAAATTTAAATCTAAAGATGGCAACAATTATCAGATCAATTTGATCGATACTCCGGGACACGTGGATTTCTCTTACGAAGTTTCTCGCTCTCTGGCTGCTTGTGAAGGTGCGATCCTTGTGGTCGATGCCGCTCAAGGGGTTGAGGCTCAAACTCTCGCGAACGTGTACTTGGCGATTGAAAATGACCTTGCGATTATTCCTGTTTTGAACAAAATCGATTTACCGTCTGCGGACCCAGAGGGTGTCACGAAGCAAATCGAAGAGACTGTCGGGCTTGATTGCACTGGCATCATTCACGCGTCTGCCAAAGAGAAAATCGGTATCACTGATATCTTGGAATCCATCGTTGAAAAAGTTCCGCCACCAGATGCAGATCGTTCAAAGACTGCAAGAGCGCTTATTTTTGACTCTTGGTTCGATGCCTACCAAGGCGTTGTGATTCTCGTGCGCGTAGTAGATGGCGTGATTAAAAAAGGCGACAAAATTAAATTCATGGCCACGGATCGTGACTATGAAGTTTTGCGTATGGGTAAATACACTCCGTTCCCAGAGGGTCTCGATGTGCTTGAGGCGGGCGAAGTGGGATTCATCATCTGCGGTATCAAAGACATTCGCGACGTGAAAGTCGGCGACACTGTCACTGCGGCAAAGCATGGCGCTGCAGAACCACTTCCTGGTTTCCAAAAAATCAAGCCAATGGTTTTTGCGGGGATCTTCCCGATCGTCGCTTCTGAGTACGAAAGTCTTCGCGATGCTCTTGATAAGCTTTGCTTGAATGACTCCTCTTTGACTTTCGAAGTTGAGAAGTCCATGGCCTTAGGCTTTGGCTACCGTTGCGGTTTCTTGGGTCTTCTGCATATGGAGATCGTCCAAGAGCGTTTGGAGCGTGAGTTCAATTTGGATTTGATCACGACTGCACCAACGGTGGTGTATCGTATTACAAAAACTGACGGCACTATGATGATGTTGGAAAACCCATCGCAAATGCCAGCTGAAACTTTGATTGCAAAATTTGAAGAGCCCTTCGTGAAAGTCACCGTGCATACGCCGACAGAATACATCGGTGGTATCTTGAAACTTTGCGAAGACAAGCGTGGTATTCAGCAAAAAATGGATTACGTGACTTCCACGAAAGTCATTATCGAGTACAAGCTACCGATGAATGAAATGGTCATGGATTTCTATGATCGTTTGAAGTCGATTTCAAAAGGTTATGCCTCTTTAGAGTATGAATTCATGGACTTTGAAGAAGCGGACTTGGTGAAGATGGACATTCTGATCAATGGCGAGCCGATCGATGCGCTCTCTTTGATTGTTCATAGATCTAAATGCGTGAATCGTGGTCGTGCATTGACCGAAAAAATGAAAGAACTGATCCCGCGCCAGCAATACCAAGTGGCGATTCAAGCGGCGATTGGTGCAAAAATCATCGCTCGTGAGACCTTAGGCGCCCTCAGAAAAGACGTGACGGCTAAGTGTTATGGTGGTGATATTTCTCGTAAGCGTAAACTTCTCGAGAAGCAAAAAGAAGGTAAGAAGCGCATGAAGCAGATCGGTACCGTCGATGTGCCTCAAGAGGCGTTCTTAGCTATTCTGAAGGTTGAAGACTAGACGCCTACGGCGACGATATGTAGGCCCAGCCCCAAAGGGGCGTTATTTAACAGAGGCCAGAACTGGATTAAGTATGAGTGAGCAGCAGCAAAATAAAAACGGCTGGGATTTTCGTAGCAAGCACTTTTGGACTGATGGATGGGGTTCCCTGTTCTTAGCCGTATTTATTGCTTTGTTCATCCGCTGGGGCTTTATTGAAGCTTATGTGATTCCTTCAGGAAGCATGCTTCCTTCTTTGTTGATCCATGATCATATCTTCGTCAATAAGCTCGTTTACGGTGTTCGCGTTCCTTTCAGCGAAAGCTGGTTGGTGAAGTTCGGCGCTCCAAAGCGTGGTGAAGTTATCGTTTTCAAATATCCTAAAGACATGAGCACCTTCTTCATCAAGCGTGTGGTAGGTGAAGCTGGCGATAAGATTTACTATGAAAACGGCACTTTGTTCGTGAACGACAAGCCTCAAGAGAAGAAAGTTCCTGTAAGCCAAGATGACTTCAACTGGCTTCGTGATGCTGACTTCCAGCGTGACGGCAACCTGGGCGACAGCAAAGATAATTATGTGTTTTTCACAGAAGCTCTTGGCGACAAAGATCATAGCGTTTTGATCCGTCGTGGGGATGTTTACGAAAGCTACGGTCCAGTCACCGTGCCTGATGGCCATCTTTTTGTAATGGGCGATAACCGTAATAACTCGGCTGATAGCCGTGTCTGGGGATTCTTGCCAGAACAAAATATCCTGGGCCGCGCGATGTTCATTTGGCTCAGTTGTGAAGAGACCATTCCGGGCATCCCAGTTCTATGCAACCCACTGACGATCCGTTGGGGACGCTTCTTCCACTCTGTAAATTAATATGACAACAACAAGCCAGAAAAATTTGAAAGGGACCTGGGCGCAAGCTATCGGGACCTTTCTTTTGCCTGTACTGATTGTGTTTGGCATCCGTTGGATTGTTGTCGAGCCCTTTGTTATTCCCTCAGGGAGCATGATTCCGAACCTTCTGATTCATGACCATATTCTTGTTAAAAAGTACTCCTTGGGACTAAAGATCCCTTTTTCAGATTACTGGATTATGCGTTGGCGAACTCCGCAACGGGGAGAAGTGCTGGTTTTCCGTTACCCTGAAAATCCCGATGTCTACTACATTAAGCGTTTGATCGGTCTTCCTGGTGATGTGGTGGTTGTTCGTGGCAGTGGTCAAATCACGGTGAATGGCCAAGAGTGGACTTTGCACGAAGATCCTCCACGTGAGGACGATAACTTTAGTTACTTCAGTGAAGATACCGGTCAACAAAAGCATGTTGTACGCTTCTATGGCTCTCCTTTGGCTAGCGATGAAAGCAAAGAGTACCAGGTGCCAGAGGGTGAATACTTTTTTATGGGGGATAATCGCGATCAATCCAGCGATGGCCGTGTTTTTGGCTATGTTCCCGAAAAATATCTGATTGGTCCGGCTTCTGTGATCTGGCTTAGCTGCGAAAGTACCCTGACTTCCGTATCATATATTTGTGACCCTCGACAAATTCGCTGGAAAAGATTGTTTAATTCAGTACAATAATCGCATGTTGAGCAGTCAATGGAAGGACTACCTCGTTACAATTCTGATTTCTGTCATGCTGGCTCTGTTCGTCAGAAGCTTCATCATGACAGCGTACAAAGTGCCAACAGGCTCTATGCAGCCAGCACTCAAAGCCGGTGATTTTATTTTCTCATACAGAATGGCCTATTCCTGGGGTGGTAAAAATCCCGAGCGTGGTGATGTTGTTGTTTTCTCCTATGTGACTCAGCCAAATACTAGCTATGTAAAGAGAGTAGTGGGGCTTCCCGGAGACAAAATTCAAATCGCGTCGGGCAAGCTCATCATTAACGACACTCCTTTGGATTATGAACTTGAAGCGAATAACTCATCGGTTGATAACCCAAGCCCTGAATCTTTTGATATCTATCTGGAAAGAGATCTCGGTCATCATCGCCGGGTGATTTTCCAGAAAAGCCCTTCTGAGCAGAATTTTGGCCCTTTGGTGGTTCCTCCCGGCGAAGTCTTCCTTTTGGGGGACAATCGCGACGCGAGCGATGACTCTAGATACTGGGGCACCGTGCCAATTGGTCAAATTTATGGCAAAGTCCTCTTTGTTTGGCTGTCCCTGGATTGGCAAAAGCGGTGGGGCGGTGAACGTTATCCGAGCATCCGTTGGGAACGCGTCTTTTCTGGAGTGCATTAGCAGGGTCCTCAATTGACACCCTCCGGGCGCGCCCAATATCCTCTCTAGCAGATGTCTCAGCACTCTTCTGCCCTGATTGAAATCGCGAACTTAAATTTCTCACAAATACAGTCTCTTTTTCTCTCGGCCCTGGAGTTTTCAAAAAATCCAGGAAGAAAAAATTACGCCGCGCAAACCGCGGCGCTTTTATTTTTTGAGCCAAGCACGCGCACAAGATTCAGTTTCGAGACCGCGGCGGCGCGCTTAGGTCTTCATCCATTATTGTTGGATGGCGGAGCAGGAACTAGCTTAGAAAAGGGCGAGAGCATTGAGGACACGGTTCTCAATATCGCAGCGATGGAGTCCGCAGCCCTCATCATTCGCTGCAAAGACGACGTCGACCTCTATGCTTTGCAAAAACAAATAAAAATGCCGATTCTCAATGCAGGCTGGGGGAGGAAAGCTCATCCTTCGCAAGCTTTGTTGGATGCTTTGACTTTGAAAGCCAATGGTCGCGATTTCGAGAAAGAAAAGCTACTTGTTATCGGCGACGTTAAGCACAGCCGTGTGATAGGATCGCACTTTCAGTTGGCGAAGATTCTTGGTTATCAAATTGCGGTTTGTGGCCCTCAGTCTTTTTTGCCAGAGAATTACTCGGGCCTTTCTTTCGAGAAGCTTGAAGACGGGCTCAAATGGGCAACTTCAGTGATGGCTCTGAGAGTTCAGCATGAACGACATGAAGAAGTGCATTCAGTAGCGACTTATCGCGAACAGTACGGCCTCAATTTACAAAAATTAAAATCCTGGAAGTCCGATGGGCTTCTGATGCATCCGGGGCCTATCAACTATGGTGTAGAGCTGGATGTGGATGTGAACCAGGATCCTCGTTGTAAAATCCTCGAGCAAGTGAAGTGGGGCGCCTATATACGCCAAGCTTTGCTGGAGCGAGCTCTTTCGGAAAGGACAGTTTCATGAAAAAAGCTTTTCTCGTTTTAGAAACCGGCGAAGTTTATTCTGGAAAATGGCATGGCGGTGAAGATCGTGCCGGTGAAGTTGTCTTTAATACTTCTCACTCGGGCTACGAGGAAATTGCGACGGATCCCTCTTACTTCAGCCAAATCGTGGTGATGACGGCGCCGATGCAAGGCAACTACGGTGCCCACAAAGAAGTGTGGGAGTCTAAGCGCCTTTGGATCGAAGGCTTTATCTCCTTGCAGATTCAAGACACGGGCCGCGATCAGGCCTGGGTGCAAAGATTGAATGAAAACAAAATTCCTTTGATGACTGAGGTCGATACGCGCGAATTGGTTTTGCGTCTTCGCTCTGGTGGAACTCCATGGGGAGCTCTTGTTCAAGCTGCGAGCGAAGCTGAGGCCAAACAAAAGGCTGCAGGTTTGATCGCAGAAAAGAAAAAACTGGAAAAAGATTGGGTTTACCTGACGTCACGAAAGGACAAAGAAGTTCGCCGAGGCGACTTCTTAGGCGGCCCAAAGGTTGCTGTCCTGGATTTCGGTTCGAAGGAAAATATTCTTCGCGAATTGCAAAAATATTGCTCAGAAATGGTGATTTACCCAAGTAGGACTCCCACCAAAGAGCTTCTGTCTTCCAACCCTGATTTTGTGATGTTAACTAATGGTCCCGGGGATCCAGCGGACGTTCAGGTAGCTCCGCAAACGATCCGTGAATTAATTGGTCAAAAGCCAGTCTTTGGCATTTGCATGGGACACCAGGTACTGTCTTTGGCTTTAGGCGCTAAAACCTATAAATTGAAGTTTGGGCATCGTGGGTCCAACCATCCGATCAAGGATGACCTGCTGGGACAGATTTATGTGACTAGCCAAAACCATGGTTATGCTGTGGATCCTCAGACTCTGCCGGTAGAGGCCCGCGTCACTCAGATAAATTTGAATGATGGAACCGTGGCGGGGTTCTATAATCCTGAAAAGAAATATTTGGGAATTCAGTACCATCCTGAGGCCTGCCCAGGGCCTCATGAGGCGCAGAACTTGTTTAAGTTTTTTATCGAGAAAGTACTATGAACGAATACGAAAAGCTGATTGAAAAAATTCTGAATCACTTTGCAGGAGATAACTTCAAAGCGGAGTTGGCTCGTGCCAAAAAAGAATTTTTTGAGAACTCTGGAACTTTGGATGAGCACTCCGAATACTACGAGCTTCGTATGTCGCAGTTCTATGACTGGTATTTCTTTACACGGGAACTCAGCGGCTACGGGCAAACTCCGCTAGAGGCATGCTTACTAGAACGTGAACTTCGTTTCTCAGATGAAGAAATGAAGACTCTCGAGATTCTTAAGCAAGCCCGTCACTCTGTTTTTGAGTTTATCAAAATCAAAGGTGCGGACGTTTACATAAAAGACTTATTGGCCAATAAAAAAATCGTGGTGAAATCTTCACCGTGGATTTTTGGCTTCGCGGAAGAAGAGCTTTTCGAAGCTCGTCTGATCCCACACGGGGATACTTTTATTTTCACCCGTGGTTTTTGCTTCCATCCAGAATTGGCGAAGAAGTTTATTCTGGATGAAGTGAAGCGCCATCGCAAAGATCCTGATTTGGATCCAGATGTGATGATGCTTCGTTTGATTAAAATGCGTTTCAAATATGAGCAGTACAAACACGTGAATCCCGAGATGATTTACACCAACGACGGAAAGCTAGGTTTGTAGCTCGCTACTTAAGGAGACTTCCTTGCCTCGCAGAGCTGACATAAAAAGAGTCTTAATTATTGGCAGTGGACCTATCGTTATTGGTCAAGCTTGTGAATTCGATTATTCCGGCACTCAGGCCTGCAAAGCCCTGATGAAGGAAGGTCTCGAAGTCATTTTGGTGAATTCCAATCCAGCCACTATCATGACGGATCCCGAGATTGCCACGCGAGTTTATGTCGAACCTCTCAAAGTGGATTTCCTGGAAAAAATCATCGCGAAAGAAAGGCCAGATGCTGTGATTCCAACCCTAGGTGGGCAAACAGCGCTGAACCTGGCTTTGGAACTTCACAAACACGGCATTCTTGAAAAATATAAAGTCGAACTTCTTGGCGCGACTCCAAAAGTGATTGAAGCCGCTGAAGATCGCGAGATTTTCCGCAGCATCCTCGACAGAGTAGGTGCTAAATATCCGAAGAGCCACATGGTGCGCACTTACGAGCAAGGTCTACAGGTGGCCGATGAGCTTGGATATCCTATGATCCTTCGCCCGAACTACACTTTGGGCGGTGGCGGTGGCGGTATTGCTTATACACCGGAAGCTTATCAAAAAATGTTAGTGGGCGCGCTTCATGAAAGTCCGACTTCAGAAGTTTTGGTTGAGGAAAGCATCCTTGGTTGGAAAGAGTACGAACTTGAAGTCATGCGTGATGCGAATGGCACTTTCGTCGTTGTTTGTACGATTGAAAATCTAGATCCATGCGGAGTGCACACGGGTGATAGCATCACGGTGGCACCTCAGCAAACTCTCAGTGATCAAGAATATCAGTCCATGCGTGATGAAGCTTATAAGATCATTAATGAAGTAGGCTTGGCTACAGGCGGAGCCAACATTCAATTCGCGACACATCCTAAAACTGGTGAGCGTGTGGTGATCGAGATGAATCCACGTGTGAGTCGTTCTTCGGCTCTTGCGAGTAAAGCAACAGGTTTTCCGATTGCGAAGATTGCGGCAATGCTTGCGATCGGGTATCGCTTGGATGAAATCCGAAACGACATTACGAAGAGTACGCCATCTTGTTATGAGCCAGCTCTTGATTATGTTGTGACTAAGATTCCACGTTTTGCGTTTGAAAAATTCCCTGGATCTAAAGATGCATTGAACACACAAATGAAAAGTGTTGGCGAAGTCATGGGAATCGGCAGAACATTGCAGGAATCTTTGATGAAGGCTCTGGCTTCCATGGAGAAAAATCCACAAGGAATTCCAGACGTCAATTTGTCGATCGATAAAGTTTCATATCCGAACAGTCAGCGTATTTATCATCTTTTCCAAGCGTTCCGTGAAGGGAAAACGGTTGAAGAGGTTGAAGCTCTGACTCAAGTGAACCCGTGGTTCCTCGAGCAGATCCATAGTCTAATTCAGTTTGAAAAGAAGTTTAAAGCGACCTTCTCGACGGACAACCGTGATCTTTTGTTGGAAGCAAAACGTAAAGGTTTTACGGATGCACGTCTTGCAGCTCTTGTTGGTAAGAGCGAGCAGGATCTTCGCGATCTTCGTGATAAACACGATCTTCATCCTCGCTACCAGCAAGTGGATACTTGTGCTGGCGAGTTTGAATCTTCGACGCCGTATTTTTACTCTTCATACTGGTTTAATAAGAGTGTTCCTCTCAAAGAGCGTAGCCCAGTTGTATTGATCGGTAGCGGTCCAAATCGCATCGGTCAGGGGATTGAGTTCGACTACTCTTGCGTGCGCGGAGTGAAGGCCTTCCAAAAAGCTGGGTATCCAGTGATTATGGTAAATTCAAATCCTGAAACTGTATCGACGGACTATGATACTTCCGACGTTCTATTTTTTGAACCTTTGACAGCAGAGAGTTTGATCGAGCTCATGCGCTATACAAAGCCGATGGGTTTTGTGACTCAGCTGGGTGGGCAGACGCCGATCAATTTGGCTCCGGAATTACAAAAAGCCGGATTCAAAGTTTTAGGCTCCAACCTCGAGACCATCGAACTTGCAGAGGATCGCGGTCTTTTCAGTAAAATTTGCCGCGAGTTGGATTTAAAAATTCCAAACTCCGCGATGGCGGCGGATCTTTCCGATGCTTTGGCTCAAGAAAGTCACGTCGGTTATCCGATGATTCTGCGCCCAAGCTACGTTTTGGGTGGACGTCGTATGGAAGTGGTCGAGAACCGCGAAGAGCTTCAATCCTATTTTGAACGCCATAAGGATTTTATTTCTTCAGAACGTCCTTGTATGATTGATCAGTTCTTAATCGGAGCATTGGAAGTCGATGTGGATTTAGTGCGCGGTCATGACTGGACTCTGATTGGCGGTATTGTCGAGCATATCGAGGCAGCGGGAGTTCACTCTGGAGACAGTATGGGGGTTTTGCCTCCACAACGTTTGAAAGAGACCACGTGCGAACGTATCGAGCTTTTAAGTATTCAATTGGCGGAACGTCTGAAAGTGATCGGTCATTTGAATCTGCAGCTGGCGATTAAAAATGATATTATTTATGTATTAGAAGCAAATCCGCGCAGTTCGCGCTCAGTTCCTTTCATTGCAAAAGCAACCGGCATTCCATTGATTGACTTAGGGGTGGCAGCGGTTTGTGGAGTAAAGAAAGATCAGCTCAAACTTGAAAATCTGCAATGGCGAGACACCACGACAGTGTCGGTAAAAGGCGTTGTCTTTCCATTTAAAAAATTCCCAGAGGCAGACTCGATCTTGGGCCCAGAGATGAAATCTACGGGTGAGAGTATGGGGCGTGGCAATGACTATGCGGAAGCTCTCATGAAAGCATTTATTTCTAGTAATGTGCACTTGCCGCAAAAAGGGGAAGTCTTCTTCTCGCTGAGAGACAAAGACAAAGAGAACCTTTTGGGTCTTGCGCGCATTATGATGAAAATGGGCTACACGATTTCGGCAACTTCAGGCACTGCGAACTACTTTAATCAAAAAGGTGTACCTTGCCAGGCTTTACGTAAAGTCGATGAAGGTCGACCGCATTGTGTGGACCGTATTCGTTCGGGTCATGTCAGTTTGGTTATCAATACGACGGCAGGACGCCGGGCGATCGAGGCTAGTTTCGATATTCGTCGTGCATGTACGGACTATAGCATTCCATGTATCACTGAAAGTGATGCGGCAGAGGCTTTTGTCCTGGCACTTCGTAAGGTAAGAACTGGCCAAAGTGATGTTCAGCCCCTCAAGGCCACTGAAGTCTTTATTTGATAATCTATAAGATCTGTTTAAAAATAGCTTCATGATGATTCTAGAAGTGAAGCATTTGAATAAAACTTTCCCAGGCGGGTTGTTTGAAAAACCCCGCCATGTTCTTAAAGACGTCAGTTTCGCTCTGCCCTCTGGAGAGACCACGGGGTTTGTCGGTAGTAACGGCTCTGGCAAAACAACTTCCATCAAATGTATGCTCGATTTTATGCGTCCCGATTCAGGAGAGATTCTGTTTTTTGGAAAGCCTTTGGATTTAAGCGCAAAAAAAAGAATTGGCTATCTTCCAGAACGTCCTTACCTCTATGAGTTTCTCAGCGGTATGGAGTTTCTGCGTTTGCATTGGAATCTCGTACAGGACTCTCAAAAAGATTTTATTGATCGCGCCCATGAAGCCTTAAAGCGAGTCGACTTGTTCGATGCCCGCGATAAAAAGCTGCGCCAATATTCAAAAGGGATGCTGCAGAGAGTGGGTATCGCACAGGCGATTTTGAATAAGCCGGATTTATTGATTCTGGACGAACCTATGTCTGGCTTGGATCCCGATGGACGTGGTTTGGTTAAAGATATTCTCCGTGACGAAGCTACGCGTGGCACCAGTCTATTTTTTAGCAGTCATTTATTGCAGGATATGGAAGAGCTTTGCAGTCACTTAGTAGTGATCAACAAGGGCGCCATCATTTATGATGGAGATCTGACTCCGTTTATGAAGCAATACAAGAGTCTCGAAGACGCCTTCCGTTTTGCCAAAGAGCAAGGGGGGAGTCAGTCATGAAAAAGGTTTTTGTCATCGCTAAAACGACCCTCCAAGAAATGATCCGTGAAAGATTATTTATTGTTGTGATTTTTATGGCCGCGGGACTTTTTGCTATCAGTATCTTGTTGGGAGCCTTGTCATTTAGCGAGCAGCAAAGAATTTTAGCAAATTTGGGCTTTACGGCTATCGAAGTGGCCTCTGTAGGGATCGCGCTTTTTGCTGGGGCTTTCTTGATTTCGAAAGAAGTTGAAAAACAGACTCTTTTATTGGTTTTGGCTCGGCCTATTTCCCGAGATCAATTTATCATGGGAAAAGTTTCTGGTATTTTGACTTTGAACACCTTGTTGGTGTTTGTGCTAGGGTTTGTTCTTTATCTTCTGTTAGGTGCAAATCCAAGTATTCTGAATATGTTTACTATTTTACTTTCGATCTGGTTTGAGGCTTTGATTGCATTGTCGCTGGTGATTTTCTTTAGTGTCGTCGTGCGTCCGGTTTTGGCTCTATTGATGTCCTTCGGGATTTTGATGCTAGGGGCGTGGATTCCGGATTTGCAGTTCTTTGCCGAAAAAAGCAAAGATATGTTCTTTATTCAGGCCGTGAAAGTGGTGACTTGGATCACGCCGAATCTTTTCCGTTTTAACTGGAAGTCGTATTACTTCTTAGAGCTAGGTTTAGACGGTCAGGATGTGATTTGGATGGTTGCTCACTCTTTGGGTTGGGCTTTAATCATATTTGTTTTCGCGTGTCTCATTTTCAGGAGAAAAGACATTGTCTGAGTTGGATGGATTTTTCTACGTCGTTTTCTTTTTGTTCGGTGCTTGTCTGGGCAGTTTTGCCAACGTCATTATCTATCGAATGCCGAAGGGGGAAAGTGTCGTTCTTCCTGGCAGTCATTGCCAAAACTGTAAGAAGCCCGTTCGTTGGTATGACAATATTCCGATGGTCTCGTGGCTGCTCCTTAAGGGAAAATGCCGTCATTGTGGAGCTAAATTTTCTTTCCGATATTTCTGTGTTGAGCTTTTGATGGCGGGTCTTTTCACATTGGCTTACTTCTATTTGGGAATGAGCTGGAATCTTTTAGAGGCGCTGATTTTCATTTTTGGTCTCGTTTGCTGCACCTTTATCGATTTTGATCATATGATTTTGCCAGATGAATTCACTCTTTCTGGGATTGTCATTGGTTTGATTGGGGCTTGGTTGAATCCGCAACGTGAATTTATGGACGCACTCATTGGCGTTTTCATTGGCGGCGGATTTTTGTGGGCGATGGCCTACCTTTATTATGTTTTCACCAAGCAAGACGGCATGGGCGGAGGAGATATCAAGCTTCTGGCATGGATTGGGGCCGTTTTAGGTTGGAAGGCCGTTCCTTTTGTGATTATGGCCTCTGCAATTATTGGCAGTGTGGTCGGGTTGGCCATGGCTAGAAAACAAAAAGAAGGTTTAAAAACCATGATTCCGTTTGGTCCTTATCTAGCCCTTGGTGCAGTTCTCTATATGTTTGGGGGGCAGACCATCGCCTTGTGGTATTTTAATCTCTTTCTCCCAGCCTTTAGCTAGACCCACTCTTTGACATTCGTGCTGCCAACATAAATAATTTTAATAGTTAGACCTGCGTCTAATGTGTTTTTAGACCTGTGTCTAAAGTGGTGGCTGAATAAACATGTTTTTTAAGTCGAAAAAAGTACTTGGACTCGACATTGGCACGAGTTCAATCAAAATTGCTGAATTAGATGTTTCAAGAAGGGGAGCAACTCTTCAATCATTTGGTTTTGCGCCAACGCCACCAAACGCAGTCGCTGCCGGTGAGATTTCAGACATCACTTCTGTTGGAATCGCTGTTCAAGGCTTGATCAGTGAAATTCAAACGAAAAGAAAAAATATCTCTACGGGGATGTGGGGAACGGCGGTTATCGTTAAGAAAATCACCATTCCTAAAATGGATCGAAAACTGATCCAGGATCAAATCCGCTTCGAGGCCGAGCAGTATATTCCTTTCGATATCAATAATATCAGTCTTGCTCACCATGTTCTGAACACTAGCGCTACGGATGACACTATCGATTTGCTATTGATTGCAGCTCAAAACGAGCTGGTTTTCCAATATACTGCGGTCGTTGAGTCTACAGGCATGAAGTGCAGTGTTTTGGACGTAAGTGGATTTGCTTTGGCGAACTGCTTTGAAGCCAACTACGGCCGTTTCGCTCGTGATGTCGTGGGCATCTTGAATTTCGGTGCATCCATCACAAATTTCGTCGTGATCTACAATGGCGACGTAGTGTTCTGCCGTGATATTCCGGTGGGTGGCCAAAGTTACACTAATGAAATTCATAAAAGCTTGAGCATCTCTGCTCAAGAAGCTGAAGCTTTGAAGCTCAGTGCGGTTTCTCGTCGCGGGGAAGTTCCTGCGGAAGTTCATAGTATTATTAGTTCGACGAATGAAATGGTAACGGAAGAGGTCCGCAATAGCTTGGACTTCCTCAGTGCTACAACAAATGGTCTTACCTTGACTCGATGTTTTTATACCGGCGGAAGTTCAGCCACCACTGGTCTTATAGAAAACGTGTCTCGTGTAACTGGGATTCCTTTTGAACCTTTCAATCCATTTGCAAAAATTAAGGCGAATCCTAAAAAGTTCTCTAGAGACTATTTGAATCAGATCAGCCACTTTGCGGCTATCGCAACAGGCCTCGGAATTCGCGAGTCCGGGGATAGCCAATGATTCGTATTAATCTGGCGACGACAAGACATATGTCAGCTGCCATGCCTGGGACCGCGGCGGCCGAGGGTGGCGGGGATACGCAAGTCTCCGAGCAGACTCGAAGAGAGGGCCTGACTAAGCTTTTAGTTATTCTCATGGCACCAGCGGCATTGTTCTTCTACGAACAGCAGAACATTCCGACCATTCAGGCAGAAATGGCTAGAAAGCAAAACGCATTGATGGAGCTCCAGACATACAATGCTCAGGCCGAAAATGCCGTGAATGAAATTAAGAAGTTCAAAGAAGATGAAAAGAAAATTCAGGCCCGTATTGCCGCTCTTGAGAAAATCGCCAAGGACCGCTTCCGTGAAGTAAAGGTCCTCGACCTTTTTCAACAGGTGATTCCTGAAAGAGTATGGTTTACTCGCGTTGATATTAAAGAAGGCCGTATTTTATTGGCGGGCTTTTCTACAAGTGACGTAGATATTTCTACATTTATGGATTCCCTTTCCAAGAGCGTCTTTTTACAAGAGGTCGTCTTGGTCAGTTCCAGCGAGCATATTCAAGACAACATGACTCTGAAAAAGTTCGAAATCAGTTGTGTTCTGGATAAGACAATGGAGAACCGGCCATGAATCAGCTTTTTGAAAAGTTAGCTGGGATGACAAATGGCAAGGCTATGGTAATTGGTCTTTTTATGGGCCTAGCTTACTATTTTGCCATGTATGACGACGGCTCTGCATTGACTACGCAAATTGGGGTTCTTAATGGCCAGCTTCAAGAGGCTGAAACTAAAAAGAAGGACACTGAGGCCACTTTGCAAGAAGAAGCTCGTATGAAGGACGCTGTCGGAAAGCTCAGCGAGCAATACGCCTTTATCGCTAAAAAGCTTCCTTCCGAATTGAAATCTTCAGATATGATTCGTGGAATTGACTCTGTTGCCAAGATGGCCGGAGTCAGTGTGAAAATGAAAAAACCAGGAAATGTGACTAAAAAAGAGGTGGTTGAAGAGCTACCGGTAGATGTCAGCCTGGAAGGTACTTACGCGCAGATCGCGCAGTTTGTGTATTTTACTTCAAACTTGGAACGTCTAACGAGAGTCCTCAATTTCTCTTTGGCGGCTCCAATGGACGACCCCAATAAACCCCTGCGTTTTGAGGGCCAGGTCGTGAGCTATAAACTCGCGCCTGAGCCAGAAAAAACGGATAAACCACAAGGACAAACACCGTGAAGTCGACACGTTGGGTGATTACATACATTGTAGTTGCTTCTTTGGGGTTGTGGGGAGCCTTCTTCATGAGCTTAAAGTTCATGACTCCGGGGCATGCGCAAGCTCCAGAGGCCTCTGGTCAGCCACAAAAAATGGAACCGCCAGCTCCTGGGGATTTACCACCGGAATTCTTGCAAGAGACCCAAAATGCTCCTGCACCAAATGGGCAAATTCCACCGCCGCCGAGTCAGCCACCTGCGCAAGGCGGAGCTGCTGCGGTACCGCAGTCTCCTCCTCAAGAGATTCCACCACAAGGGGCTCCTCCGGCAGTTCCATCGAGCGGAGCTCCACCAATGGTGCCTCCGACGATGCCAGTCGCGGATCCTTCACAAATGCCTCCGCCGATGGAGGGTAGTGCACCGGTGATTCCGCAATTTGCTTCCGACGAGCAGTACACTTACGATCCCACAGGACGCAGAGATCCATTTAAACCGTATCGTACGTACCGTCCAGCTCCGCAAGTGACGGCGGGGCCAGCGAAGGTGATTGATGAGTCGGATCCTTTGCAAAGATGGGATTTAGATCGTTTTGCAGTTGTTGCCATTATCTGGGAAGTCCGTCAGCCAAAAGCGATGGTCAAGGATCCAGATGGCAAGATGTTTATGATTGGCAAGAATACAAAAATTGGACGTAATAGCGGCCACGTTGCAGCGATTCGCGAGGGCGAAGTCCTCGTTGTTGAATTGATTGAAACGGAAGGCGTGCAAACTAAAGAAGTAAAGATACTCGAACTTAAGAAGTAAGTTCGACTAAATCAGGAGGACCTAATGAAAGGATTCATTAGACTGATGATCATAGGGGCTATGGTGTCGTCTCTGTTGAGCTGCGCATCCCAGCAGACAGAGGAAGACGATTCTCTCACCACCGAGTCCTATTCAGATAATGGTGCTTCGGAGTCTAGCTCTGGACAGGACGATTTCGCCGATTTCGACAACGAAAGCGGTAGCAGTTCTGAGTCGGCTCCAAGCCAGCAATCTTCTAGCTCGCAGCAGGACCCAGATTTAGCTCTTGAAGAAGAGATTAATCAGGCGAGTGGCTCTAATGAGCAGAATTTTGCTCAAGACGATTTAGACAAGCAAGCTAAGCAAGAGATGCAGCCACAGGCTCCTGCGGAGCCAGCTCCACAAGAGCCACCGCCAGCGGTTGCTCAGCAAGAGGAACCACCACCTCCTGCTATCGATGACACTGTGTCTGCGCCTCCACCTGAAGAGCCGCCAGCGCCTGTGGTTAATAATGAACCCGCGCCAGAGCCAACCATGGTTGAGAGCACTCCTGTTGAAAAATCTGTTGAGATCACTGGTTTGAAATATAAGGCCAATGATAGCGGCGGCACCGTCATCGTGGAGTCCAATGGACCCGTGACGTATACGACTCGAGTGAACGCGGATTTGAAACAGTATATTGTTGAAATTCCGAATACGACGTTGCCAAAACGTTTGAAGCGTACTTTGAACACTAAGGATATCAAAGGAGCTGTTGGTGCTGTGGATGCTTATCAAAGCCCGGGCTCCAATACATCTCGTATCGTCGTGCAAATGCGTGATGGTTACGGTGAACCTGTCGTGCAACAAGAGGGCAATTCTCTTTTGATCGTGACTTCTGCAACTGGCGAGGCAATGGCGACAACCGCTGCTACACATGTAGAAGAAGATGGTGACAACGCGAATGATACTTCGATGAGCCGTGGTGACACTGAAGTCAATGTGGATCTAAACAGCAATAAGATCCTGGCAAGTCAGTCATTGGAAGAGTTCCTATCTGGGAATACTAAGTTTTATGGTCGTAAAATCTCCATTGAAACTAGCAATATCGATGTTCGCGACGCTTTGAAGTTCATTACTGAAGAAAGCGGCGTGAATATGGTTATCACGGACGAGGTCAAAGGAAATATCAGCCTGAAGCTTCGTCAGGTTCCGTGGGACCAAGCATTGGTTGTGATTATGAAAGCCCGTAAGTTGGGCTACAGCCGCCAAGGAAATGTCCTTCGTATCGTTCCGTTAGATGACCTGAAAAAAGAAGAAGATGATGCAACCAAACTGGCATTGGCTCGTAAGAATATCGAGCCTTTGAAAGTGCGCGCTTTCAATATTTCTTATGCGAAAGTGGACGAACTCGATAAAAAGATCAAAGACTTCCTCACAGAAAGAGGCAAAGTGGTCAGCGACGTTCGTACAAGCACGATTGTTGTGACGGATATCGAAGACAGTGTGAATCGTGTAGTGAAGTTGATCCAAGGTTTGGATGCAGCTCCTCCGCAAGTGTTAATTGAGGGTAAAATCGTCGAGGCCCTGGACAGCTTCCAACGTACCGTGGGCGTTCAATGGAGCTTCAATGGTGCCGACGTACAAATCGGTAACGGAGCTAACGGCCCTGTGAATCTTCGTCCTAATTTGACAGTAGGTCAGGCGGCGAATACTCCGGGCGGTTTGGGCTTCGGTATCAACGTGGGTGTCTTGGATATCTTCGGGGATTTGTCAGCAAGCTTGGCTCTCTTTGAGAAAGAGGAAAAAGTAAAGGTTCTGTCTTCGCCTCGAATCGTGACTCTTTCCAATGAAAAAGCGGATATTAGCCAAACGAACGAGTTGCCGGTTAAGACATTGACGCCGCAACCAAATGGCCAGCCGATCGTAACGTATCAATTTAAGCCACTCACCCTCAAACTAGAGGTAACTCCTCAGGTAACTGGCGAAGGTACTGTTATAATGAAGGTATTGGTCAATCGTCAGATTAAAGGGGCCGCGGTGAGCACAACGGATGATACCTTCTCGGTGAATAGTCGTGAAGCTAACACTCGTGTGATCGTGAAGAACGGTCAGACAGCGGTGATCGGCGGTATCTACCGTTCGGATGTTACAGAAGGTATTACAGGAGTTCCTTGGTTGAAGGATATCCCAGTTTTGGGGCATTTATTCAAAGGAACTAGTATTGACAAACAACGCTCGGAACTGTTGATATTCCTAACTCCGCGTATTTTGGCGCAGGCAGAGAGCAGTACTCAACACTCAGGAGAATAACTTATGAAAATGATGAAAATAGTCTTCAGCATTTTTCTAGGTCTTGCCATCTTAAGCTGTAGCAAAAAGGACGACAGTCAGCTAAGCGTCTCTGTTGTTGGTGAAACTTCTTATATCATTCCTGCTCCAGCCCAATCTTGTGTGAACAAAAGAGCCGTAGATTTGGATTCGACCACTGCGGCTACATCTGATATTAGTGAGCGAAGTTTCAAGTATAATACTCCAACATTGAGCTGGGAAAATACCGCAAATACCGCATACATTGTTGCGCTAAAAATTGAATTTAAAGGCGCGAATCTCGATTATACTTGTACTATCGCGGGTGATGAGCTTTTGGCCATCTTCTACAACCCCGTTACAAACACGGATTGGGACGGAACTTTGGGGCCAGCTTCTAGCGCAAGTAGTCCGACAACTCTAACTTCTCCCGCATGTAATATTGTTTGTGGTGAGGTCAGTGTTGCCAATGAAGACCAGCCATTCACAGCGAGCGGTAAAATGACAGTGATTGGTTTTGAGCGAAGCCCTACTGGGGATGAAAAACCGATTAAAGCCACTTCCACCGTCAAAGTGAACTTTGAATAGGTAGACGTGCACACTGACATTTATGGAAAAATCTAAGCCGGCTCTTAACGCCGGCTTTATTATTTCGTTTTTAGACGCCCCGACCTTTCCATTGCCAAGCCTGCCTTGCTGGACTATTTCTGTCGGCCGTATGGATCTTTTTTCTGCATCTCAATCACAAACATCAGCGCCTCTTTCCGAAGTTCTTCGACCTAAGAACCTCGATGAAATCATTGGGCAGGAGAAAACCATTGGGCCGCGCTCGAAGCTAGGGCAGATGCTTCGTAAGGGCATGGTGCCCAGCCTTATTATATGGGGGCCGCCAGGTACGGGTAAGACAACTTTTGCGCTCGCCTTGGCCCAGCATATTCAAGCTCATTTCGTAAATCTCAATGCTGTAGATTCTGGAGCCAAAGTTCTTAGAGAGGTCGGAGAAGCTGGCCGTGATCGCCGTTTGCAGTTCAATCAAAAGACTTTGCTATTCGTGGATGAAATCCATCGTTTCAATAAAGGACAACAGGACGTGCTTTTACCCTTCGTTGAGAAGGGAGACGTCGTCCTCATTGGTGCAACGACGGAAAACCCGAGTTACGAGCTCAATAAGGCCCTTCTCAGTCGAAGTCGGGTTGTGGTCTTTGAGCGCCTGACGTCAGAGCAATTGAAAATCATCTTAGATAAGGTCTGCCGCTTCTATGATGTTAATTGTGAACTGATCTTAAAGCCGGAAGCTCTTAAAAACCTGTTAGAGCTTTCAGACGGAGATGCTCGTCGTCTGATTAACTCTCTAGAGATCATCTTCGATTACTACCGATTCGAAAAGAATCCTGAATCTCAAGTGGCGGAAGCTAGCTTTCCGTTGGATCTAGAGTCTCTGCGTGAGCTTTTGCAGATGAGCCCTTTGGGCTACGACAAGTCCTCTGAAATGCACTACGACGTCATTTCTGCTTTTATCAAGAGCGTGCGGGGCAGTGATCCAAACGCAGCGGTTTATTACCTAGCAAGAATGCTAGAGGGCGGGGAAGACCCTGTATTTATCGCTCGTCGCTTGATTATTTTAGCCTCTGAAGATGTGGGTAATGCAGATCCACGAGCATTATCGATGGCAGTCGCAGGCCTTCAGGCCGTCGAAGCTATTGGTTTGCCGGAAGCGGCCATTACTTTGTCTCAAGTGACAACCTATATGGCTTCTTGCCCAAAATCGAATCGCGCCTACATGGCACTGAATGATGCCAAAGAGTGTGTGCAAGAAACAAAGACCCTGCCGGTTCCATTACATCTGCGCTCTTCAAAGACAGTCTTATCTAAAGAGCTTGGGTACGGCAGAGATTATAAATATCCACACAACTTCGAAAACGCCTGGGTAGAGCAAAGCTATCTGCCAGATGCTTTGAAAGACCGTGTTTTTTACGAGCCCTCTACGCGCGGCTTTGAGAAGTCTCTGAAAGAGTATTTAAACTGGGTTAAAGGCGGACGGGGACACGCTTAGGTCTAAGATCTCGATTCTGAGAAATCTTTAAGAAGAAAAAATCATATAAAAAGAAAAAGGCCGGGTTTTCCGGCCTTTTTTTATTAAGAATTCAATATTCAGGGGCTTTAGATGGCTCGTTGAGCGCAGACGCAAATACAGCGGCCAGATCCTTGAGCCATATGAGAGTGTTTAGTGTTAGCAGGAACCTCAACGCGATCACCTGGACGAAGTAGGAACTGATTTCCTGAGATATTGAAAAGCAATTCGCCCTCAACAATCACACGCACTTCTGCAAAAGGGTGGCGATGTTCGTGAACCTTCATTTGAGGTTCATAAAGTTCTTCATAAGGCTCAAGCCCTTCGGACTCTAGAATCATAGAGGCCTGGGATTTATTCGGTGTAAGAGGTGCTTGCCAGCGTGTGATTAACATAGGTTCTCCAATCCCTTAGTTATCTCAAAAGTAGACACTTCTAACAAGGCTCTCTGCGTTCAGCTTTGAGACGCCGTCCCCGATACAAGACCGGATTCACGTGAAACCCGAAGAAAAACATAAAGTCCAACAAAACGATCGACGATAGAGTGTGTGAATGTAGAGAGAGAGTGCTATTCGAGGAGGGTGATTTGAGTAGCTCCAATAAACATAAATCGACCATCACAGATCTGGACAGCATCCTGAATTACGTCGATTCGTCTCGCGGGCTGAAAGCGAAGCTCGGAGAGAGTGGCAGGATTCAAATCTATCAAGATCTCGACGGAAAAGTTTTTAGCTTTTTCGCTCACGATATATCGGAAATCCTCCATCGCACAGATGCAGACGGAAAGCCTTTCATTCAATTGAATATGAAGGGCGGCCATAAGGTTCTGTTCACAGATACACTTATTGGTTTTAAACCCGTCGAGACTATTGGCTTGGATATTTCGCGAATTCCTAAAGTAGTCACAACTCCAGATCTTTTAAGCGTCTTTGAAGCTATAGAAGAATCTATGGGGGCCGAGTCAGGCGCCGATACCGAGGTTGAAATCCTTAAAAAGGTATATTTCTCTATCCTTTCTGGTGGAGAACAAGTGGGCTTTGATCTCTCTTTTGAAAGAAAGTGGCTGAATAGACTTATCGCATCAAAATCTAGAGCCTGTGCTTAATCAAAAATAAAATAAAGTAATTTCAATAAGTTACGCAAAACACCTGCCCAGAAACTCGGCAGGTTTTTTTGTATCTATTTTAGGCACAATTTCTGCTCGAAAATAATTTGAAAATTGCTATTGACCTTTGGCACCGAATGAAGGAAAACAGCCGAACTTTGAACGGGGGCATAGCTCAGCTGGGAGAGCATCTGATTTGCATTCAGAAGGTCGCAGGTTCGATCCCTGTTGCCTCCACCAAGCATGTTCAAAGTAGACGTTTTTGAAGTAAAGTTTTTCGATGAAAAAAAATCGAAAAAAAAGAAAAAAAGATGTTGACGGACGAAAGGTAAGCAACTAAAACAGTTACCTCTCGCAACGATGAAAAAGAAAATTGTTAAGAGATTTCGCTCTTTGAAAACTGAATAGCTAGATAGAAAAATTTTTGGGCTCTTTGAATTAACAGTAATGTTAGTTCACAATTTCAAAATATATAATATTCGAACAAACAATAGCGTAAATGCTAGCTGTTTGGATGATACAGAATTATAACTGGAGAGTTTGATTCTGGCTCAGAACAAACGCTGGCGGCGTGCCTAATACATGCAAGTCGAACGGGGAAAGTAGCAATATGAGTACTAGTGGCGCACGGGTGAGTAATGCGTGGATAATCTGCCTTCGAGTGGGGGATAACTAGTCGAAAGATTAGCTAATACCGCATAAGACCACAGGATCCGAGGATCTAGGGGTTAAAGGTTTTTCGCTTGAAGATGAGTCCGCGTGAGATTAGCTAGTTGGTGAGGTAATGGCTCACCAAGGCAACGATCTCTAACTGGTCTGAGAGGATGATCAGTCACACTGGAACTGAGACACGGTCCAGACTCCTACGGGAGGCAGCAGTAGGGAATATTGCACAATGGAGGCAACTCTGATGCAGCGACGCCGCGTGAGTGATGAAGGCCTTCGGGTCGTAAAGCTCTGTCGCAGGGGAATAACACAATGAATGTACCCTGTAAGAAAGGATCGGCTAACTTCGTGCCAGCAGCCGCGGTAAGACGAGGGATCCTAGCGTTGTTCGGAATTATTGGGCGTAAAGCGGGTGTAGGTGGCTTTGTAAGTCAGGTGTGAAAGCCCAGGGCTCAACCCTGGAAGTGCATTTGATACTGCGAAGCTTGAGTGTAGGAGAGGTTACTAGAATTCTTGGTGTAGTGGTGAAATACGTAGATATCAAGAGGAATACCGGTGGCGAAGGCGGGTAACTGGCCTAACACTGACACTCAGACCCGAAAGCGTGGGGATCAAACAGGATTAGATACCCTGGTAGTCCACGCCGTAAACGATGGATACTTGTTGTTGGAGGTATTGACCCCTTCAGTGACGAAGCTAACGCGTTAAGTATCCCGCCTGGGGAGTACGGTCGCAAGATTAAAACTCAAAGAAATTGACGGGGGCCCGCACAAGCGGTGGAGCATGTGGTTTAATTCGATGCAACGCGAAGAACCTTACCTAGGCTTGACATGTACTGGAAGACTGGCAGAAATGTCGTCGCCCGCAAGGGTCGGTACACAGGTGCTGCATGGCTGTCGTCAGCTCGTGTCGTGAGATGTTGGGTTAAGTCCCGCAACGAGCGCAACCCCTGCATTTAGTTGCCAGCATTCAGTTGGGCACTCTAGATGGACTGCCGGTGTTAAACCGGAGGAAGGTGGGGATGACGTCAAGTCCTCATGGCCCTTATGCCTAGGGCTACACACGTGCTACAATGGTAACTACAGACGGATGCTAAACTGCAAAGTGGTGCTAATCCTACAAAAGTTATCTAAGTTCAGATTGGGGGCTGCAACTCGCCCCCATGAAGGTGGAATCGCTAGTAATCGCGGATCAGAACGCCGCGGTGAATACGTTCCCGGGCCTTGTACACACCGCCCGTCACACCATGAAAGTCGGCTGTACCAGAAGTCGCTGCGCTAACCGCAAGGAGGCAGGCGCCCAAGGTATGGTCGATGATTGGGGTGAAGTCGTAACAAGGTAGCCGTAGGGGAACCTGCGGCTGGATCACCTCCTTTCTAAGGATTTTTCTCAACTTCGGTTGAGACATCTTAGGTCAACTCGGATCTTCGGATCGCGAGTGAGTCCCAAAAATTTTTTCTAGCTATTTAGTTTTGAAAGAGTGAAGGCTTTAAGGGCCTGTAGCTCAGTTGGTTAGAGCACACGCTTGATAAGCGTGGGGTCAGAAGTTCAAGTCTTCTCAGGCCCACCAATTTGAAGCCGCTCGAATGTTTTAGTTTTTAGTTCTTTGACAATTGAATAGATTGATTTAATTGATTTTAGCGAGGTTAATTACCATTTTAAAGCTACAAAGGGCTTACGGTGGATGCCTTGGCACTAAGAAGCGATGAAGGACGTGGTAAGCTGCGATAAGCTTCGGGGAGTGGCACACACACTTTGATCCGGAGATTTCCGAATGAGGCAACTCACCAATTATTGGTATCTTCTACTGAATACATAGGTAGAAAAAGCGAACGAGGGGAAGTGAAACATCTCAGTACCCTCAGGAAAATAAATCAAATACGAGATTTCCCTAGTAGTGGCGAGCGAACGGGAAACAGCCCAAACCTTGTTCATTTATTTGAACAGGGGGTTGTGGGACCGCGACGTGCGACTTAAGAGTTTAGGAGAACAGTCTGGAAAGACTGGCTAGATAAGGTGATAGCCCTGTATCCAAAAAACTCAAGAGCGCTAGCGGTATCCCGAGTACCACAGGACACGTGAAATCCTGTGGGAATCTGGGGGGACCACCCTCCAAGGCTAAATATTCCTTAGTGACCGATAGAGGACAAGTACCGTGAGGGAAAGGTGAAAAGAACCCCGAGAGGGGAGTGAAATAGAACCTGAAACCGTAAGTCTACAAGCAGTGGAAGCTCTTTATATGAGCGACCGCGTACCTTTTGCATAATGAGTCAGCGAGTTATCTTTGCAAGCAAGGTTAAGCCGTTACAGGTGGAGCCGTAGCGAAAGCGAGTCTGAATAGGGCGTTTAGTTTGCAGGGATAGACCCGAAACCCGGTGATCTAATCATGGACAGGTTGAAGCGAGGGTAACACCTCGTGGAGGACCGAACTAGTTGAGGTTGAAAACTCTTTGGATGATCTGTGATTAGGGGTGAAAGGCCAATCAAACTGGGTGATAGCTGGTTCTCCCCGAAATATATTTAGGTATAGCTTCAGGTAAATTGTATCACGGAGGTAGAGCACTGAATGGGCTAGGGGTCTTTACCAGATTACCAAACCCAAATAAACTCCGAATGCCGTTGATATGTACCCTGGAAGGCAGACGCTGGGTGATAAGGTCCAGCGTCGAGAGGGAAAGAGCCCAGACCAACAGCTAAGGTCCCAAAATCTACACTAAGTGGAGAACGTTGTGGAGTTACTTTGACAACTAGGAGGTTGGCTTAGAAGCAGCAATCCTTTAAAGAAAGCGTAATAGCTCACTAGTCTAGTGACTCTGCGCGGAAGATACAACGGGGCTAAGTGTAGTACCGAAGCTTTGGATTAAGATATTTTATATTTTAGTGGTAGGGGAGCGTTCTAGCATAGGATGAAGGTTGACCGGTAGGACAGCTGGACGAACTAGAAGTGATCATGCTGACATAAGTAGCGTTGAACTCGGGTGAAAAACCCGGGCGCCGAAAACTCAAGGATTCCTGGGCAAGGATAATCCTCCCAGGGTTAGTCGGGTCCTAAGACGAGGCCAAATGGCGTAGTCGATGGCAAAACGGTTAATATTCCGTTACCGATCTCGGATTGCTATAGGAATGACAGAATAGGCTATCTCGGCCTCTTATTGGATTGAGGTGTAAGCGTGTAGGTGGTGTCGTAGGTAAATCCGCGGCACGTAACACTGAGGCGTGAATGCGAGGGACTTTGTCCCGGAAGCGAGAAAAGCCATGTTTTCAAGAAAAGTTTCGATAGTTTAAGAGATCGCCCGTACCGTAAACCGACTCAGGTGAGTGGGGTGAATATCCTAAGGCGATGGGGTGAATTTTGGTTAAGGAACTCGGCAACTTAACACCGTAACTTCGGGAAAAGGTGTGCCCACGAGAGTGTAAGGACTTGCTCCCCAAGCTTTTGTGGGTCGCAGAGAAATGGGAGTAGCGACTGTTTATCAAAAACACAGGCATGTGCAAAGTCACAAGACGAAGTATACATGCTGACGCCTGCCCGGTGCTGGAAGGTTAAAAGGATTAGTTAGCGTAAGCGAAGCTGAGAATTGAAGCCCCAGTAAACGGCGGCCGTAACTATAACGGTCCTAAGGTAGCGAAATTCCTTGTCGGGTAAGTTCCGACCTGCACGAATGGCGTAACGACTTCTCCGGTGTCTCAACCAAATGCCTCGCGAAATTGAATTCTCGGTGAAAATGCCGAGTACCCGCAGAAAGACGGAAAGACCCCGTGAACCTTTACTGTAGCTTGGCAGTGATTTTAGAGTTTGCATGTGTAGGATAGGTGGGAGCCTTTGAAGCCGGGTCGCTAGATCCGGTGGAGGCAACCTTGAAATACCACCCTTGGAAACTTTGAAATCTAACTTGCGCCCATTATCAGGGCGAAGGACACTGTCTGGTGGGCAGTTTGACTGGGGCGGTCGCCTCCCAAAAAGTAACGGAGGCGCGCGATGGTCCCCTCAGCCTGATTGGAAACCAGGCGTCGAGTGCATTGGCATAAGGGGGCTTGACTGCGAGACCTACAAGTCGAGCAGGTGCGAAAGCAGGCCAAAGTGATCCGGTGGTCCCGCGTGGAAGGGCCATCGCTCAACGGATAAAAGGTACTCCGGGGATAACAGGCTTATTCCATCCAAGAGTCCATATCGACGATGGAGTTTGGCACCTCGATGTCGGCTCATCACATCCTGGGGCTGGAGCAGGTCCCAAGGGTTTAGCTGTTCGCTAATTAAAGTGGTACGCGAGCTGGGTTCAGAACGTCGTGAGACAGTTTGGTCCTTATCTTCTGTGGGCGTATGAGATTTGAGCAGACCTGTCCTTAGTACGAGAGGACCGGGATGGACGAACCTCTGGTGTTCCTGTTGTTCTGCCAAGAGCAATGCAGGGTAGCTATGTTCGGAATAGATAACCGCTGAAAGCATCTAAGCGGGAAGCTAACTGCGAGATTAGATCTCACTGGGCCTTCGGGCCCCTAAAGACTCCTCGGAGACTACGAGGTTGATAGGCGGAGAGTGTACATACAGTAATGTATTCAGCTGATCCGTACTAATAGGTCGTGAGGCTTTTTTTATTAATTTTTTTAATATTATTAATGTGGTAATTAACCTGTTCGCTAAAATCAATTAAATCAATCATTCAAGAATCTTAGAATTACTAAAATTGAATATGTTTTGCTGGCGTCTATAGCAGAGGGGCCACACCTGATCCCATTCCGAACTCAGAAGTTAAGTCCTCTTGCGGCAATGGTATTGCACGGGCAACCGTGTGGGAGAGTAGCACGATGCCGGCTCTTTTTTATGTAAGCCGATTGGGAAACCAATCGGCTTTTTTCATTTTACGACCTTTTTTGTTTCTTCTTTTTTAGACTCATCAGTTTCTATATTTATAGCTTTCGGATTGTTAGATCCTTCTGATTTTGAATCTTTATCTTTGGTGTTTTCTGGCTGTTGTTTTTCAGAAGTTTGATTTTGATCTATCTTAGAAGCCTCTTTGGGTTTTGCTGGCGAAGATTTAATAATGACCTTAGTTCCACTATCAAAATCCTTCATATAGTAAGTCTCGCCGAACTCGGCGATTTTGTTTTTTGTTCTCAAATCAAAAACGCTGGTTTGAGTAATAAAGCCCGGATTTTCTTCATCTGATAAATCTAGCACCTCAACTTCAAGCCAAACATTTCCATTTTTATTAGTCTGGAATTTTGGTGGATGCTTTTTTAAAAACTCTTGGGCTTCTGTAGATCGGAAACTGAATTTTACGTGATGAATATCACCCTTGCTTTTTGGGGCCTGAGCATCGAGTGACTTTGTGATGTCTTTTTCTATGGTTTTTTTAAGTTTAACTGCCGGAGAAAAATGGTTTTCTACTACATCGTCATAACTGTACTGAAAAATCAGTGCTGCGCAGATCAGAAGAATCAATCCGATGATTTTTGTTTCCATCTTTTGATCTCACCTACTTTTTTTGGGAACGACAATCGCTGGGTGAATTTCAGGACTTCGGGACTTGAATTTACTTCATAAGAAGTAACAAAAATTGTTTCTTTCTAGCCCCACTTCGGGATCCCTGTAACTCATTGATATACCGGGTGTTTTTTTGAATTTGCGGCCTTGCTGTCCATTGCTTGGCCATGTTGGGGTCCTCATTCTTGATTAGAAATTTGATAGATTATTAAGTTATTTCAATACTTTATGTGATTTGGCTAGTTCTGGCACTGAGCTTGGATGTTTCCTGATGAGGTGAGGTGTCATAATGAACATCAGTGGAGCTCTCAAATTTCTAGCTGTTCCAGCGCTCGTCTGTATATATGTCGGGTGCTCACCTGTTAATTTCACCAAGGATGAAGAGCTTAACAGATGCCAGAACTCAGGCAAAAACTGTATTACGTTAGATGGTTGGGATCATTTTGAAGATCCTATTTCTATACGTGAAGGGCTTGTCGACGTTTTAATCGTCAATGACAACTCTGCTTCAATGTCTTTTGAGCAAACTCAATTGGCTGCGCGCTTAAGTGGATTTGTTCAGAAGCTTGAAGATCAAAAAGCAGACTATAGAATTGCCATTACAACTACAGATATTTCAAATAGTGGCAATCCTGCACGCGCTATCAATCAAAGTGGAGCCCTTCAAGATGGGCGTTTGATTAAATTCCCGAATGGTGAGTACTTTCTTACAAAAGCTTCTGGAACTTTGCAGCAGAAAGATACTTGGTTTAAGCAAACTCTTCAGCGCCCAGAAACTGCTTCTTGTGAACTATTTATCAAAAATAACTATGGCAAAGCTGGTTATGATGCAGCTTATTCCGCAAATTGCCCATCTGGGGATGAACGCGGAATCTATGCGGCAAATATGGTTGTAAGAAACAATCCAAATAGCTTCATTCGTAAAGATGCTCACTTAGCTATTATCGTACTTGCAGATGAGGACGAAAGATCCCAATTGTACTGGTACAACCAACAAAACCCAGGAACATATCCAGGTTTTGATCTTGAGGCGCTAGATCAACCTCAAGCTTTAGTAAGCGCGTCACGTGCTGCTTATGGTGGAGGAAAGCTTGTTAGCATTCACTCAATGATCGTGTTGGATGAAAACTGTAAGCGTACTCAAGGCAACCAGCTTGTTGTTAATGGACTTGGAACTGTAAGTGGTTCTTATGGACTTATTTACAAGCAGGCCTCTGATATGACCCGCGGAGTAGTCGGAGATATTTGCTCTAGTGATTACACTTCGAAGCTTGGTGAAATTAGTACTAACATTTTGGATCGCAAAAACAGTGTTCCTTTGGCTTGTAGCAATCCTTCAAATTTACAGGTCACTATTTCTGCTCCAGGTATCACATACTCTGTTTCAGGTAGTGAGTTGAAGTTCAGCGCTCAATTGCCTGCGGGTACTGTTGGTAAAGTGAAATACTCTTGTAAATCTCTCTAAGATTTTAAGCCCCGATTAAATACTAAATATAGAAACCCGGATCGAAAATCCGGGTTTTTTTGTTTGTGGGGATACCATCGATAAAATGTATCTTTTCGATTGAGAGTCTAACCTTTTGGAGGGAGGACGTTTCAGTTTCAGTTTCAGTTTCAGTTTCAGTTTCAGTTTCAGTTTGATTGATTGATTGATTGATTGCGCGGAAGGAAGGAAGGAAGGAAGGAAGGAAGGAAGGAAGGAAGGAAGGAAGGAAGGAAGGAAGGAAGGAAGGAAGGAAGGAAGGAAGGAAGGAAGGAAGGAAGGAAGGAAGGAAGGAAGGAAGGAAGGAAGTTGGGGGAATTTGAGAAACTTTTAGCTAGGGAACATAATAATTCTCAGTCTGATCTGTACTTGAGAAGAAGCATCGTGAAGTTTTATAGGGCCTTTCGAGGCCAAATGCTTCGGGGTGAATCTACAAATTTGGACCGGCAAATTTTTGGTTAATTCTCCTTTTGAGACGTTAAATCTCTGAAGTTTTCCATGATTCATCCGATTTATTCTGCATGGGAATGCTAGATCGTTATAAGAAAAAAGGTGGATTCAGTCAGCTTCTAACCCTCATCGAGACTTCGGGAGGCAAGAAGCAAGAACAATTTTTAGGACTTATCAGTCAAGAAAGTCCTGCGTGGGAACAAGAGCTCAAAAAGAAAATGCTTCAAGTTGATCGCATTTTCACATGGCCAAATGACGTAATGTCTGAGGTATTGAGCCGTCTGCAGCCGCTCACTCTTTGCGTGAGTTTGCACGGTCGTCCTGCAGAGCAGGTCGAAAAGATTCTGGCTCCATTGCCGCCAATTTCAAAACGCAAAATTATGGACCAAATGGCTGAGCTCAATCCAAATCCGGCTGAAAAAGCTACTTGTGAAATGAAGCTCATCACAGAGGTTCGCGCTATTGCAGCTTCTGGCTATATTAAATTTGAAAAATTCGATGCGGACCTTTTTGTAGAGGAAAATATCGAAGAAAGATTGAACAGCGCAGACTCTGGGTTGTCATTCTTGAATAAAATTGAAATTAACTACTCAGACGACTCGAAATCAGCTTCAAAAGAAACCTCAGCTGCGAGCAGCCATTCATCTTCTGCAGGATCTGGTGAAATCGATTTGATGAAAAGAAAGCTCAATCAGTTGATGCAAGAGAACAATGCCTTGAAGCAAGAGGTTCACACTCTGAGAGATAAACTGGCGCAAATCAAGCGCATTGCCTAGGCCCCAAATTTAACTACAACAAATAAAAAAAAGAGCGGTCTAAATAAGACCGCTCTTTTTTTTATATAATCTTTCAATGCAGGTTTTCTAGAAATGTCCTGGATTCTTTAAGATCCCACTATTCACAGTAGGTAGTATTCGCCCATTTTTTAAGATCAGAAGATTTTGAATCGGTGGGCCTGAAGGGAACGTCTTCTCCTGTATACATATACACATATTGGTTGGTCATTGAGTTGTAGTGAGACTTGTAAACCATGCCTTCGCAAACACCCTCGCTGCCGTCCTCTGGAAATACATGATATTCATGATAAGCCCCAGTGACCAAGGTGGCCTTGTCGTCAGAGTCGCGTGCATCGAGCTTGCATTTGTAAGTACACGTCCAATCAATGCTATAGCCGACAATATGCTTTTTGCGGGCATCGCCTATGTACTTTTTCATAGAGGGAATTGGAGTACAGCTGCAGGCATTTTTGGCCTGAGCACTCACTGTAATAAAACTGAACATTAGAGCGAAGATAGAAAAAAGGCAAAGCTTCACAAAAACCTCTTAAATTGCAGAGCAGATTTCAATTACTGCCTCGGTCCGTCTGGAGCAAGGCCTATGCCTAAGTGAGAAGGAAAAAACGAGCGACGGGCTCAAGATGAATGAAAAAAAGAAAATTCCATGGCCGTGAATTGGCTCTAACTACATCAACGGCATGCCTTACTAGACCTTAAAACCGGTTTATTTGAGCAGGACATACGTTACACTCAATTAAACCGATTTAGGGACTTGGAAGCATGAATCGCACCGTAATAGCCTTTATTCTTGTCGTAATCCTGGGGGGCTACCAAGCGTGGTCCCAGCGGGAAGAAGCCCATCCTGAGGGCATTCTGGTAACCCAGAGCCCATCTCAAAAAGACCTTCCACCTTCTTTCAGACCTATTAAATACAAAGACGTCGTCTTAGACCCTCTAGCGGAATACTCTCTGCAGGGGAGAGTTTTATCGACCGAGCGCTATTGGATCGATAAGATGGCCCCTATCGTACCAGTAGACGTGGCCTTGGGGTGGGGAGTGATGTCTGACTCTAAAGTTCTAAACGAGCTTAATATTTGGCAAGAGGGGCGATTTTACTTCTATTCATGGAGAGGCACGCCTCCGGCTGAACAGCCCTTAATGACCCAACAAAGCGCGAATATGCATCTCATCCCTTCTACAGAGTATGTCGAACAAGAGATCAAAAAACTTCGTAAAGGTCAGGTCGTGAATTTAAGAGGATATTTGGTGCGCGTGAATTACTCGGACGGTAGCGATGCTAAAAGCTCTCTCGCCAGAGAGGACTCTGGCGCTGGTGCCTGTGAAATTGTCTGGGTTCAATCTATTCAAACTCTATAACAACTGCATCGCACGGTCGAACTTTTGTTCCAACTCGGCCTGTTCGGCTTCGCTAGGATTCGAGTCTTTGACTAAGATTTTTTCCGTGGTCTCGGAGACAAAATTCGCGACGGCGTAGATTCCCTTGAAGAATTTTTCTTTCATCGTCGGAGAAAGCTTTTTACCAAGTTCATTCGTTGCCAAAAAATTCTCTAAGATCTTTTTGTCGTCAGAGTAAATCTTGTCGACGGTAAGCCCTGGACTGCTAAAGTGAGAAGTAAGATCTCGAACTTTAGTGGAGTCCTTAAGAATGTTGTCTACCCACTCGGCGTATTGGGAAACTGTGTCTTTGGCGCCTCTGAGGAAGAAGCCATTGTTTGTGTCCATATAGTAGCTACGAACATCGGCATTCGCAGATCCAACAATCAAGTCGTCCCCAAGAACACTGACTTTCGAATGTAGAGAAAGACCTCTGTCGTTTGGATCTTTGAGATACTCATGGTAGTCAAACTTCGCAGACTTGCTATCGCTGATAGAGCCATAAATTCGACGTCGGTTCTGATAGACTTTAAAAAACGCTGCCATTTGATAGCGAGAAGCAATGTTAATGTGATTCAAGTCGGTTGTTTCCGGTGAGTTTGTTACGAAGCTGACGTGCACATTGCGGCAGTCCCAGGTCCCGTCCATCATTTTACTAAAACCACGCATCAAAATTGCCGGCGGTAAAAAGTAGGCGGAATGTATAATCACGCGTTTTTCACGTTTTTCTTTAGCAGCCAGAGCGCAGGTGTTTTGCAGTCCCAGATACCAAAGGTGATGAATGTATTTTCCATTCTTTGTTTCTTTGCCAGCAACAGACCCGTAAATACGCTCGAGCTCTTTTTTAGATTTGTCGTAATGAACATTTTCGATGTAGCCCAAAAGAAGGTGTGAGATGTCTACATTAGACAATTCGTCCTCGTAGTTGGAAGACTTTTTCCAAGTTTGTGCATAAGCCTTTTTAGGCAGGTATTGACTCTTATAAGCTTGAACACCGTCGTTCAGTACTGTTGCGAGTTCTGTCATGCGAGTATTGAGGTTTTTATATTTTGAATGCTTGTAAAACTGACCTTCGAAGCAGCTGACGAGGGTTTGACGGTCCTGCTCCGTTTGATAATTTTTCGGGAGGCACTGGTTCCAAACCTCATTAGCGATTTCGGAATTTGAGACTAATTCGTTGGGCATGAGGTTGCGGGCTTCCTGTACCGGAATGGTCATTTGGCTGAAGTTCCAAAGTCTATCATACGCAACTGCGATACTGTTGCCTCCTCGGTCGAGGTCGACCGCAACATCTGTATCCATAAAGATATATTTGTCAGTGAGTTCGTTGCGTTTCATATGGTAGGAGTTTTCAATATTGCGTCCACCAAGCTGAACAAAACGATCGCCGACCATGAGAATCTTGTGGTGAGTAAAGTCAGTAATATGCTCCCAGTCCGAATAAGATTTTTGCTCTTTCTGTGATACTGGAACTCTTCCTAAAATTTCATTGAGGATTGGATTTAGTTTGTCGCCATAAAGTTGCATAGCAATCAAAACCTTGGCTCCTGCGAGAACGTCGCCCTTCACCTTGGCATTAAAGGCAAGCTTTAGGAATTCTATGAACTGCTTCTTGTCTTCTTCACTCGTATTGCCACCAGACGTGAGCGCAGCTAGATCCACTAGTTGTCCTTTGAGGACTGCGCTTGCAACAAAGTCAAAGTTGAGACTATAGAGACTGCTTAGCATAAGGCGAGCATAGAAGTCGGGAGAGGAATTTGCTAACTTAGCCCATTTGGCATCCGAACAAGTCGTAGATTTGACTTTCCCAGAAGTCGGGGGACAAGGAGTCGTAAGGAACATCGAATCACGGACGATCAAAGGTGTCGGGCGACCATAAAGTCTGACTTGAATCATCCCACGGCTTTGAGTTTCCAGATATGTGAACAAATCTAAGAGTGGGTAGTTGGTAATAAAGTCTGCCATCAGTTTGATGCGTACGCCTCGAGCAGCAGCTTGAAGAAGTTCATTCAAAAAGAGTGCTGACGACTGATCTTTCGAATAGATGTAGTAAGAAAGACGAATTGTTTCGCCCGAGCGAGCCGAGCGGATAGCTTCTATTTTACTATCGAAGGAAGCATCATTGTCGATCAAGAGGCGCACACGTTTTGCCTTAAGATCTGAAGAAGATGAGGCTTCAAGAATATCTTTGTCTTCTAGGGGCTGGCTTTTAAACAAAGAAAACGCAGGTTCACGAGTAGGAAAGTTTTTGTGTTTGTACGTGGTTGCGTAGTAGCTGATAGTAGCAATAGCAAGAACAGCGGGAATCCAAAAACGTATCACAAGGTCTCCTTCGGCATCATCTTTATGATATCAAAGGGACCTTGTATTTTCTCGAGCTGTAGCAAGAACCTGGACTTTATCCCGGATACTACATGCAAGTTGTCGTTGGAACTTGAACTGTATCAGAGATTTGGATGATTTGCTGAGAGCTAGCCTCGATGAAAGCACCGTGGCCGACACTTGCAATCTTCTGCAGATAAGACTTTTGAGAAGCGCTTGGAACGCTTTGGTTGTAAAGGTAGACGGTGTTCACACTAATTTGTCCAACAGCCACGTTGTTGATGGCTTTAACATCGTTGGTAAGTGCTGTCATGCCAGTAGCTTCATTGGTATAAGACTTATTGGTTGGAGAACCGTCCGAAACCATGATGACAACGTAACCAACTTCTTTAGAAGGGTTTCTAACTTGATCGTAAGAGATCATATCTTTTACGATGCTTAAAGCAGCATCGTAAGGCGTATTGCCCTGGTCCTCAGTATCTTTGAGCGCTTGAATAGCTTGATTAATTTCAGTCATGTTATTCGTAAAGATACCGTGATTGTTGGATTCGAGGAGTGCTTTAGCGCTAGTTTCTTGGAAAGTTGCGAAACCAAATTGGAAGTTGGGTTTAGATGCGTAGGCGTTAATGAATGAATTGATAGTGGCTAAACGCCATGTCTTTCCCATGTCAGTTCCCGCAGCGCCGTTATTACCAGCATTCGAGCCTGAAGTATCAATAAGGAAAAGAATCTTAGTAGTTTTTGTGGAGTTCACCATGTCGATGCGACAGTTAGTATCGTCGCCGCCGCCATCGTCATCGCCATCTCCTGTTGTTCCGTTTTTAACGGCAGAAGCATCGACAGCACTAGTAAAGCCAACCTTAGAGCAGTTCTGGAATGACAACATAAATGTCAAAAAGATCCCAGATAATACTGTTACACTAGCAGCCCTTTTCATACTCATCCCCCAGGTGTTCCTTAACTTGGGTTAGTTGCAATCCCTATGCACAAGGCCCCCCTTGTTCGTGCTCGAATAGGTGTGGCCTTTACTGACGAACCCTTGTTTTTTGACTGATAGATCGACGTTTTTTTCTCTGCTGTTCCCGGACATAACACTTGAGAATTTGTAGAGTTTCAGAAAAATGCGACGATATGGTCCCAGAATGAAACATTTTTTTCTGGCATGAAGAGTGAATATCTTAAATCGGAACACAGGAATTTGTATTCGGTCTTTAATATGGAGTCTTAGGTGAAACTTGTAATTGCCGTTTTATGTCTGCTGTCGATCTCTTGGTCAGTTCAGGCCGCGCCGTTGCCTGAAAATATCGATCTTTCTAACGAAGTCGTTGAAAGCATCCTAGAAAAGACTGAAGTTTCTGAAGACTCTAGCAAAACGATTATCCGTGTTTCTGACAAAGTCTCTTTTACTCTAGATAGCGAGCCAGATCCTGAAGCAATGAAAGAAGCTTTGGGAATGAAGATGCCCGAGAAGCTACGCCAACAGCTCCAGCAACAAGGCCTTGCAGAACCAGAGGAGCGAAATCCCTTGGAGGCGTACCTGGCTTTGCCTTCGGCAGATCAGCAAAGATTCAAGGAAATACGAGTGATCTTCCTAACTGGTGCTGCTAGGGTCTTGAGATCATCAAAATTTTTGCTAGGCGCCGGAAGCCTTGTCGGTGATGCCTTTAAATTTGTTAAATCTAAAATTCGTCATCCGCTCACAGCACTAGAACCTAAAGAACATGTAGGCTTCAATGAAAGAAGCGAACGCGCGGCCCTCGCAATTTTGAAGGGTATTGATTACAAGCTATGGTATCAAGCTCCTTTGGTGATTGATTCAAATGAGTTTGGCGTGAGCATTTCTGTAGGGGTGGTTGCTGAGACTGGAATTCTAAAAAAAGGTGTCGGCGGAGCTGAGGAACTTGGATTTAGCTTAGCTTTTAGTAAATCTAAAAAAGCTTTTGTCTTTGAGTTGTTTCATAACTCTGAAAAATTCGATAATACGAAAGCTGCGGTCTCTGTTATTGGCATAGTAGGAAAAGCGGAGATGATGATGGCTCATCGCTCTGGAGCAGACACTTTAAAGGGAAGTTCCTTTTACCCTCCAGCAGTGCCAGGTCATAGCGCCGCTTCTGCTGATTATTTTGCTGCGGGCGCAAGCTCTAGCTTTGGTCTTCCGCCTCCACCGTTGGCGGATCTTCTGACATTCACGAACAAGTTTGAGCGTCGTACTTGGCTTCGAGTTGTTGTGTCGCCAGTCGTGAAGGGGTTTGTACGTTTGGAAATCGGAGATATTCCTGGTTCTATTAGAGTTGTAAAAGCCAAGTTTGTGGATGCGTATGCTAATATCACACATTTAATCGGATCTCGCAGAGCTGGTACCTGCGAGTTTATTTTCACCCATTAATATCTTAAGGAAACCAACGCATAGACAGAGTTGCTCTCCAGGAGTTTGATACTGCTTTACGTCTAGGAGCGTAAACTCTGCGTTCATCATTAGTTAGTTTTCAATAAGCATAGTTTTCGCGGCAACCCAATGATTGTTGTTGAATATCGAGAACAAAGTTGGAAATTTGATTCCATGAAAAAATGGATGCTTTGTATTGCAGCTTGGATGTTGCCATCTTTTGTATTGGCCACATGGGATTTAAATGACGTTTCTTATTTAATGCCACTTCCTTCTCAGGTAGGTCCTGACAACTTGTTAGGAATTGAAGCTCCAGGACGTGGTGGAGCCTTGTTACCTCCAAGGTTGCTGGCGTCGGTGCCGCCACTTACCGTAACCCATACAGAACAACAAACTCTCGAGGCATTGCGAGTAATCGCCGTGCGTATCGACCCTTGCTTTCCTTTGCCAACACCTCAGTCTTGCCAAAGACAAATCAGAATAGTTTGGCAACCGATTGAAGAAGGTCGTTTGAATCAAACACAAACTATAGATGCGGCTTTACATAGCTTCTATGTATTGAACGAAAAAGAGTTTGGGGACCTTCTGAACGACTTACAAACGTGGAAGACTAAACACTCGGTAAAAACAGAAGGTCTTGCATTGCAGGTACACCCAGCGTGGAATTTGCAGAAAGATCAGAGCCCAGCTCTGATTGATTTCAACAACATCATTAAAAAGTTTGCGGGCGCAGAAAATCTTTCGCGTGTGACTGCCATGGTCCTGCGTGGAGCCGGCGATATGTGGGCATTCCAGGGTTTTGAAGTTAAAAATGGAGGCCTTCAGATTTTAAAGATTCCGCGTATCAATCATGGTTCACAAGCATTCTTAAATTTTGCGGTTCCAGCAGATCATTTTGATAGAGGGCAAATTTCGCCAGAACCAAAGGCCCCAGATACGATCAATCAAATCATTCGAAACTCTGATAAACTGAGCGCTGGTAATGAAGAGCTCATTCGTCAGGAAGTTACAGCTGCGTTACGCATCGAGAATCCAAAAAACTTCAATCCCGAGAATCTTGACTGCGTCAGCTGCCACGTGGCTCAGCCAGCAAGAGAATGGGCCCAAAGAAAACGTGGGGACATTACAATCGCGGATCTAGTTCAGGGTTTTGGCTATCAAAACCCGCGTTATAATTTAAGTAATTCTACAAAGATCTTATCGAATACACAGATGATCAGAGCCTTCGGGTATTTTATCCAGGAAGCCTCGATCTCTCAACGAGTGATCAATGAGTCCGCAGAGGTTGCGGATCTCATTAATCAGTGGGCTTCCGCTAAATCAAAGAACTGAACCGTAAGGCAGCAGACAGTGTCGCGTTCTGGATCTGCTTCCATTTCCGCAATCAATTCTTGGCGGAACTGACGGATTTTCTGGATCGCTTGAGGAATGCTGCCCTTTTTGACCTGCAGAGTTGCTGCAGACATATCCCAAGAGCGGCTCTCACTGCCGATGTTGTTATTCACTTTTTCCAAAAGCTGACGATAGTACTTTTTCACAGCTTCAAATTTAGGTGAGAAAATAGTGTTGCGGTTTTCATGAAGAACGGACCATTTGTCCGCAGTCACTTGTTTAATCAGGTGAACCCCTTGCAAACGCTCTAAGGCCTTTTCCACGACTTCAGTTTGCAATCCAAAGCAGGTTGCAATGGTTTGAAGATCGTGAGGCTTATTAGGCAACTGAAGGTATTCTAGAATAGCAGTGTGGTACCAATCAGAAACAATGCTGAAAACGGCTTCATCCATAGATACGGCTTCGCGCGCATGGATACGTTTTACAGCCATGTTTTTCACCAATCCACTTCGTGCGTGCTCGCACAGAGCTAGATCGACAAAATATTCTTTTTCGGAAGGAGAAAGGTAAAGTTTGTCTGCGAGTAGGGGAGCACGACGTTGAGAGAGGCCTCTTTTTCTATTGAGGATTTCGCTGAGGCGGGAGCATGGGATTTCAAGGTCTCTGGAAAAAGCTCTTAAAGAATATGCAGGATTCTTTTTTTGGCGTCGTTCAAACTCACGTAAAATATAAGATCGGTAGTCTTGTTTCGGCTTCATAAATTACCTCAGAGGTATTGAATATTTGTCCGCATGTCATCCATAAAGTGTGAAACGGCAGTACTGCTGTTCCACTATATTCCACATACTCTGTGGCTCAGCTATAAGCGATCTTAAGTGAAATTTATCCACAGGGAAATCCCCCAGGGATATTTTTCAGGGGGCTGAAGTCCCTGAAAACGGTGAGGTTTTTGTAGTCTTTGTTTTTATCTTCGCCAGACTTGCATACAAGCCACACGATCTACACGTCGGCCTTCGATACGGGGATAAATCCGAGTATAACCCCATGGGTCCCGAGGGCCCGAGTTATAGTCATAAATATTGTCGCGAATTTCTGAAGTACGTCGGTTAAACTTGTTTGAGAACAGTACAGTTTCTGTGGCGATACGAAGGGCGTTTTCCCAGATCGCAAGCTCGTCTTTGCCTGGCTTGAATTTCTGCCAAGACGCTTTGTTAGGATCAGACGGCGGACAGAGAGCTAGTTTTAAACTTCCATTCACTTTGCCGTCTTCATTGTACTTCTTCCAGACATTGAATTGAGACGGGGTTGTCACGACACGAGCCAGATCGTCCTTCCGGGAACTGTGATCTGCATTATTGCCCACAAATGTTTTTCTGACTTTGTCAGGTGCATTAGCGCGATTGTAAGCAATTTTTGCAACGGCCATAGGATATTGTAATCCGTGTTTAAAACAGCCCGCCATTTCTCCGTAGAGTGTCCTTGCTAGAGCATCGATGTCGGCCATCTCTTGAAGAGTTACAGGTTGTCCGTCAGGGCCGAGAACTCTTGTTGCTTTTCTTGCGATCGCTGGAAGGACTAATGTATCAAAAGGATTTCCAGCGGCAAATCTGGTGGGTGGGTTTGCAGGATTGATCACACATTGACCGACAGCTCCGTTTAGAGCTTTTGCCACTTCTTTGACACTCTGATTATTAGTAGCTGTTGTGACGGGCTGGAGTCTCTGCAATTGCGTCGCTATTTCATTGGATGAAGAAGACGTCAGTGAACAGCTTCTGCTTCTGGAGGTGTCAGGACAGTCATCACCATAAAAGGTGTTGTGTTTTTCTTTCGAAAGATAGGAAGCATCGATCCAACCTTTGCCTTCTTTTTTCCAGACCCTGCCGTTGACGGTACGTTCATAGCTAAACTCAACAAAAACATAGTCTTCAACAACCATTTTGCCGGTGTATGGATCTTCTACTTGTTTTTTTTGTACTGGGGACAGGACTTTGATTTTGGATTTATTATCCGGCCAACCGATAGAACGACACGCAGGATCGTTTTGACATGTTTTCCAGTTATAACCAGGTTTTTCAAAGATCGAAACTATTTGATCATCTTCGATGTCGAGATAGGCTTCGTTATTTGCAAATGAGTTTACAGCTGTCAACAATACCGCAATGAGAAGTGGAAGTTTCATGACGTGTCTATCGAACATTTTACACATGAACTTTAGTTGTTCATGAGGGCTTGTCTCATTTTGAGAGCGGACAAAAATGTCGTCGATAAACTTCCATTTTCCCTCGAAGATAAGAAGAAGGGGGAATGATGAGGAAGGCTATCTTTTTAATAATCAGCTTGTTGTTTTTCTCGTCGTTGGTCGATGCCAACACAAAATGTTGTTGTGAAAAGAAACTCACAAAAGACACCACAAGACGTCTTCAGCACGCCAAAGAGTTGCTCGGGTCAGGGTTTCAGCAAAGTCATGTGAGCCTCAGCGCACAAGTCCCGTCAGTGAAGAAGTTTATTGGCGGTATAGTGCAAGAACGCCTCGAGACCTTTGGGAAAAAGTACGCTCACCGTGTGACCAATGCAATTATCAGCGAGAGCAAAAAGCAAGGTTTAGATCCTGTGTTTGTTTTGGCAGTCATTGAAACTGAAAGTCAGTTTGATCCAAAAGTAGTGGGAAGCCATGGAGAAATTGGCTTGATGCAGATTAAGCCAGACACTGCTCAGTGGATTGCTCAGAAGAACGGATATACTTGGAAAGGCAAAGAGAGTTTAAAAAATCCCCAAGTGAATATTCGCATCGGTGTTGCTTATTTAGCTTTTCTTCGCCAAGAGTTTGATGGTTTAGCTCATCAATATGTTGCCGCGTACAATATGGGTCCTGGTGGGGTTCGCCGATTGGCGTCTTTGGATATTAAGCCTAAGGATTACTCTACAAGAGTTATGACTAACTATTACGATTTCTATGACAGTCTTTTGGCCAAAGAGTATAACTAAGAAATAAACCCCACTCTGAATTCATGCAGAGTGGGGCTTTAAAAGAACTATTTCTTTGCAACTAGTTTCAAATTCAATTCGAACTCGTCAGCGATAATTTTATCGGCTGCAAGTTCTTTGAAGATGTTGCCAGATCCATATTTTAGACCCCATTTTGTGCGGTCTACTTTTACAAGAGCTTCGCCGGTCATAACACCGTTCGCAACAGTTACTTTTGCAGGGAACTCGATTGGTTTCGTTTGGCCAATCATTGTAAGTTCGCCTTTTACAGTCACTTCGTCTTTTGCTTTTGGATTAGAAGCAACGCTTGTGATTTTGAATGTAGATGTTGGGAATTTTGTTACATTAAAGAAATCTTCGTTAGAAAGATGACCTAAAAGTTTCTTTTGGAACTCAGGGCTACCTTTCAAATCTTCGTTAGTAATAGTCGCCATATCGATAGCAATGTTACCACTAGTGATCAGGCCTTTTTTATCAACTTGTACTTGGCCTTCTTTTACAGAAATACCACCGTTATGAGAGCTTCCCATTTTTTTGGCGCCCTTCCAGCTAACAGAGCTTTCTTTTGCATCGATTTTATAAACGTCCGCTGCGTGGACAGAGGTAGCAACAAGCAAGATCATTGTTGCGAAGATAGATTTCAACATGAAGTCTCCTTTATATAGAAATTTGTTGTTTATCAAGTGTGTATGATCCCTTGTGGTCAGGCAAGAGATTAGCCTTCTTTGACAATTTATTGACATACATTACGCAGCAAACTCAAGAAACTGGGAGCTTATGCTCTAGGTCCTGAAGGTCGCAATAAAAGGAAAATAGAATTTGCGAGATAGGACTATAGTATGAGCTCTGGATAAAGGAGGACGTATGAAAAAGCTTCCTCAGTTTATTGAGAACGCTGAAGGGAAAGCCGGTTGGGCCTTGCTGTGGTTGCTTGGAGTTCCGCTTCCTATACTTTTAGTTTTGTATATGCTGCGAGGTTGCCAATAGAGCCTACATAATGGTGCCGGGTGGATTTTTAGTAAAAGCATCGGCAGGTAGAGGGATGAACTCTTTGTCGTCTCCTGGAATTTTTGGGAAACGTCCTTCTGCCCAATCGCGTTTTGCTTTTTCAAGTCTTTCTTCAGAAGAAGAGACGAAGTTCCACCAAATTTTTCGAGGTCCTTCTAAAGCCTTTCCGCCAAGAAGTATGACGCGAGAATGTCTGTGGGCTTTCAATATCAAATCTTCGCCGGGCTTTCCGACAACAAGATTGGATTCTGTGAACTCGTCATCTTCAACTTGAATATGGCCATCGACTAAATAAATTCCAAGCTCACGTCCCTCAGACGGTAAAATCAATTTACTATCTGGAGGCATCACGGCATCAACATAAAAAATATCTGAGTGGGTCGGTACAGGGCTCTCAAAGCCAAACGCCGTGCCTAATAGAAGCTTCATGCGAATATCGCCAACCTGAAACTCGGGTAAAGAGTCCGAGCTGTGATGAGTGAACGAAGGTTCTGTTTCTTCATGTTCTAGTGGTAAAGCTACCCAACATTGAAGACCATGAAGATCGTTCTCGTGCTGACGAGCTTCTTGAGGCATCCGCTCAGAGTGAGCGATGCCTCGCCCTGCGACCATCCAGTTGATGGCGCCCGGCTCTATGAGCTGATGTGAGCCCAGGCTATCGCGATGAAGGATGCTACCTGCAAAAAGATAAGTGACCGTAGCTAAGCCAATGTGTGGATGCGGACGAACATCCATTCCTTCGCCGGTTCTGAAATGCTGTGGACCCATATGATCTAAGAAAATAAAAGGGCCAACCATTCTATGAGTAGCGTAAGGCAAAATACGACGAACTTGAAAACCGCCAAGATCGCGCACTCGCGAGGGAATAACTAGCTCGATTTTTTCAGACATGCGTATCTCCTAAGCCAAACTAGTTGTGATTTCGATTTTTCCTGAGAGCGCTTTATGAATCGGGCAATGATTGGCGATATCCAAGAGACGCTTACGTTGTTCGTCGTCGAGATCTCCAATGAGATTGATTCGGCGATCGAACTTCGTGACCTCTTTTTGATGATCGACATTAACTAACGTATCAGCACTTTTTAGAGGCCAGGATTTACGTTGAGCATACATGCGTAGAGTGATGGCGGTGCACGAGGCGAGGGCTACAGCCAGGTAGTCATGCGGAGAGGGTCCGAGGTCTTCGCCACCTTCTGCTGTGGATACATCTGCTATCAGATGATGTGAGCCCACTTGAATTTCATGCTTCATTTCGCCGTTTTCGTATTTTGCTATTGCTGTAACCATAGGTCATGAGCATAACGCCAGAGAGGTGCGGCTTCAGCAAGTTTTTCGATTTTATGCAGACGATCAGGAGCAAAACGTGCAGAGGTTCCCGCCATCTAGATCAAGAGATTGATGCCAACCTTCACGTCGAATTAGATCTAGGAGCCAGCCGCGAGCGTTTCCTTTGGTTACAATGGTGATTTTGCGTGCGCGCCCAATTACGACTAATTGCGAAAGGACATGGGAATAAGTTTCTTCGCTAAAGGGATCGTACATGTAATAGATATCGGCTTCGGGAATTTGAAATTTTTTGTCAGACAGATCTTGAGTTAAGAAATGCACATGTTTTTCAAGTCCCAGTCGTTCGCCGGAGGTTTGTGCAATTTGCACGCGATGATCAACAAACTCATAGCCAATGAAATCAATATCAGGTCGCAGAAGGCCAACGACAAGACCCACTCGTCCATAGCCAGATCCCAAATCGATAATGCGAGCTCCCTGTGCAGGATTTGTGTTGTGAATGGCCGCAAGGATTGTCGAGTAGGATGATTGCACTCCTACACCAGCACCCTCGTAGAGACGTTCGGTGTTGGCAAGGTCCGTTTTCATGCCGTGATCCGCTTCATAATTTAAATTGAAAAACGTATCAAGCCCATCAAAAGAGCGATACAGCGACAAGCCAAGAATCAGACCTTGACTCTTTTTTTCGTGAATCAGTTTTGCCTCGAAGAGAAAAAGTTTTGCCATGAGTTCTAAAGACTTGTTTGCAAAATTATTTTGGCCCGCTGGATCCAGAGATTTTGCAATCTTCAGGGCATTTTCTTCGATGAGGCGAGCTCTTTCGGTGACAGACTTTAGCTTCTGAAATGCGCCTTGATCGAAATAGTCAGTCAAAAATGACAGAGGCGATAGCTCCTCTTGAAAAAGATCCTGAATCAACTTTTGCAAATCATCTTGATGCTGTGATTTTTTTTGAAGCCAAGATTCGTCTTCAATAAACTGTAGAGCACTTTGTAAAAATGCGGTGTTCACAAAAATATCCGCTAACTCTACGGAAGAAGTTTTTAAGAGTTCTTTTTCAATCAACTCTGAGGCTTCTTGTGACTGAGTGTCCGCCGAGTTCAATGTAAGAAGGCTAATAAGAGTTTTTTGATGGACTAACATTTATAAAGGCTAGCAGGCCAGAAAAGAAACTCCAAGAGACTCTCGTCTATTGTGCGCGTTTAAAGAGATATAGGCAGCAGACGTGTTAAACCTGATATCGAGTCCACGTTGTAAGTTCTTGTGGCGGCCGCCAAGATGGTTGAGAGATCTTATCCTCGTCATTTGCTAGTTTACGTAGATGCAGCGAAACCCCATGAAAGCATCAGAACAAGACGCACTACAAGTTAGATCTGATTCAAAGATCCCAGCCTCGGTAGTATGCCCCCAATACCCACCTCGGCGAACAGCGCCACCGGCTGCAGCAGTCCAGCCATATCCATATCCGCAGTAAGGGGAGGAGCCGGGAGTTCCGCAAAATTGATCGTTGCCGTAGTTGTTTTGCCGAGAGTCTCCACCGTTGAAAGAGGCGGCCCATCCCTGAGCACCTTGAGAGGCGCCATTTGTATCAAGGACCCACTCCAAGGCGTTTCCTGAAAAATCCCAAATAGTTTCTCCGTTGGAAAGTTTATGCGTACGCCTTTGATCGTGCCAAGTAACGTCAGAGCAGGTTTGTCCTGTGCCCGAGCAAGCATCACTATCAGTTGAAGCGGAAAGACCCGAAGAAGGGGCATTGTCTGAGTGGCCGCGGTTCAACTGGCCGCTGTAAGCAGTACCGGTACTCCAATTGCTGTCAGTATCTGCGATGTTTCTAGCAATGGTCTGCCATTGAGCATTTGAAATTAAATTGTAACCCGCGCCCAAGTTCTGACATTGCGTCCGTGCATTGTCCCGATTGATCGCGGTCCACGGTGCACCTGAGGTTTGAGAAGTTGCGACGCTGCTGACATTTCTCATTTCATACTTTGCAACACAAAAATCTGAAGAGGTATACCCGGTGAGTGCGGGTACCCTAATAAAATTTGTGGGACAGACAAGAGGAGCTCTGGTTCTCCAAAAAGCAAATGGAATAGTTCCTGCGTAAGATTGTAGAGAGAATAACAACGTCATTAAGACGACCATATGAAGAACACTCCTTGTTCCAAATGATGAGACTCCTCTATTATTGAATAGATCATCTTTCTCAGTTTCTATTGAAATGTTGAAGCTCTAGGAGATTCCGTAGCTCAAAAAATCGCGCTACGATGCGGGTTTCATGCTCATTCGAAGAAACAAAACATTAGATCTCAGAATAGAATTATGCTTTATTCCGCACATGAGCATTGCTGTTATTATCAAGTCGGAATTTGAAAAACGGAAAACCAAAAACAAAAGATACTCTTTGCGATCGTTTGCAAAATCTCTTGGAATGGATCCGACAAGTGTTTCCCGGATTATGCGTGAGGAACGGTTTCCAAGCTCTACGACTTGTCAGAAAATTTTGAGAACTTTAAAAATCTCCTCCGTATCTGTAGAAACTTCGCGTGCCAAGAGGACGTCGTTGTTGCAAAATGCTTTTGAAGAGAAGGTTTTTGAAAACCTCTTTCACTCAAAGCATATTTATCTTTTGACTGCGCTTCGTTTGAATACATTAACCTCTGAGCAAATCCGAGAGAAATTCTGCCGTATGTTTGAGATAAATGAGGAAGAATATCTGTGCTTGGTGGACGACCTAAAAAATGCGGGTGCCCTTGTTGAAAAAGGACCTGATCTTGAAGTGGTGTTTAAAAATAAGTCTACGGTGCCGTTGCCTTTTACTTCGGTCAAAAGGAAGTCTATGCAAAAAGAGTTTTTGCATAGAGCAGCAGATGCGATTGAGAAAGTTTCTTTTGAGGACCGTGACAATGCAACTCTGACTTTGGCGTTTAATAAAAAGGACCTTCCACAGGTGAAGCGCATTCTTCAGAATGCGAGAATGAAAATAAATCGGTTGTCAGAGAAGAGAAGAGTTCGTGATGCTGTTTATAACGTCAGCACGGCCGTATATCCCATTCTTTCTGCGGAATAGAATAAAGAGGTTTTGTGAAGGCAGTAACAAAAATGTCGGTAAAGTACTTGGTGGTTTTGTCTTGGTTGATTTTACAGTTTAGCTCGCTACCAAGCAAAGCTGGGATCGAAACTAATGGAGGGGATGGCGTTTGTGCGGAATTTCTCTCTGTTTTTGATGAGCTTGTCGTTGAGCTCTCAGAAACGCTTCTTTCTGAATACGAAAAATCTGTCCTTCAATCGGTAAAGCAAAAAAGAATGATTGTTGATTTGAAGTCTGTGCCAGAGCTATCTCTAGATGGCGTACCTAAAGATGCTATTAATTTTCCGGGCTTAGAGAAGCCACGGATCGAAATTTCTCAAAGTTCGTGGGCAAGATTGTCGAAGAATCAGAAAGCACAATTAGTACTTCATGAGATGTTGCCGATCGCAGGATACAATGATCAGAACTACATTTTGTCGTCTTCATTCGTGAATAAAACGGGCGGAGGAAGAAAGCGCAATATTGAGATTGCGAGATCGTTCTTGAATTGCCGATATGAAGAACTTGAACGAGTCACTACGACAGATTTGCAAAGAATCCGCCTACAAAATTTCTATGACCTGGGCGGAAACAGTGTGATGTCTTTGTGCCTTCGTGGTCTAGAACTTCTAATTCAGGCAGAGTGGGATTTAAACCGTTGCACACAAGGCAAAACGGTTCTGAGTCAGCTCGAGTATTTTTTCGAGTCACACTTAGATGAACCAGAAACCAAAAAAAGATACATCAAGTTCAAAGAGTTAGTTTTAAAAAATGGCGGAACAAAAACCTGCTCAGGTCACTATCCATAACGTAAAATGAGTGAGCGTAGCGAGCGAGGGGCCCCGGCGCCATAGCGATTGGGTCTAACAACACTTTTAAAATTTTTAAAACTTTTTGAATCTATCGGCAGTTAAGTAAGAGAACCTTTGATTTTTAAGCTTTAGGAGCTACTTCTGTGAAGCAGAAGTGTAGACAACCATTTTTCCCAGCCAAAGGCTGGACAGAAAAATGGTCGGGGAGACAGGATTCGAACCTGCGACCCTCTGGTCCCAAACCAGATGCGCTACCAGACTGCGCTACTCCCCGACAGAGGTGGGAGAATAGTTAGTTTTAAGCCATTTTGTCAATTTCCCCAGACCATAACGCAATATGATATTTGAAGCTTTTCCGGGAAGGCATTAAGCTTTAAAGCATGGAAAATTTCTTTAAGTCCCTGCCGAAACCTGTTCTTGCGATTCTTGTGATCCTCGCTGTTCTGATTTTTTTCATGTTCAACGACCCACCTCATACAGTTTGCCAAGTTCAGGCCGACAACCTGAAAGAGTCCATGAAGGGGCAGCTCTTTTCAACAGTGATCAATAAAAACAACTACCCTCCGATAATTGCTAGGGCTCAAGAGGCTTGCCAGCTAGGGAATAGTTCGGGTTCTTGCTTGGAATACTTTGGTATTCTTCGCAAGGCGGCTCGAGAAATTAAAGGTTATTCGTCAGACTGTAGAGGCGATTTGATCAATATTCCCGAAGTTCGCAAGGGTTTCACAGATGGAGTGATCCTTTTGGCAAAGATGGCTTGGGGAAGTCGCGCGCCGGAACCGGGAATGGCCCGGTTTGGGTGGCTGCAGGAGTCTGAACTTGGACTCTTTTGCCTAATTAAAGATGTTTATTCTCAGGGGCTCGGAGACGAAGCTTGGAATGGGCTGCGGGCGAGCATATTTCAAGAGCTCCCAGGAGAGCTGCGAGCGGGCTCTCTGGGAAGTTCGCAAGTAGGACAAGAGCCGCCCAAAGCAATGTTAACCATGGAAGAAAAAGATATTTGGGCGCGCAGTCTGTTTTCGGTTCGTTGTGAGAACTATCGTTAGAGAGAGAACAAGCGCAGCTGTGACCACTCGGGAAGAACTCCCACTTGCTTAGTCTGACCGTGAAAATAAAATTGATGGTCCTTGATGTGCATCACCTTATAGGTTTTTTCTTTGAGTTTTCGTACCGTCCATTCCTCTGGATTGAGGCCGAATTTTTTAAGATCTTTTTTTAGGTTGTTTTGAATCTGACACATGGGTCCCCCATTCGTTATTGTTGTTGAAGGGGGTTATTGCAAAATCGTGCCCAGGTTTTGAGCACCTTAAACCACGTTTAATTCAAGTTGAGGGGCGCAGAGCCTTGTTTTGTATTAATCTTAAGAATACAGTCTGAGATATGAGACAAAAAAGATTCTTGGCCTACTTGGCCATTCAAGCCGTCGTCATCCTCGCAGTCGTCTTTATTTTTAAACTCAATAGTGATGTGAAAATTGCATCGGTTCAGGCCGGAACTTTATTTGTGCTGTTGCCCATGGTGTTGGGAGGCTATGAGTGGAAGAGATTCGGTCTTGCACGTAAAAGTTTTTACGTCGGACTTATGCAGTTTTGGGTGTTTTTCGCTCTACCTATATTAGGGTTGCGCCTTTTAAACTGGGATACTACTTTTAATGACTTGTCGTTCCTAGGAATTCCGGGGCCCGATCTTCATAAATACGCCAATCATAGCTATATGCTCATGATAGCTTTGACCCTTTGGAACTATATAAGACGAAAGTAGGGATGGAACCCTGTGAAAAATACAAAAAGCCAAGGTGTTTGCCTTGGCTTTTTTATTATCTAACGAAGTTTTTTTAAAAACTAATTAGATCTCGAAAGGAACAGGAGAGATAGCTTCAGTTCTACCGAAAGTATCGTAAGCAGGCATTCCGTTAGGAAGAAGAGCCAGGCTACGAGCCTTTTTAACAGCAGCAGCAACTTGCTTTTGTTGAGCTACGCTCAATTTAGAGATTCTAGAAGGCGTAATTTTGCCACCATCGCTAACAAAACGAGTTAAAGAAGACGGATCTTTATAATCAAAAAGATGGTCGCCTGAGAATTCCTGTCTGTATTTGCTTCTTGTAGCTTTTTTCATGTATTTAGTCCTCTTCGTTAGTGAGCCGATGTATATACGACAAAAATCAGTTGCCAACAAGTGTCTTTTTTCATATACGAATGATTCTTGTTTTGACCGGTGTATATATAGAGCTTGAGAAGGAGCTTTAACATGAGCAGATGCGAAATTACTGGAAAAGGCCCTGTTGTTAAGAACTTGGTGAGCCACTCCAACATTAAAACTAAATCTACCGCACTTCCAAATGTTCAAAAGAAACGCATATTTAGCCGTACTTTGAATCAAATGGTAAGATTGCAAATCGCTACTAGTGCTATCCGTGACATGGAGCATATGGGCGGTTTTGATAACTTTATCTTGAATCAAGATGACAAAGCTCTCTCTAAACGTGCTTTGGCTGTAAAACTCAGAATCAAAAAGAAAATTGGCTCTAATAAGAAGTAATAAGGGAGCAGACCGTGATTAAATTGAAAATTAAAAAAGGTGCTACAGTACAAGTTATCGCCGGCCAAGATAAAGGCAAAAAAGGCACTGTATTGTCTGTGAACGCTAAAGCTATGAAAATTCAAGTTCAAGGCGTTAAAGTACAAACTCACTACGACAAAAAAGATGGTTTGTTGAAAAAAGAAGGCTTCATTGATTATTCCAATGTAAAGCTTTTGGATGCTCCTACTAAAGAGAAGAAAACCTCTAAAAAAGCAGCAAAATCTAAAACTGCTTAATTCAGAAGTGTTGAAACAAGACCAGTTTCTTTCTTTCGCTTTCTCACGCAAAGGCTCTGTCATCAGAGCCTTTGTGCTTTTCTTTTGTCTGAGCTTTGCGAGCTCATTCTCGACGGCAGCGACAATTATTTGTAAGAACGATAAGTCTGTTCGTACCCTTAGAACTGATAAAATCAAAGAGGGCGGATGCCGTGCTATTTACACCAAACAAGGTGTGGACCAGGTTGTTGGTTCCTCAATGCGCGACAATGGTTGCGAGTCCATTCTAGATGGAATTCGTAAGACGCTCGAAGGCAGTGTTTGGAAATGCCGGGACATTAAAGAAGCCGTTGTTTCCAATCTTTCAGAATAAAACCTAGAAAATCCATTTCAATCCCTTGAGGAATTCCCTAAACTACAAAGACATCTTTGTTTTGGGGGTACCCATGTCTCAAGAATTAAAAGTGGCATTATGTCAGATGACCTCTGTTGATAGTGTTAACGCTAATCTTAAACAGATAGAAAGTTTGCTGGCGGAAGTTCCCGAAAATGCCGGTGTTCGCTTGTACTGCTTTCCTGAAAACTGTCTTTATTTGCGCGTGAATGAAGGCGAAGCGGTTCCTCCATTTAACCTGACCGACAAAGTTTTTGCAGACCTCGCTGTTTTGGCGCGCAAACGAAAAGCCTACTTTCACTTGGGCTCTGTACCATTGCAGATGGGGGATTTTCTTTATAACTCGTCCGTTATCATTTCTGACGAAGGCCATATTGAAACGAGTTATCAAAAAATTCACCTCTTTGACATTCAACTGTCAGGGCAGAAGCCAATTCGGGAATCTGATGTTTTTCGCCATGGCGAAGGGCCTGGGATTTTTGAGCTTGATGGTTGGAAAATCGCTCAGTCGATTTGCTACGATTTGCGTTTTGCTGAGTTGTATTCTCAATACGCCAAAGAACATGTGGACGTTATTCTAGTTCCCGCGGCGTTTTTGGTGAAAACCGGGGAAGCTCATTGGGAAGTGCTTTTACGAGCACGCGCTATTGAGAGTCAGTGTTATGTAGTAGCTAGTGCCCAGGCGGGACTTCATACCAGTACTCACAGCACGGGACAAAGAAGTACCTATGGAAACTCGATGGTCGTAGAGCCTTGGGGGCAGATGGCCGTGCGCCTTGATGGAACGGAAAAACAGACTTCTGTCTGTTCACTTTCCAAGGCTAAAATAGAGCAAATGCGTACGCAGATTCCTATGGCGCAGCACCGGCGGGTAACAGTAAAATAAGACGGAATTCCCTGGTGACTTTTTTCTCAATATGTTTTCAAATGGGCGAGTTAGCCGAGGATTATGGAGGATTCTAATGACCCCACAACGTAAGTTTGGAGCCGGGCTTGCAGGTTTATTGATCGCTTTGAGTTTTGTGTTGTCTTCGGTGGCTTCCGCTGAAGAAGTGATTGCAGGCTCTGTGTTTGATGAATCCAAAGAGTCCGAAGTAGTACAAAAAGCACGTCGCCGTGCCTATCAAGGCGGACGTGATGAAGGTGACCTCGCGGTTCAACCTCAACTCACAGCTCCCACTCGCAAAATGGCGCCTCAGGTAGAGGGCACCGATCATTCGGCCGACGACTAGAAGCTATCTCATAAACCCAAATCCTGCGTTGTTCGTCGTCGCAGTACAGGGCGTACAGCTTCCTCCTCACGCCTTGGCTTTGGATTTATGAGATAGCTTCATTAAATATGAACTGACATTATTGGAGATGAAGTATGGCGATCAATGATCAACTCCCTGAGGGTGTGACTCGCGAAACAATGGACGTAGATGTTCTTATCGTGGGTGGTGGCTCGGCCGGTTTGTCCTGTGCCTTGCATTTGGCAAATCAAATTGAAAAACACAATGAAGAGGTTGCCTCTGGTAAGAAGCCAGGCGCTCCGATTCCTGAGCAGATGATCGTTGTTCTTGAAAAAGGTGCTGAGATCGGAGCTCACAGTTTTTCAGGTGCGGTTCTAAACACCAAAGCTCTTGAAGAATTGATGCCGGACTTTAAAGCTCAAGGCGCGCCTTTGGATGCGGAAGTCACAAAAGACGCCGTTTACTATTTGGGTGATGATTATTCTTTCAAATTACCGATTACTCCTCCGCCATTCCACAATATCGGTCACCACATTATTTCTTTGTCGAAGTTCAATCGCTGGATGGCTGAAAAGTGTGAAGCTAAAGGGATCAATATCTTCCCGGGCTTTGCTGCTGTGGAAGCTTTGTATGAAGGTAATAAAATCGTCGGTGTTCGCACGGGCGATAAAGGCCGTGACAAGAATGGCAATCCTAAAGCCAACTTCGAGCCTGGTTTGATTTTGAAATCTAAGTGCGTGATCTTCGCTGAAGGTACGCGTGGTTCTTTGTTCCAAAAAGTTTCTAAAAAGTTAGATCTTCGCGCTGGCAAAAACGAAGAGGTTTTTGAAGAGGGCGTGAAGGAAATCATTCAGATGCCTGCCGGCACTGTAGAGCCAGGACAAGTGATCCACACAATGGGATTCCCATTGCATAAGTCTATCGGTGGAACTTTCATTTATACTCTTCCTGGTGACAGAATCATCGTGGGACTCGTGGCTTACTTAGATACTCAGGATCCTCTTTTAGATCCACATCGTGAATTGCAGAAATTGAAAACACATCCGTTTATGCAGAAGATGCTTAAAGGTGGAAAAGTGATCGCTTATGGCGGTAAGACTTTGCCTGCCGGTGGCTGGTATTCTATGCCAAAACTTCACGGTGATGGCTGGATGGTATGCGGAGACTCTGCCAGCATGGTCGACGTTCAAAAGCTAAAGGGTATCCACTTGGCGATGAAGTCAGGTATGGCTGCTGCAGAAACAGCTTTGGATGGTATCCTTAAAAATGATTTCTCAAGCGCTGTGACGGCTTCCTTTGAACAAAAAATTCAGGATAGCTATGTTAAGAAAGAGCTCTATAGAGTTCGTAATTTCCACCAAACTTTGAGCAAGGGTTTCTTCGAGTCTTTGCCTTTGATCGCTCTTCAAGAGATCAGCGGCGGCCGTGGCTTGACAGACAATATGCCAGCTCACAAGGACTCTAAAACGACTCATAAAGTGGTAGAGATCTGGGGCCCTGAAGGCTTGAATGCACAAGAAAACAAACTTCCGAAGCCGGATGGTGAGTTGTTCTACGATAAGCTTTCGAGTGTTTATTTGACGGGAACTATGCACGACGAAGATTCACCAAACCATTTATTGATTGGTGATGGAGATATCTGCCGCACAGTCTGTGAGCCTCAGTATAAATCACCATGTAATCATTTCTGTCCTGCGAGTGTTTATGAGATGTTGCCTTCTCAAAAGCACCAGGGGCAATTTGAGCTTCAGGTAAACTATACAAATTGTATTCACTGTAAGACTTGTGATATTAAGTGCCCGTTCGAAAACATCGAATGGACCGCGCCCGAGGGAGGCGGCGGCCCTCAATACAGAGAAACGTAATCACTACGGATGATGTGAACGTTTCTTAGACAGGAGCGTTCACATGCCAGAGTTTTTTGCATCCACCCCAAAAGGCCTCGTTGAGGTCCTCGAAAAAGAAATCCAAGATTTAGGTTTGAAGGTCCTCGAAAGAACAGCCGGCGGCGTTTTTTTCGAAGCGAATTGGGAAGGGGCTTATAAAGCCAATCTGTATTCCCGTACTGCAAGCCGTATCTTGAAGCCGGTTTTAGAGTTCACGGCTTACCAGCCTGAAGAACTTTACAATCAGATTCTTAATCACGATTTCACTAAATACATTAAGCCGAATCAAACTTTCTGTATTGATGCTACTATCAAAGAATCTATGATGCGCGATCAGCGTTTCGTAGCGATGAAAATTAAAGACGCGGTTGCTGACCAGTTCCGCGAGAAGTTTGGCGTTCGTCCTGACGTTGATAACACCAATCCAGATTTGCGTATTCACGTACGTGCTATGAAAAATCAATTCATGGTAGCGGTCGATCTTTCTGGCGACAGCTTGTTCATGCGCGGTTACCGTAAAGAAGTGGGCGAAGCTCCGCTCAAGGAAAATTTGGCAGCAGGTTTGTTGCTTCTTTCAGAGTGGGACCGTAAGAGTCCTCTTGTTGATTTCATGGTGGGTTCAGGAACTTTCCTTGTTGAAGCTGCAATGATGGCTTTGAATATTGCTCCTGGCATTCACCGTAAAGGGTTCGGTTTTCAACGTTGGTTGAACTATGACGAAGCCGTTTGGGACAAGTTGGTTCAAGAGGCTATGGATCAAGAGTTGGACGAGCTTCCATTTCAGTTTTATGGCTATGATATCGATCGTCGTATCATCGTTGTCGCTAAAGAAAATGCGAAGCGTGCCGGTGTCGACCATGTTATTGAACTCCGTCGTGAACCTGTAGCAACAGTGGCTCCACCAGTGGAAAAAGGTTTAGCGATCGTGAATCCTCCGTACGGAACTCGTATCGGGGATGAGGACAACCTTCGCGACGTTTACCGTGACCTCGGTTATACGCTCAAACATCGCTTCAAAGGTTGGGATTGCTGGATTCTATCTGGTAACAAAGAACTTATCGGCGATTTGAAGTTGAAATCGACTCGTAAGCACTTCGTGTTCAACGGTAATATCGAATGCCGTTGGTTGAAGTACTCGATGTTCTAGATCCTAGGATCTAGAACTAGGTCTTGGGAAAAGCTTAGGACCTGAAATAGCGTTGCTCACTACCAGATCTTCAATAAACTTAAGGTGTGGTACGAGCAAGAGCACAAGAAATAACATTAGTACAAAGGCGATGGTGGAGTTTCATCATCGCCTTTTTTATTCTGCTTTTTAGTGCACAGCCGTTCTTGGGTGCGCTGAAAAGTGGCTTTGTGTCCTTTGATGATCCTTATCTTTGTTACGACAATCCGTTAGTGCGCCATTTTGATCTTAAAAAGGTGCTGACTTCAACGGTCGCGGACGATTACATGCCGGTCGTGACTGCAAGCTTTGCACTTGAGAACAAACTTTTTGGTTTGGACCCTTTCTATTTTCACCTTGATAATCTGCTTTTGCATTTAGCCAACGTCATTTTGGTTTTTGTTTTACTACGGATGTTAACTCATGGTGGCTTGGTGATTCCAGGAGTGACAGCGCTGTTGTTTGGTCTTCATCCGCTGCATGTAGAATCTGTGATGTGGGTCTCACAACGCAAGGACATGCTGTCGACACTGTTTTCGTTGTTGTCTTTGCTATTCTATCTTTTGTCGGTGCAAAAGAATGGACGAAGCTGGTGGGTTTACGGTTTAAGTCTTCTTTGCTTTTTGCTGGCCCTAGGATCCAAGTTCATGGCGGTGTCGTTGCCAGCGGTGACTCTGTTGCTAGCTTGGTATCAAGGGGAAGAGAAAAAGAAAACGGCCTTGAAGCTATTGCCCTATGTTGCCTTGATGATCGGGTTTGCGATGATCCATATCGGATTGCATAAGCCATCAGGCGCCAATGCGACTGCGGGTTTTGATTTGCTCGCAGCTTTGGGGCGTGGAGTGGACTCTTTAGCTTTCTATCTCACAAAAACAATTCTGCCCTTCAAATTAGGGGTCTTCTACGAAAGAAATGTGGTGACCTTGTCCTGGTTTGAATACGCGATGTTAGGGACTTGGACTGCAGCCCTAGTTTTGATGTTCAAATATATTTCTTCGCAAAGAAAACTCATGGCCGTTTCGTTATTGATCTTTTTGGGAACTCTGTTTCCAGTTTTGCAGATTGTTCCTTTTGGCAATAACTTTGCCTTTGCAGATCGCTTTATGTATTTCCCAAGTATCGGCTTGTTCGCTGTTTTCGGTATTTTGGTTTCAGAGGCAATGAAACTAAAATACAAGTTCGTACGAGCGGTTTGCGGAGGCTTGCTTGCCGGTTTGTGTTTGTCGTTTTCTTATCTGAGCTTTGCGCAAGCACTGACATGGAAAAGCAGCGAAACTTTGTGGCAGAATGTTTTAAACAACTATCCTAAGAGCAGCGTTGCTCATAACAATCTTGGGCTGGAGCTTGTGGCTCAGGATCGTACACAGGAAGCTCAGACTATTTTAACGAAGGCTGTTGAGTTAAATCCGAAGTATGCGGAACCTCGCGTGAACTTGGCTGTTTTGTATATGCAAGCAAATGCGCTCGAAGCGGCGAAGACCGAGATCGCAAAAGCGCTCGAGCTGAATCCGTCGCATTCAGGGGCCTATTACAATCTGGGTGTGATTGCAGAAAAAGAAAATCGTTCGGACTTGGCAGTGCAGAGCTATCAAAAGGTGATGGAGCTTGATACCACCAATGTGGCAGCACCAGTGAATATGGCAGCAGCCCTGTACAGGCTGGGGAAAAAGGACGAAGCCGTAGGGGTATTGAAGCACGTATTGGAAATCGATCCAGGAATGCCCGAGGCGCTGAATAATTTGGGGGCCATCTATCTTGAGATGGGGCTTTTAGCAGAAGCGACAGAGGCCCTTCAGCGCGCCATCAAAGCGGACCCGTATTATGAAGAACCGCGAAAATCTTTAGCGGTCGTGTTTGCCCGTCAGGGCAGAATGGACCTGGCAGCTCAAGAGCTTCAGCAGGCCATTGAGATTTCCAAGCAGAGTAAACCTAAGAACAGACGGCGCTGGGCACCGTCTAATTAACCAGTTTGCTATTGTAACGATCTTTAGGGTTTGCCGACTGGATCAGCACGATGGAATAGCCTTTGTAATACAATTGTTTTAGCAATAAGGGCAGAGCTTCTGCGGTCCTTCTTTGAATATCGTGAAACAGAACATGGCCGCGCCCTTTAGCTTCAATTTGATCCATCGTTCGTTTCAACATTTCAGCTGGCGTGCGGTTCTTCCAATCTTCTGAGTCGACAGACCAGTAAAACTCTCCGACAGAGTGTTCTTTGAGATACTCTGAAAGCTCAGGGGAAGACTCTCCGTACGGAAAGCGAAAGAATGGATCGACCCAACCTAAGATGTCTTTCACAGCTTGGTGACCGCCACGGATTTCGGCGACGGCTTCGCTGTAGGTCAACATGCGACCATTGTTGCTAGCACATCTTTTTTTCGCTGGTAAACATTTATGGTCGACGGAGTGGGTTCCAATAGCATGGCCACCATCGGCAACTCGACGAAGAATGCTAGGATAAGCTTTTGAGTTCTTTCCCATCGTAAAGAAGATGGCCTTTGCATTTACGTCTGCCAACGCTTTCAAAATTTTGTCCGTGTGTACTGGGTGTGGACCGTCGTCAAAGGTAAGAATAATTTCTTTGTTGGCAATATCGCCTGAAATCGTCTTGTAACCACGAGACACATCGCGAGTTTGCACGTTATCTGGAAACGTGAACGAAGACTGGATCTCTTGCATCTTTTTTTTCTCTTTGCTCCAGTAGTCTTCCATCTTTTGAAGCAGTTCTTTTTTGCAAGGAGCAATCAGGGTTTCATAGTCTTTGGATTTGATCTCTTCCTCGAAAAGAACAAGATCTTTTGCGTCTTTGTCGAGTAAGCCTTTGCAAACTTCTTCAGGATCAGCTTCGGCTTCTTTCCAGCGTTTAAAAACCACTTCGTTGTTGTCGTCAGAATTTTCCCAGTCCGAAAGAGTTTTCGCATCAGTGTTAGCTTGAACTGACTTTGCAACGTCATTGCGAACCTGGCGTGCAGACGGGCGTGTGCACGCCATTGTGAGAGTTGAAAGAAGGCTTAGTGTAATCAAGGATTTTGTCATTGAAGCAATCATGCTCTCTCCGGTTATGAGTGAGATATTACTGGCCGAATCTGTTTTTTGAAATAGGACTTACAAGAATTTTTTGCGAGCATTTCAGGTCAAATATAGAGGGAATGAAGCTTTGGCCGGTCGTCAAAACTTTAGACAAGCTTGAAAAACAGTGCTTAGCTAGGGCATGCGTAAAACTAAAAGACTGATATTGCGACCTCTTGAGCTGTCGGATTATGAAAACTGGCGACAGACCTATTCCATGCTGGCGTCTCCTCAGAACGAGTGGGACGAAGGGCCTTGGAAGGATTCCGAACTGACTCTTGCTAAATTTAAAGCACTCTTAAAAACCGAAAAATCTTGGCGAGCTCTCGAGAAGTTTTATGTCTATGGAGTTTTTGATCGAAATGATGGCGTGCTTTTAGGAGAAGTTCGGTTGATGGATATTTCCCGCGGGATTTTTCAGAATGCCTATTTGGGTTATCGTATTTTTAGTCACTTTTGGGGACAGGGATACGCGACTGAAGCTTGCCGTGCTGTGATTGACATCGCTTTTAAAGATTTGAAACTTCATCGTATCGAAGCGGCTATTGAGCCTCATAACAAGGTTTCTATCAAAGTGGCTAAGAAATTAGGCCTGCGTAAAGAGGGGCTGAGTTCTCGCCGCCTGCAAGTGCGTGGGAAGTGGAAAGACATGTTGGTCTATGCGGGGACTACGGAAGATTTCAAAGGGAGATCTAAGAAATGATGAGTTGGATTCTGCTCTTGAGCCAGGTGGTTTTTGCCTCTCCGGTTTTGGAGGGGAGTTTTGTGCGCTCTTGCTATTTAGTCGGGGACGATGCTCTTCAAGCGCAGGTGCAAGTGCACTCCGGTTCGTGGATTCAAACCTTCACAGCTTATGAAGAAGAAACATGTCAGACTCCTTATTTGATTTACGAAGTTCAGTCAGCCGCAGACATACATGGCAATGACGTGGATTTGGAAGTCCGTGAAGTTTCCTATCAATCTTTAAGTGACGAGGTCACTCGGGCTTTGAACATGGTGAATTATTGCGGCTTCACGAATTGGAAGACGAAGCAAAAGAGAGTCGTTACGGGTCTTGAGTGTGATGAGTTTCAAGCTCCGCGTTTAGGGGAGAAGACTTACACCCGCTATCAGCTTTCAGCAAAAGCGGGAAGTTCCGAGCAACTGCTTTTAGGAACTGCAGAGGGTGTGCAGGATGGCAAAACCCCAAATACCCGCCATCATGCCTTTGAGACCCTGCCTTATCAGCGCATTCCTTAGTTCGGGTCTGAATCTAAGGCCAGCTCCGTTGAAACTTTGTAAAAACCCAAGTAGGGGATTTGATTGGGGTTTTAAATATTTTTACAAAGTAAAATAAATAAATTCATAAGTTATTGAAATTAGACGATAATTATCTTAGTTTTGATTTTAACTTATGGAAACTTTGAAAATGCAAGCCCCTCTCCTTAGACCCGTTATTAGCGATTTTGAAGATCCGGTGGATTTTTTGAAATTGATGATTGAGTACCGCAAGAAGACCGAGAAGAGTTTCTCGGTCCATGCGGTCGCTGTGACCTTGCGAAAGGTGTCTCCGGCCCTGGTGTCTCTGATTCTTTCTAGAAAAAGAAAAATCACCTTAGACCGTGTTGATGAGCTTTCAAAATTGATCCAGCTCAATGTTCAAGAGAAAATCTATTTTAGAAACTGGATCGCGAGGCTCGAGAAACACACAGGACATGAAGACGTTCTGCCAGCGAAGCCCGACACTCACGCCCGTCATCATAAAAAAGACGTCGGCACTCATATCCTGAATGACTGGATTAATGTTTACGTCAAAGACTGTTTTCAGCTGCCAAAAGTGCAGAATGATCCAAACTTGGTCCATCGTTATTTAGCCTCGTACGCGCATCCGAAACGTCTTGAAAAGGCCATCGAGTTTTTGCTGCGCGAAGGGCATTTGCGCCGTACGCTTGACGGGAAGATCGTTGTTGAGGCAAATCTGGCTGTAGCGGATCCTAAAGTGCCTAGTAAAAAAATCCGGCAATTCCACAAAGGGGCTTTGGGCGTTGCAAAGGCGGCGATTGATTTGTTCCCGCCTAATGAGAGAATGGCTAATACATTGATCATTCCGTTGAATGAAAAAAGCTATAGTGAACTTATGGAAATCATCCAGGACTTTTCGGAAAAGCTGCAGGAGTTTGCAGCTCACAATCAGGAAACCGGGGATCGTCTTTATCAGCTAATTGTCAATTTGAGCCCGACAGGAGGGAAAGTCGAATGAGATTCATCATTTTGACTCTAACAGTACTATTAACACAGCAAACATTAGCATCTACCTTCGTGGGTAACGGCGGCAACGCCGGCGATATCGAATTGCAAATGACCTTGGGGCAAGTGCAGGAGAGTTTGTACTTTATTAACCGCGATAAAGATGTCGAGGGCCGCAAACTTTGTGTTTGTACCGAGACTTTCGAAGGTCGTCCTATTTGCGATATGCTGAAACAATTGAACGAAGAACAAGTGCGTTTCTGCGCTCAATACGTCGAGGAAAGAGCTTCAGAAATTGAACGCATTTTGAACACCAAGGACCAGGTAAGCTTCTCTTGGACTCATCAGAATATTGAAGTTCAAGAAACTCACTCGCTTCGTGGTGCAGACGCCGTCACAAATCCAAAAGAAATGTCGATGACGCTGAATCAAAAACGTTTTTTGGAGATGGATAGTGATGAACGATTGTTCTTGATTGGGCATGAGCTTTTCCATCTGACGTCTTATCAGGGTGTTACTCTGAGTGACGAACGCAGTATTGGACCTTTCAAAGGTGCTGACGGCGGTAGAAAGTTTATCAATGCCATGGCGGCAACAATCGTGATGAACGCGCATGAATACAGCGTCTTTACGAAATATCGCACGGCCGAGAAACGCTCTAAAAGTTATAAGCAAAATTGGTTAAGCTTGTCTTTTGCGAGTATTACAAGACCCAACGATACAACCACGCCCTACGACGTTGAAAACACCTCTGGAGCTCAGTTGGGATTCCGTTATCAATTTACGCACGAGCTTGGAGTCCTTGCACAGTATTCACATTTTGCAGGAGATAAGGCACTGATGAGCACCATCGAAGCCCGCGAGACCCAAGACATCTTGAGTGTGGGCGGCGCTTATCGTTGGCTTCCGTTTAGCAATCCACTGACGTTTGCGGGGCAGTCGCATTTCGTCTTTTCGGGCACTGTGGATGTCATGAAAGCGAAGTATGAAATTAACGATCCAAACATTGGAACTACTGCGGATGCAGCGTCGATTGGTTATACACTAAGCTGTAACTATTTCATTCCCTTCAAGTCGGGGATGTGGGCGTATGCCGGTTTCGGGTACTCAAGTATGCCTTATTCCTTCAATATCGATAATCAGGTGACCCTCGAATACAAGAAAGCTGGAACAACTTTTGCTTTGGGAGCTAGCTATGGATTTTAAAAATATCTCTTTAACGTTATGTTTGATCTTCACAAGCGGCCTTGTGGCCTGTGGTCCTGGCTTAAGTCACGACAGTGAAGACAATTACAATATCGGTAATCCCACCAAGAGCGTTGCTTCTTTGAACACCCCAGATGAAGGGGAGTCTCAGAGTTTGGTTTTATTTGATAAAACGGTTCGTCGTATTCATCACTTTGATGTGACGAATATGAAGCACATTCGCTCGTTCGGAGTTCGTAATCCCCAAGACGACCACTTTGTTCTTTATGGGAATAACGGAAACTACATTATCGATTTGTCTCTGAAAGAACTGACCATCTTTGATAAGTTCGATCAGGCTCAGCACTCTCCGATCAAGTTTCAAGGCACGCCAAGATCTGCTGCGTTCTTACCGAGCAAGGGTCTTGTGGTGATCTATGACGATTTGATGTCTGTAGGAATGATGAAGCTTGGAAACACCGGCACCGTTTTAAACAAGTGGGTTGGTGGCGCGAGCGTCGCAGGTTTTTCAACGATCTCTGCGGGTGACTTGAATGCCGATGGCAAATTGATTTTGGGCCTGAATAATGGGTCTATCGTTGTTGTGAACGACCTTGAAAAGTGCATGGATGACAAGAGCTGGGGCAACCTGGATCCGTTCATCACCGGCCTTGGCGATATCAAATGGTTGGCGCCCCTCCCGCAACAGCCCAATCAGATTTTGGTTCGCACTCAAAGTCAGATCGTGTTGCTTGATATCGTCGCGCGTACACAGCTGGCGAGCTACCCATATAGTTCTGGTGACCGAGTCATGAAGCTTTCGAAGTTCAATGATCCTCACGTGATCATTCAAAGTGGAAATAAGATTCGTGTGATCTATGCCGAGAACTCGCAAATTAAAGAGCGAGTTTACATTCCGCAAACTCAGGCTCATGAGGTTTATTATATCCTGAGTTCAAACTTGGATTTGGCAAAGGATTCTTGGTCTTTTGTGGATAGCACTGAGCCTATTCAGTATTTCTTTAATGACGTGAATGCGACTCAGAAAGAACGCCGTTTTGCGCGTTACCGTTTTAGTGATTTCTTGTCTGAAGAGAATGAAAAAGTGGCCAATAATACTCAAGTAGAACTTGGCCAAGGCTTTATTTTCTCGTTGTATCCTTCGGAGCTTGGTTACGCCGTTCGTATGGATGTTGATTCCAAAAAGAAATCCGAGTTGAAGCTTTTCAACTTGAAATACATCCCTGCCGACTAAAACGGTTTAGAGATTGCAAGCCATGCGGCGAAAATGCCGAGGCCGACAAAAAGAACCATGATAGGCCAGCCCAGCTGGCCTTTTCTTTTTGCTAGAGCGATCGCGCCACCCATGACAAGCCAAACTCCAAGCTTGGTCCATGCCCAGCCAGGCATTTCAGCCATGATGCCGAGTTTTGCCAACAAGCCAAAGCCAGAGACTAACAAAAACAAAAGTCCCACACCATGAGTGAGGAATGCCATTTTCTTGACAGAGCCTGTGAAGGTAGCGCCAGCCATTTTCAAAGTAAGCGCTGAGCTGAGGCCGAAGAACAGCAAGATTAAACCAGTGATGTGCAGAATTTTATAAAATTCGTAAGACATGAGAGCTCCTATTCCTCAGAGAGATTCAAGTGTTTCATGATGCGGCTGAGTTGTTTGCGCATTTTAGTGAGATGAACTGTGTTTGCCAAATTTTTAAGAGATTCTTTGAGCGGTTGCAATGGGTAACCGCCATAGGGCCCTGGCTCGGTGATGTCATTCGTGACGCCGGAAAGACCCGCTAGCATCACGTTGTCGGTGATTTCGATATGATCAGCGACGACCGTGTTGCCGCCCACCATAAAGTTTCTGCCGATCTTACTAGAGCCTGCCACCATGAAGCCCGCTGCAATCAGAGAGTTTTCACCGATTTCACAGTTGTGCGCGATATGGCAGAGGTTGTCGATTTTAGTTCCCGCACGAATGCGAGTCTCGGTGAGGGCTGCGCGATCAATCGTACAGTTCGCACCGATTTCGACATGATCTTCAATAACGACTTTTCCGATTTGGGGGATTTTCACTGGATGCGATTCTTTGAGCGGGACAAAACCAAAACCATCCGAGCCGATCGTGGCATGCGGTTGGATCTCGCAGAATGCTCCGACCTCGCAGTAAGCGCCCACGAGAACTTGTGGGTGGATAATGGTGTTATGACCGATATGCGCGTGGCTTTCGATTACCACATTGGCCCCAATCAAACAGTTGTCGCCGATTTTGACCTCAGCACCAATAACGGCGCAAGGTCCCACAACAACGTTTTTACCAAGTTGAGCGGTTGGATGAACACAACTTTTTGGATGAATGTGTTCGTCTTGCTGGAAGCGCTGGATCTTTTTGTCGAAGAGGCTTCCGATCGTCGCCATAGCCAACGGGATGTGTGGAGTAGTAAAGAAGCAGGCGTGAGACTTCTCGGGTATTTTGAGACTTTTATGAGCCACTACGATCGAGGCGTTTTGTTTAAGGGCTTGCTCTAATTGATCTTGCTTGCTGACGAAAACAAGAGCTTCGGGGTTGGCAAGATCTGGGGGAAGAACCTTTTGGACCTTTGCTCCCAAGGGACCTTGCACATAGTGAAGAACGTCGCCTGGAATTTCATGGATTTTTGCTGCGGTAATCATAAACACCTCTTTGGTGATGCCTTGCACAAGAGAATCCTATTATTTTTTTGATGTCAAGACGACGGGTGATAGTATAAGTCTCCATATGTTAAGGGATTTTGACCATTCCTAGATCTTCTTGTCATAAGGGGAGGACATTGTCGATGGCGAAAAAAGCTGCAAAAAAAGAAACCACAGCAAAAGCTAAAGTGGCTGCAAAACCTGCTGCGAAAGCGGCGAAACCTGCGAAGGCAGCGCCTAAGGCGGCTGCGGCGAAACCTGCGGCCACCAAAAAAGCGGCTCCAGCTCCAGCAGCAAAACCGGTGAAAGCAGTAGCTCCGAAAGCTGAGAAAGCTCCACCTCCACCTCCGGTTCCGGCAAAAGCCGCTCCGGTTAAAGAGGAAAAAGCTCCGAAAGCAGAAAAGCCTCCTAAAGCTGAAAAAGCTCCGAAGGCCGAGAAAGCACCGAAAGCTGAGAAAAAATCAAAAGCTGAAAAGGTGAATCCGGGTGAGGAAGCGGGTCGTTGGGCAGATCTTTACCAGAAATATAAATCTGATAAGCCTCAGGTTTATAACATGTCTGCTCAGTTCGATGCCAATAAACCAATCCAACACAAGGTTTTGGGTTGGGGGTATATTTTGTCGAACGAAAATGACCGCTTAGAAGTGCTGTTTGAGCAAGGAATCAAGATGCTCATCAGTAACTATAAGTCCTCGTAGTGAAAATTTTATTGCTTAGCTTCCAAAACTCACCTACATATTGAGGGACATGGCAAAAGAAGATTTAGCTCAATTAGATGGTAAGGTTATAGATGCTCTCGCTGGGGGCATCTACAAGGTTCAATTGGACAACACTGTAGAGATCTCTGCAAAGTTGTGCGGTAAAATGCGTCGATTCAACATTCGTGTTGTCGTGGGTGACCGTGTAACTGTGGGTGTTTCTCCGTATGATCCGACCCATGGCCTTATCATGTATCGTCATAAATAAATCATTTGATCTCTCCTATTCGTTCATCAAAATAGAGGTATTATGGATCAAGCTCTTCAGAGTTACTTATCTCGTATTATCCCAACAGTTCCGGCAAAATCAGCAGCAGCCGTTATTGAACTAGCCGCTGAAGGTGGAACTGTTCCGTTCATCGCTCGTTACCGTAAAGAAAAAACGGGGAACCTTGATGAGGTTCAAATCCGTGCGGTTCTTGAAGGTCATGAGACTTACAATGAGATCGTGAAGCGTAAAGCCTTCTTGATTAAAGAAATCGGCGAACAAAACAATCTTACTGCCGAAGTCAAAAAGCGTATCGATCTTTCTTGGGATCTTGGAGAACTTGAAGAGATCTACAAGCCGTTCAAGAAAAAGAAAAAAACCAAAGCAACCATCGCGCGCGAAGCAGGTTTGGAACCTTTGGCAAATTGGATTTGGGACATGGGTCACGGTCTTTTGAAAGACTCAGAAACCATGGAGATGAAGGCGAAGAACTTCCTCAATCCAACCGCGAAAATCGTGACTTACGAAGAAGCGCTTAAAGGCGCTCAAGATATCATTGTTGATAAAATCGCCAATGATGCCGATCTTCGTAGCATCGTGAACAAAAACTATATGGAAAAAGGCCGCGTGATTGCAAAAGCGGCGAAGGGCTACAAACCGCACTCTAAGTTCGAAATGTACAAAGAGTTCGAAGAGCCTGTGAAAAGCCTTCTTGAAACCAAGAGTTCTCATCGTTATATGGCAATGAGACGTGGTTGGCAGGAGGAAGAGCTTTCTGTCGATGTGAAGGGTGATGAAGAAGATTTGCTCAGAACATTCACATCTTATGCGACAAAAAACCCGGACAATGCGATTGGCGACTATTTGGCTCAATGTGCGCGTTTGGCTTTGAATGTTTACGTGGTTCCTTCTGTGGTGAACGAAGTTCATCGCATGTTGAAGGAAAAAGGCGACGAAGAGGCCATCAAGGTTTTCGCAGAGAATGTGCGTAAGCTTTTGTTAGCATCTCCGTACGGACCAAAATGTATCTTGGGTGTCGACCCTGGTTTGAGAACGGGTTGTAAAGTTGCGTTGATCGATAAAGGCGGTAACTTTATTTCTCACACGGTTCTTTACACTTTGGGCGATAACGCTGAAGAAAAAGCAAAAGTTCTGTTTAAAGAAGTTTTAAAGCAAATCCAAATCGAGGCGATTGCTGTCGGTAACGGAACTGCCGGTCGCGAGACTGAAGTCTTCTTGAGAAAAATTCTGAAAGACTTGAAATCCAACATCCCAGTGGTGATGGTGAATGAATCTGGTGCCAGCGTTTATTCGGCTTCAGATGTTGCTCGTCAGGAATTCCCTGATTTGGATATTACTGTGAAAGGTGCGATCTCTATCGCGCGTCGTTTGCAAGATCCTTTGGCGGAACTTGTGAAAATCGATCCAAAATCTATCGGTGTTGGTCAGTACCAGCATGATGTGAACCAACCTTCTTTGAAGAAGTCGTTGGAAGCAGTGGTAGAGTCTTGCGTGAATAACGTGGGCGTGGATTTGAATACGGCTTCAACAGCTTTATTGTCTTTCGTATCCGGTATCGGACCTGCTCTTGCGAACAACATCGTTGAGCACAGAAAAACGAAAGGTCTTTTCACGGAGCGTTCTGAGCTTTTGAAAGTTCCTAAATTCTCTACAAAAGTATACGAACAAGCTGCGGGTTTCTTGAGAATCCACGGCGGTAAAGTTGTTTTGGATAATACAGGTATTCATCCAGAGCGCTACACAGCGGTTCGCGATATGGTTCAAGAGCTTGGTTGTGCAATCCCTGACGTTGTTGGTGATGGTGCGAAGAAGTTGTTAGCTTTGAGAACTAAGTGGGCGGCTTTGATTGGTGACTTTACATTTGATGATATCGTGAAAGAGCTTGAAAAACCGGGACGCGATCCTCGTGATCCGTTTAAAGTTTTCCAATTCCGCGATGACATCTTTGAAGTGAAAGATCTTAAAGAGCAAATGATCTGCCCAGGTATCGTGACGAACGTAACGAACTTCGGTGCTTTCGTAGATATCGGTGTTCATCAAGATGGTTTGGTACACATTAGTGCTTTGTCTAACAAGTTCGTGGAAGACCCTCGTAAAGTGGTAAATCCAGGCGACCAAGTGACAGTGAAAGTATTGAAAGTGGACATGGAGAAGAATCAGATTTCATTAACGATGAAATTGGACGATGCTCCAGAGCACAAAGCTCCTCGCGATATGAAGTCTGCACAAGGTGGCGGACCAAGAGCGGGTGGGCCAGGCGGCGGCAGACCTCAACATGGTGGCGGTCCTCGTAGAGATCAGGGACATCGTCAAGACCGTGGTGGCGATCGCGATCAACGTGGTGGTGGAAAACCTGCGGGCAATCCATTTAACAATCCGTTTGCAGCATTATTGAATATCAACGATAAAAAATAGGGGGCTACAACATGGCTAAAGCAAAAGCAAAAAACAAAAGTTCACGTCACAAAGCTAAAAGACTTTCTAAAAAGAAAAGAATGACGAAGGCAAAATTCCGCAAGTAGTTGCGAATCTCAGTTGCCGATTCCGCAAGTAATTGCGGATTTCGATTGTAGAATCAGAAAGTAGTTTCTGATTATGAATTAAATCACTGAAGGCCAGAGCTTATACTCTGGCCTTTTTGTTATGACCTTGGCCCAAAGGGCCCACTCTGTATTTACCATCTGGTGTAGTCGAACCACATTCCTTGCTAACACCGACTCGACGTCTTCGGGTATCAGCTTGCTGTCCCTGCCTTATGAACCAAAAAATAAAGTATTGTCATGAGGCTATACCTTGAAAAAACGCTCTGAGCTTCAAAGCTGGTATTCAGTCACCAATATGCCATTTGGAAAAGCCATTGGGTTGGCGGCGCTTTGCTATTTTCTTCTTTTAAGCCTGCATATTTTTGGTGGATCTGAATTTATCTACAATCAAGTTGTGCACCCTTTAGATTTTCGTCTTCGTAATTGGGCGGGGCTTTATCCAAAACTGGACCCGCGAATCAAGATGTATGCGGTTGATCACAAGACGATGACTGATATGGGCCTGGAGTTTATTCCCATCGAGGAGTGGACTGCTCTCTTTCAATCACTGGCCAAGGCAAAGCCTCAGGCTATCTTTATCGATAAAACTTTTCCTCTGCCTTTGAGTAAGGATCACAAACAAACGCAGCTACTTAATGAGAGTCTTCATGCGGCTTCGCCCGTAACAGCTTCGGCATTCTTCGTGCCGAAACAAATTTTGGGGTTCTCGGAATTGCCTGTTCAAAGTTTTAGTTTTGATATGAACTCTTTGCCTTGGTTGAAAATTACACAAGGTTATTTCTATGGACCGGATTTGAGCATTTCGGACTCTTTTGATCATATAGGGCATACGAACTACGAAGACGATGGTTACATTAAACCGATCATTCGCTCGAGCGATAGTCAGGCATTGCCATTTTGGGGATTGAATTTGGATCCTGGTTTGGCGGTGCGTGAACAGTCCTTGGTTTTTAATTCGCATGTGATTCCAACGAATGATCAAGGCAAGGTTCTTGTGAATCTGGCTCCGGCTGCGGAGTATTGGAAGCGCACCTACAGTCTGGTTTCTTTACTCAAGAAAGCACGGAGCGGCCAAGAGCTAGAAGAAATTCGCAAAGATGACATCGTCCTGATTTTTGCAGACATGGTTCAAGGAGCTACGAAATTTAAAAACACACCGGCGGGCATGATGCCGGGGCCTTTTATCATGGCAGAGGTTCTTAATAATGGATTGACTGGGAAGTGGCTTAAGCCCATCGGCGGAGAGCCTTTGTTTTTGTTGTTTGCTTGTGTTCTCGGGGCAACCATTGCATTGCTGTTAGGAGCGGTCCCATTTTTAGTTACGTTGTTTCTTTTGGAATCCATTTGTATCGGCCTGGGAATTTATGTTTTTTCATTTCACAATCTGTTGGTGCCGTGGGCGTTTCCGGCATTGGGGTTGTTTTTTACAAGCATTCTGATTTTTTATGAAAAGGCTCGTGTTGCCGATCAAAAGTCTCGGGATCTGCATTTTTCCTTGGAAGGGATGATTGGTCCTCAAAAGCTGAAGACTTTGCTGAGAAATAATTTGGCAAGCTGGCTTGAGCCCAAAAGCCAAGTTCTGACGGTGATGTTCATTGATATCGTAGGCTTTTCAGAGACCGCTGAGGAAAGCAGTCCTGCTCAGATTTTTAAAGAGTTGCGTGTTGTCTTAAGTAGAATGGCCGATTTGGTACATGAGTCCGGAGGGATTGTAGATCGCTCGATGGGGGACGGCCTTCTTTGTTCGTTTGGATACCAGTATGACAAGAATAGTCCGCAAGATGATACGCATGCGGATCAGGCGCTTCAATGCGCCGTTCGCATTCAGCGAGAAGCGGTTGAAAGAAATCTTCATGCTAAAGGGGATTCTCCATTTTTTCCTCTACGTATCGGGATTAATACGGGGGAAGTCTATATCGGGGATCTCGGTGGAAAACGTAAGGTGGATTTGACTCTATTCGGTCGCAGTGTGAACTATGCAAAAAGGCTAGAGGCCGCATGTGAGGTTTACCAAATCCTTTGTGGGGGTGGTACTTGGGATCGTCTTAAGGGACGTGGTGCTAGTACATACCAATTCGTTCAAAAAAGAATTCCCGTGAAACATCAAGTAGAGCTCGGAGAGTCTTATGAATTCAATCCTTATCAGGATGACCGCGAGACATTGAAAACAGCGCTTACGCGATATCAAGACGTTGCAAAGTTAAAGCGTACGGATGAGCGTTTTGTTCTGATAAAAAGAGATGTTGAAATTCGTAGTGATCGCGGGAATGGTGTTGTTCTTGACTATTCAGCCTCTGGGATTTCCGTGCGTTTAAATTCTTATTTTGGCAAAGGAACTACATTAAGTTTTAATTTTCATTCTCAAGATGGGCGACTGGAAGCTTTCTGCCGAGAAGAGGGGTTGACATTGGTATCCGGCGAAGTTCGGTGGAGTTTTCCCGATGAAGATGGTTATCGTCACGGTATTCTATTTACAAATCTAACCCTAGATAAAAAACAAAAACTGCTAAATTATTTTAGATCTCTTTAATTCTCAAAATCACAAACTCTAAAATCTTCATTTTGGTACCCGGGACCAGATAGAACGACAAGCATATCTTCATGCACCCAAGATGCCGGTACTGTGAATGAAAGACGACCTTTGCGTGCGTCTTCAATCTCTATAGGATATTTTGTTCTTCTATCATCTTTGCGTATCACATAGCCCGAAAAAAAAGGCGTTCCGTCGGGAAGGGGTTCATCATCATCCCAGTTTTCATCCCAGGATATCCCCTTGAAAATGGCCACTTTGCTGTCGTGAGAGTAGTGGTAACCGGTGACGATAATCCAAGGATAGCTTCCGAGGGTCACTGGTGGTGGTTCTGCAGGTTCTGGTTGCGGAGAATCGGTGTTTTCTTTCTCAGTGCCAGAGTTGTCGGTATTTGCTGTAGATCCCAGAGTTGTGGTTCCGGCTCCAGTGTGGAAGGTGGTACCTTGTGGTGAACATGCGGCGAGTGTTGTCGTACATAAGAGTGCCAAATACAAATGTCGACTATTCATACGTTCTCCCGGTTCGACGATACACACTTAAGAAGTGCAAAATCAGGTCCGAACTCTCAACGGATATTTGCGGGGACGGCGAGGTCAAGGTCGTCTAGGTTCTTGAATTCGTCTAGAACAACGTCAGGCTCAAATCTATTATAGAAGAGGGTTTCAGATTGAGATGGTCTGAAAGGGGCTTGCAACGGGACTAATATTTGTCTATATTGTCTGTGAGACGCCGGTGTCTCATCTCAATAAGGAGGACTTATGATTGTAACAAAAATCAATTCAGTAGTGGTCCTCTTTTGTCTTTAAGAGACTCTGAAATTTAGCCTCATATATAAATACAAAAGAAGACCTTAGGTTTTATTTATTCAATTTAACTTAGGGGTATTCCTTGAAATTAACGAATCAAGATTTCCTTCTCCGTTGGGGATGGAATAATTATTTTGAACAACAGGTTTTAGAAGTAAATTCAGACATGACTTCGTGGGTTCTTGGCCGCGTCAGTGGAGAAGAACGCGATCGTTGGCGGGTGCAAATTAGTGATAGCCAAAACGTCTGGGCAGAATTGCCCGGAAGATATCGTTTTCAGACTCATTCACGGATGGAGTTGCCATCTGTCGGTGACTGGGTTCTCTGCAAATATGAAGAGACTCAAAACGTTGCTCTTGTTGAAAAAGTTTTAGCAAGAAAGTCGTGCATGTATCGGGCTGCTGTCGGTGGTAACGATGCACAGATTTTGGCAAGCAATATCGACTATGCCTTTATTCTGACGTCGGCCAACATCGATTTCAATATTGCTCGGTTAGAGCGGTATTTGAGTTTGGTGTGGGATAGTGGTGCAATTCCGGTGATTTTGATCACGAAGGCCGAGCTTGCGAAAAATATCGATGCCTTGGCGGAAGAACTGAGTTCGGAAATCGTCGGCGTCGATATTCATGCCGTCAGCGTGCAAGAGAGCATCAACATGCAAGTGCTGGAGAAATATTTCCAGCCTGGAAAGTCCGTTGTTTTTGTTGGCTCTTCCGGAGTTGGGAAGTCGACATTGACCAACTATCTTTTGCAGAAAGAAGTTTTAGAAACTCAAGAAATTCGCAAGGGAGATGATCGTGGAAAACACACCACGACGGCTCGTCATTTGTTCTTCCTTGAGAACGGAGCGATCGTGATCGATACACCGGGTATGCGCTCGCTTCCAATGATGGATCAAGATGCTGGAGTGGAAGCTCAGTTTTCGGATCTGGTCGAGCTTGAGATTCAATGTCGTTTTGCGGATTGTGCTCATCGGACCGAGCCTGGCTGTGCTGTGTTAGGCGCGTTGGAGTCTGGAATTTTGGATGAAGATCGCTGGAAACGGTACCAAAAATTACGTCGCGAGTTGCAGCGTAAAGAGATCAACGAAGATCCTGTAAAGCTGCGTCTTGAAAGGGAAAAAATGAAGAAACGCACAAAGACGATGTATGAACACATTAAAATGAAACGGCGATGACATATGGTCGAGGTCTTTCCAATCAGGTCCAAATCAGAAATAAAAATACAAAGTGGGCTAGACAGAGCCCGCTTTGTTGGCTATTTTTAAAGAATCTCACACGAGAGGAGGACAACATGATTCAAATGCAACTGCGCAAATCCGCATCGGCATTGATTCCTGCGATGGTCCCTCTTCTCTCTCAGTTCTAGAGCCCTATCGCTTCTCAAGACTGATCTGACATTTTAATTGATAATTTTATAAGTATCTTCAATCCAGAATGGATTTTTATGAGTTTTTTAAAGTCGTTACTATTTTTTCATGCAAGTTCGTTGATCAAAACGGCAAAGACCAAGCATATCGATGAAAAAGATATGCTGGATTTACCAGAAGAATTGAATCCTCGGACCATTCGCGTTCCAGTTCATGAGCTGAATTGGACTTCACCACGAAAGTTCTTATTTTCGACGGTGAAAGTGCAAAGACGCTTCACGATTCCGGCGTTCTCTTGGTATTTGCTGAGTTCGCTATTTTCATTGGCGACGCCGATTTTAGTGAATCGTTTTGTCAGCCTTATTTCTGCAGGAGTCACCAAAGAAACTTTGTGGGTCGCTTTGACTTATGGGGTTTTACTGGGAATTTGTGGATTTATGTCTGGGCTTTGCATTCAACATTTTTTCTACGGAACACTTCGCAGCTATCAGGTTTTGACGAATATTTTGAATGAAAAGATTTTCAAACATAGTTTGAAGCTCAGTCAAAATGCGCGTCAAAAAAATCAGCTTGGTGATGTCGTGAACTACATGAGTAGCGATAGCGACTCCGTGTCTGATTTCCCGATTGTCTTTGCGGATTTCATCATGGACATCTTCATGATCACCAGTGTCGTGGGCATGTTGTTCTATTATATTGGCTGGTCAGCTTTAGCAGCATTGGCTGTTTTGTTCACTCTTGCGCCGCTTACGAGCTATGTAGCAAAGCGCTTTACGAAGTTGGATGAAGAGATGATGGCTCACAAAGATCACCGTGTGACTTTGATGACTCAAGCTCTGAATGCGATTCGCGTTGTGAAGTATTTTGCTTGGGAGAAAAGTGTCTCTAAAGAAGTCATGGCTATTCGTGAAAAAGAACTTGGCAGTCGTCGTCGTTTGGCGAAGGCCGAGGTTTTAGCAAGCCTTGGATACTTGGCGGTTTCAACGCTGGTTCTTTTTGTCGCTTTGGCAGTTCATGCCTGGCGTGGAGAAAAGCTGGATGCGGCCTTGATCTTTACCTGTATTTCTTTGTTCGGTCTTTTGGAAGGTCCATTTGGCGACTTGTCACGACTGATTTCTAGATGGACTGCTGCGAGTGTCGGCGCGGGACGTATTTTGAACTTCTTAAAACAAGAAGAAGTCGCAAGTGCGGACCGAGAAACGGACTCTTCAGGCAAAGCTGTCGGTGTAGAGATTCAGAGCCTGACATTGAAATATCCAGAGGCCGAAATGGCGACACTGAAGGGTTTAACCTTTACGGTGCCTGCGGGAGCTTCAGTTGCGATCGTAGGACCTGTGGGATCTGGAAAAAGTTCGCTGTTGAATGCCCTTTTAGGTGAAACGAATCTTCAACATGGAAGCTTTCAATTTACAGGTTTGGCGAGTGCGAACTTAAGTCCGCGCGTTGCCTACGTTCCGCAAGAAGCCTACATCGTGAACACCACATTGTTAGAGAATCTGCAATTTGGTGAAGACGTTTCTAAAGAAGAGCTACGTCGTGCTTTGCATGCAAGCTGCTTAAGCCATGACTTACGTCAATGGAAGGGCGGTCTTCGCACTGAGATCGGCGAGAAAGGTGTGAATCTTTCTGGCGGACAAAAGCAGCGTGTGGCCCTGGGACGCGCTTTTCTAAGTAAGCCTCAGTTGGTGTTGCTGGATGATCCATTGTCGGCAGTAGATGGTGATACGGAAAAACTTTTGTGCGAAAGATTGATCTTTGGTGCTTGGAAAGACACGACCCGAGTTGTGGTGACTCATCGTTTGGAATATTTGTCCAACTTTGATCAGATTTTGTATCTGGAAGGTGGCGAGATCAAAGGACAAGGAAGTTTTGAAGAGATTCAAAAAACTTGCCCAGCTTTTGCTGCATTCTATGCAGAGCACGGAAAGTCTCATGATGCTGGTGATATCACTGTTGCAAGTGCGGAGTCTTCTCAAGAACCTGCATTAACAAAAACTGAAGAAGAGGCCGAAACACGAGTAACAGAAGATGAAGACCGTGAGCAGGGAGCTGTCAAAGGTTCCGTGTACTGGGACTATATTTTGTCATTGGGTGGAGACGGTAAACATACAAGACCATTGATTCTAGTAGCACTGTTTGCAGCAGCAGCGTCAGTGACGATGTTGCCGCTCGCGCAAAAAGCGTGGCTCTCTTATTACACGAATCACCAGAGTGAGTGGCTTGCGTTGACGGCGATTGGTATTTACGGACTTGTAGGTTTGGGAGTATTGGTTGCGACGTTGTTTGATCAGCTCTTCTGGTTGGCTCGAGGAATTCGTGCTGGGCAAAGTATGCATAACAAAATGCTTCGTAGCGTTTTGCATGCTCCAGTGAGATTTTTTGACTCGACTCCGGTGGGAAGGATCTTGCAAAGGTTTTCTCGAGATATCGAGTCCGTGGACATTTATTTGCAGTGGATGTTTAGCTCGGCTGTGAACTGTGCAATGCATGTGATTGCATCGCTGGTTCTGATTTTGGGTTTGATGCCATTCATGGTGTTTGTGATCGGTCCAGTCATGGTGTTGTACTATATGCTTCAGAAAGATTACCGACGACCGGCTCGTGAAGCGAAACGCTTGGATAGTGTGGCCCGATCTCCGCGCTACGCTCACTTTAAGGAAAGCTTGCAAGGACTTGTCGTGATCCGAAGCTTTAACAAGCAGTCGTGGTTCATGAAGAACTTCTATGACAAGCTCGCGCATAGCCAGAAGATGTTTTATTCGCACTATATGTTGAACCGTTGGTTCTCTTCGCGCATTCCGTTGGTGGGTGGCGTGATTTCAATGGCGACAGCAGTAGGCGTGACTTTGTCGGCGTATTCAGGCGCGATGAGCGCAGGAACTGCTGGTCTTGTGACGATGTATTCATTGTCGTTCTGGGGATTCTTGAACTGGGGTGTTCGTATCTTTGCTGATATCGAATCAAGAATGACTTCCATCGAAAGATTGAAGTTCTTCGCGAATCTTCCATCAGAGAAAGACACTGTACGTACTTCTACAGAGACATTAACTCCGAACTGGCCAGCGCTTGGTGAGATCGAAGTGAAGGACCTGCAAGTGCGTTATGCCGATCATCTGCCTTTGGTCTTGAAAGGTGTCAGCTTTAAAGTAGCAGCCGGTAGCCGCGTTGGTATCATCGGAAGAACTGGCTCAGGAAAGAGCACTCTGTTTCAGTCTTTGTTTCGCTTTATTGAGGCAGAGCAGGGTACAATCCTGATTGATGGTGTGGATACAGGCACCGTGCCTCTTGAGAGGCTCCGCCGAAGTCTTGCAATCATTCCTCAGGATCCGACATTATTCCTAGGAACTATCCGGAATAATTTAGATCGTTACAACGAATACACGGATCATGAGGTGATCGAAGCGTTGAAGCATGCATCGATGTGGAGCTACGTTTCTTCGTTACCGAAGGGATTAGATTCTGCGGTGACGGAAAGCGGTTTGAATCTGAGCCAAGGGCAAAGACAATTGCTTTGTTTATCCCGAGCGCTCTTGACCAAAGCTCGTGTCATCGTGATGGACGAGGCCACAGCTAGTGTGGACGTGCAAACTGATGCCTTGTTGCAAAAGGTGATCAGGAATGCGTTTAGTGGTGTGACGATGTTGATTATCGCGCATCGCTTAGGAACCATCGCCGATTGTGACCAAGTCGTCGAGATTTCGGCAGGAGAAGTGAAATCCATACGAAAAGCAAACGAATGGACTCGCCACGAAATCGAAGAAAGCCTGGTTTAAGACGGCGGTTTTAGTATAATTAATTTTTTTGGAGGTCTTAATGATCATATCTCAGAATATTCTACAAAAAGCTCTTGATGCCGCCCTGTCAACAGGCGCGGACTTTGCAGATATTTTTGTAGAAGATACTTATTCTTCGCAATTGAGTATTCTAAGCTCCAATCCAGAAAGCGCTATCGTTGGTCAGCTTTATGGTGCCGGTGTTCGTTTGTTTTTTGGACATGAAATCGTTTATGTCACAACGAACGATCTCAGCGAAACCGGTTTGGTGAAAGCAGCGTTGAACGCGGCTCAAAGTCGTGGCCAAGGGGCTGCTAAGAAATCAATGCCTTTGATGCAAGTCTCTTTTGATTCGATTCATACTTATGGCGAAAAGCCATGGGAGATGGATCGTAATAGAAAATTCCAATGGTTGAACTCGATCGATCATTATGCAAGAGCTCGCAGCTCGAGTGTCACCCAGGTCGACGCTTCATTGCACGAGAAGTTCCAACGTGTGCAAATCGCAAACTCGAATGGCTTGATGGCTTACGATGAGCGTGCTTACTCGCGTGTGTCGCTAGAAACTTTTGTAGAGCAAAACGGAGTTAAAGAAAGTTCAACCGAGCGTGAAGGCCAATTGGGTACTTCAGAGATTTTCGACACGATGGATTTGAAAGCACTGACCGAGACTAGTGTTGATCGTGCGACAATGCTGACAACAGCGAAGTATGCGCCAGCGGGCGAAATGCCAGTGGTGATCGACAATGCTTTTGGCGGCGTTATCTTCCACGAAGCTTGTGGTCATGGTTTAGAAACAACAGCTGTTGCAAAAGATGCGTCTGTCTTCTGCGGTAAATTGGGCGAAAAGATTGCTCACGAGTGTGTGACTGCGGTCGATGACGGTACACTTGAAAACAAATGGGGCTCCATCAGCATCGATGACGAAGGCAATGCTACAAAACGCACAGTCTTGATCGAAAAAGGTGTTTTGAAGTCTTATATCGTAGATGAAATGGGTGCTCGTCAGACGGGCTATGAGAAAACTGGCAGCGGTCGCCGTCAGTCTTACAAGTATGCTCCAGCTTCGCGTATGAGAAATACATTCATCGATGCTGGTAAAGACTCTTTCGAAGAAATGATCAAGGACGTGGACTACGGTCTTTACGCAAAAAACATGGGCGGTGGCTCTGTGAATCCTGGAACTGGAGACTATAACTTCCAGGTGCGTGAAGCTTACATCATCCGTAATGGTCGTATCGAGGAACCTGTGAAAGGTGCGTGTTTGATTGGTCGTGGTATTGATACGCTTGGTAAGATCACCAAAGTTTCAAAAAACATGAGCATGGCGACAGGGATGTGTGGTTCTGTGAGCGGTAGCATTCCAACATGCGTTGGTCAGCCACAGCTTTTGGTTTCTAGCCTGATGGTTGGAGGAAGAGCCTAATGGATACATTGAAAGATAATTTTAATAAGATTGCAGATGAAGCTCGTCGCGAAGGGGCAAAAGTAGAATTGCTTCTTTCTGGTGGTGAAAACCTGACTTTGGGTTTCAGCCAAAGAAAACTCGAGAAGTTTGAATCCACGCAAACACAGATGGCGGGTTTACGTGTCGTGCTCGGTGCCAGCCAAGGTTATGCTTATACCGAGAATCTTTCATGGGAAGCTTTGCTCAGAACTTATAAAGAAGCTCTTAGCAATGCGAAGACTTTGAAGTCTACCGAGGCCCAAGAGATTCCACTGATGAAGCCGCAAAATATTGGCAAGATGTCAGAACTTTTTAATCCTGAAGAAGTTCCGATGGAAAAGAAAATGGAAGTCGCAAAGCTTCTTGAGGAAGTTTGTCTGAATCAAGACCCGCGTGTGCAGTCTGTTCCTTACTCCGGATACATGGAGGGAACGGGCTTTAAACGTATTTTGAATTCTGAAGGCGTGGATCTAGAGTTCAAACAGAATTATTATTCTGGATATTCGTATCCTCTGGCCAAAGAGGGCGAGAATTCTAAAATGGATGGCGATTCTTTCTTTGCTCGTTCCTTCAAGGACGTTCATGCCGAGTCAACAGCGAAAGAGAGTGTTCGTAAATCTCTTTCTCGCTTAGGTGCGCAAAAATTGAAAACTGGTAATTACGCCGTTGTCATTGATCGTGAACAATTTCCGATGGTGCTGATGATGTTTGCAGGCTATTTGTCTGCAAAAGAAGTGCATGAAGGAAAGTCTTTGTTTAAAGGCAAGCTGAATCAAAAAATTGCCAGCGATAAGTTTCAGTTGTTGGATGATCCGTTTGAAATCCGTGGGACCTCTATGCGTCCTTTCGATTCAGAAGGAGCGCCATCACAAAAAACAGTTTTGTTTGAAAACGGTGTGCTGAAAAATTTCCTAACGAATTTGGAATACGCCAAGAAGTTGAATTTGCCTCATACGGCAAATGCGTCCCGTAGTCCCGCATCTGCGATGGATATCGGAGCGACGAACTTGGTAGTAGGTAAAGGGACTAAGACTTTGCAAGAGCTGCTTTCTAGTCACGAGAAGGTCGTCTATTTGACTGAGTTCTCGGCAGGGTTGCACTCTGGCTATAAAGAGTCGACTGGGGATATCTCGATGCCGGCAGAGGGTTTCCTCTATGAAAATGGCAAGATGGTGTCACCAGTGGATCAGTTTGTGGTCTCGGGAAATATCTTGGACTTACTCCGCGATATCGAAGATTTGGGGAATGAGTATGCGAAGCCGGGAAGCTCGCTGATCAGCCCGCATGTCTTGGTGAAGTCGATGAGCTTCGCCGGAGCTTAGAGCTTTTATAAGGGGCTTTCTTGAAGCCCCTTGTTCTTCGAGCAGACATAACGACTCTGAGCCCACCAGCTTTTTGATTCCGCTAAAAGATATTTGCCTGACCGCTTAGAGGTAACCTTGCTAGATCTAAGGAGAAATCAGCCGGCGGCACCCCGATACGCAATTTCCTTTTCCATACCTGTTTTCGCAGTCAATTATTACATTGCCCCAAGTTAAATCCCTGTTCGAGCCCTGACGGCAACTCATCCCGTACCCGGTAGATGGCTTTGCACAACATCTGTAAACCGTTTTTGGCCGTGGGCGCGGTCGCGCTAGCATGGACATATCCTCCGATTCAAAAGCATTCGGCTGGGACCAAGGAGCGAGATCGGTTTCGGAATCCGGTGATTGAGCCTGACTCGAAACTGTAGCTAGACATAGCAATAATAAGAAAATCGCTGTGAACAGTCTGGGCATGACAAACCTCCTCGTTTAAAGAAAGAGCTGCCTAATATAATGCTCAAGTTCAATATAGACGATGGGCTTCTCCGTAAGGAAGTGAAGTTTAACGGACACCAGTCGCTTTAATTCGGGAGTTAAAATAAATGTGTAACATAAGGACTGCTTGCTTTCCTGAAGCCCCTTTTCTATTTGAAACGACAGACCTTATTTTGATCCAGTATTAGCTTTTCGGACGGCTTCTTGAGCGGCCGATTTTTCGCCTTTAATTTCGCCGTCGTCAAACACGGTGCAGGCTTCGGCAATCGTCCGGTATCTCATGGCCGCATCGGCATCTTTTTTATTGTCTGGTAAAGTGTCTTGCCGATTGCGAACTGCACGTCTTCTAAGGGCGCTGGTATTGTCGTCGGTTTTAAGATTCAAGATTTGGCGGCTGTAAATTTCAGCGGTGTCTTCGCCTTCTTGTTTCAAACTCTTTTTGGTGTCTGGATCTAGATCATCCATATTCGGGAGATTGTTGCAAAAATCTATTTTATCACGCAGCTCTTGGAAGCGTTGGGCACCTGCAGCTTTTAGCAATTTGTTGCAAAGACCGCGATTGACGGAGGTGCATTTGCTGAGCGGGCCACTACAGAGAGTAAAGGCATGCACATCGCCAGACTTATCAATACGCGCATGCATAAAGTACATATCAAGACCGCTGTTGTACCAAAGATTTGAAATGTGCGAAGGGTAGGTGTCGCTCTTCGCCTTGTCGATCATGACGTTGCTCTGAGGCAAGTCGGTGGCAGAAACCCTGTAAGTGTCAGGCGCACGATTGGGGATCAGAGCCGCAGGCGCGGCCAATACCACGGATCCCGTATTGGTCAGACTGAAACCCGAAGCATCCATCAGGTGACGATTCAGTTTATTAATCGAAGCCCCCTGAGCAAAAGGAGACAGGAAAAGTCCTAAAATCACAGTCGACTTTAAAATGAGTTTCATGTGTTTATTTTAGCAGAGTCCTAAACTTCGCACTATGACAGCTTCGGAATTGCGTCCCGGAGCTGGCCTTAGGTCCCTGAATGATAGAGCTTTTACAAGGAGCTTTCTTGAAGACCCTTTTTATTTTATAAGTATCGTATGAAAGTTGTTTCAGCCTGTCTGGCAGGGGTTCCTTGCCGTTATGATTGCCAAGCTAAAGAGCGCGCTCAGATCCGTGAATGGGTTGAGCAGGGCTTAGCTGTGGCCGTTTGCCCCGAGCAATTGGGTGGGCTATCGACTCCGCGTCCTCCAGCCGAGAAGCAAGGCGATCGCATCAGAACCAATCAAGGTGTCGACGTCACTGCAGAATATCAGGCGGGAGCTGAGGCGGCCTACAAGATTGCTCAGGATCATGGAGCTACGGAAGCTTATCTGAAATCGAAGTCCCCGATGTGTGGCGTGGGCCGCATCTATAATGGCCAATTCACTGGTGAACTAGTCGCGGGAGACGGTGTCTTTGCCGAGAAACTGCTTAGCGCAGGTCTTAAGGTTTACGAAGTCGACTAGGTTCTCAAATTTTTCAGCGTTGTATTCGTATTTGCAGCATTTTTGCGAGGGGCCCTACTTCCATGTCGGTGCCTGTGTTCGCAGCGCTAATAAGTAAGTCGACAGTTGGAAAATATCTCAGAGTCACACCCGCATTGAAGTCTTCGCAGTTTTTCGCTGGCGAAGTTACTGAGTGACGGCGGCACATCACAGGGCGTTTTTCATAAATGCTGCAAGAGCCTTCTGTACTCAAAAAAACGCAGCGATTTTCTGAGTTCTTCATGCCTTCTTTCCACTTGCGATCTTGGAGGGCGCGAAGACTTAGTTTTTGCAAGCGCTCGCGATCGATCGTGTGTCCCTGGGTAACTAAATCTGCAAGTGCCTCGGCCTCGTCACTTGTGACTTCGACTTCCATATGACAACAAGCCGAGCAGCCTTTAAAACAACTGACTTTGATGTTTTCGCCCTGCTGAGCAATTTCGCGGTCTACAAGTTCTTGCAATTTAAAGGCGCGCGCAGGGCCTGCTGGCATAGATTGAAATGCTTCAGCGGCCTTTCGGATTTCTTCCGCGAGGGTTTCTAAGAACGAAGAAAAGGTGTCGGTATCTAACTTCTGCTCATAATCTTTAACAAAGTTTCTCAGTGAGCGGGTGATTTTTGGATGTGTCTTGAGAAAGGTATTTAAAGTCATAGAAGAAGAGTACTTGAGCTTCTGTCTGTATGGCAGCGCGACTGGACTATTTTGTCATCGTTTGTCTAATTACATCTTGAATAATCTTTTTCCTCGGAGACGATCGTCTTAAATCGTTTCGAGGAGAAATGTATGATGCTTAAAAAGATAATGAGAACCGACTGGGACATGTCACTACTAATTTTACGAGTCGTTTTGGGACTTGTTATGTTCCCGCACGGAGCGCAGAAGATGCTGGGCTGGTGGGGCGGCGGAGGCTTCTCAGGCACGGTAGGATTCTTTGGCACAATGGGAGTTCCCGCTGTTTTTGCAATTCTGGTAATTCTTGCGGAATTTTTGGGCTCACTTGGTTTGATCGTCGGGCTTTTAACCCGTGTTGCGGCGTTTGGTATTGCCTGCGTGATGTTGGGGGCGGTCTTTATGGTTCATCTGCCAAATGGATTTTTCATGAATTGGACCGGGCAGCAAGGCGGTGAGGGGTTCGAGTATCACTTGCTGGTGCTTGCAATGACTGTGGTGTTGATGATGCGAGGAGGAGGAGCCTACTCTTTGGATCGCAAGATCGCAGGCTCTGGAAAAATTTAGTCGACTTGTTTGAGAGTGTGTTCCTTCTTTTGGGAACGCTTGAGCGCATTTCTGGTCAGAAAAAATATTTTCTCTTCGAGTCCATCCAGCAAAAGGTGAAGCTTTTTGTTGTGGAGGCCCAACTTTTTTCTAAGAGGATTGCTGATCATGGCGATGCCGAGACTGAAAATAGTTAAAAGGAGTCCGACTCCCAAGGTGGCCCAGAAGATTTGAGTGCGAGAAGGTTCGACGGGAACGACTTTATAGAAAGCAGATCCCAGGCCTTTCCCTAAAAAGAAATTATCTGCGGCTCGATCCCGTGCCATCTTACGGGCGATGTGGTTGCCCATTCCTAGAATGCCGATAGAGTCGTCGCCGAAGTAGTAACGTCCCACCACCAGAGTCGCGACAGAGCTTGCTAAATCTGAAATCAAACCTTGGCTGGAAGTGTATTTGTCGACTTCTTTCGAGATTTCGGATTGTATTTGTCCTTCTAAAAGTAAAAGTTCTTCTGGTGTTAATAGGTCGTTGAGGTTGGCCTTTGTTTTTAAGGACTGCAGGAGGGGTTCACGGCCCCCTAGGAGCTCTTCCTCGATCCATTTTTCGATTTCTTTTTGTGGACGAGTTTTAAAACCAGTGGGAAGGATCTCAAGTAGGGGATTCAGTTTTGCCCACCCCAGTTTATCGAGAGTTTCAACGGTCTTTTTTGTAGATACGTAAGGGATCGACCAAAGAGCGTTGATAGGATAAAAAATCAAATCAGCCGCGAGGGACTTTTTTTGAACGTCGACGGCCTCTTGCAAAGAAAAGTGGTTCGCCACGAAAGGATCTACTTTCTGGCGACACTCACGAATATAAGTTTCAATGCATTCATCAACAACGCCGAGCGAATGACTGTAGTCAGATGAATCAGAGGTGGTCCGTTTTCTCATAATGCCCATTGTATGCGAGAAAGAAAAAAAACGCGGCTCTAAAAAGGCCTCGTCCAGATTTTTAAATAGGAGATCTAACCTTTGTCGGAGAGGTTTTACCCAGCCAAAATACCGCGAACAATTTCAGCAAAACCAAGACCGCCCCGTGCTTTGGCGATATGGGTTGGTTTTTGTTTGATATCCGCCAAAAAAGTTTGAATGTTGGCGACGGCATAAGAGTGTGGGAAGTAACCAAACATGGGTTCATCATTCGGAGAATCCCCGGTGAAGGCACAAACTTTTTTGGCCTCTTCAGCGCTGATTCTGAATTCTTTTTCGAGCATTTTTAAAGTCATCGTAAGTTTATCGTAACTGCCAAACCAGCCATTCACGTGAATCGAACTGACTTTGGCTTGAGCTCCATGCTGATGAAAGATATCGACAATCTTTTGCACAGATGCTTTTGGCAGTGCGGGAACGTCTTCGCAGAAGTCGATGGCAAGATCCATCAAACGACAGAATTGATCGCTGGCCAAAGCGCAGCCAGGAACTTGGTTTAAGATTTCTTTTTCGAGCTTATTCAGTTTTTCACGGTTTTCGTTTTGAATTTTTTGATCGAAGAAGAAGTGGCGGAGCATTTTTTTGTTGTGGTATCGGAAATAGAAACCACCATTTTCGCCAACAACACCGCTGACAGGCCACTGCCGCGCGATCATTTCGCACCACCCAGCTGGACGTCCAGTAATCGGAATTACGTGGACTCCTGCGCGATGTAGACTCCACAGAGATTCGTAGGCTTCAGGACCTAAGAGTCCTTCGTCAGTCAGAGTATCGTCGATATCTGTGAGTAAAAATTTAATTTGCGACATGACTCGATTATAGTCAGAGCTAGTTAGGAAGCGCAAAGTCAATTTTTGTACTTGCGCAGTTTCAAAATTCAACTCATGGTTTGTCTATATATTAGTACTGCCTACACATGTTTGATGAAGGTGTAAAAATGGCGAAGAAATCAGCAGATGGTATCAAGTTAGTAGTAGTGGAGTCTCCGACCAAGGCAAAAACCATTCGTAAATTTCTTGGTAAGGACTATGTGGTTGAGTCTTGTATGGGACACATCCGCGACTTGCCAAAATCCGCGAAGGACATTCCTGAGAAGGTAAAAAAAGAGAAGTGGGCGCAGCTTGGCGTAAACGTCGATAAAAACTTCGAGCCCCTTTACTGTGTGCCAAAAGACAAAACCAAAGTTGTTAAGAATCTCAAAGACAAACTTGAAGAAGCCACAGAGCTGTACCTCGCGACGGACGAAGACCGCGAAGGGGAAAGTATCAGCTGGCACTTGTTGGAAGTTTTGAAACCAAAAGTTCCGACAAAGCGCATGGTGTTCCACGAGATTACTAAGGATGCGATTCAAAAGTCTCTGCAAGACACTCGCGAGATCGATTTCAACTTGGTGAAGGCTCAAGAAGCTCGCCGCGTTTTGGATCGTTTGGTGGGTTACACGATTTCTCCACTTCTTTGGAAAAAGGTTTCTTACGGTTTGTCAGCAGGCCGTGTGCAATCCGTTGCTGTTCGTTTGATCGTCGAGCGTGAACATGAACGCATTCGTTTTAAGACTTCCAGCTATTGGGGTGTTTTCGCGCAATTGCAAAAAGACGGCGTTGATTTTGAAGCCCGTTTGCAAAACGTAAAAAGCCAAAGAGTTGCGACCGGAAAAGATTTTGACGGTACAACTGGCAAGCTGATTGCCGGAAAAGATGTGCTAGTTCTAGACGAGAAAAAAGCTAAAGACCTGGTTGGCACTATCAAGTCAGGCGCATGGGCCGTTACTGACGTTGAGGAAAAACCAACTACGCGTCGTCCAGCAGCTCCGTTTATCACTTCGACTTTACAACAGGAAGCCAACAGAAAAATGGGACTGAGTTCCCGCGAGACCATGCAAGTGGCGCAGAAACTTTACGAACAAGGTTTCATCACTTACATGAGAACGGATTCAACGTTCTTGTCGAGCGAAGCGATTTCAGCTTCTCGCAGCTGTATTCAAGGAAAGTACGGTAAAGAGTATCTTCCAGATGCACCACGTTTCTATGCTGCGAAGAAAGTCAAAGGCGCTCAAGAGGCCCATGAAGCAATTCGTCCTGCGGGCAATCAGTTTGTCGATCCAGACGAAACGGGTCTGACAGGCACTCAATTTAAACTTTACGACATGATTTGGAAACGTACGATCGCCAGCCAAATGGTGGATGCTCGTCAGAAGCAAGTCAGTGCTAAAATCCAAGTGGGCGACGCACTCTTTGGAGCTTCGGGTATGACTATTGAGTTCCCGGGATTCTTGCGCGCTTACGTCGAAGGCAGTGATGATCCTGAAGCGGAATTGTCAGAGCGCGAAATCCGTCTGCCAGCTTTGAAAGCTAAAGACAGTGTGAAATGCCTGAAAGCAGATCCAACATCGCATGAAACCAAGCCGCCAGCTCGTTACACAGAGGCAAGTCTTGTTCAAACGATGGAGAAAGAGGGCATCGGCCGTCCTTCAACATACGCTTCTGTTATCGGGACTATCATTGATCGTGGTTACGTTCGCAAACAAGGCACGGCCTTGATTCCGACTTTTACTGCGATGGTGGTTTCAAAACTTTTAAGCCGTTATTTGCCTCAGTACGTGGATCTTGGATTCACTTCTGAGATGGAAAAATCTCTGGATAATATTGCTGATGGGGATTTGGAACATTTGAATTACTTGAAGTCCATCTACTTCGGTCCAAAGGGATTGAAGGAGCAGGTGGAAAACCAAGAAGGAAAAATCGATCCAGAAGATGCACGTACGATTCAATTGGAAGGTATGGAGAAATACCAATTCCACGTGGGCCGTTACGGTGCGTACCTGACGACTCAACGTGATGGTCAGGACGTCAGTGCTTCTTTGCCAGAGAGTGAATCTCCGGCAGATATCACTCCGGAAATTGCTGAGAAGTTGATTGATCAGAAAATCAACGGTGCGGATGCTCTTGGCAAAGATCCTAAAACTGATTTGCCAATTTATGTACTTAACGGTCGTTATGGTCCGTATGTGCAATTGGGTGATGTCGATCCAGACAATGACAAACCAAAAAGAGCTTCACTTCCTCCGGGCATGCAGCCTGAAGATGTGAACCTCGAAATCGCTTTGGAACTTTTAAGTTTGCCGAAAACTTTGGGAACTCACCCAGGCACCGGCAAAGATATCAAAGCCGGCCTTGGTCGCTTTGGTCCGTTCGTAGTTTGCGATGGTGACTATCGCTCGATCCCTAAGGGCGAGACGATCTTTGCTATGACTTTGGAGAGAGCTCTCGAGATGCTCAGCACGCCGAAAAAAGGTCGTGGCAGAGCTGCTCCACTGAAGGATTTGGGAACTCATCCAGGCTCCGAAGAAGTGATTCAGATTTTCAACGGACCTTATGGGCCGTATATCAAATCCGGAAAAACCAATGTGTCTTTGCCTGAAGGGGCGACGGTTGAAACCGTGACTCTTGAGCAGGCGATTGAGTTAATTAACGACAAAGCGGGAACGACTGGAAAAGGGAAGGCTGCCAAAGCCAAAGCGCCGAAAGCTGCTAAGGCAAAGAAAGCTCAAAGCCCAAAAGCGAAAGCGGATCAGTTAATGGTTTCAAAGGTTGTGACCCGTAAAAAAGCTTCTAAAAAATAAGGATCAAGAATGAGAAAAGCTCTTACCGCTGTTTTTATTTTTTCATTGTTCCTAGGCTCTTACAGTCAGGCTCGCTGGGTTGATCCGGCGACCGAAGCAAAGAAAAATCATCGAGTAAAGGCCTGGCAGGGATTGGATTATACCTTTACAGGCTTCTCGTCTTCGAGCGGGACTAGCGCTATTACCTACCGTAGTGCTCTTAGTGATTATTGGGAGTGGAATGGCGGAACCGGGATTGATTCTTTAGGCTGGTTCTTTACAGGCGGCGGTCGCTATTTCTTCTACAATTGGCCTAAGACAACGTGCTTCTTTGCCTTTAACTGCCATGGGCAGGTTTCGGGTGGTGCAAACCTCTATTTTGCGAATGGCGGACGCAAAACCTACGAAAACTCAGGTGTCCAAAGTATATACGATCAGGGCAACTCGATGTATGCGCTGCCTTCAGTTGCTTTTCGCTCTATCTACCAGGAGTTTTTTTCACTCACCCTAGATGTGGGCTATCGATTCATGATACAAAAACCCAATATTAATCGCAGTTATGGCCCGCTCGTCCAAGCTAATGTGGATGAGATGAATAAGGCCAACGAAAATGGTTTCGGTGCATCAGTCTCTCTAGGAATTGTGTTTTAGCCGACCTTGAGGTTTTGAGTATGACTAAAGGACCCAATAAGGGGCAATTGGAATTAGGAATCCAGCGTGCTCCGGAAAAAGATAGAAATCATCATCTTGGGGGCCGTAGTTTCTATTTCTTTGATTTCGACGACAATATTGCTTTTCTATCTACACCATTGATTCTTTTCCATAAAACCACAGGGCAAGAGCTCAGAGTGGGCAGCGGCGAGTACGCCAAAGTTCATCCCCTGATCGGGCAATCAGGTCCGTACTTGGATTATGAGATTCGCCTTGATGACGAAACTGGAACTTATCGTAACTTTCGAGATCGTCACATCGATGAAGTTCAAAAGCTCGAAGGTAAAAAACAAATTTTTGTAGAAGACTTGGCCGAGGCTTTGGGCTTTCCAGATTTTCAATGGAAGGGACCTTCGTGGCAGTGTTTTTATCATGCGACTTTTAATCGTCGTCCGATTTCTGTTATCACCGCGCGTGGGCATCACCCAGAAACTTTGCGCGAAGGAATTCAGCTGTTTGTAAATAAGCAGTTCTTGCCTCACGAGCCAAACTATTTGAGTTTGTTTCCAGTCAATCACAAGCCTACACGCCATATTCTTGGCGATGTGAATTTGACGATGAGTGCGGCCGAGTTAAAACAAAAAGCCATTCGCGCGAGTGTGGAAAAAGCTCTTGAAATTTATGGCCCTAGCGCGCACCACCGTTTTGGAATGTCCGATGACGACCCTAAGAATATTCAGCTGATCGCTGAAGAGATGACTCGTTTGAAAACGGACTATCCGGAGATGTCTTTCTTCCTCATTGCGACTCATGATGGGAACTTCGTGAAGCATGAGATCACCAAACAAGGCGCCGAGTCCAAAGTCGGTGAAGGTTCACTCGCAAATCAATTGAAACTCTTTGATGTCGACAGACATAAGTCCTAACGCATAGCCGCCTCTTCTTTTTCTTTGTTTAGCCGATAATTTAAATGATCTCGCTTAGATATTTGCTATTCTAGGAAGATCACATATGGGCAAATGTTAGGAAGGATACACATGAGTTCACTCAAAGGAATTTCCGGGCTTCTATTGGCAGGATCTTTTTTGTTTTTCACCTCTTTTTCGCACGCACAAAGCAAAGATGATCTCGAGTGCCGGTACTTGAGTGCAATCGAAGGCGGCTTTTTGGCGAATCACATTCGCTTCACAAATCGCGATACAGAGCTGCAGAATCACACTATCGAGCAATATATCAAGCGTATGGATCCATCAAAGATCTACTTGCTTTCGACCGACGTTGATCAGATCAAATCTTGGATGAATGGTCTTTTTGAAAAAACCAAAAATAAAGACTGTGCTTTCCTCGAGCAAACTCAGGCTTTGATGGTGAAGAGAGCACAAGAGAGAGCGGACTTTGCAAAAAAATTCTTGGGCAAAGACTACAAGTTTGATGGCAAGACAGAGTTCACTTTCGATCCAGACAAGAAGGCTTTCCCAAAAAATGCTGATGAAGCAAATGACTTCTTGAAAAAATACATCCACTTCCAAATCGCGAACTATCAAGCGACGGATATGAAAATGGATGAAGCTAAAAAGAACGTTATCAAAAACTACGACAGAGCTGTGAAGCGTTTGCAAGAAACTAAAATCACAGATTTGTACTCTGACTACTTGGACAGTTTTGCGCGTGCTTTGGATCCACATTCTAGCTTCTTCTCTCGTGACAGCTTAGAGGACTTCGAAATCCAAATGCGTTTGTCTTTGGAAGGTATCGGCGCGACTCTTTCTTCTCAGGATGGTTTTACTGTGGTTGAGCAACTGGTTCCAGGCGGAGCTGCTGCAAAATCTGGTTTGATCGAGCCTCAAGATAAGATCATCGCTGTCGGCCAAGACAAAGGCGTGATGGATAACGTGATCGACATGGATTTGAAAGACGTTGTTAAAAAGATCCGTGGTCCTAAAGGTACGAAAGTTCGTTTAACGATCTTGCGTAAAAAGGGCGAAGGCAAACAACGTCTGGATGTTTCTTTGACTCGTGAAAAAGTAAACTTGGAAGACGAAGCAGCTTCGATCATTTACCAAGACAAAGAAATCAACGGTAAGAAAAAGAAAATCGGTATCATCAACTTCCCATCTTTCTACGCGGACTCTCGCCGTGGTGGTCGTTCTTCTGCAGCTGATTTGAAGAAGATCATCAAAGAAGCGAACGAGAAAAAAGTGGATGGCTTGGTGTTGGATATGTCCAACAACGGTGGTGGTAGCCTTGAAGACGCTGTGAAAATCGCAGGTCTTTTCTTTAAAACAGGTAACGTAGTAAAACAGTCTTCGAAAGATCCAAGCCGTGGCGAGCAGACTCTGAGTGATACAGAGCCAGCAGTAGACTGGGCGGGACCTTTGGTTCTTCTTACTAGCCGTATCAGTGCTTCGGCATCTGAGATCGTGGCGGGAACTCTTCAAGACTACAAACGTGCCGTTGTTGTCGGTGGCGATCACACATTCGGTAAAGGCAGTGTTCAATCTGTCTTGCCAATGCCAAACAACTTGGGTGCTTTGAAAGTAACAGTGGGCATGTTCTTTGTTCCTGGTGGTAACTCAACTCAGCACCGTGGTGTTGAAGCGGACGTCGTATTGCCTGGCCCATACAGCGTGGACGATATCGGTGAGAAGTTCTTGGACTACTCATTGCCTCCACAAAAAATTGCACCATTTATTTCTCCGGAAGCTTACGTGAAAGAGGGCGCGGGAACTTGGTCGATGGTGAAACCAGAGTGGATCAAACCACTTCGCGAGAAGTCTTTAGCTCGTGTTGAGAAAAGCGAAGAGTTCAAAAAGATCGATGACGAGATCAAAAAGGCGAAAGCTCGCGGCAAAATGATCAAAGTTAGCGAAGTTTTGAAAGATAAGAACGAGACTAAGACTAAGAAGGAAAAAGAAAAAGTTGCCCGTTATGGCAACAAAGACCAGAAAAACAAAGAGTACCTAAAGCGCCCGGATGTGAACGAAGCAACCAACGTGTTGCTGGATTTAATCGGGACCGAAGAGGCTCAGCCTGCTGGAAAACAGGCCAACGCTCGATAGGCTCTAAGACTTAAATTCAAACTGAAGAAGCCCTGGGAAACCGGGGCTTTTTTTATGCCTATTGGCGATGCGTGTCAATTCAATAAAGAGGCGACAAAAAGGCCTCTTATCGCTTACATAAACCTACTCTGGAGGCTCCCTATAATGTCGAAAAAGACTACCAAAGCATCGGCAAAATCAAAGGCCGTTAAAAAGGCTGCGCCTAAAAAAACCAAAACTGATTTCGGCGGACTTTCCGACGATCTCCTTTTGAAGTTTCACAATCTGATGGTGAAGTCCCGCGTTCTTGAAGAGCGTTTGATTAAAATCTACAAAGCCGGAGAAGGTTATTTCTGGATCGGCGGTCCTGGGGAGGAAGCTTTTGGCGTTCCACTCGGGCTCTTAGCGAAGAAGGGTCAGGGCCTTGAGCATGACTGGCTTCACTTGCACTATCGCTGTACGCCAACGATGGTGGCTTTAGGGATGCCAATGCTGGATGCGGCTCGCTTGATGATGAATCGTTCAACAGATCCTTCGACTGGCGGCAGAAATTTTGCTGGTCACTACTGCTTTCCGAAATGGAATGTGGCGCCTGTGACTTCTCCGATCGAAGTTCAATATCCACTGGCTTGCGGTACGGCTCATGCGCAAAAACGCGCGGGTCACAAAGCTATTAGTATTGTAACTGGCGGTGATGCTGGAACTGCGGAAGGCGATTTCGCAACTTGCTTGGTATGGGCTTCCCGTAAAGGCCAAGAGCTTCCAGTTTTGATTACTGTGCAAAATAACGGTTTTGGTATTTCTACTCCGTATGATGGTCAGCATGGGGAAACTCAGATTGCAGACCGTGCGAAGGCGTTTAACATTCGCTCTCGCGTGATCAACGGCAATGATCCTGTTGAGGCTTACTTGTCATTGAAAGAAGAAATGGATTACATCCGTAAAACCGGCAAGCCTTCTTTCGTTGAAGTGAAAGTGTCTCGTTTGTACGGTCACTCTTCAGCGGACGGTGCAAATCGCAAAACGGAATTAGTAGATCCGGTTCATGCGTTTGAGAAACGACTCATTGATGCAGGCCTTCTTACGAAAGCTGAAGCATTGAAGATCTGGGAAGAGTACGAAGAGGAAGGCGTGTTAGCGCAACAACAAGCGCGCACAGAGCCAGCTCCGACTGCGGAATCTGTTTGGGAAAATGTCTTTGTTGGAAGCGAAAATGCAGATTGGAGGAAATTCTAATGGCCAGTGTAGCTCAAGCCATCAGAATGGCTCTTCACTACGGTGAAAAACATTTAGGTGTAAAAGATATTTTTGGACAAGACGTGGGCGCTCCACTTGGTGGCGTTTTCACGGCGACTCAAGGTTTGAAGACCGCATGGAATTCACCTTTGGATGAGCGTGGTATCATCGGTATCGCGATGGGTATTGCGATGACTGGCGATCGCTGTGTCGCTGAAATCCAATTCGGGGATTATATTTTCAATACTATCGATTTGTTGAAAATCGCCGGTAATACTTTGTGGTGCACAAACGGCCAAGTTCAGCTGCCAATGGTTGTTATGACTCCAGTGGGGGCGGGGATCTTCGGTTCCGTTTATCACTCGCACTCTTTCGATGCTTGGGCTTCTCGTTTGCCGGGCTGGAAGGTTGTGATGCCTTCGAATCCTTTGGACGCTTACGGATTAATGTTGTCAGCGATCCAAGATCCAAATCCGGTTCTTTATTTGAAATCAAAAGCGTTGATGCGCCATAAAGGTGATGAGTTGATCCCAGGCGAGCCTGCGGATGAAAAAGAACTCAAAGCCATGATTGATAAGCCAGTACAAAACTTTGCAGGTTGGAAGCCTCGTTGGCCAGAGCTTGAAGAGTATATGGTTCCAATCGGCGTGGGTAAAATCACTCACCCAGGCGAGCACATCACTGTGGTTACCTACAGCCGTATGGTTCACTTGTGTAATGAAGTGGCTGAAAAGCTGGCTCAAGAAGGAATCTCTGTTGAAGTGATCGACCTTCGTTCTATTTATCCTTATGACTGGCAGATGATTAAAAACTCTGTCGAGAAAACAGGCCGCGTGCTCTTCGTGAACGAAGACACTGAGGTCACGAACTTCGGTGAGCATTTGGCTTACAGAACGACTCAAGAGTGCTTCTATCATTTGATGGCTCGTCCGCGTGTCTTGGCTGGTAAGAACCTTCCAGGCATCGGGCTTGCGCCAAATCTTGAGAAGAACTCTGTACCGCAAATCAGCGACATTGAAGTAGCAATTCGTGAAGTAGTTGCGGAAGTGCCTTAATGGCAAAGCAAAGTACAATTCACAGAAAGAAAGTGCGCCGCCGTGTTAACAAAAAACGCGCGCGCATCGTTGTTGATAAATATGATCTCTATCGTCGTGCGGTTCAGTCTGCAGAGAATGATGTTGAGTTTATCCGCGACACCTACAAAGAGCTTAAGAAAAAGAGTGCTCGTACTTTCCGTGAAGACTTCTGCGGCACTTTTGCTTTGTCGACAGAGTGGATTAAGTTGGATCCTAAGCATAACTCCATCGGGGTGGATTTAGATCCAGAGCCGATGGCATATGGGAAGGCGAATTACCTTTCTAAGATTCGTCCTGAGCAACAAAAACGCATGCAGCTTATAGAGGGCAACGTCCTTCATTCGAACCTGCCAAAGGCGGATGTGGTTGCGGCAATGAATTTCTCTTACTTCTGCTTTAAGTCTCGTGAAGTGATGAAGCTCTATTTCACTAACGTGTATAAGAGCCTCGCAAAAGATGGCGTTTTCTTGGTGGATGTTTTTGGCGGCTCTCAATGCCAAGGCCCTATCGAGGACACTATCAAAATGGATGGTTTTACTTATTACTGGGACCAAGCTAATTTTGATCCAGTTTCTAATGAAGCTTTGTTCTATATCCATTTCCGCGTCGGCGGTCGGAAGATCGAAAAGGTTTTCACTTATGACTGGCGCTTGTGGTCTATTCCAGAGCTCCGCGAGATCATGATGGAAGCGGGCTTTAAAAAGACCCATATCTATTGGGAAGGCACAGCCCGTGATGGTTCGGGCAATGGTGTTTTCACTCGTACAGAAAAGGGCGAATCCTGCGATAGCTGGATTGCCTATGTTGTCGCTGAAAAATAAGTCCTAAAAGCTTTCAATAAACGGATCCCCTTGAGATGAAAATCAAATGCAAGTGGATCTGTCTTGAATTTATGTGCAAATGACAAAATTTCTTGATGGAAGAAGGAGTCATTTGTTCCTTGTCGGAAATCCTGTCTATAATCTTGGAATGGCAAAACTAACGAGTCTGATCTGTTTGATTCTTTTATTTGCTCTGCCTGTATCGGCAGTTTCCGATATTTATCCTTTTACTCAGGGTAAAGTCAGTCTTCTTAGCAAAACAAAATCTTGGAACTCTTCGCAGAAGGTTTCTTTAGGAATTCACTTTTCTTTGCAGAAAGACTGGCACATCTATTGGAAAAATTCCGGAGATTCCGGAGCCGCCCCCAAATGGTCTTGGAATCTTCAGAACGCCAAGATTGCTCAAGAGTATTGGCCTTTGCCAGAGCGAATTGCTATGGGCGGACTCGTAAACTTAGGTTATTCGCACGAGGCGCTTTTTGTTTTTGATTTAGAGCCTGATCAAGCTGAAAAACCTATAGTCTCTAACTTGAAGCTAGAGTTTTTGGTTTGTAAAACAGAGTGTATTCCTTATTTCGCGGAGTTGAGAAAAGAAATTCCACACTCTGCACAAACGGGTCCTCCAGAGAAAATCTTTGGCCGATTCTCATATCCTCAATCAGCACCTGCCGGAACAAGTCTCAAAGTTTTAAAACAGGATAGCTCGACACTAGATGCTCGCCTGACTCTTCCTTCCTCTTTCAAGCCTAAAAATATCGAAATATTCCCGGAAGACGGGGAAAGCTTCAAGGCGACGGCTCCGACGGTTGTGCCTGAAGAATCTCAGTACAATGTGCAGTTTGCACTGCAGGATACTTCCAAGAAGAACTTTTCGGACTCTCGCTTTCTGGTTGTCGTTGAAGATGCGCAAAAGAAAAAGAGTGGCTATGAAGTGAATCTTGAGAAAGCAGCATCAGGCAACATCGCACTGATTTTGTTTTGGGCTTTGCTTGGTGGGTTCATTCTGAATTTCATGCCGTGCGTGTTTCCTGTTCTTTCAATCAAAGTCTTAAGTTTTTTGGCTCCGGATAAAGATCCTAAAGTCTTGCGTATCTCAGGGTGGTTTTACACTTTGGGGGTACTGGCGTCCTTCGTTGCTCTCGGCAGTATATTGCTGATCTTGCGTGCTGGTGGCGAGCAAATCGGGTGGGGGTTCCAATTGCAATCTCCGTTGATTGCGTCGGCGATTGCGTTGCTCTTTTTCTGGTTGGGTCTGAACTTTTTGGGAACTTTCGAGATCGGTCAGTCTTTAACTTATTTAGGTGCGACGAAGGTGAGCTCTTCCTACGGAGGCTCTTTCATGACGGGGGTTCTTGCAACAGTTGTAGCGACGCCTTGTACAGCTCCCTTTATGGGTGCAGCCCTAGGTGCCTCGTTAGCATTGCCCGCGGCAAGCACCTTGCTGATTTTTGCAGGGCTTGGTTTAGGGATGGCAGCTCCGTTCTTGTGGCTTTCTTACTTTCCGCAAGCACTTAAGTTTTTACCGAAGCCCGGCGCATGGATGCAAAAGCTAAAAGAGTTTTTAGCGTTCCCACTCTTTGCGACCGTGCTTTGGTTGTTGTGGGTGTTGTCTCATCAGATCAGTGCAGATGGGGTGTTATACCTGCTGGCGCTGTTTTTGATCGTGAGTGTATGGATTTGGGGAGCTCGTCAGATTTCTAATGAGCGTCTTAGCCAGGCGCTCTTGGCTGTAGGTTTTGTGATTTCACTCCTTGGTTTGGCGGCAATGCCGAGAACACCGGCGGTAGCTGAGAAGAGTGTGGCGACAGAGGCGTGGCTAAAATTTGATCCACAGGTGATTACGAAAGAGGTCACAGCTGGAAAATCTGTGTTTATCGATTTCACAGCTGCGTGGTGTATCACATGCCAAGTGAACAAAAAACTCGTGCTCAACACCGAAGATATTCAAGCGCTCTTTAAGACTCAGAATGTGCAGCTCTATAAAGCTGATTGGACTGACAAGGATCCTGTGATTACCAAGGCCCTAGCTGGTTATGGTAGGAACTCTTTGCCGTTGTATGTGTTTTATAGAAAGGGCTCTAAGACACCTGAGTTGCTTCCAGAAATTTTAACTAAAGGGATTATCACCGATTTATTCAACAAGGAGAAAGAACCATGAAACAAATGATATTTGCTCTCGTAGTAAGTCTTGCCGGAAGTTTTGCATTGGCCGATGCCAAGGTGGGCAGTGCTGCTCCAGATTTTTCTGTGGCAGATGCAGCAGGGAAAACGCATAAACTTTCAGACTACAAAGGAAAGAATGTTGTTCTTGAGTGGTACAACAAAGATTGTCCTTACGTTCGCAAACACTATGACAGCAAGAACATGCAAAAGCTTCAGACCGATATGACTGGTAAAGGCGTCGTATGGTTGACCGTGATTTCTTCAGCTCCGGGCAAACAAGGGCATCTTGCAGCGGCAGACGCCGTGAAGAATGGCGCTAAAGAAGGTAGCAAGGCTACGGCTATCTTGTTGGATGAAAAAGGAGACATGGGGAAAGCTTACGGAGCTAAGACCACTCCACATATGTACTTGATCGACCAGCAAGGCGTCTTGAGATACAACGGGGCGATTGATAGCAACGATTCTGCAGATCCGAAAACAATCGCCACAGCAGAGAATTATATTGTCAGAGCAGTTGCAAGTGCTGAGAAGGGCGAGAAGATCTCGAAAGAAACCAGCAAACCTTATGGTTGCAGCGTAAAATATCAGTAATTGGAAAGCACAAAATAAAAAAACCCGGAATCTCTTCCGGGTTTTTTATTTGTCCTTGTTACAGAATCAAAATTAGTGAGCACCCGTTGCAGTGCTGCTATTCGTTGAGTTGTAGAGATTTCTTCTGACAGGTTGGTTGTTGCCTGAAGAACTCGCAGGCACTGGTGCTGGAGCTGTGTTACCCATACAGAAGCTGCTTGCGATACCGCACTCGCCAGCCACGGTCTTACAGAATTTTTGATTCGCTTCGTTGGGGCTGTTCAGGTTGAAATCAGTAGTTCCAGTATGTAAGTTTTTGAGTTGCTTTAAGCACTCTTTCAGATTGTCGCCATCGTCACTACCATTCACAACGCCAGATTTTTCTGCATAAGTTCTGAAGTGCTTTTGGCGCTGTGCTGGAGTTGTCGTTCTCCAGAAATCATCCTGAAACATGGTTTTAACATCGTCTTCGTTTTTAAAACCGAAATGTTTAACCATCTTTTTCATTTGATCCCCTGTCAGAGGGCCATTGTATTCTCCGTCTCTTACTCTTGATCTACTGCCGGTAATAGAAGGGTAGACGAGATCCAGCATATTGGTGCTGACTTTGTCATAGGCCTTCTTGTCAGTAAGATCTCCGTTTGGCTTAACTTTGACGCCGACACAGTATCCGTAAGCTTGGACTTGCTGAATCACGTGCTGATAAAAGCCATTCATTGCAGCTACAGAATCAACATCTCTTTCGTGAGGATTAAGGCCAGAATAATAGTGTTGTGCTGCGAATCCCAGAAGTGCCAAGAACTTTTCTGATGGAACATTCCCATGCGCTTTCTGAATACCGCAAGAAACGCATTCAAGTTTTGACGTCACCAAAAAATTAGACGTGCAGCTTTCTTCTTGTGCTTGCGAAGAAAAAGGAACTGCGAAAAGGCCCAAGGCCGCAATGAATTTTGCAAAACGAAGCATGACTTCTCCTTTAAAGAAGATTTTTAATATAGAGATAGTATGCTTTATTTCGGGCAAATCCCACAAGGCCGGGTTCCGAGCACACCGGCACCTTGGTCGAGGGGACTTATTTGAGATGCGCTTTGAGTTCTTCCATGTTGAAGAGTGCTTGAAGCTTAAGGTCCACTTGCTTCAATTTTTCTTCGCCACCACCACGATGAATCACGCATAAAACGTGTTCCACGATTGCTCCCATAGAACGTAAGTCTTCGGAGCTCAAAATAACTTGGCCACCGGTTGTGATGACGTCTTCGATAATGCAAAGTTTAAGGCCTTTAATATCGAGTCCTTCAGCAAACTGGCAGGTGCCGTACTCTTTGGCCTCTTTACGAACAAAGACGCAAGGAAGACCCGTTGCCAGCGATAAAGCTGTAGCAATCGGAATTCCACCCATTTCTAGTCCCGCCAAAGCTTGAGTGCCTGGTGGAATCAGCGCACTCATATGTTGAGCGATTTCTTTGAGAAGTTCGGGACGGGCCTCGAAACGATATTTATCAAAATACTCGTGAGAGGTTTGGCCAGAACGGAGTTTGAATTCGCCCGTGAGATGGGCCACTTCATAGATCTTTTTCGCGAGTTCGGTTTTCTGCATTAAAAGAGGCTCCCTTTGAGCCATCTTACATAGGCCTCGCTGCCCTTTTCAACGGGAAGAGACAGAATACAAGGCGTGTTATAGGGGTGCAGCGATTCAACGCGGGCAATAATGCGTGAGGATTGAACATCTGTTGCCTTTAAAATCAACACGACTTCCTGCGAAGTTTCGATTTTACCCTCCCACCAGTAAATAGACTCCATTCCCGGCAGGATGTTGGCGCAGGCAACAAGGCCCTCATTCAAGAGCTTAGACGAGATTTTCCGAGCCACGTCTTGGCTCGGGCAGGTGACATAGAATAAACGAATTTCAGAGTTCATGGGAAAACTCCTTAAGGATTAACTGCGGCGCAATTGTTTTTTGCGGATCTGCCATTGATCGAGGGCATATTTACGCATGTCTTCGATGTTGTCGAACTCATCCACGATTTCAACACCTAGAAGGGTTTCTACGGCGTCTTCCAAAGTAACCAAGCCAGTGATGACTCCGTACTCGTCGACGGCAAGTGCAAGATGCTCTTTCTCTTTGATAAAGAAATCTAAAACTTGAGCCACCGTCAGTCTTTCTGAAACAGACGCAATCGGGGTCACCAAGTCCGACACTTGTTTGGTGTGTTGGTCGTCGGAAGAAGCTTCCAAGATTTTATAACGGTGAGTGATGCCGATGATATTATCAAGGCTGTCACGATAAACCGGAATACGCGAGAATCGGAGTGGCACGTACTTGTTCACCACTTCATCAACAGTGATGTCAGCTTCCAGTGCGAAAAATACTGAGCGTGGAGTCATGATGTCCGAAACATAAATCTTATCCATCATCAGAAGATTTTTAATAACGTTGGACTCTTTGGTTTTCAGGGTTCCTTCTTCGGCGCCGAGTTCGGCGGTCATGATCATTTCTTCACGAGTGACCTGTGCAAGATCCGGTTTTGAAACCAAGCGGCCCACAAACTGCGACATGCTAACAAGCGGGTAAAGGAAGAAGATCATCGCCTGAATGACATAGACTCCCATTGGCGCAAGGAATTTCCAGTGAGCAGCACCAATACTTTTTGGCAATACTTCCGAGAAAATCAAAATGGCAAAAGTCAGAATGAAGCTGGAAAGTGTGACCCACTCATCGCCGAAAAGCTGTTGAACTTTAAAGGCGATAGCGGATGAACCCAAGGTATGCGAAATCGTATTTAAGGTCAGAATGGCTGAAAGGGGGCGATCCAGGTTTTCTTTCAGATGCTGCAGCAAAAGTCCGCTGCGTTTTTTGTTTTGCACGGCCACGGCAACATAAGCCGGAGTGACTGAAAGAATCACGGCCTCCAGCAACGAGCACGTAAAAGAGATAGTGATAGTCAGGCAAAATAACAGAATGATCGTGGTCATTGATGAGCTTTACTGTGAAGTGAACTTTGAATAAAAGAAATGAAATGTAGCTGTAACCGGTAACAATCCATAGAGTCCTTCTATGATAGCACGCTTCATTAAAAGCTTGTCTAGTCTTCCTTGACCCTTGACGCGGGACTTAGGTCTGGCGCTTGTGAAATAAGCATTCTAATTTGCAAATAGGCAAAAAGAGCAAGCGGCTTAGGCAAATCTTCAGGCTAGTTGTTTACTAAAGCAGCACAAAAAAGAGAAAGGCTCGTTCTCCTAACGAGCCTTTCTGCAGGCATTCCCCTCGTAGTGCCTTTCTTGCACACTTATTTTGAGATGTATCTCAGCCACAAGTCATAGACGAGGCCATAACTGTCATCTTTCATGACAACGATGGACTTATACTTCGTCATGTTCCCGTGCTGATCTTTCTCAGAGAAGCGGCGATCATAGCGCAGGTCAATCGCAACAACTCCTTTTTCATCCAAAGTCGATAACTCGGAGGCTTGAGCAATGCCATCCAGGTTTTCGTCTTTCCAGAGCTTTAGATCTGGGAAGACAGCGTCGTCACCGCTGATTACGCGGTCACGGTTCTCATCGTGTTTCGCAAGTGCTGCGAAACCTTGTTTTGAATAACGTTGGTCAGGGCCAAAAGTTGCATCACCAAAGAGTTCGTCGATACCGAGTACTTGGCCTTTTGAGTTTGGCAATACTAAGAAGTAGTTCTCGGTCTTTGCAGTCGCAAACCACGAAGTCAGAACTTTCTCGTGATTTGAGCGGCGGCCAAGAAGATCAAACATCACGCCTTTTTCTGGAGCTGTTAACTCGATTGGTTGTGGGCTTGATGTATTCAATTGTAACAAGAGAGGGTCACCAACAAGGTCGCACTCTGCTTGGTTGGCTTTGTCATCCATCTCGGCATAAGCTACACGCAATTCAGTGAAAGAACTGTACATGACAGGTTCTGCATTGAATTTGTATTTTTCATAGTTGCTCGTTACAGACTCCTCAACAATGTAAGCTTCAATAAATGTTGAGCCCTTCACTGCAGTCGCACATGCAGAGATATCAATCCTACGATTATCTAAGATTTGTGCTCTGACCTTTGGAACCTCGCAGACCACAGAAGTTGTGACCGGTGATTTCATGATGTCTTTCTTCACGAAGACCAACTTGGATTCGCCGGCTAACGCAAATGGTTTGTAAGCACCATGCTCTGGAACTCCCAATGGACAGAACGTAGTGACTCCGACAGTCAATTTTGGTTTCGATGGGTCGCTGCCTGGAGTGCTGCCACCAGGAACACTTGGGTCCATTCCAGGAGGACGAGTGCCAGGCATGCTTGGATCATTTCCAGGAATCATTCCGCCTGGCATTGTAGGGTCATTTCCAGGAGGGCGAGTCCCAGGCATACTTGGATCATTTCCTGGAATACCTCCGCCAGGAGTGCTGCTGTCGTCACCGGGACGGCTGCCAGGGATGTTCGCATCATCTCCAGGTGTGTTGCCACGACCAGGAATAGAAACGTCATCTCCAGGTGTGAAGACGTTGCCATCTCCGAGCGCCTTTTCTTTGGCAGCTTCGTCGATGATGAATCGCGCTTTGCTACAGTTTTGAAAGCTAAGAGTGGTTAGAGTAAGCCCAACCAGTACAGTCACAAATGACGAATTCAGACGTCGAATCCCCATGATCCCCCCAAAGAAGTATGTCCCCGAAGGAAGGCATTGCAAACTTGGCTCCATGGTCAGTCCACGTTGGGAGCGATCACGCTCGAATTGGGTGTCTCAAAACGATTTTAAAAAACCTCACTGTCTAATCTTACTAAACAGGTGTTGAAAGCAACGACAGCTTGTTTGTTGGCTCGACTTTGCCTTGAAATACGCTCTGGGAGCGTGTCTCAGAATGAGAAACTCTGGCATCCTAAATGCAAGAAAGGGCGCTGAAGGGGTGGTTTGAGCGTCAGCTCAAGGAGGTTCATTTATGGAACGTATGTTAAGCCCAATTTTGGCTTTGGGTCTTTTTTTCGGCACTCTTACAGTGCAAGCAGCTCCTGGAGGTTCACCTCAGGATTTCAATCTACGTACAAAATATTCCTGCCAAGCAAACGGGGTAGTTGTTCGTAATAACAAAACAGTCGTCAGTAACGGTCAAGGCATCGACGAGGTCGACTTCATGGCGCGCGCTGGAGGCAATCAAGCTCTGACGTTTGGTCGCAATCGCGAACACATGATCTGGCCACGTACTGCTAAGGGCACATTCAATAAAACATTGAATGTGTTGTCGCGCGACTCTTCGGGGACTTACAAGCTCATGCAAGAGTTGGATTTAGGTGCGACTCAAAAGACCACGACTCGCATCAGCCTTGTTGCCAAAGATGCGCAAGGTGACGATCGCCCGGTGAACTGTCAGATTGAAATGCAATGGGTAAAGAAAACGAAATAAAAAAAGGCTGGTGATGAACCAGCCTTTTTTGTTTTTGCAGACAGCAAACTTTTTAGTTAGCAGCTTGCTTAGGAACTTTGCTTTCATCAACCGTGATTTCGATTTCAACACGGCGATTTTTTGACAAAGCATCTTTCGTTTTGCCAGCGTCGATTGGATTCTCAGAACCCATACCTACGAAGCTAACAGTAGCATCAGGGATGCCGTTTGATACAAGAGCATCACGAACTGCTTTCGCTCTTTTTTCAGACAATGGCTTGTTCACTTTGTCAGAACCAGTGTTGTCTGTGTAACCTTTGATCGTCAAAACGTTCTCAGGGTAGTTCTTCATGATTCCAGCAAGTTGAGAAATGTTGGTCTTCGCCGCTGGTTTCAAATCAGCTTTACCAGTATCGAAAAGAATATCGCTCTTAAGCTTGGTGATAAGACCTTGCTCTGTACGCTTTGTTTCCGCGATTTTCTCGAGTTCTTTTTGCTGTTTATCTAAACGATGGCCAACAGCTCCACCGATACCTGCTCCAAGAGCAGCACCGATCATAGCGCCTTCGTTACGCTTACCAGTTTGATGGCCGATCACCGCACCTGCTACTGCGCCCACTGCGGCACCGATTCCAGCTTTGTTGATAGCGTTTTTATTGTCGCCGCTTGCACATGCAGAAAGCATTGCTGCTGCCGTTGCAAAGATAATGATTTGCTTTTTCATAGTCCGATCTCCTTCTTGATATGGAATGGATTTATTATGGAAGTTTTGGTCTCAAAAGATCCAGTCAGGATTCGCCGCGTCTTAAAAAGGAATCATGGACTTTAGGCCCTTCTGCAATGCTCGGACATAGACAAAAGTATGAAATTTGGATTGAATAGGTCTTTTTCAAGCCAAAGACCAAAGGTGCATATATGAGAGACATGTTCGGTGACGACGATTCCCAAAATAAAAAGAACGACTTTGCAACGATGTTCGAAGCATCAGTACAAGGTTACACACAAACTTACGGTAAAGGCGACAAGGTCACTGCCGAAGTGATGACTTTGGGTAAAGACGAAGTATTTGTAAACATCAGCGGACGTGATGGCATGGTTCCTCGTGCCGAGATGTTGGATGCAAATGGCCAGTTGAAAGTACAAGTTGGCGATCAAGTCACTCTTTACGTCGTAAAAGCTCAAGAAGGTTTGTTGGTTCTTTCTGCGAAAGCTTCCGGCAAAGCTTTGGCGGATGATTTGGAAGATGCTTTTGATTTTGAAACTCCGGTTGAAGGCCGTGTCACTGAAGTTGTGAACGGTGGTTTCCGCGTAAATGTCATGGGCAAATTGGCGTTCTGTCCAATCAGCCAAATGGATTCTAAGCCGATCACAGAGCCTGAAAGCTACATCGACAAAAAGTTCGATTTCATGATTACGAAGTTTGAAAAAGGTGGCCGTAATATCGTGGTTTCTCGTCGCCGTATGCTCGACATGGAGAAGCTCGAGAACCAGGGCACTTTCATGGATCAACGCCAAGTCGGTGAAGTTATGAATGGTCGCGTAGTGCGTTTGGAAAACTACGGAGCCTTCGTAGAGCTTGCACCTGGTATTGATGGTCTTGTGCATATTTCTGAAGTGAGCTGGTCTCGTTTAGCTCATCCTTCTGAAGCTCTAGAGGTTGGCCAAGAGATCTCTGTAAAAATTCTGAAAATCGAAGAAGATGCAACGGGCCGTTTGAAGATTTCATTGTCTCGTAAGCAGGCTGAGGAAGATCCTTGGATGACCGCTTACAAAGATTTTGCTGTCGGCAGTGTGCACACTGGGAAGATTCGCAGCAAAGAGCGTTTTGGTTTCTTGATGGAGCTAAAACCAGGCATCGTAGGTCTTTTGCCAAAATCAGCATTCCGTGAGGTGGCTGACGAGCGCGAGATGGAAAAGAAAAATCCAGGCGAGACTTTGAAAGTCCAAATCCAAAACGTAAACACCGTAGAAAAGAAAATCTCTTTGTCCTTCCCGAAAGACCAAGAAGACACTTCTTGGCAGGGGTTCACTGGCAGCACTGGCGGTGCTGGCAGCGGTAAGGGGCTTGGCACTTTGGCGGATCAGTTTAAAAATCTAACTGTCACAAAAAAGAAGTAATTATGATTTTAGCTTTGTTGATGTCTTTAAATGCAATGGCATGTATGAGCACAGAGTTGGCGCCGGTGGTGCTGACTCCAACAAAGAGCTATCAGTTAAAGGTAGACCGTCTTCAGGAAGTCATTCTTGATGGCGGCACTCAGCTTCCGAAAATTACTGGAATCAAAGGTTCTAGCGAAAAAGGCAAGCCCATGCTGACAGTAATGTCGGGCTTGCAAGTTCTAGAAAAAGGCCAGATGAAGAGCTATCCTCATCGCGTTTCGATTAAAATGAACGAGGCCGAAAAAGACTGGCAACGCCCCGTTGAAGTCTCTTTTGCGGGCGCTGACGGCAAAGCCTATACGATGAATATCGAGTGGCTCCCACAAGCTCGTGGATGCTCAAAACCAGTTATTAAGTAAAACGCTTTTACCGAGAGCCATTGCTATTTTTTTCATTGGGAGCGCCTCCTTTGTGCTTGCTCTGTACTGTTCGGTATTAAGGTCAAAAAGCTCAGGGCCGCATAAGCTGGTATAGGGTGAAGCTGAGGCCGTGTCCCCTCTTGTAAACCCACGAATAAGTACAATTTAAGGCGAATTTCTTGATCTAGAACCAAGCCTTGTCTATACCTCTTTGAGCATTTTTTTTAGCTTTGAGGGGATTCATGAAAACAAGTCTTTTGCATGTTTTTGCGTTCGTAGTTTTAGCTTTGTCTTTAAGCGCCTGTACGCCATCAAGTAGTGGTAACGACGGAAACTCTCCGGGTAAAAAGTCCTTCCAAGGCGACCTGACTAAAAAAATGGACGAGATCTATGGACCGGAAAACGAGCCTTATTTCACAGACTGTGATCGCCAATGGAAAGACAAAGTCAAAGAAATGGGCAGCTACTTAGAAGCGAATAAATCCGAAATCGAAACCGTTTATAAGAAGTACATCGATGAAAACCCTAGCAACGACACTGAAATGGTTTCTATGGGCCGTTTCGACTTCCGTAAACAGAAGCAAGAAACTGTTGGCTCAGACTATTGGGAAGAATCTACTTACTCATGGTCAGATGCATACAGCATTTATCAACAGGCAAAAAGTGAAGCTGTAGGATTGAAGGCTGTTCGCCTGAACGGTTTTGTTCGTGGTGTTATCGTCGATGAAGAAAATCGCGTTAGCTACGGAGAAAATACGGGGCTCAATAAAGATGCAGGTCCCATTGTAAAAGCCATTTTTGAAAAAGTGAAGCTTTGCTACAGCAATTCAGATTGCACGACTCCAGATCTGTTAGATTCAGAGAAGAATTTTTTAACTCAAGGTGCTGAGAGCTTCTACGTCTATCGCCTTTATTATTCGAGCAAGTCTTATACCTTTACAGAGCGTCGTACCTACATCGAGAAACTTTACAAGTGGGTAGCTAGCTACAATCGCCGTTACGAGTTCACTCCTGGCGATATCATCCGTACAAACGGAACCGAGCTGCAAGTTCCAATGGACTTACGCGCGTTCGGCACGGCGGCTGCTCAGTTCATTTCTTATGTTGAATCTGTTTGGAATAATACAGCTGGATTCTCTATTAAGATTGTTCCTAACCACGCAGAAGGTTCTACATACCTGGTGAAGGTCGATGATCTTGTGGGCGGTCGCGCCTTTGTACAAGGTAAGAAAATGCAATTGTACAACTACGGCGCACTTCGTGCTTTGCCGCATGAGTTCGGTCATGTCTTGGGTTTCCGCGATAACTATTACACGACTTGGAGTTCCGCAACTTGTGCGTATAAAGACCAGTCTAACGCTGGTGATATGATGTCCCAACATATGACGGGACAAGTTCTTCCTCGTCATTGGGAAGCACTTAAAAAATACTACTGGGGCATGTAAGAAAAAAGCCGGTGTTTCCACCGGCTTTTTTTATATCAATTTTTCGATCGTATTCAGTTTTCCAAGAACCACATTCAAGGACTTTTGCCAGAACTCTGGGCGACGAATGTCTTCGCCCAAATGTTTCTGCACTAAATCTTCGGCAGTCATGCGACCTGTATCGCGCAGAATATCCACGTAAGTCTTCATGAACTGTGAACCCAGCTCTTTACGACGGGCATAGATGCTCAAACTGAACAAGTATCCGAAAGTGTAAGGGTAGTTGTAGAAGTTGGCGTCTCCGGGAATAGAGAAGTGCAGTTTGCTTGCCCAGAATAGAGGATCACTATTTGAAACAGTCGGGCCATACCATTTGTTCCAAGCCTGATCCATCAGCCCAGAAAGCTCCTCAGGGCTTAGTGTTCTTTCCATGCGCTTTTCATAGAAGCTTTTTTCGAAATCAAATCGCACAGGAATATTAATCAAGTAACTTGCAGCGGATTCCAGATCACTCCAGCCAAATTCAAGGCGCTCTTGATCGTTCTTCGCTTTTTGCATCATCACATCGCGAAGGGCTGTTTCTGCAAAGACGCTCGCGGTTTCTGCCAAAGTCATTGGGTAATGTCTTTGTGCGCGCGGCATGTCCCGCATGACCCACGAATGGTAAGCATGCCCAAGCTCATGTGCTAAAGTAACAACGTCGCGATCCGAGCCCATATAGGTCATGAAAATTCTTGGAGTCAGACTTTTTTCAAACTCTGTACAGTAACCACCCGTGGATTTGTTCGGAAGCACGCGTCCGTCAATCCATTGGTTTTTTACCATCATGTTTGCAAAATCCGCCAACTGCGGATCGACTTGGTTGAAGGCATAAAGAATAGTCTCCATACCTTCAGAAAAGGAAATATTTTTTCCTGCTTCACCGAGAGGGCTTGGCGCGACCAAGTCCCAGGGATCGAGTTTTGGCTTCTTCATAATTTTTGCCATCATCAGAGGCGCTTTGCGAAGGCCTTCGAGATTTTGATGACAAGCTGTCATGATGGCTTCGAGAGTCTCGCGAGTGTTGCGATTGTAGTGAAGGGACGAGTCCAAAAAGTGTTGAGGTCTTTTGTAAGAGCGCTTCTTGATAACCTCATGGCGCCAACCAGCCAATGCATTTACAATCGCAGCCGAAGTCTCGCGATGTTCGCTCCAGGCTTCTTGAACAGCATTCCAGGCCACTTTGCGAGTGGCTTCATCTTTGTGACGTACCATTGCCGCCGCTTGAGAAAGTCCGACAGTTTCTGTTTTGTCTGGGTACTTCAGTTCACATTTCAGTGAACCGCAAAGGCGAGAGTACAGGTTTCCCCACGCATCGTGCCCTGAAGTGTTCAATGCCTCTAGCAGGGTCTCTTCTTTTTCGCTTAGAAGAAGGTCCGAGTTTTTGCGCATGCGATCCCAAGTGAACTCAGACGCTTGCAGCTCTGGATGTGCCAAAACTTGTTTCAAAGAAGCCTCATCGCATGTCTTGATCCACATATTTAGTGAAATGCAGGCCTGGTTGAGGCGAGACATTTGATCTTCACAGATCGAAGCTTTTGCCTTGGCTGCTTTTTCAGTAGAGTCCACCGAGATAGTGCACTGAAGATAAACCGACATATTCCACGCTAGTGTGTAGGCCTTCTCTTTCAAGATAAAGAGGTCTTGTAAGTTCTTGATATCTTTCTGTGCGGATCTTTTTTCGATAGTTGCGATCGCATTTTCAACAAAGGCAAAATCTTCAGTAAAAGCCGCTGATTCGATGGATGCGTATTCAGAATTGATATTCCAAGCAGGTGATGTCATGGGACCTCCAGTTCTTGATTAGAGCATGGGGGCCGAGAGATGGGTAGTGAAGGCTTAGACGCAAAAAAAAGACCGGTGGAAACACCGGTCTTTTCAAGTTTTCACTTATATGGTCAAGATTACTTCTGCTCAGCAGCGCGCTTAGCTTGGTACTTCTTAACAAGTTCCTCTTGGATATTGCGAGGAGCAGGTTGGTATTTAGCGAATTCCATAGTGAACTCACCTTTACCTTTAGTTGCAGAACGCAAATCTGTTGAGTAACCGAACATCTCTGTGAGCGGCACTTCGGCCTCGATCACACAAGTTCCTTCGAATGCAGTTGTACCAACAACTACGCCACGACGTTGGCTGATTTGACCAGCCGCTGGGCCTTGGTATTCTTCTGGAACTGTCGTCTCAAGCTTCATGATTGGCTCAAGAACAGTTGGTTTTGCAGCAGGGTACACTTCACGAAGTGCAGCCATCGCAGCGATTTTGAAGGCCATGTAAGATGAATCGACATCATGGTAAGCACCGTCAGTCAATTCTACTTCTACGCCAACGATAGGGAAGCCAATGAGTGGACCCTTAACCGTTTGCTCTTTGAAACCTTCTTCAACAGCTGGGATGAATTCCTTAGGAATACGACCGCCGACAACGCTGTTTTCGAATTTGAATACAGAACCGTCTTCTTGCGCAGGCAATGGACGAACCGCACCCACGATTTTCGCGTATTGACCAGAACCACCCGTTTGTTTTTTGTGAGTGTAGTCAAACGGAGCTTCAACAGCGATAGTTTCACGGTAAGCAACCTGAGGTTGACCTACGATTACTTCACAGTTGAATTCGCGCTTCATACGCTCAACGTAGATTTCCAAGTGAAGCTCGCCCATACCAGAGATGATAGTTTCGTTAGATTCTTCATCACGGTGAACGCGGAAAGTAGGATCTTCTTTACGGAACTTTTGAAGTGCCTTAGAGAAGTTGTTCGCGCCTTCTTTGTTCTTAGGAGCAACTGCCAAGCTGATAACCGCGTCTGGAACGTGCATTGATTGCATAGAAGCTTCAATTCTATCGTCACAGAAAGTGTCACCAGATGCGCAATCGATACCGAACAAGGCAACGATGTCACCCGCGTAAGCTACGTCGATATCTTCCATCTTGTCAGAGTGCATACGCACCAAACGAGGAATCTTAACAGTTTTCTTGTTCGTTTGATTTACGATGAAATCGCCTTTACCCATTTTACCTTGGTAAATACGCATGTAAGTCAACTGACCGAATGGAGTCTCAGCCAATTTGAACGCCAAAGAAACCAATGGCTTCGCGTTGTCTGGGAACAATTCGAATTTTTCTTCGTTCTTAGTCAAATCCAACGCGTGTTCTTTTTTCTCAGCAGGAGATGGCAAGTAGTAAAGTACTGCATCCATCAAGCGTTGAACGCCTTTGTTTTTGAAAGCAGAACCGCAAAGAACTGGAACCAATTTCAAGCTGATAGTACCAGCACGGATCGCCGCGCGAAGTTCTTCAGTTGTAGGGTCTTCTTCCATCAAGAATTTTTCTTCGATCTTAGGATCGATATCAGCAAGTCTGCCGATCATTTTTTGACGGTATTCTTTAGCTTGCTCAACCATATCCGCAGGGATATCGCCAACAATAACGTTTTCACCGTTGTCACCTTCATTGATGTAAGACTTCATATCAGTCAAATCAACGTGACCGCGATGTTGATCTTCCAAACCGATTGGAATTTGGATCATCACTGCATTCAATTTCAATTTATCAACGAGGGCCTCAGCAACGCGATATGGATTGGCACCTTGACGGTCCAATTTGTTCACGAATGCCAAACGAGGAACGCTGTAACGTTTCATCTGACGGTCAACTGTGATTGACTGAGATTGAACGCCCGCAACACCACACAACAATAGAACCGCACCGTCAAGAACGCGAAGAGAACGTTCAACTTCTACTGTGAAGTCCACGTGCCCCGGTGTATCGATTAGATTGATGGTATAATCTTTCCACTGAACCTGAGTCGCAGCAGACTGAATTGTAATACCTTTTTCACGCTCAAGATCCATGGAGTCCATCGTTGCGCCCACGCCGTCTTTACCTTTAACTTCGTGGATGGCGTGGATACGACCTCCATAGAACAAAATACGTTCAGAAGTCGTAGTTTTCCCGGAGTCGATGTGAGCCGAGATACCGATATTTCTAACCGTATCAATATTCCATTTTTTGGACATAACTATACCCTTTGTGTGTTAATGATTGCTTAAAGAGTCTATCGAGTTATCATTATTTGGGCACCATTGCAAAAGAAGAATGTGACGAACCTGTGACGTCAGGGGTTTTGCGCGCTGCTTAATGGGCCTAAATCAGAGAAGGATTTATTGAGTGAACCTCGCCCAGCTTTTAACTGAAAATTTTCCCTATAAACAGTTCCGAGGTGAACAGGAAAAGATCCTAGAGCGGGTGATGGCTGGAAAAGACACCCTGGCTTTGATGCCGACCGGGATGGGGAAAAGTCTGTGTTTTCAGTTTCCGGCTCGGGTTCAAAAAGACCTCGTTCTGGTCATCTCGCCCCTGATCGCTTTGATGGAGGATCAGGTTCAAAAAGCCCAGAAATTGGGGATTCCCGCAGCTTACCTGAGTTCCACCTTAAGCCGCGAAGAACGGGACTCGCGGCAAAAACGCCTGGGGCAAGGCGATTACCAGCTTTTCTATGTGACCCCGGAACGCTTTCGGAAGCCCGAGTTCCTGGAGGCCATTCAAAAACGCAAACTTTTTTGCCTGGCCGTGGACGAGGCCCATTGCATTAGCCAATGGGGCCATGATTTCCGCCCAGATTATTCCCGCTTAGGAGAGTTCCGAGAGCTTTTAGGCAATCCACCGGTTTTGGCTTTGACGGCGACGGCGACTCCACCTGTGCAAAAAGACATCATGAAGCAGCTCCAGATGGAAGAAAGCGGCGAGATTATTTTTGGGGGCCTTGAGCGCCCGAACTTGCAGCTGAATGTGCACGATGTCTATGGCATCGATGAGAAAGTGCGAGCCATCATTGGCCTTCGTCATCAAACATCAGGGGCCGCGATCATTTATTGTTCTTTGATTCAAACTCTGAAAAAGGTCTCTTCAGATCTTCGTCGCCTAGGGTTGGAACATTTAGTTTATCACGGCGATTTGCCGGGCCAAGATCGTAAGCGTAATTTGAAGCGTTTCGTTTCTGAAGAAGCACCGTTGATGGTGGCAACTCCGGCGTTTGGTCTTGGGATTGATAAAGAGAATGTGCGATTGCTTGTGCATGTGGAAATTCCAGGATCTGTCGAAGCCTACTATCAAGAAGTAGGACGTGCCGGTCGTGATGGGCAGCCATCACAATGTCATCTTTTGTATGATCAGGACGATGTCTCGATTCAAATGGAATTTTTAAAGTGGTCCCATCCCGAGCCAGAGTTTATCTCTAAGGTTTATCAGCTGATTGAAAAAAATCGTGGTCCTTTAGATCAAGAAGGTTTCGACTATCTTCGTGGACAGATGAGTTTTAAAAACCGTCGCGACTTCCGTGTCGAAAGCGCCGTGCGTATTTTGGAGCGTTGGGATTGTGTTGAAGCTGCAGATATGCCATTCCCTTACGTCGCAGTTCGTGAGCCGACGGCTGAAATGTTTGCCGCCGAGAATTCTCCGGCACTTCTGAAGAGCCAAAATCAAAAACTGTACGACATTGTTCGCTATGCAACTCGTGAAGATGAGTGTCGCTTGCTCCAGATCTATGAATATTTCGGTCATACGGGCGCTAGCAAGTGCGGACATTGTGATGTCTGTTTGCCGTCTTGAGTTTTTCTTATAAGATGCTTTCGTCAAAGAAACGTGATCAATCGTTCGTGGCTTTTAACATAGATTCTTAATACAAAGGCCCTCCTTGGTAAGTGAGGGTCTATGAATTTAAGTTCGGAAATAGCACGGACGGCATTTCAAGCACGGATTTCTGGAGTAGGCTCTTATCTTCCAACTATCACTCTGACAAATTCTGATCTGGAAAGAATGGTGGATACCTCGAATGAATGGATTCTCGAGCGTACCGGCATTCAGAAACGGCATGTTTGTCCGTCTTCAGAAACTACGTCGGACTTGGCTTTGCGAGCCGCACAGGCCGCACTCAGTAAAGCACAACTTTCCCCCCAGGATTTAGATGCGATTATTGTTGCGACGGTGACACCGGATCAGCCACTACCAAGTACGGCGTGTTTTCTGCAGGCCAAACTCGGCTGCCGGCAAATCATGGCGTTTGATGTTGTGGCTGCGTGTTCTGGTTTTTTGTATTCCATGAATATCGCGCATGATTTTATTCGTGCAGGAACATATCGCCACATTCTAGTTGTCGGCGCCGAGACACTGACCCGCATGGTGAACTACCAAGATCGTCAGTCGTGTATTTTATTTGGAGACGGCGCGGGCGCAGTTGTGATTTCTAAAACGCAATCCAGTGAGTCTTCCTCTTGTATTATGTCTTCACAGTCGGTAAGCAGTGGTGCCTTCACCGATATCCTGCAAGTATCTGCAGGGGCGTCCCGCTTTCCGGTGACGATCGAAAGGTTAGAAGCCCGTCAGAATCTGATCGAGATGCAAGGCCGCGAAGTTTTTAAATCCGCCGTGCAATTTTTGCGGGATACGTGTCTTGAGGCTCTGAACAAAGCAGGCTTGACTGTGGAGGATGTTGATTGGTTTCTCATTCACCAAGCAAATCTAAGAATCATTGAAGCTGTGGCAAAGCAGTTAAAAATTCCTATAGAGAAAATACCAAGCAACATCCGTGAGGTCGGCAATACTTCAAGTGCTTCGATTCCTATTCTGATGAGTGAAAAAATTGAAGATGGAACTTTACAGCGGGGTCAGGTCATCCTGATGGCCGCGTTTGGCGCGGGTCTTACCAGTGCCGCCACTATTTTACGTTATTAAGATCTAAAAAAAGTGAAGTGGTCGTAGACTTCAGGTGTGTTGATTGCAGCCAGCCATGGGTGTGATTGATAAATCTGATGACGGATACCGCGTCCTCGAGCGATCACGGTGATCGGTTTTGTCTGCGCCAACACGCGCAGGTCATTCAAGTTTTTTTCAATGGCAGCCGGACTGCCGAAATCAAAAATGAAATAGTAATCTGCAAGGGGTGGTGTGAAATCCGCGCTGCTTAAATCCTTCGTTTCGACACGCACGCGGGGGTACGAAAAGTGTGACAGGATTCTTTGAGCTTCCAGCACGCGCTCTTGGACCAACTCATAGCCTATAAAATTCACGTCGGGATAGTGGCGTCCCATCACAAAAGCCATTCGCCCATAAGCGCAGCCCAGATCGATCACGGTTTGACCAGGTTTTGGATTTAACAGGCTCAGCATGTAGCGAATTTCAGTATAAGGCGTCTGCATCGCTTGAACGGGGAGACCCTGCCAGGTTTGCACGGCCTCATCGCTTTTCCGATAGGGATTGTCAGCGATCAGGTTTTCTTCAATCGTTTGAAAATAAAAACCCAAGTGGTGGTCCACTTGGGCTGAATGTTCTTGAGCATCCTTGTAGGTGTGGGTCTGCGGGGCGAGAAGAGGAAAAGGATCACTCAGATCAAAAGGTATCATTGATGACTAGTTGCCAAAGTGAATGGTCGTGCTCGTGCCTACGTTAGAGCCTTTGGTTTCATTTTGACCAGTCAGCTGTTTTTGATTGTGAGCTGCTTTAATCCCATTCAGGCAAGTATCGTATTCTTTTTCGCCAATACGGTATGTTTGGCCTTCTGGAGTTGTGCAAGTCGTTTCGATGGCCATTTTTTTGCCACCACTCTGTTGATTTCCTTGCATCAAAAATTTTCTGTACTCTTGAAAGTTAAGTTCTTGAGCCAAAGCTGAAGTGCTCAAAAGACTGACGCAGCTGATTGTTACCAGCTTAAACAAAAAACCCATTAAAACCTCCGCATATTTTTTGAATGTGCAAAAGCGGGGGCCTGGAATCAAGTTTAAAATGCCAATTTGACAGATTTCGGCAAAAAAAGACCCCGGAGTTTCGTTTCCGGGGTCTTTGGATCTTACTTCCTTCAGCCTGCGGATTAGCGTGAAAGCTGCAAGAATACGTTTCTAAGTTGCATGTCTCCACGAGTGGCGAAAACGATACTATCCGCGCCTTGCCCGATCACCATGTATTGGTTTGGGAAGATGCGGAAGTTGTTTGGATACGAATTCAGATTTATAGTCGGAGTGATCTGAAATCCATTTACCAAAATATCCATCAAGGCAGAGCCATAGTGGGCACTTGCCATGAAGTCGATCGCGACTAATCTGTAACCACGATACTGGTACAAATTAATGGAACGGCCCAAATCAATATAGCTTGAGCCATAGTAGTTACCATCCACATAAGCCGGAACTGCGAAAGTTTGAGGTCCTGGAGGATATCCAGGTGCCGGCGGATAAGGACGATGAGGTCCGCGGCCTGGGCCACGACCAGGATGCCCCGGCCCCGGATAGGGGCGAGGGCCTGGAGTAATGTAAGCTTCTGCGAAAGCGGCAGACAAAGTCATCGCCGCCATGAGAATTAACAAAAACTTTTTCATGCTCTATTACCAACGAACTTCGTCAGCATCGTAACCCCAGTTAGAAAGGGCTTTACGATACATGCCTTTGATGAACTTCTGAGCTTCGTGTGGTTTCAAACCCAACGCAGCTGCAGATCTGTTTGTCATGTCAGCCATGCCTGCAGTGTTACCTGCTTGCAAGTCTTTCACAGCAGCCAAAGCATCAGCAAACTTCACACCGAATACAGACTTGAATGTTTTGTCCATGTCTGTCGGAGTTGTTTGGCCACGCTCAGCAGCAGCAACAGCCCAAGAGTTCAAAGCAGAAGCAACTGCAACCGCTTTGTCTTTTTGGAAGCCGTAGTCTTTCATCAATTTTTGAGAAGCCAAATTAACAAGTTTCTTGTTAGTTTCAGACTTCAAGACAGCGAAGTTAGAATCAGAAGCTTTGCGAGCTCCTTTTTCGTTGATCGCTTCACCGTAGTTAGACTCGCCAGTGTTCGCATTGTAAAGAACGCCGTTCTTTCCAAGCCAGTACGTACCACTTGCTACGTTTTCCCAGTAAAGACCTGTCGTACCAACACCGATAGTTGTTCCGCCAACATATCCTGCGAATTCATGAGCGCCCGCATAGTATTGGAAAGTGCCGTATTGGTCATAAACAGCTGCTTGACCAGAAGAGTCAAACTTTACGTACCACATGTCGTCTGAACCGTGGCCGTTTTTGCCGTAGTCCTTGTCTTCGGTAACTTTAATACGTTTGCCGTTGTCAGAGTGGAAAGTACAACCTGGAGTTGGATCTTGAGTCGTACAAATGTCTCCGTAAACTGTTTCGTAAGGGTAGTAAAGTACGTCGGAGCTTCCGCCACCGCCGCCGCCACCACCACCGCCGCCACCGCAGGCTGCGAGAGTGAGTGCTACCACTCCTGTCATTGCTTTTTGAAGTTTTCTTTTCATCATGGTTCCTCCTATTATTGGCCCCCCTTGGGACCTTAGTAATTCAATGGAATTCTTAAAACTTTGTCTTTGCAGATATAGTCCAAAGCATGACCCGTAGAGCCACCGACAAAAACCGGAGTTTCCATCGGAATGCAGCCCATAGATTTGAATCTAAGGCGCGCAGGTGACACCACTTCGATAACTTTTGAGTCTCTTGCAAAAACTGGGACAAACATTTTGACTCCACGGCTGAGTCCGGATTTCTCAGTTGTGAAGAGAGCCGGAAGACGCATCGCAGAGTTTTTCGAATCACCCAGCGTTGTTGGGTAGTACAGATTCGTCATCAGCATGTCTGGATAGAAGGTGTAGCGCTCCATGCTATGAGACGCCACGTTGTTACGATCCAGATCGTGATACTGAATTTCACTGTTTGTAAGAACAAAGGCGCCATTTCTGTTATCGCCCGAGAAAGCCGCGCGTACCCACAGAGCAGAGTCTGTTTGTTGATTCTGCGCTTGAAGATGGCCGTCGATAATGTCCATGTTCTTGTTGTCGTACTGAGAAATTCTTTGTTCGCGCAATTTGCCTTCACCGAACCAGAAGTTACCGGAATAAATGCGGTTATCGGCGTTTGTCGAGAGACTTCTGTCTACGCGAGTTTCAAAAATATTTCTGTAGCTGCCATCGTCGCCGAAGAAATCCATCTCAGAGAAGTTTTGCACTTTACCGTCGATGACTTCAGCAATTGCAAACTTGTACAAGAAAGAAGATTTTGCTTCGGTGCCTTCGTTTTTAGTTAAGAGGACAGAAACGGCTCCGCGCAGTACTTGTGCTGGACTCGGCTCAAGCACATCGACGAATTTGAAGCCTTGGTAGTCTTCGAGACTGCGCAAAGTGGTTTCATTTTCCATATAGTAGAAGCGAGTTTTTATAGCCTCATGACCAGTTGGGTTTTCCCAGCGATCGCGCAATGAACGTTCTTTTTGTGGATCTTTTCCGCCACCAACCCATGCCGGCAATTTTTTACCGTGGCTTAAGTGCCAAGAGAATTGGTATGGGATCAACGCTTTTTCGCTGACGTACTTAAATTTGGTTTTCAGGCGCAAGTCTTGGTCAAAGACAAAGAATTGCATCGAAGTTTTAGTTTCTTCATCTTCGCTTTCTTCAAGGAAGCCCAAAACGTATTCGCTACGGCCATCCATATCCATGTCAAGACGAGTGGAAACTTGGGAACGCAGATTGTCGGCTTCACCTTCAAGCTCGATTTCTGTTCCGCCCACCACTTGATATTTACTGCGAGAATCTTGTTTTACTAACCAAAGTTTGCGGGTTGTATCGTCTTCAGTATAGGCGACATAGTCGCGGGCCTGAGGACGGTCATCCAAGTTTTCATCAATTGGAATGAAAGACAGGCGGTCTTCCTCTGGCAAACCAGTAATCGGAAGGATCTGTACATCAGCGTCCTTCATGTTAGGAGAAACCGGCACAGTCACATCAACATCCATAATAAAACGTCTTTGTGTACCGCTTGGCAAAGTCACTTGGCCGATAAGGTCCAACTCGCCAGGCATGCGTGGAGCTGTTTGCAAACGCACCAAGAAAGTACGGACCTCATTTTGATTCCAAGTACCAGAGTAATTTTGTTTTGGATTTACTGCCAAAACTGCAGGACGAACGGATTCGGCATGCGGTTTTGAGAAGTAGAATTGAACGTTCACTTTTGATGAATCAACAGCCTGCCAGCGATTGATAAGACTTACTTCGACATCCAGGCTGGAAGCCTGACGATTCCATTGGATTTCGATTTTCTCTTTAGTTGCAGGCGCAATCAGTGGTTGTGCCGAAACAGAAAGAGCACGAGCTACATCCAACTGCCCCGCCAAAAGATATTTTGGTGTTGCTGTGTTTGGAGCTGTGATTGTTTGTGAGCCGCCTTTAAAGTTCTCAACCAAATTCAGATTTGTCTGAAGAGCACGAGAACCCAAAACTAAACGCGGGTAGATTTCAGAAGAAGGAACTCCACGAGCCAAAAGTTCAGCCACCGCACCGGTGACGAAAGGGGTAGCTTGTGAAGTCCCCGAAAGATATTCATAGCCAAGAGTCGAGCGGAAACGCACCGGACGTACTTCTTCCGGATAAGTGCTCAGAATATTCACACCTGGAGCCGCGATTTCAACACCACTACCAAAATTCGAGAAGTGAGCCAGCGCTCCATCCGGACCTGTTGCACCCACGCAGATTACGCCTGGATAAGTACAAGGACGAAGAAGTGCACGAGTAGAGTCATTTCCCGCCGCTGCAACAATAATGATGCCGCGACGTTGAGCTTCGGCGATGGCTTCTCTCATCAAATCAGAATCCTGACCAGCAGGCCAACCCATTGAAAAGCTAATCACTTGCGCGCCAGAGTTGATCGCATAGATCACACCACGAGCAACGCTGTCGCCAAGACTGCGCATCGGCGGGCGTTGCTCATCTGACGGAGAAAGATCGATCGAGTAAGGCTTGATCGGCTCGCTGGGTTGCTCACCCAAAACTTGGACTGGAAGAATCGCGACGTTGTTGCTGATACCGGCAACACCGATACCATTGTTGGCAATAGCTGCGATGATGCCAGCAACGTGGGTGCCGTGACCTTGATCGTCGTCAAAGTCAGGGCGTCCTAAGATGCCGGCTGCATTTTTGCCGCCCATAAGACTCCAGCCTTGGCAATCCATCGGGTAACCGTTGCGGTCTTGATCGACTTCTGGATTTTTTGGATCCATCCACTTTGTTTCACATTCCTTACGATCTTTGTCTTTTTCGCACGCTAGGAATTTTTCGAGTGCGCGGCACTCGGATTCTTTGCGAACGATATTGTTTTTTAGATCCGGGTGATTCTTTTGAATGCCCGTATCTAGAACGGCTACGATCACTTTTTTAGAAGCATTGACCGTTGACGGCATATGCACGTCTTCACCCGAGCGCGCAGGCACGCGGTAGGTGTGCATCGGATCCAAGTCAATAATTTGTGAAGTTCCGTCGTTGTGGAGACCCCATTGTTTGTCGCCAAACAAGTCGCTGGCGCCAAAAGCATAAATGCCTGCAAGAGTGATTAGGTGAAAGAGAATCAAATGTCTCATCGGAAACCTGCCTGTGATCTATCAAGTTCAATCGGAGAAATGCGAGTCTTCGTTGCAAACATCGAAATCAAACCATTGGCATATTCGATATTTGTTTTTGGATCGCCCAAAGTATTTGAGAAGTATTCAAGGTCACCATCTTCATCGCCCTCACGGAAGCCGTTGATGCGAACGACGAATACATAGTTTTCTTCGCCCAAGTACTTAAGAAGTTGTGGCAAAGGAATTTGCTCGTCCAAGATGTAAAGAACTTCCGAAGTCCAACGTGCTTGTTGGGATTTGAGTGTTGGATATTCCGCAGACAAGTTGATGAGTTTCTTTGTCCAGTTCTCTAGACACTCGTAGCGAGTTCCATGAAGCCAAGTCGTCGTGTCGTCTCCTCGAACGCTGCCACTTGCTCCTGCAGGAGGGGCCTTATTGTTTTTGCATTCAACTTCGTAAAGCATGCGCCCTTTTTCAAGATCACCGTTGCCGATGATTTTCAAAAGATCTTCGAAGAACTCTTTGTCCCCAGCGCGTGGTGGGCGTCCATCTTTAATGCTGAGCTTGTGCAGAATTCTCTCGATAATATTTGGTTTTGGCGCTGGTTTTCCAACAGAGTCCGGTTGAACCAAAAGATCACGGATTTTGTCTAGACCACCTGGCAAAACAGAAAGCTGAGCGGTTACACGGTAGAAGTTAATCGCAGTGGTATTTGCGAAAGCTTCTGGCTCGATCAAACGATATGGTGCAAGCGGCGTGTTTTTAAACTGACCTTGAATTTCGTCGATCAGCTTCATGAACTTTTTAGAGTTCAAGTGCCAGCCGCCCCAGACGTGTTGAAGAATAGCGACGTTTGGATATGTTTCGCCTTTCGGAGTCAGGTCTGTTTCTGTGTTAACGATTCTCCAGTAAGCTTTACCAAATGGCGTATTCGCTGGATTTGGATCTTCGCCGTTACCTAGATCAACTTTGGCATTACCCCATTTTTTGTTGATGATGCCTTGGATCCAGTCCGTCGCAAAACCTAAGAGGTCACGACCGACAAGAGTTCCACGTTTATTCGAGAACAAGATCACTTGCTCGTCTTTCGGATTTAGTTCTGGAGCATCTGGGCTTGCAGGGTAGGTGATCTTCAACAAATGATCTTCGTTGAAAGAATCCATACGCATTGCCAAGAACTTCGAGCGAACTTCTTTAGTTTTTAATTCGTGGTCAATTTCAAACTTCTTGTATTGGAAGCGAGAGTACAAGATCTCGGGATCATTTCCGCGGAAAAGAGCAATCAACGCAGGACGAAGATTGTCGCGGGTCTCGATGAAGTCTTTTACGAACTGCTGGTCTGTTTGACCTTCATCAACGTATTCACCCAAAGCTGGGTTGTAGTCGATCACGAACGTATCCGTGTGAAGATCCGTCGTGTTAGTGCTAGCACGGATATTCATGACATTGATGAAGTAGTTCACATCAAAGCTAAGACCAAAAATTTTGCTACTTTGCTCTCGTACGTACACCTGAACGCCATCAGCTGTGCGCATAAAGCTTGTTTGGCGAAGGATCACACGAGCACCATCAGCACCAACGCTGACAGTATTCATAAAGCTAAGTGGTGTGATACCCAACAGAACGTCGATAGATGCGCTGATCTGAGCATAACCCGCAAGTGTCACAGAGTCTGTGACAGTGAACACTTCACCTTCGCGAAGTTCGCCCAACATAGCATCGATAGCGAACTTACCGTCCTCGTTTTTTTCCTTAGAAAGAACATTGGTCAGTGAACGCATGTATTTAGGGATGATCAGGTTTTTCCACTCGACTTTTGTTCCTTCAGTGATTGAAAGAAGAGGACGCACGTGAGTGTAATCACGTTGCACCATGATGTTCGCGCCACCCATCGGTGTTACATTTGGAACGCCATCCAGAGCCATGAAGAAACCAAGGCGGGCAGCGACAGACATATTGTCGACAAGCTGAATCGCTGCTTGGCTGCCGTAGTAAGTACCCGTGCTGACACTACGAGTGGCTGCCATATTGAAACCACCAACCGGACCGCCCCAAGCTTCGACGTTTTGGTAAAGAGGCTTTTCAGGATTTTTACTGATGTGCTCAATAATTTTGTTTTGTACATCTAAACGTCTTTTAAGAACTAGGTCACCGACGCTCAGAATGTCCAACTTTTCGTTGATGTGGTTCATCGCTGTCATGATCGCAGCTGTGCGACCGCGGATACCCAAATAGCGCTCGAAATCGCCATCTTTGAACGGGCTTTCACGATCACCGTGAGCAAAGCGCTGAGGATATCCTGGCACCATTTCACGAGTGACTTTGCCGTCTTTCACAAGACCTGATGCAGAATTAATTTTTAAGCTTGGCAATTTCCATGGAGTTGAAAGACCGAAAAGCTCCATCGCATTGTTGGCGCGATAAAGAAGTTTTGCATAAATAAGTTCTTCAAGTTCTTGAGGGAACGCACCGGCTTTAACGATGTCTCTGAAGTCTTGTTCTGTAAATTGATTTAACCGGCGAACCAACCATTTTGCGTCTTCATAAGAGCAAGCAGAGAAAGATTCTGCGGCTGGATGAGTGATCACGATGTGACCAGAAAGGACAGAGGCAAATTTAGCAGAGAAACGGTTCACACTCTCAGGAAGATCAACGAGTGAGAAAGGAATAATCAAAGCACGATAGGCACGATAACGAGAGAACCTTTGTACCACAGAGACCTGCGAGGGATCGTTTGGATCTGGTGCATAACCCCACTGGATGTCGAAATAGTCATTGGTTGCAGGTTCCAACATCGCGTCCGAGAAAACTAAAGAGTGGTTTTTGGTGTCATTTTCGGTAACCCAGCCACGGCTCTCGAAATCCGAGATCATAGTTTCTTGGGCCATTCTTAAGAAATCTGCTTTTTCTTCTTCACTCTTAAAATACACGCGAAGGTTTTTTGAATACTGAGGAGTCGGGACGTAATAGCCCAGTTTTTTCATCAAAGCTGCGCGCATCAAAGTCGTATGAGTCATGCGGCTTAAGCTTAAGCGATAGAAAACTTCAGGGTTGGTACCGGACTGTACGCGCGCCATGAAGGTGAATGGCAACTGCGCTTCTGAAGATTGATAGCGAACTGCAACCTCGCGAGGCTGAGTTGCATCGGTCATCCCATACTTCTGGTTCTGCCACATTTTGTTTTCTTGGGGATTCAAGATACTGAGATCTTGTCCCTGCTTCGCCATGGTAGCAGCTTGTCCTACTTCCAGGACGGCGCCGTTAGACACCAGGTCTGACGCCGGCTTCTTAACTACTTTTAGAGGAATCGAAATACTTTCGGCGAATGCAAATTGGCTAACTAATAGAGTTAAAAGAACAAAAAGAGTTCTCATACTGTTCACGGTTCCCCTCCCGAGTGGTGTCATTGTGACCAAAGTCCAGGTCCATGTGAGGGCTAGAGCAAGGTCCGTACCTACCGCGATGTGGCATAGATTGGGGCACTTAAAAGTCGGGGACATCTTATATTTAGGGCGAAACTTATTTAGAATTAAGGTCAGATGAAAAAGTATCTATTTACTAGCTTACTGATTGTGCATGTCATTTTGGCCTGTGGACGTGGACCGAAAGTGGGGCCACCAACCGAAACAAAGGTAGCAACAGCGTCTGAAACAGACTGCGGTTTTGTCCAAAACAGTTACGGGCAAAGAGTTTCTTGGAAGCAAAGTCTTCCGATCAAGATTTACCTCGATCCAACTTTTCCACCTGAACATGAAATGGTGTTGAAAAATGCCGCGCAAAAATGGGAAAGCGTTTTGAATAAAACTCTTTTCATTTTTGAAAAGGCCGCACAAGCGTCGACTCCTGCTAAAGACAATCGCAACGTCTTTTATTGGATGAATCCTTGGGGAAGCGACAAAAAACTTCAGGCGATGAGTTCTCTTTCTTGGAACAACAACCAATTGGTTGAAGCGGATATTAAAATCGATGCCCAATATTATTCTTACTATGTGACCACGCCGACGTCTCAGTTGGATGTTCACTTAGAAAGCTTATTTGTTCATGAACTTGGTCACGTCTTGGGGCTGAAGCACGTAAACAGCTCGACCTCTTCGGTGATGTTGCAGGTTCTGGATTTTCTCTTGAAGCGTGAGCTGCCAACTGCGGCTGATCAAGCTAACTTGAAGTGTGAGTATAAGTAGGAGTTATGATGAAATCACAAAAAAGCCGAGTTTTATTAGGTGTGGTTTTGTTGTTGATCGGGGGATTGTACCTGGCGGATCACCTCTTCTTGCAAAAGCGCGGGATTGCATCTTTCGACGGACGCGCTACTAGCTCTGTCGGTACGGACTACTATGATCTTAGCGAAGCTTCTGACAAAGAGTTCTCAAGGCTTGCGAAGTACGCTTTGATTCAAGGTCTGCAGGTCCATAAAACTCAGGAAAGCATGGGTTTATCTTTAGGACTTTTCTTGGTGAAAAACGAAAGCGGGTCTAAGGTTTATGCCTGCGAAAAATATCCTAATGTTGAAATCGTCCTACAAGCAGAAGGCGTCGCTTATTCGGGCGATGTTCCTACGATCCTTATGCGTGGTCCGTGTATGGCCTCTGACGATGGACAAAGAATTTTGCCTTTGACGATGCCTTTGAAGGGCCTTCATAAGAACTTGCGTGAAAATCCAATGTTGAAACTTCCATTGGGGGATCGTGGCGAGTCTGTGATGCTTTCAGCTCAGACACTTTATGAAGAATGGCCTCATTATTGGAATGTGGTCGGCATTAAGCTTTATAATGATCAAGAAAGCGTCTCTCTTGACGGTTATGAGATCATTTCCCTGCTTGACCAAGCGCTGACTTTGGATTTTTCTGAAGTACAGTAATGGTGCCCAAAAGAATACATTTTCAATCCTCTGTTGATTTTCCAGATCCCCGTGACGCGATGGCCGAAGGAGTCCTTGCCGTCGGCGGGCTTTTGGATGTGGGGACCCTCTACACAGCGTACAGCATGGGGATTTTTCCGTGGCCTCATCCAGATTATCCTCTTTTGTGGTTCTCTCCTGAAAAACGCGGGATTATTGAGTTCAAAAATATTCACATACCCCATAGCTTCGAGAAGTTTTTGCGACAGCGTGCAGGGGACTTTGAAATCACGATAGACCGCGCTTTTCCTCAGGTGGTCAGGGAATGCTCTAAACAACCTCGTCCAGGACAGCAAGGAACGTGGATTTTGCCCGGAATGGTGAAGGCCTATATTGATTTTCATAAGGCGGGTTACGCACACAGCCTCGAAGTTTGGCATAATCAGCAACTTGTAGGGGGAATTTACGGGGTTTTCGTAAAAGGGGTTTTCAGCGGCGAGAGTATGTTCTATAAATCTCCTAACGCTTCGAAGCTGGCATTGTATCAACTCATTCAGGTTTTGAAATCTTGGGGACTTGAGTGGATGGATATACAGATGGTTACACCAGTGACGGCTTCTTTCGGTGGGTCCTATTTAAGCCGCGAAGAGTTTTTGCAGAAGCTGAAAACCACGCAAGAAGAGAATGAAAGTTCAGAGTTTCCATGGCCTTGTTAATCAGTAGTTATCAGTTAGAAAAATCTTTTGCCGGTAAAGTGCTTTTCTCGGGCGTGAGCCTTGGTATTGAGGACGGAGATAAAATCGGTTTGGTCGGTCCTAACGGCGCCGGTAAATCCACGTTGATGAAAATCTTGGCTGGCACCAGTAAAGCGGACAGCGGTCAAGTGACGGCGAAAAAAGGTTTACGTTTAGGCTTTCTTCCGCAAACTCCGACGTTTAAAGAAGGTGAGACTATCATTCAGGCTCTGATGAGCCACGCGGCAGATCCCCATGACGTGATCGCCGAGGCTTATGAGTGGTTTGCGCGTTTAGATCTTGCACAATTCGGAGAAGACTTTTTAGTTTCTGAACTGAGCGGTGGCTGGCAGAAGCGAGTGGCTTTGGCGAGGGAATTGGTTTTAGAACCAGAATTGCTACTTCTGGATGAACCTACGAATCATCTCGATGTCACAAGTATCCTTTGGCTGGAAGAGTTTCTGCAGAAAGCGTCTTTTGCATTTTTGATGGTCACGCATGATCGTTTGTTCTTACAGCGTGTGGTGAATAAGGTCTTTGATTTAGATCCACGCAATCCAAACAACCTGTTAATCGTTAACGGCGACTATGTTCAGTACGTCGAATCCAAAGAGCAGCTCTTGGCGGCACAAGCGCGCTTAGAGAGCGTTATGAAGAACACTCTTCGTCGCGAGACCGAGTGGCTTCGTCGTGGTGCGATCGCGCGTCTTAAGAAGCAACAAGCACGTATTAATCGCGCGCATGATTTGCAAGATAGCACCGAGGCCATTGTTGATAAAAATCGTCATCGTGTGGCGGGGATTGCCTTTGGGGATGCGGAAAGAAATCCGCAAAAGCTGATTGAACTTAAACACGTGACAAAGGGTTACTCTGGCAATCCTTTGATCGAAGACTTTAGTTTTTTGATTACGCCAAAGACTCGTCTGGCTTTGCTCGGTGAAAACGGCAGCGGTAAGAGTACTTTGATTAAAATGATGCTGGGTCAGGAACAGCCTGATTCTGGAAGTGTGTTTTTATCTGATAAAGTGAAGGTCGCTTACTTTGAGCAAAACCGCGAAAGCTTGGATATGCAAAAGAGCGTCCTAAAAAATATCTGCCCTGATGGCGACTATGTTTCGTTGCAGGGGCAATATGTTTTTGCCAGAAGCTACCTTGAGAGATTCTTATTCTCGCGCCAACAGATGGATCTTCCGGTTGGAAGATTGTCGGGTGGCGAGCAAAGCCGCTTGCGTTTGGCACAATTGATGTTGAAAGATGCTTCTGTTTTGATTCTGGATGAGCCCACCAATGACCTGGATGTGGCGACTCTGGAAGTCTTGAGTGATGCGATTCAGAACTTTAACGGCGCCGTGATTATCGTAACCCATGATCGTTACTTCATGGATCAAGTGGCGACAGACATCTTAAGTTTCCCGCGCAGGGACAACCCTGTGAAGAAGCTTGAAAAGTTTGTGGGCTATCTACAGTGGGAAGAAGCATGGTTTGCTCAGGACGAAGAGAAAGAAGCAGAAAAAGCTCCACAAGTTGTGGAGAGTACGGCTACTGAAAAGTCTGGTGGCAAAAACCAACGCATGTCCTTTAAGTTGAAAAACGAACTTGAGGGCATGGAAGCAAAAATCTTTGGTATGGAAGATGAGCTCGAAAAGTTGCAACAAGAAGCGGGCTCGCCAGAAGTGGTCAGCAACGCTAAGCGCTTGCAAGAGTTGCACATGATGATTTCTCAATCACAATCCAAGATCGAAAAGGCTTACGCTCGTTGGGCTGAACTCGAAAAAATGGCAAAGGGTGAGTAGGAGGAGCGATGTTATCCCAGATTAGTAAATTCAATAGAGAAATCCTCTTTTCTATCGAGTCTGAAGAAGATCTGGTGAAAGCGTTTCGCTCAAGAGATCAAAAGAAACTCGTTCTTCCTGAAAACCTGCAATACCCATTAAATGTTCGTTCTTATTTTACTTGGAAAGAGTCCTCGGGCGTCTATACGTACTTAATTTTCAAAAGACCGAATTGGGATTTACCCCGCGGTGTTGCGTTTAAGCGCACGCCGCCAAGTGCCGAGCCCACAGGAGGTCTCTGTAACTGGTGTCACGCCTACGGAACTTCCGATCAAATCGGCCTGCTTTCTGTTGCTATGAGTGCTGAGGTCAGCTCGTCATATCTTATTTGCCAAGATCTGACCTGCATCGAAAAAATTGAAGAAGAGTGTGCTCGCTCTGGTAAGGATCCCGAAAAATACATCGAAGAGCTTTACCGTAAAATGACAAAACTCTTCGAAAATATCAGTAGCTACAAGCCAACTTAGATTTACTTTAAATACTTATTGAAGAAATCAACAGTTCTTGTCCACGCAAGTTTCGCGGCCTTTTCGTCATAGCGTGGTGTTGTGTCGTTATGAAAGCCGTGATTAGAGCCTTCGTAAGTATAGTGAGTATAATTGATCTTATTTGCTTTGAGCGCTGTCTCGTATGCAGGCCAGCCTTTCATAATACGTTCATCTAAAGAAGCATCGTGAATTAGCAAAGCCGCTTTGATTTTTGGAACATCTTCCGTTGCTGGTTGTGAGCCATAGAAAGGAACGGCCGCTAGCAGGTCTGTTCCCATTCGGACAGCCATCGTGTTAGAAATCGCGCCGCCAAAGCAGAAGCCGACGACTCCCAGCTTGCCCGTAGAGTCTGGACGAGCTTTCAGCCAACGAGCGGATGCGATAAAGTCTTCGGTCATTTTTTCGCGATCCACTTTTTTGAAAAGCTCGCCGCCTTTTTCGTCGTCACCAGGATAGCCACCGACACTGGTGAGCCCATCTGGTGCAAAAGCAATGAAGCCATCCACCGCTAAACGACGAGCGACATCTTCGATATATGGATTCAATCCGCGATTTTCATGGACAACCAATACAACAGGGTATTTTCCAGCTTTTGCAGGCATTGCAAGATGGCCACGAATTTTTCCATTGCCTTGCGGGGAAGAAACGGTGACATCTTCCGTTTTAATTCGTTTGTCATCTTTAGGGACTTGAATCGCCCACGCATAGTTCGGGCGAAGACTTTCCCAAAGGGCAGAAATCGTCAGTCCTGCCACGACGAATTTTTGTGCGTGACTCAGGAAAGTGCGGCGATCCATCTCGCCGTGGACGTAGCGGTCAAATAAAGACCAAAGTTCTTGCGGAAATTCTTGGGCGTTTTTTCTATTATTCATGCAGAAAAATATATCGAGACCCTTTGAAGATGGGAAGAGTCTGCCATGATCCGATGTGCCTTCTTGTTACAAAGCATCAACTTTCTTTGAGCGCTTGGATCAGCTCTCGCAGTAAAACGTCGATTTCTTTAAGGGATCTGACTCCCATTTTGTCACCAATCTCGTCGGCCCATTTACGTTGCTTCGCCTGAATCGCCGAAAGTGCTTTTCGCCCGGCAGCCGTCAGAGCTACATGCATCGCTCTTTTGTCGGTGGGATTGTCTTTGTAAGAAATAAGGCCCTCTTCACTTAATGAGTCGGCGATTCTTTGCACGCTTTGTCTTGCTAGACCTAAGGCGCGTGCGACTTCAGCGACCGTCATCAGTTTCATTTCTGCGGCGGCGAGAACTCGCCAGCGTGCGGATGATTGATCGGCGGTAGAGGCCATGTTGTCTCCGGCTTCCATAAGAATTCCATTAAGATACATGATCTTTACTGCCACCAAAGAGAATGCGTCACCCGCCGGAGTTCGTCTAGACATAGGTCTCACTTTGGCATATTGACAGCTTACTGTCAATGGCGTAGGATCCCTAAATGACAGCATGCTGTCGTTTACAAGGAGAGCCTATGAGCACCAAGACTTACAAAGGAAGCTGTCACTGCGGGAAAATATCTTATCAAGTGGAAATGGATGCCTCTCAAGGGAGTGGGCGTTGCAATTGTTCTTATTGTAGTAGAACTCGTTATTGGGGAACGATCGTTAAGCCCGAAGCTTTCAAACTGCTCTCTGGCAAAGGCGAGTTTAGCGACTATCAGTTTAACACCATGACGGGGCATCACTATTTCTGCAAAACCTGTGGGGTTGCTACCCATGGAGAAGGTTACTTAGAGGTGCTTGGTGGCGCGTATGTCAGTGTGAATTTGGCAACTGTCGAAGGCATCGAGAAGTCGGAATTCATAAACGGTCCGATTCGCTATGCAGATGGCTTGAATAACAACTGGATGAATGAACCCCAAGAAAAAAGACATCTCTAAGTCTGAAAGAAAAGCACAGTCGTCATGAGGAAGACTGTGCTTTATATCTATCATCAATGAAATGGATGCTCTTCGCGCTCGGTTTTGCGACTTGTTGGTTCAGGTCCCAATGTCGAGCGCACTTGGCCGGCGAGTTCTCGTTTGGCGCGCTTCATGGAAGATCCAAGCCCAATGAGGGTCGCGCCCGCAATAATAAAGTCGACGCCCACAAAAACGCCAATGGTCCAGAACGCAGAGACTGGAAAATATCTTAGAACCATAGCACCTAAAATAATCGAAGCCACACCGTTGGCGGCAACCCAGCCCCAACCGAAAAAGCGCTCAGCGGCTGCACCGACGACTTTTGCCAAACCACTTGCGATCAGCAAGAAGGAAATGATCAGGGTAAAACCCAAAACGTTTTCGACAGGATTTAGAAAGATCAGTGCTCCGCAGATCAATGCCAAGCAGCCAAAACCCAGATGAGGCCACAGCTGTCCTTCACTCCGGTTCTGAAAACCATAGATTATTTCAGCAGCTCCCGCGCAGACCAACAACACTCCAAGTACGAACATCGCTGTCAAAGTTGTCGCTGAGGCAAATGCCAAAGCCAAAATACCTAGCAGAACAAACACACTGCCTAAAAAAATAAGCCGAGACGAAACACTTCGTCGCCCCTCTCCGTAATAAATCGCATTCATAAATCCTCCCTTGAAAATTTGCAGAAAAATACCGTCGTCAGTGCCAAGTCACGCTTTTGGATGAAGACCCTCTTAATGTGAAGTAGGCACAAGCTAAAAAAATCAAACCGACCACAAGATGAATACCGTGATCGACAGTTCCTAATTCTAAACGCCCAGGAATAAGTCTCCACAGGAAGGAGCTTTCCTCCGGAATTCCTGAAACCGTAGGACGGGTGGTGGAAATTGCACGGACGCCAAAGGCATATCCGGCAATTCCTAAAAACGTGTAGAATCCGCCGAGCGCATAGCAGACTTTTTTAGCGACATAGTCAGGACGAGTAAGTCCCAGCAGGATCGAAGCGATACCTGTCAGAATCATAATGACGTTGTGAGTGGGATTTAAGTGAGCATAGAAAAGACCTGGAACGACAAAGCCAACAAGTCCCAGCGCCAACAAGCAAGCACCTAAGTACCAGCAAGCTTGATTGGCAGTGGAAAATTTAAATGGGGCGGGAAGTTCGGGCAGCGGGCGTTGAACTCGTTCGCGTTCTTTTTCACGGGTGGACTCGGGATGTTGAAGGTCCATGGTGCCTCCTTGGTTTCCCGTATTCTAAGTCCACTCTTTGAGAATCGCTCGCCGGCCTTATTCCTTTCTCTTCACAGGTTGTGTTATGGCATGAACTTGAGCCACTTGAAGAAAGCCTCGGAAGAATCTTCCGCATCGTTAGAATCATGCTGAATAGTGATACCTACGATGTCCATGTCTTCCACGCGTTTATTCGGGAAGGCACGTTTTAAGTCTTCAACAAGGCTGCGCTCGAAAACTTGGGCTTTGCCAAGCATGTCTTGATTGTTTAACAACAACTGTTTCGCTTCTGGCAATGTTGCTACGACGATATTCTTGTTGGAATACCAGTTTTCAAAGATGTCACCAGCTTTACGGTTTTCACCCGGAGCTTGATCGCCCCAGTAGTAACCGAACAAGAAGACTTTGTCGTTCTTAGTGTCTACCGTTGCACGATCGCCATTTGCGCGACCATCACGGATCGTAAACCACACTTGGAAAGCAGAGTCATCTTTGCCAGTCTTACCTTTTACTGGATCTGCACCGTTGACGCCTTTAGTGACCGCAAGCTTCAAAGACATCTTACTGAACTCTACCGGAGAGAAACGGTAAGACAAAGTTGTCATACGGATTGAGTTGTTAGCACTTCTCATCGCAACCCAAGCTGGTTCGCCACCAAACTCTGAAGTCACATAACCATATTTCGCATTGTCGTCATTACCCATCGGCGAACGAGACTCGTAATTGAACTGGTGATCCATACGGAAGTGAACCATGTTCTTATGGTTGTACTCCATATTGATTCCATTTGGCATATTCTGAACAGACACCGGAGTTACACGAGTGCCCGCCATGATGTCTGGAAGTTTTTGGACATCCAAAACTCCGTAAGGATCGTACTTAATTTGTGAAGCCGGAAGAGCAACAACTGGTTGGTAGTCATCCGCTGGATCACTGATTCTTGGCAAGATCATGTAGTTCAATTCCCAAGTATTCGAGAATGAAGCGACATCGCCCATGCCATTTTTCAAAATTGTTTTATCCAAGTGAATCTTTTGCGCCAAACCTTTCGAAGTCAAACGATAGTACATGCGATCTTTAATCGGGTGAGCATTTGCTACCGACATGATCACTTTGGTATTCCATGCAAGGTTTCTGCGGTCGTTGTTCACATCTAATTCGCTCAACGTGCTAATCAGACCTTTCATGAAGGCTTTTTGATTAAAACGAGAAGCCAGAATCCCTGCCAAGTGATCGGCTTTGATTGTTCCCAAGTCTAGCGCCGCCAGATTGTGTGGGAATTTCGAAGATGAAGTCGTCACAACGCCATCATTGTTTTCATCGAATTGACCGATCAACTTAGTCGCTCTCATAAAGATATGCGAATCTTCAGGATCACTTTCGAAAGTAACCGAGAAGTAGCGAGTTAGACCAATTAAATTTCTTTCGTTCTTTCTCCAGAAGCTTTGCATTGAGCTTGGAATAAGAGATTTTGCAGCGGCCTTTTCTTTTTTGCATATTTCAGGACCTGAGTTTTCAGACAATGCGGAAACCAGCGCAAACGGAAGATCGGTTTTATTCAAGATGCTAGAGCCATGCAAAGGCGCTGCGATAGCAACAAAGCCTTTTACATAGGTAGAAACAAACTGTGGGTTCTTCGCGAAGAACTGAAGCGTATCTACAGCACCCTTCGAGTAACCCAAAATCAAGTAACGAGGAGACTTCATTCCGCGAGCAACGCGGGTTTTCATATCGTTTTTAAGGAAGTCTGAGATAATGTCGCCATTGAAGTCAGCAGCACAAGTGCTCTCAACCGGAGGTTGAATCACACGCAAGCCTCTTTCGTCAGCCAAGGCATTCAAACCTAGGCTAAAGATTTCGCGGTCAAAGATGCTGTTATAAATACCAGGGACATAAACGATTGTAAGATCGTCCAAATTGTTGCGGTTATAAACCTTATCCAAAGTTGTTGGGAAGATGCGATCTTCGAGTTCAGCCTCTTTGATGGCTTCTTTCAAAAGCTTTTGAACACGGTTTTTCTCTGGAACTGCAGAAGTATCGAGTGTTTTGTATTTGTCGATAGCGGTGTCACGTGCACCTAACCAATCTTGAGCAAAGCGCAAGTCACGAGTATCTTGAATGTACGGTTTTTCTTGCACAAGCAGTGATTTTTCCAAAAGGTACGGAATTTGGTAAAGCTTCATCGCTGTACGCTTTGCAGGAAGTAGGATCTCTTTCACTTTATCCAAGTATCCGCCGCCGTTCATAAGGTCTTCTTTGTTTTCAACAGAAGCCATTTTAACGTTTTGAAGAACGCCGATTTTATCTTTTACGCGCTCAACACGTGGATCTTTCATCAAGTTCTCTGCAGAACCAGCAGTCAATACAGCGTCTGTTACTGCACCAACATCTTCAGGACTGATCATCCCAGTCATGTCGAACTTACTGATGTTGAAATTCATCGGAGCTAGTGTGCGGGCATCGCCTTGTTTGAATGGATCAAACTTGAAAGCATCTTTGAATGCCGTGATTTCACTAACAACAAAGTATGGACGAGTGTCCGATACAAAGCGAGTTAAGTATTGGAAAATACGTTGTTGATTCAGATTCTTCGCTTCGGTTTCTACACCGCGAGTGTAGTTTTTCAAAGCGACTGCAAGGCCTGCAGAACCTGATTGTTGGAACTTCTCTAAAGTTTTGCCGAAAAGGTCGCGAGTGTTGACGTTAAGGTGAGGCAAGATGTCTTTAGAGCGGATTTGACCAGGGATCGCACGTTTCGTCGAAGCCATCAAACCGAAGCTTGAATTTGCCGTCAAAGAACCGTGAGTACGGTACATTTTTGTGAATGCACCCAAAGAAGACTTAATAAAATAGCCATCTTTCAAAGTCAGAATGAAATCTGGATAGTCGAAGTTTCTTTCAGAAGCAGACTCAATCAAACGATACAAAGAGTCCGGATATGGAGTCGACGCTGTGATGTTCATGACATCAGAAGCTTTAATCGGTCTACGGATACTTTTTGAAGAAGCCCATGGGCCTGCAATCTTCAACGGATTGTTTTTAACATTATAGTAGTAATAGACACTGGCTTTTTTGTCGTATTGAACTTGGGCTTCGCCATTAGCAGAAATTACAGTCATCACTGTTTCTGCGCTGTTGTTTTTATTAACATACACGGCAAGGTCGAACCAATCTTGTTTGCGATACTCATTGATAACAGCGTTCATGTGCTGACGGTTTTTCAAATAAACCGGGCCCCAAGTGCCTAATGCCATGAGTGGAGCCGCAACATCTTTGTCAGATTTAAGCTGCTGAACAAATTTAAAGCCCGCATCTTCGATTGGCTGAACGATATCAACACCAATTAATTCTTGTTCGTCTTGGCCTTCAGCAAAACGACCGATGTTACCGTGATCTGAAATCAATACGACTTCAACATCGCGGCCTTTTTCTTTAAAGTTCTTAATAAGACGCTTCACTTCCGCATCTAGAACTTTCATTACTGGGAAAAGGCGATTGCGTTGGGTATGGGCTGTCGAATCTACGGCGCCCACGTAACCTAAAAGGACCTTCTTAGAAGGGCCTGAGGTCAACTCATCAACAACAGTTTTTACTTCAAGTTTTGGAATCTCTTCCGTTGGGAAGTACATAAGACCTTCCACGTACGGATTAAAGAAAGAGTCGAAAGCTCCCATATAGTATTTAGGGAAAGCCAAACGGCGATAGTAGTCACGCGGATCGCCCTGAACAGATTGTGTGGATTCATCAAAATAAGTAGCCTCTACAGATTTAATACGGCCGGCATCACCAAAGATGTTGGCTGTATCCAGGATCGTCGACCAAGAAAGATCTGTCATAGAAGGGAATGGGGCTACGTGAGCTCCTACATTTGTGAATTCTTTAAAGAGTCCTTGAGCTTGTGCTGCTTTAAAAGCTCTGTAGCTAAGACCATCGGCCGCCAAGACAATGGTTTCAACCGGAGCAGTTGCAGAAGAATTGGGAACTACTGGTTTTTTTGTCATGTATTCGAATCGTCCAGCAGCATGGGAGCTTACGCTCAGACCAGTGACCATGGCTAAAGCACCTAATAAGAGGGAACGGAAAGCAGCATTTTGGCGACGCATAGGTATCTCCTTAGAATCTTCTGGAAATATCTAAGGCAAGGGGGGTGCCATGGCCATTTCTGCGGCGACGAATTGGTGGGACTTGGGATCGTTTGGGTAAAAAAAAGCCGTCTCGAAATGAGACGGCAACAATTTAGGGAATCAGCTGACTAGAGATTATCTAGCGAGTCTTTTTTAGGTAAACGCCGCCCTCAAGACCGCGGAAACCTGAGTACGTACCACGAATTACATTTTGGCGAATATCACCAACGATGGAAACTTCTCCAGTACCACCAGCATCCATACTAATTTGATTAGTTTCTGGAATGTAAGTCACAACGAGTTTCGCTTCTTTGCTGCGATCTCTGTCGTCCACGCGACGATAGTAAGCTTCCAGAACCGGAGCCAATGCTGCAGAGCCAGGACTCTGGCGGTCTACGTAAGTAAGTCTTACGGAGATTTCGAAAGGTGCTCCTTCGCGCGGAGATGGAGTCACTTTACCAGCGTAAGTTCCTTTGATGGTGTCGTAGAGCTTACGAAGTCTATCGTTGTATTCCGCGCCATCATTTGGGCTTGGGGCTGAGTATTGACGGCTAGCAAGTTCCGCATTCAAAGTTCCGAATGGTACATTGTTCTTTGCGACATCCGCAGTGATCGAGGTCCCCATGATTTCGCCATTGATGCTAATCACAGTCGGAGCATTTTCGTTCAGCGTTGTCATAACAAGTTTGTTCACTTGCTCATAGTAGCCAACGCTCAGAATAACATCCTGAACCACAGTGTTTAGCAAGCGGTAACGTGCTCTGAGTTCTGGCTTGTACTTATCTTCGCCATTAGAGTTTTGACCGATCTTTTTATAGTAAGGATAAAAAGAAAGCTCCACTTGCTGTGGTTCAGCACCGGTGTTGATAGTACCGACGTATTTGCCGGTGACACGCGCAAACTTTGCTTCAAGAGCGGCGTTGTCTTCTAGCTCACGCTGAACATCGGTATTGCTGTTTTTGTCAAAAGCACAAGCGGCTAAAGACAAAGTCATAAGAGTTAAGAAGAGGTATCTGAGAGCTTTCATATTATTCCTCCTGAGCGTCTGGGATAAGTTCATCGCGAGTCGCCGCCCATTCATTCAATGCAGTTTGATAATTTCCGATCGCGAGGCTGTGTCGAATTTCCGAAGCAGAGTACTTGTTCATAGCATCGATATAAATATTGATGTCAGTGCGGCCTTGGTTGAAGCTGCGAGTAAGTTCTTGCAGTGCTTTTTCACGGAACTTCTTTTCTTCCACGGCGCTAAGTACCGCCGAGTAAGTTGTTTGCACGCGTCGTTGTGCTTGCGCTTGCAAGTCCTCGGACTCTTGAGTCACGCGGGACAAGCGGACCTCTTCCAATTCTTTGGCATACTTTCGGTTCAAACGGGTTTCACTGAGTAAATCCACGCCAAACAAGTATTGGAATTGAAGGCCTGCATAGTACTGCGGATGAGCGCCAGAGACCATGTCGCTGTAAGCGCCGCTACCGTCGTCTTCAACGCCATAGCTGTAGATTTTGCCAACTAATTGCAATGTCGGTGCATCTCGCGATTTTGCAGCATCATAAGCACGCTCAGCTGCTTGCACACGCAACTTTTCAGAACGGATGATACGCAAGTCTTGCACAGACTTTTCTGGAAGCTGTGGCAATGTTGGAATCACGTTAGAAACCGAGAACTTCACATCGCAATTCACTGGAAGAGTCAGCAGCGTATTTAGAGTGTCAAGATCGCGCAAATACGCAGTCGAGAATGTTTTTACATCTTGAACACGGACTTCATATTCTGCTTGAGCTTGGGAAAGTTCTCCAGGGTTCGCGTAACCAAAGCCGCTTTTCTTTTTCACTGCGTCCATCAACTTCTTAGAACGATCACGAGAAGCAACAGCCTCTTTGAAGTTTTGCTCAGAAACGTAGGCCGTCCAGAAAGCGCGGATAGCATCTAGAACCGTGTTTTCAAGTTCATTGGTTCTTAAGATAGCCGTAGATTTATAGTTTAATTCAGCAGCATCTGTTTCGCCACGATCCGCGATACCAAAGAAGTTCGCCCAAATGTTTTGATAAATATTCAGACCTAACAAATCTTGCGTTGCCACAGTACGTGGAGTTCCGCCGGTGTTCGCGTTAGGATCCCCTTTGAAGGAAGATCTTTTGTACTCGACGCTGGCAGTAGTTCCTGTCGTAAAACTTTTTGAGAGCAGTACTTGGGACACTAAGTTTTCAGTCTTATCGAATGTGGAAGATTGCAAGCCCACGGATTTATCAAACAGATAACCCGTTGATGCTGTTAAATTCCACTGATAAGCCGCCAAAGATTGAGCGACAGAGAGACGTAATTGTTGGTACTGGAGATTGATTTCCTGCGTACGACGGCCTTGCTTCAAAATAAGCTCGGCGACATCCTTTTGCGACAAAGTGATGTTCGGCTTGCAGGTCAAGTCAGCAGGCGCGGCCTGGACTTGAGAAGACAAGAGTAAAAGGAGAAGTAAACGTCTTACCATGTGACCTGTGTTCCAATTTCAAAGTTATCTTTTTGCAGACCTGAGCTGACGGCTGCTTTTTCGCTCGCATCACGGTAAGCATACTGAGCAAGGACAGCCCACTTACGAGTGAAAGAGTATTCAGCCCCAAGGCCAAGTCCCCAATAATTGTTTTGTTGAGAGAAGTTTGCCAAAGTCGATTCCACATTGGTTTGTGTGTAGTTCACAAAGCCATATTCTGGATTGATCAAAACACTGAATTTCGGAGTTTTCGTAGGTTTAAAACGATGGCTCCATACAGCACTTACCAACGTTGTCGTTAGGCGAGTGTCTTCGTATTTGAATCCGCCCGGAGTCACTAGGTCCGTTGATTGCGACATGTAACCTGCATGCGCAGAAAGGCCCGTCGACCAGCTTACGTATTTTGCATCGATAGCATTCACCAAGAAACCAAATTCAAATGAAGGCATCATGCTTGGTCCGTAGCTTTCCAAATCAAAAGTCAGATTGGAAACAGAACCTGTACCCATAGGTTGCATGTTTTGCATTTTGAAAGCGAATGTCCAAAGCCAAGGACGGTTACGCAGTTCCGGAGTTGGATCTTGCAACTTCAAGAAGCTAGAAACATTGGCTTGCTGAGCTTCAGAAGCTTGAATAGCTTTCTTATAAGCTTTTTGATCAAGGTGTGCGTTTTCTTTCAACGCTTCTTCGCGAACAGAAACTTCGGGTGCCGCAGCAGGAGTTGTGGCTTTACGTGCTTTCGGAGCCGCCATCAAGCTGATGCTAGTGAGCAATACAAATGTTGAAACAAAATATTTAGTCACGTGGTACCTCGAGTCCCCATTGTGGGTTTAAACATCCAAAGACACTTTCATACATGGCATGAATTCCCCAGGACTTGTTCTTCAGATCAAAGCTGATAAGTCCGCCTTTGGGAATATTCGACGCATATAGTTTTCCAGAAATAGGTTCCAAGAAAAGATTGCGCAAAATTCCTTCGGGTGATCCTGGTTTTGCATACATCTTGAAGTCATCACCGTATGGAATACTCTGTGTGTTAAGAACTTTTAACTGTTTTGCGCTGGCAGTAACCAAGTGAAGGGTCGCTGTCACTATAGAAGCTTGCCCACGGGTATCGCGCACAGATTCTTCTTCAGAAAATGCTAGAACAGTTTCGCCGTGATCTAAGAACACCATTGGCAGAACCACGCTGCGCGGGTTGCCAGGCAGTGTCGTGATAGTCACAGCCTTCGAGCCTGCGCGAAGTCCGATAGAACGGATTTTCCAAGCGCCATCAGCACGACCTTCTACCCAGAAGATTGTGGTCTTCGCCGCATTCACATAACCAAAGAGTTGCGAATCTTTAGAATCGATCGGAGCTGGCAAGCTGATAGTTGATTTTGTATCGAAGTTATAAAACTTTTGAGTCAACGCTCCGCCAGTTGCAGAAAGCTGATCAAAACGTACGTAATCATCTGCACCCACAAAGAACGGACTGAAAGACTCAGACGCATTGAAAGGCAAAACAATGCGGCTGCCTTTCATGTTCTCCCAAATGTAAGTGCCTTTGTCGTTTGGATAAACGTAAGCACTACGTTTGAAGTTGGCAGTTAAAAACTGAGCTTCCATTTTCAAATTTCTGTAAACATCCAGGTAAGGATGCAAAGATCCGTAAACAGGGCCTTCAAAATTCGAAAGAACTTGTAGGTCCGCTTTTTGAGTCAGAAGGTTTGCCGAGGATTTATAGATCTTCCATGGACTGAACTCGTCTTCTTGTGCACGCATCACTACAAAACCTTCGCGACCATTGCTTTGCAAAGGCACAGGTGATTTTACGCGCAAAACATAACGACCGTTCACGTAAGGAGTGATCGTCGGCATGATGTAACTGCTGAAAACATCAGCGCGAAGAGTATTGAAGGCACGGCCATCGTAAGGTTGGCTTTCGCACATAATACGAGCCACGCGAGAAACATCTGGAATTGGCGTCGGAGTAGGGATTGCAGGAGGCGTTGGCACTGGATCGCCACCATCTCCAGGTTCTGCCGGAGTCGGTGAAGTGTCTGGAGTTGGTTCTGGCTTTTGGGAATTGCCGTTGCCATCTACTTGCTCGGGCTTGCTAGGGTCCTTAAGTTGCACAACTTTATTTGAAGGAGCGCAGCCTAAAATGAGGTTGGTTGCGACAAGCAGAAAAAGGGGGCCAAGAGCGCTTTTTTTCATAGCAGATCCTCTGTTCAGACGAGACATCAAAGTGCTCAAAACAGATAGACCCGCCCCTAGGCAATGTCAACTCTTCAAGGGGATCAAAGCTTTGCGGAAAGCGAAGTGTGAAAACTTGCCATAAACACTTGTTTTACTTTCAGAATTGAGAGAGCGGAAATGCAAAGAAACTGAGAAAAATGTGAGCCTCAAAGGCTTCTATAATTGCTCTAGAAGCCCAGCCAAGCCTTGAAGTTTTGCAGCCAATTTTCTTGAGCTAAAAGGTGCATGACAAGGACCCAAAGGACAAAGAAGTTAGCCATCAGGAACCATTGTGGAAAATTGGTTAAAGAAAAGCGAGTCCCTTCCTGAAGATGCAGGATCTTTTCGCGGTCTGATATTTCCTTGAGTTTGCGGGCAAGGCCTTGCGCCAAAGCCACGCGGTGCCCCATTTCCATTTTATAAAAATGCAGGCCCACTAAAATTTTTCCATCTTCGAGCGGATCCAAGCGGGTCACAATGGCATAACTTGCCAACTGCTTAGCTCCGGGAGGTTGGAATTGGATTTTTACAATTTCACCTAAAATCGGGCAGAGGTCTTCCGGTGCCACAAACGCCAAGCCGGTCAAAGAAACATTTTTGATTTCGGTGCCTTCTTCCCAAGGAACTTGGCGAGGTCCCGCAACTCTAATGAGGGAATCGTCATCGGTGTTAAGGATGTATCTTGGCGAGCGGGCGTGATATCGAGCAAGACTTTGATTCATACCCTCATTTTATCGGAATGTTCAGAGCAAGACCTAAGTAAAAGAAAGTCCAGCTGAGCCCAATCTTATTTTGAGACGGTCAAAAGTGGCTCCAACCCTTGAACTCGGTTATTTCTTCGATTTCCCCTTGTTGGTTTTTCAGTGTTATTTTGCCAGTGTCGTTAAATTGGCCAATAAAAAATAAATCAAGGTCTGCGGATTCGAAGATATATTTGAGTTCGTCCTTTTTGTTTTTAGGGAAGGCGAGAAGAAGCTCATAATCTTCTCCGCCCCAGAGGGCCCAATCTAAGGCTTTTTGCTGAAGGCTTGCGGCCATTCCGAGAGTGTCGCTGTCGATAGGAATTTCAGGAACATTCAATTCAACCCCGAGCACCCCACGACGGGTCAGGTGCAAAAGATCGTTGATCAACCCATCACTGCAATCCATCAGTCCATGCACGGTCTGTGGAGTCACTTGATGTTGTTTCAAAATTTGCACGACATCCAAGCGTGGTTTGGGACGCAGGTGTTTTTGCATAGCTTCGGCGTAAATGTAGAGTTCTTTCTCCAAGGCCAATCGCCCCGTATGGGAAAGTCCCAAAGGTCCCGTGACAGCAAGCCAGTCTCCATCTTGAACGCCGTTTCTTGTGAAAGCGTCTTTGACTTCGCCAATGACGCTGACATCTACAATGACTGGACCTGGGCTGCGGCACAGATCGCCACCAACAATTTCCATTTGATATTGATCGGCCAGATCCAGCATTCCGGAGTAAAAGCTCAGGATCCAATCTTCAGAAACATCTTTAGGAAGACCCAGTGAGACTTGGGCAAAATGGGGAAGTGCCCCCATGGCCGCAAGATCGCTGAGATTGACGGCTAAAGCCTTGTAGCCCAAATCGGTTGGGCTAAAGTAGCTTGTTTTGAAATGCACATCTTCGATCATCATATCTTGGGCGACGACAGTGTTTTCTGTGAAGTTTTTGAACACGAACGCGTCATCTCCGAGGGGTACCAGCGTGTTTGAATGATGTCGGCTGACGAGTTTTTTTAGTTTTTGAATAAGATTGTGTTCGCGCGGTGTGTTTAGCATTTCCAGGTCCTAGGCTCTATTGCCAAATAAGTGGCTTTATTGTGAAATAACCCAACGAGGTGTCAAGGATGATCGGCCCAAAGCCTTCCAGCAGCAAAAAAACTACCAGTAAAAAGCGCAGCACGAGAAAACCGAAGGTCGTTGAACACCCTTTGTCTTCTGAAAAGCTTTTCACCAACCGCGAGGTTGGCTGGCTTCACTTTAACCGCCGCGTTTTGACCGAGGCTGAAGACGCTAGAAATCCGCTGTTAGAGCGCCTGCGTTTTTTAAGTATCTCGTCTTCGAACATGGATGAATTTTTCATGAAGCGAGTTGGTGGTTTGAAGCGCCAAGTGGCTTATGGCATTTCCCCAAAAAGTGCCGACGGGCAGACTCCGTCGCAGCAATTGGCGACGATTCGACAAATCGTGATCCCAACGGTTCAAGAGCAAGATCGTTGTTTCGAGAAAAACCTAAAGCCTGCTTTGGCAGAGAACAGTATTTTTCTTTTGAAGTGGGCCGACCTAACTGCCAAAGAAAAAGAACTTGTTAAAAAATACTATCAGAGAAATGTCTTTCCCGTTTTGACTCCATTGTCGGTGGACCCGGGGCATCCGTTTCCGTTCATTTCGAATCTGTCGACGTCGTTGGGTGTGACTTTGAAACATCCCGAGCGTGATGAAAAACTTTTTGCTCGCGTAAAAATTCCGAAAGTTTTGCCACAGTGGATTCGCGTGAATCCCGAGGCTGTCACCTATCGCTTTGTCAGTCTTGTCGAAGTGATTCGTGAAAATCTGGCGGATTTGTTCCCATCGATGCAAGTCATCGGAGCCATGGCATTTCGTCTGACTCGTAATGCAGATTCCGAACACGATCAGGAAGATACCGAAGATTTATTGGAGACGATCGAAGAAGAACTTCGTCAGCGTCGTTTTGCAGAGGTGGTACGTCTTGAACACGGACCAAATCCTGATCCATGGATGATTGAGTTCTTGATGAGCGAGCTTGAACTTGCGGAAGAATATATTTACGAACTTCGTGGCGAACTCGATTACACCGACTTGAATATGATCTATGATTTGGATCTGCCAAAACTCAAGTATGAGCCGTGGACTCCTTTGGTGCCACCGGCACTGACGGTCGAGGATGCGAGCGGCTTCTTTAGTGCAATCAAGGCTCAAGATCATTTGTTGCATCATCCGTATGAAAGTTTCTCGTCGACGGTCGAAAAATTTATTCGTTTTGCCTCTGAAGATCCCAAAGTCTTAGCGATTAAAATGACTTTGTATCGTACCGGAGACAATTCGCCGTTTATTAAATCCCTTATTCGTGCTGCGGAAGCCGGCAAGCAAGTTGTATGCTTGGTTGAACTCAAAGCGCGTTTTGATGAAGAACGAAATATCTATTGGGCCCAAGAGCTTGAGAACGCCGGTGTTCACGTCGTGTACGGAGTTGTGGGATTGAAAACTCACGCAAAAACTTCGTTGGTTGTACGTCAAGAAGCAGAAGGTTTACGCTGTTATTGTCACATTGGAACTGGAAACTACAACGTGACGACCTCACGCTTTTATACTGACTTAGGGCTTTTGACGGCGCGAGAAGAAATCACCAACGAAGTCGTTGAGTTCTTCCATTATCTGACAGGCCGTTCTTTGAAAAACTCCTATGATAAATTGTTAGTAGCGCCAGTGAATATGTTCCCGCGTTTCAAAGCGATGATCGAAAGAGAGGGCGAGCATGCCAAAGCCGGCAGACCGTCGCAGATCATTGCAAAATTTAACAACATGGAAGAAAACGACATTGCGATGTCACTGTATCAGGCGTCGCAAAAAGGCACCGAAGTCGATTTGATCGTGCGCGGATTTTGCTGTATGCGACCGCGTGTGCCGGGCCTCAGTGATCGCGTGCGTGTGACTTCGATCATTGGCAGATTCTTAGAACACTCGCGTATTTTTTATTTCCGTAATGGTGCTCAGGATCCCTTAGATGGGGATTTCTATATGGGTTCGGCGGATTGGATGTATCGCAATCTACACGCACGAGTAGAAGCGATTGTGCCGATCTTAGACAGAGGCTTGAAGGAAAAAATCTGGGAGATCCTGCAATTGTCATTGAAAGATCAACGTCAGACCTGGCAGATGACCGCAGACGGGGACTATACTCAAAGAAAAGCATCCAATGAAGTTGGTGTTCAACAAGTTTTGATGCAACTGACGAAGCAGCGTGTGAAGAATATTGAAGAGAGTGCTTCTAGTAGTGACTCTTAAGGCGGCATGATGGAATTGATTTTGATGAGACATGGTCTTGCGGAAGATCGTGAAGAGTTTGCCAAAAAAAGCCCTGAGGATCATTTGCGTCCTTTGACTTTGAAAGGGCGCAAACGCACGCAAAAAGTCTGCATGCAGCTGCGTGATTGGATCGATGAATTGGATTTGATTGTTTCAAGTCCATTTACTCGTGCTCGGCAAACTGCCGAGATCGCATCACAAATTTTCATTGATAAAAAAGTGATTGAAGCTCCTGAACTAGTGCCTTCAAGTCCGCCGCATGCGTTTAAACGTTGGCTGCGGTCTCATGGAGACGAGCACAAAAGAATTTTGGCTGTCGGCCACGAGCCACACTTAGGCATTCTAGCCAGTTATCTGATGGCGGATCAGGTCGAGCCTTTACTGGAGCTTAAAAAAAGCGGCGTTTTGTGTCTGGAAATCAGCAGTTTTAAAAATCTAGCGCCCGGAACTGCGAAACTTTTGTGGTTGCTTCAACCAAAACACATCATTGACTAGAAATCTTTAGATCAGTCCCGCTGTAGACCAAAGCAATCCATCGCGAAGGCCTACGTTGGGTATCATAATTTTTTCAACACGAGCTTGGCGTAATATAGTCAGAACTAAAAGAGTTGCTGGTAGGATGACATCTGCGCGATCTGGACGCAACTCTAACTTTTCCATGCGCTCTTTGTACGTCATTGATTTTAACTTTTCAGCGATTTCGTGAAGCTCTTTAAGTGTGATGTATGTGGTCGGTGTTTTTTTGAGAACTTTGAATTTGAGTTGTGCCATGCACTCTAAATTGCCGCCTGTTCCCACCGCAAAATGCAAGGGCCCTGCACCGATATGAGAGTCTAAATAATTTGTCAGTGGGTTGACGAATTCCCCCATGATCACATTGATTTGCGCCTCTGAAAGTTTGCGGCGGTTCATCTGATCAAGGATGCGTACCGTGCCCATCGGAAAGCTTTCCGTGGCATTCATCATACCCCTTTCCGAGAATGTGATTTCGACGCTTCCGCCACCGACATCGATGGATAAAATGCGCTTTGACTCCAAATCGACCTGGGTGCGAATGGCATTATGAACAAGGCGTGCTTCTTCGACGCCATCAATCACTTCGACCTGAATTTTTGAAGCAGCGTGAATAGACTGAACAAAGACTTCTTTGTTTTTAGCTTCGCGGATGGCACTTGTGGCGACGGCTCGGCAGCGTACGACTTTGTATTCGCGATTAGTTTTAGCAAACTCTCGAAAGGCTTCTTGTGCTTCATGCAAAGTTTTGTCCGAGATTACGCCACTCATGAAAACGTCTTTGCCAAGGCGAATGGGCGCGCGGAATTTTTTGATTCGCTTCATCTCTGGATTGTTTTTTGGTCCCTGTAATTCACCCACGATCATGCGGATGGCATTAGAGCCAATGTCGATAGCTGAGAATTTTGCACCCATATGAATAGCTTGCGACAGAGTTTAAACAGTGTCAGCATGAGATTTATGAAAACAATAAAATTTTGTGTGTTTTTAAGTCTTTTTTTAGGTGGGACGACAGCCTTTGCTGTCGGTGACGTGGCGATCACTGGCGAACTCGATGTCGCTCTGAGTTTAAAGCATTTACCAACTCGAGATCAGGGAAAAACGGCGTTTAGCATTCCTCGTTTGAACTTAGATATCGAAGCGCCAATACGTGAAAATAATCAAATCTTCCTACAGCTGGAATCTTCAGAATATCGAGATGGAACTTCACAACGTTTTGATACTCAGCTTAAAAAAGCGTACCTGAGCTTGGTGAGCATTTTCCCAGAAGGTACAGAACTTCGTTATGGTTTGATTCCAGATTACTATACCGAGTTACAAAAAGAGCAATGGGATTATGACTTTTGGGGCGCGAGCAGTTTGCTGCCGTTGATCAAGTACAAGTATGTATCGTGGTCTGACTTGGGTTTGATGTATCAGTCCGAGTTGCCAGGGGACTGGGGACAATGGGCACTGACGGTCACGAACGGGGAAGGTTACCAAAGTGATGAGATCGGTCCACGCAAAGAAGCTCAACTCTTGATCGGCTTAAAGAAGCTGGCTCCGTTTTATGCAACTTTGGCTTATACCTATGGTGCTTATGATGCCTATGATCCAAGCTTCAATAAAAAAACTCGTTTGGTATTGAATCTTAGTTATGAGTTCAGCAAAGGTCTTATGGCTTTAGAGTTCTACAATGCTGAGGATCCGGCGAATGCGGTTATGACCGGTGGAATGGCCGCGGGGGTTGACGTATCAGCCTATGGCGGAACAAGCATTCAGGGTCAGGGAGCCTCTTTGTTCGGCCAAGCAGAGCTCAGCGAAAAAGCAGATCTCTTTTTGCGTGCGGATTATCTAAGCCCGGTGACCAAGGACAAAGAGAAAAAACTAACGGCTATATCGACGGGTTTTTCCTATGACACCAATGAAGATCTGCGTTGGGCCTTGGCCTATGAGTACACGGATTACAGTGATACTTATGCCGGAGCCATTCGTGACGAGAGTCAGCTAATTTTGGCGACGCGAGTGACTTTTTAAGGTGTTTTACCTACGGCCGTGTTAGGATTTTGTCAGAATCATGTAAGGAAATTTTTTGGGGACCTTGACGCAGCTCATTTGAAGAAAATGAAATGCGCTAAGTTCCTTTGGATATTTGCTTTTTAAAATCATTTTCAGTAAGAAAAGGGCAGGAGCAACAGTGGAAAGAACAATGGATTCCCAACTAGACGAACTCAAACGACTCATCCTCGTAATGGGCGGTCATGTCGAACGAGCTCTGAATGAGGCCACTCAGGCCTTGATCTCTCGTAATGCGGAAAGCTTTGCTCAAGTTCACGAAATCGAAAAGAAAATCAACGAAGGTCACATCGCTGTAGATAATGCTTGCTTGGGCGTTTTGGCGAAACAGGGGCCTGTTGCCAAAGATCTGCGTTTGATTCTTTCTATTGTAAAAATCAATACGGACCTTGAGCGTATGGGCGATCAATGTGTGAATATCGCTTACACAGGTAAAGATTATTTGGGTCGTAAGCCTTTGACCAATGTTGCGGATATCAGCCGTATGTCCGATATTGCTCGCACAATGGTGAAAGAATCTTTGGATTGTTTTGTTCGCGGAGACGTCGAGCTTGCGAAAAAGATTCTATTGATGGACGACGAAGTTGATAGCCTTAAAAACAAAGTTTTCAAAGACAACCTTCAGCACATGAAGGGGTCTTCTTCAGACGTAGAAGCTTGTCTGGATCTTATCCTCGTTGCGCGCAATCTTGAGCGCCTAGGGGATCATGCGACGAATATTGCCGAAGATGTTATTTTTGCGTTCACAGGTAAGGATGTCAGACATGGTGGGAAATACACATGATTCCAATGCCACAATCTTAGTGGTAGAGGATGAGCAGGAAATTCGCGAACTGATGGCACTACACTTGCTCCGTCAGGGCTTCAAAGTAAAAGAGTGTTCCTCTGCTGAAGAAGCGCAAAGCGAATTTCAAAAACAAAAATTCAATCTCGTTATTCTGGATTGGATGCTCCCTGGAATCAGTGGTTTTGACTTTCTTAATCTCATTAAAAAATCTGCAACACCAACAAATGTTCTGATGGTGACAGCGAAGACCGAGCCGCAGGACATCGTCAGCGGCCTTGAGAGTGGCGCTGATGATTACCTTACGAAGCCCTTTGATCCTAGTGTGTTCATGGCGCGAGTACGCGCTTTGCTTCGCAGATCTAAAGCCCACGAAGCTCCTCAGGCCACCGAAGCCGAAAAAGTTCGTTTGGGCGGACTCAGCGTAAATTTTAAAACCTATGAAGTGAAATTGATCGACGAGCCTTTGCATTTGACTCCGTCTGAGTTCAAGCTCTTGGCAAATCTTATCGAAAGCCACGGTCGCGTGTTAACGCGCGATCAGCTTATCGAGAATATCCAAGGTGAAGGCATCAATGTCACGGGTCGTACGATCGACACCCATGTCTTTGGTCTTCGTAAGAAGCTTGGCGCTTGGAGTGACAATATCGAAACCATTCGTGGTGTGGGTTATCGAGTGAAGATGGACCCTCAATGAAGAGTTTAGCTCGATTCCCTTGGAAGTTATTCTGGCAAATATTTGTCACGCAGATCTTTCTTTATAATCTGCTTTTCGTTGTCAGTTTGGGAATCGTGAGCTCTTACCGTCCATTCGGTCAGGGATATTTCTGGTCGATTGTTCTTCAGTACTTCTTAGCTTCGACGGTTTTAGCTTTTGTTCTAGCTTGGAGATTTTCCAAACCTTTGCATCAGATCATCTTGAAGGCCTTTCGAATTGCGACAAAGAAATTTGAAAATCAAACAGAGGACGACGAAGATCTTCTGGATGAAGAGCTTGGCGAATACGCTCAGATTGAAAATGCTCTGAATCGAATTCACCGCAAATTGAAGAAACGCCATGATCAATTGCAGCTAGAGCGCGAAGAAACTCAATCTTTCATGAGTGCCGTGCAAGATGGCGTGGTCAGTGTCAGTCCTGATTTGCGAGTTTTGTATTTCAACTCTCAGTTTGCGACGCATTTTTTGGATTCTGCCCAGATGCATTCGCATTTGATGCTTGCAGATGTTTTCCGTCATCCTGAAATTCACGACGGCTTTTTGCGCGCGCTGAAAGAGGGCCGTACATTCCGAGTACAGCTGAAACTTGAAACGAAGCTTGATAAAAACAGTCATTACTTCTCGGTATCGGTGAACCCGCTTCGTAAAAGCAAGACTCATGAAGTTTATGGGGCCATGGGAATTTTCCATGATATTACCGAGCTTAAAAAAGCCGAGCTTGTACGTATCGAGTTCGTCGGCAATGCTTCGCACGAGCTGCGTACGCCGTTAACGTCGATTAAGGGCTACGTGGATACTCTCAAGGCGGATATCAAGGGTGGCCACTTTGAACAGGCAGCCAAGTTTATAGATATTATCTCTAAAAATGTCGAGCGTCTTGCCGACTTGGTGAATGACCTTCTCAGCATTTCCACATTGGAATCCAACGCCGAAATCAAAATCGAGCCCGTGAATCCGCTAGTGGTGTCAGAACACATCGTCAGCGAGCTTGCTCAGATTGTCCGCGAGAAGAACCAAGTCATCATGGTTGTGGGTGCTCAAGATATTCCAAGCTTCAATGCGGATCTTCGCAAAGTGGAGCAAGTCTTGCGTAATTTGGTTTCAAATGCTGTGAAGTACATTCCTGCCGAAAAAACAGTGCAGATTCGTTGGGAAAAAGGCGAGCTCGGAAATGTAGTTTTAAGAGTCATTGACAATGGTCCGGGCATTCCTGCGGAACATCACGACCGTTTGTTTGAGCGATTCTACCGTATTGATAAAGGCCGTTCCCGCGATGCGGGTGGTACAGGGCTGGGGCTTGCGATCGTGAAGCACATTATGCAAAGCCATGGCGGCACCGTGCAGGTAAAAAGCGCTATGGGACAGGGCTCTGAGTTTATTTGCACTTTTCCAGTTAAAAATATGCCTGCAAAGGTATAGTCTTTAGATAATGAAAGAAACCTTTTACCAACATTTCGAAAAAATCTATGGGACCCGTTGGGGCGATCTCTTTGATGCCTTAAAAACTTCCGAGCGTCAGGTTGCAAGACTCAATCGTTTGAGCTCCGCAGAGCCACCGCTTTTGGAAGATGCAACAAAGTCCCACCCATCTTTGCAGGATTGTTTCTGGATTCCACCACAAGCTTTCTTTCAGCCAGAACGCACTAGCGAAGAGCTTTTAAACGTCTATGTGATGGACCCTGCCAGTGTGATTGTGGCGCGAGCACTTGAGGTGCAAGACGGGGATCGTTTGTTAGATATGTGTGCAGCTCCTGGCGGCAAGAGTTTGATTCTGATTGAGGGAATCCCAACCTCTGGCGAGATTTTCGCAAATGACCTTTCTCCGGAAAGACGTGAGCGTCTTAAAAAAGTTATTCAACAATACGTACCGCGCACGATTCGTGATCGTGTGTGGGTGACAGGCAAAGACGGTGTGCAGTTTGGTTTGAAAGAACCCGACAGCTTTGATCGTGTGTTATTGGATGCTCCATGCTCGGGCGAGCGCCACGTGCTTGAAAATAAAAAAGCTATGGAAGAATGGAGCCCCCGTCGCGGAGAAAACTTGGCAACTCGTCAGTACTCGCTTTTAAGTGCGGCTCTATTGGCAGTGAAGTCGGGTGGGCGTATTGTGTATTCCACATGTTCTATCAACCCGGATGAAAACGACGGCGTCATTCACAAGCTTCTGAAAAAGAAAAAGGATCAGGTAAAACTGATCCCTCAAGAAACCTATCAAGTCGGCGAAAAAACCGAATACGGCGTGGCCTTCTTGCCGGATCGTTGCGGCTTCGGCCCTCTCTATTACGCCGTCATCGAAAAAGTTTAGACCTAAAGCTGACAAACGGATTTAAGAGCTTTATAGGCGTAATTGATTTTTGCAAGGTCTTGAATTTCTTTGTCCAAACTGATGTAAGGATATGTGACATAGCCGTGCTTATTGGCATCTTTGTGTCCAGGTTCATAGGAGATGAAAAAATCCTTGTGTGAAACGACTTTGCACCCTTGCTCGTCGCAAGCCAGGCTTTTTCTTTGGTAAGGACCGCCTTCTGGGGTGCGAGTGGTGTCGTTATTAGTAATATTCAAAACAGCGAGGCCAGACTCCTGTTTCAGGTCCGCCATTTTTTGCTTACAAGCGTCTATGATCTTTTCGCTTGCGAAGCTATTTGAAGAGACCAAGAAAAGCAGAATAGAAATGAGTTTCATAGGATACCCCCAAACAAGTATTTTAGTAGAATCCAGTGACTCTGGATACTGGCTAAAGAGCTGATAATTTCAAAAATTGCGTCTAAAAAGTAGTGCGAATCTTTCGTAGCCGGTTTTTCAACAAGCCGGACGATCCCAGGCATAAACTTGCTAAGGGGAGGGGCATATGGTTTTGGAGTTTTTGAAAAGCTTCTTTATGTGGGGGGCGATTATCAACTATGGAATTTTGATTTTGTGGTTTGGGCTTCTGACTTTTGCCAGAGGTTGGTTTCGCAAAATGCAAGGCCGTTGGTTTCCAATGTCCGAAGAGAACTTTGTCCTTTGCCACTATCTTCTGTATGGCGGCTTTAAGCTCGTGATTCTGGTATTTAACTTTGTGCCGTTTTTGGCCTTATCCATTGTCAGCTAGACCTTCAGGTCTTTGGTATAGGGAAGGAAAACGAAAAAAGCACTGCTTTTTCAGGCAGTGCTTTTAGTTTCAGTGTGAGCGAGCTTTAAGGGGACTCATCCAGTTTTTTTTTATAGTTATCGCGATAGTCTTTGAGATTGTAGGACCCATAGGTCTTTTTACGGTACATCTCGAGTACCTCGGCTTCGAGGTCTTCAATCACGTCTTGCAGGTGCCCATTCGGGATATTTCCAGCGCGAGAAAGAAACAGCAGGTAAGTGCCGACCACTTTTTGAATTAGTTCCTTAGCAGACTCGATTTGACAATCGGGATCGTGAAGGTGTTGGTGAAAGATTTGAAATAGTAAGTCTGTTGTCATATGCTCTTTTATCGGCATTGAAATGGGAAACTAAATGAAAGCGATGAGTTTATTAGAGCTTAAGACCTTGGTCACCGAGCTGGAAGTCCGTCTAAAGGACGCCCAGTTGCAGGACATTATTTCCAGTGACCGTGGTCTTGCGCTGGGCTTTCGTGGCCATGGGCATGAGTGGTTGATCATTGATATGAATCCTGCCAATCCCTTTTGTCTGGTCTTTGCCGATTATTGTCCTTTCAAAAAAGGATCTAAGCCTAAACCTATCGCTTTGTTTCTAAGCTCGCATGGAAAAAATCTCTACTTTCGCAAGGCATGGCTTGAAGAAAAGTTTGGCAGAGTTCTGAAGATTGAAATTGGCAACTCACAAAAGACCTGTGAATTGGAAATTCATCTCATTCCAAAACAGGCCAATTTTTTAGTCCAGGCGGAAGGTAAGAAAATCTCTTGGGAAAAGCCCCGTGATTTGCAAGTACAAGGCGAGCTGGGTGTTTTGCCGGAAGCTCGAGATCTGCAAGAGATGCATGACGAGTGGCTTGCAGAATTGCAAGGTGGAGTTCGTCCTTCGATCGATCCAAAGGTGCAATGGGAAAAGAAGAAAGCCAAAGACCTCGATAAAAAACGCAAAGCTCTGGAAGAAATTGAAGCTATTCTTAAAGAAAATACATCTGAAAAACTTTATGAACTCGGTGCTTATCTGAAAGGACTTGGTCCGCAGGATTTTCAGATGAAAAAGATTCCGGCTGCTTGGCATTCTTATTTGGATTTTAAGCAGAATCTTTTTGCAAATATTGAAACTGTTTTTGAAAAAGCCAAACAATCTGCCAACAAAGTGCAAGGCACTGAAGAGCGCCGGCAAATTTTAACGGCCGAGATCGAGAAGCTTGAAAAGTCCACTTTCGAAAGCGCCTCGCAAACATCAGGGCGTCCAAAAATCGACGATCTGATGAAAAACGTCGAAGCCAAGGGACGAAAGCTGAATTTGCAATCGGGTGCGATTGTGTATTGTGGAAAATCCGGTGCGGACAACTTAGCGTTGCTCCGTAAAGCGAAGGCTTGGGACTATTGGTTGCATCTTAAAGATTATCCAGGAGCCCACGCCATTGTCCATCGCTCGAGGGATCAGGAAATTCCATTTGATGAAATCCAAAAAGCGGCCCTCTGGGTGCTGAAAGAGTCGGTGACTTCAAAGTCCTTGATGCCTGGGGAAAAGTACGCCGTCGTGCTTGTGGAATGCCGTTTTGTTCGTCCCATCAAAGGCGATAAATTAGGCCGAGTGACCTATCATTCGGAAAAACAATTTATTGTCACTGTTTAGAGAGAAATGACCCCTTGCTCCACGTTTCCATGTCTTGACTGTCACCCCTGTCGGAATAGAATTTTCTATTGGTAAAAACGCTCTTCCGGGAGACAAGGATGATTGAAGTACGAGATCTCACCAAAGACTACGGTCCTCGTCGCGCAATTAGTAAATTAAACTTTTCAATTGGCAAAGGCGAAGTGGTTGGCTTCTTAGGCCCCAACGGTGCCGGCAAATCCACCACCATGAAAATCATCACAGGTTTCATGGCGCCAAGCTCAGGTTCAGCCAAAATTGCAGGCTTCGATGTTTTTGAAAGCCCTTTGGAAGTTAAAAAGCGCATCGGTTATTTGCCCGAGACTCCTCCGGTTTACACCGATATGTTTGTGCGTGATTACCTCACTTACGTGGCAGAGCTTAAACAAGTTCCCCAAGATAAAATCAAATCGCAAGTCGACATGGCTTTAGAGAAGACCCATCTGACGGGCGTGCAAACGCGTTTGATTCACAATCTGTCTAAAGGTTTCCGTCAACGTGTGGGGATTGCTCAAGCCTTGGTGTCAGAGCCCGAGGTTTTGATTTTAGATGAACCGACAGTGGGCTTAGATCCAAAACAAGTCGCCGAGATTCGTCAATTGATTCAAAGCTTGCGTGGACACCATACAATTATTCTTTCGACTCATATTTTGAGTGAAGTGCAAGCAACTTGCGAGCGTGTGATCATCATCAATCAAGGTCAAATCGTCGCGCAAGATCGTATCGAGAACTTAGCGACTCAACAGCAGGGACAAAGCCGCTTGAACATCCGCCTTCGTAAAGAAGTGTCAGATCTGCAAAAAGTATTGGCTGGGATCGAAGGCGTTCTGTCGGTGAATTCAGGTACGAATCATCGCGAATGGGAAGTGAAGATCCGCGGAGGCGAAGCGATCGTCGAGGCCATTTCATCGCGTGTCGTTAATGAAGGCCTGGGGCTTTTAGAATTAAGCCCGCATAAGATCGACCTTGAAGATGTCTTCTTAAAACTGACTTATGGAGCCGAGCAATCAGAGGTGCAATCATGAGTGGAACCTGGGTTATTCTAAAAAAAGAACTAAAAGGCTTCTATTGCAGCCCAAGTTTTTACATGATTGCCTTCCTTGTATCGGTGGTCTTGAGCTGGTCTTATCCGATTCAATTGAATCTGTTCTCGCAACTTTTACAGAACTATGTGTTCCAGCAAAACTTGCCACAGCAACAATTGAATATTCACTATGGTCTTTTCCTAAGACACCTATCGTATTTGAACTTGATGTTGATTTTCGTGGTGCCAGCTTTGACCATGCGTCTTTTGGCTGAAGAAAAGAAACTCCGCACTTTCGATTTGCTTCTGACATCACCGGTGACTTCTACCAATATCGTGTTGGGAAAATACCTGGCAGCATTGGGTGCTGTCGGTGGGATTGTCTTCTTGGCGCTTTCTTACCCGATGGCGACGGCGACATTGACTCAAATCAACTGGGCTCCACTCTTGATTGCATTCTTTGGAATCTTTTTGGTGGGCTCAACGTATGCGGCGATGAATCTTTTCTGCTCAAGCTTGACAGAGAACGCTTTGATCGCTTATGTGACCTCGGTGGTTTTCAATATCTCTATCTGGTTTGTTGGAATCGGCGTCGAGATGACCGACAGCCAAACGATTCGTCAGATCTTTGAACATATTTCGGTGAATACACATCTTAGCAGTCTGGTAGAAGGAACGATCCGCTCAAGCGCGGTGATCTTCCTTCTGAGCGTTGTTGCTCTGTTTTGTTTTTTGGCTGAAAGAGTCGTTGAATCATCTCGTTGGAGGTAGTTTCCGTGAAACGCACAAGTAAGATTTTATTTATTGTCGCTGCAGTTAGTTTGATTTGCTTCTTTGCTACTCGATTCCTGGTAGGAATTTGGATTCCTTTCTTGTGGATCCCACTTGGATTCTTTATCGGTAGCTTCTTTGGTGCACTTATTCAAGAGCGCCAAACAATCGTAAACTTCATGGGAATGAAAACTACGAAGCATGGGATGAATATGGGAGCTCTGATCGCTCTTGTGTTGGTCGTACTTGTCGTCGTGAATTTCTTAGCTGTCCGCCATTACAAAGTGTGGGATTTCTCGGGGACTCGAAGCAATACTTTGTCGGATCAATCGACAAAACTTATTAAGGCTTTGGATTCAGAGCTTTTGATTCGCTTCTTCTATAAAAAAGGCGTTGAAGGCAACGAAGAAAACCGCAAGTCTTTCCGCGAACTGATCAAGAAGTACCAAGATCAAAGCGATAAAGTGAAATTGGAGTTCGTCGAAGTAAATGAACGCCCAGACATTGCCGAGCAGTACGGAGTTACCAAAGGCAGTGGCGTGATCTTCTTGGATTATAAAGGTCGTCGTAACCGCGTTGAGAAAATTGACGAACAAGAAGTTACAACAGCACTTGTGAAGGTGACTCGTGAAAAAGATAAGAACATTTATTTTGTTGTTGGGCACGGGGAACACGATCTGAACGAAGAGAAAGAAGCCGAAGGTCTGCATGCCCTGAAGCAGATGATCGAAAACAACCGTTACACTGTTAAAACGATTGCGACGAATCTGAACGCCAAGATCCCAGATGATGCAGATGCCGTGATGATCATTGGACCTACGCAAAAGTTTTTGGATTACGAAATCCAAGGACTTGAGAACTATCTTAAACGCGGCGGAAGTCTTTTGTTGGCTTTAAAATCCAAACAAACCCAAGGACTCGAGGTCTTATTAAACCGCGTGGGACTTGAGCCCATGAACAACTACATTTTGAATTTAGTTGAAACTCCGACTGGGAAGGGTATTCAAAAAGGCCAAACTTTAGCGACTGTGTTTTCGAATACAAGCGAGATCACCAAAGTTTTTGGTAAGAACGAAGCTACTGTTTTCAGAAACCCTATGTCTTTCAAAAGAGTCAAAGTTCCTGAAGGCATTAGCATCGACGATTTGATTAAGACTCCGGAAAACTCAATGGCCTTCCAAACTTTAGAAATCAAAGAAGAGGGGCCTCAAGGCGCCTACACTTTGATGGCTATGGCAAAAGGCCGCTACGCTGGTGGCGATAAAGATTTTGAATTGATCGCAGCAGGGGACGCGGATTTCTTAGGAAATCAGTTGTTATACCAAAGCTTGAATCGTGATTTGGTTTTGAACTCGGTCGCATCTTTAGCAAAAGAGCAAAGCTTGATCAGCGTTGTTCCTAAAGAAACTCAAGTGACGAAACTGCAACTGACGGATTCGAATTTCTATATGTTTCTATTATTATTTGCGGTTCCAATTCCTCTGGCGTTATTGGGCACAAGCGTGACTTTATGGATGAGAAGGAGACATGCTTAAGATGAAAAAGACCAGTTGGTTTGCAATCTTTGTCGCGGTTCTGGTAGCAGGGACTTACTATGTCGAGTTCTACCAGGCCAATAAAACCGAGCAAACCAAAGCTGAAGAATCTAAAGTAGTTTCTTTTCCCGCAGAACAAATTCATCAAATCGAGATCGAAAATAAACTTGGCAAAGTTCTCTTGAAGCGCGACGCCGATGGTTGGACCCTTGTTGAACCAATTAAAGATTGGGCGGACAATCAGTTTACCGAAGACTTCGTGAATGGTTTGGCCTCCGAAAAAAGTATCGACGTTGCAGCTGAAGGCGAGAATATCAATTGGTCTGTTTATGGACTTGATAAGGACGTCTCGAAAGTAGCTTTCACCAATCAGCAAGGAACTTCGCAGCTGATTACAGTTTCAGATAAAAAGAATTTCGAAGGGAATAGTTTCTTACGCAGAGGCAACGAGAATAAAGTGCTCGTCGCGACTTCTCAGTGGGCGTTACGTACTCAAAAGGCTCCTTTAGAGTTCCGAGATAAGAGGCTCTTCCGAGGAAAAATTAGTTCTGTCGAAGGCATTCAAATCAAGTCTATAAAAGACGAGTTTGCATTGGTTCAAAAAGATAACAAGTGGATCAGCGAAAAGCATCCAGATCTAAAACTGGATCAAAATAAAATTCGTGAAGTACTGACTTCTTTAAACGAAGTTCGTGCCAGTGAATTCTTAAACACACTTCCGGCATCTGTTGCTAAGGCGAAAATCGGATTGAAGCTTACAGATAAATCTTGGTCGGCGGAGATCAAGCAAGCAGCGGATAAGTCCCTGTATGCTGTCGTATCAGACCCTGCTTTCATTCTGAAAGTAGATCCCGGTCAAATGGACAAGTTTTTGGGAATGACCTTGATGGGCCTTCGTGATCGCAAAGAGCCTTTTGATTTTCAAAACCTATTGGTTCGTCATATTGAAATCAGCACGCCTATCAAGAAGCTATCACTCCAGAAGGACCAAGAGACTTGGAAGCTTGTCGGTGACGACAAAGCCGGAATCGATCAAGGCGCAGTTCGAGCCTTTATTGCTCGTCTCAGTGATTCTGCCGTTACAGAGTATTTGGAAAAGTCCGAGCAAGGCGCTTACAAAGGGGCCGATAGTAAAATCGTATTGAAGGACGAAAAGCAGAAAGTCCTTTACGAGATTTCTTGGGGACCCGTTTATAAGAAGAAAGCCCTTGTCGGCGAAAAAACTTTGATTTTGGCACAAAGTAGCTTGTTCAAGGACGTATTTGGTCTGGATCAAAGTGTGGTTGAGTCTTGGGGCTTGATGAATCTGCTTCCTGTAGATCAAAATAAAGTCAAAGAACCAAAGGAACATCCGTGAAAATTCATGTTAAATCACCGACTCGTGTGGACCTAGCCGGAGGCACTCTTGATTTGTGGCCTCTTTATCTTTTTGTTGGCGGTGCCACAACAGTGAATGTTGCGATTGATATTTATACTCATGCCATTATTGAACCTCTGGATCAGGGGCGTGTGATTTTAGATTCCAAAGATCTTGTGCTTCAAAAAGAATACAAGAATTTGGATGAAGCTTTGAAGGACACTGACCCGCGCATGATCCTTTTGCAAACTCAGTTGCGCTATTGGATGCCAAAACAAGGTTTTAAATTGACCACGCAATCAGACAGTCCCGTAGGCGGGGGCTTAGGCGGAAGTTCCAGTTTAACAATTTCAATTATGAAAGCCTTCGCGCAGTTCTGCGGACGTAAATTTGCTTCTAACCACGAGTTAGTAAATACCGCTCATAATATCGAAGCAGAAATTCTAAATACTCCAACGGGGACTCAGGATTATTATCCGGCAGTGACCGGGGGATTGAATATCATCAAGTTTGATTACGATGGCATTCACCAAGAGGTTTTGCCTGTAGAATCCTCGCCTTTGGCACAACATTTTTTGTTGGTTTACACCGGCAAAGCCCATCACTCAGGTTTAAATAATTTTGAAGTGATGAAAGGTGCCATCAGTAAAGACGCACGAACTGTCCAGGCTCTAAAAGACATCAAGAACATTGCGGAACGCACCGAAGCTGTTGTTCGTGAAGGACGTTGGAACGCGCTCCCGGAACTTTTCCGTGAAGAGTTTGCGGCCCGGGTTCGGTTAGCCCCAGCATTTAGCTGCCCAGAAATTGAAAAGTTGAACGAGCTTTCTTTGCAGAATGGCGCCCTTGCTGTTAAAATTTGTGGAGCAGGTGGGGGTGGATGCGTTTTAGTATGGACCCCTGAAAACAAGAAGGAAGGAGTGGCCAACGCATGTCAAAAAGCCGGGTTTCAAGTACTCGCCACTCGTCCCGTGAATCCGCTCCCGTAACTGGAGACGTGATTCGTTTTGCTGGCTTGTCTCTTGGTGGAGGCAAAGCCGACAAAGCTTGCTTGGCTATTCTTGAGTACTATCCAAAACACCACAAAGTTTTCTTAGCAAAGATTTTTGAGCGCATCAGAACCGAAGAAAATATTTCTGCCGATCTGAAGATTCACGAAATTCTAGAGCAATACAACGGCATGATTCACACTCTAGCCATGGATACTCCATGGCGTGTGCCGAATTGCATGAGCTGCAAATTGAAGTGTCCTGGTTATGAGCACTGTTCCGAAGATCACATTCAGTGGATGTGGAACTATGTGGAAAGCAAAAACCAGAAAAAGAAACCAAAGAAGCTTTTCACACCCTACACTCAGCGCGCCGTCGAAATGCACTTGGCGACCGAGCTTGAAGAGCCTTTCCAGCTGTCAAACGCCATGGGCGCAAATGCAGCTCCGTTATTGGCAAGAGCCGCGTTTATTCTGCGTCGTCTGAATATTCCAGCGATTGAGGTATTCCCGAAACTTTCCGTTTGGAGAATCGGTCAATCGCTGCACGTTTTGAAATCGCAATTGCGATCGCATAAGCACGCTGCCGTCGGCGAAGAAAGCCGTCGCGGAATTCTCAAAGAACTCGGCGAATTCAACGTTGCATTCGTCTACGATCAAGATCGAAGACTCATGATCGAAAACAATCACGCCTTCGAAGCCTTCATCTGTGCAATGACTGCTTTTCTTGAATACAAAGGACAGACTGAGTCTCGTCCTCGGGGCTTTCCTAAGAACGAAGACTGGATCGCTTTTCCTAAAGAAAAAATTAACTGGAAGTTTTAGGTCGGCTTCGCACCCGGGATTTGCTTAGGAAGTGGAGAAAACTTTTTGGGCTCTTCCCTGCAGGGAGACGGCCTTCCGGGCCTCACGCAAGCGCCACGCCTTCGGCGTGGTTCGCGCCGTCCAGGCGCCGCTTGAGCTCCCTTTCGGAAAGAGCCCAAAAAGTTTTCTCCACTTCCTAAGCAAATCGTCTTCGTCGTCGGAGAACTTCGTTTTTCTTTGGGAGGCGCGAGGCCCGCGGAGTTTGGGGTTTTGATTTTTAGAAATAAAAAAACCGAGCGTGGTTTTCGCTCGGTTTGTATAAGGTTCGCTTATAGTACTTGGTCTATCGAACAAAGCGGCCGTAGAGGTAGATTGGGTCTTGTTGCCATGTGCACTGGTGAGATGGCGGTACGTGGGGTGGGTTGCCTGGGATTACTCTGCAGACTTCGCGTTGGTAGACGTCTTTTAGAAGCGTCAGAGACACTCTGAGGCCCTTGTCAGTCTCTTTAAAGCTCAACGAGATATCGCGGCCACGGACTAGTAATGCGCATCCCATTGCTTCGAAATCGAAAACTGCGTTGCTGACCTCTGGCTTTTTCTTTTCGTTCTTTACAGTTACTTGCAAAAGATCGCCGATTTGAGAATGGCAATTGTTGTTCAAGATGTCTGTGCCATTTCTATTTTGATAAGTCACAACAGGCTTATTGCCATTGAAAGCAATCGTCAGAGTTCCAGGAACTCCGTTGAATTCGCCTTTGTAAGTGCCTGCTAATTTTTTAGCGTGAGAAAGATATTGAGTTGGGACACGGCCGTCTTTGATGTCGACAGTCTTGCAACCAGCTACGAAAGCCAATGCCAGAGCAGAAAGTAAAACTTTGCTGAGTTTCATAAAAAAAGCCTCCATTCGTGTGGTCAAACTATAGACCGAAATGGAGGCTTGAATCAAATCTTTAGGACTGTATTAACGCTACTAGAACAATTCCAACTGAGTTGGTGTGCTGTTAAGTTCTGCTTTCGCATCCGTCAACCAAGCAGCCAATTTTGGAGTTGTTACGTCAGAGTATACAACGTAACCGTTGCAACCACGAGTACCACGGCTTGTAACACCGAAAAGACGGTATTCGCCATTTACTTGAACGTAAGCAGGACCGCCAGAGTCACCTTCGCAAGAAGCTTTGCCGTACTGTTGGTCGAAAACAGCTTCTGTGTCGTTGTAGTAACCAAGGTTTGTAAGCTCAGTCGTTCTCAAAAGACCTTCGCCGCTTACTTCTTCTTTGTAGCATTTGCCAAGGCTGCCATCTTCATTTTGTTCGCAGAAGAATTCGCCAGTTTTAACTTTTTCTTCGAAATCTGGGTGATCAGCAGGAAGTACCTCAGTCAAGATATCGCTGTTCACGCCGTAACCAGCAACAGTTACGATAGCGTTTTCAACCAAAGTGCCTGGTTCCATCATTTTTGCAGGTTCGAAACCCGCTGGAACTGTACCAGTGAATTGCAATACAGCAGTGTCGCCCCAAGCGTCGCCGTTAGCGTGGTCTTTACCCCACTCAGTGTTAACAACAACTTTGTTCGCGCGACGAACTTTAGAAAGGAAGAATTCTCTGTCTTGGCTTTTGAAAACTGAAAGCATGTCAGCTGCGAAAACGATCAAATGATCTTCCGCTTTGCCACCGATGCAGTGAGCAGCAGTCAAAACAACATTGTTTTCAAGCAAAGAACCAGTGCAAAGAGCACCGCGCTCCATATCGTAGATGCCTACGATGCTTTTATGAAGAGTAGAGCCTTCAGCAACATCAGTACCACCGATAATTGAAGCAGATTTAGATGTATTCACTGTGTTGTTAGATGTACTTGCTGTGCAACCAACCACAAGAGTCGCAAAAGCAGCAGCAACTAGAGAACGTGCAAGTAGATTCATTTTTTGATTCCCCTCAAAAAAAATGATGATAACCCCTCAAATGCTAAAAAAGTGGTCAACTTAAACCAAAATCAGGACCGAACGGCAATCATTATTTTCGAATATTTTTGAATGGCATCCATAAGATTTGCTTATGGGTCCTTTTGGTGGTCAAAGACTTGGCAAAAGGCAGTCGGCCAGGGATACTTATTCCTGGTGAAATCCTATATATAAGGTTTGGGCCCAGCAGCACGAAGGAGAGCCTAGAATGGCGGCAGATTGGCAAGCGCGCAGCGAGATTAACTCAGACGTAGTTTTTTTTCGCTATGTGCCTGAGGGCATGGAAAAGAACAGCGAAGAGGTCTTCATCTGGGATCTCGATAAGACCTATCTAGACACCACCATTGACTCTCTCCGCGGCCTCTTACAGACGATCCTTGAGCGCGCTTGGAATAAGCGCAATATTCCTGGGACCAGCACCCTGATCAAAGCTCTATCGATTTTCCGCGCTAAGCAAAGCGGGCAAAAGTACTTCCCCATTTACTTTATTACAGCTTCACCTCCACAGATGGAGGAGAGGATTTCTGAGAAATTTTCAATCGATGAAATTAATCCTTTTGGTTGTTTTTATAAGGATAATTTGAAAAATCTTCGTCCCGGCCGCTTCTGGCGACTGACGAAACAAGTGGGTTATAAACTGCACGCGCTGATGCAACTTCGCACACGTTTGCACCCCAGCGTTCGCCAAATTTGCTGGGGGGATGATAGTGAAACAGACGCCATCATCTACAATCTGTACTCTGACATCTGCGCCCGCCGTATCGGCCCGCACGAGATCCGCAGCATCCTTGAAAAGTTGCATGTGACAGGTGAGCAAGTGGATCAAATCCTCATGCTTCAGTCGCAAATTCCCGAGAATGATCCTGTCGAAAAAATCTATATCAATCTCGCGACCGACACTGACCCTGATTACTACCTCAAGTTTGGGCGTCGAACTATGGCGACCTACAATACTTATCAAGTCGCTTTGGATTTGGTGCAGGATCAGCGTTTGTCTTTGGAAGGACTTTACGCCGTCGCTCAGGACATGATTTACAATTATGGCTTCTCGCCCGAAGAGCTGATGAAAAGCTTCGACGAACTGATCCGCCGCGGAGTTTTAGGACAGGCTTGTTATGACAAAGTCCGTCCGTTCCTTGAAGAAAAGGGCCTGATCTTCCACGATTTTGAACCTTCGATGCCACCTCTGAAAGAAAAGCACGTCATCGACGGCAAAGTTTTCGAGATGGAAGGGGTGCATGAACCTTGGGTTCATGAGCGTGTCGATTACTTGCACGAGAGTCGCTAATGAAAAGACTTCTTTGGGGCTTGGTCGCTCTGGTTTTTTTGTGGCTGATCTTTGAAAGATTCCGCATGGAGAGTATCGACCAGCAGCTAGAGCAAGAAATTATTCGTGAGGAAAATCTATTGCACTCTTCGCCCGCGAAGCCCGGAAACGTCCAACAAATTCCTATGCATTCCGGAGAATCTCCAGCCCCGACGGCTACTCAAAACCGATAGGGAAGGTACTTGTGATCGGGTCGCCACTGAAAGACTTGAATTCGATCCGGCGAAGGCCTTCGGTCAAACAACGTTTGAAATCCTGATTGTTAATTGTTGAAGTGCTGACATCGGCGCTGACGATTTTTCCGCTACGCTCGATGGTGAAAGTCATCACCACTTGGCCAACGATTCCCGGCGTTCTTTGCAGCATCTGCTTATAGCACTTATCAAAAGCTGGGATTTGTCGTTTCAAGGTGTCTTGAATGTAATCAGAACTCAAAGTATCGCCGCTAGCTGCAGCGGTCGTTGGCGTATTTGCCACGGGCGCCATTTCCGGAAAGTTGCCCTGGGCATTGGTGCGCTTCACTGTGACTTCATAGTCGCTCGGAGTATAGCGCTGACCGTTTTTAGAGATCATCAGCATGTTTGGTGTGCCGAAACTTTCGATTTGCACATCTCCGCGCTTTAACAAAAAGATGGCTTTCTCGCCGTCCTGATCCAGGGTAATGAGTGCATTATCAAGAACGCGTACGCGATAGCCGGAATCCAATTCAAAAGTCGCATCGCCGTTGGGGCCAGTTTCTACGGTGTCGAGATAGTACAAAATTGCACTCTTGGTCAGAGTTTCTTTCTCGGTCATATTTTTATGAAGAACATAGACCTCGCCGGAATTGTAAACGACGCGAGCTAAAGCTTTGAGGCCAGAGGATTGCCTTTCAAGGCGGGTGGACATGAACCAAGACAGGCTCATAAACAGAAGACCCAGAACAACTAACGCAGGAACAAACCACTTATTCTTCACCATAAGCTCAAGCTTATAGCCAAGAATACACAGAAGCCATCTGAAAAGTAGAAGAACTACTTCGCAAGATGGCTTCTATTAAAAGGCATTAAATAAGGATTATTTCGTTGCAGGAGCTTCAGCTGGAGCTGCAGGCGCCGCTGCTTCAGGAGCTGCTGCTGGAGCTGTTGCATCAGCAGGTGCTGCTGCAGGAGCCGTTGGAGCTGCCGGAACCGCAGAAGCTGCAGGCAATTTATCCAAAACGCTCTTAGATTGCTGAGAAGAAAGAACAGTCAAACCGATAGAAGTTAGAGCAAAGATGATCGCTGCAATGCGAGTCATTTTAGCTGCCAAAGTGCTGGCACCAGTTGCGCCCAAAACAGAGTTTGAACCGCCGCCACCACCGATTCCTAATGCGCCGCCGCCTTTTGAGTCTTGGATCAAAACCAAGCCAATAAGAATAAGTGCTACAACAATGTGCAAGATCGCTACGAATGTACCCATAGTTTACCTATCTCCTAAAGGTGGCCACTGTACAGAAAACCCCTCCTCAAAGTCCACTGAAAATAGGGCAGGGGTGCGATAAAGCGGCATATTGACGCAAGGCATGGTTATTAGTTTTGACACTAATACAGGGGCCCTGCCATAAGATTCCAATGGCATTTCTAGTGTTTGAAGGCCTTGACGGCTCTGGCAAAAGTTCATTGATGCGTGCTTTGGAAGCGGAGCTTTCTAAGCAGGGCATTTCTTTTCATCGCACCCGTGAACCCGGGGGAACTTTGTTAGGCGACGAGGTTCGCAACATGATCCTGCGCAAACAAGAAGGGACCACTCCTGTTCCACGCGCCGAGCTTCTTCTTTATGAAGTCAGTCGTGCTCAACACGTGGATGAAGTGATCAAACCCAAACTTGCTAAAGGCGAGTGGGTTTTGAGTGATCGTTTCTCGGCAAGCTCAATTGCTTTTCAAGCTGCAGGCCGTGCGATTGCTGAAAAAGATGTGGTGATGTTGAATGACTTTGCCACGGGCGGATTAAAAGCAGATCTGACGATCTTATTGGATTTAAGCGTCGAGGAATCCCGCAAACGCCAAGCCCATCGCACCTCTCAGACCGGTGAAGCGGCCGATCGTATTGAATCCGAAAAAGACTCTTTCCACCAAAAAGTGCGCGATTCGTTCTTGGCTCAAGCTAAGGCTGATTCGAAAAACTGGTTGGTCCTGGATGCTCGCTCTAGCACTGAAGATATGTTGAAAATTCTTTTGCAAACTCTGACGGAGAAAAAGTGGCTCGTCTCTTAGACCAAGTTTATGGTCACAAAGATGTTATTGCCAAACTTCTCGGGACCTTCGCGAGCGAACGCCCTGGTCAGACTTTTTTATTCGTCGGTCCCAATGGGATTGGTAAAAAGAAGATTGCCCTGGGACTTGCACAAGCACTTCTGTGCGAAACTTCGCGCACGGCTTGTGGTCGCTGTGGCTCGTGTTTACGAGTGGCTGCAAATGCGCATGAGTCTTTGAAAGTGATTTCTCCAGAGGGCATTCAAATCAAAATCGATGAAAGCCGCGAGGTCATTCAGTTTTTGAATCTTCAAGGACTGACTTCACGTCGTGTCGTGGTGATTGACCAGGCTCAGACTCTGAATTTACAGGCAGCGAATTCTTTGTTGAAAACTTTGGAAGAGCCGCCGCCAGAAACTTATTTCTTTTTGATCGCTCCGAGCGTCGCGAGTGTGATTTCAACGATTCGCTCGCGTTCTCGTATTGTCAGCTTCAAACCGCTGACAGCTGAAGAGATCAGCCGGGGGGCCGTCGGAGCGCCAGAGTGGGCGGTTCGCGCCAGCCAAGGCAGCTTTGAAAAATTGGCTCAGCTACAAGATGGTCCTGAACAAGATGTTCGTAGTGAGGCTTTGTCCCTTCTACAACAATTTATCGAGGATAAAGAGTTTTTGACAGACAACAGCTGGCGGGATTGTTTTAAAGACCGCGCCCGCTCACAAAGAATTCTTTCTTATTGGGTCTCGATGCTTCGAGATGTAGTATACTTTCAAGAGGATCAGAAAAAGCAGATCATGAATGTGGACCAGGTAGAGCCTTTAAAAGCCCTGGCTCAGAAAGATCAAAGCGAGATTCTGAATCTATTAGCGAGATCTTTAAAAGTAGAATCCGAAATTCTGCAAAACCGCGATGTGCAACTGCTGATCGAGGAATTCTGGATTCAAACCAAAAATCAGGAGGCCTAAATGCTCGAGTGGATGGACATGCACGCCCACCTCAATATGTTGGAGGAAGGCCCTGAAGAGGCTTTGCGTATTGCTCGTGAAGCAGGTGTCGCGAAGGTTGTTACGATTGGTACTGAGCCCAGTGACCTACAATTGGTTTTGGACTTGGCCGAGAAAAACTATCCTGATGTGTTTTGTACCTTAGGGATTCATCCTCATGAGGGGCAAGTTTACACCGCAGAAATTGGTCAGTTTATTGAAGCCAATGTCAGCAAGCCGTGGGTGATCGCTGTCGGCGAAATCGGTTTGGATTATTACTACGAACATTCTCCGCACGAAGAGCAAAAACAGGCTTTCCGTGCTCAATTGGAAATCGCTGCCCGCACCGGTATGCCGGTACAAATTCATACACGTGATGCGGATGAAGACACCGTAGCTATCATGAAAGAGTTCAAAGGCCGCGTGAAGGGCATTATCCATTGTTTTACAGGTACTCCGTACTTGGCAGAACAGGCTTTGGATATGGGCTACAATATCTCGATCAGTGGGGTTGTGACCTTTAAGAACGCCGATAGCCTTCGTCAGATCGTGAAGTCTTTACCTTTAGACCGTATTCATGTTGAAACGGATTCGCCATTCTTGGCTCCGGTACCTATGCGTGGTAGGAAGAACACGCCCGCTTTCGTGGTTCACACCGCAAAGTTCGTGGCGGATCTTAAGGGCATTAGTGTCGAGGAACTTTGCAAAGTGACTCGCGAAAATGCACTGAAGATGTTTCCGAAAATTAAGTGGTAGGGGAAAATATGAAAAAGATTTTGTCTTTGGCGCTGTCGTTGCTGACAGTCAGCTCTGTGTCGTTTGCACAAGAAGCAGGTTTTCAATTTGTCTTAGTCGCTACTCATCAAGGTGCCGATGTGATCTTCTATAACGAAGATGTATCGAATCGTGATTTCACTTTGGGTGAAATGAATTGCAAAACACGTCTTGAAACCAAAAAAGATCCTATTTATCCAGATCAAACTTTGGGAAGCCTGATTTTAGATTGTATGCACGGCGATTTTCCGATTCAAACAAGTGTCACTTGCTCATTGTTGGATCCAGCAGCACAAAATCATTTTGAGTTCGGCAAGGCTGACGCCAAATTCTCGTTTGACCTTCTTTGCAAGGCAAAGCCGAAATAGCCATGTTAGAGATGCTTTACCGAGATGAGTATATGGTCGCCGTGAATAAGCCTTCGGGCTTTCATGTGCACCCTCATGAGGATAAGCGCAATAAAGTTCCCCGCGAAAAAATTTGTCTTTATCAAGTACGCGATATGGTTGGGCAGCATGTGTACCCTGTGCATCGTTTAGATGCAGGGACGAGTGGTGTTTTGCTTTTTGCATTGTCATCAGATTCTGCGCGGGTGCTCTGCCAAATGTTTGCGGAAAAGAAAATGCAAAAGACTTATCATGCGGTTGTCAGAGGTTACACCAAAGAAGAGGGCAGTATCGAGTTGCCTCTCGAGCTTGATTCGACGGGGGACCTTGTAGAATCCAAAACGATGTTTAAGCGCATGGCGACAGTCGAATTTCCTGTGAGTGTTGCTAAAAGATTTCCGACAGCACGTTATTCGCTGGTGGAGGCAAAACCTCTAACGGGTCGTTGGCATCAGATACGTCGTCATTTTAATCGCATCTCGCATCCTCTGATTGGTGATGCCGATCACGGCGATTGCCGTCAGAATAGGTTTTTCAGAAATGACTTAGGTGTACCTGGCCTTTGCCTGAAAGCGCACACCCTAGAAATGATTCATCCATGGACCCAAGAAAAATTAACGATCCAAGCGCCTGCGTGCGATAAGTGGATGAAGATCGCGGACTTGTTTAATCAACCTAGCGTTTCGTAACGACGAGTTCTTTGTAGCCAGTTTCTGGATCATTCTGGCGATCAAATTTTAAATCCAGACTTTCTAGCAGAACAATTTCAGCAGTCGTATGAATAAGACAGCCATCCAGAAGATGACCACCTAAAACTTTTCCGTCTTTATCTGAAATTGAGATGTGCAAATGAATGCCATGGGCACTGAGAGTCCCGATCAAAGAGACTATTTCAAAAGGTCCTTCCAGGGTTTTACTTTCATTCGCATTGGCCATGCGTAAGTTGGCCACTTTCAAACTGCCGATCCCCGAAAGCAAGGTTGCCGCTTGCAACTGGTGGGTTTTGCAGTACTGAGAAAGTTCTTTTTTAAGATCTTGGCCAGGCTTTAAGCGAAAGGCGTGAGGTTGCACGGACATCGTTAGGCTTTCTTTTGGAAGATCCAGTAAGGGCTTTGAGCTTTGATGAGATCCAGATTGAACTCATCGGCTATCCAGCGCATTGTTTTTTCAGAGAAGAAAATGACATGGGTTTCATCACGACGGTACTGCCAGTTGTGGAAAAGGCCCACGCCTGGATGTCCGGAGGTCATGATCGCCATCAATCCGAAGGTTTTCAGTAAACGCATGAGTTGCGTGATTTCCTCGTGCGGATGATAGAAGTGTTCCCAAACTTCGGTGCTTGTGATGATGTCATAAGACCTCTGCAGCGGGGATTGATCCGGAAAATAGTAAATGTCATAGTTGGAGACTCTAAAATCTTCTTCGCCAAGCATTTTGCCTAAAAACGCCGTGGGTCCGCAGCCAAAATCGAGAATCTTCACTTGGGGATGAGGTACCGCCAACATCACGCTGTAATTGCGAATATCTTGCACTAAAGGCTCTAAAAACTGGCGGTAGCCTTCAGTGTCTTCGTTTTGGTGAAGATCATAGCGAGCTTTTTCTTCTGCAGGCAGAGGGCGTTCTTCAGGATCCATGAATATCAATTCACAGCGAGTGCAGTGGAAATAGTTGTGCACCGGATTTTTCTCAACCGTGAAGGCATCCGTATTAGAAGATTGGCACAAAAGACAATTCACGACTTAGTAACTCCAGATTTTCTGTTGAGGATCGATAAAAGCTTTTTGAGAAAGTGAAGCAATGCTGTCCTCCCAATCCTTAGAGGTATCAGCTTTTACAAAAATAAAGGCGCGTCCATCTTCAGCGAGGCCGGCAAGGATACTGCGGTTTTTCATTTTCTGCAGATCCTTCAGATGGTCGTTGACGTAGAGGACTTCTTTGGCGACGGCTCTGAGTTGGTCCTGTCCTTTGTCGCTGAAAACAAAGAGCAAATTGTCGTCCTTATGAGAAACAATGGTTTGCACTGTTTTTGGATGATCAATCGGAGCAGAGATGTTTAGAGAGTTGATAATAAATGATTTTTTAATTTTGCCTCGGAGCTCCTCCGATTTGAGGGTGCCTCCTTCATGCGAGATGATCACACGGTTCAAAAGATTTCCGAAAGCATAGATAGCTTTCGGAAAACGCTTTTCATAGGCACTGATAAACTTTGTGACCATGGCGTCGTCCAGAGACTGGCCTTTTTCCAAAGCTTCACTGACTACCGGATAGATTTCTTGCGCAAAACCATCAATGGTGGGGTTGTTATACCACTCCTCTTTGTCGATCTTGCCGTTGTTGGCTTTGGCATATGCCCAGCCATTGCCGATGGCCGTTGCCAAAGATTCATTGAGCCAGGTATACGCTTGCAAAGCAAAAGGGGAAGAGCTTTTAAAAAAACCGTTTTCGAGTTCAAGTTTGAACGAGTCTTTTTGAGCATCGTAGACGGAATGGCAGAGCTCATGAAAAATCACACCGAAGCTGCCAATTAAATTGATTCTTTTTCGGACACCTTTTCCGACAATGACCCCATGGGTTTCAATACTTGTTAGGGATTGTGAGTTGGAGCCATTCTGAAAATCTTTAATGTAGGGAATCGGGTAGAGCGAAATTACGAAAGGTGTATTCTCGGGCCACTTGGCATTGTAGAACTTTTCTGTTTTGGCAAACATCTCGTTTAACTTGATTTCTTTGGCGAGTTTTTCAAGCTCAGCCTTGTGTTGGAAAAGCTCGGGGCTGAGTTTTTTCCAAATGAGTTTGTCATAGATAGGTTCTAGCTTTTTAAGTTCTTGATAGAAAAGAGTGTGATCAGCGACCGGCAGCAGTCCCAGGGTGCGGGTGCTGAGGTCTTTGAGGTCCTTTGCAAAAACGCTTTGGATGACGATCAAATCCATCGCGTTTTTTCCGGCATGACGTCGCTGAGTCTCTGTATGCATTTCGATCGAGTTGTGAAGACTGCGCTGCAATTCAAAGAGCGTTGCCAGAGTTTTTTTATTTTCATCGGTGTTGTAAGAGCTTTTAACAAAAATCTCGACAAGGCCGCCAGGTAAATGAGGATAGCCGGCGTTCGCCAGCGCAAAGCTAAGAAACCCCTGCATTTTGTTAATTCGATATTCTACCTTCACACCCGCAGATGCGTTCAAAGCAAATAGGATCAATGCAAAAAAAAGAAAACGCTGAAGGAACATGAAAAAGCCTCCAAAACACGGGATTCTTAAGAATTTAAAACATCGAAAGCGCGAAGCACAGAGAAATAACGACTAGGAATGCAATCGGTGGCACCGGAAAAAAAGTGATTGCGAGTCCCAGAGCTGCAAGTGATGACATCGTTGCGACAGCGGCCATAGGTCTTGGGATTGGCAGATTCTGGGATTTAAAATGGCGTGCAATGAAAACTCCGAGAGCGCCGAGTGTGAGGTAGGAGAGTCCCACTGACAAGCTGTCTCCGACGTAAAAGTCGTACAGACTGTGTTTGGAGGCTTCCATCGGCTGATACTTTTGCATCATGCCCCAGACCGCCGAGCCGATAAGGTCTTGGTCTTTACCCATCATACGAATAAAGCCGACGGTGTGACCGATCGCGACCGCGATGTTCAAACAAGATGCGATCATAAAAAATAGAGTGGATTTTGATTTGGCGACTACTTGCATATGTTTACTGTAAGTTTCCCTGGGAAAATGTCCAGGAGTAAATACCGAGTGATCGCTCTGTAACATAATGCGAATTCCTGACGGGAGCCTGTGACGAGACGACCAAAGCGGTTTGACAATCCCGTAAGGTCGTACGTTAATGAGTCATAAAAACTTGTTTGACCTCATGAAAGGTGGTTCCAATGAGAATGCTTCGTTTAGTATCTGCAGCTATGATTTTTCTAGGACTCGTGAGTAGCGCTCACGCTGAGCTTGGCGTTGGGGTTTATGGCTCTTACCATATGTCTGACAGTTATACTTTCACAGGCCCGAATGCTGACAGCGTTAAGAGCAAAAGCAGCACGAACTTCGGAGCTTTGTTGTTTTTCCCAATCTTGCCTTATTTCTCTCTTCGTGGCGGTGTTGCTTACGAAAGTTTGAATTTTGAATCTACGTTCACAGGTGGTGGCGCAGCGATCGATAGCAAAGTGAACAATATGTTGATCCCTGTGAATCTTCATTTTGAATTCCCGATCGTAGGATTGTATGCATTTGGTGGCGTGATCTTCGTCAGCAATCAAAAGACGGATCCAGATACGGCTGGAAAAATGGGAAGCGACACTCGTACGAATTTAGGTCTGGGTTATGATTTCTTTAATTTCACTCTATTCACTTTGAGTGGCGAGTTGGAATATCAAAAAGGTTCAAAAAACATTTCACCAGATCCGGCGTACGACATGAAGGTGAATAACATGAACTTGAATTTGATGGCGCGCTTTACGTTCTAAGTAATTAAAAATTTTAGAATGGCAAAAAAAAAGCCCCGCTTCTGCGGGGCTTTTGCTTTTTAAGAATTACTTCTTAATTGGCATTACGATGTGAAGAGTGACTTTGTCTTCAACACCTACGCCCATGTAGCTGATGCCAGTGATTTTGAAATCAGGCAAGTTCAAGTCGAACTCAGCTTCTACGTTGTTGCCGCTGATTTTGTAAGTACCAGCGATATCTTTTTCGATACCTTTGATTTTGATTTTGCCAGTACCTTTGCCGCCTTTACCAGTTGCAGATACAAGAACTGCCTCTGGATATTTGTCAGCTTCAAGGTGCTTCAAAGTGTGTTTGTCTCTGAGTTCGACACCAGTTTTGATGCCTTTTAAAGGAACAGCGATGTTGCTAGCAGAAATTTCATCACCTTTTACTGTTGCAGTACCTTTGATGTCGCTGGTTTTAGCTTTGAAAGATCCAGCGGGATTCAATGTCACATCTACTGTCACAGAACCTGCGTAGCTCAAACTAGATAGAAAACCTACTAATACAAATAGAGAAAGTTGTTTTTTCATTCGTTACTCCTTGCTTATGAAAAACATGACTGGTTCCTATTTTTATCGAACTCTGCCTCTTATTGTAGTCTGGAATTGCAAGGTCTAGACGCTTTTTTTTGATAATGTTGCAGCTAATTTTTTGACCTTGAAAACTATCGAACTGATAGACATATGCAAAGATTTTGGTCGGGTTTTTTGGCCCTTTAAAACGAGCGCCAAAGCGAATGATTTCCATGTGGTCAGGAGCGAAATTACCACAAGTCCCAAGATTAGACTTTAAACAGGATTTACAGAAGTCACCCCCGAGTTTTGATAATATGGTCTAAGCGCAGGGAGAATTTATGGGGATGAACGGGAGTATTCGTACGAAGGTATTTTCTATTGGTTTTGTGTTTACGGCGACAGTTATAGCCCTCACTTTCCAAGCATGCGGCAGAACGCCCGGAACTTGGACAGATCTTTCCTCTAATATGGCCGGACAAGATAGTCTCGGAAGCACAGGCGGAATAAATACTCCGATTCTTACTGGGCCCGGGGGCCCAGATTACAGCGCGCTCGATAGTGCGATCTTTCAACCAAAATGTGCAGGCTGCCACGCGCAGTTTGCTTCTTACACAACACTTATGGCAGCAAAAACTAAAGTCGGCGGCTCTTTCATCGTCGCTGGAAACTCTACTGCCAGTGCGGTTCATATTGAGACAAATGCCGGAAGAATGCCCATGGGTGCACCACTTCCTGCAGATCAAATCGCGGCCATTCGTGCTTGGATCGATGCTGGAGCAAAACCTCCAGGAACCGTCAGCGGTGGTGGCGGCGGGACGGTCCCTCCACCAGCGCCAACACCAACTCCACCGCCTATTGTGACGGGCCCGGGCGGTGTTGATTATGCGAATTTGGAAAACTCTATCTTCAAACCAAAATGTGCAAGTTGCCACGCGCAGTTTGCTTCCTATACGGCACTTATGGCAGCAAAGACTGCTTCAGGAGCGTCCTTCATCGTTGCAGGAAATGCAGCAACGAGCGCTGTTCATATTGAAACTGCGGCTGGAAGAATGCCTCGCGGAGTTCCATTGGCGGCGAACGAGGTGACTGCCATTCGTGATTGGATCAATGCGGGTGCAAAGCCTCCAGGAAGTAGTGGCGTTCCTGTGACGCCAACTCCGGTGCCGACACCTGATCTTCAGGCGACATGGACAAAGCTTGTGGCTCCGGGGGGAGTTATTGCTAATAACTGCGCGGGCTGCCACAGCGGCGCTCGTCCTTCTGGGGATTTGGATTTGCTGAACTACAATGAGGCTCGAGAAAATGCTCGTGCGATTAAGAGCTTAGTCAATGGTACTGGTGGCGGTGAAGCCGGTGACGATGATGCGAGCGTAATGCCGCCGACAGGTCCTATGATTAAAGCCTATAGAGACACCATTTCTAGCTGGGTAGACCGTGGGGCCCCTCAATAGAGGGGTTTGACGCGGCGAAACACTGTAAAAGTAGGCCGTACCTTCATGCATAAGTAATTGATTTCTAGGGCGCTCTGCCCCAAATTGGGGGCTTCAAATTATCAAGGAGCCCCCTATGTCTAAATTGCGTGTTGGTATCAATGGTTTTGGTCGTATCGGTCGTGTTTTATTCAGAGCTGGTTTTGAAAAGTTCGATATCGTTGGTATTAACTCTCTAGACAGTCTTGAAGGCAACGCTCATCTTTTGAAGTACGATTCTGCTCATGGCGTTTTCAATGCGGACGTTTCTACAACTGAAAAAGACTTGGTTGTAAACGGCAAAACAATCCACATCGCAAAAACAAAAAACCCAGCTGAAATTCCTTGGAAAGACTGGGGAGTCGATTTGGTTCTTGAGTGCACAGGCGCTTTCAAAGACAAATCTGAATTCACACAACACATGAGTGCGGGCGCGAAACGCGTTTTGGTTTCTGGCCCTGCAGAAAAAGGCGCCGACATCACGATGGTGTACGGAATCAATCACTTGGCTTACGATCCAGCAAAACATCAAGTGGTCTCTAACGCTTCTTGCACGACAAACTGCTTGGCTCCTTTGGCGAAAGTTCTGAACGATGCATTCGGTATCGAGCATGGAACTATGATGACGGTTCACTCTTACACGAATGACCAAAAAATCTTGGATGCTCCTCACAAAGATCTGCGCCGTGCACGTGCAGCGGCTGTCAGCATGATTCCGACGACAACAGGTGCTGCGAAGAACGTGGGACTTGTATTGCCTGAGTTGAAAGGCAAAATCGACGGGATCTCGATCCGCGTTCCAACTCCGAACGTGAGCGTTGTGGATTTCACTTTCACAGCGAAAAAAGATGTCACAAGAGAATCTGTGAACAACGCTTTGATCGAAGCTTCTAAAGGTGCTTTGAAAGGCATCCTTGCTTGCGAAACAAAAGAACTTGTCAGCGTTGATTTCAACGGCAACAAACATTCTTCAATCGTCGACTTGGCTTCTACAATGACAGTGGGGCCTCGTATGGTGAAAGTTCTTGCTTGGTACGACAACGAAACTGGCTTCAGCAACCGTATGGTGGATGTTGCTCTTCACATGGCAGCTAAAGGACTTTAATCATGGCTTCTGGTCTTAAAGGTATTAAAACGGTTCGCGATCTTGAAGTAACCGGTAAAGTAGTTTTCTTGCGCCTTGATTTGAACGTGCCGCTTGAGAACGGAAAAATTTCTGATGAAACTCGCATCACTGCGAGTTTGCCGACAATCAAGTATTTGATGGATAACGGCGCTAAGATTGTTATGTGTTCTCACTTGGGTCGCCCAAAAACGGAAGCAGACCGCGAGTTTTCTATGGAACCCGTTGCAAAACGCTTGTCTGAGCTTTTGAGCGCAGAAGTGATTTTGTGGGAAGACATTGCCAGCGATGGTATCAAGGCGTTGCTTCAAAACTTGAGAAAGACTCAGCTGCTTCTTCTAGAAAACGTGCGTTTCAATCCTGGTGAAACTAAAGACAGCGAAGAGCTAGCAACAGTTTGGGCTGGATATTCTGACGTTTACGTGAACGATGCTTTCGGAGCTTCTCACAGAGCTCATGCGAGCATTCATGCGCTTCCAAACATCATGAAAAATAAAGGTATTGGTTTCTTGATCGAAAAAGAAATCAACATGCTGGACAGTCTTTTGGATAATCCAAAACGTCCATACTTGGCTGTTCTTGGTGGCGCGAAAGTTTCTGACAAAATCGCCGTGATTGAAAAGTTATTGGATATCGTTGATGGCTTTGTCATTGGCGGTGCGATGGCTTACACGTTCTTGAAAGCAAAAGGCCATGCGGTTGGAAAATCTTTGGTTGAGGGCGAAAAATTGAATTACGCCCGCCAAATGGTCGAGCGTATTGAAGCTCGCAATAAGACGTTGTTATTGCCAGTAGATCACGTTGTGACTACGTCAATCTCTGACACGAAGTCTGCGCATACGACAAATGATATGAATATCGCAGACAACGAATTGGGCGTGGATATCGGGCCAAAAACGATCAAAGCATACAGCACGGCTTTGCATGAGGCTGCGACAGTTTTCTGGAATGGTCCTATGGGCGTTTTTGAAACTGCAGAGTTCTCAAAAGGAACTTTTGCGATCGCTAAAGCTTTGGCCGAAAACTCTGGAAATAAAATTGTAGGTGGTGGTGACTCTGCAGCGGCGGCGGAAGCTTCTGGTTATGCAGATAAGATGACCCATATTTCTACGGGCGGTGGAGCGAGTCTTGAATACCTTCAAGGCGATCGTTTGCCAGGCCTTGAAATTCTCCGTACTAAAATCCGCAACTAAGACTGCATGGGGCCTCGAGCCCCAGACAACTGGGAAATGCTATGAAGAAAATTTTTGCTGCGAATTGGAAGCTTTTTAAATCTCCGAAAGAAACACGCGAGTTTTTCGCACAATGGAGTGAAGCTTTTAAAGGTAGTAAAAATGAAGTGGTCTTTTTCCCGTCGGCGATGTCTTTAGAAGCGGCGAGCACTTCTATTCAAAAAATCAATGCAGGTTATGACTTGAGCTTCGGCGTTCAAAACGCTTACTTCCAGGCACAAGGTGCTTTCACCGGGGAAAACTCTGCTGCGGTTGTGAAAGAGCTTGGTGGCAAGTACGTGCTTATCGGCCATAGCGAGCGCCGCCAGTTGTTCGCAGAAAAGAACGAGCTTCTTGCGGACAAAGTGGCCTTCACTCAAGGGCTTGGTTTAGTGCCTATGCTTTGTATTGGTGAAACTTTGCAAGAGCGCGAAGCGGGCCAAACTAAAAGCGTCTTGAAAACTCAGCTGACCGCGGGACTTGCGAAAGCTGATAAAGTAAAAACTCTGGTTGTTGCCTATGAACCTGTATGGGCCATCGGCACTGGTAAAGTAGCCACTCCAGAACAAGTACAAGAAACTCACAAAGATGTATTTGAGATTTTAAGCACATTAGGCTTTACTGCTCCTATCCTCTACGGAGGCAGTGTGAAACCTGACAATGCGGCAGGTTTGATTCAAATTCCACACGTGGATGGATTTTTGGTTGGAGGAGCTTCACTAGAAGTGCCGTCCTTCCAAAAGATTTGCTCTGCAATTTAGTACATAATCTTTTCAGGAGAGCTCCTGTGAGTAAAGTCGTCGTATCGAAATTCGGTGGAACCTCGATGGGTGATGCCTTGTGCATGCTTCGTAGTGCAGAGGTTTCTTTCAAACAAAATTCTAGCATTGTTGTAGTTTCCGCAACTTCCGGCACAACCAATGCTTTGATTGAGCTTGGGAAAACAGCCCAAGCAAAAGCATGGTCTGAATCTGAAGTGCTTTTGAAAAAAATCCGCGACAGACATTTGCAAATTGCTGAAGAACTCAAAGTTTCTGCAGCAACGCGGACTCAACTGGAAGCTTTGTTTGAAGAGAAAGAATCCTTGGCTCGCGGAATTCATCTTTTAAAAGATTGTTCTATTAAAGCCATGGATACGTTGATGAGCTTGGGTGAAAGAATGTCTTCGGTTCTTTTCACCGAAGCGATGGGGCAAGTTTTAAAAACGCATGGCTCTGGCAAAAAGTCCGAACTTTTAGATGTACGTGATGTCCTTCGTACAGACGATGCTTTTAGCAAGGCCCGTCCATTAACTGAAGAAATCATCTCTTTGTGTGGCAAACGGTTAGTGAATTTGCGTGATTTCAAAACCGTGTATGTGACCCAAGGTTTTATTGGTCGCACCGAGGATGGCATGACGACGACTTTAGGTCGTGGGGGCAGTGACTATTCGGCAGCGATTTTGGCCGAAGGAGTTTCTGCCGACATTCTAGAGATCTGGACGGATGTGGCGGGGATTGCCACCACGGATCCGCGCTTGTGCCCGAAGGCAAAGCCCATTGACGAGATTTCTTTCCAAGAAGCTTCAGAGCTTGCAACCTTCGGAGCGAAAGTACTTCACCCAGCAACGCTGTTGCCTGCGGTTCGTAAAAACATTCCGGTTTTTGTAGGTTCTAGCTTTGAATCTGGCGCTAAAGGCACGTGGGTGCGTAAAGAAGTTGAAGACTATCCGCTCATCCGTGCAATGGCCCTTCGTAAAAAGCAGGTTCTTGTGACGCTTTCTACGCCAGCGATGTTGCATGCGCATGGTTTCTTGTTTCAGATTTTTAAAATCTTCAATGACCACAAAGTCAGTATCGATGCGATCACAACTTCCGAGATTTCAGTCAGTGTAACTTTGGATGATTCAGCATTGTTGAATAAACGCCTGATTGCAGATTTATCCGAGATTGCCGACGTGCAAGTGGAAGAGAATCTAGCGTTGGTGTCTTTGATTGGAAATAATATCAATCACACAGCGGGACTTGGAAAGAAAGTTTTCGAGACTATCGCGGACATCAATGTGCGTATGATCTGCCTCGGGGCTAGCAAACACAATTTCTGTTTTATCGTGAGTGAAGAGCAGGGGCCATTGGCCATTCAAAGACTTCATCAGAAGTTCATTGAAGGCCAATAGTTTTACTTAGAACCTTCGTTCTTTTTAGGCGGCTTCCACATCAACAGGTCTTTACCAGTCAGAGCTGGTGCAGGCTTCTTAACTTGTAGAAGCTCTTTGCCTTTGAGAGTTGGTGCCACGTCTGGTCCCTTGGTGATGCCGTAACGTTTTGCTATTTCGTCCATACGTCCTTCGGCGACCTTACAAGTTCTTTTGATATCTGCTTTACTACGCTCAATATTCTGTGCAGTTCTCTTGCGTGGATAGCTATTGAAGTTGATACGTTCAAGTTTGCACAGATCTTGGAAGCTATTGCCCAGTTCATTGAAGGCAGTTTCATTTCTGCGAATAAGCTCTACGGCAGCTTGCAGAGAGTCGTCGTTGTTACTCAAGTCAGTACAAGATTTCGTCGCATAGAGACCTGGTTTTACGCAGTAAGGTTTCGCCTCTGCCCAGCATTTATCAGTGCGACCTTTTTCGATGGCATCAACCCAACCACAGCTAGCAGATTTAAAGCCGAACATGAACGGGTTGCACATCACCGTGCCGCCACCGCAGGCAAAGTCTTCGCCAAGTCCATCAAGTTTCCAAGGAAGTTCGCTCGGAGCTATACAAGGATCGTTCGGGATGATGAAGCCCGCATACATACAGCGATAAGAGTTCGCAAGTGGAACTGCTGGGGCATTTGGATCGAACTTTCCCGGAGGAACAGGAACTGGAAGAGGCATCTCTGGTTCATTCGTAGTCGCAGCAGCTGGTTTATCTGCTTCTGGTTGAGCTGCTGGAGGCGCTGCAGGTTGAGTTGCCGGTGGAGCAGATGTTGTCGCTGGTGCGGCACTAGTCTCTGCCGGTCTATTCGCAGGTATGTTTGAAGAGCTCAGAGTTCGTCCATATTGGATTAGAGAGTTCGGCGGAAACTGAGTTTCAATGATAGAAAGTTTGCCTTCAAGGCCTTTATTGAGGAATTGTTTGCGAACTTCGGCATACTCGGATTCATCAGCAATCGTTTTAATTTTGGATTCCGCTCTAATAACATCTCTTGCGGTTTTCTTAGAAACTTCTGAGAGTACCATTTTGCGTAAGTCATTATTGCGGATGTGATGAGCGGCACCTGCAGATGCAGCTGCCCAGTAGAGAGACTGGCGATATTTTTCCACAAGCTCTGATTTTTGCGCAACCGTCATGTTTGCGACTCGAGCTCTGGAGATATCTGTATAATAGTCTCGGGCCATTCGCGCAGAATCAATGGCGTGAGAATAAAGATAACTATCGCTGGGAAGAGCATCCGCGTTTCCGAAAGCCGTCGGAGCATTCATGCGCCAGAGTTGCTCGAAGAGGCTCGAGCGAGCTGACATTTCTTCCGCAAAATAAGGGAAGGTCACTGCCATTTCACTGACCATCTCTTTCATTTTTTTCACATACGTTTTTTGTTCAGCCGGTGTAAGGCTCATGAACTGTTTGTGGGAGATAAAAAAGCTTCGCGGCTTATTCATCTCTTCGTTGGCGTGTGCTGAAGAAAGTGAAAACAAAAAAGTGACGAGAGGGATTACAACCCAGTTTTTCATCGCTTTGACCTTTCGGCAAAAATCCATTTCTGCTCTTTCCTTATTTTACGGCCTTCCCAGTAATTTCCATAGGATAAGTAGTGGATCCAGACCTAGGGCCGCTCGTCTGTATCACTCTGAGATGTAAAGGCCTTTATTTTTCAGATTTCTTGGGTTTACGGAGCTTCCCATCAAGAGTAGGTAACCTCTGCAATTTGCGCCTGACGCGTAAAGTCATCGTACGTTAATTTGTGGGATTTCAAATACTTAGAGTGGGCCCCCATTCTTGCAAGACCAAAGTCTGAAGCGCAATATCAGGTGGAGGTCAAAAACACTATGGAATCAAAAGTACATTACAGACGTTGTCACGTTTGCGGCACTACAAATGAAGCCTCTGGGCAATTGGTTACGACCTGCACTTGTTGTGGGAAGCACCTTGCACCCTTTCATTATTTCGATGAAAGTATCTTCATGGGATTACCCCTCCGAAAAGAGTCGAAATCCAGTGAGGAATCCATTCTTCCCTATAAATCCTATCCACCGATTTGGGGACTGACGGCGTACTGGTAGAAAGTGTTTATGAAAGTCACGATCGAGGAAATTCGCAAAGCGCGTGAAACGTTAAAAAATATCTCTAAGACAACGGAAGTGGATCACTCGATAAGTGCTAGCAGACTTCTTGGTTCTGATGTTTACCTTAAATTTGAAAATACTCAGCGCACGGGCAGTTTCAAGATCCGTGGTGCCTACAATAAAATCATTAATCTGACTAACGAAGAAAAAAAACGCGGAGTGGTCGCAAGCTCTGCCGGCAATCACGCACAAGGGGTTGCCTTGAGTGCTGCGTTGGCAGGAGTGAAAGCCACCATCGTGATGCCCGAGAACGCACCACTGACAAAGGTGAATGCGACTCGTGGCTATGGCGCGGAGGTCATTTTAAAGGGCGAGATCTATGACGATGCCTACGAGCATGCTCGTCACTTAGAAAAAACGGAAGGTTATGTTTTCGTTCATCCCTATGAAGATGCTCACATCATTGCAGGCCAAGGCACTATTGGCTTAGAGCTGCACGAGCAAATACCGGATCTTGATACAGTCATTATTCCCATTGGTGGCGGTGGACTGATCAGTGGTATTTCTACGGCATTAAAAACGCTCAACCCCAAAATCAAAATCATCGGTGTACAATCTGATCAAGCACCAGGCATGTCGCAGCTTTTTCATAAGCAATCGCCAGAGCCAAGAAAAAGAATCTCGACAATTGCCGATGGTATTGCGATTAAGCATCCATCCCAAATCGTCTATGATAGCTTCATTGCAAAAAACGTCGATGAAGTTGTCACGGTGACGGATGACGAGCTCGCAGAAGCAATTGTGTTCTTATTAGAACGCGCAAAAACCATGACGGAAGGCTCAGGCGCAGCAGCAATGGCAGCAGCGATGAATCGCAAACTGAAGCTAGGTAAAAAAACGTGCATCATCTTGAGCGGTGGCAACGTAGACTTAAACGTCATTTCAAAGATCATCGAAAAAGGTCAAACTAAACGCGGAAGACTAGCTGAATTGTCAGTGGTCGTAGATGATCTTCCAGGAAATCTAAACCGCCTGACAAAAGCGATTGCAGAGCAAAAAGCAAATATCCTAGAGGTGCACCACGATCGTATCTCTCAGGGGCTCTTCTTGCGCGAAACAAGAATCGAGTTCGTTCTAGAGACCAGCAGTCCAGAACACATCGAGAAGATCAAGCAGGCGCTGATCGCAGCTGGCGGTAAAATCTTGTAAATAAGAGAAGGGGGATTCCCCTTCTTATCATGAATTAATTCTGAGCGAATGAGCCGTGAATATCTACACGCAGGCGCGTGCCGGGCAATAGGTCCGTGCTGCCTTGAGAAGGAAGCGGGATCCATTCGCCTTTGTCGTTCAGGCTTTCAATCTTTGTTGGCGTTGGTGTTTTCATCCCACGAGGTGGACGAATCGTATTCACAGTGAAGTCGGTCAACCAGCGAATCTGACAAGCGGCTAGAGTTTTAAACTCTAATGCGAAATGCATATTCTCTTGGGTTTTTTCCATCTTCAAGATCTGCACTGGATACTTAGCTTCGATGTTTTCAACAGAAACACTTTCACAGCAAGCTTTTGCAGACCAGTGGCTTAACCAATGACCGCCTTGAGTAAAGGCCATTTCAATCTTGATGTCGTTCTCTGCAAAAAGGGGATTCGTATTTTTCACGATCTGGTGCAAAGCCATATTCATTGCCATTTGGACGGCGGCGACGCCGACATGGAAGCCCTGATGAGTCGACGATGGATATTTGGCGTTCAGAAAACATCCCAAAGGTTTCGTCACTTGCAGAACCGAGAAGCTTCCAGTGGTTTTAAAGCAAGTAAGACCATAGAAGCTGGCCAAAGCAGCATAACAGGCGCCGAAAGTTGCAAGATCTGGAAGATGGGTTTTAAATCCAGGGCTGCTGCCGCTGAAATCCGCTTTCACCAGGCCATTATGAACTTCTAAATGCAATTTCAAAACTTCGCCGCTATCAAGACGTACTTCCGCGCGGCTTTCGCCTTGGGCTTTCTCTTGAATTTTATCGGCAGAGTACTTTTGCGAGAAGCTGATGAATTTTTTAATTTCGTTTGAGGTGAGTGAGAATTTGCAGTTCTTCTCAAGAGCCATCCACTTTTTGTGAAGGTCGCCCAATTCAGCCACTGTATTTTGCAACCACGCTTTGAAGCCTTGTGGGCAAAGCGGATGCATAGACATGGCTTCAATAATTGGCGTCACCAATTGACCGCCTTGGAAGATCGGAGTCGGCGGAATACGCAAACCTTCATCATCCAATTTCGCACTGATATTCAGACCCGGAGCAAACTCGCGGCGTACGCACAAAAGAAGCCCAGGGTGAGTGCCTTCCGCAGAAGTCAGTGGCATCAAGAAGCTATAACGGTGCAGAAAGCTGCCACCACTATAAGAGTCATTGGTGATGAGGATTTCACCTGGCTTCAAAGAAATGTATTTCAGAGAGTTTTCAGTCAAGTATTTGAAGCCGGTGACTTCAAAACCAAGATCCGATTTCGCATGAAGGATATCGCCTTCGCGAGAAATTAGCGCCGCACTTTTTTCGTTCTTCAGATAAAGATCTACAACTTCGAAAATCCAGCTAGATAACATGTGCGGACCCCTGATTCAGCAAAAGAGAAGTTTCAGTTTCCGGAAGCAGTTCCAGTTGGAATTGAGGAAGACGTTTTTTAAGCTCGCTGACAAACAACGGGGCTAAAGCGCCAAGGCAATAGATTTTCTTATTCTCAGCGCGGAGAGTGATTTCCATACCGAGCTTTTGCATTGCGAGATTTTGCAAACTGGTAAGAAGTTTTGCCTCAGAGTCGTATTGTTGATTCGAGGTTTTATTCAAAGCCCAGAGCTGGTTTTTAAACTTTTGCAACCCCTGAGGAGAGCGTCGGTCTGCGACGCCTTTAAGATCAGCTGTATTTTCTGACCACAAATCCAAGAAGGTTGGAACTTGCCCGCGCCCCATAAACATAGGACCTGGCTCGTAGCCGAGAGCGTTTTTAGAGAATGCAAGCTCGCCCCAAGCGTCTATTTCGATGGATGTCGTTGGTTGCAAAGACAAAACCTGATTCTGAACTTGCGGCGCATGAATCACGCCCCAAGGACTATTCCACACTTGGTTTTGTTTTAGCGGATTTAGCAAATTAAACTGTTCAAGGCCCAAATAAAGGACATCAAACTTTTCAGACGCGTGTTTTTTTCTGAGCGCTTGAGTCCAAATACCGAAAGCTCCCCAAAGAGAACTCAGGCGTTGGTGGTTTTCGCGATCAAATAGAGTGCCGTCTGCTGCATAGAAAGAAGCTCTTTGTCCTTCGGGCAGAAAAGCTTTCAATCCTTCATTGAGTTCGTCTTGGACTTCGGCAAAAGTTCCGCTGAGAGAAGCATTCAGAATGTTTTTTCTCCACTCGGACACTTCATCGGCATTTTCGGCAGTCACGGTTGGAGTGAAGACTTCGAAGTTTTCCTTCAGAAGTGCTTCTTTCATCTTGTTTTGATTATGCGGATTTTTAGAAGCGTTCAAAAAGTGAATACAAACACGCTTTGCTTGTTTTTGACGGAGTTTTTCAAGGGTCTCTGTCACTTCTGCATCTGAAAGCTCTGTTTCCAAGATGCCGTCAGCACTGCAACGCTCGTCGATAGCAAACAAAAGATCGACCGAAGAGAGTGGTCCTACCTTTAGATTGGTTGGTTGACGCATTCCCGGCCAGTTTTCAAAACCTTTTGTGGTCAAGGTAGCAACGCTACCACCCAGGCGATAGGCAAAGATTTTTTCGACAAAGCGCGAAGCCACATAGGCTTTTTGCACTTGAGCCACGCCAGCTTCTTGGAAAAACTTTTGGAGGCCACTTTTAAAGCCTTCTTTTCCTAAATACCAACGATTGAAGTGAATTGATTTTTGATTATGGGACAGGTGAGCTTCTACGAAAGATTCACCTACGTAGAGAGATAGAATAACATCCGTTTCCGCTTGAGCCATGGGTCCTTGAATATCTGCGCAATTGTTGTTAAAGCTAAGTTGTAAATTTCAAGTTCAATATAACTAAAACGAACCTTAAAAGGTAGTCCGAAAGGGGCCCCCTGTGAAAGTTTCACCGGAAATTGTCAGCCTGATTCCATACAAACCAGGGAAACCAATCTCAGAAACTCAGCGAGAATACGGACTTACGAAAGTTATTAAACTAGCCAGCAACGAAAATCCCCTCGGCCCAAGTCCCAAGGCAATTGCTGCAATCAAGAATCTTTTACAGCAATTACATCGTTATCCAGATCCAACGGCCTACGACCTTTTGCAGACTCTTTCTAAAAAGTGGAACTTCCCGGTTCAACAATTAGGACTTGGGAATGGGTCTGATGAGTTGATCGATATCTTGGTGCGCATCTATTGTGAGCCCGGAGACGGGGTTTTGACGTCTCAATCGGCGTTCTCGGCTTACGAGATCAGTGCTCAGGCAAATCGCGCGAAAGTGCATATTGTTCCGTATACTTCGGACTATAAATTTGATCTTAAAGCGATGGGTGACTACTTCTTTGCTCATCCAGAAGCCAAGATCCGCTTGATTTTCATAGCGAATCCCAACAATCCAACTGGTACTTATGCACCTCGTGCGGAAGTTGAAGCGTTCCTGTCCCGTCTAGGAAACAGAGAGGACGTTTTGATCGTCTTTGACGAAGCTTACAATGAATTCGTGCGCGCGAAGGATTACGCAAACGCCGATGAGTTTATTCGTAAGTACAAAAATGTGATCGCTCTTCGTACCTTTTCTAAAATCTTTGGTTTGGCAGGATTGCGTCTAGGTGGCATGGTGGCTCCACCAGAAGTTATCGAGATTTTTAATCGCGTGCGCAAACCATTTAATGTCAATGATTTAGCGCAAGTCGCAGCTGTTGCCGCTTTGCAGGATTCTGAATTCATTGCAGCATCGCAACAGATTGTGTGGAAAGGACTTGATTACTTCTACGAGAAGTTACAGAAAATGGGACTGCCTTATATAGAATCCCAAGGTAATTTCGTGATGTTCGATACACTTCGTGATGCGGCTCAAGTAAATGAAGCTTTGTTACGTAAGGGGATTATCATGAGACCTATCAAGAACTACGGCTTTGCGACTCATTTGCGTTTGAGCGTAGGACTTGAAGAGGAAAATCTAGCGGCAATGACAGCGTTGGAAGAAGTTTTAAAAACGATTCCACAAGCGAAATAGATATTATTTAGGAATGAAATGGGAATGGTAATTACAATCGACGGACCCGCAGCATCAGGTAAATCTACAGTCAGCCGTGAGTTGGCAAATCGCCTTGGTTGGCAGTGGGTTTCTACAGGCGCATTTTATCGTGGTTTGGGCTATGCGGCTCTTCGTTTGAAGATGGATATTTCCGATGTAAAAGCGTTGACTGAGCTTGCTCATTCTTCTGAATGGAGAGTTGTCATGGGTGCAAACCGCACTCAAGTATTCTTCCAAAATGAAGAAGTGACTGATGATATCGGGCGTGAAGATGTCGGTAATATTGCCAGCAAAATTTCCCACTATCCTGAAGTTCGTAAAGCTCTTCTTGAGGCGCAACGTAATTGCAGCGCTGGTCCTCAAGGTCTGGTCGCCGAAGGCCGTGATTGTGGTACCGTCGTGTTCCCACAGGCCGAAGCAAAAATTTATCTAACAGCTTCTAGCGAACACCGTGCTGCTCGTCGTGCGGCAGAATTGGGTTTGGATCAAGGCGAAACCCAAGAAGCGCAAAAGCAACGTGACAAGCAAGACTCTACTCGTAAAGCAGCTCCTTTGCAGGTTCCAGAGAATGCCTTTGTTGTGGACACAACGGACATGGGTTTGGACGAAGTGGTGAACAAGGTGGAAAGCTTTGTTCGTACGAAGTTGAACTAAGACGGGCATTAAGTCATTTTGTCACCATTAACGCATTCCAAAAACGGAATGATCAATTAGACGGAAACGTCACAAATAAGTTGCAAGAAATTCACAAGCCTAGTTAGCTTTCCTCGTGGTCATCCACGGAGGCTTTCTATGCGTTTTCTTCTTGTTGTTCTATCTCTTGTTGCTATCACCGCTTGTGCTCCTGAGGCTAAAAACCTAACTTCACAGCCAGAATCCCTGATGGACGTTGCTTCTCCTGAAGAAGTTGCAGAAGAACTTGGTCTCAGTGAAGAGCCTTCCGAGGAAGTTTCTGCGCCTGAATTGAACATGACTCCGATGAGTCTTGAGCAACACAATCGTTTAGCGAAAATCGATCTTACACAGCACTTTCCAGTCGTCATTCTTGTGAACAAAGCGACAAAAGGCCCCAGCGCGCAAACGATGAAAGTCTATCATCGTGGCGAGCTGGTTTATCAGTTCTTGGTTTCTACGGGCCGTGAAAAAGACGAACTTGCTAAAAGCGGCCGTCGTTATTTCTCAACAACTCCTGTGGGTTGGTTTGCACCGACAAAAACCTACGAAAAATACTTCTCTAATACATGGCAAGCGTGGATGAACTACTCTGTGTTCTTTATCGGTGGTATTGCGACTCATGCAACAACGCCTGATCATTACAAAGAACTGGGTACACGCGCTTCTGGCGGTTGCGTACGTTTGACCGAGAAGAATGCCAAAATCGTCTATGATTTGATCCTTAGCGAAGACAAAGGCGAAGTGCCGGTTTTCACTCGTGACGGCTCTATCAAGACAGGCTTGTTCGGCAAGATCAAAACTCAAGAATCTTGGAATACTCTGATTATTGTCGAAGACAACCCGAAAGAGTAGCTACCACTACCAACTTCCGCTAGAGTTGCTAGCGGGAGATCTCCATGAGCGATAGTATTTTTAAAGAACCCGTAAATATGCCTTATTCAGAGTCGGCTGCTGATTGCAACTTTGGTGAGTTTTCCAAAGTGATCGAGAGCCGCCGTTCTGTGCGCGTTTATACTCAAGAAGCCGTGCCAGATGACGTTGTCGAGAAGTGCTTGGACATTGCCTTGCTTGCACCAAATTCCTCTAATTTACAGCCTTGGGAGTTTTACTGGGTGAAGTCTCCGGAGAACCTCCGCAAACTTCAGCAATATTGCCTGGATCAACCCGCTGCCAGGACCTCGTCGACTTTGATTGTCTGTGTGGCAAGACCCGATAGATGGCCTTTAGGGCAAAAAATTAATCTCGATTATTTTGAAACGCAGCCGGCACCTCCGAAGAGTGTGATGGCTTACTATCAGAAGTTGGTGCCTTTCGTTTATGGCAATGGACCCGGGCATATTCTCGGTCCTTTCAAAACATTGGTCGCCCATGTCTTGGGACTCTTCCGCGTGATTCCGCGCGGACCTTACGGCAAAGCTGGTAATATCCTTTGGGCGACAAAAACTACGGCATTGGCTTGTGAAAACCTGATGCTGGCATTCCGCGCGGCAGGCTATGACACGTGTCCAATGGAAGGCTTCGATGAAGTCCGCGTGAAGAAACTTTTAGGATTACCGCGAAGCTGTGCCGTCACCATGGTGATTAGTGCAGGCAAACGAGCCCCCAACGGTGTGTACGGCCCACGCATTCGCGGTGAGAAAACGCACTTCGTTCACAAGATTTAGTCTAAGAACCTCTCGGCCCGCTGCAGGGCCATTGCTGCCAGTGCCGTGGTGTAGGGTGTGGATCTCCAGACAACAGAGAATCGTGCTTGTGCAACGGCTGAGAAGAACACCTGCCCTCGCCAATTCAAATGCCCATCACGATTGCGGCGTGAGTGCGCTAAGAGATAATTCACAGCTTTGTGAACGCGTTTTCGGTGCACCGAATTTTGTGAATCTCCTAAAAGTAGCAAAGAGTTTAATGCGGCTACCGTTGCCTGAATGCGATCCGGTCGTGCCGGAGGTGCATTCATCCACGAACCGTCTTGGGATTGGGTCTCGAGTAAATAACGAAGCACCGTGGGCTCTTCGCTGGCAGTGCAAGACGCTTTCATCTGTTTGAGTTCACCCACACTCATCGCCAGCATAAAGTCATTGGGATAATAAATCCCGCAGCGCCCGTACTCGGAATGCCGAATGGACTTTTTCAGAAACTCACAGGACTCTTTGTAGCCGGGAATTTCGTCGCGCTGAATACGGGTCAGAAGTTTCAAAACGTTGGCGTTCACAATGCAATCGACGTCATTAGTGCCAAAGGGAATGCGCGGTCCCAGCTCGGGCTGCCAAAAACGATGAGGCATGTCCGGATCTTTTTCATCCATCAGCCAAGTCATGAAAGCTCCGGTGTTCACATTGCCGGAGCGACGGTTGTAGGAATGGGGCTTGCGATCGACATCGCGAATTCTTGCGAAAGTTTGCACCACCGTTTCAGGCACAGGGCCGCGCAGAACCCAATAAGTCACCGATGTGCTATCTGCATCCGGAGGAATGTGCGCGAGCCCCCGAAAGTAAGGGGCCAAAAACATCGATCGAGGCCCCCGTACCCAAGCGCCATTTCTTTTGCGTGGAGGATAAAAGTTAAAGAAGGGCTCCATGTAGAAAGGTGCAAAGCCATCAATCGCCTTTTCCACCATGGGGCCGATTTGGCGTAAAGTGGGGTCGGAGTCCTGCATTTCCTGTAAAACGCCAACAATACTGGCCGTCGTAAAAATCGTGGCTTCGGGGTAGGGTTTGCCCCAAGCTCCCACGCCGACCATGCTTGGCAGCAGTATCGCCGTGACCTCAGTGGCCCATTGCCCGGGTTCGTAGTCGCCAGAGCGGGTTGCTTGAGTACTCTCTAAGTACTTGAGTGCAGAGAGTATTTCGGGTTGGTAGGTACGAGCATGGCAAAGGCCACACCCCAAAAGCAGGCTTAAGAGGCTTATGTAAAACTTCATAGGGCTGTTGTTTACCTGAGTGCTGTGAAGTCCCTAGGAAAGACTTTGGAATCTTCCCCACAACGCGAGGCTTCACTTTCCGCATTGACTCAGTGAATTCGGGCCTATACAACCATTCTTCATAAATTAAACGGGTAGGACCCGGCGAAGCCTTTTAACACCCAGGGCCAGCCACTTAGAGGACCTATTACGTGGGAGGTACATATTATTACTATGGGGAAACAATTAAACAAAGCCGCTCAAGAAAAGCAGAAAGTTCTAGCTTTCTTGGACGCAGAAGATTCCAAAGTAGCATCCAATCCTGGTATCTACGGAAACACTGACAAAAGCGAATTCACTTCGATCTTCGAAGCATCAGTGAAAGATCAAGACTTCAAAATCGGTGACGTTGTCAGCGGTAAAGTTGTCGAAGTTCAATCTGATTACGTTCTTGTCGACATCAATTATAAGTCTGAAGGACTTATTGCAATCAACGAATTCCGCGTTGTTGACGGCGTACGTGAAGTAAAAGCTGGCGACACTGTAGAAGTATTGATTGATCGTATCGAAAACGAAAACGGTATGATCGTTCTTTCTAAAGATAAAGCAGATATGCTTCGTGCATGGTCTGATATCTCTAAAGCTGCAGAGAACGAAGAAGTTATCGAAGGTACCGTCGTTGCTAAAGTCAAAGGTGGCTTGAGCGTCGATATCGGTGTTAAAGCTTTCTTGCCTGGTTCACAAATCGATTTGCGTCCTGTTCGTAACATGGACATCTACATCGGCAAGAAGTACAAATTCAAAGTTATCAAGTTCAATAAAAAACGTGGCAACATCGTTCTTTCTCGCCGCGCTCTTCTTGAAGAAGAACGTGACAGTCTCAGAGCAGAAACTCTTGATACTATGAAAGAAGGTTCTATCGTTACTGGTCTTGTTAAGAACATCACTGATTACGGTGCGTTCATTGACTTGGGCGGTATGGACGGTCTTCTTCACATCACTGACATGTCTTGGGGCCGCGTAAAGCACCCTTCAGAATTGTTGAAAGTGGGCGACGAAATCCAAGTAAAAGTATTGAAATACGACCAGGAAAAAGAGCGCGTGTCTTTGGGCATGAAGCAATTGCATCCTGATCCTTGGGAATCTGTAAAAGCATCTTACCCTCCAGGCACTAAGCTTAAAGGTAAAGTTGTTTCATTGGCTGAATACGGCGCATTCGTAGAACTTGGTGAAGGCATCGAAGGTCTTATCCACGTTTCTGAAATGTCTTGGACTAAACGCGTGAAACATCCATCTCAAGTTGTAACGGTTGATCAAGAAGTTGAAGTTGTAGTTCTTGAAGTAGACACTGAAAACCGTCGCATCAGCTTGGGTATGAAACAGCTTCAAGCTAATCCATGGGTTGAGTTGAAAGAATCTTACCAACCAGGAACAATCATTGAAGGTGAAGTTAAGTCTGTTACTGATTTCGGTATCTTCATCGGTATCGAAGAAGGCATCGACGGCCTTGTTCACATCTCTGACTTCTCTTGGACAAAACGTGTAAATCACCCGAACGAACTTTATGCTAAAGGGCAAAAAGTACGCGCGGTTGTTTTGGGCGTAGACATCGAGAACGAAAGATTCTCTTTGGGTATCAAACAGCTTGAGTCTGACCCTTGGTCAAACATCGAGAACAAATACGCTATCGGTACACAACACGATGTTAAAGTAACTAAGATCGCTGATTTTGGTGCTTTCGTTGAGCTTGAGTCTGATATCGAAGGTTTGATCCACATTTCTGAACTTACAACTGACAAAATCAACACAACTGAAGATTTTGTTAAGCCAGGTACAGTTTTGAAAGCGGAAGTAATCTCTATTGATAAAGACGCTCGTAAGATCGGTCTTTCTTCAAAATTGATCAAACTTCGTGAATCAAAAGCTGACGTTGAAGATTATGTGAAGAAAGCAACTGCTACTTCTAAATCTACACTCGGTGATTTGTTCGCAGATCAGCTTAAAAACATGAAAACTGACGGCAAAAACTAATTAATCGTTAGTTCGTTAGTGCGCGATGCGCAAAAAAGAGGGAGTCTCATAGACTCCCTTTTTTTTTGGCTGTTAAGATTGAAATTCTTAACGGAGTCGCCATGAAAAATCCTTTCGTACGTTTTATTGTCGTTGTTCTTGTTATTGTGGGCCTGGTTAGCATCGTAAAATGGACCAGTGATAAAGTTGGCGAGAGCGCCGATGAAACCACAGCGTTCGTGACCAAAAACAGCATCCTTCAGTTGGACCTTGAAGGTGTCATCATGAACGGCAAAAAATTCCTTAAGAAACTCAAAAAATACAAAGACGAAGATAAGATCAAAGCGATCGTAATCAACATCAACTCTCCGGGCGGAGCGGTTGGTCCTTCTCAAGAAATCTACGAAGCAATCAAGGCAGTGAAGGCTGAAACTAAAAAGCCGATCATTTGTTCTTCTTCGGGCTTGCTTGCGAGTGGTGCGTATTACTCTGCAGTGGCTTGTGATAAGATCGTTGTTGCTCCAGGCGCCTTGGTCGGATCAATCGGTGTCATCATGGAGTTTGCAAATCTTGAAAAACTTTATGACTGGGCAAAGATCTCTCGCTTCTCGATCACTTCTGGAAAATTCAAAGACTCTGGTGCCGAGTATCGCCAAATGAGACCCGAAGAAAAAGCTTTGTTCCAAGATTTGATCAACGATGTGTATGGTCAGTTCAAGCAAGCTGTGATGGATGGTCGCGGTTTGAAGGACGATGTCGTTAGCACTTATGCTGATGGTCGCGTGATGACGGGCGCTCAAGCGGTAAAACTTGGTTTTGCCGATCAGCTTGGAACGTTGGAAGATGCTGTGAAGTTGGCGGCGCAAACTGCGAACTTAGGAACCGATTATAAACTCTTTGAAGCACCAAAAAGAAAACCAAGCTTCTGGGATCTTCTCGAGCAACAAGATGAAGACGATCTTAACAGCGCAGAAGAGACCGTGAAGTTTTTCACTTCTAAAGGTGCTGATAAGGCCGTTGAAACATCTTTGCGTAAAGTATTCCGCGCTCAGTATCTGAATCAACCAATGATGATCATGCCTGGATTTTGGGAATAGAGGATCTTTTGGCGAAAAAGAAGACAGCTTCGAAGAGCAAAAAAGCCACTAAGACCAAAAAGGCCTCTAAACCGGAGCTTTTTTTAAAAGTTACCGACGCTCTTCATAGCGAAGTCTGGCCGATGGAACGGGACGTCCTCTTTAGACCGGATCGCTTTAAATATGTTCGCAAGTTAGTAAAGCCCGAGGGCTGTGTCTTTTGTAATGCCGCTAAAAATGAAGAGTCGTTTGATACACTTTGTATTTATAAATCTAAACACTCTATGGTGGTGTTAAATAAATTTCCGTACAATAGCGGCCATTTATTGGTGATCCCGCTAAAGCATGAAGGTGATCTTTTGTCGCTCAGCAAAGACGCGCACTACGATCTTCATGATACTCTTCGTTTGGCGATGAAGGTTCTGCAAGATGCCTATCAGCCGGGTGGGGTGAACGTCGGGCTTAATCATGGGGCTGCCGCCGGTGCGGGAATTCCTGAGCATCTGCACTATCATGTCATTCCGCGCTGGGCGGGGGATCTTAACTTTTTTCCTTTGATTGCCGAGACCAAAGTCGTTGTTGAAAGTCTGGAGCAGACGTACGATCGACTTTTAGGGTATTTTAGAAAGGCACGATAACAAGGGAGTTTTCTGTGAATCGTGGACCTCAAGTGAGCATGGCCCTTCCGTTGACGCCGATGGTGAAGTGGCTTCTTATTGTGAATGTTGGTATCTGGCTTGTCTTCCAAGTTTTGGTCGAAGGCTTTTTCAAAGTTCCTTTCACAAACTTTCTAAGTCTTGTTCCAGCTCGAGTGATTTTTGAATTCCGTGTGTGGGAGCTTTTCACCTACATGTTCCTGCACTCGATGCAGTTGACTCATATCCTATTCAACATGCTGATGTTGTGGTTCTTTGGGGCCGAGCTTGAGCAACGTTGGGGCGGAAAGTACTTCTTGTTCTTCTATCTCTTTACGGGGATAGGGGCAGCGGTCATTTATTGCTTGGGCATGGGTGTTTACGCTGCAGCGACGGGCTCGCAAGCAGGATTGATGATTCCGGTGCTTGGCGCCTCTGGAGCCGTCTTTGGCTTGATGCTGGCTCAAGGGATCTTGTTCGGCGAGCGCATTATCTATTTCTTTATGCTGTTCCCAATGAAAATGCGTTACTTCGTGATGATCATGGGGGCTGTTCAGATCGGCTCTATGCTGACTTCAGGCGTCAGTGGCGGGGAAGTGGCTTATTTGGCCCATCTTGGTGGTTTGGCTTCGGGATATGTTGCCTTGTTGCTTATGAGCCGTTGGAAGAACTACGAGAACTTTAAAAAGAGCAAGAAAAAGGGTCGTAACCTCCGTCTGGTAGTGGATAATGAAAATCCGAAAAAATCGGATAATGGTCCTAGATATTGGAACTAATTTCTTATATATAATTGCTCATTAATAAGGAGCCACTCATGTCTTTAGATAAAGCGATGAAGAATCTGAAGTTCGATAAACGTTTGACCGAATGGTACATCAACAACGGTCAGTTGACTCGCGAAGAGCTTGAAGCTCACTTGAAATCTCTTCCAGATATGGGCCACAACGTAGAGCTTTCTAGCTCTGACGATGACACTCACGACGAGACCCAAGAGCACTAGTCTCTAAAACAGAGTTTTAAGAATAAAAAAGCCTCGGTCTCCCGAGGCTTTTTTATTTTAATGCGATGATCGCAACCACATTATTTCCACGGAAAGTTCGAGTTTCCGCCCCAGACGATTTGTGGGATGACGGCCCCTCTTTTTCCAGCGGTCAGGCGTAGGCGCCAAGTTCCGCGCTCGAGTCGGTTGATGTAGCCATATGGAAGGCTTCCATAGCCAGGTCTCAAGTCTTCGTTTTGTAAGAGCTGATTCGTAGGCCAGTGGTTGCTGATACGATTGTAGTAATGAAGGTCAATCACTTGGCCGGAAGGACTGATTATTTGTCCTTTTAAATCACCGCGAAAGAAAACCATAGCTGTGTACTCAATCCCCGAGAATGTGAGTCCGTCTGCATTGCAAATCGTCTGAGTAAACTCGACAGATTGTCCTTTTGCGAGTGCGCCTGAGGCATGAATAAATTGAGCATAGTTAAGACCTGCAGAACCAATATTAGCAAGTTGCAGATCTGTTGGTAGGCAGCCAAATTGTTTTATTGCTGATTCAGATTCCGCTGAAAAATACTCAACGTATCCGCTAAACCCTGGCGCTATACTGCTTGCTTGCGCCAAGACCTTTTGTGAGAACAAGGATGTCATGGCTAAAATGAGCACCTTAGAAATAAGTCGTTTCATTGGCCCCTCCCCCGATTGAGTGTCATTAAGGGGAAGACGTTGGCAGAGACTTGTTCGTTTCAAGAAATAGGATTTTGTTTTTGGTTTAATTTGCAGCTTTTTTAGTAGCAACACATTCACAAGGCGTGTGGTTGAGGCCAAAAAAAATCCGGATGCTTATGGCTCCGGATTCAAGTCTCAATTCAAAACAAATTTACTTAGTAGCAGCGGCTGCTATGAGAGATAAAAACGGCTTCGCCTGAAGAGATTTTCACGAAGACCATCGCTGTCATCCAGCCAGTCTCGGTATCCAAATAGTCACCAAAGAAGAAGTAGTGATCTTTAGCCGGTTGAATGGCGCTATAAATCTCTTTAGTGAATTCTTCGACGTTTTTAACATCATAAGACAACATGCTTCTGTCAGCGAGGATCGTAACCTTCAAGCGAAGATCGCTGTATCTCATCGGAGCAGGGAAGAGCTTGATGTCTTCGTCAAGATTGATGGTCCCTAATTCAGTGGCAATGCCATGAATCCAAAGCTGCATGTTTTCAGCGCTACGATACCCTGTAGGGCCTTTGAAAGTAATGACATCGCCACAAGATCCTTCTTCTTTAGAAAGCCCTTCCAAGCGAACCATGTCAGTCGCAACTGTTTGCAGGCGAAGAAGTTCCTTGCTTTGGATTTCTTGGGCATGAACACCAATGTAGTCGTTAATGTTACCAGCATGAGCCTGAAAGCCTAGAGCCGTCAGTAAAAGAGCCGCAACGAATTTCATAAATCCTCCCAGTGGGTGAAAAGTCCCACTTCTAGGAGGATTCGAGAGGCTTATCAACAATAAACTAGTTGGTAGGGGCGGCGGGTTGTGGGTTCTGAGTGGTTGCAGCCAGGTTGTCGCGGACAGGAGTCCAATCTTCACGGATAATTTTATACCCCGAGTCAGTTTTAACCGCATGAAGGGTCTTTACCCCGAAGTCGGTGTGACCATTTGATTCGTATCTTTGGAAGGTTTTTACGATCAGCTGATCTTTATGAAGTAGCAAGAAAGGCTGGGAAAGCTCAACTTTGATGAACTTATAAAGGCCCTTCAATCTGTTCTTATGATTCTTCCAGGTAGCGAAGTTAAAGCCCGGAGCCACGAATTTTTCGTCGTAGTACTTCATGTAAGCTTCGATGTCTTGCGACTGCCACGATTTTCTCCAACCTTCGATGAACTCATTTAAAGCAACACGACGCTTGTCATGTTCTTCCTTCGCAACATAGTTCACTTTGTCGAAGATCAAAATCGGAGTTTCTTTAAGCTTGATGTACTCTTTAAGTTTCGTGATCACATCATTACGAACAACTACGCAACCACGAGAGCCTCGAGTCAATGGAACCGTATCTGGAATTGAATGCAACCAAATGCCAGAACCTGTTTTACTTTCGCGACGGTCAAAGATGTTTGGATAGTCCGTCGTGAAAGCCATATTGCCATAAAGATTAAATGGAATTTCAGGCTGGCCTAATTTCTTTTCGAAGAAGTAAATGCCTTCAGGAGTGCGGTGGTCATCGCGCTTGCTTTTGTTGCCGGTGGCTTTGCCGATGTCTGAAGGAACATCGAGGATTTTTTCGATAGTCTCGCCTTTACGTTCATAGACCGCAAGGTGGCGCTCGCTTTTATCTACAAGGAAAACGTATTTGCTGAAAGCGTCGGTACTAGAGATTTGCAAAAGGTCAGAAGGTAGCAGGTTTGCATTTGTCTTATTTTGAGAAACGGTTTCTTCTTCCGCTGCAAATGCCGGAGACGAAGCAAGGCCCCAAGATACAGTAACAGCAATGCATGAAATAATGCCCGTGCAGATTCTTCTGTTCATATAGGTCTATTAGACGGATTTTCCCTGCTTTTTGTCAACTCTCGAGAGGGAAAAAGGGACCTGTTTAAACCTTCGACGAAAAGAACCAAATTTTTTAACCGAAAGCTCGCCTAAGGTTGTTAAGACCTTGGTCACGAAAGCCGATAAAAGTCTTAAGAGAAGCCAAGAAAAACGCTGAAACGAGGACTTTATGGCTCAGGCAAAAGAAGAAAAGACGGAAGCTAAACCGAAAAACATGGGGATGATCTTAACCGCGGTTTTTGCGGTGTTTAACTTCATCGTTATCGGTGGTGGTGCTTACATGGTCTATGCTTCCACCCTGGGTTGGCACAGTCCAAAGCTTACGGAAGAAGTATTGGAAACAGAGATGTCTTCCAAGTCAGAAGACGAACGTTATGCTCCCTACATTTTTACGATGGATAAGTTCACGGTGAATTTAGGCGGCGAGCCTAAAAGAACCATTCAATTGGAACTCAGTCTGCAGATGCTCGGCAAAGAAGGCTATGAAGAGATCATGAGTCCTGACAGCCGTGCTAAAGCCCGTGATAAAATTGTCCGCGTGTTGAATGAAAAAACATTCTCGGACCTTGAAAGCATTCAGGGGAAACTCTTCTTGAAAGACACGATCGCAATGGAAGTAAACAGCATCCTTAGTGAAGGTATTGTGAAAGACGTTTTCTTCTCTGATTTCGTCGTACAGTAAAAAGTCTCGCGTCTAGATCAGCCCTTAGCCCGGTGGCCGGGTTCCATGTAAATTGTTTGCCTTTAAAACGGGACCTCCTACAATAAAAAGATATTGGGAGTCCCTTATGAAACACCTTATTTTTTCCTGCGTGTTCTTCGTTGCGTCTCTGGCCTTGGCGCAAGAGAAAGACAATCTGAAAATCAACTTTCCGGTGACCAAATACAAGCTGCAAAACGGCCTGACAGTTTTATTGCACGAAGATCACTCGGTTCCATTGATCTCTTATCATACTTGGTACAAGGTCGGTTCTCGTGACGAAGCTCCGGGGATTACGGGTTCAGCTCATATGCTTGAGCATATGATGTTTAAAGGTTCTAAAAACTATCCAGGCAAATCCTTTGACCGTCTTCTTCATGAAAACGGCATCGTCAATAATGCGTTTACAACCTACGACTACACAGGTTTTTATCAAAGTCTGCCAAGCTCTAAGCTTGAGATGATGATGCAAATCGAAGTAGATCGCATGAGCAATTTGACGTTGAACTCTGAGGATCTTCTCAGCGAAAGAGAAGTCGTTAAAGAAGAGCGCCGCTGGCGCGTCGACAACAATCCAATGGGTCTTTTGATGGAAACTGTGATGGGGACGGTCTATAAACTTTCAAATTACCGTTGGCCGGTGATTGGAACGATGAAAGACATCTCTGAATACAAAGTCGATACTCTTCGTGATTTCCACAATATCTACTATGTCCCTAATAATGCTATTCTGGTTTTGGCAGGGGACTTTAAAACTTCTGAAGCTAAAAAATTGATTGAAAAGTACTACGGTCCGATTTCGTATCGTCCGATGCCGCGCAAAGAATATCCTAAAGAGCCGGACCAGGATTCTCAGCGCAACGTGAGTCTTAAAAAAGATGTACAAAGCACTTCATTCACTGTGGCTTTCAAATCCGTTCCTAACAATCATGCAGACATGTACGCTTTGGACCTTGCTGCAAATATTCTAGGAAATGGAAGTTCTAGCCGTTTGCACAAGCGTCTTGTTTACGTGAAACAATCTGCAACCTCTGCGTACTCTTACAATTCGACCATGCAAGATGGTGGTGTTTTCGCGGTGGGTGTGAATTTAAAACCGGAAACTGCGATGCAAGAAAGTTTGGAACTGGTTTACCAAGAAATTTGGAAACTTAGAAACAAACTTGTGACTGATGAAGAGCTTGCCAAAGCTAAGACTCAAGTCATGAAAGACCTAGTAGATGGTTTGACGACTGTCGATGGCAAGGCGCGTGCCTTAGCTGTGAATGAAATTGTGACGGGTTCTTATGAGAGCCTTTTCAAAGATTTGGATAAGTACAATGCTGTGACTGCAGAACAAATCAAAGATGTCTGCAATAAGTATTTGAATCAGAAGCAAAGAACGATCGCCGTCCTAGAGCCGAAAGCAAAGAAGGAATAAACCATGAGCTCATTCCAAATGAAAAACGCGTTGAATCTGATTATCCTTTCTTCTTTGGTCGGTTGTGCGGGATCTAACAAAAAAGCGGAAGCTCCAAAAAGCGAAAAACCGGCGGCTCCTGTTGTCGTCTCTAACGGCGGTCAATTTAAGCTCCGTCCGATGCGTGAAGTGCAATTAGAGAACGGTTTAAGAATCGTTTTTATCACGGATAACTCGCTTCCGCGTGTCAGCATGACGATGTTGGCAAAAGTGGGATCTCGCCAAGATCCTGCAGGGAAAGAGGGTTTGAATAACCTGACATCTCAGTTGTTAGAGCAAGGGACGCAAACTAAAAATGCCATGGCACTGGCGGACGAATTAGGACAACTCGGCACTGAAATTAATATCGAGTCTGGAAATGACTTTACAGTGATTTCGATGGACGCGTTGGTGAATACTTCGGAGAAGATGTTGGGACTTTATTCAGACATCGTTATGAATCCGGCGTTCTTGGACGTGGAAGTGGCTCGCGCTAAATCGCAGATTATAGCTCAGCAGCAAAAGAAGGTTGATAACCCATCAAACTATGCCAATGACGCTTTTGATGAGTTTCTTTTTCTGGGCCATCCATATGCCAATGATGTTTCGGGCACTCCAGTGTCCGTGCGCAAAATCACAAAACAAGATATCATCCGTCATTACTTGAACAACTACCGCCCGAACAATTCGCAGTTAGCTGTTGTAGGTCGTGTGACGAAGGACTTCGAAAGTAAAGTGGCAGAGGCCTTTAAGAAATGGACGGGGAAACCTATTCGTGACTTCAGTACGCCAGAGTTGAAGCCGATTCAGGGAATCGACATGAAACTCTTGAGCAAGGCGGGTTTGCAGCAAGCGCAAATCCGTATCGGAGAATTCGGTATTCGCCGTAATGATCCGGACTTCTTGAAGCTTCGATTGGCAAACGTAGCGCTCGGTGGAGAATTCGGCAGCCGTTTGAATCAGTACATTCGCGATGATCTTGGTTTGACCTATTCTATTTATTCATACTTTGATTCACGCGCAGACCGCGGTCCTTTTGTGATCAATACTTTTACTAAGAATGAAACTGTTGGTAAAACCGTGGATGAGAGTCTCAAATTATTCTCTGAGTTCGTAGAGAAGGGTTTGAATGAAAAAGAGTTCAATGCTGCAAAAGAACAACTTTTAGGACAGTTCCCACGCGCGATCGAGACGGCAGATCGTTTGGCCTACAATATTTTGATTTTGAACTTCTATGGAGTTCCACTCAGCTATCTGCAAGATTTTAACAAGAATGTTGCAGCGCTAAGTTTGAATGACGTAAACATTGCGATTCAAAAACACTTGGATGCAAAAAATCTGCGTGTGTTGGTTTACGCTGACGAAAAGAAAGTCGCAGACCAATTGTCCACTTACAAACCTAAGATCGAGAAAGCGAAATAGAATATGCAACCAGCACAGCAAGCTACGGCAAAATCTACGTACCAAGTTCAATGGATTGTTTGGGGAGCCCTTCTTTTGACTCACGGAATTTATGGGGTAGTGGTTAACAAAGTCGCAGAGCAAGGAGCCTTGGCAAGTTGGCAACAATCTCCGCTCTTGTTGCCTTTGAGCTGTGTTGCTATGGTGACTTTGGTAGTTACTCATGTGCTCCCAAAAATGATTTTTAGAGGCGCCCTACGGATTGCCAAAAACAATGGGCAGAATCTTGACGAAAAAGCTCTTATAACTAGTAGCATGACTGCAAATATTGTCGCGTGGGCTCTGAGCGAATCCATCACCGTTTATGGTGTGGTGCTGGGGATGGAGTGTCGCGATATCAAGCCATTTTTGCTTTTTGCAGCAGTGGGGCTCGTGAATATGTTGATCCTAAGACCTAATAAAGACCGCTGGCTTCAAGTTGCAAAGGAGAGTGGTCTTTTGCAACAGGCGTGGAAGTAGTTTTTAGAAGATACCTGCACAAACGGGCTTAACTTTCTTGAGGCCCGTTCTATCCATCCAAGACAAGAAAATACTCTGTGTATTCTCGAGATATTTTTCGGTGAAATTAGAAACATCAATGCGCGCTAGATAGCGACGCGTGCTTTGATCCGTGTAGACAATGACTGAACCAATTCCGGGAGGAAGGCTCATGCCCAAGGAAGCTGCCCAACCAAACTGATTAGGGCCTTGGCGGAAAACGCCAGCCAAGCCACCATAAGTTGTTTCGCTTTGTTGTTGTTTGAATTTTCCTTCGCGAAGTTCATAGACGACGCCAAAGGTGCTAGCTCCAGAAATCTCGACGATCCCAGTAATGGTAGACTTCAATCGCTCTGTATCCATGAAAGCTTCAAGCACCCAATTCGGTTTTCCGTTAGGTTGAACGTGACGAGAGACTCCGACACCAAAACCAACGAGATAGAAGAACCCACCAGATTTAGGAATCAGTTTTCCAAGAGCGCGGCCTTGCAAAGCTGACATAATCTTTTTAGGAAGAGCCAAACCACCAGAAAGAGAGAACATGACAGTCACGCCCGCAGAGTTACTACCTGCGATCAAACGGGCAGAGTTATAGAACTTAGTATTTACTTCAGCCAACACTTTGTTCACTAATTTTGTTTTCAAATGGAAGAAAGTAAGAACCTTCGCCATGCGCTCTAAAAACTTCTGCTTTTTACCAAGGAAAGACTGCACGTCGTGTTCAGACAAAGCAGCTAATTTCTCAAGCTGCTCTTCAGTTTGCGGCGCCTTAGGAACAAGAAGAGCTTTCTCGTCTTTGGCAGCAGCCATTTCAGCGCGAAGAGCGCGCAAAAGCTCTTCTTTAGAGCCTGTATCGACAACACCATCAAAGTCTTTAGGATCATAAACAAGAGTGATTTCTTGATTAGCAAGAGAAGGATCAGAAGAGGTCAGAATGTCAGCAGATTTAGCCTCATGAGCAAGCGTAGTAAGAATAATATCAGAAGCCTCAGAGCCTTGCGAAAGCGGCTCAGCAGCAAAAGAAAGAGAGCTACTAATAATGAGAGAAAGGCCAAAAAAACAAGTTTTCAACGACATACGAACCTCACCAAGCGCACAACCAAGCAAGGAAGAAGCCAACCCTAAAACCACCTAATTGAAATTAGAAGGACGAAGACTGCAAAAATCTTAGACAGAGAACAAATAAGGGAGGCAAAAAAAAGGAAGAAAACAAAAACCACAGGCCAAAACACGTACAAAATGACCACAAGATCAGGAACGAAGAAAACGAAAGAGCGAACTAAAAGGGGATAGAGGACGAAGAAAATTTGAAGGAGTGGGAGAGGGGCTTTGGGCTCTTACCAAAGGGGGCTTCAAGCGGCGCCTGGATGGCGCGAACCACGCCGAAGGCGTGGCGCTTGCGAAGGCCCGGAAGGCCGACCCCCGACGGGAAGAGCCCAAAGCCCCTCTCCCACTCCTTCAAATCCTCGCACGGACCAAGGAGCTTCGAGACGAGCAGAGGACAAAAAAAACGAGCTCGGTAAGGGAGCTCGTTTCGAGAAAGACTTAATGTAAGAGAGGAATTACTTCTTCTTGCGTTTCTTAAGGAAGATGTAGCCGCCAGCAGCTGCAAGGATCAGAGCAATTGCAAGGAGGAGAGTTTTGTCAGAGCCTTTGCCGTTGGCACCATTCATGTCTTCCGGATTCACCATATCCGTAGGCATAGCATTCTGGAAGCTTCCAGGGCCGAAAGTACCACTGCCAGGGCGGATTGGACCAAAGTCGGGATTATTGCCGATGTTTTTAGTTTCAATCACGCGCAAGCTCATAACCGCTTTGAAGAAGTCTTGGCTGTATTTGGTGTAGAACTGTTTGTGCGCACTGAAGGTAACGAGGACCGCGATGCGGCCTTTGATTGTTGCAAGGTAGCGGGTGAAGTAGTTTTGAACTTCACTGCTCATATGTAAGCCATCAATCCATGGCTGGTCGTTGATTTGCACGGTTTTCGCTTTATAAACGATTTTAGACTCGGCAGATCCACCGGTTTTCAGATTAATGCCAATAGGCGTGTTCAAGTGGGCTTCGTACTGTTGCATAGAGTCCGAAGGGCCTACTTCTTTGGCAGTCAGAATGATGATGGCTTCTTTGGCATCTTTGGTGTTTTCACTGCGGCAAACCCATTCGGTCTGTTCCAAGCTGCAATTCCATGACTGTGGAAGCTCGAATGAAATGTAGGCATTACGAAAAACTTTGGCGTGAGCGGTACTTGTGAGTAAGATAGACAGCAATGCCATCAGAGGATATTTGAAGCGTTGAAATTTCATGATTTGAACCTCGCTCGTGATTTAGGACAGTATAAGTAAAAATAATCCTCTGATCAAAGGAGAAAACCCCATGATGAACCTTTATCAGCTTACGACTTTTGTAACCGTCATCAGTGAAGGTAGCATGACAGCCGCTGCTGATAAGCTTTATCTCACTCAGCCAGCTGTTAGTCAGCAAATCAGAAACCTAGAGGAAGATCTAGGTGTCGAGCTTTTGGTTCGTGGGGTTCGTCAAATCAAGGCAAGTCCTCAGGGCGAGGTCTTGTATGAGCATGCTCGTAAAATTTTGCAATTAGCACAGCAGGCAGAGATTGCGATCAAATCGATAGGTGCGGAGCTTAAAGGACAAATTCGTATCGGTACATTGAACTCGATCGGTCTTCACATCATGAGCCCCTTGATGGGACGACTTATGCGCCATAATCCAGATTTGCAAATCAAAGTGGAATACAAGCCTGGTGAAGAGTTAGTGAAAGCCTTTAAAAAAGGGCAGTTTGACGTTTTGATTTTACCGCAGCTACAAGAAGAGTTTGGTTTAGAGCTTGATAACGTCGAAGAAAAGTTTTTGTTGAAAGAAGAAATGTGGTTGGTGGTATCTGGCAAAGAAACGGATATTCCAGCTCAGATCAACGCGAAAGAACTGAGCCATTTTCCAATGGTAAATTTCGTGGATGAGTTCCCGGGCTTTAATCAAAAACTGCAGAAACTCATGAGTGGTGCTGGGATTAGTCCAAAAGCTATCTTTGAGTCGTCAAATGTGGGTACTTTGAAGCGTGTGATCGAATCGGGACTTGGTTGGGGATTTTTGCCGGCGCACTCGATTCGTAAGCAGGTGCGCTCAGGTCGTTTGAACCACGTGCATGTGAAAGAGTTCCACTACGAAATCGATATGACGTATTACTTCCGTAAAACTTCGGAAGCACGTCAGTTGGCAGAGATTCTTTATCAAACTATTGCGACTCAAGAAAAAGCCTAAAACGGCGGGGTGTTGGGAAAGTAAATACTTTCCCCATGTTTCATCACGCGAAATGTTCCAGAAATAGATTTTTTATTCAGAGCTTCTTGCAAATCTTCGGCGGGTTTTGCCATGGGCTCGTCACTCAGCCTAAAGGTTCCCCAGTGGACGCCAATCGAAAGTTTGGCGTGCAGGTCTTCATGGATTTGTACGGCTTCTTCGGGATTGACGTGATTTTTCTGCATGAACCAACGAGGCGCGTACGCGCCAATAGGAAGCATCGCTAAGTCCACGTCGCCAAGGCGGGCCTGGATATCTTTAAAGTCCTTCGAATAACCAGTGTCACCGGCAAAAAAGAATTTGAATTTTTTTGCAGCGACGAACCAGCCACCCCAAAGCGTTTGGTTCGTATCAAACAGCCCACGTCGTGTCCAGTGTTGTGCAGGCGTAAAGGTCATTGTCAGATTCTGAATTTGTTTTTGCTCCCACCAGTCAACCTCTTGCACATTTTTGAGACCTTCTGATTGCAACAAACTTTGAATTCCAAGAGGCACTAGAAACAATGTCTTCTCGGGGGCACGTTTGTACAGAGCTTTCAGTGTTGGCAGATCTAAGTGATCATAGTGAGCATGAGAAATCAAAACCACATCGATGGGCGGAAGTGCCGCAAGTTCAAAGGGCAGAGGAACTTCACGTTTTGGTCCAAAAAAACTGACCGGTGAAACTCGTTCTGAGAAAACCGGGTCAATCAAAACATTCACGCCTTCCAACTGCAGCAGAGCTGTAGAGTGTCCCACCCACGTAAAGCTGGTTTTATCACGATTCGCAGACAGTGCGGCAGTGTCGGTTTTCAGAATCTCTGGCTGAAATGGAGGCTCAGGTGGTGCGTTGGTCGTCAAACGTTCCCATTGCCATTTCCAAACGCTGGATTTTGGAGAGTTGTCATAGTTATTCAGAAACTGATCCTTACTACGGTGGGGCTTCGCCGGATCATAGTAGCGGAAGTTCTGACAACCCAAAAAGATCGTAAAGCTAAGAAGAGAAAGTAATACCCATTTCATCCCGGTATTGTTGCACGAAAGATCCTGGAATTTGATGAAAAAATTTCGAGGATTTCCAGGGGAATTGCAATTCAAAGGACCTTAGCTAAATATGCTTGGATTGTAGGAGTACTAAGACCGGTGAAGGCCCTGGCATTTTTTATTTTTTGGATTCCAATGTTCGTCCAAGCTCAAGTTTGTACGCCGGATGTGAATTCCTGCGCCTTCTATGTTTGCCAAGAAAAACAACAGCCGTGTGGCCCGCGTGGTTATCCGCTGGGATTTGGTTTTAAATTTTGTCAGATTTTTTTGGATACAGAGCAAACATACTCTGTGGATGCGCATGCATGGCTTCGTCGAGTGCGTGTGTGCTTGATGGATTCCATGAATGAGCTCTCTGAAAATGGTCCACGTAGTTGCAAGCAAATCAAAGATGAAGGTTTCCGAAGTCATTTGGGTTGTTATGTTGATACGGGCTTCTGCGAACTCAGCTTTGCGGATCAGTGGGTGATTTCGTGGTCGATGCGCACAAGTTTTGTTCACCCTGAAGTCATTCGCGATGGCGTTGCTGTGATGCAAGCTTGCTCGTCACGTCCTAATACGTCGTATAGGTAATAACGATAATTCCTTGGGCACCGGCTTTGCCTGCACTGGCATCGCCGCCGCCGCCGCCGCCTGCTCCATAAAGTCCGGCATTTCCGCCGACACCATCATCGCCGCCGCCACCGCCACCACCGCCAGAGCCGTGGGTCGCAGTCATATCGGTTCCAGCTATCCCTGGAGATCCCGCTTGGCCGTCATTACCGCCTTTACCACCGGCAGCTGCGCCACCGCCGCTACCACCGTTACCACCGGTGGTGCTTGTACCTGCAGCTCCGTTCGTAGTGCCACCACCGCCTGCGCCACCACCACCGCCGCCATCGCTTCCAGAGATACCGCCGTTGGTGCCAGCACCAAGAGGGCCGCCAGCGCCGCCGCCGCCGCCGGCAGCTTTACTGCCGGTAGAGTTACCGCCGGTACCACCGCTATATTTGACATCGCCAACACTAGAGGTGCCAGAGCCTCCGGTGCCTCCGGTTGTTGTACTTGTACCTAATCCGGCTTTGGCCATCAACGTAGAGGCGTCTACGAAGTAGGTGTCTTGGCCATTACCAGCGACGCCACCGCCAGCTCCGACGAAGACGTTGATGTTAGCTCCAGCAGTTAATGTCATATTGTTTTTTCGAGCGTAAGCAGCACCACCGCCGCCGGCTTTAATGGCGGTTCCGCCGCCGCCTCCACCGCCGATGACTTGTACGAAATTGTCAGAGTTATTCCAATCATCGGGTACTTGCCACGTGCTTGCTCCCGTCGTTGTAATAACAACGACGTGAACCACAGGGATCTTTTTCCAGAAAGCGAAAGGGAGCGTATGCGCTTGCGCCTGTGAGGCTAAAACGAGATATAGGTAAAACACGATCAACATTACTAATATAGTGTGTGTCCAAATGTTTGATGGCTACATCAAAAATGATTGGAGCACCCTAATCCGAGCACAAATTGGTCCTGTGGATTTTCACGTGTAGATTTTCTTGAGAACTTCCTGAGGAAATCCTAGAACAAGACCGAGTCTGGAAGGCCTAGGCGAGCCGAAATGATACGGACAATTTCGCCAGCGGTTTCTTCAAGCGCACGCTCTGTGACGTTGAAGACTGGCCAACGTTTGTTCTGTTTGAAAATCTGGTGTGCGTATTCAATCTCTTTCATGATGTGAGAAACAGAGGCGTATTCGCCCCCAGGATCTTGACCAAATTTTTCCAAACGATTTTTACGAATGCGATGAAGACTTTCGATATCAATGATGAGTCCTACTACGCGACGCTGATCCACTTTGAAAAGCTCTTCGGGTAGCGGAGTGTTTAGTACCAATGGGACATTGGCAACTTTCCAACCTTTGTGACTTAAGAAAATTGACAGAGGAGTTTTGCTAGTACGACTGATACCGACTAAGACGATATCTGCTTTGTCTAAGTGGCTGAGTGTTTTTCCGTCATCGTGTTTTACAGTGTATTCGATTGCTTCGATACGTTTAAAGTACGTATCGTCAACAGTACGAAGAACGTTCACGCCGCTGATATTGGTTGCGCCGAAAAAACTATCCAAAGTGTTCAGCAATGGGCCCAAGAGGTCAAAAGAGGGAATACCTTTGCTGGTCGCGAGCTCGTGAATTTTTTTACGCATGCTGGGGCTTGCAACGGTGTATGCAATAAACCCGCGGCGCTCAAAGCACTCATCAATGATGGATTCCACTTGCGATTCAGTACGAACGTTTTTACAACGGACGATATTGATATCCTTGTTGGTATATTGCACCAACGCCGCACGGATCATAGTTGCTGCAGTCTCACCACTTCCGTCAGAGAGAATATAAATCGTCCAAGTTGTCATTCGTTATGAATTCCTCTGTGAATAGCCTCAGTAACAAGGCGTACATGTTCTTTCAGCCACAAATCGGGCAGAGAAGAGAAAAGCAAAAAGGCGAAGTCGGTACCGGGTCTTAAAAACAAGCACACGGTTTTTTGATCAGGGTCTAAAATCTGCAAACCCATTTTTTGCAAAATAGGTTTTGCATCAGTGCTAAGGACGCTCATCAAATCCGTTTTCGGCAACGAGATTTTTTTCTTCTGTGCACTTTTCAAAACTTGCACGTATCCGTGGTGAAAGTGCGCTTGTGGCTCCCACAGATTTTTTTCTGCTTCTAAGAAAACGCCGGCATCAAAATACAAAGCCAAACGAGAAAACAAAATGACGGCTTTATCAGTGCTGTCACTAGGAAGACTTTCAGAAAGTCCACGCAACAAGCGAGGGTCCGTCAAAGCTTCGAAATTTTTCTTCGCAAGAAGAACTTCTTCACTGGGAACGTCATGGTCATGATCAAGAATGGATTCAATGCGCTTTTGGAGGTGTGTGATGATGTTCATATAAGACTATTTTCCTCGGTTTTGAGGAAATTAATCAAGCACGAGTGTGAAATCTTCGAAGCTGTGGTGTTTTTGCCACTCCTTTTGAAAGGACCCGGCATTTTGTCCAGTTGGAAGAAAAATTCGCAACGATGGATGTTTGAGGTTTTCCCAGATAGCGGAGGCTTCACGCACCCACAGTCCAAAGTTTGGTGACGTCGGAACAACGACGACCCACTTGTTTGGGAAAAAGGCCTCGGACGTAATCATCAAAGGCGCTTCTTTCGGCACACTCAGCTCGTAGGTTTCAAGACCTGTTTCGCGCTGAATGAGTTTTGTGAAATTGCGTGTGTCAGGGCTGAGATGTCTTTGGTTCTTGATGATTTGAAAATTCAAATACCAGTCTAGCTTCTGTGTCCAACGGCAGCTTTGAAGATCTGGAACGATCCAGAGATCCGAGCCGGGATTGAAAGCATTTGCCAAAGACAAGACGTTCATCAATGGCCCTTTGCGATTTGATCGAGAAGTCCGTTCACGAAACTTGCGGACTCTGTCGTACCGAATTTTTTCGCGATTTCGACAGCTTCGTTAATCGCAATGTTTTCTTTTACAGGATTTGCAGAAAAGCGCATTTCGAAAGTGGCTACACGCAAGATATTGCGATCGATCGTCGCCATGCGCTCGACTTTCCAATGAGAACTTGCCGCTTGGATTTTCGAATCGATATCAGCTTTGCGGGATAGCACGCCACGAATAATTTCGTCAGCATAACTAACAACTTCTTGATCCATAGAAGCCCCAAGGACCTCCATCAAATCGCTGTTTGAAATTTGCGGTGCAAACTCAGTTTGAAAGAGGACTTGTAGTGCGAGTTCCCGGGATTGTCTTCTCATCGTCTTCAGGCTTTCCAGAATAGTTAACAGAGGTTAATGGCAATTGTGGATTGTTCGGATCGGCAATGTCTGCCATCTCCATGTCTTCAAGAGTTTCTACGAACTCTTGAACATCCTTGAAGGTACGGTAGACGCTTGCAAAGCGAATATAAGCCACATCATCCAGTTGTTTGAGCTCTGTCATAACACGAAGACCCAGCAAACGGGCAGGAATTTCGTTCTCTCCGCGGCTCACAATCCAAGTTGCAATTCTTTCCACCACAGCTTCGATTTGAGCGAGGCTGATAGGACGCTTTTGGCAGGCTGCTTGAAGACCTTTAAGGATTTTTTCTTTGCTGAAGGGTTCGCGGCGTCCGTCTTTTTTGATTACAAACGGAAAGCTCACCATGAGTGTCTCTAGTGTCGAAAAACGAGCTTTGCACTCGAGGCATTCGCGACGACGTCGGATCGAGCCGTCTTTCTGCACACGTGTGTCTAAAACTCTGTCGTCACTATGAGCACAATAAGGACATTTCATGGTCTAAAGTCTCGTTTCTTCTACTTTTCCTAGAGTACGAAAGCTCGGAAAGCGGCGTCAATAAAGGCCTCTAGAAAAGCCTTTATTGACTACAAGAGTCATCCACTTATGATTAAAGAATGAGAACTATTCTGCCATTTCTGATTGTTTTGTTGGGTTTTCAAGGTTTCGCGGAGGCTCAAGGAGCCCCTCGTGTAGGGCGCGGAGCTGCGTCAAAATACTTCGGACAACGTACTCCGGATCAGGAGGAAGACGAGCAAGGGGCTAAGGCCAGCTCGTATGTTGGTAATTCTGCGGCATCTTCAGGTCCGACGGATCATTACTTGGCTTTGCATTTCGGCAAAATGATGAGTTCAACTGCCTATGAATGGGGCACTCCGAGCAAGCAAAAGGACGTCGGCGACTTTACCGGCGGACTTACTTACCGGGTGGGCGAGTGGAAAAACTCGATGGACCTGAATCTACGCATCGACTTTATTCAATTTAAAGTCGCAGGTTCTGGCGAACAAAAACCTTTGAAAATGTCGATCTTGCCGTTGATTACATTCCCAGATGCGAGCTCGAAGTTTCCTTTGTACTTCGGTTTTGGTGCGGGGCCAGGGGTTTTCTTCCGGCAGACAGACAATGAAGCCTCATTGACTTTGGACTATCAGTTGATTGCTGGAGCACGCTTTTTTGATGTCTTCGAGAACGCTGGATTTTTCATCGAGACTGGTTTAAAAAACCACCTGCAGCTTTGGAACTCGGGCCAATTTAACGGCACCTTCCTGTCTGCAGGAGCGGTATTCACATTCTAAGCGAAAAAAAATCTTCGCCAAAATTTCACCGTCATTTGGTTGAACATATTGTTCAGGCCGTGGTGGAGATTTTTACGCAAAATCGTTATGCCGACAAAGTGATCGAGCGCACCTTCAAAAACCAAAGGAAGTGGGGCGCCCGCGATCGTCGTTTTTTCGCAGAAAGCGTTTACGAAATCGTACGCTGGTGGCGTTATTTGGGGGCGCTTGCGGGTTTTGATCCGACAAAAACCGCTGTTGATACAGCCGCCGTTTGGCAGATTTGGTCTGCGTGGTGCTATGACACCCATGGCACTTTGCCAGAGTGGGAAGAAACTAAAAAATTCGATACGCAGAATTTTGCGGCTCGCAAAGAGAGTATTTCCTCGGTCGCGATTCGAGAGTCTGTTCCTGATTGGCTGTATGAGTACGGTCGTCAAGAGTTCGGCGAGGAGTGGAATCAGATCCTGCACGCCATGAATCAACCCGCGGAAGTCTTTTTGCGCGCTAATACTCTGTGTGGAACTCGTGAGGAGCTTCTTCGCAAACTCAAAGGCGAAGAAATCGCCGTTACACCCGTTTCGGAGCTGGATGCAGGTTTAAAACTTTTAGAAAGAAAAAACCTGGCGTCGAGCGAAAGTTTTAAGCAGGGACTTTTTGAAATTCAAGATGGTGCTTCGCAAATGGTGGCGCCGCTTTTGCGTCCAGAGCCCGGTATGAAAGTCATTGATGCTTGTGCAGGAGGCGGGGGCAAAAGTCTTCACCTTGCGGCACTGATGAAAAATCGTGGCAAAATTATTTCTATGGACGTGCATGCTTGGAAATTGGAAAGCTTGAAAGAACGTGCACGCCGTAACCATGTCGACATCATCGAAACTCGTGTGATTGACTCTGACAAAGTGATCAAGAGTCTTGAAAAAAGTGCGGATCGGGTGCTTTTGGATGTGCCATGTTCTGCGCTCGGAGTCCTTCGTCGCAATCCTGATACAAAATGGAAACTAACTGCTGAAGAAGTACAAAAGATTCTGATTTTGCAATCAGAGATCCTACAAAACTATTCGCAGATGGTGAAGCCAGGTGGATTGTTAGTCTATGCCACTTGCAGTTTGATGCCTGCTGAAAACGAACGTCAGGTGAAGAAGTTCCTCGAACACAACAAACAAGATTGGAGTTTGGTCGAGGAGTTGCATACTCTGCCTCATCGTGAAGGCTTTGATGGTTTCTATGGCGCTCTCTTAAAAAGGCGCTCCTAAACTCATGATTCTAGTCTCTGGTCGTGTCTAAGGCTGCGGCTCGAATGCCGATAAATCTAGTAATGAGATTTCTAGTTCTACTTTTTACAAGTCTAATGATTTCGTCTTCGGTATTTGCGGAAGCGTTGATTGATTTGGGATTTACTTATTCTGCAGATACTTTGAATGCGGATGCGGAGTCTTCAAGCACGCAGTATTTTTATAATGCAAATTTTCTCTTCAACATAGATCGCAAAATGCAGTGGACCGTTGGGTGGACTGTTCTAGGTATTTCCCAAACGGGTTCTGTGGACAGTACGAACACGACTTATTCGTCTTTTGATATCGGACCGGCATTGCGCTGGAATATCGACAAGAACGGCATTTTCAGCACGACGGTTGCGTACGGCTACATCGCCAAGGGAACTTACACCTCAGGCAGCACTAACGAAACCTGGGAAGGAACGAGCCTATTTGGACAGTTCTCGTTCCAAGCTCCGATCCGAGATGATAAATTTTACATTGGTGTGAGCTTGAATTACTATGCCGCGACCTATGCGACGAAAACTGTCAGTGGGGTAGAATCTTCAACGGATGCTACGAAATCTTGGATCTTCCCAATGATTAGTTTCACCTGGCGCCCTTAAACTAGCGACCTGCCTGGATAATAAGCTTATTTAATACAAGGCATCATTATTTTTGAGATTGAAAATTTGCGATCCCCTGTTAGAAAGCTGCAAACCAAACAGGGGGACGCTTAAATGAAACTTCTTTCTCTAGTGTTTGTTACAGCTTTGGCAATCAACGCTCAAGCCGCTGACAAAATCGACGCAAAATATTTCGAACTTACAAAAATGACTCGCACTGATGTTACTGAGCAATACGATGCTAAGTTCGGTGCAACTACTTTCGCACAAGCAGGTCTTTATGAGAACTGCAACACTGGTGCAAACAACGGCACTAACGGCAACATGGTTACTTTCGCTGGTGAAGCTCCAGAATTGGGCTTGGGCGTATTGGATCAAGCTGAAGTGATCATCGATCAAGTTATCAATTTGGGTAAAAAAATCTGGGCTGTTGTTGAAACTGGTCGCCCTGTTGTTAACGTTCAAGCTTACACTGCAAACGCTCTTCCAAAAGGCGTTCAATGCTGGTCTGACCTTTCTGGTTGGCAAATTCCTCAATCTAAAGTTTACCGCGTACAATACGAAAATGCTTATGGCATGAAAGTAGTTGATTTCGCTTACCGCGTGACTTTCACAGCTGGTGGCTCTGTTAACGGTCAAGGTAAATACATCACTAATGCGACTATCATGCCTGCAGACGTGAACGTTTCTTGGGGTTTCACTTTCAACGCTTCTGCAGAAGTACCAAGCGTATTCAACACTGGCTCTAAAGAAGATCCAGTTGCTGGTATGCAATTGTTGATGAAGTGGTCTGTTGACACTGTTATGAACCACGTAGAACAAGCTGAGACTTTCTACATCGGTGGCGACAACACGTTGAAGCACTTGGAGTAGTTCTTAACGAACTCTCTCTAAGCTCTCATTCGAGTAGCTGAATTAATACCCACGTCTGAAAAGATGTGGGTTTTTTATTTTAGACGACTTTTTTCGTTGCCTGGCTTTTGAGTTTTAAATTTTCTTCGGCTTTCAGAAGAAAATCTAGGCGCGATTCTAAAGACTCCAACAAAATTTCCATATTGCTGTCATTGTCGATCGTGTAAGTTTCCAATTCGTCACCCAAAAGCATGCGGATGTGAGAATAAGACTCTCGCAACTTTTGCATAATCTCGTGAATCTGACGGCGGGTTTTCATCAAACGGGCTTCGTTCATCAGCTCTTCCACGCACTGTAGAATACGGGATATATCTGCTGGCTTTTCAATAACACGCAAAACGCCGCTACCGACAGCAGTCATAAGGTTGCTTTTGTCCAAGTACCCAGACAGAAGCAGCGACGGAAATTGAAATCCTTTTTGATGAGCGCGCTCGATGAGCTGCAAGCCGCTGATCTTTGGCATTTTCAAATCCGTGATGAGGACTTCAAACGGACAAGCCTCATGAAACTCGAGAAACTTCAAAAGCTCTTCTGGTTGATTGAAAGTCAGCACTTTGTAGTGCTCTGACAAAATAGCAGAGTAGACTTCTGTGATTTCTGCTTCATCATCGACAAAGGCGATTGTTGGTTTGTCGTTCTGGGTGTCAAGCAAGTTGCCCTTCATGTGTGCTCCTCATAGGACTTTTCGGTCGTATTCGTGGGGGTAAACAGACAATTTATTTTAACCCCTTCTCAACTTGAGAAGGGCCCGGGAAGATCCACGAGAACCCGGCAGAGTGACGATTCCGTGGCCAGGCTTGTAGTCCTTACAGGCTGGGGGGCTTTGTCGTGGAAATCAGTACATTTAGAGGTGGCCCTTACATTGCTTATAGCAAAGCGGGGTATTACGCCAAATGAAGAACCAGTTAAAAACCGCCCTCGGGGCCTTAGCCATTTTGCTTATGTTTTCGGGCTGTCAAAAAGACCGGAACGAAGCACCAAGAGATCCTCTCGATGAGAATTACAAGCTCATCGACAAGGGGGACTATGGCCAAGCCATTCAAAAACTGCAAGAGTTGGCGGTCCAGGACCCACGCCCTCAGGTGAAGGTGGCCTTGGCTTCGGCGTATGCGGCCCGTGGTGGTATTCGCGTTGAGCAGTACTGGGGATTCGTCGTTGGCTTTAAGGCTCCTTTGGTTCCTGCGGAAAGCTTGAAGATGACCGGCACCGCCGAGAGCCTACAAAAAATCGCAAAACAAGCAAAAGGTGACATCGACCCTCGTGATATGAAAGCCCTCGGTGGCTTGGTCAACACATTGGCCGTGTGGGATCGTTACAAGGACCGCGTGGATTCGATCCCCGTTGTACAAGGTCAGGCGTTGGTCGATCTGAAAATCGCTGTGGATACTTTGTCGATGGTACAAACTCCAGGTGGCCGTCTATATCGCGCCATTTTAAATCTGATTCTTTTTAAATCCTACGTAACGGCATCTGCGCAGTTTTGGACTGACTTCAATAAAGCGATTGAAGATGTGATCGCAGGACGTATCGAAGTCTTGTGTCGTTTTGACTTTGAAGTTCTTCTGAAATGGCTGACACCGATTTCGTATCATCTTTCAGAAACCATGACGGATCTAAGTATCGCCTATCCTGAAGATAGCGAAGAGCTTCTAGACGCTCGCGCCGTTGTCCAAGCAGTCTACGCGACGACTTTGGATGCCGTGACCGAACTTCGTAAGAAAAGGACCTGCCAATGAAAATCTGGGTAGGACTTTTCTTATTGCTAGTGACTTTGCAAGCTTCTGCTTTAGAAGTGCCAAGAGCTATTTCGATGGGTGGCTCTAACTTTACCAGCCGCAGTCTTAGTCACGTCTGTTTTGGAATGGACGCGCTGATCGAAGGCCTGCCGTGCAATCCAGCTTTCACTGCAAAAGATCGGCGTAGTCAGTTTCAGACACAGTTCTTTTTTGGAAACAATGTTTCCTATGTCCGAGACGTCAGTCAGCTTTTAGATGGTACTGGGGACGAAGGAACTGTTGAGCGTCTTTTTAATCAAAAAGCTAGCGCCGAGATGGAAGCAAATATCCAAGCAAGTTTCATTCGTGAAACGTGGGGTTTGGGGTATTCACCTTATCGTCTGTTTTATTATTCCCTTATTCGCAACTCGGCTCTACCTGTTATCACTTTGTATGCGGGCCAAGAGCAGAGCTTATCCGGGCAAATTGCAAGCTTCGTAAAAGATAATTTCTATTGGGGTCTGCAACTGCGTGCGGTGGATCGCAAGTTTATCTTAAGCGAATTTACACTGACAGATGCGCTGGCGTCGGGTGGTAATGACAATTTTGATTCTAAAACTCAACGAGCTCTGTATATAGAGCCCGGCGTTCTTTATTCTTTCGAAGAAAAACCATGGAAACCGCAAGTGGGACTTACGATTAAAAATGCGGGTCTGGTTGATAAAAAGTACGACGAGCTTTCAACAAGCCCTGACTGGCATTTAGCGGGTTCGGTACGTCCACCAGTCGGCATGGGCGAACTCGAATTGGGAGTGGATTTTTTGTTTAATTCTTATATCGAAGAGGCGAAAGAGATGCCTCGTATCGGGGCTTCTTACAAGCTGGGCGCCATGCAAGCATTAGCCAGCTACGGAGCTTATGAATACTCTGCGGGCTTCTTGTTGCACTATGATGGCTGGAACGGTGGCCTGACTTACTGGCGTAAGAAATTTGAAAACCTTGTCGGCGAGCAGGATCAATTGCAAACCGTGTATCTCGAATTGGGGTTTGTCCTATGAGATATACGTTGATGGTCCTCCTCTTAGTGCTCTTTAGTCTGTGCCGCTTGCAAGCTCATGCATACAGCTCGGATTTGAATTATTACGAAGGCCCGGCACAATGGGATTCTTTTAATAAGTACATGAGAGAGCGCCAAAAAGAAGACCGCGTGACCGGCATGAGCTACATGATCAGCGGTGCGATCGCGACCTTAGGTGGTGTTGCCGGTTACTATAACTCGGATGATTCTTTCAGTCGTGGTGTTTATGCCATTGCTCAGTCCGTTGGGGTGGCAGCCGTAGGTTACGGGGCCAATCGTTATTGGAATGGCAACGAGTACAATTCTTTCTACTATGCAGTGGAAGGGGCGCCTTTAACTTCGGCGCAAAAGGCAGAACTTTTACGTCGCTTCTTAGAAAAAGAAAAAGAAGAACGCAATAAAACCCGTTGGATCAAAATCGCGACGCATTCATTGATTGCGGCGGTGAACTTGTACAGCGCATCCCGTGAAGAAGATAAAAACGTGCGCGGAGTTTTAAACTTCCTTGCCGGCACGAATGCGATTATCGCCTTTTCGTATGCTTTCTAGATTATTTTCGGCCTAAGCGGATGCTGTGGCCACGGTTCCAGCCTGGGATATTCAGAGAGTTGGATCTCATCCACAAGAACATCATAGAAATTCCGATGAAGAACATGCCGACGCTTAGCCATTGGCCACGAGTCAGTCCCAACCATTGATACCCGATAGCGGCATCCGGCATCCTGAAGTACTCATCAAGGATGCGAACCAAAGAGTACAACACGATAAAGGTCGCCGCGATAAATCCTGGTTTGCGGCCTTTTCTCCAAAGGAAGAATAAAATCAAAAATAATAGCAAGCCTTCGCCGAAAGCAGCGAACAGTTGCGAAGGGTAGCGTGCCACTAAGAGCGGCGCCAAAGATTCTTTGACGGCGCTATTGCCATTTTGAATTTCAGTCACCACTTTCGCGAGAGCATCGTACACTTGGCTGCGAGTCACAGTGTCGAATTCAAATTTTTGCAGCATCTCAAGCCACTGCTCGCTATTGATGTTCACTTTATCAACCACACTCGTCAGGCTGCTAAGCTTTGCAAAGTCTGCGGTTGGCCAATTCAAAATATCTTGTGGGAATTTCACAGAAAGTGGGAAGTCGTCCGGAGCTGGTCTGCCGACAAGCTCGCCATTGATGAAATTAGCAATACGGCCAAAGAACACGCCAATAGGGCCAGAGACCGACACCAAATCCAAAAGATACAAAAAGTTAACACCGTGGCGACGGGCAAAAAACAAACAGGCAAGCACAATACCGATCATGCCACCGTGGCTGGCCATGCCGCCTTCGTTGATCGCGAAGACTCCCCAAAACGGGAAGTCGCCTTTGAATTTAAGAAACAGGTCCGGAGAATAAAAAATCACATAACCCAAGCGGCCGCCTACCAAAGTGCCGATAGCCACGTAAGTGATAAAGTCGCCCACCATGTTTGGATTCAGTCCCGCACGTTGGCGCGAAGTTAGCCAGCGGATCAAGAGGTAAGCGCAGATAAATCCAATCATGTACGATAATCCATACCAGCGAATGCCGAAATGTTCAGAAAACTGTATAGCAAATGGATTCAAATCGTGGACGTACATACAACCTCAGTCTCAATCTTAGACTTACAGATAAAATCTTAGACCCAAGTCCCCCCAAAGGGCAAAATTAAAAATGGAGGATTCCTATGTTTCATTTCAGATCACTCCTGGCCCTCTTTGTGATGGCCTTTGCCTTCAATGCGGGGGCTCAGTCTTCCGGGGGCGGTGGCGAGTTCACCAAAAGGGCGGAACGTCGCGAGAGCTCGCGCTGGACGCTGCAGGAATGGCTTGCTCAAAAAGACCGGAACCGCATGATGGACATGTGGCTTTCGATGAATTCGCCTTCTCCTTACGAGTTGATGTTAGGGGTTTCCTATAACAGCTACGAGTTGGATGCCGGGGGCGGTGCGGCCGTTGATAAAAACACCTCTTACCAAGGAACATTTTCGGCCTACGCTCAGTTCGTGGGGCTGACTGCCGAATATGAAAACAACACTCAAGAGGGCTTCAATGACCTGAGTGGTCTCTTTAACCTACGTCTTTTAGGAAGCTCAATTCAAGGTTCCTACCTGACCCTGCATTATGGGATGCGAACCCGGAATCAAAATGCACCAGAGCTTCGCATAAGCCAGCAATTTGCCCAGGTCAGCCTACAAATGTATGCGATCAAGCAGTTCGGCTTTGATGGACTTTACCGTTCCTATTTGCCGACTACCGAGGCGACCTTAGGGGACGTAAAGGGAACTTTGACCGAAGGCGGGGCCTTTATTGATTTCAAAAACTTCCGGGTTTTTGGTTCTTGGTACAAAGACGTGCAAAGTACGACAAACGCCGGCACGACGGTAGAAAACATCCGCACCGGGATACGGAGCGGATTAAAGATATTCTTTTAAATTATTTCAACTTAGCGATCAGTTCTGAAAGCGACAGGTTCTCTTGTGAGCCCGCTTTCAGATCTTTCACGGCGATCTTTTGCGCAGCCACTTCGCTTTCGCCCAAAACAAGAGCATGAGTGGCTCCCATCTTGTCAGCTTTTTGGAAACGCTTGCCCATTTTGCCAGAGATCAGCATCTCGGTTTTAAAACCGGCAAGTCGCAGTTGGTGCGCCACTTTCAAAGCGGCACTTTCACCTGCTTCGTCGGCAGGGATGACAGCCAAAAGAGCTTCTTGCTTTTGATACTTTTCAGCAGGAACCAGATCGGATAGACGATCAATACCTGCGGCCCAACCCACGCCCGGAGTTTTTGGTCCGCCCATCATTTCGATGAGGGGGTCATAACGTCCACCAGCAAGCACGGTACCCTGAGCGCCAAGCTCTGTGGTGACGAATTCAAATACTGTGTGGCAATAGTAATCCAATCCACGCACCAGTTTTTGATTCACTTTGTAGGGGATCCCCAAATTTTCAATGCCTTTAAGAATGTCAGCAAAAAACTTTCGAGAAGCGTCGTTCAAGAAGTTATGCATCTCTGGGGCGTTGGCGATCAAAGCGCGATCGCCTTCGTCTTTAGAGTCCAAAATGCGCATTGGATTTTTCTCTAAGCGGGTTTTGCTGTCGGCGGAAAGTTTGTCCTGATGCTGACTGAAGTACACAACCAAAGCATCACGATATTTTGCGCGGCTTTCAGCGTCGCCAAGAGTGTTGATTTCAAGCTGGCATTTATCGGCAATCCCGATCGCCGTCAAAAGATCCCAAGCCAGGGTCAAAGACTCAACGTCTGCCAGGGGCGAATCAATTCCCAAACATTCAACGCCCAATTGTTGGAACTGACGATAGCGCCCTTTTTGTGGGCGCTCGTAACGGAACATCGGACCCGAGTAATAGAATTTCAATGGAAGATTTTGCGCCATACCCTCAGAGATAAACGCACGTGCGACCCCCGCAGTTCCTTCCGGGCGCAAAGTCAGGCTTTCATTGCCACGGTCACTAAACGTGTAAGTCTCTTTGCTGACGACATCCGAGGTTTCGCCCAAAGTACGATGGAAAACTTCAGAAAACTCAAAGATCGGAGTTTCGATCTCGCCATAACCGTAAAGCAAAGACAGCTTGTGCGCCATCGACTCGACGAAACGGAATTTAACATTATCTTCTGGAAGTAGGTCGCGAGTCCCGCGGACTCTTTGGAATTTCGTACTCATTCAAGCAACTTACCACCAGCCCTGCGGAAAGGGTACCTGATCGCCCTCCTGGGACGCGATGCGCAAGTTGTGACTTCGTTTTCAAGGGCCGGATCTAGTTGCAAATAAATTGCGTTAACACCAAGGCCTATGAGATATTGGCAGAATGAAAAAGTGGTTGATTGGTTCTGGAATTCTAGTGCTTGCCGTTGTCGTGGGTGCTTCGTTGTTTCATAAATTCTCTGGCGGCGCTAAAGGCCAGGGTGTTGAAGTCGACTGGCGTCTTCTTTTGCAAATGGACTACGTGACCGGCAAATCCAGCTCCGAGCTTCAAGCATTGAATGGCCGTGCCGTGAAAATTCCTGGTTTCATGGTGCCTCTCGAGGACAATCAACGAGCTGTCACCGAGTTTTTGTTGGTGCCAAGTCCGCAAGCTTGTATCCACGTACCGGCGCCTCCACCGAATCAAATGGTTTATGTGAAAATGAAAGAAGGGGTTGAAGTTGCTTTCGGCCCGATCTGGGTTCATGGCACTCTGAATTTGGTCACGAAAAGATCCATGTACGGTGAATCCTCTTTCGAAATTATTGGTGATAGCGTCGAACCTTACAGGTAGGTCTTAGAGTGAATCTCATCGAAGTTAAAAACATCACGTACCGCTACCCAAATTCCACCAACGACACTCTGGCTATTTCTGATTTCACCGTTAAAAAAGGTGAGAGAGTCTACATCTATGGCCCGAGTGGCTCTGGGAAGACGACTTTTCTGGAAGTCCTCGCTGGAATTCTGAAAGTAAATCAAGGCGAAGTGAAAATCTTGGATCAGTCCTTGTCGAGCTTGTCTGAAAAAGGCCGTGACCATTTCCGTGCCGAACATTTGGGTTATATTTTTCAAAGCTTCAATTTGATTCCGTACCTGACCGTTCAAGAAAATATCTCTTTGCCAATTCATCTCAGTAAAAATCGCCAAAAGCGTCTCGAGAACGAAGACCAAACATCTGTGATTCGCCACTTGTGCACACGGTTGGGAATCATTGCTCACATGGATAAAAAAGTGACCGAGCTCAGCGTAGGGCAACAGCAAAGAGTTGCGGTGGCTCGCGCGTTGGTCGGTCGACCTGACTTGATTTTAGCGGATGAACCAACATCGTCTTTGGACATGGATCATCGTGAAAAGTTTTTGGAATTGATGTTTGAGTTGTGTGAACAGTACGGAACAACCGTTTTGTTTGTCAGTCATGATCGCAGTATTCAGCATTTGTTCTCGCGTTCGGTGTCTTTAGATTCTATCAACCATGCAACAGCGGCGAAGGGGGGCTAAGATGGTTTTTCTAAATCTTGCTATACAATCCCTGAAAAACCGCGCGTTAGCTTCAATCCTGACGGTGGTTTCAATCGCATTGAGTGTGGCGCTTTTACTGACGGTTGAAAGAGTCAAACGAGCAGCGGAAGAAGGTTTTACTCAAACCATCAGTCAAACTGATTTGATTGTGGGTGCTCGCAGTGGACCGGTGCAGTTAATTCTGTACACGGTTTTCAATATGGGGAATGCGACACACAATCTTTCTTATAAAACTTATGAAGAGTTCAAAAAACATCCGGCGATTGCGTGGACCATTCCATACTCTTTAGGGGATGGGCATCGTGGCTTCCGCGTTGTGGGAACCACTTTGGATTTCTTCGAACACTATCGTTTCCGCGGAGACTCTAAAGTGGAACTTTCCGAGGGGAAAGTACTGGAAGGTCTTTGGGATGTCGTCATTGGTGCGGATGTCGCTCGGAAGCTGAACTACAAACTCGGTGATAAAATCGTCGTTGCCCACGGAGTTACCAAGGGCGAAGGCATTCAAAAACACGACGACAAGCCGTTCACGATCGTCGGTATCATGAAACCAACAGGCACGGCACTTGATCAATCAGTGTATGTCAGCCTCGAAGGCATCGAAGCGATGCACATTGACTGGCAGGGTGGGGCGGCGCCAACGCCAGATAAAGTTGTGCGTCCGGAAAATATTCGTAAAGAAGATATTCACGTGGACCAGATCACCGCGTTTTTTGTTGGAACAAAATCGCGTATCGAAACTCTGCGCCTTCAACGAGAGATCAATAACTACAAAGACGAGCCACTCTTGGCGATTATTCCAGGTGTCACTTTGAGCGAGCTGTGGCACGGGCTTTCTTATGTCGAGCAAGTGTTGAAGGTGATTTCATGGATGGTGGTTGCTGTGGGCTTTATGGCGATGTTGATTGCATTGACCACAAGCTTGAATGAGCGTCGCCGTGAAATGGCCATCCTGCGCGCACTTGGTGCTGGTACTGATAAAATTTTGGCGCTTCTTGTTTTTGAATCTACGCTTCTGACTGTGGCGGGTATTTTGTGGGGGACGCTTATTTCTGTTGGCGGAACCTTGTTGCTTCGCCCGTGGCTTGAGATTCAATTTGGTTTCTACTTGCGTGGTCCGATGCTTGGTACGCTTGAGTTTGCTTATCTGGCGGCGACTTTAGTCGGCGGTATTCTTATTGGCTTGATTCCTGCTTTCAGAGCGCAAAAGATGGCTTTGAAAGACGGACTCAGTGTGAAAATTTAATTCATCGAACAAAACAAACAGGTCCTCTGAACGTCTAGTAAACGGGGTCGGAGGATTTACAAAGAGTGAACCCGCATGCTTCGATAAAAAGATGAAGCATATAAAATACATTCCATTTTTATTCGCCGTTCTTGCAACCGGTAGTGCTTCTGCTGCGGATGTGAGAGCTCCCTATAACGAAGCGATCATGGCGATCGTAAAGAAAATGCCTAAAGGTGGAGGCTACGAAACCACCAGTCGTGCTTTTAAAGCGCTGAAATCTTCAATCACACTTGGCGAGGACACACTTGAAGTGGCGGAAAGAAAAGCAAGACCAAGCTTTTGCAGTTCTGCGACTTATGTTGTGATGACGGAACTAATTTCTCAGATGCAAAAGGCACAGCAACTGACTTTGACTCCGGATACAATGAAGGCGCTGCTTGTGAAGGGCGAACCTGATGGAGCGGGTGTGTGGGGACGTTGGAACGCGAACGGCCCGGGGACTGCGCGCTTTTTCTACGAGTTGAATTTAGGTAGCAACTTCACGAATATCGCGGATGCACTTCCGGGCGATTTTATGAAAGCTTTTTGGACCGATGCGATTGGCCACAAAGAGCGAGGCCACTCGGTGATATTCACAGGCACGAAGCAGAGCTGGAGTGGAAAGCAGATCTGTTTTTGGTCTAGCAACTCTGGATCGTTAACCCAGGCTGCGGGTTTTGGCGAAAAATGTCTAGCAGCGAAAAAATTCCGTCGTATGTTGTTCTCAAGACTGCAGACAATCGAAAACCTGAATCACATTCCACAAAGAATGGCCCCAGAAACTTCAACATATAAGGATCAATACTTGGCCGATATGTTGAAGCGCGCGTCTTCACAAAAAGAAATGTGCGAAAAAGTCGGCTGCCAATAGATCCGCGGACTAGCCTTGTTCTGCCAAAGCTTGGCGCTCAAGTTCTTTCATAGAGGGATGTGCAAGCATAGCCTGCACGTACTCGCGAACGGGACCGTCAAGCTTCACACCATAGCTCACAAAGCGCCAAACAACAGGCGCATAAAAACAATCCGCTAAACTCCAAGCACCAAAAAGATAAGGTCCCAAGTGGGCATGGGCCTTACGGCATTCAGTCCAAATCTCTTGAATGCGCGCAACATCTTTAGCAACAGGGGAGTAGTCAAAGTTAGTCAGACGCTTTTTGATATTTCCAGGCATAAGCTTACGAAGATCAGCAAACCCAGAATGCATTTCACAAACCACAGCGCGCGCCCAAGCACGAGTTTTCATATCAGCAGGCCACATCTGCTTTTGCGGAAATTTCTCATTCAAATATTCAGCAATAGCGAGCGAATCCCAAATCCCAAGATCCCCATCATGAAGAAAAGGAACACGAGCAGAAGGCGAGTGCTTCAAAATTTCAGCAGTCGTGTTTGGCTTATCCAGAAGAATAACAACTTCATCAAAAGGAATCCCCCAAGAATGAAGAGCCAACCAAACCCGCCAAGACCAAGTAGATAAATTCTTATCCCCAATAACAAGCTTCATAAAAAAACCTCGCAATACCAACGACCTATCCCACCCACGCCCAAGGAGCAACCCAAAACACCCCAAGTCGACAACAAGCAGATGCGAACAAAATGTACGTGGATAGAAAGGAAAGATCGGAGACGAAAACGCCAATTTCGAAGACGGAATTTGCTCTGGGCTAGGAGCCTTGGAAAAGCCCCATAGGAGACCTTGACGGGCCCATGGATGGGCCCTTCCGCCTGGGTACAGGCGGAAGAGTCACAGCCTGGAGGGCGAGTCGACGCCGGGGATTTGCCAAGGCTCCTAGCCCAGAGCAAATTCCCGGGTTCGAAGCCGGTATTACGCGGCGTCTTTGATTTTAACTTTGTCAGCGCCTTCGGCCTCGTAGTCCGAGTAAGGAGTACGTATTTCAACGGGTTGCCCGTTCTCCATATAGCCGCGCACCTTATACATCTTAATAGCGTCAGAGCGACCCTTAACTTCGGCAGCTCCGGCATAATCTAGAATGAAAGCATCACCAACATGGGCAATAACGTCGTCAGTAACAAGCAAGTCTGCACCGAAGGCCTTCGTAGAAGCCTCGATACGAGAAGCGGTGTTCACAGTATTACCGATGACCGTGTACTCCATGCGCTCATCAGAGCCGATTGTGCCCGAGATCGCAGTTCCTGCATGTAAGCCCATACCGATCATCAGAGCAGGTTCGCCACGAGCCATGCGTTTTTCATTCAGTTCGGCCAAGCCTTTGCGCATTTCGATACAAGCGCGAAGGGCATTGTGTGAATCCTTGTCAGAGCTTCTCGGAGCTCCCCAGATCGCCATGATCGCATCCCCGATGAACTTATCGACGACGCCACCGTGTCTGTTGATGATACCCACCATCACGGCAAAGTATTCATTCAACATCGCGACCACTTCTTCAGGTTTACGTTTTTCAGAGAAAGCGGTGAAGCCACGGATATCGCTAAAGAAGACCACAACTTCTTTGGACTGACCACCAACCCCGATGTCTTTATTGATCAAGTCTTCCGCAACTGAAGAGCCGTGGAACTTGCTGAAGAGGTTTTTCACTTTATCACGTTCTTTCAAACCCTCGGTCATATGGTCAAAGGCTTTGGCAAGATCGCCCACTTCGTCGTGGGATTTAACGTGCTTGGTTGCTTTTACGTCGAAGTTTCCTTTAGAAACCATCTCGATCAAGCTTGCAAGTTTTTCGATTGGCGAAGTCAGCGTCATCGAGAACACGAAGATCACAAACAACGATCCCGAAAGTACTAAACCTGTCAGGTAGAAGGCTTCACGTTTTGCATCTTGAGCAGGTTCAAGAATCAATTCTTGTGGTAATTGTGAAATGACCGTGACGCCGAAGGAAGTCTTGTTATAAGCGCCGATCATCTCTGCGCCAGAGTCTGAGTCTTTGAACTTCATCTGACGACGAGGTGTTTGCTCTCCGAGTGCTTTAGCAACGATAGGGGAGGCCGTCATGCTCAGACGAGCCATCGCTTTTTGTTCATCTTGATGGGCGATGAGTTCGCCTTGACGATCCACAAGGAAGAAAGTTCTTTCAGAGCGTTCGCCAAATGGTTTTTGCAAAACAGACAAATCAATATCAATCAAAGCGACGTGCGAAATGCGACCTTGTTGGTCTTTTACCAACGGAAGACCAATGGTGAACATCGCAGGGCCTTTGGCATAAGAAGCATTGCGAATTTCAACAGATCCTTGTGCAACAGAGCGGATTGGGAATTTTTGTTGATCACGAACGCGGGCGATATATTCAGGTCCCAAAGTGTATTGGGTTTTCAAGAAGTCTTCTTTCACGCGGCGGGAAACAAGTTCTACCGTCGTACCATTCAGTTTTAAGATCTCCATCGAGACAAAACGTTTATCTTTGGTAAAGTTCAGCTCGAAATCATCAGAAGAAGTCGCTGTTGGATTTGTGGCACTTTTATAGAGGATTGATGCAGATGTTTTAGATTTATCCACCAAAGAAGACAAAATGTTTTCAACTTCAGTTGCTCGGGATGCGGCGAACGCCTGATTGCTATATTCTTCTCTTTGCATAGAGGTTACAGCGAAGATCTGTGAAGTACGAAGGGCGATCAGCACCGTTGCACTTAGCAAGATCAAAACTGTCAGAACAATCAGTTTTGTAGAAATAGGTATTCTCATAAGCATCCTCTCCTAAAATCCATACTCTGCATAAAAACTTAAATATTGTCCGGTGATACGACTTTCATCGTAGGTGCCGGGGCCTTCGCCTGCAGCGCCAGTCTTTTTGGCTTTGTAAGCGATTTGATCCATACGGGTCGTCAAGCCCATCAATCCTGTAAAGCGATTGTTGAAGCGATAACTTCCCATCAATCCCAACTGATAAGAAATACGCGGTTCTGCGTTATTTCCATTCGGGGATTTCATAGTTAAAAGACTGTAATAAATATGACTGTTCACTTGGAATCCAAGTTTCGGAGTCAGCGAGTGCCAGTACTCAGCGCCCACATGAGGTCCCGCAACCGCAGATTGGAAGAAATCCACAGTATCATCTCCGGTCGTACTCGGAGTACCAAACAACTGTGGGAATTCTTTGTAGTAGAGCCCCGCACTTAAGCGGCCTTCACCGCGCTCACCCAAGACGTGACGTGAAATTGCACTTAGTTCTACAGAAGCATAAGTGTGGTTCGCGCCCGAGATCACAAAGCCGCTCAAGTCGATGATGCCTAAGAAACCCCAGCGATCATCTTTTGTGAAGTAGCCTGCGCCCAAGCGCCCTGTACCACCCAATGCGTCGGTAGTCGTACGGCCGCCGGTTTCAGGAGTTTCACCGTAATAATTAATTTGTGTGATTAAGTAACTCGCAATACCGTACCAGCCGCTCAATCGATCAATCGATTTTCTAACAAGGGCAGTGTATTCAGCAGCAGGGGTACGAGTGCCATTTACGACTTTGAAAGTGGCTTTCGCAGTCTCAGAGTTTTCACGCATGTTGCCCTTAGCTTTCACATGCAAGCTGTAAGTACCGCCAGGAAGTTTTTCGTCAAAGGCAAAACTTTCGGCATCAACGTTTTCTTGAACAAGAACTTTTTCAAACTTCTTTGTTGTCGGGTTGTAGCGATTCAACGTCAGATCGTATTTTTCAACAGTCTCTGGGCGCGACCACTTGATCTCGCGTACGAATTCACTCTCAGGTGGAGTGATTTTTGGTGATTCAATTTTCTTACCAATCACAGAGAAGCTAGTGACTGTCGTAGAATCACTCTGCATCGAGTTCTGGCCAAAGCCAGTAACTTTCCAAGTATAGTTCTTCGCCACAGGAATTTTCGCTGTGTAAGAAAGATCCTTCGTGGTTTCAACGACCTGAGTTTTGCCATCTTCAGAGTTCAATTCGAAACGGTATTCGTTAGCACCATTCACTGGCGCCCACTCGAATTTCTGTGAAATCTCGTCATTTTCTTCGGCCTTGACCGCTGCATTCGCAGCAGGGGATTTCACTTTTACTGGATCCAAGTTCACGTCGAACTCACTTTGTGGACTCCAGTCACCTGGAACTCCACGGATATCTTTAGAACGCAAAGACATGGTGTATTTACCCGGAAGAAGTTTTCCGACCCAAATTGCTTCTTTGGTTTTAAAGACCATCGCTTTGCCGGTGCCGCCTTCTTTCATAACAGGGCGGATTTCGACGTCATAACTTTTTGCATCGGGAACTTCTTCCCACTCAAAGCTCACCTCACGGCGATAGGTCTGCGCCAGTGCTGCTTCAGCACCGGTCAGAACTGTGAGTAGTAATAAGATCGCGAACAATAAACGCATCAATTAACCTTGATCTTCTTTAACGTTGGAGCTTTCAAGTTGCTCTTATCTGGAACAATCAGTTTGCGAGGCATAGCTTCTTCACTGCTTCTGCCGTGTTGGTCGACGACAGTCAGTTTAAGTTGGTATTCACCCGGCATCAGATTCTTCAAGTTCGTTGTATTCGTCGTATATTTCAGAGTTTTAAGCTCTTTGCCTTCTTTGTTGCTAATTGTAAGGATGTACTCCTTAGCACCTTCTGTTTTTTCCCACTGAAGTTCCGTGCGACCATCAGCTTGCGCAGTCAGGTTGCCTTCAAGTGGCAAAAGTTTCGGAGCGGCCAAGAGTGGCAACGGAGCTACTGCAATCTTGCGATGCTGAGAAGTTCCGATAATATTTCCTTCTTTATCTACTGCTTCCAGAGACGCGATATAGCGACCAGGCTTTTCAACCTGAGGCTCTGCTTTGGTATCTTTCAACTCGAGAGTTTGCACTTTGGAAGGATCATCACCTTCTTCAAAGTATTTAAGTCTCCAGTAAGAAACTTCTTGATTGCGATCCGAGTTCCAAGAAAGCCCCAGCTTCGGAGTTTGCAAATAGAACTGAATTTTATCCTCTGGCACAGTCCATGAAATTGCGACAGGTACTTTCGGAACAATCTTCTCTTCAAGCTTAGTCACAGTGAACTTTTGAATTTTTCCAAGTACCGGTTTGTCGGAGCCCTCGAAATAAGAACTCATACGCCAGTAGTATTCGCCCTCTTGCAAAGCGGGCAGGGTGTAAGCTTCTTCTGTTGTGAAGTTCTGAGTCGCCACCTTTTGTTTCAGCATAGGATCTTTCGCGACTTCCAAAACCACGCGTGAAGTTTCATCACCTTTTTGCCATTTAAAGGCCATATCAAAAGGAGCTTTGTTCACAGGAATCTTCGCATCCGCCAATGGGAACACCACTGTCGGCGCGTAACGAGCTTGGATATCAGTACGATAGATAGAACTCTCGGCCATGACCTTTTGAGTTTTAGGATCTGTGGCAACGAGTTTCCAATAAGGCTTACCGATTGGCAGAGATGTTTTTAGAGAGTCTTCGCCTTGCGGAGTTACTTCCTTCCACTCTTTCATGTCTTTACGGCTAGTGCCCGTATGAAGAGAGACCTTAAGTCCAGCTGGGAAGCCTTTCCATTTAAATGTCAGATTGTCTTTTAGATCGGCATCGACATAAGCGACTTTACCTGGAGCCGGAGAAAGAATTTGCAGGTCGGCCTTGTTGAATTGCAAACCATTCGAGCCCAAAGCACCAGCATTGCCAGTAGAAATAACTTTGTCTTTACCATTCTTGTCTTTGATGGAAGCAGAACCTTCTAAGACTTGGACGTCAACTTGGTTGCCGCCAGATTTAGAAAGACTCGCGGATGCTTTACTCAAGTCAACTTTACCAGAAGCAGAGTTCAAGACGAGTGATGTCGTGCCAGAGCCTTCGCCTTCTTTTGCGGCTGCAACGAAGAGACTACCTTCCATCAAGTCGAGGGCGATTTCGCCTTTTGATTGTTGGATCACGATCAGAGATTCAGGTTCCAAATCCAAGTAACGATTTGAGTCCGCAAACTGAATGCGCACTTCCCCTTTTTCAGAGGTACGAATGGCTTCGCCGTTGAACAGTGGTTCACCAGTGCTCACTTCTTGCCTAACAAGCGCGTCGCGGGACGGCGATGGATTTCATCGGTCACTTTTCCTACGAATGCGAGAGGCTTTTCGTCATTGGTCAGAGATTTGCTTTTTGTCAGGTAATACCAGGTAAATGTTGCACCGAAACCTGTGCAAGAAAGCAGTGCTGCCCATAATAAACGTTTCCATTGCGATCTCATCAGAGACCTCCCTAGATACCGTTTCGGCTAGAATTCTTCAATAGTTAAGGGTACTTAGACCAAAGGCCATAACGAAAGTGCTCGTGTTCGATTTCGTCCCGGATATCGGGGGCAAAACACGATATGACAAAGGCCGGATTTTCCCTATACTAACTTGTGAAACTTAAGTTATTGTTTCAAGCGATTGTTCGCCTATTCAAATTAAAGAGGTAATGATGACGCAAATGCCATCAATGAAGCTAAGAAATACGGAAGTTCAAGTTCCCATCATTCAAGGGGGAATGGGTATTGGTTTATCGAGCTATACTTTAGCCGGGGCTGTAGCACGTGAAGGCGGACTTGGAGTTTTGTCTAGTGCAGGTCTGGATCGTATCGTTGCGGCTCGCCAAGGTAAAAAGTTGATGAAAGCCCGTGAAGCGGCGGCTCAAGATGTTCGCGATGCGAAGACTTTGGGTAAAGGCGGCGCAGTTGGTATGAACATCATGGTTGCCGTTATCAATCAGTATGAAGACTCTGTTCTTGGCTCTATGGATGGCGGCGTTGACGCTATCATCAGCGGTGCCGGTCTTCCTATGGCTCTTCCTGAAATCGCTCTTCGTCACGAAAGAAACAACGATGTTGCTTTGATTCCAATCGTTTCTTCTGGTCGTGCGATGGAAGTGATCTTTAAACGTTGGAAACGTACTGGCCGTTTGCCAGACGCAGTTGTGGTTGAAGGCCCAAGAGCCGGTGGTCACATTGCATGGAGAGAAGTTGCAGAAGCACTTGCTCCAGAAAATCACTTAGATAATTTGCTTAAAGAAGTTTTCGAAGTTGTTAAAGACTGGGGCAATATTCCTGTCGTTGCAGCTGGCGGTGTTTATACTCACGACGATATTAAAAAATATCTCGAGATGGGTTGCGCAGGCGTGCAAATGGGAACTCGTTTCCTTGCAACTTACGAATCTGGTGCGAATGCAGAATACAAAAAAATGTTGGTAGAGTGTAAAGAGGAAGATATCGAGCTTGCAAGCAAGCCAGGTTCTCCGTGCGGAATGCTTTTCCACGTTATTAAACAATCTCCTTTCTATCAACAAGCTGTGGCTCGTGAGCGTGCTCCGAAGTGCGACAAGGGTTACTTGTTGAACAAAGGTCATTGCCCATCTAAACACGAAAACGAAAAGACTTTCTGTATCTGTAATGGTCTTTTAGCTTCGATTGATTTGAACAATCAAAACGAGAAGAACTTGTACACTGTTGGTGCTAATGCTCATCGCATTGATCGCATCATGAGTGTTCACGAGTTGATGGCTGAACTTCAAGGTAAGCAGGTATCTGCTGAAATGATGAATCTTCCAGTTGAAGATGTTCGTGCTCACCAGAGAGTGTCTCAACTAGGCTAATAGGTCTTTCATGGACGACGCAAAAAACTACATTACTCCGGCTGGGTTGGAAAAACTCAAGTCGGAGTACCATGAATTAATGCACGTCGAGCGTCCCAAAGTTGTCGAAGTGGTGACTTGGGCCGCGGGTAACGGCGATCGTTCAGAAAATGCAGATTATCAATACGGAAAAAAACGTCTTCGTGAAATCGACAAACGAGTTCGCTTCCTTATCAAACGCATCGAAGCGGCAGAGATGGTGGATCCAAAAACCATTAAATCCAGCACTGTCTTGTTTGGTGCTACAATCACAATCCTGAACGAAGATGAAGAAGAACACACATACCAAATCGTTGGTGAAGATGAGTTCGACGCCAAACTTCGCAAAGTTTCCTGGAAGTCGCCGATTGCGAAAGCTCTGTTAGGCAAAAAAACCGGGGACGAAGTCGTGATTAAAAAACCCGCCGGTGATGAATACGTCACTATTGAAAAGATTGAATACAAATAAAAAATCCCGCTGCAAGAGCGGGATTTTTTTTACCTTGGTATTTGCTTACGGATTACTTTTTCACAGACTCGACAGAGATCGCCATCGCTTCTGAATATGTGGCTTCGATTTGATCTCCGACTTTAATATCTTTAAAAATATCAGCACGGCGAATTGGCAGGGTGAGTGTGTTCTCGGGCCCTTTTACTGTGATGGATTGTTTTGCAGTATCGACTTTGGTGACCACTCCACGGGCCACGACTTTTTCGGTGGCGACGGCTCCAGGTTTTTGGCCGGGGGCTGCGCGCGAGAAGTCCGAGCTTGTTGTGACCGTGATAGGCTCTTTACTGCCTTTTTTAAGTTCCCAAACAAGGGACTCCAGATAGCTCACACGAATTGTGTCGCCCTTTTTGATTTTGTCGAAGTTCTGAACTTCTTCGCCGGCAGTAACAGTGTGTTCGCTGCCATCTTCGGACTTCAGTTTTAAAGTGCGCTTCTTTTTGTCGATCGACACCACTTTGGCTTGAGCCTCGATGGCGTTAACGGATTCGACTCCGCGTGGTTTGTCCGAGCTTACTTGGTTTGGAATTGTGGCTGGATCTGCAGCCAGAGCGGTAAAAGAGAATAAAGTTGAAAGGGTGACGATTGTTCTTTTAAGCATGCGTTGTCCTTTGTGGTGATTGTTTATGCCAACACTCCACCAAGGGCCTACGCATGAGTCAAATTACGAAAACGGCACAGAGAAGCTCTGTGCGCGTTAACAGAAAGCCACTATTGCAGTGGCTTTTGCGGTTTTTGTTTGAAGCCCCACTTGCGCTGCAAAACTTGATTGCGGCGAACGTAGTCTCTCAAGATACAAGCTCTGTCTTGATAAGGTAGATCATACAGGCGCTTACTAAACTTCGGCGTGGTTTTGCCTTCGGCAAAGATTGGTTTGCCGTACATACCATCACAGATACTTAAATCTACATCCGAAGGCCAACGGCTTGTGCCCAGCATATAGAAACACAAAGTCAGTTTCATTTCATAGTTTGGCCCGCCAGGCCCTTCGCCGTTTCTGCGCACTTGATTGTCTAAAGACGTCAGTGCTTCTTTCAGCGGAGTTTCAAAGAACTCGACAAATGGATCGATGGATCTTTGGATCGTGGACTGAGCACTCAAAGATTTGCGGCGTAAAATCTCGAGCGAGTCTGCAGAATAGAAAGAGTAAAGTTCTTGCAAATAATCTGTCGCAGCGAGGGCCTGCAACGGAAGATCGCCTTGTTTTAAAATCAAAGCCTCTAAGTGTTGACGCAAACTGAATTGAACACGGTTTTGTACGTACCCAGTCCCAGACGTCAGCTTCGCATCCACCATAATAAGATCGCGCGCATCTTCAGGAGTTTTCGTTCCTTGGGCCACGGACTCGATATGATCCATAATCGATTGCAGTTGCACGATCACGTCTGCAGTAAAATCAGGTACAGCGGGAGCTAGAGCTGGAGTTCTTAAGAAATTCAAGATCTGCTGAAGAGCTGTCTTTGGTGACAAACGGAGTTTATCGCTGTCGCCCTTAGGCTGAGCCTCTTCAAACACCAGACGCAAGTCTTCACCGAGCAGGTTCGCAGACTCGATATCAAATCTTTGCTTCGCAAGATCGTGCCAAATTACAAAACGTGGCTCGACCAAATCAATATCGATAGTCACAGGAATATTTTCCGCAGCCAAAAGTTGTAAAGTGACTTGCGAGAACGTCATACCCGAATACTTACTGACCAATTGATTGTATTGAGTGCTATCAATACCCAAAAGATAAAAAGGAACGTAGCTCGCAGGATGGATTGAGCAAAGCGGATTTGAACTCGTCATACCTGGCATCGTCGTACAAAAAGAGTCCGACATGTTGGCGATAAATTTTTGTAAAAATCCGAATTTTGTATCCTGAGATGTCGCTTGCAAAAACATAGGTTTGTATTTCGCAAGATAGCCCTGGAATCTGCGCGGAGATTGTTGCAAGGCTTGTTTTTTGTACTCGAGCTCTTCGATCTTAAATGCATCTTCCGGAGAAGAAACACTGCCAGAGCCCGTGCGCAGGCGTTCCAACCAGTTAATCACGATCGGCAAGCTACGACGGTTTAAAGTGATGCCTTGCCATACAGGGTCTTGAGCCAAAGAAGATCCCGCTTTTGCCACAACATCAATCGAAGACTGGCTATCGCGAGCCGCACAGTAAATCTGATTCATTTTTTCAAGCGCACACGTCAAAGCCACGGGGCTTAGTGGTGCTACAAAACGGCTGATTTTTTTAGCGGTGCTAAGGCGCTTGAAGTAATCCATCACGCCGCCGACGATTTGCAAGCCGGCACCCATGGCTAAGGCTACACCAGAAGCGGGTGCTACGACCGCAGCGCTATAGCTGACAGTGCTGCCAAGGCCCACAAGCTGTTGCAAAAGATCGGGCTTTGCGGCCCAGCAAGATTGATTAGCAATTGCTTGATCCATCGCCACGTTCGTCGAAGAGACCAGAATTCTTAAAGCTTCATTCTTGCGAATGCGACGATCACTTTCCATTGCAGCGACACGCTGACCTTCTGCGCCTGAAAGATAAATTTGGATTTCTTGGAGTTGAGTTTTTAGATCCTGACGAGCTGTCGCATCTGTTTCAGTTGCAAGCAGCAAAAGAATCTCATCTTTTTGTTTTTTGTAACGTAGGTACTCGCGTTCTGCATCGCTATAGGTGTTTTCGTTGGACGAAGGCCAGATGCTAGAAGCTTGAAGGTGGGCTGATTGTAGAGAGGCCACCGCTCCCGCCAAAGATTGGCATTCCGGAGCTAGTGCTGCGGCTTTCATCAAGTCACCCAAGGACTTTACGACAATCAAGGCGTCAGATGCGATGCCGCCTGTAAGGGTGCAGCCAGGACCGAAGGAATCTAACAGTTTAGAAACCATCTCTGCATCTTCTTGTGTCCACTTATCGCCACCAAAAATACCGGCTTGTGCTTGACCTGTCGTCAGGCCAAAAGCCACTGCTAGAACTAATAGAAATTTCATGAAAACCCCTCGCACATATTGGAATAATCGGTCACAGGTTCGTCAATCAATCGGAATATACGATTGACTCGATGGATCGGCTCAGAATCGACTCTGGGGTTCAGTTTCGAGAGATTTGCCAGGGGAGAATTCGATCAGAGAAAAAATAAAAAAGCCTCTCGTAAAGAGAGGCTTCGGGATTGATTCGCTGTGAAGCGATTCAATTACATTTTTGTGCCAGTAGTGTGCTTTTTAACGCAAGCTTCTTTAGCAGTTGCAGTTGCTTCTTTAGCACAAGCTTTTTCAGCTTCTTCTTTAGTCATACCTTTAGTAGCTTTCGCTTCTTTAGTAGTTGTAGTAGTGCCAGTTGTAGTTGTTGTACCAGTACCAGTTGTGCCAGTAGTAGTAGTTGTTGTACCGGTAGTGTTAGTTGTACCAGTAGTTGCAGTGCCAGTAGCGAAAGCTGCAGTAGCAGCCAAAGTAACGATCGCAGAAAGGATCATTTTCATAGTGTTCTCCTTGAACTTGGAAATTTGCTAGAAGCCCCCATGGCTTCGTTAAAATTCCGTTAAAAAATCACTTTAATTTCCAAAGATTATGGTGTCTTTCCTGGAGTTGCAAATTTTACAGTGACCAGAAGCACCATGTTAATTGCAATTCATTTAGTGTGTTTTTGGTTAAGGTGCCGATTAGAGGTTGAAAAAAGTCCCTGGCTCTAGGACATTCGGGAAACTAATAGGTTCTGAGGGGGGCTTAGTGACTAAAAAATTAGCATTGATGTTGGGTGTTGTTCTTTCTGTCAGTTGTTTTCAAGCTAAATCCGAGGATTTCGTACCCTATGGTCGAAATCGCAGTCACAAAGGTAACGAGCAAAAAAATGAAAACCGCCAAAACCGCGGTGGCCAAGACGAATCTCGAATCTCTGATCCAAATGCCGAAGATAAAGAAATCGTAAAAGCTGTTGAAAAGCGCCGCCGCGCAGACTTCGTAGAAGGTCGTGGAATGGTTGTTGTGAAGCTTCTTCCAGACGATAGAAACGGTCTGCAGCATCAAAAATGGGTTGTTCGCCTATCAAATGGAACGCAAATGCAAGCCGTTTACAACTTGGACCTCTGTGAATACGTGCCTTTGAAAGTGGGCGACGTTATTGCGATGGGTGGACAGTTCGTATGGACAAACCAAGGCGCTCTTCTTCACTGGTTGCACTACGATCCGCGCGAAAGACGCCCAGATGGCTACGTAGAGCTTAATGGCAAAGTCTATTGCGGAGATGGCGAACGTCACAACTAGGACAGGCTTGTCCGGCTATCGGACGACTCTAAAGATCTTGCAAGAAACTCCATAGAATTTGAAATCAAACGGCATCCTGTATAGGATGCCGTTTCTATTTTCCCCAAAGGGAGTTTCTATGAAGCACGTTCTTGGTCTTCTTTTATTATCTGTTGTTTTAACTGCTTGCTCTGGTAGCAGCAGTAGCAGTCCTGGTGGCGGAGAACAGCCTCCTTTCGGCAAGCCCGACGGCAGCCAAATCAATTGCGATGAAATCATCACTCCAGAAGCTATCGATGCTTTCCATGCGCGCCAATCAGAATTCCGCGTTGAAGGCAGCGGCGGCAATGTCTATTGCAAATCTGAACGTAACATAAATGGCAAGAAGACGGTCGTAGAGAAAAAAGGCCGCTCTAAAATCAACATTCATCCAAATATGCAGCTTATCGCAGTCGAGAAAGACACCCGCACTCAGGAATACATTCTGCGTGTTCAGTTGACTCCAGTGAGCGACGTTCAACTTCAAAATATCTTGGTAGAGATTGGTGTAACGGCCAAGGATCCCCAGTCTATGTTGGATGCTTCTTACGTCAGCTTCCCGGATTATGCGCGTTTTGAAAAAGGCGCTCTCTATTACTTTAAGCGCAGTCCGGTTAGTGCTGGTGTTGAAAACCAAATTCTTTTCAACTTGCAAGCTGAGCAGGGTGAAGGTGGTGCTTTAGCTTGGGAACTTCAAGACCTTGCGAAAGGTACAGCACAAATCGAAGGTCTTTGGCAAAGAGGAGCTCAGTTCTATCGTCAAACTATTGCTCGTCAAAAAACGACTTCAGAATGGTCTAACCTCAGTGAATTGGATGTTCTTGTTTCTTTCGTGAAAGATCATGTTCGTAGTGGAAGTCAGAGTGTTTTCAAGCGTGGCCTTCAATATGCATTTTCGTGGGACGTTTCTTTGCAGGCTTTGAATGCCGGCGTTCCGGAGCTTTATAGTTTTGCTGATTCTCAGTGGCAGCAGCTTCCGCCTGTTTTTGAACGCGATACTGACTTGTTGGTGAACTCGCTTCGTTATTTGAGTGAGGTAAACTCGAACTATCCTAAAAAACCTATTCTGGATGCTTACGTCCGTATCGTTGGCTTTAGTTATTCTAAAGATATTGCGCTGACTACTGCGATTGAATATGTCGAGGGCAAAAAGTGGACGTCAGCTCAGTTTGATCAAACTGTAAATTTGGCAGCGGCACTAAGCCATAAATTCGGCGCGATTTCTTGGTATATGGCGACGGATATTTTAGACAGAACAGACTATGATCAAACACAAGCGGCGCTTTTAGGCAAAGCCGCAGGTGTGGTCGTCAGAGAAGGTCTTTTATCTCTGGGCGATGTACCTAAGATTTTAGATGCTGCTCAAAGAAAAATTCAAAATGGCCTGACCTTGGCAAACGCGGACTTGTATGTCCTAGTATACGACGTGCTCCAAGCTGATTTCAAAGCAGACAGCTTTCAGGCTGAGAAAATCGCGGATGCTTGGGTTTTGAGTGGCCGTGTGACGAACGCGAACGTCAACGACACTTTCAAACTGTACGGCGGCGTTTTTGAGTGGCTCAAAAACGAATGGTACTACGGCAGCAGCTCTTCTTTGGAAAAATCCAGAGAATATATGGAACAGGGAATGACTGCAGATCAGTTCAACAGTCTTAAAGATCTTGCGAATTGGTATAAGGACAAGTTGTATATCACCAAATCTGAGGCACTCACGCGTGTTGAGATTTTGGTTTTAAAAGGTAAAGTTGGTGCTGCTCAGGCGCCACTTATTAAGGACCTCACTCAATGGTTGATTTCCGACATTTACGTGAACCGATCTGATGCTGTTGCAAAAACTGAAGCTTATGTTTTGAATACTGTGAATCCTTTGACTGCAGTCACTTTGAAGCAATTTAAAACATTGGTGAACTGGTACGTAAGTGAACTGTATGTCACAAAGAGCGATGCGATACAAAATGCTGAAGACCTTGTTTTCAATGCAAGACTGACGACTGATCAAACAGACTTAGTACAAAAAGCAGGGAACTGGTTGATTCGCGAGCTTTATATCAATAAGAGTGAAGGCGTCGCGAAGGCTTCTCGTTATATCCTTGAAGCGAACATGACAGCGCAGTCGTTTGAAGCTCTCAAAAACGAGTACAACAGGCTCTCTAGCCGCCAAGGAAAGACCCAGGCGTTGAAAGAAGCTGAGCGACTTGTGCTTGGTTTAAATTAGAATTTACCTCACAAAAGCCTCGAGAAATCCTCGGGGCTTTTTTTATTCCGCACCATTGCGATCCATTCTTGTAAAGATCCTGTCGAGATCGAATGACCACGCTCGGGCCTCTAAATGATCAAAAGTTTGTTTTATCAAGTACTGGTCATTCTGACCGAAAAGCTTCTGACAGAGAACTCTGACAGGAGCATAAAGAATGTTGAACCGTCTTTGGGGCAATCGCAGCTATCGTTATAAAATTTTAGGTCTGCTAGTTGTGGCAATGATTCCTTTGTGGAGCATTGTCATGTTTTACATTCTGCCTCTGATGCGCGAGCAAATGTACAAAGACCGCCAATACGCCGTAAAAAGCTCGGTCGACATCGCGACCACAGTGTTGCAGCATTACTATTCTTTGTATGAACAAAAGGTGCTTACTGAAGAAGAGGCTCAACGCCAGGCGCTTCACGCAGTGGAGGGGCTTCGCTATTCCGGCAGCGAGTATTTTTGGATCAACGATCTTCATCCAACGATGCTCATGCATCCCATTAAAAAAGAACTCAATGGCAAAGATCTTTCGAATATGAAAGATCCGACAGGCTTGGCGCTCTTCGTGGAGTTTGTGAAAGTCGGTACCACTCAGGGTGAAGGCTTTGTGAACTATCTATGGCCGAAGCCAGGATCGCCATCACCAGAACCTAAGATCAGCTTCGTTCGTCAGTTCAAGGGCTGGAAATGGATTGTCGGTAGTGGTCTGTATGTCGATGACGTGGAAGCAGCCGTGACTCAATTCCGCAACCGAGTGTTGATGGGATTTGTCGGGGCCTTTACTGTGGCGTTTTTGATTTTCTATGTCTTTGCCGGAAATCTGATGAAGTTCCTTGCAAAGACCGTGTCTGAAACCAACGAAGCCAGTCAGCAAGTTTTAGAAGCTTCAAGCCTGCTCTCTAAAGCGGGGCAAAATGTGGCTCAAGGTGCTGTAGAATCCGCCGCAAAAATTGAAGAAACACTGAAGCTCGTCAAAGACATTAACACTTCGGTTGAGGTTAACCAGCAGCGCGCTGAATCTGCGGCAGAGCTTGCGCAAAATTCAGAACGAGGTGCTTCGCAGGGAGCCGAGGAGCTTCGTAAGTTGATTCTGTCTATCAACGAGCTTGTAAAGACCACCAATGAAATCACCATGGCTATGGACATCATTGACGACATCGCTTTCCAAACGAATCTTTTAGCGCTCAATGCCGCAGTCGAAGCCGCTCGAGCAGGAGAGCAAGGAAAAGGCTTTGCCGTCGTGGCCGAAGCTGTTCGAGGACTTGCACTGAAATCTGCGGTCGCCGCGAAAGAAGTAAAACAAGTTATCACCACAAGTGTCGAGAAAACCCACGAGTCTTTGGCGTTAGCAGAAGCTAGTGACAAGGTGCTCAGTAATATCGTGGATTTTGCGAAGAAGGTGAATGTTCTAAACCAAGAGATTTCACAGTCGGCTTCCAGCCAATCGAACGACGTGGGAACGATTCAAGACACGATGGGTTCTTTGGAAAAACAAACCCAGTCGTTCTCGGCTGTGGCCGAGGAAACGGCTGCCACCTCTGAGGAAATGTCGGCGCAGGCTCGAAATCTACAAAAAATGGTGAACACTATTGCATCAGAAGTCATGGGCAAGGCTGCATAATCCTTGCTCTCGATTTGGGTTAGTGCTCAAATATTTCAATGGATCCAAGAGCGAAGTCATTACTATTGATAGTGCTTATTGTTGGTGTTGTGGGATATTTTTACTCTCGCGACCAAGCGAGCAGAGATCTTGCGGCATCAGCTACGCCTGAAATTGTAGCTCCGATCCCTTTGCCTAAACAAGTTGAAAGCTCACGTCAGACGGCCTCTTCACTTCCACAAACAGATGTGGATGCGAACAGCGAAGTCTATGAGAAGCCGAAAGCAGGGGCTCCCGCTGAGTTCACGGTTTCGGAAGAAGAGCGTCAGAGAATCTACAGCGAAATTAAATCTAACTTAGCATCTATCTATGTCGCTCAAAAAGCGTTCTTCGCCGAGACTGGGCGTTATTCAACGGATTTAAAAGCGATCGGTTGGGATCCTTTGGACGGAGAAATCAATTTGAAGGTGGGCTTTCTAGAGCCCTCTACAGAAGGGGATTTGGTTCCTGATGAAACTCCCCAAGGGCGTATGGACAGTGACTACTTGATGGGTTTGAAGATTGATCCGTTAAGTGGTGATAAGGTTTCTTACGAGTATTCAAAGTTTGCACAGAATATTTCTTTAAAGAACTTTTCCCAATATTGCCGACGAGGATGTTCAGCAACATCCAATCGCTTTGAAGTGATGGCGATCTCCAAAACAGGCCCTCACGGAGAGCCGGAAGCCTGGATCATCGATGACGACAAAAACATCATCAAGGTGACGGAATAAGAGCTAGCTTCTAGTTATTTAATTCCCTGGAAGTTTGGACAAATCCAAATTGTAAAGATACGAGAGACTTCTTTGTCGCGGAAAGTGCGAAGCTCTTCTGCCTTACAGTCATCAAACGCCGCCCAGTTCAATGGATTCGTCGGATACTTATCCGTTGTCACAAACAACGCTGTAGAGCCTCGGAGCGCTTCCATCTCTTGCGGTGTTTGAGTCACAGTGTAGTGACTCTTGGTGGTGTTGAGCATGTACACTTTTTGTTTTGTGCCCCAAAAAGTCTGAGCCGTAGTTTCATAGCGATTGCTGGCAATGAACGGTTTCTTGCCGCTTTCAGCGTGAATCTCGCGCTGCCGACGATTGACGTAGTCACCCAGTTCAGGCCAGCCATGAAATTCATTGCTAAGATCCCACTTCGGTTGCCACTCGGTCGTTTTGTTCATAGCTCTGTGCAGTTTTGGCATCCATGGGCTTACAAATGGCAAGTAGATGATCAAATTCAAAGCGATGATAAAACCTAAAATCCCCCAAGTGAGTTTTTTGCTAAAGGCCTTAATCCAAACCTTGCCATGACGACGAATGCCCTCGGACCAAATGGTTCCGGCACCCATTGACAGCAAGAAGAACGCAGGACCACTCCAATGCGGTTTGTATTCCGCCCACAAAGGCTGGGGATAGAACATCACAATGCTTGGCACTGTCATGCAGAACAGCCAGCGCCAGCGCGCTTCTTTGCGCTCCATGAACGAGTACGCGAAAGTAAAGAGCATCAAGCCATAGGCCACCGGAGTATAGAACAAGATCTGTGCAGTGAAGAACTGCAGCCAGCGACCGATGCTAAATTCGGTGGTGGTGTGGCGCTCGTGGAATTGATATTTGAAACCCGGCCAATCGAATTGAACATTCCAAATAAAGATCGGAAGACAAATCAAAGTTGCGATCAAGAAGCCCATCCACGGCCATTTCGTCAGCAAATCTTTGCGATGTTTTGGCGTCATCAGTAAATACAAACCAAAACCCGGAGCGAGCAGAGCAATAATAAATTTTGAATTAAGCCCCAAGCCCATGATCACACCCAGCCACAGCCAAGTTTTTTTCAAAGGCCAAGCTTTGCCGTCTTCACGGACACCTTGCCAGAACACGTAAGCACCAGCCACCCAAGCAAGCATGAACGGAGTCTCTGGAGAAGCGACATAACCGCCAAAACCCCACAGCGGTGACCACAGCATCAAAAATACGCAGAAGTTTGCAGCCCAAACCCCGAAGACTTCACGAGCCAGTTTCCACGAAAGAACCGCGGCCGCGACATAACACAAGAACGACGGCAAACGAATGCCCCAGCGCGTGTCGCCTAAAAGAGCAGTGCTTAAAGCCTCAAGCCAAGCAATCATGCCTGGATGATCGTAGTAAGACAGGGAAAGATTTTTGGTCCAACTCCAGTGATAGGCCTCGTCGTCAGCCAAGCCCACGATCGACGCAAAAAATACGCGAAACAAAAGGCTTAAGCCAAAAAGAATAAATGCCTTTTGCAAGGTGCTGGATCTTTTCCAAAACTCCAAGAGCACAGAGATGTCCTTTCAACAGGGAGTCTTCGGAGTTAGCACTACTCAGGGGCTATTTCAATTCTTTTTGCTTTTGCAAAGCAGAGGCTAAGGCCTTTTCAAATTGGTGGGCACTGTCAATGCGCCATTGGGAATCCTGAGGATAGAACATTTCAGAGAACAAATGCTGAATTTGCTGAGCGTCTTGCGGTGAGTGCGCTCCATGATGGGTGTGCTGGTTTTCGCGCACCATGCGATAAAGCGAGTCTAAGGAGCCTAGTGTTTTTTGGCTGTCTAAAGTTCCAAATTCGAAGACCATGCCTGCATATCGGGCTTTGTTCTGAAACAATTTGGCCGCATAAACGACGAGGCCGCCCGTGGCCTCATAGAAGTTCTTTTTTTGCCCATAGTCTAAGCCCTGACCTGCGAAGATTTTTTCCAAATAGGACGCATCCAGCGCTGGGGAACGGTCTGCAAAAAGATGCAGCTTTCCACGTTGGCCATAGCCCGTATGCAGATCGATCAGCAGAATTTTCTTATAGCCATTGCTAAATTCTAAAAGCTCTTTTTCCAGCAAGTCTTTTTGCGGTTCGAACTTATTGCCGCCGAAGTAAATCCCTTCGGGCACTTCGTACTGGCCCTTCAGAATTGCGCGACGAAGGCTGTCCATCGAATACTTGGCAATAGCCACCACGCACTGAATATAAAATTTTACGCGGTCCAATGTACCGCTGCCTACAGAGTCCGTAGGATTTAAAAGGTCGCGGACGGATTGATAGCCGTCATTCTTCAGTTCAAAAAGCGAATTATTGATATCGAAATTGCGATTCAGGTCGATGTTGTTCTCGGAAACGCGGCGATGGAATTTAAAACCATAGGGGTTTAGTGCATGCACCAACAAAACGCCAAAGCCTTGATTGCGAGCTTCGAAAAAGTTTTTCTGCAAAAACATATTTTGCAGAGCACTTCCAACAAAACCCTCCATGCCATGAATGCCCGAGACTAAAATCAAAAGACGATCTTTGTCAGCATCTGGTGGCGGCACATACAAAACATCCGTAAAAAGTTCTTCGGATTTAGCTGATGGAATTTTGAGAGAACGTAATTGCAGGTTTGGAACCTGAGTTTTTAAAGACTCTGCATTTTTTAGGAACTGCGCGCGGGAGTCTTCGTAAGTGTCTTTGAAAAAAAACGAAAGCTCTTCAGCTTGCACTGAAGAGCTCGTCAAATAAAACATAAAAAAGAAGCTGAAGACTAAAGTTGTTTTTACCAAGCTGGAAGGCGGCGGCGAGTGCGGCGACGGTTCGGGCGTTCTGCATTTGCTGGTTTCTCGATAGTTGTTGTAGCCGGTACCGTTTCTTTTTCTGTTTTATTCTGGATCATCTTAGTTTCCATGATAAAACTCCTTTGTGTAAATTCATCCATGAATGGGGACTATTCTATCGAGACGACGGAAGACCCACAACGGAGATTTTAAAGACTTGTCCAGCACCAGGTTAGCGTGATGCGTCATAGGCTTAATGAATGTCAAATGATCATTCGAAACTGGGTTCTTCGCTTATAAAATCAGTTTTCTCAAACACGGGTGAGTAGAGTCCCACGTATTCGCGTTCCCACCACTGGCCCTTTTGGAGCAGTTCCTTCGTTGTCGAGAACTTATAGCGGTATTTTACGATACGTAAGTAGCTGGGCACTTCGGGAAAAGGATTCTTTTTTAGAAGTCTTAAGACGTCGTCAGAGTTCATAAAAATACGCGCCATCAAATTCTGCAACCAGAGATTCTGATTAAAAGTTCCAAGCGCTGCAAACCACATTTGCCAATCAAGGCGTGGATGGTATGGAGCTACGACTGGCGGCATTTTTGTAACGGAACTTGGTTTGTATTTAAACTCATAGTCGACCCAGTTTTCGTGATCGTGACTTCCTTGCAGAACAAGTTCAGGACGATCTTTTGTCATCACTGCAAAAAGGCCATAGCTTGAATTAAAACGATAATTGTAAATCGCACGAATGATCGGAATCGCAGGATTCAGTATTCGCGAGTTTTCAAAAAATGCCAGCACGAACCAGAATAAATTCAACGGCACCATGAGAATCGCCAAGATCAGTCCTAAGGATTGATAGAACATCGAGGTCTCTGCAATGATTGTGATACCTGGAAGAACTTTATCAAGAATGACGGCCCAAAAAGAATCGTCGAAAAGAAAAAGACAAAGCACAATCGTTAAAAAATTGAAAAACGCATAGTTCCCTGTAATGATGATCAAGAACTGAAAGAAGATTATAATCGTCGCGCCAACCCAGCGAATTTTCCCTGGTCCAAAAACTAAAAAGGGAATTCCAATCTCGGTGGCAAACATCATTGCGCAACAGAATTTTTGAAACCACAGCGGAGCTTTATCAGCGAAATAAGCGACGGGGTTTGGAATGGGCTGGGTCCAATAGTGAAACTTCAAGGCCGTCATGTCCCGCCACGAAGCATCTTTACTGAGAATTTTTACCGCGCCCGAAAGAAACATAAGTTTGAACAGAAGTAGCCAAAACAACCAACGAATAAAAAAATTAGGCTCGTAAGTTTGCCATGGAGTCCACTCAAGATGCCAAGGATAAAGAAAAATCGCGAGCACTCCGACTTCCAATAACAGCGAGTCCCATTGAAAGCCCAAAAAGTCCTGTCCGGAATTCACGAATGAAAGATAACAGACCCACGCAATGAAGATCATCAATGGATAACAAAAACCCATCAGTGCTAGTGTTGATGAAAGAAGCCCCGTCAAAGTGACGGCGTTTATAAAAAAGTCCGTAGCATTGAACCAGAAAATCGTTGGTAGTTCATAGTAGCGTTGCGGGCCGGTTTGCTCTCGAAGCACCATCATGAATTGGCGAATCGACAGGATGCCATTCTTGCCATAAAGCCCCAGGACTTGAGGTTGCAGAGTCAAAAAGGCCAGTATAAAACTTAAGGCAATGCCCTTCGAGAGAATCCAAGCAGCCAGAGCGTAGCCGGTGTCAACAGTCATCTATACCTCGTCGTGATATCTCATAGTACAATTTAATTAGGCGCAAGTGTGTTGAAGTGGAGAGACAAAACTGTGAAGATGTCGAAACGTCAAAGAATTGTTAAAGCGATCGAAACCGAAGGATGCCTTTTGGTTTATCCACTAGATAATCGCAAAGAACCCGCAAGTATTTGGTCCACATTGTATCCAAAATCAGAGATGCGCTGGGAGTGGGATTCAGATGGGGACAACAGAGTGGGCGAGCTTTGGGTATTGCGCGAAGAATTATCGCGCAGCCATGAAGTCGTGTATGCAAAATGGTATCGTAATCGTGCGACGTTTTTTTCCAAGGAAGTTTTCGTCAGCCTTCTTTCATACCTAGGAACATCACAAGGTCACGTACCTTTAACCAGAGATTCACAAGAAGCCTTGGATTCTTTACTGATGGATTCGCCGCAGTCGACACCTCTTTTAAAAGAAAATCTTGGGCTGCGTGGAAAGTTTTTTGAAGGTCAATACAACCGCACACTCAAGCCTTTGTGGAACTATCTTTTTTTAGTGGGTTTTGGTGAAGTCGAAGACTCAAGTTTTCCGTCTCTGAACATCGGTGCGACAGCCACATTGTTTGAAGACCTGTGGCTGGAATCTCAAAAGTTACCGCAGGCTAAAGCGGAGCAGGCTCTGCTAAAAACTTTGGGCGAAGATAATTTATTCTATAAATATACGCAAAAACTAAGAGCGGCGCTTTCTTGATTGCAGGTGATGCTCTTCATGCCACTTTTTTCTTTCAGCAAGAGCTTCATCTGCTGTCCAAGTTTTTTGAGACTGCGGAAGAAGGTTTGTAGATTCTTTCAACTGACCGTGAGTCACCATGAAGGGAGCTCCGGCTTTCATGAGTTGCATGTAGTGTTTGCTAAATTCGGACGCTGAGTCTTCAAAGAAAAGTCTTTCCACTTCGGTGCGAGCAAGGCTTGCACGTTCTTGGGAAATTTCCTGAAGTTCAGTCAGCAAATCGATGTCTGCCACCAGGGAAGTCAGTTCACGCAACCAAGAAAAACGTTGGGCCACCATAATCACTTGTAACCATTCCATCGGAGGAACGACACGTGCGTTCTCTTTTTCGAAAGTGGTTTTCAGATGATTCAAAAGTTCTTTCTGCAGGTTCAACAAAGCCGTACGGACTTTGAGAGCTGAATCCAGATGTTCTTGGTGCGCCATTTATTCTCCTTGCCCAAGTTATTTCTCATAGCGACAACGGGGGCAAGGCTATTGTTGATGACACCTCTTGTTGTAGCCGAAATTTGAATAAATGGAAGAGTTACGACCCTTTGGAGGTCGTAACTCTCGATCAGAACAGCCCCGGGCTTAGTGGGCTGTCTGGGACATGGTTTCGTGAGTCAGCTTTTCATTTTTAGCCTTACGAGCGATGTCCACAAGGCTGACGATTCCAACCAGTTTTTTATTTCTATTTACAACAGGCAAACGACGAACTTGTACGGACGACATTTTGCGAGCGACCTCTTCAACGTCTTCGTCATCAAAGCAATAGCTGATGCCTTCAGACATTGAATCTAGAACCCGCGTTGTTTCGGGGTCTTTGCCTGCGGCCACCACGCGGATCACGATGTCTCGGTCCGTGATCATACCGATCATCTTGTCATTTCTTTCAACGGGAATACCCCCGAAGTTTCCTTTGGCCATCATTTCCGCAGCTTCACGAATGTTGCGTTCGCAGTTGATGACCTCTGCATTTTCTTTCATCACTTCTCGGACTAACATAGAATCCTCCTTGTTCAAGACTCCATTATCTTAACAAGAAGAATCCATAGTGAGTGTGTCACAGGTAAGAAGTTTTTACGAAATTAAGGGGTGCCGATTTTACAGTCCACACTCATGTATGTATTGCTGTCGGTTTCGCGATCTCCGGTCATGGTGGTGGTGTACTTTTCGGCATTTCCCGAAGCCTCTGTCGGGTCTCTGTAGGCCCGTTCAAGAGAGATCACATAACCAACATCATCCGATGTACCTTCACGCCCGAGGCTTGCAATAATGAAAATGTCGTCGCTATAGTTGCGGTATTGCTTAACCTCCGGAACTCTCTGAGTGCCTTTCTCGTAGATTTTTAGAGTATTGGCGTATAGGTCCCCGGTGTAGTGGTTAATGACAGCTTCTAATTTAAAATCGCCGTCATAAGAGCTGCAAACAAGGCCCGTGGCGGGCAGAGCGTGAACAAAGTGGGGAAGAGAAAATAAGAAAGCAAAAACCAATGGCTTTTTCATACACAAATCTCCTCGATGAATTGGGAGGCCCCATTATCCTTCGAGGAGGTTCGAGATTCAGGAAGACTGTGTGTTGATTCTACGAACTGTAATACTTAAATTTCTTTTTTGCTTTGCCTGATTTTGCTTTGGCTGTCTTGTTTTTTTTGCCGTGCTTTTTAGCACTGGCTGTTTCGCGCTTTTGCTTTTTCTTCATATAGCCAGATGCTTTGGCATAACCCGCAGACTTTTTAGCTTTTTTGGACTTCTTGGAAGCAGCAGCAGAATGTTTCTTTTTCTTTTTGAGCTGCATACTGAGATCTTGCTTGGCTTTTTTCTTGGCCGTTTTCTTTTTAGCTGCAAAGGCCATTTCTCCGGTCAGCATTAGCGTCATTGTCAAAAGCCATGCGCTCATAAGGCGAAATATTGATTTCATGATTAACTTCTCCCCCGTGGTCTAGGTATTTTTCGGAGGTCTAGGGCCTAAACTTAAGTAATAATAAAAACGACAAACAAATAGACGTTTCTAGGAAAATTCAGAACGAAAATTACAAGGATTTTAGGATTCTTTATGTGTTAGTCAGGGGGCTTATCCCCTTGAAACCAGAAGAAAATACCCTCGCCAGATATTTCTGATTGGCGGGACGGGCGTTCCCTGATAAACCTGCGTGCTCTTGTAAGGATTCTATGAAGCGCCCTTGGAAACACCTCATTCTCCGCACACTTCTTCTCTGCTTCATGAGCAGCCTTGGCATAGTGCTGTTGTACAGCTTTATGCCAGTCTTTGTGACGCCTTTGATGGTGATTCGCTCGGTGAGTTCTTTGTGGGGACCGCAGCTCGTGGGTGTTCATAAAACCTGGGTGCCGTTAGAAGAGATCTCGCCGAATATGAAGCGGGCCGTATTAAAGGCCGAGGACTATCGCTTCTACGAACACAGCGGCTTTGATTTTGAAGCGATCGAAAAAGCCATTCAGTACAATAAGACTCATAAACGTAAAAAAGGTGCTAGCACCATCAGTCAGCAAACGGCGAAGAATGTTTTCTTGTGGCCGAATCGCGATTGGGTCCGTAAAGGTTTTGAGGCCTACTTCACAGTCCTCATCGAGCTTGTTTGGTCCAAAGATAGAATCATGGAAGTTTATTTGAACGTGATTGAATTTGGGCCGGGGGTTTATGGGGTCGAGGCTGCGTCTCAGAAGTACTTCCGCCGCTCTGCTAAGAACTTGAATCCATCCCAGGCTGCGATGATGGCGGCCGTGTTGCCGAACCCCTATCGCCTGCGTATTGATCGCCCTTCATCGTATGTTTTGGGTCGTCAGCGCAGGATTCTGTACCGGGCCTCTCCGGCAGTTCCTAAAGTTGAAGAGGCCTCTTTGTGGGATTCTTTGAAGTTTGACTCTTCAGACGAAGAGTAACTTATCTTTGCCAGCGACTACCGTGGCAATATTCACGGAAATATTGATAGCGAGTAGGAAGCGCGCAGTGATTATTTAAATAATCATTGCGAAGACCTGCGCAGTATTGAGCGCGGGTTTGGTAGCGTTGCATGCCCGTATTGCAGTTATTGCCAGGAAGATTGTAGTAATACGGATATTGTGGCTGAGGAGCAGGTTGAGGATACGGTTGCGGATATGGCTGAGGCTGTTGAGGATATCCTTGTGGCTGAGTCGGAGTTGGCTGCGGAACCATGGCATGGTCCGTAGTTTCATTAGAGTCATTCGCACAAGCGCTTAAAAATACAAGAGTGAGAGTCATTAAGATTTTTTTCATGGGGCTAGCAATATTTGTTACTGCTAGAAAAGCCAATTGAAAATATCCCTCTGGAAAAAAGGGGAAGATGAAATGACACCACCCCCATTTTTGGGGCCAGATCGCGCCCACAAAACAGCGAGTGGTGTAAAACTATGGAAGCCCTTTAAGGATGATGTTCTGCCACGGTCTCAGTGCGTGCTTCCGGAGGAGGAATGCGCAGGTTTTGCCCCGGATAAATTTTATCAGGGTGTGAGAGCATCGGGCGATTCGCTTCAAAAATTGCAGGGTATTTCATGGCGTCTCCGTAGAACCGGGCCGCAATTTTAGAGAGCGTATCACCGCTTTGGACCGTGTAGTACTGAGAGGCAGGGGCCGCCTGTGCGACTGTAATATTATCATCCACTTTTGCGACCCCTTGGACATTGCCACAGCAGAGAAGGATCTTTTCTTTGGTCGCTTGGTCGGGAACTTTGCCCGAGACTTTGACGGTGTCCGAGGCTTTATCGAAGTCAATCGTAAGCCCCTCCGTAGAGATGCCTTGGGATTGAATATACTTTTTGATGGAATCAGGGTTGGCTTCTTTCGAGCCAAAAAGCTTTTCGCCGGCGTCTTTAAAAAAACTCATGATGCCCATGAGACTTCCTTTCTATGTGGATTCGAAATTGAATCTCGAAATTATAGAGAGGAAGCCCGAAATTGGGTCAAGATGACAGTTAACAGGCCTATGTCACTTATTTAGCAACACAAACCATTTTTACTTCTTCTTCGTCATTCAGATTAAGTGCAGGTTTGCCATTCGGACCGTGGAAGACCGCTGCATACTGACCGTTTTTCTTTTTCTTCAATGTCATATAGCCAGCATCGCCGTCACCATCACATTCGATATAAAGGTCGCCACTGTAGGTAGGTTGAAGAACCTGGCCCTTGCTACCAGCCAAAAGCGCGCCTTGGCAGCCTGGTACTTCTTGAGGAATCAAGTAAACTTCGGCGCCTGCAAATGGATACACCTGAGCATAGATGTCCACTGATTTAAATTCTTGGCGGGTTGTTTGGAAAGCATTTTCAATTGTTAAAACGATTTCGTTCTTAGCTTCGTTAGTTCCAAAGCAAGTAAGAAAGGCCGCTTGTGCGGACAATGAACTCAAGCTTACTACGAGTATAATGAGGGTTTTTTTCATAAAAGATCTCCATCCTTTTTTGTTGTTATGGAGATCTTTTAAATCATTCTCTTAAAGAATGAAAGTGTATTTAAATATGTATTTTTTGTATGATGTCTGAATCGTAAAAACGTCATGAATTCGTCGTAAGGGCTCCAGTCTCTGCAAGTAAACTCAATGCAAAACGGGAGAGGTCTATGGGGAAGTATTTAAATTCACGGGATTTAAAAATCGATGATGAAGTGTCAGAGATGTTGCGTCTTCATGGCGAGGTCGATTGCAGCAATATCCAGATCGAAGTCCGAGACGGTGAGGTCATTTTAATTGGCTCTGTTCCAGAGGCCAAAATGAAATTCATGGTTGAAGACTTGATTTGTGACTATCCCGGGGTTCGGGATGTTTGGAATCTCCTCAGGATCAAACACAACGAAACTATTTTTCCTTAAGTAGTAAGGACAAGGAGGATTTATGATGAAGCCAAAAATGCTCATCCTATGCCTGGCAGCGCTTTCTTTTGGCGCTACAGCTAATGCCCAAGCTCCACAAACGCCGACGCTGACAGATGCTCATATTGTAGAGATTATGAAAGTCGCCAATGAAGGTGAAGCAGATCTCGGCAAGGCTGCAAAATCTAGAGCTGAAAATAAAGATGTGAAAGATTTTGCAAAGATGATGGTAGATCAACATAAGAAAAGTGAAAAAGAAGTAAAAAACGTCGCTAAGAAAGCAAATGTGAAAGCTGCCGACAATGCGACTGCCGATAGCCTTAAAAAAGATATAGACACCCAAGAGGACACTCTCAAAAAACTCAAAGGGGCTGAATTTGATAAGGCTTACATTCAGCAACAAATCAGTATGCATGAACAACTGCTGAAAGATCTGAATGATAAATATATTCCGGCGGCACAAAGTGCAGAGTTGAAGGCTTATCTAGAAACTACGAAGACTCATGTTCAAGAGCATCTTTCGAAAGCCCAACAAATTCAAAGCACCCTGAAATAGAGAATGCTTTGAATTGGCTAAAAAGTTTCTAGAAATGCTGCGGTCTTTCTTATTGTAAGCGAACAGTATTCCACGGCAAAATAGGGGGTGCCAAACACCATCGGATGCCGTGGTTTCGTTTATTTGCAGGACAAGAAAGGCCATAGAATGAAAATACAAGGTGGAATTAATTTTCGTGATCTAGGCGGACTTCCTACTCAGGATGGACGTCGTTTGAAACATCGCCGTTTTTTTCGTTCGGGCTCTTTGTCGCGTTTGACTCCTGAAGACTGTCAAACTCTGCAAGCGATGGGCATCACCCATATTTTGGATTATCGTGATCAGCATGAAGCAGACGGCGACCGCGATATAGTTTGGACTGGTGCTCACTATGAATGTTGTCCTGCAAATCCACCCACACATGTGACCACTGCGGATCCGAAAGATTTTTTCTCGGACCATCATTTAAGCTCTATGCCTATGGATTTTATGCAGAGTCTTTATAAGAAACTGCCTTTTCAAAACACAGCCTATCAGCGTCTCCTGCATAAAGCTGAAAATCTGCACGAGGGCGGCCTTCTTCATCACTGCGCAGTCGGTAAAGATCGCACAGGTGTGGGATCTGCGATTTTTCTGATGGCATTGAATGTAAGTCAAAAAACCATTATTGAAGACTACCTGCGTACGGAAGAAGGACTACAGCCTTTCCGCGCGAAGCTTTTGACAAAAGTGGAACCACTGTTGTCAGCCCATGCTCTTGAAAAGCTGCATCACATGATGTCAGCCAGCGAGAGCTTCTTGCATGCAGCTTTTGATGAAATTATAAATCGCTATGGAAGTTTCGAAAGTTATCTGGAAGCTGAATTTTCTTTCACAGCTGAGCGCCGAACGAAACTGCAAGCCCTTTTCTTGGAGTAAAAAATGATTGCCGTGATTACTGGAGCCTCGGGATTGGTTGGGAAGAGTTTGTTGCAAAAACTTTTTCAAGAGTCGGGGGTCACTCAGGTAGTTTCGGTGTCACGAAGATCTTTGGGAGTCCAAGATCCAAAGCTGAAAGAGGTTTTAGTCGCAGACTTTGCAGATCTGCCAAGTCATCAAAAAGAACTCCAAGGAGATTTGTATTTCTGTTGCTTGGGGACCACGATTAAAACGGCCGGCAGTCAGGAAAACTTTCGCAAAGTCGACTATCAAGCCGTCGTTGATTTCGGCAAAATCGCCAAAGCAAACAACGCAAAAAGTTTTGTTTTGATCTCGGCGGCGGGTGCCAAGAAAGATTCGGCTATTTTCTATAATCAAGTCAAAGGCGAGACTGAAGATGCTCTACGCGCTTTAAAGCTGAACAGCCTTAGTATTTTTAGACCAGGATTTTTATTGGGACATCGTCAAGAAGTCCGTCGTGGCGAACAGATGGTCGGAGCTGTGCTCAAACTAGTTTCACCGGTTTTATCAGAGAATATCCAGAAGACTATGGCCACGGATGTGGATGGTCTGGCCGTACACATGTTACAAGCGGGGAAGATAGCTTCCCCGGGTATAACAGTCATTGAGTCGAAAAATATCTAGTTATTGCTAGCTTTTTTCTTTTGGCGGTCGAATTCGAGTTCACAAACTTTTACTTTTGTTTCGTACTCTTCCTGACGACCTTGAAGAACGGCTTTGTAATTAACGAATCTATCGATGCGGTCTTTAAGGTATTCTTCAGAGACACCGATGATTTTCTTTTTATCGGTACCAATGTTTGTGTAGTCAGACTCTTGAGTTACATATTCACGTTTTTCAGTCCAAAGAAGTTTGCCATCGCCGCCATTTTTAGGTTCGCTCATTTGCAAGCGGCAATCTTGTAATACGCCGTACAGACCGCGGTTGTCCAAATAACGAGGACCGCCATAAACTTTAGCTTCTAGGTTGTAAACTTCGAGCTCCAAATTACGGAGTTGTTCATTCATCATGACTTTCTTTTGGTAAATCATTTCTCCGTCTTTAACACCGATCACGCTGTTAGGTGTGATTGCTTCAGCGTCCTTCACGTTTGTATCGATTTCTTTAGCCTTGTGTTTTGACGAGCAAGCAGCAAGTACCATAAGAGCCATAATCAGGGTGAACTTTTTCATACCATCGTCCTTTCTATTTTGTCAGAATTCGTGGTACCTACAGACTATTCTCTTTTACAAAAAAAGAAATATTTGGTTAGACGGCCTACGAGGCGCATCATGCCCGGTTCTATTCGATTTGACCGTGAAAACTGAATATGTTCGAGCCCTTACAGCTTTACTTTGTAAATGTAAAAGGACCTGTTTTGCAGGGCAAAATTAGAAGTCGCCGTTAACACTCTCGGCTTTGGTTTTGATTTGTGACGAATCATTGACTGTATTTAGAGCACTCACCACGTCTTGGATCGCCAGGTTTAAGATATCACCGGTGCCATCATGCACGAAAGTGCCTTCAAAAGTGATAGTAATGCGGTCATCCGTGCTAAAGTTGCCTTGGGAGTTGGTTAGTTGGATGCTCTTCCCAGAAGAACAATCGTCCTCAAGATCAAACTCTACACGTTTGTAAGTCCCATGCGGAATTGAAATGCTCTTCAGTGTTGTTCCTAAGCTAGAAATGTTCACTTCGCCAAGATAGAAATCAACATTGTCACTGTCTTGAGTAGGGTCTGGGTTTGTGGTCTCGCCATCCAGTTTAAAACGAACACGCTTGAAACAGAATTTCAAAGAGCTCATCAAAGCCATAGTTTGGAACTCTGTTTTTTGCGCAACCGCTGTCGAGTTGTAGGAATCGATTCGCACATCTACCAAAGGATTGCCGGTTGAAGTGCCTTCTCCGCCAGGTGAGCAGCCTAAGAGTGATAGAATGATTAGGGCCATGATAGCGCGGCTCATTTTGATCCCTTCTTCGTCATTGGAAATGCAGTGAAAGAAACTTGGTACACGCGGTCTTTCTTGGTGTCCTTTTTCTCTATCTCACGTACTTTTTCCAGAGCTTCAGTGAGAACCTTACTAATTTGTTCAAAAGCCTCATTAGAAACAGCGAGTGTGTGGCCTAATAGAAGTCGTTCATTGCGGGGCACAGTTTCAATAGACTCAATCGCCAATTGGAAAATCTGTTTGTAGAATTCGCCAAGCGACAGGCGGTAAACCCCTTCAAAACAATCCAAAATCTTGTCTTTAACTTTGAGTTTGCCTTTGCCATTGTCTTCAATGAATTGGCCTCGCATTAAGAACTCAAGTCCTTCGCTGATTTCTTTCGGAGTCACGGCAAAGGTCATGCGTTCTTGGATCCACTCTTTGTCGTTTTTAAACTCATCAAGTTGCGCCATCTCGCGAAGAGCAACATATTGCCATTTCGTGAGGTACTTATAAGCTTCAAGTTCCTTCGCGTTTTCATCGCTGTATTTTTGGAACTTCTGCATCTTCTTCAAAACTTCAAGACGCTTCTCACGAGAATCGGTATCGTTCATCGTGATCATATACTTTAAATATGAGATCTCATCCGTTTTCATCTTTAGATGCTTCTTCAACGTGTCGAAAGAAGTCTCTGAGAGATTGCGTTTGCCATTCAGAACCATAGGAAGATAGCCAACAGCAAAGTCACACTTCTGCGAAAGTTTTCTGATAGAAAACTCAGGCTGATCTTTCTGAAGATAGGAGATCCAATCTTTTAAGAAAGTTCTGTACTCGTGATATTGATAAATGTTTGGCTTACTTCCCACATATTTAGTATCGGACAAAGGTTCCAAAATTGAAACCTCAATTTTTTAGGGTGTGATCGTTCCAGAGTGAGAATCGATTGTTGAAACAAGAGCTTACAACAATTCCTTTTTTAAATTTGATTTGAGGGGCCTCAAAATGAGTGATCAAAACTTTAGACAGGTGTCGAGCTCTGAAAGGTGCTTTGCATTTGCGAAAGATCCCGTGGACTTGCAAGGATTATCGGCTGTTTTGGGTGTGTAGTTTATGAACACAACGCAAACTCGCCTCGAGCTAAGTCCTGAATTTCTCTGAGTGTGAGCACTCGGCCCCGCGCTTGCAGTGAAGGTAATGCATCACCAAGGGGGATAAGAGCCCAGATACTATGTCCCGCTAAAATATATAAGTGTTCCAAAAGAACCCGGTAGGCCCCTCCCACCGGGTTCTTTCTTTTTCGGCCCAGCGATTCCGCATGCGAGATCTCAGCGAGAGATTGCGTCCGTCTCAGAGTGAGAAGTGTCGACTAAAAGTTATTCGCCCAAAAAAAGTATGAACGATTTTGAAACCCCAAATCTACTCAGGTCCAAATAAGGCGTACACGCTTTTTGCATGTACATTTAATAAGTCCAGGGGGGACCTATGAAGATGAACTCTACCAAAATGTACTTAGGGTTTGCTCTACTCACGTTGGTTCTCGCATTCCAAAACTGTTCTAATGCTAAATTCACCTCGCAAGTGGATTCCGAAGCTATATTGAACGGAACAACAGGCGGCGATGATCCAAATGCTTGTCGCCCAACCATGGTTGATTCTAATAAGATCATCAAGGTTCTCTTCGTTGTGGATACATCTGGATCGAACGAAGGTGAAGGTGGCTCTGTTGCCAGCGATCCTAATAAGGCATGGAGATCTGCTTCTATCAGCGCTTTCTTGAATCGCTATAGCGGTAAATCTAACTTCTATTATGGACTGACAACATTCCAAGGCTCTTCATCAAAGGCACACATCAAAATTGGTGGTTCTGCAGGCTTCTCTAACGATGCAGCAACAGTTCAAAGCGGTTACAACAGCTTTATGGCAACATCAGACACTGGCAGCACTCCTTATAAAGCAGCTTTGAATCTTGCAAAGAGCATGATCTCTGCGGATCTTTCAGCAAACGCAGCTCAAAAAGCTTCGTATGTAATGATAATGATTTCAGACGGTCAAGCAACGGACTATCGCAGCCCTAATGATGTGATTCCAGATGCTTCTTCGATCAAGAACTTGGCTCCAAGCCAAATTAGCTTGAACAGCGTTTATTACTACTCAAAGAACTTGGATGTTTCTCAAACTCAATATTTGAAGAACATCAGCAGCATTGGTGAAGGCTCCTTCATCACTGCGAACTCAAACCAAGTTTTAAGCATCGATGATGTGGTCAAAGTTCCTTCTTCTAACTGCCAATAATCCAATCTAATAAGACTTCCAGTGACGGTTTCTACACCGTCATTGGAAGGAACCGTCATTTGACGAATGCCATAGTTTTCCACTAGGTTGCCTCCAAACATTCATAACGGAGGAACTATGAAAACCCTTATCGCTATTATTGCGACTACATTCGCAGCAACTGCTGCTAACGCTCTTGAAAGCCACTACGGCACAATCGTCTACTCACAAGGTGAATATCACTGCGTGTATGAAAATGACGGTGCGCCAAAAAATATGAAGTGGGTATACTTTGCGATGGAAAGACGTGCGGGTCGCGGCGACTCTCGTGACTTTAGCGTTCAGCGCAAAGTGGACGAAGTTGTTGATTCTGGATCAACAATTTCTGCAGGCTCGGGCTTAGATGCTCGTTACGTTGGCTGGTACTGCAAGTTCTTGGAAAGACACAGCCACCACCCAGCTCCACCAGTTGTTCCTACTAGCAACTAGTTTGATCTCTCATTAGTAATGAAAATGTTAAGCCTCTTGCTTCCCCGCGAGAGGCTTTTTTTTGCTCTTCGTCCGGGGAGGGCTTCGGACGGGGATTTGCCCCGGAGGTAGGGTGAAAAACTTTGATCTCTTCCCAAACGGGGGACGGGCGTCCGGCCCTCACGCAAGCGCCACGCCTTCGGCGTGGTTCGCGCCATCCGGGCGCCGCTTGAGCCCCCTTTCGGGAAGAGCCCAAAGTTTTTCACCCTACCTCCGAGGCAAATTGTCTTCGCTTTCGTAGGTCTTCGTTTTTTTATTTTGCGTGTAAGAGGCTTTTATTAAGCGCGGGCGCTAGTTACGCGATCAGTTTCACATCGTGACAAGGTCTTTTTCTTGTGGTCCCCTGGTATGGGGGAGTTATGAAGAGTCTACTTTTTGTTTTCGCAATTTTATTCGGATCAATTTCATTCGCTGCCGTTCCGACTGGGTTTTGGTTTGCTGAGAATATTGTGCCTGATGATGGCGCGTATGGAGCTTATTACAAATCTTGGCTCGTTTTTTCTGAGACTCATTTGGATCAAATCATTACTTTGGGTGCTCATTATGACAAAAAGAAATTTGTTATTACTGGGAGTGATCAGAAGTCTGCTGATATTTTTGATCCTGAAGATCAAAGTACTCGCAAATTATCTTATCAGGTCAATGGCGATACTCTGGTTGCTTGTTTTGGGCAGGGTGGGTGTCAGACTTTTGTAAGATCCTTGGTTGGGCCTGTCTTTGGGGTACCTCCGCAAATTTATCCTCGTATTCAAGTTGTTTCTACTTGGTGTGTTGAGCAGGATTGCGAGTCTTTAACTTATTCTGAACATCAGAGTGAATCGCTTTTTAATTTGTATGAGGGATTTAAACCTGCTGTTTTTCGCAAATACCCAGGTCCCGTTCTGCTCGCTAGTCGTTATGGGCTGCAGCTTAGTTTGATGGCTTTTTCTTATCGCTTTGAAAATGATGGCAGTAAGCTTTCTTCGTTTGCTACGTCTTTGTTTTTTATGGCTGAAGATCAAACTCAAGGTGCAATTCTGAAAAAGTCTGGGGTTCTTCGTCTTAAAGATGGGGTGCTAACTTCATTGGAAGGAATTTTTAATAGTAAAAAAGTCAGTGTCGAGTTTGCGATTAAAGTACTGTAATTGCAAAACTGTCTCGTATTTATTCACTGGTACCTAATGCCAGATTTTCAGTCACGGACTGGTTAAACAAAGAATCTCAAAGATAGCCTGAAATCTCCGAATTACTTTTTTCTCGGAGGTCAGGTGAAATTTATCTTTGCGATTCTTTTGGGTCTACAAAGTTTCGAAGCCCTCGCTGACGTACATACAGATCATGAACATCATAGTGAAGTCGTCGAGACCGAAGAATTCGACGTCTGGGGTTGCATCAAGGCAAGCCTTAAACAACTCAAGCAAGTGAATATCGGGAATGACAAAAAAGAAGAGTTTCTAGATCGCTGTATGAAAGAAACCAACGGCTCTTTCTGGTGCAACCAACTGATTCAACCAAATAAAAACAGCTCTTCGACCTTTCGCTGTACTTATGGCTCAAGCCAAGTTCATCAATTGATTCATCCAGATGAGTCTACGTGGAAATATCCGATTGCCGGGGTCAAAATTCTTCAAGACTTGTCGGCAAAAGGACTCAAAGTTTGCCAAATCTACAATTGGTGGAGACCCGAGCCCTATAATAAAAATGTCGGTGGAGCTGCCGGACGCCATCCTTATGCAACAGCGATTGATGTTCGTTTTTGCTCGAGAGACGATGCCAACCGAGCATTTCGTGAACTCTGTAAAATGCGTGCACAAAAAAGACTTCGCGCGATTGGGTACTATGGAAGTGCCTCCCTACACATTGGTGTCGGGGATCGTACTGCCAATACTTGGGGCAAATACTGCAATTGAAGAAAATCATACAAGTATGTAACTAAAGTTCGCGGCTTGTCCTGTATTTTAGAATCATGGCATCACCTAGATCACAACGAAATGCTTTAGTTCTAACTGGTGGGGGAGCGCGCGCGGCCTATCAAGTCGGCGTTTTGCGTGCGATTTCGACAATTACCAAATACGAGAAAAATCCCTTTCATATTGTTTCAGGTTATTCCGCCGGCGCCATCAATGGGACGTGGCTTGCAAGTCGCAGCACCAACTTCGACAAAGTCACTCAAGAGATGTGGCAAGAGTGGTCCGGTATAACCATGGACCGGGTTTTCAGCACAGACGTTCCTAGTGTTGTTACTATCGCCGCGAAATGGCTTTGGGATCGAGTCAAAGGTGGTATGAACAACAATCGCCAAATTACTTATTTGTTGGATACAACACCGTTAAACGACTTTATTCAAAGTCGCATTGATTTTAACACCTTGAATGCGCATCTACGAAGTGGCGACTTACATGCGGTTTCCATCACAGCCGCAAATTACACCACTGGGCATTCGACGACCTTTTTCTCAGGGCATGAATCAATCATCGGCTGGGAGAAGCTAAACCGAATCAGTGTCCGTACACCACTGACCGCCGAGCACGTAATGGCATCGGCGGCGATTCCGATGTTCTTTCAACCGATCCAACTAGGGGATTCATATTATGGCGATGGAATGATCCGACTAAATGCGCCTTTAAGTGCAGCTGTTCGGTTAGGAGCTGAAAGAATGATGGTCATTGGCATTCGTGGCCCAAGCTCTGTTTCGCATGGAAACACCAAAAACAATGAAACCATTACGGTGGGTGAAATTGCCGGAACTATTCTGAACGGCCTCTTTTTTGACTCTTTGGATGCAGATATCGCGCGTATGGAAAGAGTGAATCGCACATTGGCATTGATGAGTGAAGCAGAGTTGCAGCGACAGGGCCAAGAACGCCTGCGACATATTCCGCTTCTGACTCTAAAACCTACTCAAGAAGTGAATGAATTCCCTGCATGTGAACTTTCACGATTGCCAGCGACATTGCGTTTTCTACTAAAAGGTATTGGTCTAAAGAAAAATCGTGGCGCTGATTTGCTAACTTATTTGTCTTTTGAACCAAAATACATCCGCTCGCTGTTGGAGCTCGGTTACGAGGACACACTTTCTAAAAAAGATCAGGTGCTGGCGTTTTTCGAAGGAGAAAAGCCAGACTTAGTCCAGGAACTGAATCCCAACTTGCACCACTGAGGGCGCAAGTTCTTTGGCCCAAACGATTTTGGCAGGTAGCACCCCGAGGCGACCGACTTCTGTTTTGATTTGAGATCCCACTTTTAAAGGGATCGTTGTTTTAATAACTAAAGAGCAGCCCGTATAAGATTCGTTCATTATTAAAGCCACGGCGCTGGGCTGGAACTCTTTTTCCCCAAAGTTGAAGTCTACCAATGCATGGTCTAGTGGCTCAGGTTGAAAACGAAATGATCTCGTCATGAGAAGCTCCTTCAGCTTTATATAGAATATAAATCAATGGTATCTCGTTAGGGATCGGGAGTCTAGGAATTCACCTGGTCTAAAGCCTCTGATCCAATTTTGGAGCACGAAGTGAACAAAAAAATTGAGCAAACTGGTCCGAATTTTTTTTAAAAATTCCGATAAGGTTTTATGCGCTACTTTTTGACTATTTCATTTCTATTTGTTGCTGCCTGCTCTTCAGCTCCGCGCCGTCCTGCTTCGGTGCCTTCAGACGCGTGGACTCTTGAACACGCTTTACAGCAGGGTACAAGCCCAACTGTGGCGTACCTAAAAGCAAAAACAACGGCGCAAGCTTATCCAGAGTTAAACTCAGCTGAGCCTTTTGCACAAATCCCACAAAGTCTCAGAGCCAGCAGGCCTGCGCCATTGTCTGAGGACAAAAAAACTCAGCAGCGTTACTTGCGTCAGTATCGCGCGTGGAATACGGGCAAAAAAGTCCACCGCGCTCAGGAGTTGGTTGCTGATTTTACTTGTGAGAAAGTAATTGAAACTCAAACTTTGGGTTTTTCATTGGAAATTGATTTTCCTGCGGAAGATGCACGAGCCGCTTCACAATCTTTGCATGAAAAAGTTCTGACCTGCGAAGCTTTCCCACGCCAAGAGAGTTTCTTCCGTTTAGCGATCTTCTCGATTCAAAAAAATGAATGTCCGAAAGCGATGGAGTACCTCAATAAGTTTCCCGCAAGCCTAGAAAAAGGCGTAAGCGATCGCTTGGCATATATCCGCAGTCTTTGTTCTGAAAACAAAGACGTGGTCACTCGCAATCCTTGGAGTGGATATGGCATTCTTTTGGAAGACAAAAATAAATCCAAAGAACAAACTGGATGGTTTTTGTCAGCGACCAGCGGCCAAGAAGAATGGGATCGTCTGTTAGTTTCTTTTATCGAGCTCACAGAACAAGGCCTTTCAAATACAATTCAATATATCGCGGGTCGTTTGGATTATGAAAAATTCCGTGCATTGCCGGTAGCCTTCCAAACATCCATGTTGGTTTTGATGAGTAATGCGGGTGCCGATTTGCCGGTCTTCCAAATACTTCATCGTTATATTGCCGATCATCCAGATATGGTTTCACCGTCTGTGACAGAACTTTTGTTCCCGACACGTTATTGGGATGAAATCGTTGGCAATACGAAGAGCGCCGACCCCGTTTTGGTCAAAGCTTTGATCCGTCAAGAAAGCGCTTTTAATCCTTCGGCTCGTAGTCGTGCTAAAGCGGGTGGTTTGATGCAATTGATTTATCCAACCGCACGTATTTTCGGTATGAGACAACGTACACAGCTTTTTACTCCAGAAGACAATATCCGCGCGGGATCTCAGTTCCTGGGACGCTTGATTGAACAGTTCGGATCTGTAGAGCTGGCACTTGCTGCATACAACGCAGGACCTGAAAATGTTCGCCAGTGGCAAAAACGTTATCCCACTGAAAATATCAATCTTTTTGTCGAGATGATTCCATACAGCGAGACTCGTGAATATGTTCGTTTGGTCAATCGTAATTACAAGATCTATCAATCACGTTTGATCAAGCCGACGATCATGACTCAGTCCACAGGTGCTGAATCCTTTCAGCGTCTTCAGCCATAAAGAGTGACGAAAAACATCTTCTGACCTGCAAAGAGACTTGTTAGCTTATTTGCAGGATCATCACATGAAAAAATATGAAGCTATTGTAGTAGGCTCGGGACCAAATGGTCTTGCGGCGGCGATCACTCTGGCGAAAGCCGGAGTCTCTGTTTTAGTTTTGGAAGCTGCGAGGACTCCTGGTGGAGGCGCTCGCAGCGAACCACTAACAATACCTGGCTTTATACATGACGTATGTTCCGCAGTTCATCCGATGGCTGTGGCATCGCCCTTTTTCAAATCATTGCCACTTGAACAGTTCGGATTAGAGTGGGTGCATTCTCAGGCCGTCTTAGCTCACCCTCTGGAAAACAACGAAGCCATCCTTTTACATACGTCTGTGGAAGCCACGGCAAAAAATCTAGATATTGATGGCGAGGCCTATTACGACCTCATGCAGCCTATGTCCCAACACTGGGAAGAGATTTTTTCCGAGACCATGGGTCCCTTATTTCATTGGCCCAAACATCCCATGACACTTGCAAGCTTTGGCTTAAAAGCTATCCGGTCTGCCGAGATTTTTGCAAGAATGCACTATCATGGACCACGGGCTCGGGCGTTGTTTGCCGGAATGGCAGCTCACGTCAATACACCTTTAGACAAAACGGGGACTGCCGCGATAGGGCTGATGTTGAATCTGGCAGCTCACGCAAAAGGGTGGCCTTTTCCAAGAGGGGGCGCGCAAAAATTGACGGATGCTCTTCTTGCCTATTTTCGTTCCTTGGGCGGAGATCTGCAAACACACCGAGAGATTCGCTCTATGAGAGATCTACCCTCAAGCCACTGGGTATTTTTGGATCTAACTCCACGTCAGATTCTTTCAATTTTTGCGGACTCGGTATCGCACGTCGAAAGCTATCGCTGGAACAGTTTTAGTTATGGGCCTGCAGTGTTTAAAATCGACTGGGCATTGTCTGCACCGATCCCTTGGAGTGCCAAAGAGTGTCTGAAGGCAGCGACGGTTCACGTTTGCGGTGACTTTGACGAAATCCTTCTTTCAGAAAGTGCACCCATAAAAGGAAAGTTATCACAAAGACCTTTTGTGCTTTTAACTCAACCAAGTCTTTTTGATCTAACACGCGCGCCGCAAGGACAGCATACGGCTTGGGCCTATTGTCATGTCCCGCACGACACAACGGTGAATTGTACAGAGATCATCGAAGCACAAATCGAAAGGTTTGCGCCGGGGTTTAAAAAAAATATTCTAGCAAGGCACATTCTGGGGCCACAAGATCTACAAAAAAGAAACCCGAATCTAGTAGGCGGGGATATCATGGGCGGAGCTTTTAGCCTTAAGCAACTGCTTTTTGGCCCGTCACGCAGCATGAATCCATATCATCTTTCTATTCCGGGTTTTTTTATTTGTTCATCGTCGACGCCGCCGGGACCTGGCGTGCACGGGATGTGTGGATTCAACGCCGCTCAAAATGTTTTGCGAGAGCTTTAGTATTGAGTAAAGGCCATGTACTGAGGTGCTGTGATATTACCCCAGCTATAAAGCTGCTGATCATAAGTCGCAAGCACGATACGAGAAGCACCGGGTTCTGCAATGTAGATATTGCCAACGGCATCCACCGCAATGCCCGTTGCTCCGTTCAAGCCATCAGCCACGGTTTTGCGACCCTCGGGGCTTTTTTGGTGAAAGCGATAGACTTTGGCATTCGAAGCAGCACCTTCTGCCACATATACGCGTCCTGTTCCATCGGTGGCGATCATCACGGGCTCGGACACCGTAGTATTCGGAGCCGATGTGCTAGGACCCCAATAAACTTTACTGTCGTCAAAGAGTCCCACTAACATCAAATCATTGACACCAAAGGCAACCGCTGTTGCTCGTGAAGAGTAAGAGGACATCACTTTCCCGTCACCGGCACGAATAATATTATTAAGGCCTTCTTGTGTGACATAGGCTTCGCCAAAAGAATCTACTGCCACCACCGTAGGAGTGCTAAGCCCCGTGCGCACGACTTGGGATGCTTTCGTGGTGAGATTAATTTTTATAAGTTGGGAAGCTCCGGCTTCAACCACCCAGAGGTTGTTGAACTTATCTGTCGCAACACCCTTCGGGTCATTCAGGCCCGTTACAAAAACAGTTTTGTTGCCATTTTGATCAAAAGACCAAATCGTTCCCGAGCCATCGCCAGAGCTTACGTACAACGGAAAATCCAGGATCGGTGCTTGTCCCACACGCAAAAGCGGTGAGGGGCCGCGCCCACATCCTAGTACCGTCATCAATGCTATAAAATACCGAAACAGTTTCATCGCTGGCATCCTCTCTAGAATTGCAGCCCAAGACCGATGAGAGGATAACCATCGGTTTGCTGAATGGGTTCATCGATAGCGATATTGTCTTGTTTCTTAATCGTCAGAGTTCTGAACTTATAGGAAGCCTGGAAGAACCATCCGCCAGAAGGGCCTTTCCCGGCGCCAAGACTAAAGCGTGCACCTAAGCCATAGTAAATTCCATCGCCGGTTTGATCCGCGATGGTGCGATCGGTATAAGCTCTTTTTGCCGAGATGGCATAACCTAGTTCTAGATAGAAAGGATCCAAATAGGTTTCCACCTTAGGACCATAAGTAGAGTCTTTCTCGGTGGTGCCTTGCATGTCGTATTGGAAAAACATTCCGACACCAAAATTTGGCCATGCATAGACATATTCAGAGTGTGATAGAACCGTGCTGCCAGAAGGGCCTTCACCACCTTGCTTGGTGGAGCTGGACAACGCCATGACCGAAGCCGAAAGCAATTGCTTAGACCCTGTAGCCTTCGCGGCACCGGCTGCAAAGACAGTGCTGCTGACGACAAAGATGCTGACTGTGAGGAGAATCCTAAAAAGTACCATCTTTCTTACCTCAAGGTGCGGAAGGTTCTTGTGGATGAGATTGTCTGATTACCACAACCGTCCTTAGTTTTAACAACGTACTGATAATATTTGTAAGGCTGTAGACCCGTGATCGTAACACTATGGAAATTGCTAAGTGTTGCATCTAAGGTCGTGTTCGTGCCAGTCCCTGAAATGCCATAGCCGATTTGACTGTCAGCGCCTTCATTGGTTAGCCATTGCACGGTGGCCGAGTTGTTGGTGATATTCACGACCTGGACAGAAGAAGCGACTGGTGAAGTCTCATCCAAGTCACAAGATCCAGGAGTGCCACTACTATCGCTGAGTGGGGACGTTGGATCATTCGGAACAGAACAGAGTTGCGTGTAGTATTCTCCCTCGAGAACTAGTTCTGGTCCTGCAACTTGTACTCCATAAGTACGTGTTGAACTGGCAGCAGCTCCAGAGACTGTGGCAAGCCCACCTGAAATCGCAACGTTTAATTTCCCTTGTGCAAGAAGCTCTTTTACTTTCGCTTCACCCAAAAGTGAAACTAGATTTAAAGTACGTGTCTGTGACGTATTATTGTTAGGAATGCCGGTAACAAAAGAAGTCCAATAGCTGACAGCGGTAGAACTAAGCTCCCAGCTTTCAACGGCGCTGGTGGCGGTAGAATCATCGAAGCCTGCTTCGGCAACACCAATACCATTAATGATAATTGCCGACGAGCCTGTAGCTGCTCGTTTAACTTGGACTGCAAGTTCGGCCTTAGATAAAGTCAGGTTCGCCACTGGAACACGTGGCAAGCGTGGATCATAATAAAATTCCACAGTGCGAAACCCACTCATGGCATTCGTCCACGAAGTCACCGGCGAAACGACATCACCAGAAAAAGTGGCTTGGCCAATCGAGTTTCCGTCATTATGTATGTAGGTATTTAAGAAGCGATAGTTAGAACTATTAGAACAAGTCAGTGCGGTTTTAGAAATCGTAAAGCCTTCCATCATCAGAATAGGCTTATTCCAATAAGAGTTGTAGTTATCAAAAATGGCCGAGTCGTCACCAGTCACAACGCGAACAACACCATCGCTAACAACGTCGGTGACCTTCACCGTAGTCGGTGTTAGCAGATCGGCGATATTCAAATCAAACGAGTTTTTTGTTGCTACTTTATAGTGGGTCAAAGCCCAGTCCATAAAGTAGGTGTTCGACGGAGTTGTTGGAGCCGGACCACTACAGGCGCCCACACAAAGATAGTGTCTGTTCGTAACATGGGGGCTTGTGGCAGAGACGTTTCCTCCTGGAGGACGTCCAGTCATAACACCATCCACGAAGATTGCTTCTGTATCGGAGTTGTCCCGTTGAGTAACGATCACGACGTGAGCTTGGTTCAGCTTGTAGTTATTCGGCGGATAAGTATATGTGAACTTAAAAGGCCACTGCTTGTTTTGTGTTTCGATATTCCAAGCGTTGCGCCCTGATGTGAAAGGGAGGTCTGCATCCGTCCACTCCGGGATGTCGTCTGTGGCTTCCACCACAGTAGTGACCGTGTAGATCTGGCCGAAATCCGTGCCGTCGCTACGAGTGCCATCGTCGCCGATAACAGGAGGACCGAGAGAACTTCCTTTAGTAATCTCTCGAGCTTTTCCCGTACATGCAACTACAGCCATAAAGGCCAAGGAATGAAGGATAAGCGCTGAACGTCCCATGGCTAGTATTATAGTCCTATTTTAAACAATTCCCAGTCTATGGCTCATCCTGACTGTCTTCTTGCTCCAGGCAGAGACGAAACTGTCATTATAGGACGCCAAAGCATGGGACCGCAGTCTCTTGTTAGAGCATCTTAGAGTTTTGGACGCTGGTGACGTCGGGAAATACAAGTGTGGCTCCGAAACCATGACACAGCAGAGGGAACAGAGAATTTGGTGGGATCGTGTACATTCGTGGACCTAAATGATAGTTGTTTAGTTAATGTTCGGAACAGTTCTGTTAAGAACCCGTAAAGAAATCGTAACATCAATATCCGTGCGTCTCTGAGGACATAAACAGAAGTTTATAAGAGTGTTCGATACGAGCGTTTTTTGAAAAAGTATTAAAAAAAGTTTACTCAAGCACTATTCAAACACGAGGTTTTCTCCGAAAGAAAGAGGGATTGCTATATTTAATGCGAGGGAGAACTAAACAATGAGCGTTGCGCACAAAATGGATCCTGCAATGGGACCTCAATCTGATGACATTCAATCACTTAAAGAAGAAATTAAAGCCTTGAACCGCGTTCAAGCAGTCATTGAGTTCAATCTCGACGGCAGCATTTTACATGCGAACGAAAACTTTTTAAAAGGCTTAGGCTACTCACTGGGCGAAATCGTTAACAATCATCACTCGATGTTTTGTGATCCAGTCTACGCTCAGAGTGCAGAATATAAACAGTTCTGGCAAAAGCTTGCAAAAGGCGAATTCGTAGCGGGCGAATTCAAGCGTCTGGGTAAAGGGGGCAAAGAGATCTGGATCAATGCCTCTTACAATCCGATCTTTGATACCGAAGGCAAGCCCTATAAGGTTGTCAAATTCGCGACGGATATTACAGAAACAAAGCTAAAGACCTCTGAGTATGAAGGCAAAGTCAATGCGATCAGCCGAGCTCAAGCGGTGATCGAATTCAACTTAGATGGCACTATTATTAGTGCCAACGAAAACTTCACAAACACGGTGGGATATTCCTTAAGTGAAATCGCAACTAAACATCACTCGATGTTCTGCGATCCAGCCTATGTACAAAGTTTTGAATACAAAAAGTTCTGGCAAAGCTTAGCACAAGGCGAATTTGTTGCTGGAGAGTTCAAACGTTTTGGCAAAGGTGGCAAGGAGATCTGGATCAATGCCTCTTACAATCCAATCTTTAATGCTGATGGCAAACCATTTAAAGTAGTAAAGTTTGCAACGGATGTAACAGCAGCCAAAATGAAAAATGCTGAGTTCGAAGGAAAAGTTTCCGCCATCGGCAAAGCACAAGCCGTGATTGAATTTAACATGGATGGAACGATCATTACAGCGAACGATAATTTCACTAAAACTGTTGGATACGGAATGAGTGAAATTCAAGGCAAACATCACCGTATGTTCTGTGAGCCTGACTATGCTCGTGGTGGTGATTATGAAGCCTTCTGGAAAAAACTCAATCGTGGAGAGTTCGATGGCGGCCGCTACTTGCGTGTGGGTGCAGGTGGAAAGCGCATTTGGATTCAAGCGACTTATAATCCAATTATGGATATGAATGGCAAACCATACAAAGTTGTAAAGTTCGCCATTGATATTACAGAGCAGGTAGAGCTTGAACAGGCTGTTAAAAGAAAAGCAGTCGAAGATCAAGCAAAGGTTGATGAGCTTCTGCAAGTCGTGAATAAAGCATCGGCAGGGGACTTAACAGCACAAATCACCGTTTCCGGCAGCGATGCCATCGGTCAGTTGGCAGATGGTATTAAAAAGATGATGGGGGATTTGCGCGGGGTGATCTCTCAAGTTGTCACTTCTGCGAACAACTTTGGTGACACTTCGAAATCTATTTCAGAGCAATCTAACGTTGTGGCAATGGGTTCTCAGAAGTTGGGTGCAACGGTAGAGGAAATGAACGCTTCTATCGAAGAGTTCACCGCTTCTATTAATTCAATTGCTGAAAATACTATGCAAGTGAATGAGCTTGCAAAGGTCACGCAAAAAGAAGCTGAGCTTGGAAGTCAGGCGATTACAAAATCGACTGAGGCTATGGAACTTATTAATAAGTCTTCTGAAGATATCAGCGAGATCATCAAAGTGATCAGCGAAATTGCAAGCCAAACAAATCTTTTGGCCTTCAATGCGGCGATCGAAGCAGCACGTGCTGGTGAGCATGGTTTGGGCTTCTCAGTAGTTGCAGATGAAGTTCGTAAACTTGCAGAAAGATCTTCGCAAGCAACGAAAGAAATTTCGAAACTTATTAATGAATCTGTAAAACGCGTTGAACAAGGTAGCGAGGTCTCGAAAAAAGCTGGAGAAGCTTTTGCCAAGATCGTGGCCGGTATTGAAAAGACCACTCAGTCTATCTCTGAGGTGACGGTCGCTGCTGAAGAGCAATCACATGCTGCAAAAGGTATAAGTGCAGCCATTCAGCACATCACGATGGAGTCCGAAAAATCGACTCTGTCTTCAGAGAGCATCGCAAACTCTACCACCACTTTGGTGAGCGGAGCGGAAGAGCTTAATAAGACTGTGGCGAAGTTCGTAGTTTAGTAACTTGAATACTGGCGCAAGGGAATAAAAATGGAAGCTGTCGCAACCGGCAGGATCTTAAAAAGCTCTGGAATGCAAATGCTGGCCTCTTTCCGCATGGGAGAGTCCGAGCTAGCCCTTTCCATTTCTTCTTTGCAAGAGGTGGTGAGCTTCCCAGAGAAGGTCACTAAAGTTCCTTTGGCGCCCGAGTATCTGACGGGGCTCTTTAATCTGCGGGGAATAGTTGTTCCCATCGTGGATATGGCAGTCCTTTTAGGAATGGAAAGCAAAGCGGATCCCGCAAATAAGAAGGTCGCCATCATTAGCGTCGAGAATGTGCGCATTGGTTTGCTGTTTGATATGACATCCGAGATTCTCAATGTATCCGCAGATGATATTTCAATGTTTGAAACTCCACCAAGCGGCAAAAAGATGGTGATCCGCGGAGTTATTAAACTCAATGACGGTGATCGTATCGTTGAAGTGATCGATCCTTTGCTTTTGCTGAAGATTGAAAATATTCCGCAGATTTTGGCGCAAACTAAAAACAACCTCTTTGAGATTTCACAAAAGAAATCAAAGCGTGCTCAGTGCATTACATTCCGCTCTGGCAATATGGAGTTTGCAGTGCGAATTTCTGCCATCACTGAAATTATCAAGGTGCCAGAAATCAAAAAGAGCGTTTTGGCTGTCGACTATTGTATCGGCATGGTGAATTTGCGCGGAGCTTTGTTTCCGCTTTTAGACTTTAAGAAGTTTTTAAAAATTCAAGATAGCGAAACTGAAACTGACAAAATGCGCGTCGTGATCTTGAAACTACAAGACATCCAAGTTGGATTTTTGGTTGACAGCGTGGACAGCATCGTGACTTTCTTTGAGGAAGACATCTTGGCAATCCCAATGTTTCAGCAGGAAAAAATTGAAATGATGAGTGGTCTTTTACCTAGTCAAAAAGGGGAAAGCATCATTCTACTCAACGAATCTAATATTCTATCCCATAAAGAAGTCATTGATATCACTCATGGACATTCTACTTTGTACGGTAAAAAAGATGACCAAGCCAAAGAGAGCCAGAAAAAAGCCAGCGAGCGAAAAGCGTATCTGTCTTTTAAGTTGGATTATCTCTTGTCGACACGACTGAGCAGCATCGATGAAATCGCAAAGATTACCGAGGAGCTAGTACGTCCTCCGGGCTATCCAGACTATGTCGTGGGTATGATGAAAATGCGGGGCGAGATCGTTACGATCGTTGATCTGCGCACTTATTACGGGATGAAGCCTGCTCCTGAGGGAGTGAGTTCTCGTATTTTAGTCGTGAAAGGTCAAAAAGCCAAGTTTGGTCTGTTGGTGGATGATGTGGAATCAATCAACACGGTTGATGAATCTCAGAAGGTGCCAATGCCAAGTCTTCTAGGTTCAGACGCCGTTAAGACTCTGCAAGGGGCTATGAAAGACATCGTCGAAATGGTGGATCCAAGCGGCGTGAAAAAGACCTACATGATCTTTGAAGTTCAAGAGTTCCTGCGTAAGCTCGAAGAGAAAACCAACTAAAGCCAAGACTCTGGTACGAAAAATCCGCTCATATTTGCTTTAAAGCGTTTCCACCAACTCGTTTCGGGTTCTTTTTTGTAGATGACTTCATGACCCGAGTTCAGGGTTTTCCAACGCAGATCTTTGTTTTCATCCAAAGAAACCTCATAGCTGTTTTGAGAGAGGCTCTTAAGCAGGGTATTCGCAATGTCTTGGGCAAGCTCGGGGCTTGTAACAACGACGCCCATTTCGCTATTGAGATCAAAGGAACGTGGATCCAAGTTCATCGATCCCACATAGACTTTCTTGCGATCAAAGACAAAGATCTTTCCATGAAGGCCCGCACTTGAAAAACTCGAGCCCAGCTTTGCTTTCTTTTTCAGCTCTGAGTTGTCTAAGTTCGGTTTGAATTCATAGAGACCGACGCCGACTTGAAGTAAATCTTTGCGATAAGGCTTGTAACCGGAAAAAACCGTCGCAACGTCACTCGAAGCGAGTGAGTTTGTTAGAACCACGGATTTAACTCCACGTTTAGCAAGCCCCGAGAAAAATTCGACGCCCTTTTCACCTGGAATGAAATAAGGGGAAACCAGGATCACTTCTTTGCGAGTTTCTTGGATAAGAGGCCGCAGCTGATGAGTGAGATTTTTAATTTCTTCTTTGTCCTTTTGCTTGAACTTCTCAGGCGGATCAATCACCACTTGAGCATCACCCCAGTAGAGCTTTAAGGGTTGTTTGGTAAATTGCCGAGCTAGTGCCGTATCTTTCAGCGCTTCGGCATATTCGCTGGTTTCTGCACTTTTTATTGCCGCCTCTGCTTGGTTTCGCAGGTCATCCAAATCTTTTTGTGTCGGTTTAAAATCTGTCACAAGACTTGAAATAGGATAGGCGATATCGCTATTCCAGTAAGAATCAAATTCTTTGGAAAGATCCTTTACAACAGGCCCAATTGCCCAAAGATCGAAATCGCCAAAGTTCATTTCTCCGCTAGCAGAAAAATATTCGTCGCCGATATTTCGTCCGCCGAAGATCGCGGTTTGATTGTCTGCAATGAAAACTTTGTTGTGCATCCTTCGATTCAGAGTTTTAAATCTCATGGCATCGAAGATTTTTGAGTGACGGCTCGCAAATGGGTTTGCCATGCGAATTTCGATGTTGGGATGATAATCTAAAATGCGTAAGCCTCTTTGGTACTGACCAATATTCAGATCGTCCAAAAGGGCTCGAACGCGAACACCACGGTCGGCTGCCTGAAGCATTTTGTGCATCAGGATTCTTCCAGTCATGTCGTTATGCCAGATATAGTATTGCAAATCCAAACTATGGTCTGCGACGGCGGCGCTGGCAATTCTGGCGATCAAGGCTTCTTGGCCTGAAGCCAAAGGATAAAATGCCGAATGACCTGGATTATACGCAAGGGCGGGTTCAATGCCTTTGCCCAGTCGTGTTTGTGGGTCCGGAGGTAGCGCTTCGGAGCGTGGTCTTTGAACATCTTTGGGAAGGGCTGCGCAGCCAATCAGGAAAATCAAAAGTATCTGCGCAACAACAGGAGTTTTTAGGCTCATGCGGACCTCTTCGTTGATGTTAGAAAACTCTAGGGGCTTCTAGTAGTTAGTTCAAATTGTAAAACAGCAAAACTCAGAGGCGTGATCTGAGTATTTTGGGACGAATATCGAACAGTGATTCAAGGCGATGCACCTTCTAAATCCCATCTCAGAATGAGATCCCAACTTTGGTATGTACGATTTCAAACCACGCTAAAAACCCGTCTTTACAAGATAAATACTTTCTTGTGCAATAGTGGAAGACCTCAGGCAGGAGCAACTTCATTTGAAAAACATAATTCTTATTCTTTTAAGCCTTACGATGTTTGGCTGCGCGCAAACTAGTGTTAAAAGAGCCGCCGAAATCGTTCCCAGCTGTTTTAGCGATGGTGAGAATCAAGAGCTTTATTGTAAAGCTCAACGTACCAATGAAGAGGGTAAGACTGTCATTACTCGTTGTATTGGTAAAGAAAATCGCGAAGCGGCTCCAAACTTACGTGGAAAGTGCGTCGAAAAGATTTGTAGCGAAGGATCTAATACCGATTGCCACACACGTGGTGAATTCGCTGTCTTACAACAGTATGCAGATCTCATGACATCTGGACAATTTGGTTCTGATGACGGGGGGACGGCAGCTCCAGCACCTGCTAAAAAAATGACGGCGATGAAAGAAAAAGGCAAAAAAGGAAAAATGGCTAAGGCGACCACTCCTGCGGTAGTGGCATCCACACCATCGGCATCGCAATCTCTTTCAGAAGCGGCAACAACCGAAGTAGACACAGATCCTACAGCGAAATTGGCAGCTTTGCCAACGCCGGCTCCAGAACCAACTCCAATTAAAAAGGCAATTCCGAAAGAAGCTGAATCGGCAGAGCCTCCGCAAATGGCGATTACTTTGAAACCTGCTAAAGCTTCTAAGAAGAAAGCTCGTGCAACAGCAAGTGTGAAAGCATACGAAGAGGGCTTTAAAAAGGTTTGTATTGAAAAGGGTGATACAGCAGCACCAGAAGTTCTTCGCGGTAAGTGTGCGACTCGCAACTGCGCGAGTGGAAAATGCTCTTATAAAGGCCGCAAAGAAATGTTTGAGTGGGTTGCTAAGTCTGCAAGTAACGATTAGTTAGCCGCCCGCAATAGCAATAAACTTTGATGAATGATACTCAAGGCGAGTGCTGCTTGCAGCACTCCTAATACCACGCCAAGCATTTGCAGAATCACAGCTCCGATTTCTGTCATAATTTTTCGAATGTAAATCATTGCCAACATATCAACGAACATTACTAAGGCCAGCATCATAAAAATGCTCAGTGTGCGATTTGTGTCCAGGCTTAGAGCTAAGAGGCCAATCAAAATCGCCGCGCCATACGGGGAGACTAGCATATTCGTGGCAACTCCAACCGGTCTTGGCGGAGGGGTTGGCTGAGAAGTTGTAGGGTCTTCCGTTTTTGGCGCTAAAATCATTTTGAAAGCGACAAAAGCAAAAATCAACCCACTGGTAAGTTCCAAGATTGGAACGGGTATCAGCCACTTTTCAAGCAGGCCTTTGCCGATGAGTCCACAGACGATCAGAAGAATCAGTGCTACTAGCGCCGACTTCCAGGCAAGCGCATTAACTTCTCTTTGCGGAAGAGATTTCGTCGCTCTCGCAAAGGGGCCGAGTATTCTTAAAGGACCCAGCATAATAAAAAACAGTGTAAACACTTGGACGGTGTCAGCAATGTAGGTGTGTTCCATATGAGAACTCCTTCAGGTTATCCTGTGATCATCCAGATTGTGCTAAAGACTCCGACCGTAATAATGGCTGCAGTAAATAGAATGACCGAGAGGTTTGCGCGCTTAAAAGTCAGAGTATCTATTTCTCTGGCGGTTCTATTAAAACGAACCACGGACCAAATCAGCATGACACAGCCTAAGATCACCATCCCGATCCCTACATTTTTTGTATCATGTAGCAGAGATCTGCCGCCAAAACGCGACATCTCATTACTTTGAATCAGAAATAGACTGAAACGATTCAGCGTTACACCAAAGCTGATCAAGGCAATGCCAGTACGTAGATAAGCTAGGTGAGTTCTCTCATTCGCCAAATGTGAGCGCGCTGTGGATAGGACGGTACGATGTTCTGAAAGATCCGTTCGTTCAGTCGACATCTCTGTTCGCTTCTCTGAAAGGTCGGTTCGAAGTTCAGAGAATCCGGTTCTTTCGTCTGACATCTCGGTTCGATGTTCTGACATTTTGGTTCTTTTTTTTGAGAGCTCCGTGGATGTTTCTTCTGGGTTCATGGGGTTTTTTCTCCGGTTTCTGTTTTGTGAGCTAACTCAAGATCTCGCTCTAAGAAATAACTTAAAAAAGTGCGAATCAAGGCAATGCTGGCAAGCTGACCAATAGAATCCCAAGTAGGAGCAATCGCGGTGCGAACGATGTCAGCACCCATAGTGAATTCCAATCCCAATAAAATCCATCTTGCAAAATAAAGCCAGGCTTCGCGAAGTGGACCCAGCGATCTTGCTTCTTTGAAATTGCCGCGGATCAAGCGATACATCGCTCCAAGGCCGCCCACAGCAATAAGAACTGCGGCGATAGCCTCAAGCCCTAGTGCAATGGATTCTGTGGCAAGCTCAAAAAGATCGTGCATGGAAACTCCTTAGCTGCGTTCTCCTCGGACGATACAGCGAAAACCCAAATGAGATGTCGAGGTGTCCACTGGCTGTGCCATTCTGGCGGCCGGGCGGTAGCGACGACAATAATTGGGCGCACAAAGGTGAGAGCCACCTTTCATGACCTTACGTGGAATTTTCAAATGAGCCATTCTTGGATCAAAGCTTTGGTCTTCTAAGGGACCGCGCGGATTTTTCGGAATACAGCAAGCCTTTTGTTTTTCTTCGGGGTGTTTCGGTGCATACCAATCGACAGTCCACTCCCAGACATTCCCAATCATGTCATAGAGACCATATTCATTCGGCAGAAAACTATCGACAGCTGAGGTACCTTCATGGCCATCATCACCCGTGTTTTGCCACGGGAATTCACCTTGCCAAATGTTTGCTTGATGTTTACCCGCAGGAACAAGCTCATCCCCCCAAGAATATTCCAAACCATCTTGTCCACCACGTGCAGCAAATTCCCACTCTGCTTCTGTAGGAATTTTTTTGCCGGCCCACTTTGCATAAGCTTGGACGTCAGACCACGCGACATGCACCACGGGATGGTCCCTACGATTCTTGATAGAGCTTCCAGGTCCTTGAGGTTGTCGCCAGTTGGCGCCTGGAATGAAATGCCACCAGCGATGAGGATTGCGCAGATCCACACGATGCGTGGGTTTTACAAAAACAACGGAAGCAGGTTGAAGCATCTCGGGCTTTGCCCCAGGATACATAGCTGCATCCGGCGTTTTCTCGCAAAATGTAACATAACCTGTTTCGCGGACGAATTCTGCGAAATCCGCATTCGTCACAGGACGGGTGTCCATCCAAAAACCATCAACGGTCACACGATGAGCGGGGGCTTCTTCAGGATAGTGATGATTCGACCCCATCAAAAAAGTTCCACCGGGAACCCACGCCATATTGGGAAATGGGGCTGTAAGCCCCATTTCAGTTGGTCTATGAACCGGATCTGCGTCAGTGATGAGCGCCACTACGAACTCCTTTATTACATTAGTAAGTTTTTGCCAGAGGCTGAGGCGCGGTGAAGACTTGGCGCCAGTCGTTTTTAATACTTATAATTTTCCAGCTGAATTTTTTGGCGGCATTCAAAGACGGATCACCCTTCTCTTGGTAAGCCGCTTCGCGATCGGCATCATCGTGATTGATCATGAGCTGTAAAGACGGTCCCGAACCTTCACTTGAATAACGCAAATGTTGAATGTCGCCACTTGAGCGGACATTGCCTGCTGCAAAAATCGGACGTTTACCAATATGGCGAACGATACCTACGGGTTTGTTGTCTTTGTCGTTGATCAATCCCAAGGTCGAAGTACGCATGACTTGCAACCGTCCATCCCGCTCGATCGTGTGATCAACAAAGAAAGAGCCGATCACGTTTTGCGGTGGTACACCATAAATGTCATTGGTGACCGCTCTCATAAATGCGATGTCGCCGCCAGAAGAGATAAAAATCTTAAAGTCTTTACTTCTTAAGTAAGCCACTAACTCCAACATGGGTTTGTAAGTCGTTTGGGTGTACGGCACATTTAGCTTCGGATGTTTCGCTAAAGCAAAAAACTGCCGTACCTCTTTTTCAAATTCTTCTTCACTCATTCCTGAATGAGTTTTGGCCATGATATTCAAAATCTGTTTTTGCGAGAGAGCGGGCAACGCCGCTTTGCCTTTAGCAAGAAGGGATTTGTAAGGTTCTTGGCTACGAAGTTTTGCGTCCTTTTTAAGAATTTCATGCAAACGCTCTTTAGTGAATTCCACCTCGACCGTGGGAACTTCGCTCCACAAAGTGCCGTCATTGTCGAAGGTCGCGATGCGATCTTCGGGTTTTACAAAGCGTTCCCCTTTTTCTTGGGTGACTTCAGCAACAAATTTTAGAATCGCTTGCTTGTTGTCGCCGTCATTCCAAGAGGGGAGGGGATCCGAAGCTCCCCAGCCGATTGTTGAAACAAAAAAAACAAGTGTGCTGAGTAGCTTCTTCATGATCTCTCCTAAAAATAAAACTATTTTGATACTCCAGCAGTGCTCTGTGGTTTTGAAGAATTGCCTGCAAGCGGTGTTTTAACTTCTTCGAAATCTCCGGGCTTCCAACTGCCGTCAAAAGCTGAGGCGTCAGGTCCATATACACGCATATAGGTAAACCAACCTTTGCCAGGCAAAGTTTGAATCCACTGGTTTTCTTTGCCAGCAGGAGCTTTGGGGCCGAAGTAAAGTTCTGCCTGTGTGGAATTGGCGATGTCTTTCAACTCAAACAACGAGCGCAGAGCTGCTTTGTTTTGATTAGTGTGAATTTGGCTGCGGGTTTCGGTATCGTACACAGTCACCGACCAGAACAGCCTTGCGGGTACAGGCTGGGGAATTGTCAGGCGATACGTTTTGCCGCCATCAAGATAGTTGCCATTTTTATCACGAGCGGCCAGCCAATAGACTGAACCAGATCCTGCAGCACGACGGAACATCGCAGGAGAGGCGCCAATCGCTTGATAGAACCATTTTTCTCTGGCTTCTAAGTCGGCATAGTTTTCGGTATTAAAATCTCCGTTTTCAGAGCGAAGAGAGACCCACTCCCATTTGCGATCGCTCCATGTTACGCGGTCAGGACGACGATCAGCAAAGGCTTGAACTCTCATTTGGTCATTGGCGACTTTCGCAGCTTGCTCAAGAATCTTACTCATGCGGGCATCTGGTTTGAACACTTTTCCCTTTTCAATGCCGAGGGCTGCCAGATCCCCGTACTGATTGCGGTAGCCTTCATACGCGGGCTCAGTATCGACTACCTCATGTAGCATCTCCCAATACTTCATGTTCTTCTCCCATTTGAGGGGAGTCATATCCAAATCCATATTTGTCAGGTTGATCCATTTAGGCTCGGACCAACCAGCAGGAACTTTGAGCGGATGTACTTTGATACTCTGAATGCGTGTAAGTGCTGCGGGCACATCACCATTCACAGGCAAAGCGCGCACGCCCACAATCAAACGGTTACTGGTGGCGCGCCACACATGATAGCCCGAAGGGATTTCTCCTTTATATCCAGGAGGAAGAATCAGATGTTTTCCACCTTTACCCGCATCAGGACCGGGAACTCCCATATCAGCGACCCAACGTTGATTTACATCCATCGCCATGCAAATGAGCGGGCCTGCAGGAAGCTCAACGACCATAGGGCCATTATTCAAATTCATAGGAATAGGGCCATAGGGAGTGTCGGAGTTTGCTGTATAGATTATATGACGAGGTTGCGTATCGAGGTAACCGAAGGTTTTGTTTTCGGCTAGCCCTACTTGGTCATTGCCTTTGATAAGCGAATATCCAGACACCGTCGGATAGAAAAAGCGATACGCTTCAATCGCGCGATTCAGCGTAATCTCGTCATAGTTTTTCTGAGTTGTAGCGGAACCAGGATAACCACCCTTGAATGGAGATGTTGTTGCTGGCTTTTTCTTTGGCGGCGCACTTTGTTTTTGTGCGTAAGCAGAAGGAAATGCCAGAAGTAAACTCATTGAAAATAGAATACCAAGCGTTGTGTGTCGCATGTGGGGTCTCCTTTTGATTTCACATAAAGATGGCACTTTTATGTCGCTAAGAAATTGTTTTCTAGTTTCGTTTCTTGGAAAAAAACGTCGCAGGTTTTTATGACACCTGAGCCTTGGCAAAGGAATTAGAAAATTTTTGCGGCACTTTTAGCCTGGGCCTACCGTTAATATTCAATGCAACAAGGAGGTTTGTGTGAAAAAGATTTTTTCAGCGTTGGTATTGGCGCTGTCTTTAGTGGGCATGGCTGCCCAAGCTTTTGAAGGGGTCTTTGCTCCTGACGAAAACGGACAAATGAAGTTTGAACCGCTAGGGAATCACTCGTCGATCAGATCCTGCTGGGAGGACGACGGAGAGGATCCTGTTCCTACAAATTATAGTGACCGCAAGTGGGATGACCGTAATCGTTCAGGCACTGCTTGGAAGTGGTGTGACCCAGGCGAGCGCGCATGTCCCAAAGACATGAGAAGATCCGTTCGTTATTGCTGGGAAGGATGGAGACAAGGATGGGAGCGTTGTGGATACAGATGTCGTCCTATCGAGCGCTGCGGTCCAGAGAATGGTTGCAGTTATCCAGATCACAGCCGTCGTTTTTAAAATATCAGGCCGCCTTTCTCGGGCGGCTTTTTCTAATTCAGAGGAAGTCTGATTGTGAATTCAGAACCCTGTCCCAATTGACTTTTGGCAATGATTTCTCCGTCATGTGCCTCAACGATGGAGTTCGCAATCGCAAGTCCCAATCCAAATCCTGATTTGCCCGGAGAACGAGCGCTGTCTGCACGATAGAATGGCTCAAAAATGTGGGGCAGATCTTTGGGATCAATCCCTGCTCCGTCATCCTTTACTGTTATAAGACATTCCTTTTTGGTGGTCGTAAGACTTACCGAAATAGGTTTTGAATTGGTTTTTGTGTACTTCAGAGCATTTTCAATCAGATTTCTGAGGACACGCTCGATTTGCATGGCATCGATTTGTAATGTGATATCCGAAGCAGAACCCACTATGACTCCAGGAAGAGTGTCTGAATAGTCAGAGGCCACGTTTTCAATCAACTCTTTTAATTGCGTCGGAGATTTTCGTAAAGAGGCCGCGCCCTCTTTCAAACGATAGGATTCGAGAATTTCAGAAACCAGTTCTTCCATTTTGCGTAAATCTTCTTTAATGGAAACTTTCATCTTTTCATCCGTCATCAAATCCACAGCAACACCTACGCGAGTCAGGGGACTGCGCAATTCATGGCTGACGTCACGAAGCAGTTGTTCTTTCGAGACCACCATTTTCTCGAGCCCATCGGCCATACGGTTAAATGCATTTCCGATCATTTGGAATTCACCACGTTGTCGAGTCTGGATACGGTACTTAAGATCACCCGTAGATATTTTATGAACCCCATGAAGAATCACCTTCACCGGTGACATCATCCAGCGAATGGTCAAGAAACTCATAATAAGGATTAACAAAACAAAACCAGCAATCCCGATAAATGGAAATACCAATCCTCGGGGAACTTCTTTCGCAGAGATAAACCACGCCACCCGTGGAGAAGCGTTGCGAAGCTCGGCATAGAAATAGCCTTTGTGTTTTCCAAGAATCACTTTTTCTGAAAAGTGTTCATCTTCTTTTTGCAACTCTTCAAAGTGAGGAAGCCCTTGTTTGTCGGCGAAGTCTTCAAAACCTTGAACACGGGCGTAAAGACGAAGATCTTTATGCAGATTCTGAATTCCTTCTTCATTCATCGAAGCATTGAGCTTTTGATGAAGAGCCTGCAAATAGAACACTGCATTTTGCTCTGCAAGTGGAGAAAGACTATGTTCGGGCTTCAACGAATGCGCTAAAAAGAAAAGGCCGCCAATAATCAGCAAAGCTGTTAAAAGAAACGTAAAAAAGATACGAATCAGAAGTTTGGTTCCACGACGTCTCACAGAAGTTCCTCCACCGGCGCAATAAAGCAATACCCTTCACCCCAAACTGTACGCAAAAACACCGGGTTTTTTGCTGGGTCTTTTAATTTTTGACGAAGACGACTAATCGCTACATCGATACTGCGATTGTAGGCCTCCCAATCCACTCCGCGCAGGTCATCCATAATACGATCCCGCGACAGGCTTTGTCCTGCATGCGACATCAAGAGTTTCAATAACTCATATTCATGGGTGCTTAGATTCAGATTTTGTTCAGCCAAAAAAGCTGCACGAAGCTGCGTATCTAAAACGAGGGGGCCTGATTTCAGTTTTGTAGCAGAGGTGGTTTTTTTGTAGCGACGAATAAGGCTTTTAATACGAGCTACGAGCTCACGTGCTTCGAAAGGCTTAGGCAAATAGTCATCTACACCAAGCTCAAGTCCTAAAACTTTGTCAGAGGTTTCTCCGCGGGCCGTGAGCATGAGTATCGGGAGGTCACTGAAGCTACGAATTTTTTTGCAAACCTCGAAGCCATCCATCTCGGGCAGCATGACATCTAAGATGATGGCATCAAAACGATCCTTCTTAAGATTCTGTAAAGCCTCTGACGGCAAAGTGGATTGCAGGATCTGCAGTTCAAACTGCAGAAAGTACTGCTTAAGAAGTTCTCCTAATTTTTGATCGTCATCGATCAGAAGAATGCGATTCATACTGGTATCATAGTCTAAAACACCTCCGACCAAAAGACTTTTTCCCAGAATAATCAAGCAGTTACAATTTGTTACAATCATTAACATCCTAGCAACCATCTAGCTCCGGAAAGCTCCTAAACTGATTTTAGAAACGAACCCCACTCAAGGAGATGGTTTATGAGACACACACATAGAAGAAAATGGCCCCGTATTTTGGGAATGTTATTGGCTCTTGGCGGTATTGGCGTGATTGCAGCTGGTTGCAACAGAAGCCCTGAAGAAAAAATGACAGCTATCAGTGAAAAGATCGCTGACAAGTTGGATTTTAATGACCAGCAAAAAGGATTGTTGGGTGATATCACAAACGAGCTGAAGAAAGACTTTGCCGAAGAAAAGTCCATTCGCAACGCTAAGAAAGAAGAGTTTAAAAACATGCTTCTTTCAGACGACCTAGATAAAACTAAAATCAAGACTTTGATCAAAGAACGTCAGGCGCGTATGGATTCCAAAGTTGATAAGTACCTCGATAAGGTGGCGGCTTTGCACAAAACGCTGACGCCAGAACAGAAAAAAGAAATTCTGGATAAAGTTGAAAAGTTTCATCGCTGGCACGAGTAGAGTGAGAATTTATGGCTAAAGTCGGATTTATCCAAGTGCGGAATCAAGATTCTGATTTAGGCATTAAGTTGCTCAATGAAGTTCAGCTTTGGTTGAAAGCAACCGGTTGGGGAGAAGTCGTGACGGCTTCTTTCCAGCCTGCCACCACCGAATCATTTGTCGATTTTGTTCCAGGCAAATATCAAAGCAATGGACCGAAACGAATTCTATTGCCGAAGCGTGCTACCATTATGGACCTTCAGGATCCCTTGGCAAAATGGCTTTGGGAACTTGAAGAGGATTAAGACGGATTCTTCAAGACCTGAGAAATGCTTGAGGCGATTGATGTTCTTGCACACGAGTTAGAAAATATCTTTGTGTTTGTTATCAATGTAGAGGCTCCACCTCTATGTTCTAGTTTCTTCCACTCTTATCATAAGGACACATGGAGGAACTATGGCAAAGCAAACAGGCAAAAAGCCAAATATTTTATTCATCATGGGTGATGATATAGGTTGGTACAATATCAGTGCATACAATTTGGGAGTGATGGGATATCGCACCCCAAACATTGATCGTATCGCTAAAGAGGGAGCTCTTTTCACTGACTGGTATGGCCAACAGAGTTGCACGGCGGGACGTGCGGCCTTTATTACTGGGCAATCACCTATTCGTACGGGTCTTACAAAGGTGGGACTGCCTGGCGCTGACATCGGTCTTCGTGCTGAAGATCTGTGTATTGCAGAGGTGATGAAATCATTGGGCTATGCGACTGGCCAATTTGGTAAGAACCATTTGGGCGATCGTAATGATTTTTTACCGACGGTTCATGGCTTTGATGAATTCTTCGGAAATCTTTATCACCTGAATGCTGAAGAAGAACCCGAAAACGTCGACTATCCAAAAGATCCAAAATTTAGACAAAGATTTGGTCCTCGAGGGGTCTTGCGTTGCAAAGCCATTGATAAAGAAGATGCGACGGTTGATCCTCAATATGGCAAAATTGGAAAACAAAGTATTGAAAACACCGGACCTCTAGATACAAAACGCATGGAAACTGTGGATGAAGAGTTTCTTGCTGCCGCCAAGGAATTTATTACCCGTAAAACGAAAGATGACCAACCTTGGTTCTGTTATTTCAACTCAACACGTATGCATGTATGGACTCATCTGAAAAAAGAATCGCAAGGCAAAACGGGGCTTGGCATTTACCCAGACGGGATGGTTGAAACGGATGGACATGTCGGCGAGCTTCTTGATCTTTTGGAAGAGCTCAAGCTCGATGACAACACGATCGTTGTGTATACCACCGACAATGGCGCTGAAGTTCTATCTTGGCCAGACGGAGGAGCGACTCCATTTAAAGGAGAAAAAGCTACCAACTGGGAAGGTGCCTTCCGGGTTCCATGCGTAATGAGATGGCCTGGGGTGATTCAGCCAGGATCTGTTATCAATGACGTGACATCACACTATGATTTTATACCTACTTTTGCTGCCGCTGCAGGTGAACCTAATATTGTTGAAAAAGTCCGCCAAGGACATCAAATCGGAGAAAAAACCTTTAAGAACCACTTGGATGGTTACAATCTTTTGCCATTCCTAAGTGGTGAGGAAAAAGAGTCTCCGCGTGAAGGTTTCGTATATTGGAGTGATGATGGGGATCTTCTGGCCATTCGTGCGAAAGATTGGAAAGCCTCCTTTATGGAGCAGGAAAATACCGGAATGGATGTTTGGGAATTGCCGTTTACTCCTCGTCGAGCACCAAGACTTTACAATTTGCGATCGGATCCTTTCGAACGAGGCCCCGAGAGCATTCTGTACGGCAAATGGAAGGCTGAGCGGATGTACGTCTTTGTTCCAGTACAAGCCTTAGCTGTTAAATGGTTGGAAAGTTTTAAAGAGTATCCACCTCGGCAAAAGCCCGCGGCTTGGAGTCTTGAACATATCGTAGAAAGTATGACGCCTGCTCCTCAATACGGAGATGGCTCAGAACAGAAGGAAGAAGAACAAGAGACTGGGACTCGTCGACCGCCACCTTCTTCGAAGCAGAAAGAAGAGCGACCAACTACGCGGCATTAGGTTGTTTGTTTTGCTGCCTAAATAGCAGGCTTATTCGCAAAATACCGAAATAGCTTCCTTATCAGGGCTTTGAAGTGCTCCGTGAATACCCCGGAAACGCTTCATAAGCCCTGATTCTCCTCTGAGAAGCGCCTTTATTCGTTCTGGCGCTTCTCTTGTTTTGTTTCTTGCCAAGACATCCGCTCTGAGTAAAAAATAAGGTCACATTTCTCAGATTGCGTGGGACCAGTGGATAATTCGATTTCTGTGACAACGGTGCTTTCTCTTACAATTGCCATAGTTGCATTTGGTATGGGTTGGTTTCTGCGCCGACGTCTTACTCACGAAACGGCTATCAAGAACCAACTTCGCATCAGTCGCGAGAATTTAGATTTTGCTCTCCAGTCAGGGCAAATGGGCACATGGGATCTAGATCTTGCCACAAATACAGTGAGCTGCTCTAAGGAAATGTTGGACCTGTGGGGAGTCACCATCGAAGAATACAACAATCAGCGCAGCATTCTTCAAAGCAAGGTGCACCCGGAAGACCTCGAGACTATGCGAGCCGCGATCGTCAAAGCCGTCGAAACTTCAAGCATCTACGAACTTGAATACAGAATCTATCCTAAGCCAGATCAAATGAAATGGGTTTTTGCCCGTGGCCGCTGTTCTTATAATTCGGGTTCGCAAAAACCAGTAAGACTTTCTGGGGTCGTCTTTGATATCACCGAGAGAAAACAGCGTGAACAGGCGTTAGCACAAACAGTGCATATGCGTGATCAGTTTTTAACTATCGCAGGCCACGAGTTAAAGACACCGCTGACAAATATGCAAATGCAGATTCAACTCAGATTGCGTGATCTCAAGCGCAAGGACACTCAAGCCTTTACGCCCGAGAAAATCGAGGACGTCTTAAATGAGCAGTACGGATATGTACGTCGTATGAACCGTCTGGTAGAGGATATGCTGGATGTTTCACAGATTTCCGAAGGACGTTTGCGTTTGTGGCCAGAACGTTTTGACCTTTGTGAATTGATTTCTGAAGTCATTAGGCCATTTGAGAATGTCAAATTCCTTTCAGCAGCGCGTGGGCCGTTGATGGGAAGCTGGGATCGTATTCGTATCGAGCAGGTCATAGTGAATCTGCTGACAAACGCCGTGAAGTACGGCAATAGCAAACCTATTGAAATATCTCTTAGCCAAGAAGGGGATCACGTTCGAATCTGTGTACGTGATCAAGGAATTGGGATTGCAGCTCACGACCACGCGCGAGTGTTTCAGCGTTACGAACGTGCCATTTCCGAAAACGAAGTTTGTGGTTTTGGATTGGGACTTTATATTTCAAACTACATTGTACAACTACACGGTGGAGAAATCCGTTTACAGAGCGAGATTGGACAGGGATCGGAATTCACAGTGATTCTTCCTATCCAGAGAGGGCAGGCATGACGACAAAAGAAAAAGGTCTTATTTTCATTATCGAAGACGAGCCCGCGATCTGCATGTATATGGAAGAGCTTTTCACCGGGGATGGTTTCCGAGTGATCTCGACCGACAATGGTAAGACTGCTTTTGAGTTGCTACGTAATCTTGAAACGCTGCCGTCGATTATTTTCCTGGATTTAATGATGCCGGTAATGGATGGCTGGCGCTTTTTAAGAGAATTGCAAAACAATCCTGAAAACGAGCGCATCAAAGATATTCCAGTCGTCGTGATTACAGCGACGCAAAGTGATGTGTCAGGGAATGTGGTCGATGTCGTCCGTAAACCACCAGATCTTGATCGTCTTAGCGAACTGGCTGAGAAATACGCGGCTCCGCACTAACGCTTAGATTAAATAACAAAAAGCACATTCCCTTCAGGGGCTTTTTCAGAAATACTGTTGCAATCTTCATTGAACTGCATTCAGGAGGCCCCATGATTTCCGCAAAAGGTGTTGCTGCATTTTCAGCCAAAGAACCCCTTGGTCCTTACTCGTTTGAACGTCGTGATCCCAAAGACTATGACGTTGTTATTGATATTAAGTTTTGCGGAATTTGCCACTCTGACATTCACACTGTACGCAGCGAGTGGGGGCAGGCGAATTACCCAGTGGTCCCAGGACATGAAATCGCAGGCATCGTACGCGCTATCGGCCCGAAGGTGACAAGCTACAAAGTGGGCGACCAAGTTGGCGTCGGTTGTTTTGTGGATTCTTGTCGTGAATGTTCGTATTGCCAACAAGATCTTGAGCAGTATTGTTCCAAGGGCATGAATGGCACTTACAATAGTTTTGAAAAAGACGGAGTGACTCCAACTCAAGGCGGGTATTCAAACGTCATCGTCGTTGATGAGAATTACGTCTTACGTATTCCAAACTCAATTCCACTTGATAAAGCGGCGCCACTTTTGTGTGCGGGGATTACTTTGTATTCACCACTCATGCACTGGAAGGCAGAGCCTGGTAAAAGAGTCGCCATCATGGGAATGGGCGGCCTGGGGCATATGGGCGTGAAAATTGCGCGTGCTTTGGGTGCTGATGTGACGGTCTTAAGTCACTCTGATAAAAAACGCGAAGATGCCCTGAAGATGGGGGCACACCATTTTGTTTCCACTCATAATCCCCAAGTTCTGAAAGAACATCGAGGCAAGTTTGACCTCATCATCAATACTGTATCCGCAGATATCAATATGGGTGATTACTTCGAACTTCTTAAGGTTGATGGAGCTTTGGTTGTTGTCGGCCTTCCGGAAAAACCACTGACCATTCATCCGTTCCCGCTAGTAATGAAACGACGAAGCTATGCGGGTTCTTTGATTGGCTCGATCAAAGAAACGCAAGAGATGCTGGATTTCTGTGCTAGACACCATATAGCGCCCGAGATTGAGGTCATTACGCCGAAGGAAGTTAACACGGCTTATGAGCGTGTCATCAAAAGTGATGTGCGCTACCGCTTTGTTATTGATATGGCCACACTCTAAACAACGACAATTCGTAAACTCCGTAGACAGATAAAAGGATCCTTAAAGCCGGTTCCGGGCCGTATTTTGGCACTCGGATTGTAACTTCTATGAACCCCTTTCTATCCTAAGTCCTTAGGTTGCCACGCGGCCCTCAATTCTTGTCGGCCTGGGGATTGCTATTATTGCGCCTGTAGTGGGGCCCTTACGGTCTCAAGGTGTATAAGGATTGAACATGGAAAAAAGTAAAAGTGCCTTTTTAATATTACCGTTGTTAACCACCCTGATTTCCGCCTGTTCTCCGGAAAGCGCGAGTCTTGTGACAAGACCTCCGCAAACACGTCTTTTCGAGAAAAGCTTTGAGGTATCGCCATCCGAAGCGACCTTCAAACAAACTCGTTATGACCAGAACGAAGTCTCTCTTCAGTTCCAGGTTCTAAAGAACGGAGCTTCGGTGAATAACCTGAAAGCCACCGATCTTAAGGTTTATGAAAATGGCATCCCAGTAAATCCTTTTGAGCTTTCGGCTCAGACTGAAAGAATCAACCAAGTTGCTGACATCGTGTTCTTGGTGGATATCACCGGAACAATGGTAGAGCTTATCGAGAGCGCGAAAAAGCGTTTAGCCGAATTCGTTAAAAGTTCTCGCAAGGCCGGCTATCACACTAGAATGTGTATTGCGACCTTCGGTGACTACACCGTAAAAAAATGCAGCCGCTTCTTTGATAATAATCCCAATGATCGTTCAACAGAATCCCAAGTAAAAGAGCTGTTATCAGAGCTTGCTCAGCTTCATGCTTACCGTGGTAACGGTAAAGATCCAGGTTGGCCGGATTTAGATGAAAACCCAATGGGTGCACTCGTGGACGTTTCAAAAGCGCCATGGGGTGAGAACTCTCAGAGATTCGTGATCCTTGTGACTGACTGGGGTTTCTTGTACTCGCCAGACAACCAAGGAACGATCGGTGATAAAGCACCGACAATGAAGCAAGTCACTGACGCTATTAAAGCTGCACAAATGAAAGTGTTCGCAGTGACTCGTACGAAGCATACTCACAAGGGTAAAGAGCTTGTATGGGATGGTTTCAATACTCCATTCCAGGGCGAGCAGGGTATCGTGCAAACCAGCGATGGTGAGCACTTTGATTTTGATAAAGTTCTTAAAGGCGAAATCACTTTGAATCAGATCCTGCAAAGAATTTTGGACCGTCTTGATACCACTTACAAATTGTCTTACATCGTCGATCAGATTTCTGGCTTGAATCCAACATTGCCGTTGGATAAGCGTGATGTAAAGCTCAGCTTGGCCCAACAAGATGGCGGCGAGTTCGTTAACAAAACGATCACGAGCAGCATGCCGAAAGGCCGTCCTGAGTATCAAACATCTTGGAAAGTCGCTGATGGCGTCTTGTCTGAAAACTCTGTTCGCGTCTATGTTGATAACAAAGAACTTCCAGCATCTGAATATTCAGTCAGTGGTCAAAACGTGGTTTTGAAGACTCCACCAAAGGCAGGGGCTTCGATTCGTTTCGTGTACTATCAAAAAGACGTCACAAAACACTTACGTCTTGAGCCAATGTCTTTCGCTGATGGTATGAGTTCATCGAATGTGAAAGTATACTTGAACGGCGTTCCAGCTCGCTCTGGAGACGTGATCTTCACAAAGGACACCGAAGGCAATACCAGTGTTAGCTTCTCGGAAGCGATCTCAAAACCAAGTGCTCCTTACAAAATTTTGGAAAACAAAGGTTTGAAAGTGAAGATTGAAGTGACGGGAGTTCTGTAACTCCTGTCCACGAGTTTTTTCCACAGTAAGTTTAAGGGAACGCTAACGCCCGGGCTTGTTTGACATCGGGAAGAGCGTCTCCTAAAAATTGAGTTCATGATTTTTCAATATACAGACTATCGGGACTACCTTCAGAGTCTTTTGCAAGAGCGCAAAAAACGCAATGTTTCTTATTCCATGAGAGCGTTTGCCCGTAGTCTGAATATTCCCGTTTCCACTCTGTGTGATGTCTTAAATAAAAATAAGAATCTGACTTTAGATGGCGCCAAAAAGGTGACGATGAATCTTGGTTTTCAAAGGGATGAAAATCGTTACTTTAATTTGCTAATTGAAAAAGAACTTTTAGAGAAATCACCTCAGCGTCTACAAAAAGAAGAAGAGATTTTGTCTCTTTCACAATTAGCTCTTCGCCAAAAAGTGAAGGGCGAGGAAAAAGACGTTCTAAATCATGCGCTCAAGTTTGCTATTATTGAACTTGGCGGGATTCCAGAATTCAAATTAACTCCTATCACCGCAGCAACAGCCCTGCGCCTTTCTGAAGACGAGGCCGATCTTCTTTTGCAGAGTCTTACAAGTTCCGGCGCACTGAAGTTTTGCGAGACGGACCAATGTTATCGTAAGTCTGGGAGTGGCGTTTTGGTTTCATCGGAAGTGATGAATATCAACCTACGGCGCTTTCATATGGAGATGATGGAGCTTGCGAAAAAATCCTTGGCAGAACAAACACCGCAAGAGCGCTTCGTGGGTTCTGAGACCTTCAGTTTTGACTCTCACCAACTGACTGAGGCTAATGACATCATTGAAGAGTGTTTCGCGAAGTTGGTCACTCTGGCAAACCGAGGTGAACGTAAAGATTCCGTTTATCACGTGGGCATTCAAATGTTTCGCTTAACACGCGCGGGAAGTCTTACATGAGATCGTTTTTTTTCCTAATACTCGTTTTGTTCGCACAAAACACTTTTTCTTCTACCCACGCTAGTCCCTGTGATAGCGGAGGATCTTGTGGCACTCGCGGCGGTGGAGACTTTCTAGAGTGGTCCTTCTATGACGTAGCAAAAGCCATCGTGCCGCGCTTAGAGCTAAGTATAAAGTTAGAAGTGAAAGACACGGTTCCAAAATTGAAACTGACTTTGCAATGCTTGAAAGTCGAGATTTCTCAAGCAGCTCAACTAGAGCTTGATGGCCGCAGCGTCATGGCCATTAATATTCCCGCAGAATGTAAAATCATACTCTCACGTCCTTCTTGGGAAAGTCTAAAAACCAACAACTCTCGAGTGCGCTTGGTTCTGCATGAACTACTGGCTTTGTCCCTTGTTTCAGATTTTCAGTACGAACTTTCGCAAAGGATGACGGAAGAATATTTTCATGTCTCTGCAAAGCCTGTGGTCTCGAAAGTAAACTCTTGGAAGCTTTTCACCGATTCACAGTATTTTGAAGTGCCAGCGGATGTTGCGACTATCAAAGTCATTGTTGTGGGTGCCGGAGGCGGTGGCGGTGGTGGGCATCTCAACCGAGGTTCTGGCGGTGGTGGTGGCGCCGGGGGTGCTGTGAAAGCACAAACGCTTTTCGTTGAGTCATCGTCAAAGATTGCGATCACTGTGGGTAAAGGCGGAGCCGGCGGTCTTGGTGGAGGATTGAATGGTCTTCCAGGTGGAAGCTCCAGCTTTGGAGATGCACTGATCGCAGAAGGCGGTGGTGGTGGATACTCAGGTTATTACAATAGCACCATGGCCTATGGCGGATCTGGTGGAGGCTCGGGTGGCGGCGGTGGCGGCAACGGAGTATATCGAGTTTGCTCTGGTGCAGGCGGAAGCGGCGGCAGTGCCGGAGAAAATGGCTGGGTCTCGAAAAAAGGTGGAGCTGGTGGTGCCGGCACGGCATGGGCAGCACTCACAGATTTTATTCACTTAGTTGAATATTCCAAAGGCGACGGAGGAATTTGCGCAGGTCCTGAAAACACCTACAACGGTGGTGGCGGCGGCGGTGGTCTTGTTCTGGATTCCCACTCTGCGCATGCAACGAGCGGCACAGCTTCCGTCGATCAATACAGCGGGTACGGCGGAACGGGTGGCCAGGGATTTGGCGCTGGTGGTGGTGGCGGCACCGGTGCTGAAGGCACGGGTGGCGAGGGTTTCGCTGGCGCAGTCTATATCGAGTATTTCAGCGAAATAAACTAGTTCATTTCCGTCAGAGGTCTTGTTCCCGAGCATGAACACTTTCACGGGCGTTCCTTCGTATTGCATTCAGAAAACATAGATCCCTTGTTCTAATAATTCCAAAGATAGTTATTAGCTTAAGGGACTCACCTTGAAATATTTTTGGAAATTTGTTTTTGCTCTTGTTGTAGTTTTCAATTGGACCCTTTCACAAGCTGGTGTCGTGCCCTTTGCCTTTTGGAAAACCAGCGTTGCGTTTGATTGTTATACCGGAAGCCCGCCCATCGGCAGTGTCTGTGCTGGTGGAACAATCTATGCAGGAACTTTTAACGGCCACACATATATGACAACTCCGGGCGGATGTGAGTATGAGCCCAGCGGGACTACCACATCTTCTCCAGGGTCGGACTTTACACCCTCATGTTCTGGCACGGACACAATGACAAAATACTGGAACGATGGCGGCACGAATCCCTACTTTGATATTCCTGGTGTTGAAAACATAGCTGCGAACGCAACACCAAGCACGGTGTTAGGAGATGTCAATACCGATGCCATTGTTGCTATTACCAATCCAGCGGAAGGGGGACTTCACGCGGCTGCAAGATACTGTGATCGTAACGCCTTTGGTGGATTTACGGATTGGTATCTGCCAAGCAAGTCAGAGCTTGCATATATCTTTTGTAAATCCAGAACGTCGGGCAGTGCTTCTTACCCAAATGAAGACCCCAACTGTGCCACTTATGGCTTTGCTTCGGGCTCTGATGTTTTGCCTGGTTTTGCAAGCACGTTGAGCTATCACTCTTCGACAGAGTATTCCACAGGTGGAGGACATAACTTTAAATCGGCGTCGACAACTGGACAACAAAGCAATAGTGCTAAGAACATTGCGCTTTTTGTCCGGTGTGTTCGTCAAATCAGACCCGCTTTCGTGGCAAGCTTAGCAAGCCCTGAAAGCTATGTTTCAAATCTCAATGTCACAGGACTTGATGCAGATTATACCGGAAGTCCGCAAGTGGTCTCGCAGACCATTGTCATTAAAAACATCGGCGACATGATCGCGAGTGGATTTACCGTTAGTCTTCCAAGTTCTTTTGAACAAGTCGGTGGGACCTGCATGACAGCTGTGCCACTGCTCGTAGCCTCTACATGCACAATGGAGATTCAAGCCAAAGTCAGCGGCATTATCTATAACGGAGCCTTTTCCCAGGCGTTGACGATTTCAGATAGCACCACTGGCAGGAGCATGAATGTGCAACTCTCAGGAACGGCTTCAAATTTTCCGGATCCTTGTGATGGCGTCGGGGTCGCCATTGGTACCCAGTGTGACGGCGGAGCAATTTATGCGGGTCAGTTTGATAGTGGTAAGTACATGACGACTCCGGGCGGATGTAGTTACGAACCAAGCGGAACGACGACGTCGTATTCGGCAACGGATTTTACCCCGACATGTTCTGGGACGGATAGTATCACGAAAGCATGGCGTGGGGCTGCAAACAACTACGACATTCCCGGAGCTGAAAACGTCACTGTGGTGACTACGAAAAGTTCGTCCAGTTACCGTGGTGATGTGAATACAGCGGCTATTGCGGCAATCACCAATAGTGCAGAGGGCGGCTATCATCCGGCGGCCAGATACTGCGACAAGTTGGATTACGGGGGATATCAAGACTGGTATCTGCCAAGCAAGTCAGAGCTTGCGCATCTTTATTGTAAAACTAGAACTTCGGGGAGCGTCAGCTATCCTAATGAGGATGCGAACTGTGCGACGTATGGTTATGCAACGGGGACCGAGGTTGTTCCTGGATTTAGAACCACAGCTAGTTACTATTGGGCTTCGACAGAAACTTCGAGCTCAGCGGCCACGACAATCAAAGCTAGTGACGGTACTCAAACGGTGACTGGTGCTAAGAGCACCGCTTACTATATTCGTTGTGTGCGCCGTTATTGAGTTTACTTTGATCGGTTGAAGTGGGTAGAATTTTGTCGATGACTACTTCGACGGCCATTATTTTTTCGATCATTCATTGCGTGACATTTTACCTGTACACCGCTAATTACGCGCGTCTTCGTAAAAACGATGTCTATGCGGATGAAAAAAAAGTCGTCGATAAAATGCCGCTCGCTCGAAAAATCACGAAGTTTGCTTTTACGTTCAGTACTCTTTTTGTTTTGCTAAGCTTTTGGGTGCCGGAAGGAACTGTGGGTTTTTACCAAACTCCGCTGACACTTAGATTCTGTGGTTTGCTTTTAACTTTTGTGGCGTTTTTATTTTTGCGTTCGGCTTTGAACCAATTGGGCAAAAACTATTCTCCGCTTTTCGATACGCATAAGCCGCAATTCATTGTGCGCGAAGGTCTTTATAGCCACATTCGCCATCCGGTCTATCTTTGCAATATGATGATTATCTTAGGCTATGTGCTTTCAAGCTCAAGCCTGTGGGTGTTGATCTCTTCATTGTGGGGGTGGGGCTATATGGTGCGCTCGATTTTGCGCGAAGATCAGTACCTAGCCAGCGAATTCCCCGAATATGCGGAATATCAGAAGAAAACGTGGCGAATCCTTCCATTCATATTCTAGCGTCAACAGGCTTTGACTTTGTAAACTTGCTCGGAATCGATCGGATCCTAAAAAGTGCAAGAGTAGGCTGTAATTAGTCTCATGAAGCTTAGCGGCAAAACAAGTTCCCTTGACCCTCTCTCTGGAGCGGTTCTATACCCCCAACAAACCTTTTCTAGGGAGCTAAAATGGTCTTTATCAGACTAATCGTATTAGTCGCGTTATTCCTTTCTATTGGGTGTTCGGTTGAAACCCAGAAGGGTCGTGAAAACTTTGAAGGCGGCACTATTCCGACTGCCTTGGCAAGCATCGCCAACCAAACATATGAGCTTACAAAGTACGAAAAAGATATCGTAACACGTGTAGCTCAGGACCAATCCCTGACGACCTTACCGGTTGCAGTTATTGATAACGGAGCAGATCTTGCTCACCCGGATTTGGTGCAAAAATACGCGTTTGACGTTCAAAACGGTCACGTAGTTGGTGCCGGTCATGACTTCATGGGTGATGATCGCTTTGCTTCTGCATCTTTGGTAAATCCTGAATTGTATGCCTTTAATGCCGTCGAGGTTAAAAAAGGTCTTATCGTTGCAGGGGACTCTAGCGTTTTTGAAGTTTTGCTTTCTTTGGATAAAGACTTCTCGGCCTTCTTCCTTAAAAAACTGAGCGAAGACGTTGTTTTGAAAAATTCAGTTTTCCGCCGTGTCGGTGCTGAGTCTTTCAATGTCTTTGGTCTTTACAAGATGGTTTTTGATGCCAAATACAAAAAGAACTATTTTGATCCCGAGCTTCACACAAAATGGGCTGCGCGTGGAAAATTGATCAACGATAAGTTCCGCGACAATGTAAAGACAACGCCAGAGCTTGCGGATTATGGTCTTCGTACGATCTATGAAATTTTGGATCAAAAAACATGGCCAAGTTCAACGGGCGGAGTCGCGACACCTTTGGCGATGCTGACTTACCTTGAGCACGGCGACTTGATGATTAAAAAGATCGAAGAAGCGATTACTGAATTCCCACGTACAGCGGAACTCAAAGCGGGCTTGGACAAGCTTCTTACTTACCGAGTTGATAGAAATCACAGTGTTGCGATTGATATGACTCAAGAAACAGTCAACGCTTTGGATTTGCTATCTCGCTCATTGGAATATCACAAGCGTGGTATCACTGAAGTTGATCCTATTCTGGCTTTGAGAGAAACAACCGTTTCTAATCAGATCATTGATTTGGATCTTTTCCGTGAAAAGACTGAGTATCCATTGATGCAGTTATCAGCAACTTCTGTTCTGACTTCTATGGAAGACAGTAACGATAAGCTGGCACTTGCTGAAAATGCTCTAAGAAGCATCGAAAAGACGGCAGCAGAAAACTACGAGACTAAAAAGTATCTTGCGACTTTGCCTGCGCAAAAGAAGTTTACTGACGCTTTCGTTCGTTTGAGAGCTCCAGAGCTTATTCGTCTTTTTGATCCTGATTTCCACTCTGAATACACGAGCATGTACAGAAAGTACTTCCATCGCAATAAGCATCCGTATTTGTCGTCTTATTCAGAAGGCGAAGTTCACGGAACGCATACAGCGGGTATCGTTGCGGCTCAGAACGCGAACATTCGTATTTATCCAATTCGTATCACCACACGTTCTGCTCTGATCACGAAGACTGAAAAAGTCCAAGTTCTTAGCAAGTTTAAAGCTGCTTTCCACGCGTGGTTGGCAGAGCCTATCGTTATTGAGGCTTTCTACAGCAAATTGTCTAAAGTCATCCCTGAAGGTTTGGCAAAACCACAAACTCCAGATGAAATGAAGAAGTTTGCAGATGCAATGCTTGCATCTATGGACGAACCGATCGAAGTTGAGTTCGAGAAAAACACGCTTGATTTCATCTTCTTTAGCGAGTTTGAAGAAGCTATCAACCACGTGGCTGATAAAAAGCTTAAGATCGCAAGTATTTCATTGGGAACTGAGTTCTCGAATAGAATTCCTAAACTTGCAGATTTAGATCCAGACAAAGACAAAGTTGCAATCTTCCAATTCTTGAACTTTGAATTCACGAAATACCACTTGGGTAGCGTGATCGGAACAAAAGGTAAGAACACTTTGTTCGTCGTTGCGGCAGGAAACTCTGGAACTTGGGTTGATGGAAAAACGCATAGCGCGGTTCCGATTGATTTAACTTCTCGTTTCTTGAAAACTTTTGAAGACGGCAAGACTCGTATTGCTCCAAACAACCACCTGACGAACGTTCTAGGTGTTGGCAGCTTAAGCCAAGACGAAGACTTGTCAGACTTTACAAATACTTTGATCGGTACAAACACACCATTGATCTTTGCGGTTGGTGAGGATGTGCTTTCTCCTGTGAAGATGACGGATTTGTCTCCGGTGCTTACTATTATCAATGCGCGTGTAAAAGAAGAGTATCCAACGATCTCTTTGACTGACGCTCGTATTGTTGCCGCGATGAAGAAAAATCCACGTTTTGCAGGTATTGCATCTAAAGACGATTTTGATTCAAAAATCGGTGAATACTTAACTTCTGGAATGACTCATGCGACGACTGTCAGCAAAGTCTTTAAACTTCACTTAGCGATGAAGTACTCTGATTACAGACAAAAACTGAGCGGAACGTCCATGGCGACTCCGGCAGTGGCGGGCTACATCAGTGATATGCTTCTAAAGCGTATGACGGCTGCGGGCCTTCGCGCTGAAGACATCTACGACAATCCGGACTACACGCCACAAAAAATTATGGCGGATCTAAATGCAGTGGGAAGCCCTGTATTCCCAGAAAGTCCTGAGTATCCTCTGAAGAAGATCGACGTTCGTGGCAAATATGTTCGCGGCGACAAGATCCAAGAGTTGGATAAATACTTAAACAGCATCCTTGGCACGCCGACTGTAAAATAGTCAGCGGCACGATAAAACATCAAAAAAAAGCCCTCGTGTTCAACGAGGGCTTTTTTTTGATTCCAGTCGCTGGAAAATAAAAAAGCCAGGCAGGGTGCCTGGCTTTTCAGATCAACAGTTTGCTCTGGGGCTTATTGCCACTGAGAAACGTCGTGAATGTCGAGTTGGCAGTTGAAGGTACGACGGCTGCCATCTTTATCAAAAGTGATGACTTTGTTCTTTTTAGTAGTCATCGCGCCTTTCCAAGAAATTGCAGCGTCCCCTGTGCGAGAATAATAGCAGTCGCCACTGATGCTGTGTTTGTTGATTTCGATATCGTACAAAGAGCCAGAGGTGGCTATGATGCGAGCATCATAGCCGACAGCCGCTTCGCAATTTCCGAACTCTGAAGACTGAACGACAATAGAACTTACATAAGCTGGTTCTGCTAAGTACATTTGGATTTCAAGTGAAGAGCTGCCGTTTTTTTCTGAGCAGGAATAATATTGAGTGACTTGGGTGCTTGCCATTGCTGAGAGGGACAAAAAACTGATTGCTAAGAATGCGATTTGTTTTTTCATAGGCACATCCGTTGTTATGGAATTTGGCCTATACAAATACCAAAGATTCACGGAAATCTCTATCGCAGGCCCAATTCCGTGTAAAAGGTAAATGTGGCTGTGGTTTTTTAAGGAGGAGGCTAATTCCCAATACCTTTTGGATTTAGCACGTGCTTTGTAGTAGGTTAAAGCTGCTATGAACGAAATTTTGGATAACCTCTATTGGATCGAAGAGCTTTTACCGCCAGGTGTGACTGCGGTCCCTAAACATGGGGGTATGGCTTATTACCTTGATGATAAACTTGTTCTGATTTTGGTAGAGCAACGGGATAGCACTTATGAACACAAAGAAGTGACCTATCCCTTTCAAATTTGGAATGGCGTGATCCTGCCGATTGAATACAAAAAACAAAGCGCCTTTTTTCTGAAATTTTTGTTTTTAGAGAACCACCCAGCGAATAAAGATTGGCTCTACATTCCAGCAGACTCAGAATCGTTTGAAGAAGATGTAAAACCAGTCCTTCGCGAGATCATGAAACGCAATCCACTCTTGGGCTTGCCAGTAAAAATCAAGGTTCCCTCAAAAGAAAAAGCGCCAGCACCGAAAAAGAAAAAGGCAGAGCCTAAAACTGTGAAAGCCGACAAGAAGCGCGAAAACGCGTTCATAATGGGCATGGTAAAAAAGAAGATCAAGTAATGAGAGGTGATCTATGGCAGGGAAGTCGTTAAGCGGAAAGATTGCAGTCGTTGCAGGGGCTACACGTGGGGCAGGGCGCGGGATCGCCATGGCATTAGGTGAAGCGGGTGCGACAGTCATCTGTACAGGACGTACCACGCGTGCCGAAGGTTCTGCGCGGTCTGATTACAAAAGATCTGAAACTATTGATGAAACCGCAGAGCTTGTCACAAGCGTTGGTGGCAAAGGCATTGCCATTCCGACAGATCATCTTAACAAGTCCGAAGTCCAAGCCTTAGCAACCCGCATTCAAAAAGAGTTCGGCCATATCGATATCCTTGTGAATGACATCTGGGGAGGCGAAGCCATGACCGGCTCTCCGGCTGATTGGAATAAGCCGCTTTGGGAAATGGATCTTGATCAAGGCATGCGGATGTTAAGACTTGCCGTCGATACGCATATTATTACCTCGTACTATCTGTCTCCACTTTTGACCAAACCAGGTGGCGTCGTCGTCGAAGTCACGGATGGTACTTTGGAATACAATCTTAGAACTTACCGTATCTCGGTCTTTTATGATTTGGCGAAGATGTCGATTAATCGTTTGGGATTCTCTCAAGGGCACGAGCTGAAACAATTTGGTGCAATGGCTTTGTCCGTGTCGCCTGGCTGGATGCGGTCCGAGATGATGCTTGAACACTTCAATGCAACTGAAGCGAACTGGAAAGAGGCAAAGACCCCTCCGGGATTTGCGCTATCAGAGTCTCCGCGTTTTGTTGGAAGATGTATTGCGGCTTTAGCGGCAGATCCAGATCGTCAGCGCTGGAATCAAGCCTCGGTGAACTCAGGGCAGCTTGCCAAGGTATATAACGTCGTCGATATCGATGGCACACGCCCCGATGTCTGGTCTTATATGGATGCCGAAGAAAAAGGTTTAAACCCAAACATCGCAGATTACCGCGTAGGCAAATTATAGAACGGTCGTTGGCCTAGTCTGGATTTTCATCTCTTCAAGGCTTTGAGATGATTGTTCTATGAATTCGCAACCACAAAATCCCCCAAAGAACCTGCCGGAAATGACATTGAATTTCACACTTCGCACTGTTCGCGAGTGGCGTGAGTTTCTAAATCAAACACAGAAAACTCCGTGGACCCAAACATTTCAGTATGCGATCGCGATTGCGAAGGTCGCAAAACAGAGCACCCACATGGTGACGATCGATCGTGGGTCGCAAGTAGTAGGGCTTGTTGCTATTCAAGTAAGTGCACTGGGACCTTTTCAGTCTGTGACTATTAATCGCGGTCCAATTTGGCTGAAAGGGCAAGACACTGAAAAGAATATGGCCGACTTCGCAACGGCTCTTCAAAAAGTATATCCAAAAAGTGTTTTCCGCCGTTTCCGCTGGATGCCCGAGTGGGATGCTGAAGCAAGCTCGACACTTTTGACCGAAGAGTTCGGGCTAAAGAAAGCACAGCAAAGTTTTGAAACATCGTGGTTGAATCTGACCCCAACAATGGAAGAGCTGCGCAAAAGCTTCGGCAGCCAGTGGCGCCGTCACTTGAGTCAAGCTGAGCGCTCGAACATCGAAGTTGTGGTGGATACTGAAGGCAGACATTTGGATGTCTTCTTAAGAAATTACGATCTATTTAAATCAAAGAAAAACTTCGTAGCGCCCGACGCTGTTTTTTTTAAACACGAAATTGAAACAGCCTTGCCATTTAAAGACGCCATTATTCTCTGGGCACGTATTGATAAATGTCCTATCGCAGGCATTGTCGTGATGAAGCATGGCACCTCAGCCTCGTACCGTGTGGGCTGGAATTCTCCAGAAGGTCGTGACAATCAAGCCCATTACTTGCTTGTATGGAACGCGATCGAGCTTCTAAAAAAGCAGTCTATTGAAACCTTCGACCTTGGCGGGATCCTCGCACAAGATCAGGACACAAAGGGATTTAACACCTTTAAGCTCGGCCTTAATGGTGGACACTTTAAGACAGAGTTCTTTAAGTAGTCTTTTTACTGTCGTACGCCAACCTCTGCATCATAGCGTTTTGGCTATCTCATGGCCTTTCATTTCCAATTATTTTTTATAATTGGATTTGTTTACTGTGCTTTTGAAAGGAGGTCCCATGAAAAAGAATCTTATTCAAACTATCATGACCAACAAGAAAGCTAATAATAAGTGTATTGGCAAATGTTGCGCTATCGCGAATTAATCTGAAGGGGCGGTGCCTCTCTCGTCATCGCCCCTGTTAAGGAGGAGTCCTTATGAACTGCACTCTGAATGAAATTTTAGAATATAAAAATCCACCGGTCGTTCGTCGTTTTCAAAAAGAACATCCTGATAAAGCCGAGCGCGCCGAAGATATCTTTACGGACCTGATGCGATTTTTCTGGGGTACTAAAAGACACGCCACTGATCGTAAACTACAACCGGAAAATGACGCTCTTAAATTCTTCTATATTATGGACGATGATATGCGCGAGATCGATCAGATGTGGCACGTATTCCTGCTTTATACCCGCGACTATATGGAATACTGCGAGAAGTACTTCGGCCAATATCTGCATCATCAGCCGGATCTGGTACCGCTTTTTGAAAAGAATGGATTTCAATTCGAAACGAATCTCGAAAAGTTTTTAGATTATAACTATGAACTCTTCGGCGAACAGACTATCCGTCGCTGGTTCACTGCAAGTCTTTAGAAAAGATCTTTTGATTGTATTAAGGACGGGCGAAAAGAGTCTTTAGATTTTTTCCGCAATCAAAACAAAAAGAGCAGCCTGTTTTTAGACGTTCTTTGTGTCGGACAAGGTCGCAAGCTCGATTTGAAGTACTAGTTCTGAATTTTTCCCCGCAGTTTGGGCAGAACGCCACAGGGGAATTTGGTTTACCGTGATTCATATTTCGGCAAGCAGGTTTATCTCTCATTATGAATTTATGCCTTTGTAGGAAGAGACCAGAGTCAGATCGTAGGGAGAACTCCCTACGATCATGCGTGATCTCCACCACGAGATCAACTTTTGCCCCTATAAAGGCCTAGGTATATCTTAAAGAATATAGAAAGGCTTAGTAACGACCGCGTCCGCCGCCGCCGAAACCACCACGGCCACCGCCGCCACCGCCACCAGAACGTTTTTCTTGAGGTTTTGCCTCAGAAACGTTCATCGCGCGACCGCCCAAATCCATACCATTCAATTTTTGAATAGCAGTTTGTGCTTCAGATTCTGCAGCCATTTCAACAAAAGCAAAGCCTTTGCTGCGACCAGTTTCACGGTCAGTGATTACGTTTGCAGTTTCAACTGTACCGAATTCTGCAAAAACGCCTGCCAACTGATCTGAATCAACTGTGAATGAAAGGTTACCTACGTATAATTTTTTTCCCATAAATGCCTCCTTAAAAAGCTGTGGGGCCATTCTCGAAGGTCAAAAAAGAAAATCTCATGAGCTCTATCTGAACGGACTGTGGGTGGCAGTAGAACACAGAAGCGCGAAACTAGATACCTTGAAAGTGCCAACCCGGTATTATGAACAATTTCTTGGCTCAGAACGGCGGTGGGCGACTTGAGCCTAAGACTGTGTGCGTATCAACAAACATCAGATATGAGGTTGCACGCATTCGGGCAAGCCTAGAGAGCTAAAAGGACCTCTTCCTGGGGCTAGATCTTTAGCTAGAACTATGAAGAACGGGACCCTTTGTACCCATGGCCGATCCCTTTTTTTAATGGGAATGCTAGTATTGTTTAAAACGACATACTACAGCAACACGGAGTTTCAGGATGAAATTTTTTAGTGCTATTCAGGCCGCAGCCTTTGTTCTTTTTTGTATCGGATGTACGACGTCTAAGGTCTCTTCAACGAGTGCTGATAAGACTGAGCGCGGGGTTGCTAACGAATCAACGTGTGAAGTTTCGAACTCGCTATTGGGAGTTCAGAAACAAACGATGTTTATGAATTATCACAAAAGTTCTATCTTTGAAATTTCCGCTGGTAAAAACGCGACAGCGCAAGTGTCTACCAATGTGGAAGACGTTGCTCAAGATTTGAATGGCGCAAATACGCTGTATGTTCGTGATGCGTTTTATCCGAGTCATCGCCTGAGCTATGCAAACGATGCGGTTGTTGCGACAACAAAGTTCCTAGCTCCGAATGTAAACGAATCTGTCGGCTATAAAAGTCTTAAGTCCACCTTCAATAGAACTTGCGAGTTTTTCCAAGAACGTGAAACTAAAAAGGTCCACGCGTTTGGAACTTTGGCTTCGGGTCGCATGATTATTTATCCAAAGCTTAAAAAACTGGGTGCAAAAGACAAAGTGGTTGGTGAAGCTGAAAATCCATTCACGGGTCTGTTAGGTCCTCAAGGCAATGAAGAGGGCGTTCCGCTAATGATGAGACTTTCTATCGCAAATCCTGTTGCACACACAATTGAGGTCGGCGGTAAGTCTTTAGCGTTAGAGTTTATCCCTGGTTTGGGACTTAAGTTCTTAGTAGATGGTCAAAGAAGTATCGACCTTGTTGCCATGGAGTCTTTGGCAGGGCAGGGTCCTGATCATAACTTCTTTAAGTACGAATTCTCTCCGGATTTCTCGGCGCACGCACCATCTGGATTTAGCACAGCGACCGGCCAAGAGAAAAAAGAAATGGCAACACGCTATGGTAAAAACGTCGTGAACCACCAGGTGATGAACCTCGTGGGTAAAAGGTTCTTCCAAGTCATTCCTGAAGTGACAGGGATTCCGGAAGAAAAACTCGAGGCTCACTCTAATGCAGGTCCACATCCTTTTGTGATTTCGATCCAAAGTCTTGCGCAAATGGATAGCAAAGGCCGAAGCATCGATCCTCAATCCCAAAAACGACCATGGCGTCTTGTGTTTAAGCCAGCTTTAGACAACGTTGAAAACAATCGCCGTGCGATGGCGATGAGTTCGGCGCCTTATGTGCCAGGTAAAGTAGAGACCGACTTTAGATACAAACTAAGCTCGCTTAAAACCAATGATCGTATGTACTATGTGATCGCAGAGACCGAAGCAAAGAAGCGTTACGTGATCGGAGAAATCGTATTAACGTCTACTCTATCGCCAAGCCCGCTTGCGGATAAACTCTACTTTGTACAGCATCAACTAGATATGCGCAAAACGACGTTTGCGCCTTCGATTGTGAATCCTGCAGAGTAATAAACTATCAACATAGAAACTAAAAAGGGCCCCATGAGGGCCCTTTTCTATTTGCACTGAAGTGCAGGGAGTAAGGATTCTTTATCTGGAAGTTTTTCTGCGAACTTGCAGCTGTCATTTACTTTCCGAGCGCAAGTTTTCAACGTCGAAACCCCGCCGCTTTTCAAGATTTGAATAACTTCGACGACTTTTTCAAGATTCCGAATGTCGGTTCGTAAAAACCAGTTCATCAGGCTGAGAGAACCCATGCAGATATCCATATTGATCTGCCACTCATGAAACTTTTTGATCATCGGTGCGCACTTATAATCTAAAGCATGAAATAATACTGAGCTTTGTTGTTGGGGTGTAATCAAAGATTGCAGAGTCGCGCCTGAAATAGACTCGATAAAGCTTTGGTCACAAGTTTCAACAGAGGCCAGTAGCGTGGGATAAGAAATCGGAGCGATGTTCTCGATCAATTGAACAAGGGTCGAAGAGTTTTTGTAATCCGCATCAAAAACACCCGCAACAGGAAGCGTTTCATGCAATACCAAATGCAGCTTTTGATCTAGATCAAGTTTGTTCCAAAACGTGCGCGAAAGAACGATGCTAGGGGGATTCGTGAATGGGCGATTGATAGCGCCGACTTCGCGACCTTTTAAAGTCAAACTCTCTTCAGAGGTGACTTGGACAGTTCGGCGAACCGTTTCTAGGTCCGAGCGCTCAAGCACTCCGCCGCTATTCAAGGGTAACGTCAACGGCATTTTGGCCAAAGAGCTGTCTAGTAAAAGAAAGAACTCTGCTGCATAAGGATCACCACCATTGGTGACTTGGCCATCCTCTGTGAAGGCGTGGCTGAAGGATGCGGTTACGAACAAGTTTAGTAGTAGAAATAGTTTTTTCATGGCAAAGATTCCTCGATGACGGGATAAAACGCAGAACTAAAGTTATAGACAGTGTTTACTTTCGAGCGGCGCTTTTCAGATATCTTATTAATTTTGTTTTGTGCTTCGTGAATGATGGCACGAATAGCCGGAAGATCCTCAGAATGAATTGCGATGGTCAACGTGCGGTTGTCACGCTGTTCAAATGGCACTTCTTCGACGGCTTTTTGAGCTAGATCCAAATACTTCTTTTGCAAATTGCGACGTAGCTCAGTGGTGTAGGGGATTGGCATGGTCGTCATATTTGTCGGCGCATAAGAACGCTGATCACTGTTTTTACGAAGGATATTGTGCTGAGCCAGATAATCGAGGGTCTGTTCAATTTGCTCTTCCGTCATTCCGAAGAGACGAGCCAAATGAGAAGTTCTGCGAGGGAAATCAGGCAGCTTCACGGCCTCAAGTAAAATGGGATGAGCCCAGCTATAAGTGGATTCAAAAAATTCAGAACTAAGCGGATTAAACGAATCTGTCACATTCGAAGATTTGACAAGCTCGGTCGCTTCTTCCTCATTGAGTTTTAACTTTTCGATCCACATAGAAATAGTTTTCGGAGAAGGAATTCTTTTTCCATTAAGGATTTTCGAGAGCGAGCTCGGATCTGTTTGCAATAAACGAGCGAAGGCTCTTAGTGAAAACTTTGGGTTCTTATCTTGGCGCTGTTTGAATTGTTGCTGTATGAATTGCTGTAATGTCATGGCGTGATTTATTCACAATTCTTGAATCTGATATATCAAAAAATGGCTCCTATTTACAAAGTGAGGCTCGGTGTTAGAGCCCTGATAAGCAACATAAGCTATTTAAAGAACGAAGTTATTTTGCGGGAACAGAGTGGGAACACTTTAAAGATCTCAAGCACCCGCGTTAGGCAAATATCTTTTCACTAAGCAATACACGGTTCCTCAGTGTGACTGATAGAAAGTTAGCCTCTTAAAGCTATAACATGTGAGGAGCCTGCGACCGCTTTATACCAGTTGGTCGCAGCTCCGATTTGAACAGGCGAACTTTTATCGATGATTGTACTATCACCGATCTGGCCTGCACCATTACTGCCCCAGGCCCACAAAGTTCCATTAAATTTTATTCCCACTGTGAAGTCCGAGCCTGCAGTGATTTCTCTCCAGTCGTTGTCGCTGACTTGTACGGGCGTACTGATGTTATTCACATCGCGATTTCCTAAACATCCTGTTCCGTTGTAACCCCAAGCCCACATAGAGCCATTGGTTTGCACACCCACAACATGACGATTGCATGAGGATACATTCGACCAAGCTGTGCCAACTCCAACTTGGGTCGGAGAACTTTTCGCAGTGACAGTGCCGTCTCCGAGTTGACCATAGGTATTGTTACCCCAAGCCCACAAGGTCCCATTGGATTTAAGGGCAAGACTAAAGCTTGCGCTAGCAACGGCCTTGACCCAATTTGTATCAGTGCCAACTTGCGTGGGAGAACTTTTCGAAGCTGTGGCATCTAATCCCAACTGACCCGCAGTTCCAGTTCCCCAGGTCCACAAAGTGCCGTTGGTTCTCACCCCAACACTATGATCACTTCCTGCAGAGATTGAAGTCCAAGTAGAGGATGAAATTAGGACGGCATTGCTTTTATTCGTTGTTGAGTTGTCACCAAGACGGCCGCCGCCGTTTGCACCCCAGGAATATAATGCGTTGTCTGTCGCGAGACCCAAGGTATGAGTGCCGCCCGCAGAAACGAGATTTCCATAGACGCTATTATTTGTTGGCGAGCTGACCGAAGCGACACTATTATTACCCAGCGAACCTGAAGCATTTCCACCCCAATAATAAAGTGCACCGGTCTTAGAAATTGCAAATCCATTGTCGCCATTGCCTGTAGAGATCGTCGACCAATTTGTCGAAGCTCCAACTTGTACTGGAGAAGAGCGTGTCGAGCCACTTCCTAAGACGTTATTGCTGTTAAGTCCCCAAGACCACAAAGTCACTGAAGATGGTTCTGAGGGATGTGATGGGGTAGGCGTTGGTGCAGGAACTCTTCTCATGAATCCCATTGGAACAGTTTGAGCTAACACCAATCTTTTTAGACTGAGCCATCCAGCAAAGACGCCAAGAAGTGTAAGAAACTTTCTTCTGCTTTTTTCCTGATTTGCCATAAGCCTCATGGTGACAGTCGCAGAAAAGAAGACGCCAATTATAACTCGTTGCCACGACTTAAAAGTGCTGCGTTCGAGCAGCGCCCCTCTTAAACAAAAAGCAAATTGCCAGAGTCAACAGGTCTATCGCAGAGAGCAAATTGAAAAACGTCGTTAGTAGAAGTGATGAGTCATTTCGAGTCGAAGTTTATTTCCATCGGTAGCGTTGATTGCAAATGGAAGTGGTCCGTTTGCGAGACCCTTAAAGTCAATAAATGCACTCGATTCCTAGCTTGCAAAGCGCTGCATTCGTGCAGCACTTTGTAGCTCTCAAATTCGTCTTATTTGAGAATAGGGAAAACCCTCAAACCTAGACTATCAAAATGAGAAGCTCCAGTTTTTTTAGCCGATAAATAATATAAGCTGTATTCTGGGGAGTGAAGCACAAATGGGAATCACAAAATCTTTTATACGCACCTTGTTTTCAAAATCAGGGGCCGTAAGCATTCTATTGCTTCCGATGGTTCTGGCCTTTCAAAACTGTGGCAGATTTGAAACTCTGCCAGAGGGAATTAACACCGCCGCCAGCAATGATGGCAGCAATAACGGTGGCAGCACAGATTTGCCATCTACTACGAACCCAACGCCGACGCCTCCACCAGAGGTCCTGGAAGGTAAAGTCCTCTATACGCAAAACTGCGCGTCTTGCCATGGTCCCGTTGAGTCTTCTGCGAAAAAGTCTCGAGATGCGACACAAATTACATTAGCTATAAATTCAATTCCACAAATGGGTGCCATCCGATTATCGGCGTCTCAAGTTGAGGCTATCGCAGCCGCGTTAACAGTTGATATGAATAATCCACCGCCTGTTGTAAGCCCAGCGAACCGCCAAGAGTTTGCTTGCACCACTGGTGTCATGCAGAAAACGCCTTTGGTTAAGTTAACAAATCGCGAATATAGAGGTGCTTTGTTTGCTTTGCTGGATGGCTTTGCTACAACTCTAAAAACGGATGCGACCTTGGTTGCACAGTTGGATGGTATTCCAACAGATATCGCAACGGTCGATCGCGACACTCTTAAAGAGCAAGCGATGCTAATGACAGCTCCGATTTCAAATGCACTCTTTAATTCAGCATTCCGCGCAGGAGAGCTCGTCTCTGCTGCGACAACAGGATTGCAAAACTATCCTAATACTAGTCAGTGCTTAGCCGCTGCAACGATCACTCAGGCTTGCCATCAGTTATTTGTGCGCGAGTTGGGAAGCCGAGCTTTCCGTCGTCCACTTAGCACGACTGAGGCTAATGCCGTAGCAGCTCGTTTTTGGGATAGCACTTTATCAAAAGCAGATCTTCTAAAACTGACATTTACTTCTATCGCTACGATGCCTGATTTCCTTTATAAGATTTATGATAAAGGAACAGCGGTGGCTGCTGGTTCGACTGTTTTGAATTTGACGGCGCATGAGCTTGCAACAAAAATGGCCTTCTTCTTAACAGGTGCACCTGCAGATGCGACATTGAAAGCTTTGGCTGACAACGGCCAGATTTTGAATGACGCCATCATCAGCCAACAAGTAGATCGTCTTTTGACTCTTGCTGGGTCTAGAGACATGATCCGTCGTCTGTTCCGTGAATCTTATGGATACGATGTTTTCGATCGCCTGCAATACGACGCAGCCTTTATCGGTAACATCAATACAACGGGCCTAGGCGATGTGATGAGCAACGAACTTGATAACTATTTCGTTGAAGTCGTATTGAACCGCTCGGGCAGTTTCTTAGACGTAATGACTTCTAAATACACAAGTGCCACAGATACTCGCCTAGGTACTATTTATGGACTGAGTGCTGCGACGAATACTTTACCAGATGAAAGATCTGGATTCTTGAACCGTGCAGCTATGTTAACCAAACGTTCTGGTTATACAACGTCACCAATCAAGCGCGGTTTGCATGTGATTGAACACGTCTTGTGTCAAGATATCGGGTTACCACCACCAAGTGCGCCGTCGTCATTACCGCCAGTGGTGACTGAAGACATCATCACGACTCGTATGAGAACTGCAAGAGCAACAGAGGTTGCTGGTTCAAGCTGTGCGCAGTGCCATGGCAAATTCAATAGCTTTGGTTATGCATTTGAAAATTTCGATAGCTTCGGTCGCTTCCGTACGATGGAAACAATTTATAATGGCTCACAGGCTGTGAAGCAGCTTGCAGTAGATACAAGTGTTACTACATCAGAAATCACGGGAAGCTCTGTTTCTGTAAGTAACTCGCGCCAAATGGCAAGCGAGTTAGGAAACAGTGATCGCGCAATGATGTGCTTCGTGAAGCACTTGAAGCGCTTCGAAGCCCGCATTCCAGCGGATGCTTCGGCGAATTGTCAGATGAATCAAAGTTTAAAAACGATGTACGGGGACAACGTCACGCAGGGCTCGGTAGTTGGGGCTATTAAGAGCTTGGTTCTGTCACCAGAATTTAGACGTTGGAATAACTAAGGGGATTTTATGTCGATGTACTATTGCAAAAAAACACGCCGTCAGTTTCTAGTTGGTGCGGGGAAAACACTTCTTGCGCTTCCTATGTTGCCAAGCTTATTGCCTGTAGAGGCTTTTGCGCAATCGACTGTAAGCCCAAAACGCATGATGCTTTTCTGGTTTGACCATAATAATTTAAATGTTCTCTGGCCAGCAAAGAGTTCTGCAACAACTGCAGTTGGCACTAGTGGTGCTAAAGAAGTTTTATTGCGAAACCTTGGGACTGCAACGTCCTTTAGCCCGGTCCTTAGCAACGCAAGATACGAGTCTCTGAAAAACGCCGATCAATTGACGATCGTTCGTGGTTTGGATGCTTCTGTTCCCTACGGTTCTTCGCACGGAAATTTCGCTTTGGCACAAGCGACGGATCGAAACTCAGAAGGTGGTTATCCAACTATCGATACAGTGTTGGAAGCCTCTAAAACTTTATATCCAGATTCAACTCCAGCGAATGTGCGTAAAGCGATTCGCGTGGACTTGTTAGGCGCGGGTGGATTGTTTTATCAAAAAGTGGGAACCTCTACGCAGGTGATCCCAGGATATAATTCGACGGGCCTTAAAAAATTCTATACAGAGGTTTTCAGTAGCTTGACGGGAGGAACGACCACTCCTGCCGATACAACCAATCAATTAAAATCCAATATCTTAAACCGCGTTTATGGCTCTTATACTGATTTTAAAAACGGCCGCCGCATTTCTGCGGACGATAAGGCACGCTTAGATCAGCACATGGGTTATATCTCGGATTTACAAAAATCTTTGACGGTGGCAGCACCTCAGATTATGTGCGCAAAACCAAACGATCCTGGATCACCTGTAGATCCAGCTCTTTATAATGCTCTTTATATGGATTTGCTTGCGACTGCATTTAAATGCGGTCTTACAAAAGTCGGAGTTATGGCTTTTGAAGGACAAGATCCACAGTGGATTCCGGGCCTCAGTGGCTTTGGCGCCAACGTGCACGATACTATGCACGGGAATGTCGGCACTGCGAAGCAAAGAACTGCTTACGAAGTGTGGTGGAAGTATTTCGCCAATTTGATTGCCGATCGCTTCTTAGCGCCTCTTGATGTTCAAGAGGGCAACACTGGCAGAACTTATATTCAAAACATGATTACGGGAATGTTGTGTTCTGGTGGAATGCAAGATCTTGGTGGCGATGACGGGCACAAGGGGATGGATTCGAACCAGGTCTTGATCGGAAACATGGGCGGAATGTTGCGCTCAGGCCGTTACGTTGTGATGCCAGAGCAAAAGCCTTACACAATGACAGGCATGCCTTATAATTGTTTCTTGATTACATTGCTGCAGTTGATGGGAATCCCACAGTCTGAATACGCTTTTGCGACTCCAGACGGTAAAGGGTTTGGTTACTACGGTAACTTCCCAGCAACTCATCCGTTAAAAGCAAGATTCTATCAGCCAATTTCTGAGATCTTAACTTAGATTCGAATGCGCGGGGGCGTATGAAGCAGCAGCTGAGAAAGTACCTTCTAATTTTAAGTCTTGTGCCGTTGTTCGCGTTATACACGAACTGCGCAGGGGGCAGTTTTGACCCTCAGGCAACGGAAGGTACTCAGCAATTGCCATCAACTGGTCAAGATGACGGTAATGGTTCGGCTGGAGCTACTCCGACGCCAACAGCAACACCAATGCCGTCTCCTACGGTGACGCCACCTGTGGGTGGTACGCCAACTCCGACACCAACAGCAACACCGCGTCCATCGGTAACTCCGACGCCAACACCAGTGATGACTCCGACTCCGACACCTACACCAACTCCTACGCCAATGCCGACGATGACGCCGACTCCAACACCGGCGCCGACGGTGTCACCTACGCCAACTCCAAGCAATCCGTCTAATCCGAATGGACGATGGGTTCTTTCAGGCTATGGTGGTCGTCATATGACAAGTGCTGATGGCGGTAAGACTTGGACTAACGATGTCTCTGATATTGCCAACGGTGGCGATGATAAATATTTGCAACGTGCAGCGGCCTTCTTTAAGGGGGCGTTTATCACTATTGGCTGGCGTATCCAAAGATCTACGGATGGGGCTGTATTTCAAAGTTCTGAATTTTTAAAACAATGGTTTGGCGGCGCTGTTGTAGGCAATGGTCGTCTTGTGACTGTCGGTGGCTGCGGTAATCGTGCCTACTCGAATGATGGAATTAATTGGATCGACGTTCCGAATAATGCATGTTCGGATCATTTGCGCGGTGTTGTCTATGGTAACGGGATCTTTTTTGCCTATGGTACTAACGGCGCTAGAATGACAAGTCCGGATGGTATCACGTGGACGACGCATCCAAACTATGTTGTGACAGGTGTTGCTTACGGCCTTGGATACTTCTGGGGTGTTGCTTCGACTACCAAAGTCGTGCGAAGCCTCGACGGCATCACTTGGTCTGATGTCACGGTCGCAGGAGCTACGGGCATTAATACCTTTAGCTTTGTAAATAACTTTATAATGCTATCGACGAATACAAAAAATTATCGCACGGTAAATGGCACCACTTGGAGTGAATTCGGTGGCGGTATGCCTGGCAAAGTTTTCTATGGTGGCGGTTCATATATCGGTCTGAGTTGGCAAACGGTCTATCGCTCGACAGACGGTATGACGTGGACTCAAACCAGCAAGGGCGGTAACTCCTTCGAAGCGGCGGCTTGGGCGCCTTAGTTCGAATAAACAGATCCTGTTTTTATGTATCAATCTGAGACCATTAGTCGAGAGAACGTCTATTTCCTAGAGTTTTTTACGGGGGCTAGTATCCTATTTAAGTAATCGGGGGGATGACTCATGAGGAGTTTATTAGTTCGGACCACACTAGTGGTCGTATCTTTAGCTATGACGGCGATCCTGTTCCAAAACTGCGCAAAAAACTTTACGCCAGACGAAGAGGCAGCAGGTAACACAGACCTAGGTTCTTCTGGCGGCAGTCACGACAATCCACACATCAATCCTGTAACGACCAAGCTTGAGCTTAATATGGACATGGAGTTCCAAGTCTTTGATGAAGCTCTATTACCTTCTACGACCTATGAGTGGTCTTATACGTTAAATGGGGCAGCTTCTGGCTGCGCACTTAAAAACGGGAATAAAGCCGCAAGTTACATTATCAATTGCTCGCAAGCAGGCGCCTTGGTGGTCAAAGTAAATGCTTTAGAGGGCACAAAGCCAATCACTATTCCAAATTACAACGTGACTCTGGTAGCTGCGGCTACGCCAACACCAGCACCAACTCCAGGTGTACCAGCAACAAATGAAATCAGCCTGCAAGTGAAGTTCGCAATTCCAGCGGGTACGGGTTCAAATCCATGGAATACAACAGCGACAGTCGTTGAAACCTTCGTTGGTCAGACTTTAGTAATCACCAATAACGATACTGAGGTTCATCAATATCATACGGGTGGTAAACCGTGCGGTCATGGCTCTGCAATTAAAGCGGCCGGGGGCACAACGAACTGTGTGATCGCTCGAGCTTATAATTACGTGACTGATGGCGCTCTGTATGATCATAACTTAGGGACGAAAGCTGCATTCTATATGGTAGCTTATGATGGCGCGGCCCTTTACGCGCAGAACTGCGCAAGCTGCCATAGCCCTTTGGCATCATCCACTAAAAAGGGTGCTCGTGTATCGCAGATTAAAAACGCACTGACAAGCGTTCCTCAGATGAGTGCTAATGCGAATCTAGGAAAGTTGACACAAAGACAAATCGAAGCGATTTCATTCGCTCTTGGCGGCAAATAGGTTGGGTTAATCTAACGCCGCCAATAGATTGGCGAAGCAGCTACGAAGTTCTTCTTCGGAGTGCTGTTGGCGAACCATTTCGGACAGCACTGCGGTGCTGTCCAAAGCCGCTTGTAATTCACGCTTAAATTCTTCCACAGAATGATTTCCAGGCTGAAGGATTTGCGTTTCCATGACTTTCACAAGGACAGCGATGCTTTTGGGGCTTGAAGGCTTTCTATGCTGTTTAATAAGAATGATTAGGCGTAGAGCTAAAGATTCATTGGCGCTCACAGAAAGTCCTTTTGTGGGTGGTTCAGGAACTATTGTATAGCCCCTAATCCTGAGCATTGCAAAGCAAGATTTACAGATCGTGCTGTCATCTCTATCAATCATAGGTTTTTACCTATGATATTTGTTAATATTAGTAATTTTACTTATATTTCGTCTTTCAGTACATTTTGAGGCCAGAGAGGGAGGTCTCAAATGATGACCAAAAAATTATTTCAAAATGTAGTTCTGACAATGATCCTTTTAACAGGAGCTGTATCGGCGGGCGCAGCACCAAAAGTGCAAAAAATCACTATCGACGTTTTTCCTTATGTGGCAAGTCTTGGTGAAAACGCGGCTCGTATCGAACAAGTTTTAGCAGAAAAGGCCGTCACAATCTGCGGGTCATTAGATAACGTATCTCACCTGGATAATGTGACTCTAAAAATGCAAAATATTCGTGCTTTTAAAGTAAACCGAAATGGCATTCCTGGAGGCATCGGGGAGGAGCATGTTTTTGATTTTGCATACCCACGCGTTTTAGGCAGTGCTAAGGTTGTTTGTAAGAACTAGGCTCTCTATTTGCAGGCAATGCGCTTTTGAAATTATTTGGCAGATCTCAAAATCTGACGACATATATCGAGACATTTCATCCACAATCCTTCGAAGCCCAAGGTCTGGAGTCGATTCTTGCCAATGCGGAGCTTGGACCTGGCCACTATGTGCATGCCTGGGATGCGAGAGGCCGCACAAACCTTACAAATGTTCAGGAGCCTACTAGCGGCTGGCAGGACACCTGCTTCGGAGATTCTGGTGGTCCTCTCTTGCGCGAAATCAATGGGCAGTTGGTTATCGTTGGTGTTGTTAGCACCGGTATGGACCGCATCTGCTCTTCTTTTGGCACCAAATTTACAGTCTTCAGCCAGCAAGTGCAGATCCTGATGAAGCAATTGGGGATTTAAATTTCTTAGCCGTTTTCCTTTCTAGTTTTCGTCGGCTCTGCCTCTCTATTGTCTATAGAAAATTCCAAACAAAAAATCTTGTTGTTAAGGCCTTCGTAATAGCAACTTTGTTGGATCCATAACAACAAATAAAGAGTTACTTAGGTTGCTGCATTTACGCAGCACAATTGGTGCTTCGAAGGCGTTTCAAATTTGGAATCGAATTTAGTCTGGGTTCTGAGGTTCCGATATGTAGAGTATGAAGAACTTGGAGTTTCTATCTCTGTATTTTCTACTTCTGTTCGCCGGGTTGTTCTCTCTGAACGGTTGTACTATTGAAAGTAGTATCATCGACCATGCCCAAAAATCTTTGATAACGCAACCAACTATCACGATCGTCGGACCCGCGATTACCTCTGGGGATAGCACAACTAGCTTTGTATATACGGTGAATTACGCAGACGCAGCCACCGTAAGTTTAGCGGATGCAGATATCACTCTTGGCGGTACGGATACGGCTGGTTGCATAGCAACTGTGACTGGCACTGGAAGTACGACACGCACGGTGACAGTCACAGGCTGTACGGGTGATGGGACTGTGAATATCTCGATTGCTGCAAACTCTGCGCAAGATTCTTTGGGCAATCAGGCATTGGCTTATGGACCGTCTTCAATTGCGAATGCGCGAAACTCATTTATTGCAAGTTTTGATACCTCTCAGCTTTCTGCGGGCTCTTCAGCGAACAATGCCGTGGAGTTGCCGCTATCTGATTGGACTGAATATGACTTCGTGATTACTTGGGGAGATGGCTCTTCAGAGCCGGTCATTCATACAAATGTCAGCGGTGGCGGTATGAATAGAACGGTGACTCATACTTACGGTGCCCCTGGCGTTTATGACATCAAAATGAAGGGGACGAAGCTTCCTTATCTGAAAATTTGCGACAAAAATGACAAATTAAAAATTCAAGATGTGAAGCAGTGGGGACCCAACGTTTGGTTGTCCATGCAGGCCATGTTTGCAAATTGCGGTAAAGTTCAGATATCGGCGGCAGACTCTCCGAATCTAAGTGCAGTGACAAGTTTAAATAGCATGTTCGCAGGTGCCATTGTCTTCAATAGCCCGATTGGGGATTGGGATACATCGAATGTGACGGATATGCAGTTTATGTTCGGTGGAGCCAAAGCGTTCAATCAGCCTCTGGGCAGTTGGGACACATCCAGTGTCACAGATATGAGTGGTCTGTTCAGTGGGGCCGAGGCCTTTAATCAAGCGATTGGAACGTGGAATACGTCGAGTGCGATAGATATGAGTGGCATGTTCTTCGACGCAAAAGTTTTCAACCAGAATATCGGAGCGTGGAACACGGCGAATGTCCTAGCTATGAATATAATGTTTTCGGGTGCAGAGGCTTTTAATCAGCCAATTAGTAATTGGAATACATCGAAGGTGACGACGATGTATTCCATGTTCCAAGGCGCTAAAAACTTCAACCAACCGATCAACACAGGGGCTGGCGGTATTTGGGATACGTCTAAAGTGGTGGACATGGAGCGAATGTTCAACGACGCCGAAGCGTTCAACCAAGACATCGGAAGTTGGGACATATCAAGCGTGGTCTATATGGGCGAAATGTTCAGTAATGCTAGAGCGTTTAACAAGTCGATTGCGAACTGGAACACTGCGAACGTGACAGATATGGATCGCATGTTTGCAAATGCTATTGTTTATAATCAGCCAATGAATACAGGCGCAGGCGGAATTTGGAATACATCCAACGTAACGACTATGAGTGCGATGTTCTACGGCGCTGAGAAGTTCAACCAAAATATTGCAGGCTGGAATACCGCAAACGTCACGGACATGGATTACTTTATGCAGAATGCCGTTATGTTCAACCAAGATTTAAGTGCTTGGAACGTCAGTAGCGTAACGACATCGGCAAGCTATGCGTCGGGCGCAACAGCCTGGGCTGCTCCAAACAAACCTGCGCTTCCGTAGACGTAAGACGACGATTAGTTTTCGTCGTCTTCGCCGAGTTCGTAACTGCCGTCTGAAGAAGAAAGCATGATGCCGTAGTTTTCTAAGGTATCTTTGATCTTTTCTAAGTCAGAGTCGTTAATTTCAAACGAAGCAATACTCAAATTTAAAGTACCCGCAGTCTGTTTTGGATTAAGAGTCGCGGACTCATGATATTGAGCGAGGATTTGTTGTTCTCGTTCTTTATCAATGACCATTTCAAATGGGATTTTCTTGGCCTCAAAAACTTCCATGAGGCTTTCTGCGTCTCTGATATTAAAGGGACCGATAAGCATTTTAATTCTGCCTTTCCTGTAGCGATTCGCTACAAGGGTCGTAATCTAATACAATCTATTACGAAAAGTAATCGAAAGCGCACCGCTACGAAATCGCTATTGCGAACCTAGTGGTTATAAGAAGTGCTCGATCTTATGCTAAGTGCCAAATGCAGTGTCGGGCTGAAATACACGCGAGATCATTCTGGTTTTGTGCTATTGACTGGTTATGGCCGAGAAAATAACCAGATCCAAATTTCGTACTCTTTGGCTTCAGGCTCAAGGGCTTCATGAAACCCATCCGTTCGGAAGTGGGGCGAAGGCAACTGCAAAAATCGTAAAGCATTTAGGTTATGTGCAGATCGATACCATTAACGTTATCGAGCGCAGTCATCACCATATTTTGTATACGCGAAATCCTGATTATAAGCGTACGCACCTTCAACAAGCCCAAGCCAAAGATAAGTCGGTCTTTGAGTATTGGACTCATGCCCTGGCATATGTCGCGACAGAAGATTTTAAATATTTTGTCCCAGCAATGAAGAGACGAAAAAAGAATCCTCATAGCTGGTATGGAACTGTTTCGAAATCCGATATGCAAAAAGTTTTTCGGCTGATTAAAAAGGACGGGCCCATTTCTATTCGTGATATTGATGACGACGTCTTGGTGGACAAGGACCATCCATGGGCCAGTAAAAAACCATCAAAAAAGGCCCTGCAGCTAGCATTTAATGGCGGAGACCTCGTTATCTGTGAGCGCCAGGGGATGTTAAAGAAATACGAACTGACGGGTCGCCACTTCGGATGGGAAAAGCTCCCTAAAGCTGCGACACCAGCAGAAGTTTTAGATTATGAAATAGACAGGGCCTTACAAGCCCAAGCCATTGTCAGTATAGATTCGATTTGCCATTTACAAACAGCTCAGCACAAGAAAGACATTTTGAAGCGCTTAGAATCCCGCGAACGCAAAGGACTTCTTATCCCGGTCATCGTAGAGGATTGTGAAAAAGTGAAGTTCTGGATAGAGCCAAATCTTTTGGATACAGAAATTGAAGAGACGGCAGAACTGACCCATATCCTTTCGCCATTTGATCCTTTGGTTATTCAAAGAAAGCGTTTTCATATGCTTTTTGATTACGACCACCGTTTTGAGGCTTATTTGCCAAAAGAAAAACGAAAGTACGGCTATTTTACTTTGCCAGTGATTATCGGGGACAAGGCCGTGGCAGTTTTAGATTTAAAGGCTGATCGTCAAAATCAAAAGTTACTAATTCAACAATGGAGCTGGTTGGGAAAACACAAGTCCCTCAACTTTAAAAAGAAAATTGAGCAGGAGCTTCATCGTTTCGAAAAGTTCCAGCTGGATAAGTAACAGCCTAAGATTGGGAGAGTTTCTATGAATAAACACCAAGACTTAAAAATCGTTGTAGATACATCAGCAGCCAATTTTCTGACAGAGTGCGGGCCCTTGCTTTACCGTGACGAGCCCACGAACAGTTTGTTGCTGGGCTTACTAGAGGGCGCAGCTGCTGCACCAGCAACATCACAGCCACCACTTTTAATTCGTGTCATCGAAAACGGTGTGACAGTCACCGTGGCAGCTTCGCTGCGACGAGCGCCGATGAATATCATTTTAACTTATGCCGAAGACGCGCATTTGCAGCTGATTGCAGAGCATTTAAAAGCGACCGGTGAAGTCTTCACAGGTGTGGTGGGGCCTCGTCGTGAATCCGAGAGCTTTGCCAATATCTGGAAAAAGATGTCAGGCCAAAGTTACGAATTAGAGATGGCGCAAATGATTTACAAAATCACAGACGTCACATTCCCAAAAGGAGTTAGTGGTGAACTAAAGGTCGCAGACAACTTCGATCTTTTTCTAAAGTGGATGCACGCATTCACCAAAGAATGCTTACCAGGAGATCGTCGCACCGATCAGCAATGGAAAGAGTTCGCAGAAGGGCTGATGAGCAAACAACGCGCCTTCTTCTGGTACGTGGATAATAAGCCCGTTGGTATGGCGATCTACTCAAGACCCACAAAGCATGGCGTTTCGGTCAGTGGTGTATATACGCCGCCAGAGAATCGTCGTAAAGGCTATGCCTCAGCAATCGTGGCAGGCCTAAGTCAAAGAAAGCTTGATGAAGGCAGACAGTTCTGCGTGCTTTACACGGATCTATCGAATCCAACCTCGAACAAGATTTATAAAGAAGTCGGGTACCGCGAAGTTTGCGAGTCCAGGCATTTTAACTTTAACGAAGTATAAAGGGACACCAGCTTTGCAATTGTGGCAAATCATTAAGCATAGTACAATCAAGGCCTCATGCTGATTAGGTTGTCTGTGTATAGTTTAAGTTTGTCAGAGAGGTAGACAATGTTTCGGTGTCCAATTACAGGAAGCCGCTTGATTAAGGCACGTGCGGGTGGGGGAACACTTTGGTATTCCGCTGACTCCGATGGTCGTATGTTAACGGTGGCAACCGCTCGTCACTTCTTTGGCCCAGATAAGACTCGCGAAATTTGGATGCGCTCTGATCGCGTGGAGCCAGCATCAGAGTACGGATGTCCTTCATGTCAGAAGGTTATGCGATCTACCTCGCTTCCGGACTGGGTGGGGTCTAGCACGATTGATGTTTGTCGTACCTGCCGCATTTTCTGGATTGATGGTGCAAGCTTTGACGAGATTCCAAAGGGATCTCAACTTTTACACGCAAGGGGCGACTCGACACTCGTTAAAGACCTTGGCGAAGCCTATTTAGAGCACCAAAAAATAAAAGCCGAAAAACTGCAACTTAGCTCTGATGGAGCGGTTCCTCAGCCAGATAATCTGGTCGAGAATATTCTGGGCTTTCTTCGTTTGCCTATTGAACGTAGCAATCGCCCAAAGCCGGAATGGCCAATCATATCCGGAGTGACTCTGGCATTAATGATTGTTCTGCAGGTTTTCGTCACGGATCAATCCTTGATTGCAAGCCTTGGTTTTTATCCAAATGATCCGTTAAAAAACTTTGGGCTTAATATATTTTCACATGCATTTATTCACGGTGGCTGGTTTCATCTTTTATCGAATTGCTACTTTGCCTATATCCTTAGTGATGACGTTGAAGATGATCTAGGCAGCAAAAAGTTTCTGGAGTTTCTTGTCTTTACAATGATTATCGGAGCAATAATCTCTACGTTGATTGCTGGCAGTCGGGACCTTCCGCATATTGGGTATAGCGGCGTTGTGATGGCACTATTTGCGTACTATGGGCTGCAATTTCCGAAAGCAAAAATGATCTGGCTGCTTCCGAGATTGAATACGGGGCAATCAAGTAATGCCTATAGTGCAAGAATTGGTTGGGGATGGTTTCAGGTCCGAGCACTATGGGTGGCACTGTTTTATTTGGCTGGGGATACGCTCTATTATTTCCTGCAAGAGACCAGCAACAAGGCTTCTGTTTCTTTCTCGGGCCACATAGCTGGATTTTTGGCGGGTGCTTTGTTTTGGGCTGTGAGTGCTCCGAAAAACTTCAAAACGGAATCACCTGATATTCTAGAAACGAACATGGATAGAGTGTTGCCGTATCGGTCTGAAAACAAAATTCAGGAGCCTACGGCCAAGCTACAACCACCGCCCCCGAAAAAGATCGAGTAGGGCATGCGTGGTTTTAAGCGAACATTTTTGAATAGACTAGATTTGCAAGTTTGAAGGCGATTAAGAGTATGAAGGCTAGCCATAATAGCTTCATGTATATTGGCTCTTTTAATTTGGCAAATAAACTCTCTAGCTCGGGAGTTTGGGGTAGTGGCATTTCAGGTTTTTTGGGACCTATCCAGTATCTGCTGTTGTCGCCATAGGGCTCAAATACCACATATGTATCTCCGAGATATTCGAATTCAAGTCGATTGTCGGAGTGTTCAAGATTCTTTCTGCGAATATTAGAAATCCCGTTTTTATCTTTAAGGTATTTTTCAATGTATCTCGGACTGACGTAGCTATTTTCGATTTCGAAGCCTATCAATCCTGTGTCTGTTTTTATTGGATAAGTTTTCATTCAATAATTCGATGTCGTCTAGTGTAGTTGCAGATTCCATTTATATGTCAGAGTTTTGAGTTAGCCATATTGACAGCTGACATGGTTTATTTGAACATAAACAGAGTCATATTTTAAGTAGAAAGTGATTTCCTATGGAAAATGATTTTTCAGTAAATGCCCGCGAAGTTGTTAAAACGTATGGCGGCCGCAGAATATTCAACGGCTTGAATTTGAAAGTTCGACGTGGACAGTTCACGGTTCTGCTCGGAAAAAACGGTGCTGGGAAATCGACGCTTCTTCGCCTTATTGCGGGTCTAGAGCCTACCGACTCTGGCGAGATTGACGTTTTAGGTTCTAACGTCGAATTCGAAGATGTGGGCCGTCGTCAAAAGACTGCTTTTATTTCTGAAACGATATCTGCCGATGCGGGGAGTTCGATCGAGCGGATTGTAAAGGCTTACATTTCAATCCAGCCAAATTGGGATGGTGAGATTTTTAACAAGTTCATTCAAACTTTCAATCTTTCGCTGGATAAACTGTTTGGAAGCCTCTCTAGGGGGCAGAAGATTCAGTTTTTCTTTGCGTTAGCGGCTGCTAGTAAGCCCGACCTTTACCTTTTAGACGAAGTAACTTCTGTGTTGGACGCTAGTGCTAGGTTTGAAGTCTTGAATCACATTCGCGGCGAGGTCGCTAGGGGAGCGAGTGTGCTTCTTGCAACCAATATTGCCGCTGAAACACACAACTTTGCCAATGAAATTACTTTTCTTATAGGGGGATCGACGGGCCTTAGTTGTTCAGTCGACGAACTTCAAACTCGCTTTGGAAAATTTCGAGTTCCTGTGGAAAGTACAAGCACATTCAAAATTCCAGACTCCGCGCGACCGGTTCAGTTGAACCGCGATGGATCAATTAGCTATCTGATTTCTTCAGAGGCAATGCCAAGGGATGTTTTGCTAGATCAACGGGGAGTAACCATCGAAGATGTATTCATTTACTTTACTGGACCGGAGAGTGCAAAATGAAGAATCTCTATAAAGCGATGGCTTATGAGCATCTGAAGGTGCACGCATTAGCTTTAGCAATGCTTTTAGTTATAGTTGTTGTGCAAAGAACTCTCAGCGTTGATATGGTTAGAGGTTCATTGGGGTTTTACATGTGGTGTTGCCTCATGCTCTATATATCTAAGCCTTATTGCTACAAGAGTTGGACTTGGCTAAAGACACTGCCCATTTCTCGCGTAAGTCTTCTTGGTCTGGTTTTAGCTGAATCTTTGATCATTATCCCATTCGGATTGCTGTGCTCTTTATTGACTCTTTTCTTGGCGTATCCCGCAAACATGCCTTCCATCAACAATTTGCTATCGGCTGTGTCTGAAATGATGAAATACATTTTAGAAAAGCCGGGACAAGGTTGGTACTATTTTGTCCTCTTTGTGATAGCGGGTAGTCCCAGCCTCCTTGTAGTCTTTCAACCTAGGACTGCAAAATCTTTTGCAAGAAATAATATGACAAGAATAATCATCACAATTGCGGCGATTAGTTTAGTTGTGGTGGTCGGATTTTACTTAGCTCCTATATTAATGGCGACTATTTGTTGGGGACTTCTTTTTGGATGGTTTGGATTCTTTGGTTTTAAAGCGATTTTTTCTCAAAGAAGATTTCAAAAGTGGGCAATGGCTTATGGAGCCATTGTTTGTCTGAGCTGCTACATGATAGTGGTCTCACGAATTGAGCTATCTTCTGAAAAAGAAGCACGACCTGCTTTAAGAATGAAGTATTACGGTTTTCTTGCCCCAAATGTCGACCGCTCGACGCTTTTCACTTTGCTTGCGAAACCTGACCTTACAGATGAATCACGCATTGAAATTGCGAAATTCGAACAAACACGAACGCCTGCAAATAAACTCGTTTCTTTGGAAGACCTTCGCGAGTGGTCCGAAAAAGCTAAGTCGAACCGAGTGTTTTTCCAAGGTCTTTCCCTTTTTCAGGAAGAGATATGGACATCTCAGTCTCTTATTCAGCTTGAAGATGAATTGAAAAGTCGTTGTAAGGATAGCCTTCAGCGATCGAAATGGGCTGCAATCTGGCGATGTGAGCTCAGCGAGCAGCTTCTTGGATATCGCGCTGATTCCCTAAAGCTGCAGTTTAAGGTTAAGGAGGGGGCTGAGCTTTTAGACGTGCTTACTCCAAAGCATCCAGTGATTTCGTCAATGCTTATTCAGGCATCGCTAGTATCAAGTATTAATGAGTCTTGGAAAGCGAAGATGGAAGCGTTAGTAAGCTCCAAAGAGCCGGTTATTTCTGATCAGGCGCAAATGTGGCTTGATCGTTTAGTTTTAAATCCTAAAGGAAACTGGGATTGTTCCAAGTGGCGCAGCAAAAAAGACGTCATTTGCGCTGAGGTCGATACGATAGGAACGTTCGGTGTAAAAATCGAGTCACTGACAGCGAACGATCCAGGCGGCTCTATCTCGGTCAGTCTGCTGAGCGAGAAGTAAGGCCCAAGGATCGTCGCTGAACGTACTATTCCAAGTTACCCTTCGATGCTGCAATATGAATCTTCTGATTTGAAATCGCTGGTTGCTGAGTCTGCTTGAAACTCACACGACAACCATTGGTCTGAATTCATAAGGTCTGGAATCGAATTTTCGTAATAACTAATGACCAATTTCTTTGTATGCCAGTGGGTCTCGGCATATTGCAATTCAGCTGTGCGAAGGCAGGTTTGTAGATCGTAACCTTGAACTCCTTCGCTTTTGGCAAATTTAACCATATAGCTGCAAGCTTTGGCTTTAACGGCAATTGTTTGGCCTGGAGTTAGTTCATTTGCGGCGAGTGAGTTTTGAACGAGTATAACAAAAGAGGCGATCACGAAGAGGTTTGTAAGTTTCATATGCATTCCTTTGTCTAAAGTTAAGTTGATGACGCAATATAGTCATGGTCTAAATATAAAAAAACAAATATGTTTTTATATATATTATTTTTATACTTATATAATGAAAACACCCCCTTATTCGCTTATTAGCTCGTTTTTAGCCTTCACAGACGCCAAGAACATGATGGACGCTGCAAAAAATTTAGGGATGTCTCAGCCAGCGCTTACTCAGCATTTACAGCAGTTTGAGGGCTATTTCCCACAGGACGTCTTTGCGCTCGACGGGCGTAAAAAGGTGCTGACGCCTTTTGGATTAAAGCTGCAAGTTTTACTAAAAGGACGTTTTCAGAATCTGGATCGCGACATCATCGAACTCAGCCAAGAACATCAAAAGCCTGAAGAGCTAACCCTAAGAATTGCAGGCCGTGGTGAAATCCTGGATCGGGTCGCGAAAAAATGGGAGTTCTCGGGAAGGCTGATCTATACGCCGACAGATGGTGCAGACGCTGTGAATGGACTTTTAGAGCGCCGATTTGACATTGCGATCTCAAACCATCTCTCTAAAGCCTCGCAACTGCAGGGCAGACTTCTCTTCGTGGATTCTTTTTCTATTGCCACGCCTAAATCCTGGAAGCTTCCAACTACCAAGGGCAGCGCCCTTTTCAAAGAGCTTTCGACCCGTGGCTATTTATCTTACAAAGAATCCGACATCAACTTAGAGAAGAATCTTGAGAAGTATGGCATCGAAGTACCTCCGCCCATTAAGACCGTCATCCCAAATTGGACAACTCTTGCAACGCTGATAGAGGCGGGTCATGGTTGGAGCATTTGCCCAGATAGCCACATCAACCCCAAAACAATGCATAAGATAAATCTGAAAGACGCCAGCGAAGATGCGGACGCTAAGTTTTACACTCTTTATCGCAAAGAACTTTTAAAACTTAGAGCGGCTAAAGAGTTCTTAGATAAAATGGCCCGAGATGCGAAGCTATAAAGTGTGTTAACGGGCACACCCATAAGCACGCGAATATCGAGATTTAACGACTTCGGGTTCTTTGAAGAAAACATCCAAATCGAATGCACCTCTTTGCTTTATAATCAGAACACAGCAAGAGGAGTTTTCGATGAATGACTTGTTTGCTATCCTTTATCCCGATCCTACTGTTGCTGACTCCGCAATGAAGGCCTTAGTGGAGCTATCGCGCTCTGGCCGAATCGAACTTACCGATGCGTGTGCCGTCGTAAAAGATGAAAATGGCCATGTCCAGCTTCATCAGGAAACGAATTTGCCTTTGATCGGGTCTGTTGTGGGCCTTGCCATAGGAACCGTGCTGGGGTGGTTTGTTTTATTACCTTACTTGGGAATTCCCGCGGCACTAATTGGCGCATTAGTCGGTAAATTTACAGACCACGGTATCGAAGATAGCAAGATGAAAGATCTCACCAAAGAAATAGAAGCGAATACTTCCGTCCTTTTCTTTCAAATGCGCGGCCCAGAGATTAATATCGTCCTCGAAGAGTTGGCCCCACTTGGCGGGCGCATTTTTCATTCTTCCTTGAGTAAATACCAAGAAGAAGAACTCGAAGAAATGCTATCGCAGCTTAAAGAGCATCCGAAAGTGACTCGTATTGAAGAGCCAGAGGTTGCTATCGAGACGGAAGAACTCATTATAGCAAGAGAAGAAGACACGAAAGAGAGAGCTCCGGGCCCAAGATACCGCGTGGTTTGGTATTACACGCAGTGGCCGCAGGGAAGTGAGTATGCGATCTTAGCAAGTGGGCTTACTCGAGAAGAAGCTGAAAAGCTCAGGGAAAAAAAGGATCCGCATCTTAAAGGCGACAGTGTGCTGATCGAAGAAGAAAACCCCGGCCCAGAAGCAAATCCTTAAAATAAGGACTCGCAGATTTTAGATCACGCGAGTCCTATGTTTTTATTAAGTTAATTGAATCGGCGCATAGTTATAAACATCAAACCCGAAGGTATTAATGTTTAAGCCCGCAAGCCGTGCCACCGAGACCCACAAATCCGACATGTGATGGCGACTGACAGTCAAATAAGTGACGTCACATATGTGTAAGGATCCGTTCAAATTGCGTGAACCCCACACAATGTCGCCGCGATTGCGAGAATCAAAAGTAGGCAGTTTGATCACGCGATTACGACGAATGCGTCCCTGACCACCACCACCGATCACAGTGTGACCCATAGTATAGCGGTCATGATTTCCGTTACCGACTTCACCAGTTAAAACGATGATCGTGTTATCAATTAGTGGACGGCCATCCACATCGGTAATAGTTTTTAATTTTTGTACGAAGGCAGCGATTTTACCCGCATACCAGTTTGTCCAACCAGCCATCGCTGCCATTGGATTTGCCAATTTGTCGTAATGGGCAACTTGATGATGGAAGTCATTACCAAAAGTATTACCCACTTGAGCTTGGCCACTGGTATTAGTCCATGACCAATTGCTAACCCCTTCACCAAGACCCAACACCGCAACACGATGCGTGTCTAAAGTAAATGCCACACGAATAATTTCAAGATAGCTATCAAAACCATCCGCAAAAGCTTGAGTCATCCCTGGAAGCTCAGGGAGTGGCACATTGTTATTGCTAGGAGCTTGAGGCGTTAAGATGCGATTCCCTAAAGCATTTAATGCAGAAATATAACTATCCACTTTAGCCTTCGGAGCCCCTGACAAACGTGTCAGGTACGAAGAACCGTTTGCGCCTAACATTTTTAAAAGCGCATCATTAACGGTGTTATCGATATTTGTCGTTGGAGTTTGAGCCTTTTTTAAAGGATCAATCACCGACATGTAAGCATCTCGAGGAGTTTTAAAGTAAGGTAAATTACGCAGTGAAGAGTCAAAACTGAGTGGATGATAAGGCGCACCCCAAGAACTGTAATTGTGACTTAAGCGAAGAACTTCTTTCCCGACCTGATTGCCAATCATCCAATCAAGACTTGCAGATTTAGGATACATGAACGGGCCGCCCAATGCATTGTTTGCTGGCGCATCAGGGCTGACAGCACAAGTAAAGATATCTGAATAAGAAACGTCATGGGCATTACCCCAGTAACTAGAGCGTAAGCCTTCAACCACCACACATTGGTCTTTAATCGCGTTAAAGGCCGCCATAGGAGCTGGGAACGAGCCAATGCTGCCATCAGCATTCGCCGTCATTTTAGCATCGTAAGGATTAATCCCCCAGCCGTGTGCTAAAGGAATAAAGAGAACTCGCGTCGGAGCCGTCGTCGTTTGTCCCATGGCAACTTCTGATTTCATAAATGGAACTGCGACACTGGCAGCTATCCCCATTTGTTTTAAGAAATCGCGACGAGATTCATTCGTTTGTTTTTTATTCTTCCCCATATTTTCCCCTGTACTCGTTCGTCTTCGTTACGGTGACGCCGGTTTGCGCGTGCTAAAACTTTGTAATTCAATATAGCTTTCGACCAGGGCTTGGATCGAATTGCCCTTTTGCGAAATCTGATACTCGAAATTATTAAATTCGCATTGGCCTGCGGTCGTTTCGTGAGATTCGCCCGAAGCATACTTAAAATATCTCTTTTGCATACACTGACGCAAAGTCGGTGAGTTCGCTAAAGCCTTGAGGTAACCCACGCTATCATTGAATGACAGAGTATCAACCGACGCGCCAACAAGATTGCCGGAAGCATCAATAGGAATGTTGCCTTTTTCAAACAAACGGAATTGTCCGAAGTTGTTGTAGTTCTCAAAGCCAAAACCGGCTGGGTCAATTTTCGAGTGGCAACTTGAGCACACAGCTTGACTGCTATGAGTAACAATAAGTTCTTGGCGAGAAGTCACCTTCGTTGGATCCCAATCAGCCGGCAGGTTTTTAACACCCATGACATCTGCAGGAGGTGCGCCAATATGATTACACAACAATTGCTCAAGAGTATAAACGCCTCGGCGTACAATCCCTGAAGACACTTGTCCTGACATCGAAGTTAAGAACGCCGGATGTGAAAGCATCCCAAAGCGTTGAGCTGGGTCTGCATTAAAGGCTGTAAAGTTAGCAGTCAGACCTGTTGTCCCAACCCCAAAGTAACGAGCTGTCAGGTTATTTGTATGGAACTGCTGAGCCGAGAACGGCGCCATTAAATCCGATGTGGTGCTTGCGTAGTTTGACTCTAAAGTCGTGCGGGCACTTGTATATAGGGCTGTTCGGTCGGCTGCCGTCATACCAAAAGCAGCGTCTTTAACGATGGTTTTAATATCTTCAATTTTTAAAACGTCGACTGCGAAGCTTGCCATTTTCTTAGCAAACAGTGGATTTGAAGCCATGCGTGTAAGCTGTGATTTTATAGCTGCCTTAGTGCCAAGCGCATTGGTACGAGCTGCCTCTAACAAAGTATCATCAGGTGGGGAGTCCCAAACCGTGAATGCCAAAAGCGAAGCTATTTCGTACTGAGTTAAAGAGAATACGGCTGTTTGCGGAGTCGTGCTTGAACCGATTTCTGAGCGATACATATGCTCAGGCGCCATGATCAGACCTTTTAAGATAAAGTCCATGCGATTTTTACGGCTGCCACCAGCATTGGTAATGGCTGTAAGGCCCGTATTAAAGGTCGCAATGTTCGCTGTCGTTAAAGGACGGCGCCACAACTTAAGACCCATCGTTGTCATGACAGATTCATGGCAAGTGGTACTTGTTCCAGCCACGCAAGCAGACACGGTGGCATTCTGTGCACTGATGGTTGTAACCAAAGAATTCACAGAATCATAAAGAGCATTGATATTTACTTCATCAATTTTCAAGTGATCCGGATCAGAACCCAAACCGATGCGCGGATTCGCGTCATTCATATTAGGGAACTGACTGTCTTGAAAGATATTACCAAAAGCATTTCTAACAGAGTTTGCAAATTGCGGGATCGTCAGACGCTTCATTTGCGGCGCTAATATTTTGGTTGTATCCGCACAAGCCATCGGAGTGATAACCGGAGCAGAAGCCAAAGCCTGTGCAACGGCTGAAACCTGTTCCACTGACAATTTAATAGCACCCATATTAGGTATTGTGGCAATCGCATTGGTAATTTGCAAAGCCGTGCGATTTAGCTTAGTAGAACTTGCAAGGACTCCGTGGCAGGAAGCACAATTGTTCGCATACAATACTTTTCCGTCTAAGATAGGCGCAATACGCTCGAAGTTTCTAGAGTTAGATCCAACATTGCCAACAGCATCTGTTTGTGACGCTGTGATTGTTTTGACACCAGCATTAGCAGACAAGTTCACGATAATCTGAAACGTCGCGGCCGTACAAGGCACAGATGCAGCAGCAGCGGCCCCAGTTCCTGAAATAGCAACGCTTAGTCCAGTTTCGCAACTGCCACCGATAGTCAAAGCAGCATCACTTTGTGTCCCTGCAGCAGGATTTAAAATAACGACGGCAGGGGCTGTCGTATCAAGAGTAAAGGCTCTTGAATCCTGACCAGTTTGGTTTTGCGCATTGGTTTGCGCCACGATGATATTTTTTGTTCCATCGCCATTTGAAAAGTTAATCGCGGCTGAGAAGGCTGCGTTAGCACAAGTGGTTTGTGAAGCCTGACTGACGCCAGCACCTGAAATTTGAACAGGAAGTCCTGTCACGCAAGTACCAGAGATAGTAATACCAGTGCGAGTCGCTGAGTTTGCAGCAGGGGCTGCGATTCTAATAACAGGTGTACCTGCAGCAATGTTAACAGCGATGTTACGAGTAGCGCTACCTTGGTTTCCGGCAGCGTCTGTTTGAGCCAAGTTCAAAGAATAAGTACCGTTCACGTTAACGGTCGATAGGGCAGCTGTGAACGCTGAATTCACACAAGCCACCTGTGATGGGGCACTTAACGCATTTCCAGAGATCATGACATTAAGACCAGTTTCGCAACTGCCTGTAACGGTCAGTGCTTGAGTAGTCACTTGCGCATTCGCGGCAGGTGCAGTGAACTGCATCACCGGAGCAACAGTGTCCTTAGTGATTGTGACTTGTTTGGTACCTTTATTTCCGCCGGCATCTATTTGTTCAACTACGAGATCAATCGCGCCATCGGCTTGGGTTAAGTTAATACTAGAGGAGAAGGTACCACCATTACATACGATACTTAGCGGGGTTCCAGCATTGATGCTGAGTTGAACTGGCAACCCAGCTTCACAAGCACCTGAAATATTTAAAGTCGATTTTACAAACGCCCCTTGAAGAGGGGTAAGAATCGCCACATTTGGTGCCAAAACATCGGAGTTGTCGTCGGCGCCAGTAGAGCCTTGGTCGGTTGTTTGTGTGACAGGCAGTTGGAAACCTACCCTTCCGCAGTTCTGAAATGGGAAGGTGGCTAACGTAAGGGCGAAGATCAAATACGTAGATCTAATGTAATAGGTAAACTTTGGTCGCATGTTGAATCCCCCACAATAGTTTATCGGAAGCCTGGGAGCGTTTCTATTGCAAATTCGGAGGGGTTCGGAAGATTAGGCGTAATTTGCGCTCGTTGAAAACAGGGAGCATCTAGAAGTTTCGTTGTCGAAGTTTTTGACAGTAGATTTTAGAGAGAAAATCTCTTTTTTGGGCAGTGCATTTTTGCAGCATTTTACTATGAGATTTTGGAGTTTTCGGGGTGAAATCCTTGGTGCCAGCTAAGGGGCTATTCTTTCTTTCCGTACCAGCCACAAATCATCATGGCTTGAAAAAACCGCAAGGGCAGAGAGATCCCACTTTGCCGAAGAAGCGCTTCAGTTTCTGAAGGCGGAAGAACTGTCAGAGTTTCTCGTAAAACCGTAGGTAGCAGTGCAAGTGATTCAGGTGTGGCACCCATCATAGTTTGCACTTGTTCCCAGCCTTTGAGCATCATCGGAAACTCGGCAGAATTTAAGTCAAAACTAATTTCAGAATTCACTAAGTAACCACCAGTTCGTAAGTGCGAACTCATGTGCTGAAAGAAACTGAGTCTTTCATCGCGTTTAATGAAGTGCGCGACCAACACACTAAGAGCAGCATCAAAGGGCTGAGTGCGAGGCAAATCTTGAACATAACCATGAACGAATTCGCAACGATCTTCTAAGCCAGCATTCTTCATACGTTCACGACAGACATTGAGCATATCTAAGGAAGGCTCAAGAGCAACGAAAGTCCATTCAGGATAGGCTTGAGCAAGCGAAAGAATCTCGGCCCCAGTACCAACCCCAACACAAAGAACGCGAGAGCGAGCGGGGAGATCTTTTAAAGCAAGCCCCATCAAAAAATGCAAACAATCGGAAATACGAGAGAGCTTGCTGTTACGTTCATCGTATTTTTGCGCAGCTTCTTTATTGAAAAAATCGGGTGTTGGTTTGCTCATTGGTATAGGTATATCGCGAAGATAAGGATGTGTCGATCTTGCAGAAGGAAAACCTATTAAATCCAACCTTGACCAAGATCTGCTAAGAAGTCGCATGCTGCGAAGTTCGCGAGTCAGAGCATTTTAATTGTACCTAGCGCATGACCTTTAGTAACGGGATGGGTTCACTTAGGGAACTTTATGCGTTAATTTTCTTCGATTCTTAGTCACTTTAAGAACGGGTTTTTCCGAACTTCGCCTTATTAATCAAAGTTATGTATCCAGTCTATATAGTCCACTGTCGGAAACAATTGAGTAATCAAGATCAAAGATACAGTGAGTCCCAAAGGGGTTCTGTGCCTTTTCTCGACAGCTCCAGAGAAGTGCATCTGATAGTTAATCTTTAGAACCCACTTAACTCATCGCGCATAAACCAATTTGTGTGTTACGAGGCTTGCCAATAGGTAGCACAAGTTTTTATCATTATTTCTAATTAACTCTCTCATGAATGAGCGAGTAACTGACATGGAGACGTTGTTTGGATAAAAATTCATCACTTTTTGATTCTGATATTGATGAATATAACAAAAATTCGATTTTTAATGAAGAGTTCGACAGCGAAGGTGAAGTAGACGTTAAAGGCTATCGTTTGTTGCCAAGTAAGATACTTTTTCATTCTGACAAGGTTGCATACTTTGAAGAACTTGAGTTGTGGAGAGAGAATAAAAAGAGTGAAAAAATAGAATTGGTCACTGAAATATTAAAAAATTTCGATAATAAAGGTAGGTTGACTGATCTTATTCGTAGCATTCGTAATAAGAGGGCTTTGCCTTTTGTAGGCGCCGGAATGTCAGTCCCTAGTGGAATGCCTGGTTGGTCAAAATTTCTTAAAAAGTGCGCGGAAGAGGGAAGTCTTGATGCTGCACATATTGATATGCTGATTAAAGATGGAAAATTTGAAGACTGTGCTGACCTTATTATTAAACATCTGACTGAGGACTGGTTTAACCAAAAATTCAGATATAATTTCTCCAGCGAAATTAGTGATATCAAAGGAGCTGTTCAGCTTCTGCCTGACCTATTTTCATCTGGAATAATTACTACAAACTTTGATAACGTTTTGGAGAAAGTTTTCATTCAAAATGAAAAGGCTTTTGAGCATATCAGCATTGGCCCTAAAAATGATTTTTCTAAGTACTTATCAAAGGGAATTCACTCTTTATTTAAAATTCATGGTGATATTTATAGCCCAGCTGATAGAGTTTTAACTAAACGAGAGTATGATGCAGCTTATGGGAACATGGTTGATAGCTTTGGTAATTTAATTCCAAAATTTATTAAGCATGTTTCAACTTCTTACTGCCTTTTATTTTTAGGATGTAGTCTCACGCAAGATAGAACGATGAGTGTTTTAAGGTCTATAAAAGAACTTCATCAGAGTGAGGGGTTGGGCTCACCTGAGCATTTTGCGATTTTGTCACTTCCTGAAGCAGAAGAAGAGCGAGTTGAGAGGGAGAAGCTGCTCATTAAACATTCAATATTTCCAATTTGGTATCCCACTGAAGAGCATGAATATATTGAGTACATTTTAACGTTTGTTTTGGAACAGATTTAGAGGTAAATGTGGATAAAGCGTCTCAAGACGAGATCAATCAAATTCTCTGGCAGGCCTGTGATACTTTCAGAGGAATTTTAAACTCTGCTACTTACATGAACTATCTCCTCCCAATGTTATTTCTAAAATATATCTCGGACACTTGGGAAGAAAAATATGAAGAGTTCGAAAAACAATATAAAGGAGATAGGGAGCGAATCCAAAGTCGTCTTAAAAAAGAGCGGTTCATCCTGCCGAATAAGTGCCACTTTAAAGATATTTATAATCAAAGAAATGCCGCCAATATCGGCGAAATTATCAACGTCGCTTTAGAGAAAATTGAAGATGCCAATAAGGAAAAACTCAGTGGCGTGTTCCGCAATATTGACTTCAATAGCGAAGCGATGCTCGGACAAACGAAAGATCGCAACACAAGACTAAAATCACTGCTAGAGGATTTCAATAATCCGAAATTGAACCTTCGCCCAAGCCGCATCGGGAACCTCGATGTTATTGGAAATGCTTATGAATATTTGATTGGAAAATTCGCTGCGGGTGGCGGTCAAAAAGCTGGAGAGTTTTATACTCCTGCCGAAGTTTCAGAGCTTATTGCTGAACTTATTGATCCGAAAAAAGGCGATCGTATCTGTGACCCCGCTTGCGGTTCGGGTTCACTCCTTATCAAGTGTGCAAACCAATTACTTAAAAAAGACATCAACGACTTTTATCTATATGGACAAGAGGTAAATGGGCAGACGTATGCGCTTGCTAAGATGAATATGTTTCTGCATGGAGTGGATAATGCTCGTATTGAATGGGGCGACACCATCCGCAACCCAAAACTGATCGAAAAAAACTCCACGATGAAGTTTGAGGTCGTGGTGGCCAATCCTCCATTCTCACTTGAGAAATGGGGCTATGAGGAAGCCTTGGGGGATGCATACAATCGATTTCATCGTGGCCTTCCGCCAAAGACAAAGGGCGACTTTGCATTTATCTCGCATATGGTAGAAACCATCACTGAAGAATCTGGTCGAGTTGGTGTGGTTGTTCCACACGGGGTTTTATTCCGTGGGGCCAGTGAAGGTAAAATCCGCCAATCGTTGATCGATGACAACTTACTTGATGCCGTGATCGGTTTGCCATCCAATTTATTTTTTGGGACAGGCATTCCTGCTGCGATCTTGATTTTCAAGAAAAAGAAGAAAGACGAATCGATACTGTTTATTGACGCCAGCCGTGAATTCCAAGATGGGAAAAATCAAAACACACTGCGGCCACAAGATATTGAAAAGATCGTCAAGACTTATAAGTCTCGTCAGTCAATTGACAAATATGCTTACAAGGCAAAGAAAAAAGAAATTGTTGAGAACGACTATAATCTTAATATTCCCCGCTATGTGGATACCTTTGAGGAAGAGGCTGAGATCGACATCAATGCCGTTCAAAAAGAAGTCAACCAACTAGAGAAGGAACTCACAACAGTTCAAGCTCAAATGAAGCGATATTTGAAGGAGCTTGGATATGATGCCTAGTGGCTGGGAGCTGGTTCCAGCATCAACAGTTTGCGAAGCCGTCATAGACTGTAAGAATAGAACTCCTCCGTTTGTCGAAAAATCTGAGTTTGCTGTGGTTCGGACTCCAAATGTTCGTAACGGCAGATTTGTTTGTAATGAGTTGAAATATACAGATGAAGATTCATTTAAAATTTGGACCCAGCGAGGAGTCCCAACTGCTGGAGATGTTTTAATTACAAGAGAAGCTCCACTCGGAGAGGTTTGCTTAGTTCCGCCACAGATGAAGGTATGCTTGGGGCAGCGAATGATGCTGTATCGCCCCGATCAAAAAAAAATAAAGAGTGAGTATTTACTTCAGGCCTTGATGTCAGAAGATGTCCAAAAACGATTAAAGAGGGGGTCCGATGGCTCAACGGTTGGGCATGCCAAAGTTGGTCAGATAAGAGATCTACTAATTCTTTTACCTCCCAAAGCAGAGCAAGAGAAAATCGCTAAGATCCTTTCCACTTGGGATGAGGCGATCGAGAAGTTGGAGGCTTACTTCATCAAGCGAAGACAGCTACTTGCCCATCAAGTCGAAGTGATCTATTCACAAATAAAAAAAGATGGCAAAGAGGCGGATCTAAAAGGTGTGTGTTCTTATATTCAAGATGGAACTCATTCAACCCCAAACTATACCAAAGAGGGTATACCATTCTACAGCGTGGAAACTCTCGTTTCCAATGATTTCAATAAGACAAAATACATTTCAAGAAAAGATCACGAGATAAATATCAAGAGATGTCGTCCCGAAAAGGGGGACCTTCTTTTAACTCGCATCGGCTCTCTTGGAGTATCAAAATTAATAGACTGGGACATTGAAGCCAGTATCTATGTGAGCTTGGCACTACTGAAGCCAAATCTTGATCTGGTTGATAGCGCGTACCTGTATTTCTATTTTCAAACTCGAGAATTTAATAGAGAGCTACTAAAAAGATCCCTACTTAATGCGGCGCCACAGAAAATCAATCTTAGTGAGATCGGAAACATTCCTGTTTGGCTTCCAAAAAATGAAGCAACACAAGAAGCAGCAGGCAAATATGTGATGGAAATGAAGGCGGAAGTCGAATTACTCAAAAAAAGAATCGACAAGCTCAAACTCCAAAAACAAGGACTCATGCAGCAACTCCTCATGGGAAAGAAGAGGGTAAAAGTATGAGCTGGTTAAAAGAATACCGTAAATGGAGACAGCGAGATTTCTTAAAGTGGCGAGATGATCTGTCGGATTATGAGCGAGACTTCTTCCTTCCTGAAATCAAAGGTCGCTGCGAGGCACTTCTTTTATATTGTAAAGAAATCGACTTGTTCTGCATAGAAAGAGCCGACGAGCACAATTTTGGTGTGATGTTAAGAAAACTAATGTTGCCCGCAGATGTCGAAGCATTGATACCAGCTGATCAAAGACCTTCAGAGCCTAAGGTCTTGGCTAAGAAATATTTTTCTGCGATCCAAAAGGTGAACAAAGAGACCTTCATTGAACCTCTAGAGAATGTAATTCAAAAAATTAATTCAAATGTAGGTATGAAGGAATTTGGACTCATTTTAAATGAAGTCAATCTGGTGTGTTCGTCCGTTATTCAAATCAAAGAAAAACTCTTCCTCTACCGATTTGGATCTATTGCGTTTGTAAAAAACCCACAGACTGGTGAAGTGATTCTAACTCAGCCTAATGAGTTAAATTTGATGCTGCACCAGTTTCAGAACACCATTGATAATATCTACGGTGTGGCCAACTCCACATCTGGAACTCTTCATCAGTGGCAAAAAGAAGCGATGGAATGGAAGACGGAGTTTCTAAAGGTCACCACTGAGCGGATAGCTCAAAGAAATAACCTTCTCGCAATTATTGCAGCTATCGCTATTTCATGGGCTTTCATGTTTGGGACTGAGCCATTAGAAAAATATCAACTAGAAAAAAACAACGACGCTTTAAAAGGACAAATAGCCGAAGACTCAAAGCAAAGGCAATTGCTCGAAGAGCAAATTAAAAATTTGAACCTTAAAGTTGAAGACTTGAAGAAATCGATACCCAATAAGTCCGCCGAGGCTGGAAAATGAACGACTTATCAACTTGGGTCACCGCACTTGCCTCAGCAGTTTTAGCATGGGCGGCTTATTCGATGTGGAGAGTTTCAAGAAACACCCTAAAACTGCAGTCATCTGTAGAGAAAGCAAAAAAGCCCTTCTGTAATATTTGGTATAACGGAACTCCTCAGTCTGATCTTGGTCATATTCAAAATTTTACTGTGGGCAATATTGGTATGTCCGCATTGACTATTCGAACTTTGCGAATACTTTTTGGTTCTGAGAAAATAGGTCGGTCCACTCATATTGCTGCATACACCGTTGATGGAAAAGAAAAAAAACTTATCGGGCGACAGTCGAAAAAAAAACTAGTTGCCGACTTGATTATTACTTCGAAACAGCTCTGCTTTATTGAGGCCGAGTGCAGCTCTGGTCGACTTCACTTTGAGGTCATGTACTATGACAATAGCTTTGAATTTATCGAGATCGATACGTCCAATCTTGGGGGTAAATACATCCTCATGGACCGAGGAGGAAAATTGATATGGCCATAGCAAAACACACCGAGGACTTGGTTTCTCACATCCCCGCTATTCATCTTCTAGTGAACCTTGGCTATCAATATCTTTCTCCGAGCGAGACGAGCAAGCTCCGAGATGGCAAACGAACCAAGGTCGTGCTGGAATCCGTGCTTGAGGATTGGCTTTCGAAGAACAACTACATCAAATACAAAAACGGAACGGTACCGTTCAGTCGGGAGAATATCAAAGAGGCAGTTGCCGCAATTACTAGTATTCCCTTTGACTCACTTCTTTCTAATAACGAACGGATTTATGATTTGCTCACTTTAGGGAAAAGTCTAGAGCAGAACATTGATGGTTTGAATCGTAGTTATTCTCTACAATTCATTAATTGGAAAGAACCACAAAAAAATGTTTTTCATATTACTGATGAGTATGAGGTTGAGAAAAGACACTCGCACCAGACCAGACGGCCTGACATTGTGTTGTTTGTGAACGGCATCCCTCTTGTAGTGATTGAATGTAAAAAGCCGGGTCTTAACGAGGATGCGGTTAAAGAAGGGATTAGTCAGTGCCTGCGAAATCAAAAGACAGACGAGATCCCAGAGCTGTTCACCTTCTCGCAAATGCTATTAAGTCTTGCCCAGAACAAAGCGAAATATGGAACCACGGGAACGCCAGAAGAGTTTTGGGCTGTTTGGAAAGAAGAAGATAATGAGACTCAAGAGTTTGAGCTTTCAAATTTAGTTAATAGGCCACTAAGTTCTGATTGTAAAGCTAAGATTTTTTCTGAGCGACAACCACATGTTCGTAGCGAAATGGAAAAAATTTGGAATGATGGGCATAGATTGCCTTCGTCCCAAGACCGGACCATTCACTCGCTGCTTCGGTTAGAGCGATTGATAGAGCTGGTTTATCAGTTCATTGTCTTTGACAATAAAGAAAAGAAAGTATGCCGTTATCAACAATATTTCGCGATCAAACAAACTTTAAAGCGAGTCACCAAGGTACGTGGCGATCAGAAGCGACAGGGCGGAGTCATATGGCATACCACGGGTTCTGGTAAATCGCTCACGATGGTGATGATGGCGAAAGCCCTCGCCCTTGATGAGAGTGTCACGAACGCCCGAATTGTACTAGTGACTGACCGGGTGGATTTGGACGATCAAATTTATAAGACCTTTCTTGCTTGCGGTAAAGAGGCACAGCTTGCAAGGGCCAGCTCTGGTCAAAACTTGATTGAGCTTATTGAAGAAGAAAAAAAATCCATCATAACGACCATCATCGATAAGTTTGAATCGGCGAGTAGAAAAAAAGCCCTAAAGGTTTTCAGTCACAATGTCTTTGTATTAGTAGACGAAAGTCATAGGTCGCAGTATGGGATTAGCCATGCCAAGATGGTGAATATGCTCCCGAATGCTTGCTATATCGGTTTCACAGGGACGCCTCTTTTAAAAAAAGAAAAAACAACGGCTCAGAAGTTCGGTGGATTTATTCATAAATACACCATGAACCAAGCGGTGAAAGACGGGGCTGTAGTTCCACTGTTATATGAAGGCCGTATGAGCGAGCTTCGGGGGAATAAGGAACAAATTGATAAATGGTTTGAGCGAATCACCAAGGGTTTAACTAAAGAGCAGAAAGCAGATCTGAAAAAGAAATTCCACCGTGAAGAGGAAATCCTAAAAACCAATCCACGGTTGGAAGAGATTGCGTTTGATATTCAAGAGCACTTTATGGTGAACTTTAAAGACACGGGTTTTAAAGGACAGCTTGCTTGTTCCAGTAAAGAAAATGCGATCCGCTATAAAAAGTGCTTTGATAGCTTTGGAGAAATTAAGACCGAAGTCATCATCTCAGGCCCTGATACTCGTGAAGATCATAAAGATTTAGATGAATCCAATATCCCAGAGGTGCAAGCCTTTTGGAAAAACATGATGGCTCAGTACGGATCAGAAGAAAAATACAATGAGAAGATTATCAAGGCGTTCAAAAGATCCGACGAGCCAGAAATCCTGATCGTGGTGGATAAGCTCTTAACTGGTTTTGATGCCCCAAAGAACTCAGTTCTTTACTTGGATAAGAGACTTAAAGAACACAATATTCTGCAAGCCATTGCCCGTGTTAACCGTGTTTTTGAAGGTAAGGCACACGGGCTTGTGATTGATTATCGTGGAATCTTTGGGGAGCTGAACGAAGCTATCGACACCTATGCGGCGCTAGAAAACGAAGGTTTTGATAAAGAAGATATTGAAGGTACCATCGTCAACACGGAGCTTGAGATTAGGATGCTGGCAGAAAAGCACACCAATGTTTGGGAGATTTTTAAAGAGGTTCAGAACAAATCTGACACCGAAAGTTTGCAAAGGCATCTTGAGCCAATTGACCGCAGACAAGATTTTTACAAGAGGCTCACCGCATTTTCCAATCTTCTAAGAATCGCAAACGGGCATGCTAAATTCCAAGACGAGACTTCTGTTGACACGAAGAATATGTATCAACGGGATCTTAAAATGTTTATTGAGCTTCGTGCTGCTGTAAAACAAAGATTTGGTGAGACGGTAGACTATTCGTCTTACGAAAAACAAATTAGTAACATGGTAAATAAGTATATCGAAGCAGATAAAGTTAAAATTATTATTCAGCAGGCAAATGTATTCGACGAGGCTGAGTTCCAGAGAGAACTAAACGGAATCGAAAGTGATGCGGCAAAGGCAGATACAATTGCTTCTCGTATGAAAAGGGTTATTTCAGAAAAGATCGAAGAAGACCCAGCACTTTATAAAAAACTGTCGGATGTGATCGAGGACGCAATCAAAGCTCATCGCGAAAAGAGACTATCTGATGCTCAGTACCTTGAGAAGGTCACTGACGCGATGGAGACTATGCGCGGAAAAAACAAGTCCGACTATCCAGATATTATCCGAAATTTGGATGATGCCAAGGCCTACTATGGCGTATTGAAGCAAGAGCTAGGTATGCAAATTGCTGATGCAGAAAATATTTTGGCAGATACTTCCTTAAAGTCTCATGATGCGATTGAAAAACATAAGATTCGAGATTGGACAAGCAATCGAGATGTGCAGAATAAGATGGCAATCGATCTCGAAGATTTGCTGTATGCTCTCAAAGGGCGACACGGCTTAGATTTGACTTCTGAAAAAATGGAAGTAATTATTAACACGTTAATTATGGTAGCAAAGAGAAGGAACTCTTAGTTTGTTAGACTTCATAGAATATGGAAATTCTAAGATCGAATTCAAAATTAAAAGATCGGGTAGAAAGACACTAGGGATTTCTGTCTTGCCCTGTGGGTCGATAGAAGTATCGGCTCCAGAGGAAGCATCTTTGGACAAAATCCGAGAGGTCGTTCTGAAGCGAGGCTCATGGATTTTGGAACAACAGCGCCTGAGCGAATATAATCCAATTCTTCAGCCGACTAAATCTTTAGTTTCAGGTGAAAGTTTTTATTTATTGGGACGTCACTATCGTCTCAAGATTTTTGAATCTAACTATGATTCTGTCGACATATTAAACGATAGAATCATTTTGAATTGCACATTTCCTGAGGACATAGATCTAAAACGCTCAACATTGATCAAATGGTACATGAAAAAGGCTAACGACGTTTTGGGTGAACGCTTTAGATTCTACGCCGAACGATTCGATAAAAATGAGATCGAGTTGGTTGTAAAAAAACTAACTAAGAACTGGGGAGAGTATCATCCTCTCAAAAAACAAATGGCTCTGAATGCTGAATTGGTCACTGCTCCTCTTGAATGCATCGACTATGTAATAGTTCACGAGTTTTGTCACGTAGATGAATTGAGTCACGGGGCGAAATTTTATGACCTGTTAACTCGTCGCCTCCCTCAATGGCATGACCTAAAAAATGAATTAGAGCGTCACTCGAATGGATTTAATTCATTTTTCTAATATTGCATAGCTTCAGGTTCTTGTGCCAATAGGGTTTCAGCCAGGATCTTTTTCGCTTTGTTTGATTTCTCCGAATTAATATTATATGTAAATCGAAATATTGAAGCCGATTTGGTTTTAAGGGGTTGTGTGAGTGATCAATCTGAAATGCTAAATCCTTTTGTCAGCCCGCCTTTCATAGAATGTCCGAAATGCAGAGAGATTTTTTTTGGCGTGATCGGATTTGGTGAATTTGGTTACAATAGAAGATGCGCGAAGTGTAGTTATCCTACGCCCCCAGAACCATCTTATTTTATTTCACTACCAAAGTTGAACAAGAAGATTATTTATCTTGATCAATGTATTCTAAGTCGTATGGTTAAGACCCTTCATCCTGATTTAAACAAAGCAGATCAGTTTGCAAGTAGTGCTTTTGAAATGTTAGATCGATTGTCTAAACTTCAGCTAATCGTTTGTCCTGACTCACATTTTCATGAAGAGGAATCGATTTTTTCAGCTACTCCGAATGAGCATAAAAGAGTTTTCGAGCTTTTAAGTCATGGTATTTCTTATGTTGATATGTGGACTATCTTTCGACATGAAGTATACGAGCAGCTTCAAAAGTGGTTTGAATCCCGGGAAATGGGACAGACAAATATTCCAATAGAGCGAGTAATGCGTGGAAAAGTTAATGAGTGGCAGGGAAGGCTACTCATTACGGTGAACTCAAAGCGGGTAGAGATGGCTAAGCCATCATTGGAAAATACAAAGAATGCGATTTTTGCCGATATGAAACCTGTTTTCGAGAGATGGGAAAGAGAGTCAGGTAAAAATTTTAATTATTGGTACCAGCAGGAGATAAGCCATTGGCCGTTCAGTATAGCCGATGGTTATAAAAAATATTTGCAACAAATGGTAGCTGCCATGTCGGGTGGATCAATTGAGCAATTGGTGCTTGGTCCCACTCCATTTTTTTCAACGTTTAAAGACATTTCTGAATACCTAGATAGAAAAATTGAAAATATAGAAGAGAGGATGAAGCGGCTTAACGAATTCATGTCGATAGATTGTTTGGAGAAAGTACCATTCATTCGGATATACACATCTTTAATGGCTACGATTGCAGTAAAAGTTTCTAGTGGTGGAATGAAGAAAGAAAATATTGAGCCAAGTTTTTTTAACGACATTCTAATGATTTCTTCAATACTACCATTTTGCGATGCGATTTTTCTGGAACGGCAGATGGCGGGGTTTCTCAGAGAGAGTCCCTTAAATCAGGTTATCGATAAAATGCCGAGAATATTTTCTTCGTCCAATAAGAACGAATTTTTCGAATATCTTCAAGCGATAGAGGGTGATGCGTCGAAGGAGCACATAATGGCAGTGGAAGAGGTATATGGTAGCGAATGGGGCAAGCCCTTTACTTCAGTCCTTCAGGAATACAAAACTAAGAGTGCAAGGAAAGACGAGTAAATATTCACTGGTCCGAGGCAAAACGACCTAAAAGGCGCGAAGTGCTCAAACTAAAACCAGGAACGATCTCAGAGAAATTAATTTACTTAAGGAGCAGGTAAAGGGGAGTGGATAAGGTGCTATTTTGTAAGCTAACTGTTGAAAATCACTCACTTCGAATTTCGAAAGCTAATATTGCTGCTTGCTGAGATACATCATGTCTGATCCTGGCCACTGCTTTCTAAAAATTTGGGAGACCGATTCAAATGGACGATAAGCAGCTGCGGGAGTTTTCTAACGTTCACTTGGGCAAAGAGATCTATGCCTTGTTTGGTGCAATCGAATTATTTGTCAGACATAGAATAGATCTAAAAGATCCACTCAATCTATGCGCGAAGACCTTATTCTTAGAGGGGATCATCCTCCACACCCGATGCCTTATTGAGTTTTTTTACTTCGAGCAGTCAGCAGTTTCGAGAAGAAAAGACGATGTTCGAGCCGCGGATTTTTTCGCTGACCCTTCAATATGGGAGCAATTGAGGCCGAAGAAACCGGAACATTTTGTTGAGTTTAACAAGCGCGCAAGTAAAGAGATCGTACATCTAACCCATGCACGAACGGAAACGGCTGAGATCGCGGCTCGATGGGATCTATATTCAACGACTCGTGACCTAATCGAGATCTTGCAATTATTCGTTGATAGAGCTGACGTTCGGAAGCTTGACTCTCGTGTGAAAAATGATTTGGTCAGCATACGAAGAAGAATCGAGCCGATTTTGGAACAGTCATCAGGGCATCGGAATTTCAAGTGACTGACGACGTAACATTCCTAACAAAATATTTTAAGGGCTGTTTTATTTATCCAACCATAATCCCATCGCCACATCGTCGATGAATTCAGTTTCGGAAATACGGACTCTGTTTTTGAAGCGGCCTTCTTCTTCAAATCCCATTTTTTTGTATAGGGAGATCGCCCGCTCATTGGAAGAGCGTACTAGAAGCTCAATTTTGAGAGCTGTTGGGTTTTTCTTCGCCCATGCAGTCAAGCGACTCATCAGCGCTTTTCCAACGCCTTGGGACGTCCTATTGGGATGAACAACGATCGTTAAGCGGTAAGTATGGGCGATGTTTTCAAGCCCCATTTGTTCCAAGAATGCGTGACCGACAAGTTGCTGATCTTTTTCAGCAACGATGTAAAGGCCTCCGCCTGAACGAAGAGCTTCAATTCTTTGCTCGAACTTTTCTTGCTTAAGCTCGTGCGGTTTAGAAATAAGGTGGCCGGGGAATTGTGCCCAGTATTGCTCTGCTTGAGTTAACGTCTTTGCATCTTCGACTTGGGCTTGGCGGATTTTGATATCGGTCATGATGTCTAAAACCTCTGACTACTAAATTGAAATACCCAGTACCTAATTCGCTGGATCGGGGCCAGACGCCCCAGGAGCGGAACGCGACAAAACAGCAACAGCCAATTAAAAACCGGGAAGTGATCAACGACTAAATGTGGTGGAAAAATTGGATGGGGCGGCTGGACTCGAACCAGCGAATGGCAGAATCAAAATCTGCTAACTTACCAACTTGTCGACGCCCCAACATAGTTGAACTATGAAGCTCGTAAACTAAAAAAAAGCGGCTCTGAGAGCAAGTATTTTCTCAAAGCCGCCTAAAATTACAGCAGCATAACGCGTGGCAAAACCAAAGCGAAGTCCCAACTTCGGGTCTTGGCCAGGGGCTTATCTGCTGTTTTAGTTTCTAAAGCTCGTCGTCGTATTCTTGGACGGGGGCTTTTTGGCGCTTCAGATTTACGAGTGTGGCACCCATGGATTTGAGTTCCTTTTCATAGGCCTCAAATACTAGGTCCTCTATCAAAGTTCTCGTTTCCTGATTGAGGGGATGAGCGATGTCTCTGAATTGGCCATCTTTGCGCTTTTTGCTGGGCATGGCGACGAATAGTCCACTCGTGCCTTGTATGATTTTGAGATCGCGGACTACAAAACTGTTGTCGATCGTGATGGAGACGTAGGCCTTCAACCGGTCTTCGTTGACTGGAAATACCTTCACTTCGGTGACTTTCATTTGTCCTGCCTTTGCTGTTACGTGCTTAATTAGGGGACTTCTGTTGTCTTCTTCTTTTGTGTGTTCCATACAAACCAACGGCTTTTCTGTTAATAAACTTAAGACCTAGGTCCAAATTAACCGCGTCTCATCACCCTTTTGTGATAAAGATGTCTCATTTTGGAATGTGGACAAAAAACACAAAAAAGGCCCACGTTTCAACGTGAGCCTCCAAGAAAACACCTTTTGACTTATAAATTAAATTTTATTTTGTGTCAAACGTCACGATCATCAATGCGCCTCCGCGCACGATACGAAGAGTGTTCGAGCCTTTCTTGAGGTATTTCGACACATCTAAGGCCTTAGAGACCTCTTTTTTATTCACATCCAAGATCAGATCACCCACTCTGAAACCCGCTTGGGAAGCGAGACTCCCGCGTTCTACCTCGGTGATCATCGGATTGTTCACTTCGCTTGGGATTTGGTAATCGTCACGAAGCGCCGCGCTTAAATCACTGACGGTGAAGCCTAAATTGAACGGAGCTTTTTGTCCCGAATACCCCTTTGATGGAGCTTTCTCTGTGCCTTTTGTTAGATCCGGGCGGTTAGCGATGTTCACTGTCAGTGTGACAGGTTTACGATCGCGGATGACCTTCATAGTGGCATTGCTGCCGATCTTCGCGTCACTCACAGCATCCATCAAATCGACAGAGCTTTTGATTTTTTTGCCATTAAACTCAGTCACGATGTCGTAAGGTTTCACACCGGCTTTGGCAGCAGGGCCGCCGCGCTCAGCACTGACGATCACAGCACCTTCAGCGTCTTTAAGGCCCAAGTACTCAGGGTCAATGTTGGGATCTAGATCACCTAAGCGCACACCGATGAGGCCTTTTTCGATACGGCCTGATTTTTCAAGCTGCGGAATGATGGCTTTCACCTCATCAATCGGAATCGCAAAGCCAATGCCTTGTGCACGCGCATCGATCGCTGAATTCACACCAATCACATAACCTTTCGAGTTCACAAGCGGTCCGCCCGAGTTCCCTGGGTTAATGCTGGCATCAGTTTGCAGAAGTGGGATTTTGTTGATCTCGCCAATCTCGCGACCCTTTGAAGAGATAATCCCTTTTGTCATCGAGTGACCATGGCCGTAAGGATTTCCGAAAGCGGCCACCCATTCACCAACTTCGACATCTTTGCTAGATCCCAAAGCCGCAACTGGCAGTTTGCCATCTGGAGTGATTTTAATAAGTGCAATGTCAGTACGCTCGTCAAAGCCGATGACTTTGGCATCGTAAAGCTTTTCAGCTTTTTCGCTCAGCTGTACTTGAATACCATCAGCGCCTTGAATCACGTGGCTATTTGTCACGATCAAACCGTCTTCACGGATGATAAAGCCCGTGCCCAGTCCAAATGGACGAGGCTTGCCACTTTGTGGCGGCATCTGCTGACGAGGCTGCATCGGTACGCCATAGAATTGCTCTAGCATCTCGAGCATCGGATCGCGATACTGACGGTTGTTCACTCTTGGTTTTGCTAAGGTAGAAATATTCACCACCGCCGGGTTGATGACTCGGCCAAGCTCTACGAATAGATTCCCGGGCATCGGGTCTGAAAGCTTCAGTGGTGGGGGACTTTTTTGCGGAACTTGTGCCTGACCCAATCCCGCGACAACTAAAATACTCACGAACGCGAAAAAGAATTTTCTCATGGGTTACTCCTGTTTCTACTTAAATCTAAAAACTTAGACTTGAACGAACTTCATTTGTAAATCACTGATGACACTGTCTAAGAACGCCTTTTCATCATTGGTCAGATTGTTTTTGGTTTTCTCTTTCAACATCACCAATAGGTCAATATTGAATCTGGCCATGTTTTTGTCTTTGGCAAGCTTGCCATTTTGAGGATCTGGGGCCAGACCCATGGCCATAGCTGCGGAAGAGGCAATAGACATGGCAAGAATTGAAAAGGACGCTTCCATTTTTTCAGGCATTGAAGACCTCTTAAATCGGGTAGTAGCCCATCAGCTTCTGTAAGCGCACTTCAATCGACGGATGGGACTTAAGTAATAGTTTTTGACGATAACCTTCAGGGTTTACGATAAACAAGTGGCTTGAGCACGGAGGCGGAGCCAGCGGCTGCGCTTGTGCCAAGCCCTCTAAACGCCACAACACTTCGGCCATGCGGAAGCGGTCGTGAATTAATTCTGCCGCTTGCAGGTCGTTTTCATAAAAACGTTTGTGGCTGGTTGCGATTTTCACGAGGCTCCAGCCGATAGGGGCGAAAGCTTTCATGAATGGCTTTTGTTTTTGCTCTTTGAGTAGGAAATAATTCGGTGGCCAGAAATGATCAAGCAGGCGGCCGAGTCCAATTAAGGCATTGGCAAGAACACTTGTGATACCGACTGCGAAGTTATCCAGTTTTTTGAGTGAACACACTTGGTGCGCAATCACGGCCTCTAGATCTTCTTTGCTGAAGTTTTTTACTAAACCTGAAGTCAGGGCGATAGCGCCTTTTCTCCAGGATTGGCTGACGCAAAAGGCGGTTTCAGTCTCGCTTGGGATTAAATAAATCTCTGGCAGTGGAAGTCCCACGTGGTCCGCGTACTTTTCAACGTACTCTAATATGCCCCAGGGGTCTTGGCCCCTGAGTGGTTTTGCATGCAAACTCGTCAGAATTTGTGATTCTCCGTAGAAGAACACGAAGAAGTTCAAAGCCACCGCAAGCAGAAAGCCCACGAAAAGACCCATACGCTCTGCGATTTCATAACCGAGAACCAGCAGAGTGAGTGAGCTAATAAGAATAAAAATCCAGACCTTGGTAGAGTTTGCTGTCATACTTTATTTTTCCCACTTATCGAAGTGCCTTGCAACAGAAAGTAGTGCGTAGCGGCAGCAAGACTTAGCTTGCGCTGCTCTCAGCAAAATTGTGAAATAGTCCATGGTCTCATCGGAGGTATTTTGTGAGTGAAATTGATATCATGGCTCTCAACGCTGCGATTAAACAGGAGAGTCAATTCGTCGACAAGATGATGCAAGAAATCAGCAAAGTCGTCGTTGGACAAAAAGAAATGGTCGAAGGCATCATGATGGGTCTTTTGACTGGGGGTCACATTCTTTTGGAGGGTGTGCCGGGTCTAGCCAAAACACTCACGATTGCGACGGTTTCTAAAACCATCTCTCTCGACTTCCAGCGGATTCAATTTACTCCGGATCTTCTGCCAACGGATTTGATCGGTACTATGATCTTTAATCCTAAAACGGGCGAGTTCAATCCACGTAAAGGACCTGTTTTCACAAACATCGTTCTAGCGGATGAGATCAACCGTGCGCCCGCAAAAGTGCAATCAGCACTTCTTGAAGCCATGGCCGAAAAACAAGTTACGATCGGCGACCAATCTTATCGTTTAGAAAATCCATTCTTGGTTCTAGCAACACAAAATCCGCTTGAGCAAGAGGGTACTTATCCACTTCCTGAAGCCCAGATGGATCGTTTCATGTTTAAAATCAACGTTGTCTACCCAACAAAAGGTGACGAGCTTGAAATCTTGAACCGCATGGGTATCAACGGCAAGCCTGTTGTAAACCCAGTGATCTCGAAAGAAGATCTGTTGCGCGTCTCTGAACGTGCGGATCAAATCTATGTTGATAATAAAATTAAAAACTACATCGTCGAGATCGTAATGGCTTCTCGTCATCCATCGGAATATGGCTTAAGCCGTATTGCGAATTTGATCAACGTGGGCGGTTCTCCGCGTGCGACGATCGGTCTTTTCCGTGCAGCAAAAGCGCATGCGTTCATTCGTGGACGTGGTTATGTGACGGCTGAAGACGTAAAAGCGATTGCTTACAATACTCTTCGCCATCGTTTGATTCTGACTTACGAAGCTGAAGCTGAAAACATCCGTGCTGATGATGTGATCAAAGAAATCCTGACACAAATCGAGGTAGCGTAACTTGAGTCTTCCTCCTGAGGTCCTAAAGAAAGTTAAACTGCTAGAGATCAACACCAGAAAACTGGTGAATAATCTTTTTGCGGGTGAGTACCATACTCACTTCAAAGGGCAGGGGATGACTTTCTCGGACTTCCGCGAATACGTGCCCGGTGATGACGTGCGCGCTATTTCTTGGCCGCTGACGGCTCGGACTGGCAAGCCCTACATTAAAACTTTCGAAGAAGAGCGTGAGCTGACCATCATCCTTGCGGTGGATGTCAGTGGCTCGACAGATTTTGGAACGGGCGAGTATTTCAAGGGCGAAGTGATGACTCACTTAGCGGCTTTGTTGGCATTTTCGGCTGTAAAGAATAATGACCAAGTGGGATTATTGCTCTTCTCGGACCAGGTGGAGCATTTTGTGCCACCGAAAAAGGGTCGTGGTCACGTGCACCGTATTTTGCGTGATTTGTTTTACTACAAACCAAAAAGTCACGAGACCAAGATTTCAAGCGCTTTGACTTACTTACAAGGTCTTTTAAAAAAGCGCGCGACGGTGTTTATTTTTTCTGACTTTTTTGATGAAGGTTACGATCAGGCTTTGCGCCTTTTGGGGCGTAAGCACGAAGTTGTGGCTTGTGTAGTGAATGATAAATCCGAAGGCACGTTGCCAGATCTTGGCATTGTTGAACTTCAAGACCCAGAAACGGGTGAAGTCGTGACTGTGGATACGTCTTCAGAAGCTTTCCGTAAAGATTATTTGCGGGAACTCAACAAACGCAGAGAAGTCCGCGATAAGCAGCTGCGTTTGGCTCAAGTGGAAAGAGTGGATGTGAACGGTGGCGAGGATTACGTAGATCCTTTGGTGGCGTTCTTTAAAAAGAGATAGTGGTATATGGCGGCCTTTCAGTGCTCTCTAGACATTCCAAAAGTTTCTGGCCTTGAGGACAATCAACTCACGGTGGGCCGTGAATTCTATTTGGCGTGCAAAGGCGACTGGCCAAAAACTCTGAAACTAGAGAACCTGAAATTTGTTGGTGATGAGAACTTCAAATACCAACTCAAACTTCTAGGGTTTGAATTCCGCTCGCCCGAAGAAGCCGATCTAAAAGTCACAAGTTATCTTCCAGCTCAGTATCAAATCCCGCAATTGGTGTTAACAGACGGAGAACAAACTCTGGATCTGGGCCAAGTGCAATTTGAAGTCGTGAGCATCCTGCCGCCTCAGCAGCCGCAACAGCAACAAGGTGTCCACATCGAAGGACAAGAACAACCGAAAGTAGAACCTTACGGTCCCTTCGGTCCTGCAACGATTCCGGTGCCTGCTTTGTATTGGTTGGCACTCTTAGGGTCCATCGGTTTTATGGCGATCATGATCGCGCTTAAAATCTGGCGCTACAATCAACGCCGTGAAATGTTATTACGTTTGAAAGAGCATGATTCCGCTTTAAGTCCGCTTTTAGAGTTCCATCAATCGATGCGCCGATTGCAAAGAAGCAATCCCGTATTCTACGGTAAAGAAGGCACGCTTGCGGAGTTACGCGAAGGTACTAAAGAACTTTCACGCATGTTTAAAGTCTACATAAGCCGTCGTTTGAAAGTTCCCGCGTTTGAGTGGAATGAGCGTCTGATCGTTAAAGACATTCGCAAATATCATCCTCCGGTTTATGAGTCTTACTCAAAACGCATTCACGATCTTTTTGGTGAATTCCGCAAAGCCGAAGGTGCTGATCAGAAATTGGCCGGCAAAGACATCAGCCAATTGGCAGAGACCTTAAGAAAAACCCTCGAAGGCATCGAAAACCTGATGATTCAGGCTGAAACTGCTCAGAAGGGGGAACGATGATTCAGTGGAAGACCCTTTGGGCCTTAGCTCTGTTAATTCCTCTAGTGGCTATTTTGGTTTGGAACTTTCTGCACAGAAAAAGAAAGATTCCATCTTTACAGTTCAGCTCTTTAAAAATTATTAAAACTATCAAACCCAGTGCGCGCACACGTTTGATGGTTGTGCCATCGTTGTTGAAGGCTGTGGCGATAGTACTTGCGATCGTAGCACTTGCTCGTCCGCAAGAGGCCAACACCAAAGTAAAAAAGAATGTTGAAGGGATCGACATCGTCATCTGCCTGGACGTTTCAGACAGTATGTTGATCGAAGACATGAAGCCGCTCAATCGTATGGAAGCGGCGAAAGAAACCATTCAGCGCTTTATCGAGCGCAGAACCTCTGATCGTATCGGTCTTGTGGTTTTTGCCGGCGAGTCTTTCACATTGGTTCCACTAACTTTAGATTATCAATTGATCCTTGAGCGCGTAAAAGAAATCACGACAGCTGCCAATGCCAATATCAAAGACGGAACTGCAATCGGTGTCGCCCTTGCGAACGCTGCCGGCCGTTTGAAAGATTCAACCGCAAAAAGCCGCATTATGATTTTCATGACGGACGGGGAAAACAACAGCGGTACGATTGACCCTGAAACAGCTCTTGAGATCGCTAAAGGTTATGATTTAAAGATTTACTCGATCGGTATCGGTAAAGATGGACCTACAAAAATCCCAATTTACCAACGTGATATCTTTGGCAACAAAGTAAAAACCTATCAGCCATTTGATAGTACCGTGAATGATGATCTTTTAGGTCGTATGGCGAAAGACACGGGCGGCAAATACTTCCGAGCGACTAAAGAGGACTCTTTAGAAGGCGTCTTCCGCGAAATCGACTCTTTGGAAAAAACCAAAGTCGATGTCAATAAGTTCACTCGTTATACAGAGCTATTCTCGCCATACCTTCAAGCTGCTTTGATTTGTTATGTGATTGCGGTTCTTTTGGCTAAGACCTTCTTAAGGAGGGTGCCATAATGCGCTTTGAAAATCCTTTGGCATTTTATTTCTTGTGGGCCATTCCGGTATTATGGGTGCTGGCGGTGATTTTCCATAAACGTGCGCAGAAAAAAATGGCCGAAGTCATTGGCTCACGCCTTTATCCGTTCCTAAGCAGCTCTGTTTCGATTCAAAAAAGAAACGCTAAGCGTGTACTACAAAGCTTGGTGATTTTGTTCTTCGTCCTAGCTCTTGCGCGCCCACAAATGGGTCAAAGTATGCAAGAGATCAAAAGCGAAGGTGTCGAGATCATGCTGGTCATCGACGTCTCTGAAAGTATGATGTCTGAAGACGTACGCCCAAATCGTTTGGAACAGGCAAAAACGGATTTAAGCAGATTGCTCGACAGAATGCCTGGCAATCGCGTGGGCGTGATTGCCTTTGCAGGAACTGCGGCAGTACTATCTCCGCTTTCAAATGACCCGAATGCCGTTAAAATGTATTTGGAATCTTTAAGCCCGAATTCAGTCAGCAGCCAAGGGACGAACTTCGAAGACGCCCTTAAAGTTGCGGCTGAATCTTTCAAACGTGGTGGCGTTGCTGATGATGACACAGCAAAAGTGACTCGTGTGATCTTAGTGGCTTCAGATGGTGAGGATCACGAACCAGGTGCGATGGAAGCTGCCAAAAAATTGGCAGAGCAAGGGATCAAGATTTTCAGTCTGGCTTACGGAACTGAAAAAGGTGGACCGATTCCAATCAAAGACGGCATGGGCTTTTGGAAATCCAATAAAAAAGATCGTAACGGACAGACGGTTATTACCGCAGTCAAAGGGGATGCGCTTCGTGCACTTGCTCAAGCTGGCGAAGGGTCTTTTTATTTTGCGACCTTTGGCAGCGAATACATTAGAAGTGTGGCTGATGATTTGGCAAAACTTGAAAAATCAGAATTTGAATCCAAAATGGCTGTTCAATATGAAGAGCGCTTTCAATTGTTCCTTCTTATTGGAATTCTCTTAGGCTTAGTAGAGCTCTTCTTAGGGGAACGCCGTTCGTCCTTCAAACTTTGGAAGGGCCGCTATGAGGTACCGCCGGTATGAAGAAAAGCGGAATTGTTATCCTCATTGTCGCTATGCTGGGACTTTCGCTCTTGTTCTTGAACTGGAGTGGGATGCTGAAGTTCTATCCAAGCTGGGTGTCGTCACCGAATTTCCCACATTTAAAGAGTCTTTACTTAAATCGTCAGGGGAATGGTTTATTTAAACTTGAAAGTTATGGTGCTGCTTTTGATTCTTACGTGAAGACTCTCGAGTTTGACCCGTTCTCTGCGGAAACGCATTTGGATTTGGGTTTAGTTTATGAGGCTCAGCAACAGCCTGAAAAAGCCATGACCTCTTATCAGAATGCCGAGAAATACACCAAAGACGACGAAGTCAAATTCATGGGGTATTTCAATCAGGCTCAGCTTTTTGGCAAAGGCAAAAAAGTCGATGAAGCTTTGGCGTTCTATCAAAAGGCTTTAGAGCTTGATCCGACTTCGAAAGAAGCAAAAACCAATATCGAGCTTTTGATCCAACAGCAGCAACAACAAGGCAAGGGCGGCGATAGCCAGGATCAAAAAGACCAAAAGGATCAGCAGCAACAGCAGGATCAACAAAAGAAGCAAGATCCGAAGGATGGCAAAGATCCTAAAGATCAACAGCAGAAGCAAGATCAAAAAGACGGCCAAGATGGCAAAGATAAAAAAGAACAGCCTAAGCAGTATCAGCAAAACCAAAAGCAGCAACCTCGCCAATTCAAGGGCCAAGAGCTTTCGGAAGGCGACGTGAAAAAGATCTTAGGCGAGATCAAACAGCAAGAGCAAAAAATTCGTTCTGAGTACAATCGTAAGGAAGTGAAGGAGCAAGGTCGTGACAAAGATTGGTAATTATTTTTGTCTCTGTCTTTTACTAGTAAGTGTGGCCCTGCCTGCATGGGCCAAAGTGACAGTGCAATCTATCGTTGATCGTAATGAAATGAGCGTCGGGGATTCATTCACTCTGACCGTATCCGTGCAATCTGACGAATCCGTTGATGCGCAAGAACCGCGCGCTCCGGATCTTGAGGGCTTTGAGCTTTTAAATAGCTGGCAATCAAGCAGCACATCACAAAAATTGATGAATACCTCTTCTGGTATGAAGTTCGAAGTTCAACGTCGTAAAGATTTTAATTACCTATTAGCTCCGCGCAAAGCTGGCACTTACACCGTGGGTGCGTTTGAAGTCGTTGTTGATGGTAAGGTTTATAATAGCCAACCGATTACTTTATCTGTAGGCGCTCAAGGATCGGCGCCTCCTCGTGGCGGTGGCGGGCAGCAAGGACAACGTCCTCGCCGAGCGATGCCTCCGGGCTTTGGCAATATGCCTGGCCAAGATATGCTTGATGAAATGGACCGCGCTGAAGAAGAAATTTTCAATCAACTTTTACAGCGTCGTCAGCAACAAGTTCCTCCGGGATATCCAGGTGGACCTGCGGCACCTCGTGCAAATCAGCCAGAACCTCAGTTTAGATCTTTGCCAACAAATCCGAATGAAGCTTTCTTTATTCAAGTCGAAGTTGATAAGACCGAAGTGTTTGAGGGCGAACAAGTCACTGCCAGCTGGTATTTGTACACGCGTGGGCAAATGGAGAGCTTAGATCGTTTGAAGTTCCCGGACTTAAAAGGTTTCTGGAAAGAGATCATCGAAGAAGTTCCGTCGATCCAATTTAGCGAAGAAATCATCAATGGTGTTGTCTATAAACGCGCACTGCTTGCATCGCATGCTCTTTTCCCGATCAAACCTGGCACTGCGGTGATTGATGAATACAAAATTAAGTCCCGCGTGCGTATGCCGAATCAAAATTTTGGCGGTTTTGGTTTTGGCCAAGCTTACGAGTACACTAAAAGTTCTCAGCGTGTAAAAATCAAAGTAAACCCATTGCCGATTGATAATCGTCCTAAAGATTTCTCGGGCGCAGTGGGGCAGTTTGATGTAAATGCCAGCGTTGATAGCCAGAATATTTTGGTGAACCAAGCATTTAGTTTGAAAGTGCGCTTTGAAGGAAACGGCAACGCGAAGCTGATCGAGCTTCCTGCGATCGAATGGCCAAAAACGGTTGAAGTTTACGATACAAAATCCGATGCGAAGTTCTTTAAAAATGGACGAAGCTATAAAGAATTCGAAGTCCTTCTGATTCCGCGCCAAGAGGGTGAACTTAGAATCCCAGCGATCAGTGTCGGTACTTTTGATCCTCAGGCAAAAAAGTACGTAAATCGTCAAACCCAAGAAATCGTTTTAAATGTTGAAGCAAATCCAAATGCACCTTCTGGCAATGTGACGGGTGGACCGGTGGCTCCGGGGGCGGCTGCTCCGCAAGCTGGCAAGGCTCCGGTGAATAACCTAAGTGGTAAAGTGCTACCGGATCTGATCATGGCTTGGGATGAACCAGGTAAATTTAAAATGGCATCGCAGCCAATGTTTTGGGGCGGGATTTACGCTCTGGTAGGGCTTTTCCTGGTATGGCGATCTAAAGTGGAACTTGGCTGGGGACGCCGTCGTCAAAACCTGCGCGACCTTGTGAACAAGCGCTATAAGAAACTCGATGGACTGCTTAAGAAGAATGACTACCGCGGAATTGGGGCCGAGATGATGAACATCTTTAACCTAGTTCTGGGCAGTATTTCAGGGCAAGAGGCTTCAGGTTTGGATTTAGATAAGATGCTTGAGCGCATCCCACCAAGTCTGCGTCGAGAACACGGAGAGACTTTAAAGAAACAATACGAAGTCTTCCAAGTGATGAGTTTTGCCCCTGAGAATATGCTGGGGACTTATAAAGAGGCTTCAACGGTTCAAAAAGAAGTAGGCCTTGCAAAGGACCTTCTGCAAAAGCTGATTAACTCAAATCCTGAACAACACGAACTTCAATAACTGCAAAGCCTCCGTCTTCGGGGGCTTTTGAATTTTACGGGATCCAACATACAGTGGGACCTCGCGTGATTTCAGTTGTAGGCGATGAACGACTCTTTGCACTTCGTGATTCCAGTGCCAGCCAGAGCTTTTTAGATCGTTTTGAATTTTCTCGAAGGCGCTCTTTCGGATCCCCAGAATCGGGCAGAACAAATCCTGATACGGCCATGCTGTTTTTTCGCGGATAACGCCTGAAAAGAAAGTTTCTAGGGGGATTTCTTCGGCTTCGGTGGTTTCGAGTTTCTTTTTGGCTTTTGTGCGATCGCCGAACACAACCTCAGTTTCGCGTTCGGAATAGAACACTTCGAGCATTTTGAAGATTTCGCTAAGGGGTGCAGCTAGATCTAAGTCTGTGGTTATTAAAATATCGCCACGGGATTCTTTGCACAGATTTTCTAAGTTTTGGGCGCGACTAAGATGTTTCTTGTTCTCGACGATTTTGTAATGGGGGTTCCTTTCTGCCAAATATCGCAGTAAGGACAGACTTTGATCCTGCCCAGGGTTCACGGCGAACAATACTTCGTACAAGAGAGGAAACTTTTGGAAAAAGCCGATCACGTTTTCAGAGAATTCTTGAATCAAGTCCCGATCCGCAGAGACATGCACACACAATGAGAGTTGAGGGCGGGGTGCCATTTTTCACTTTTCCTTCTAAACACAGAAACCTAGAATAAGTTCATGACAAAATTTCTGACGAAATTCAAAGAAAAACCACTTTTGTGCCTGTTAAGCCTTCTATTTTTGTTAGTAGCAGCCCTGACACGCTTTCTTTATCTGGATAATAAACCCATCCACTTCGACGAAAGCATCAATATGTGGTTCGTCCAACGTATCTGGGAAGACGGATTTTTTAAGTACGATCCGACAAATTATCACGGTCCTTTGCTGTTTTATTTGATCCAGTTCGTACAACTCTTTACTGGGTTTGACTATCTTAGCACCCGCTGGGTCGCGACGATCTTCTCGTTTTTGTCTCTGGTTGTGCTCTGGTACGGACCGAAAGAGCATCGCACGGCATTGCGTTGGGCCGCGGTTTTCTTACTGTTTAGCCCTGGGATGGGTTTCTATGGGCGCTCGGGGATTCACGAATCCGCCTTCGTCTTTTTCCAGATTTTGGGCTTCATGTCCTTTCACTATTTGGTGGCGCGGGACTTTAAAAAGTTCTGGTGGACGTTCATAGGCAGCCTTTTAGGCATGATGGCTCTGAAAGAAACCTTTGTGGTGTTGATTTTGGCCTTTATCCCGGCAGCTCTTGTGGTTTTCATGTCTGAAAGAAAAAAGATCGCTTGGTCAAAGTGGACTAAGGATCTTGTCGCAAGTTTTAAAACGACAGAGGTGTCGTTGCCTTTGCTTGGAATGTTTCTATTGTTCCTGGGCGTCTATGCGGGCTTTGGCGCGCATCCGAAGGGGCTACTCGATTTCTTTGTGGCTCTGATGCCGTGGCTTAAAACCGGTGTTCACGGAAGCGGGCACGAAAAAGAATTCCTGTACTGGGGAAAACTGATCGCAACTAACGAGTTCGCAATTCTTGTGGGCTTCTTAATTGGATTCTTGTTTGCGTTAAAAAATAAGTGGATTCGCTTCTACTTGGTCTTCACTGTTTTCTTATGGGCAATTTATTCGGCCATTCCGTACAAAACGCCATGGTGCTTGATCTCGATCTTGTGGCCGTTTGCTGTGGTTGCAGGTTTTGCGATTCAGGACCTAAAAGGCAAGCTGCCAAAAGCGGGGCAGTTCGGGTTATATGCTGTTTTGATCCTGCTTTTTGGTTTCGAATCTCATCGCATGTACACTGTGATGTACAAAAACCCGATTGATATGCAGCATCCTTATGTCTATGTGAACTCGAGCTATCAAATGAAAGAGTTCGTTGCAAAAACGCAGCAGGTTTTGCGCGAGAATCCTTTACTGCGTGAACAGACTCTGCAAATTGGGACCGAGGAATCTTGGCCAGTCCCAGTCGTGCTTCATAAATTCTATAACATTAGCTACTTCCGCACAGACGCCAAGATCGAAGACAATGCACTGATCTATATGGTCGATATGAAAGATAAAGACGTCATCGAAAAAGAGCTCTTGGTGCGTAATCAAGCCGCTAAATATCAGGGCTTTATTTTGGATGTTCGCCAAGGACGTTCGCACATCTTGGTCTATGTAAAACGCGAATTTTTCCAAGATAAGTTCTCTTGGGAACTGAAAGAGTTGGGGACTTTATGATGATGTCTTTTTCATTGCTATTCATCGGTTTAAGTTCTCTGATTGCCTGTCTGGGCGCGCTTTTGGTGGGAAAGCTTGTTCCTGCTGTCAGCGTTCTGGCGCTAGTTCTGGCTTTGGGAATTTCTTGCTACCTCAGTCGTAAAATGACCCTGAAGTTGCAAGCGGCTCCCGTTAGTGGTCCGATTTTTTTACTGTATGCTTTGATTTTTACTGGGATCTATTTCCATTCAGTCTTTTTCTTTTTCCAAAAGGGACCGATGTACTGGATTCAGAATCCCTTCAATCTTGGGGATATGTCCTTTCACTGGGGGGCTATTAATTACCTCGCAGAAGGGGCGAAGTTCTGGCCCGAAAATCCCATCTATTTGGGATATCGTTTTAAATATCCCTTCGGCATGGATTTCTTTAACTCTATTTGGGGAAATCTCGGAGTTCCGATCAGTTACCATCTGCCGCTCGTGACGCTGCTAGCTTTGCTTGTCGTGTTCTATGCCTTGCACATCACAGGTGGTCCGCTTTTGGTTTTTGCAATCTTCTTTAGTAGCGGCTTTTATAACTTTTTAGTTCCAGGGCCGTGGGAACTAAATCGCATGCAAGAGTCTTTGGATTTTAAGAATCTGTTTTTGACGGTTTTGCTGACGCAACGAGGATTTTTGTATGCTCTGCCTGCCGGTGTGTTTTTGTTTCGAGCAATTCAAAAAGTATTCGCTGGCGAGTGGCGTCCAACGACTCTCGAGAAAGTGACTCTGGGAATTATTTGGGGCGCTCTGGGATTCTTCCATTTGCATAGCTTCTTCTTTTTGAGTTTGTATTTTGGAGTTTTAATTTTGTACAAACGTGATCTTAAAAATTGGGTGTTACCTATTTCTGTGGCGTCTGTATTAGGATTTCCTTTTGTGATCAACGCACTGTTGCCGGAAACAGGCACTAATTCTTTGGTGCATTTGAACGCTCGCGGTTGGAACAGAGCAGAGAACGTAAATCCTTTCTTGTATTGGGTCAAAAACTTGGGTCCTTGGATTGTCGCTGTGGTCGCGGCTTTGACGATCTTCTACCGCAAAAAACAGAAAGACCCATTGTTGTATGTGAGTGTGGCGGCAGGATTGTTCGTCGTCTTCATGCATGTGATCTTGGCACCTTGGCCATGGGACAATATTAAAATCATCTTGTGGTGTTATGTTTTGGCTTTGATGGGGATGTCGGATCTTTTGTGGAACCAACGTAAAGATTGGATGAAGGCTGTTGTTTTCGCCATCTTCTTTATTCCAGGAATGATGATCTTTGTACGCTCATTGCCCGCTTTCAATAAAGGCACGCAGTGGGCTTCGGAAAAAGAATTGAACAAGGCAAGAGTGCTATTGAAGGGCCAAGATGTGAATCAAGGTTTGATGGTGGCACCGAACTACGATCATCCAGCACTTCTTTTGGGTTACAAACTTTATATGGGATATCCAGGGCACGTCTGGTCGCATGGCTATAACTACGTCGAGCGTGAGGCGCTTTTAAATCGCGTATACTCCGGAGACGAAGCCGCGATTGCTAGCTTACCAAAAGACCAGGTGGGGTTGGTCTATCGTGGCCCCCTAGAGAAGCGTCGAGAAAATGTCCCAGACACCCTTAAAGGTCTTTCAAAAATCAACGAAGCTCTGGATCATGAACTATACCTTGTCGAACGTAAATAACGAGGAGTCAAAACCCCATGAGTTTGCTGAGCAGAGCTCTTTGCTTGTCATTGGCTATTTCGCCAATGCTGGCACAATCATCCTTGGCCGCATCTTCAGAACCTCTGAAGGTGCAATTGCAAAAAGACCTTGAAAAGCTCAATGCAAAGAACTTGTATGACGTAGATCCGAAAGTGAAAGAGGCCTCGTTGCCGGTTCTTTCACGCATGAAATATTTCGAAATCAAAAAACGCTGGAAAGAGTGTGGCGCTTTAGGCCCTAAAGTGGTGGCTAGCAATGCTGAAATTCAAGCGTGGGTCGCTGCTAGCTGGCTAAAGTGCGAAATCAAAAACACAGAAGGGGCTAAAGACAAAAAATCTTTGGCAAAACCTGTCGACTGGCTTCGAAAGCGTAAAGAGTTGCTTACAGACGGACCGTGGAAAAAATCCCTGTGGCAAGATTACGTCACAGCTCAGTTGACGTTGCTAGAAATTAAAAGAACACCGATTGCTGTTAATGAACTTTTAGAATCTGAAGATCTTCCGAATGAAGCCCGTGCAACCTTGTTAGGTTATGCAGGTGAGTATGCAGAGAAAAAAGATTCAGAAAAAGCATTATACCTTTATGAGCAAAGCATTCAGTTGCGAGACAACAAAACAATTCGTGATCGCTTAGATGCGATGAAGGCTGCTTCAAAATTAAAATTCAGCATGGTGGCACCTGGTATCGAAGGCATGCTTGAAAATGAAGGCGCTGAAGCAGCACTTGAAGAAAAAATGAATAAATCCCTGAAAGGCGGGGATTTGATGGGGGCTTTAAAAACTTCCGTCGTTATTCAAACAGAATATGCCGGCAGCAAAGTGGCACGACGTCTTAAAGACAAGCCCTTTGAAATCTATCAGCAGTTAAACAGCGACGCCCCGGCTGACGAGAAAAATGAAAAAGCCTTCAGCGAGCTTGAAAAAATCGATGCCACTCGTCGTATGGAGTGGACTCAGCTTCTGCATCGCCGTGCCGACTATAATCAGGCACTGATTTTTGCAGAAAGCACCTTGAAAGATCTTTATCAAACTTCGAATGCCACTATTTTGTATTGGTATGCGGGACGTGCGGCGCACTTGATTGGTCAGTATGACCGTGCTCAGACACATTTTTTGAAATTGATTGAATTCCACGCGGGCACTGAAGAAGCGGCCGAAGCCTTGCTGCGCTCGGGTCTGATTCATTTAAGAATGAAAAATTACGAATCAGCAGTCGTGCAGTTTGATAAACTTTTAGCGCAGAAAAAAGACAAGTTTGATCTGCAAGCACGCTATTGGTTGGTACGAAGCCTTGAAAACATCGAAAAAGAAAAAGAACGCGCCGGTGTTGAAGCAAAAATCCTGATCGAGCGTTATCCGTTTTCTTACTATGGCATTCGTCTGACAGCCGAAGTGAATAAGGGTAGCTATTTGTGGCCGAATGCTGTGTCGTCAATTCCTGCCAATACCTCTGAGATGTGGTTGATGGGCGAAGAGAAAAACGCGTGGAAAAGATTTAAGACTCTGACCAAAGCGGGTTGGTTGTTAGAAGCCCAATCGGAAGTGGCACTTTTGCCGACGACGAAAAATCCGTGGTTGGAATATCATTTGGCAAAATTCATGTCGAAGAGCTTTCAATTTCCAACAGCGATTCGCTGGATGGCAGAAGCGATGGACTTGGAAAACTCTTTGCGCAGCCCAGAAACTTTGTCTTACGTCTATCCAAAGGCCTTTTCTCCTTGGGTTGAGGGCGAAGCTAAGAAATATAACTTAAATCCTATTTTGGTGCGCAGTCTCATTCGTCAAGAAAGTGCCTTCGGGATTCGCGCTCAGTCGACGGCGAATGCACAAGGTTTGATGCAATTGATTCCCTCGACAGCTCAAGATGTGGCGCGCCGCTTAGGAATGAAAAAGTTGGAATTCCCCGAAGATGTTTTCAGACCTGAAATCAATATTCCACTCGGGACCTTCTATATTTCATCGATGATTGATCAGTTTGCAGGAAATGTTCCCTTTGCTTTGGGAGCATATAACGCGGGCCCTACGAAAATGCGCATTTTCACAGAGGCACGCAGTGACATCAAAGATTTGGTGAATAAAGGCTCTTCAACACCTGTGGACGAAATCTGGTTCGATGAGCTTCCTTGGAGTGAGACGAGTTTCTATATCAAAGCCATTCTGCGCAATAGTTTGCTTTATAAGCTCCTAGACTCTGAGAAAGTGGAGTGGAACCTAGTCCTTTGGCAGGACTTGCATAATAAAAAAGCAAATTTAAAGTGATGTTTTATTGAAATATCCGAGTCCTTTTTGTAGCCTGAAAAGTATTCGGAGGATTCATGCGGAAGTTTATCACCCTTACTTTGGTCCTGGCGTTATTGAGCGCTTGTGCTCATACATCTCCAACGTCAACGACTGCAGTAGACGGCAAGCCTGACGAGACTGCAACACCGTTAAAAGATATGGAATCCTTCCGTTTGAAAGATGCGGAAGGTCCCAAAGTTGTGGACCAAGAATTGGAAACAATTCCTACAGAAGTAAATCCATTGGTTGAACAATGGATCAGCTATTTCCAAGGCCGTGGCCGTCCTCACATGGAACGCTATTTGGCGCGTTCTACTCGCTATGAAAAATTGATGAAGAAAGTTCTCAGAGACAACGGTCTTCCTGAAGATTTGTTCTACATTGCTTTGATCGAATCTGGTTTTAACTCGCAAGCGCGTTCGCACGCATCGGCTGTCGGTTACTGGCAGTTCATCCGTGGTACTGGTAAGCGCTACGGTCTTGAGATCAACGCTATGGTCGATGAACGTAAAGACCCTGTTTTGGCAACTCAAGCAGCGGCTGAATACTTCAAAGGTTTGTACAGCGTATTCGGTTCTTGGTATTTGGCGATGGCTTCTTACAACGTGGGTGAAAACCGCGTAAAACGCGAAGTGATGAATCACTACACGCGTGACTTCTGGGAACTTGCAAAGAAAAAGCGTTTCCCAAAAGAGACCATTCATTACATCCCAAAATTCATCGCAGCTAAGTTGATTGCGAACGACATGAAGAAGTACGGCTTTGACGAAATCGACTTCATGACTCCGGTTGAGTTTGACCATGTCGTTTTGGACAAACCAGTGAATCTTCGCGTGATGGCTGAAAAAATGAACATCAACTACGAAGACTTCAAAGCCTTGAATCCTAAGTTTAAGGGCGAAGTGGCTCCTTTGAAAGCGGATAACAAGTTGGAACTTCGTATCCCACCAGGAATGAACGAAGCCGCAACCGTTGCAGCTGGCGAGAGTGTCGTTGAGAAAGCGGAATTCGTAGCTGATGCTGGAGACACCCAAGTTTACCGTATCAAGCGTGGTGACAGCCTTCACACGATTGCTCGTAAGTACCGCACAACGGTGGCTTACCTTCGTGACTTGAATGACATTCCAAAAGGCAAACGTCTTAAAATTGGTATGAAGGTTTACGTTCCAGATCGTACTCCGGTAGCTCCGAAGCGTAACGTGATCGTGGCTAAGAAAAAATCTAACTCAGAACAACCGCAAGCTCGTGCTCCTGAAAGTACGTTGACTGCGAATGGCCGTTTCTACATCGTTCAATCTGGCGATACTTTGAGCTCTATTGCGAAGAAGTACTCTGTTAGCATCAACGAGCTTAAGCGTGCTAATAACATCCGCCGTGGTCGTTTGTTGAAAGTAGGCATTCGCCTTCAGATCCCTGGTGATGCTTCTAATAACGACGGAGCGAAACGTATGCCGGCTTCTGCAAAACGCAAAGTGGCTGCGAAGTCTAAATATCATGTCGTGAAAAAAGGCGACAACCTGTTCAGCATTGCTGATAAATACAAGGTGTCTTTGGACTCTATCCAACTCTCTAACAAGAAGTTGAATCCTTCGAAATTGTTTGTGGGAGCAAGAATCTTGATTCCTGAGGCGAGAGCGACTGAGTAATTAGTCAAAACGACATCGCTAAAAAAGAAAAAAGCCCTTCGGGGCTTTTTTTATTTCTTCTTCTAAATTTTCAAATTCTAATTTCCCCGGCGCTGCTTTCGCAGAAAAGTGCCTATGAGAAATAATCCTAATAACTCATAGGCTAGGGGAATGAAACCAATCCGTGATAGAATTTTTTGAAACTTGACCTTCCATTTGCATCACCTAATTCCTCGGGCGACTCATACCTTTGGCAGACTGGCTGGCTTGGCTCTCATAGTATTCGAGCTGTAGCCCCTGTAGCTTTGTGCCCCACCGTTTCCGATGGTTTACCTTGAGGCAAAAGAAGGATCTAAATCCTTAGAGAAGTACCGCTAGGAACCTCCTATTATGAATTCCTGTGGTTATTAAAATCTCTTAAACATAGATCTAGAATTTTTACCGCGTCGTCACTTAGGTGACTTGTCATTGTGATCGCGTTTGCGATTCTTCATAACGACCCCTCCTTATGCCGGCCCTCATAGCGGAAATTTACCGGGCCTTGCGTTTCAACAAAACCAGGATAGCTGGACTAAGGTTGGTTTTTCAAGAAAGTCGTTTTGAATTCTCAAATAAATTCAATTACTTGAGTCTCATTTTGAGATTTCCCCTCTGTCGAGAAGAAGTTTTGGACGAGGTCGAACAAGTCCGCGAATTTTGCCAATTATACAGGCAAAATTTCGCGAATTCGGTCCGCAATACGCATGAACTCTTGGGCTTCAGCGCTGTTTTTGTTGCTTTCAACGATCGGAACGCCGGCTTCGCACGCAAGACCCACGTTTGGATTGAAAGGCACTTCGCCGATCTTAGGAATCGACTTCGCAGTCATGTAAGACTCGAGTTCACCTTTCGGGAACATCTGAATTTTTTCGCCGTTGGCAGGGTTCACCATGTAAGCCATGTTCTCGACCATGCCCAAAAGACGAATGCCGGTACGGTTGAACATGTCGACGGCTCTTTTCACATCAGTCAGAGCCACGTTTTGAGGGGTCGTCACCATCACGGCACCCGCAACTGGAACCTTTTGTGCCAGAGACAACTGCACATCACCTGTGCCCGGTGGAAGATCGACAATGAGGTAGTCAAGCTCACCCCAGTCGACGTCACGAAGGAACTGATCCATCGCTTTAAAGAGCATAGGTCCACGCCAAACCACGGCAGCGTTCTCGTCGATCAAGAAACCGATGCTCATCAGTTTGATCCCGTAGCGCATTATGGGTTCCAGGCGTTGGGCGGCGTTGATTCCAGGTTTTTGATTAAGACTTCCCAACATACGAGGGATGCTTGGGCCATAGATGTCGGCGTCTAGGAGCCCGACTTTGTTCTTCTGGCCAAGGGCAGTGGCTAAATTTGTAGCAACTGTGCTCTTACCAACGCCCCCTTTACCAGAACTCACAGCAACAATATGTTTAACTCCAGGGATCGCCTGTTGTTGGTCAAACGGGTTAGGGGCAGCCATAGTGAACTCCTACTTGATAATTAAGCGCTCAACACCAATAATAAAAATTAAGTGAATAGCCAAGATTTTTTACTTCTCAACATCGCTATTTTGTCTTTCTTCGTCCTCTGGTTTTTTGCTGGGCGACGTGGAGGGCAGAAAAAGCCCACTCAATTGAATATGAAGCGCGGGAATGACGCGCCTACCGGCGGTGTTCTGCAAACAGAGCAGAACAAAACTCCGCAAAGAGGGGGTAGTCGTTACAGCCACCCAAAGTACCAAAAGTTCTTGCAGGATGAGAGCCAGCAGAAAGATGCCGGCAAGGATCTCAATATTTTGTTTAACTATAACGGGCACACCTGGGATGCGTTCGAAGTGCTCGGTCTTCCTGCAGGTTCAAGTCTTGTTGACGTGACGAAGGCCTATCAGAATATGCTGAAAACCTCAGACCCAGAATCTCATCAGTTCTTAGAAACAGCGTTCAAAACCATTCTTGCAAAAAAATAAAACCCGGTACCAAAGTACTCAGTCCAGTACAAACTCGAGAGTTTCTCAATTATTCTACTTAGGCAAAACACTTTAAGTAGTAACAGGGAAGTTTATGAAAAGGATTTTGTCTTTCGGTCTTGCATTGTCTTTGGCGTTGTCTACAAATCTTGCTCTTGCCCAGGATAAAGAGAAAAAAGAGACGGGCTCAGCCCCGGCACCTGCGCCTGCGGCGAAAAAAGAAAGTGTCGTCATTCCTCCGCGTGAAACCAAAGAAGAGGACATCTTAAAAGGTCTTGATTACCCCGAGCTGCAAGTCGTGCCTCGTGCGACGGATCGCTTGTTGATGGAAACTCAGAACGAGCGTGAATACGGGTGGATCGCGTTTTGGCCATATCAAGTTTCTTCAATCGCAACGATCCTTGCCGGGAATCGTTTGCGCGGTAATTACAAAGCGGACGTCGATACAGATGCAGAGAAAAAAGACAGCGACAATGTCGGTATGGCGGCAATGGCTGTCGGTATCGGTGGTTTAGGTCTTTCTATTTTCCTGATTAAGAGTGACCTGTACGGTGATTCTTTCCGCCGCGTAAAAGCGGTGAAAGTGACTGATAAGCGCAGTGAATTGATGCGCGAGCGTTTGGCAGAAGAAGCTTTGGAAAAACCAGCTCACCTGATCAATATGCTAACAACTATTTCTGTGACTTTGAACCTTGCGGCCAACTTAGCGGTGTTAAGTCAGGCGAACGGCGATGTGCGTGCTTATGCCGCTGTCGGTGTTGCGGCGTCGTTCTTGCCTTGGATGTTTAGCAATCGTTATGTTGATAACTGGAACAAGCATTTGGAATACAAGCGCAAGATCTATACTCCACTTGTGGGTTGGGATCTGCAGTATGTTCCTAAGTCTCAGCAGTTCCAACCGCAATTGACAGCGAACTGGAGCTTCTAATGAAGTTCGCGTCTGGCGTCATCGCTCTGACATTTCTAACAAGTTCTGCCCAGGCCGGGTGGGAAGTGAAATCTGCGCAAGAGCGTGATGGCACTTATTCCATCAGCGTGATGCCGACAGAGGACAAAACTCCGAAGCCTTGCGATAGTTTCAAAGAATTTAAAGAAGCTTACGAAAAAATTCTTGGCGACGGCGAGCTTGCGCTGAATGAAGAAAAAGCGGCGCGTTTATCTCTGAGAATCAGTCGTGGTTGTAATGGCGCTGCGAATAGATTTTTTAAAGCCTACGAGATGATGAAAAAGACCGGCGTGGCACTAGTGAAAGCCGTGGAAGTGGGTTTGGATTTTGCGGCTTTGGATGACGAGCGTCTGAAAAACTTCAATGAAGTTTTCTCGAAGATGTACCTTGAAAATGCTTTCGATTTCGATTTTGCGACAGCTTACCGAGTCAGCTTTGAATTGTCCCGCGATTACGAGGGTAAAGCTCAAGATGTGCGCGAAGACTTCATTAAGTTAGTTAAATTCTGTACGAGCAACGACAAAGCTGCATTGCCGCTTCGTCAATGTGCTGAGCTCGCTCTTAAGATCGTCGAGCACACGCCGAAGTTCCCGGGTGGTTTGTATAGCTCTTTTGAAAAGTTCTATACTTTCTTGCGCACCGATAAGCGCATGGGGCTTTCGGTGATTGATTCTTTGAATTTGGTACCAAAGGTTTTCACTTATGGTCCTAAAGCTCCGGAAAATTTCATCGCTGCGATGGACTATGCCGTTTATTCTAAAAAGATCACCATTGATCACGCCAATGCGATCAACTTGGCTTTGCGTTTAGCGAAGCAGTCTTTGCCTCAGCAAGGTAAAGAGGACTTCAATGAAGTTCCTGACAAGAAGTAGTCTCATTTTTTTATTGCTGTCAGGTTCTTTGGCTTTGGCCGTAAAGGGAACTGCGACTGACGGGGCTGCGGCGCCTGAAAAACCCGCGGAATTGGGACCTGTCGCAGAGAAAGTTCCGGTCGAGCTTGAGTGGGAACAAATCATTGGTGCGAAGGCTTACGAGTTAGAATTTCAGAATCAAGAAGGCAAAGTTTTAAATACATTTAAATCTAACAACCATATTTTCAAATTTAAATTCAAAGTGGGTCGTTATCGTGTACGAAGCCGCGTTTCGGATGCTCGTAAAGTCTACGGAGAGTGGTCGCCGCTTGAGGAATTCACGGTTCAACCAAAACCTGCGAAAATTCCCAAAAAGAATGTCGTAACGACGGGTGTGATTGATAAAAAAACTCTGACCAGTGAAGTGACTTTTCACTGGGGAGAAGCCGCTGGTGCCTCTGCATTTCGAGTTAAAGTCGTTAATGAAAAAGCCGAAGTAATCCGCGATGAGATCGTTAAAGGTTTTTCTTATACAACGACACTGACTGCGGGGACTTACAGTACGACACTGACCTCGATCGGAAATGATGGCATTGAATCTGACCCTGTTACTTTGGCAGGACGGGTGATCATCGAGACCGTGCAGTTAGATAAGCCCGTGATCGTCTTTGATGAAGTTGCGGATCCTGGCAATCCTAAAGTGAAAATTCAACGTCTGCCGACGACAAAGGGCACTCCAACTTTACGTTGGAAAGATGCTTCGAAGGTGGCAGACACCGTGGGGACTCTCGAGTACCGATATTTCTTTGGTGAAGAGTGGATTCCGGTTGATAAGTTTACTTCGAAAGACGCTAAAGAAGTGATCCTTAGCAAAGCGGCGAAGCCTGGTCGTTACAGAATTACCGCATGGGCAGAAGCTGGTGGTCTGAAAAAATCCGAAGCGACCACTTACGAGTTCGTCATCAAACCAACCGGTTACTAATTTATTTTTTGATAGATTCTTTGTATTCAGGGCGAAGCTTGCCTTGGTGGCACATGAAGCAACTTGCCTCGGGACCTTTTTTGCCATCAAAGCCGCTGCCGCGCAGAGTTTCGGTGATGCGCATATGATCTTTTGCAACTTTGAATGTTTTCTTTTCGTCGGACGCAAAGTTTTGAATATTGTGGCACTCGGTGCAAGTGACGCCCAACTGGCGAGAGATCACCACCATCTCTTGACGGACTTTGTCTTCGTTCGTTTTGAGTGTGCTTGCGGATTCTGAATAACCTTTCGGAGATAGAATCAACATGATGAGGAAAATGGCAGCACCGAATACCACGAGTGACTTGTAATATACTGCGTTATTTTTCATGATCCGTCCTAGAAGCTTGGATGAAAATTCGAATGGATTCTTTCCTCTATTTTCCGTAAAGCGACCTCGCCTTACAAGTCTGATTTCTTGACTGGTCTAGGGGGCGATGTTACCCAAATAGAAGGTCATTTTTTAAACCGGAGCCTTTCATGAAAATTAAGCATCTCGAGGACTTAAACACTCTTGTTTCTCTGTCCAAACGTCGTGGTTTTGTTTTTCCAAGCAGTGAGATCTATGGTGGTCTTGCATCGTGCTGGGACTACGGACCTTTGGGCTCCATTTTGAAAATGAATGTGAAGCGCGCGTGGTGGAATGCGATGACTCGCAGAAGTGATATCGTGGGTCTTGATGCTGCGATCTTGATGCACCCAATGGTGTGGAAGGCTTCTGGTCACGTTGATGGCTTCTCGGATCCTTTGGTCGACTGTAAGGACTGTAAAACTCGTTTCCGTGCGGATAACACGGACTCTTACATCAACGAGAAGAAGTGCCCGAACTGCGGTAGCAAAAACTTGTCTGAAGAGCGTAACTTCAATTTGATGTTTAAAACTCACATGGGCCCTTTGGAAGATTCTGCGAGCGTGATTTACTTGCGTCCAGAAACCGCGCAAGGTCACTTCGTGAATTTCTTGAATTGCCAACAAAGCTCTCGTTATAAAATTCCGTTTGGTATCGCGGCGATCGGTAAATCATTCCGTAACGAAATCACTCCAGGTAACTTCATCTTCCGTACTCGTGAGTTCGAGCAAATGGAAATGCAATATTTCGTGAAGCCAGGAACTGACGAAGAGTTCTTCAAGCAATGGAAAGAAACTCGTTGGAATTTCTATCTGAAATTCGGTTTGAAAGCTGAAAACTTGAAATTCAAAGATCACGAAAAGCTTGCGCACTATGCAAGAGCAGCTGTGGACGTAGAATACAAATTCCCAATGGGCTTTAGCGAACTTGAAGGTATTCACAATCGTTCTGACTTCGATTTGACCCAACATATGAAGTTCTCGGGCAAATCTTTGGAGTACTTCGACGAAGCGAACAAAGAAAAATACATCCCGTACGTTATCGAAACAGCCGTTGGTTGCGATCGCCTGTGCTTAGCATTCCTATGCGATGCCTACCGCGAAGAAATCACGACGGATGCTGAGGGGAAAGAGGACATGCGTTTGGTCATGGGCTTCCACCCAGACATCGCGCCGATCAAGGTTGCAGTCTTGCCACTTTCTAAAAAAGAAGAGCTCAGCAGCATTGCCGGCAAATTGCGTGATCAGTTGGCAGAAGACTTTGACGTTACTTACGATGAAGCTCAGTCGATCGGTAAACGCTACCGTCGTCAGGACGAGATCGGAACTCCGCTGTGCGTGACTGTGGACTTTGATTCTATCAATGACCAAGCGGTGACGGTACGCCATCGCGATACAATGGCTCAAGAGCGCATTCCAATGAGTCAGTTGAATGGCTACGTGGCAGGGAAGCTTAAAAACTTCAACAACACGAAGTAGTTCTCACAAGTAAATACTGAAAAATAAAAGAGCTCCTGATGGGGGAGCTCTTTTTATTTTGTCCGCAAAACAAAATTATTTCAGGAGCCTTATTTGCAATCCACTTTGTCGGAGAAGGTCTTCCCTAGGTCCTTACCACCGAATTTTGCAGTGACTGATTTCTCAGTCAGAGTGCCTTTACGAATGATTTTAGAAGCTTTCTCTGCTTTCTTTAAGCAGGCGTCTTCAGAATCCGCAGTTACTTTCTCAGTTGTTGGGTTTTTACCATCGTAAGGTTTTAGAGCTTCGGTCTCTTTACCTGGGCAAGCTTTACGGGTGGTGATCAATTCGCACTCAGCAAAACTGGCTTGAGCAAATAGCATCATTGCAGCAATCATCATTGTGGTTTTCATGAATACCCCTTGTATTGTGTTTTTTTAGATTAAACTAAGCACTTTCTTTTTGTATGACGGAGACTTCTTTTTTCTTCGCATTTCCGTGAATAAGCTTCTCGAGCTCCAAAACAATCCCGCCTAAGCGGTCTGCTTCGGTCTTCACCAGAACTGCGGTGGATTCCAAGTCCTGAGAGGTCTTGGCGTTCTCTTGCGAGCTGGTATCAATGGTGCTCATCGCTTGTGTGATTTGTGAAACGCCATGATTTTGCTCTTGGCTTCCTTGAGCAATGCTCTCGTTGATCTGACGGATTTGATGAACGTACTTTACGATAGCAGAGAAAGCGACTTCGCCCTCGGCGGCAAGATCCACGCCGTTTTTCATGCTCTTCAGAGTTTGATTTAGAACATCGGTGATATCTTTGGCTGCGACCGCACTTTTTTGTGCGAGCGAGCGAACAGCGTCTGCAACAACGGCAAAGCCACGACCATGCTCACCAGCACGAGCAGCCTCTACCGCGGCATTAAGTGCTAGTAAGTTGGTTTGAAAGGCGATGTCGTCGATCAGATTTAGCATCTCTTGCATCTTGGCCGAGTTTCGATAGTTTTCGTTCATCGCGCCAATCAATGCTTGGATTTTAACTTGGCCACTTTCTACAGAGACTTCGCACTCAGAAGCCATCTTGGCGGCTTCTTGCGCGTGATTGGCATTGGTTTTAGCAATGCTGGAGAGTTCTTCCATTGATGCCATGGTCTCTTCGATCGAAGCTGCGGCCGAGTTGATGTTGTTTGCAAATTTATTGCTGGCAGTGGATAGGGTTTCAGAGCTGCCATTGACTTGCTCGGTACTGCCAAAGATATCGACCGAGATTGTGTTTAGCGAGCGAATCATTCTGCGCGTGATTTTGAACATTAAGAAGCCGCCCACAAGCAGGCTCAGGATCATGGCTCCGAGGATAATGTATTTAGAATTTTCAAAGTTCGCTTGGGCTTTTTGGCTGGCGCTAACACCAGACTCGAAACACGCGTTCCCTAATTTTTGCAAAAGTTCATAGGCTGTTTGGAATTGGTTTTGGGAATCACTCAACAACAGACGTTGCGCCTCGTGCAGTTCGCCTTTGGTGACGAAAGCATCGATCTTGTCATGGGTTTCAATATACTGATCCCACTTGGTGCTGAATTCTTCATAGAGCTTTTGTTGTTCATCGGTTGCAAGGAAAGGCTCGAAAACTTTGCGGTAAATAGTGAGGTTGCCGAGGGCGCTGTCGAGCTCATCGCGGTAGGCGGCTTGATCGCCTTTGTCTTCAGAAAAGGCTAAAAGCACTTCCATGCGGCGATAGTTGGATACATTTACATTCAACTCAGACACTTTGGAAACCGCTGGCAGCCAACGATCTGCGACTTCGGAAGATAGTTTTGTGGACTGAAGCTGCTTAAAAATCGAGATGCCAAAAGAAGACGTGATTAAGCAAAAGACCAAGGCCATTGTAAAAAATAATTTTTTACCTAAGGACATATTTTTCTACTCAGCTTTCACACATTACAAAGTGTTAGATTTTATTCGTCTTTCCTTGTTTCGGAGCCTTGAATCCGGAAGTTCAGTCATTTCTGTCGTGGTGTAGAAATCTGGCCTAAACTTGCTTAAATGGGATCGCTGGGAACAGGTTGTCACCATGCATAAACAGCCGAGGCCGAACTTTCGAGCGGTTTAGCAAAAACTCTAGGCAAAAAAGCCTCTCAAATCCTTGTAAGCGTTGGCGAAAAACAGTCTTTTTCCTTGCTAGAATAGCGCCTCCCATTGTTTTATGGGGGTGCATAAGGAGACATGCATGCACACACAAACAACGACTTCAAATTCTGGGACTAAGACTACAATCCCACAAAAGTTCGTTTACTTTTTTGCGGCTGGTGATTCCGAAGGAAACGCCGGGATGAAAAACATTTTGGGTGGTAAGGGTGCCAATCTTGCCGAGATGACTTCTTTGGGAATTCCGGTTCCCCCAGGATTCACGATCTCGACAGAAATCTGCGCGCACTTTTACGAAGCCGGTGGCAAGTTGCCTGAGTGGGTTCGCCCTTCAGTTCTTGAAGCCATGAAAAAAGTTGAAGGCAAAATCGGCAAAAAGTTTGGTGATATCAGCAATCCGCTTTTGGTGTCTGTGCGTTCAGGCGCTCGCGCTTCAATGCCAGGGATGATGGATACAATCTTGAATCTTGGTTTGAACGATCAAACAGTAGAAGGACTTGCGAAGTCTTCTAACAACCCACGCTTTGCTTGGGATTCTTACCGTCGTTTCATTCAAATGTACTCAGACGTGGTGATGGGGATGAATTCATCACTTCTGGAAGTGACTCTTGAAGACTTGAAAGACGAAAAGAAATACAAACTCGACACGGATCTTACTGTCGATGATTTGAAACATCTTGTAAAAAAATTCAAAGACCTGGTTCAACAAATGACCGGTCGTACATTCCCGAACGATGCTTACGAACAACTCTGGGGAGCGATCTCTGCCGTATTCCACTCTTGGAATACTCCGCGTGCGATCACTTACCGGGAGCTTCATAATATTCCTGCAGCATGGGGAACGGCTGTAAATATTCAGTCGATGGTTTTCGGTAACATGGGTGATGATTCTGCAACGGGTGTTGCCTTCACACGTGATCCAAGTACTGGCGAAAAAGCCTTCTATGGCGAGTTCTTGATCAATGCTCAAGGTGAAGACGTTGTTGCGGGTATTCGTACTCCGCAACCAATCACTAAAGTTGCAGCGGCTAAAGCGGGCGTGCCTTCTTTGGAAGAAGCAATGCCAGAAGCTTACGGCCAGCTTGTAACGATCTATAAAAAACTTGAAGGTCACTATCGTGACATGCAAGACATCGAGTTCACGATCGAGAAAAACAAACTTTGGATGTTGCAAACTCGTAATGGCAAGCGCACGGCAAAAGCGGCGCTTAAAATTGCTTGTGACATGATCGATGAAAAACTGATCACAGAAGACGAAGCAATCCTAAGACTGGATCCTTCTTCTTTGGATCAGTTGCTGCATCCGACTTTGGATCCTAAGGCCCAAAAAACTGTCTTGGCAAAAGGTTTGCCTGCAAGCCCTGGTGGCGTGCATGGACAAATCGTTTTCACTCCGGAAGACGCGGTTGAGTGGAAAGATCTTGGCAAGAAAGTAATCTTGGTTCGTATCGAAACTTCTCCGGAAGACATTGCGGGTATGATCGCAGCTCAAGGTATTTTCACCACTCGTGGTGGGATGACTTCTCATGCGGCGGTTGTTGCTCGTGGTATGGGTAAGTGCTGTGTTGCTGGTTGCGGTGAAGTCGAAGTGGATTACAACCAACAAACCATGAAAGTGAAAGGCTATGTGCTCAAAAAGGGCGACGTGATCACTTTGGATGGCGGTACTGGTGAAGTTTTCCTTGGTGAAGTGAAAACTATCGAGCCAAAACTAGATTCCGACTTTGAACGCATTATGAAAATCGCGGACAAAGTTCGTAAATTGAAAGTTCGTACAAACGCAGATACTCCAAAAGATGCGCAAACAGCGCGTAACTTCGGTGCGGAAGGTATTGGTCTTTGCCGTACAGAGCATATGTTCTTTGGCGCGGATCGTATCGATGCGGTTCGTGAAATGATCTTGGCTGAAAGCAAGCAAGAGCGTGAAAAAGCTTTGGCGAAACTTTTGCCAATGCAAAGAACAGACTTCCAAGAGCTTTTCAAAATCATGGATGGCTTGCCAGTGACAATTCGTTTGCTGGATCCACCTTTGCATGAGTTCGTGCCTCATACTGAAAAAGAAATTCAAGAACTTGCCGGCCGTATTAAGTACGACGTCGACAAGCTTCGTTCAAAAGTAAAATCTTTGCATGAGTTCAACCCGATGTTGGGTCACCGTGGCTGCCGTTTGGCGATCACGTACCCAGAGATCTATCAAATGCAGGTTCGTGCGATTGCCGAAGCTGCAAGCGAGATCGTGAAAACCGGTAAGAAACTTGTGCCTGAAATCATGATCCCGTTGATTGCAACCGATAAAGAGCTTGAGCTTCTTCGTAGTTTGACAGTCGTTGAGGTTGAAAAAGTTCAAAAAGAACAAAACGTGAAATTCGACTACTTGGTAGGAACTATGATCGAGCTTCCGCGTGCGGCAGTGACTGCTGATGCGATTGCAGATCATGCGGACTTCTTCAGCTTCGGAACGAACGATTTGACTCAAACAGCTTTGGGTCTTTCTCGTGACGATGCGGGAAGATTCTTGGGTAGCTACGTTAGCAGCGGCATCTTCGCAAGAGATCCGTTTGTGACGATCGATAAGGTCGGCGTGGGCTCTTTGGTAAGAACGGCTACTGAAATGGGCCGTCGTTCAAAACCAGGCTTGAAAGTCGGCGTCTGCGGTGAGCACGGTGGTGATCCAGATTCTATCGAGTTCTTTAACTCTGTAGGTCTTGATTACGTTTCTTGCTCTCCGTTCCGCGTACCAATCGCAAGGCTAGCTGCTGCTCGTGCGGCTTTACTTGGTAAGAAACTTCATTAGAATTTAAGTACAGGTTTTATGTACACAGAGGCTCCTTTATGGGGGCCTTTGTTTTTTGTAGGGGACTGCAATGAAAATGACCGTTGAATGTGATTGTGGGGCAGTTCAAGGAACCGTCGAATCAAAACATCTTAAAGGATACCGTGCCGTTTGTCTTTGTGATGATTGCCAAGCCTATGCGCACTCTATTGGTCATGCTGATATGCTTGATGCCAACGGCGGAACGGATATCATTCCTGTGATGCCTTCTCATTACACTTTCCATAAGGGCCAGGAGAAGCTTCAGTGCCTTCGCCTTCATAGTAAAGGGATGTACCGCTGGTACACCTCGTGCTGTAAAAGCCCGCTTGGCAATACGATGGCCGAACAATCAATGCCGTATATCGGGGTTCCAGTCAGAGCCTTTCAAAAAAATTATTCAAACGAGCAAATTGAGAGTGAATTTGGACCGGTACGAGAGCGTATGCAGGCTCGTTTTGCCAAAGGAACTTTACCGCCGAAGGCGCAACAGAAAGTTTCTTTGGGATTTATGTTGCGAGTGATTAAATTTATTGGTTTTGCGAAACTCAGTGGTTCTGGCAAACCTTCGCCGTTTTTTAAAGTCGATGGCAATCCAATCTCTGAACCAAAAGTTCTCAGCAAGACAGAGCGTGATGCTCTTGTTGGACTTTAATTTTTTGTAGGTGATGAAATGAAAATCAATAGACCCCTTGCTGAACTCGCGATCCAAGCTTTGGAAGAAATCTTTTTCCAAGATAAGTTCGCCGACAAAGTGATTGAAAAATGCATGAAGTCTCAGAGACAGTGGGGAAATCCGCAGCGTAAGTTTTTTGCTGAGACCATCTATGAAACCGTCCGTTGGTATCGCCTGTTGGACTTTATGGCAAACAGTGATGATCTGTGGAGAGTCTTGGGTTGCTGTTGGTTACGCCAAGGTTTTGATTTACCAAACTGGGAAGAGTTCGAAGGATTGACCCACGACTATGTGAAGCGCAAAGGAAAACAAGCAGCCGAGAATTTCTTGGTGATTCAATCTTTGCCAGATTGGCTTGATAAGTACGGTCGCGAGCAATTGGGTGCTGACTGGGAGCCAATCATAAAGGCTTTGAATAAGCCGTCAGAAGCTTTTCTTCGCGTAAATGCACTAAAGGCAACCCCAGAAGAAGTGCTCCTTGCATTGAAGCCAAATGAAATCGAGGCCGAGAAAGTATCACCGGAATTGCCACATGCTCTTCGCTTGAAAGAACGTAAAAACGTTTTTGTGACCGAGGCTTTCCGTAAAGGTCTGTTTGAGATGCAGGATGCGGGCTCGCAAATGATTGTGCCTCTTCTTGGTATTGAGCCTGGCCATCGCGTGGTCGATGCCTGTGCGGGCTCTGGCGGAAAAACCTTGCATATGTCTTCTTTGATGAAGAACAAAGGGCGCATCATTGCGATGGACATTCACGAGTGGAAGTTGCATGAGCTGAAACTGCGTGCGCGCCGTAATGGCGTTGATATCATCGAAACGCGTTTGATTGATTCTAATAAAGTTGTAAAGCGTATGGCAGAGCAAGCAGATCGTCTGCTTTTGGACGTTCCGTGCTCGGGTTCAGGCGTTTTGCGTAGAAATCCAGACACGAAGTGGAAGCTCACAATTGATGAAATCGAGCGTCTGCGCGCACTTCAATACGAAATCCTCTCGACCTATTCTCAGATGACGAAAAAAGGCGGGCAGATGGTTTATGCCACGTGCAGCGTTTTCCCTTCTGAGAACGAGCAACAAGTTGAACGCTTTTTAAAAGAACAAGGCGATAAGTGGACTTTGGTAAAAGAGATTCACGTACGCCCGGACAAAGAAGGCTATGACGGATTCTATGCGGCTCTTTTAAAGCGTAAATAGGTCTTACCCTCAGAAAAAACAAAACCCCACACCGATGATGATGTGGGGTTCAAAATAGTTCTCGTATTGATCCTAATTAGAATTCACAAGTAGTGAAGATGTCGTATTTCTCGAAACCATCAAGAACACATCTGAAAGTTTCACGAATTGTAAGCTTTTTTCCTTTGAGGCTCAGAATCTTTTTGTAACCCATGGCACCGCCGAAGTCTCCACAAGCATCACCACCTGGGCGATCAGAGCTTTTGCTGACGATAACTGTATTTGCATCTTGATAGTCAGCATCATCAGTAATGCCTGCGCTTGGTTCGAAATACATGCCGGTATCTCTTAGGTAGACATTGATACCTTGGCTGCCATCACCATAATCATAGTCTTCAACTTCAAGGCTGCACTTGCCGGTGTTGTCTTGGTCATAAGTATCTACAATTTTACCGGTACGACCGTTGAGCGATTTAAGTCTGCTCTCAAGATTGTTGGCAGCGTTTCCGACGTCATTGCCACCGGCTGCTGCAGATAAAGACGCAAATAACAAAGAAGCGACAAGCGTGTTTCTAACAAACGCGTTTTTCATAAGCTTTCCTTTTTCTGTACTGCTAAGAGCAGTGTTAGTTGGGGACTTATCCGCACGTTTACCGGTAGATGGTCCTGTTTGTCAGCAGCTCTTCAATTGGTATGCCACAGAAAGCGTCCCAAACGGGACAGTATAAAAGAGTTAGTGAGGCTAGTATGAAAAGCCACAACACAGCAGAGACTTTTTTTGGTTTTGAACTTGTTTTTGTGTCGAGATCCGACACAAACCTGGCCTTGTTCGTATTGTGAAAGAATCCAACAATGAGTTATGGAACAAAAACCCCGTTGGCCAGAGGTTAAAAACTACCTACAAGTGCATCAGTATTTGCAAGACGTCTATGCATTTCGTAAGGCGAAGGAATCGGGATTTTCTTACGAATCGTGGGCCGCGGAACTCGGTGTTTCTAGTCGTTCCCATTTGCGATTATCTATCATTGGTCGAAGAAATATATCAGATGCTTTAGTGCAGCTTTTTGTCAGTAACTTGAAGCTGGTTAATACCGACAAAGACTATTTTTTGCTGTTAGTATTGTATTCGCAAAGTTCCAATTCTTCACAAAAGACCCACTATGCAAAGAAAATGGCGGATCTTATCTCTGTAAAGATCGAGAAAAAATCCGTTGCACCGACATTGGTGCTTTTAAAAGACCCCACGGTGATTGCCTTAAGACTTCTTTTAACTTTCGAAGATGTTAGTGGCTCGGAAGAAGAACTGAGTCACCAGGTGGGAGCCCCGCTTGAAGAAATTCAGGACAAGTTAAAGGTTCTGAGGTCTCATGGCTTAGTTCAAGAAGAAAGCCTTGGTCAGTGGCGGGCTACTTCGAAATGGATTCAATTTATTGACCAAGCGGATAATAGCGGGATTCGTGCCTATCACGCCGCCAGTCTTGAAGCTGCAAAGCGCTCGATAGAGTTTCCTGTGGACACTCGGTATTTTCGGAGTCTGACGTGGGCTTTGAATGCGGAAGAATATCAATCTTTCTTGCAAGACTTGAGTCAGTTCGTAGAGCAAATGAATGCCAAGTACGAAAAAAATATTCTTGAGGACCGAAAGCTCATGCAGCTAAATATGAATTTGATTCCAGCTCTGGGATTGAAGAAATCATCGTCGGGCAGTCATTCAGAAAAGTAAATTTCTTTGCTGAAACACCTCTGAGAAAACAATTTTTCTTATCATCGAACACAAAGTAAATACGAGTTAGTAGCGCAGTTGTTAAAAGTTCTCGCATTTGCATCTCACTGTGAAATCGCCCCTTTAGAACACCAAAAAGACTCCCGATCTGCTTGGTATGAAAACACAGCAGTACGTAAGCGGAGTATTTTTAAGCCTTCTAATAAGTGCCTCGACGGCATCAGCCGGCATAGGGCTTACTTATCATGGGCGTATTATGAAGCCCGATGGCAGTGCTTTAGAATCTGCGTCTGTACAGTTCACAGTGCAAATTCGTAGCCCCGGAAATGAATCCTGTTTGTTATATCAGGAAAGTCAAAATATCGACATGAGTGGCAGTGCTGGGGTGTTCTCTTTAGAGCTTGGTGCGAATCCTGGCTATCGAGTCGCCGCGAGTGTGGATGGTGGTAACACCATTTCAAAAGTTTTTGCTAACCAAGGGACACTAACGTTGCCAACCTGTGCGTTTGGCTCGACTTATACTCCGAACTCGGCGGATGGCCGTCTTCTTTATATTAGCTTTAACGACGGAAGTGGTGCGCAAACCCTCAGTGCACAAAAGATCACTTATGTTCCTTACGCGATCGAATCCATGCAAGTGAATGGCTATAGTGCCAGTCAGCTTGTTCGTGTCGATAGTGGGACAGCTCCGGTTTTAACACCGGCGAACCTTACAATGTTGAGTCAACTTTTTGGCGGTACTCTAGCAATGAACACCACTGGAAATGTTACTACGACGGGAACTGTTTCTGGTGCAGATATTCAGGCTACCAATCTAAAAGTCTATAACGGTGCTAATTATGTTCAACTGTCTGCGCCGACTTTGTCTTCGAATGTTCTTTTTAAATTGCCGGCAGCTGATGGTACGAACAACCAAGTTCTAAAAACCGATGGTGCCGGTAATCTTGCTTGGACCAGTATGAGTGCAGGCAATCTGACCGACACTCTTGCAAACGGCAAGATCTGGATCGGCAATGCCTCTGGAGTCGCAGCAGAGACTGCTATTAGTGGTGACATCTCTTTAGCAAACACCGGTGCTGTGAGCGTCACAAAAATCCGTGGCGTGGGGGTTAATGTCGCGGCACCGAGTGCTGCTGGCCAAACTCTTCGTTACGACGGAAGTTCTGAGTGGGCTCCAGCGTTTTTGAGCCTTGCAGATATTCGCTCGACCATCACACCTTTCGGTGGAGCTTTTGCAAACGCCAACTGTACGGCGGCGCAAAGTCTTTATTATGAAGCGGCCTCGGACAGTTTTAAGTGCCAAAGCATTTCGTTAAGCAGCTACGTGGGTAACGTCGATATTAAAGGAGAACTTCGTCTTTCAGGAGCGACCTCTGGTTATGCAGGTTTTAAACCTGCGGCGGCGGCGGGCTCGACAGTTTGGATATTGCCAACAGCTGATGGAACCAATGGGCAAGTGCTTTCAACAAATGGTTCTGGAGTTTTAAGTTGGGCAAGCAGTGGTGGCTCTGGAGATTTTAAATCAGACGGGACTGTGCAAATGACAGCGGCGATCCGCGCTGCAGATGGTGCTTGGAATGCGCCATCCATTCGATTTGCGAGTTCAGCAAGTACGGGATTTTATAATGCAGGCGGTATGATCGGGTTGTCAGCCAATGGCAATCTTGTGGGGACGATCTCGGCGACTTCTATCGCCTTAAATGGCAGCTATGGTCCTTGGATCCGTCTGGGCACGGGAGCTAGCAATACGCCAAACACCCCGACATATTCTTTTAGCGGTGATAACGATAGCGGACTTTTTTCTCCGACGGCAAATAGTATTGGGCTTGCTGCCGGTGCGGTCGAAGTGCTTAGAGGAGAATCTTCAGGAAAAGTGGGTATTATGACCGGTGCTCCGCTTGCATTACTTCATCTTAGAGAAGCTGATGATTCTTGGACCAGCTCCTTCAGAATGGATCGTTCTTGGGACTCGACGACGGATTACTTTCAGATGATGTACGACTACGAGGGTTTGAAAATCAGAACAGTGAATGATGCCGATGGCGATGGTGCTCATATCATCTTCAAACCAAAAGATTCAGAAGCTCTAAGAATCTCTGAAACTGGCAACGTAGGAATTGGCACGACAAATCCTGGTGCCAAACTTCAAGTGAATAGCTCAATCGCGCTTGAAGAAAACAGCAATAACATGAATGGCTCGACGATTTCGTTCTGGAAGAATCGTAATTATGCCGCGACTCAGATCAATGACCAATTTGGTTCGTTGTCGTTCTATGGTCACGACGGGACGACGACACGTCGGGGGGCTCAGATCCTTGCAAGTGCTGACATTGCTCCGACAGCGGGAAGTGTTCCTAGCAGCTTGATATTTCTTACTACAAATTCAGGCGATGCGGATGTGGTTGAAAGAATGAGAATTAGCTCTAATGGTCATGTCGGTATTGGAACGACGGTGCCTGGATACCCCCTTGTTGTTGAAGATGCAGCAGCTCCAAACGGTACGAATACAAACCTCGCACGCTTTCACGGGGGATCTGATGCAACTTTGAAAGCTCTCGGTATTTCGTTTTGGGTAAGTCCTTCGGCGACGGCTACAGATCGATATGCGGGCATCGGCGTCGGTGATTTTACTGGTGCCAGAAATTTGATATTAGGTATGAACTCAAATGGCGCCCAAGGTAATGTTGGGATTGGTACGACAACTCCAGGTCATATGTTTGATGTTAATGGTTTGACTGCCAACGTGAGCGGGGCGTGGGTTGTGCGTTCCGATGCGCGCTTGAAGCGAGACATTGCGACCCTCGAAAATCCGCTGGATACGATTTTAAACCTACATGGAGTTTCCTTCCGTTGGAAGGATGCTGAGAAAGATCAAAAGTTTGGTCTTCAACGAGGGTTCATCGCTCAAGAAGTAGAAAAAGTTGTTCCTGAATGGGTGCATGAAGGTAGTGACGGCTATAAGCGCATCGAAAAAACAGGGATCGAAGCTTACTTTGTTGAAGCGATCAAAGAGCTTTATAACAAATGGCTCTCAGATCACGAACGCATTGCCGAGCTTGAAAAGCGCAACCAAGAACTTACTGCAGCTATTTGTGAGGTAAATTCACAAAATAAGATCTGCAAACGCTAGTATGCTAAATTACTTAGTCTAGATTCTCTGAAACTGACACAAACCGTGCTGATGTGTCGGGGATAAAACTATTCTTTTTGCTCCTTGCTGATTAGAAATTGAATCAAGCCAAGGAGGCTCTATGAATAAAATATTTGTACTCTTAATAACAACAGCAACTCTTTTTACATCAGCAACTTCGTTCGCGAAGGATTCAATTAAGGCGACTCCTTTTAAGTTGAATTTTTCAGTGAAAAAAAGCGAATTTCCCGTTCAAGTAAATGTTACGGGGAAACTAACCTGCTGGATTGAAAAATGCACTCTAGGATTTTGTGACTCTGACGTAGTAGATAAAGACTTGACCGGTATTACAGTGAAGGCCGTTTCGGAAGATGAAAATTTCATTAACTACGTTGTGAGCTACGCTAGCAAAGAAAAATTAAAAATCCCAGCAGCGTTTTTTCCAGACGATTCGGGCTGCCATGCAAATATCACCTTCCAAGCTGCAGATCCTAGTTATGAACAACCGTATAAGCCAGATGGATTCATCAAGGGCTGGGCTCAGTTCACTTTGAACGACTTTAAAGATATCCAGCGTCTGAACAATCTGTCCCTTAATTATTACTACGCTTGGGAAAGATACAACGATGGAATGCAGTGTTCACATAAGAATCCAAACCTATGCAGCAAATTCCTCCATCTTGCTCCGATCGTTGCACCACAAGGTATCAAGGTAGAATTGATCTCTTCTGGCACGCCGCCCGTGTTTCAAAAACCGTGATGTTCGCTTCAGTGGTCAGTTGAATTTTAACAACTGCTTGTGAACCAAATCCATGGACTCATTGGCATCTAAAGCTTCTTTTGCAGGTGTGGAAGAAGTAGCGATGCGATGAAGAAATCCGAGACGTAGAACCAAGATCGCGCGAGTAGTTGCCAGAGCTGATTGTGGATCAAGAACTTTAGCTTGCACTAGGCATTTCGCGATATATTCAGTCCAGTGTTTTTCATACTTTTTAATGGCGCTTCCGATGGGTGTGGTTGTCCCACGGAAGCGAAAGTAGAGTTTCAAAAGAAGAGGTTCGGTTTGCGCTTTTTGAAAAGCGATGTCTTGACCTTGCTTCAAAAGACCCATGAACTCTTCAGGAGTATTGGGCTCGACGGACTTATTGTTCAAGGTAAAGTAGCTAGCAAATACTTCCGAGGCGATATCTATTAATTCTTCCTTATTTTTCCCCATGTACTCATAAATCCACGCTCTTGAAACCTTCGAAAGACGAGAAATTTGCGCGTGAGACAGCTTATGGGGGCCGTCTTTCTCGATGATTTCTAGAATCGCTCGAGAAGCAGCGAAGTATTTTTCTGATTTTTTATCGGCTTTTTTCATATTTAAAAATGTTACACTAATTTCCCCAAAACTCGAGACCAATTATTTGCTAAATTTGTGACCAGTCCTTTTTTAGGTAACTTTAGAAGGGCGGTTGTGGATTTAGATCATCAATAGCAATCATTACCTACGCGACTGCTTGCAAAATCAGAGAAAATAATTCTGAACAATTGATGTATCGGATTTCTGCGTGGCTCGTCTAGAAGCCACGGTATGTGCGGTTCTTAGCGCTTTACGATTGAGCCTTCGCTAGGCGGTACCGAATAATTTGGTATGACATTTCACAACTTGAATCGACTTCAAAAAAAGTCTCAGAAAGATATTTCCGCCTTTCTGATTCTGGTTTTAGTTCTATCTCAATTTCAACCTCAGCCGGTTTCGGCGATGATGCCTTTTGCATTTTGGAAACCAGGTGGGGTCACCGTTTCGAATAAAGTGATTCAAATTGCGTCTGGGCAATATCACACCTGTGCTTTGTTAGATAATTCCAGTGTGAAATGCTGGGGCTATAATACGAATGGTCAACTTGGTCAGGGGAATAACGCGCATATCGGTGATGGCGCTGGTGAAATGAGTGATAGCCTGCCGGCGGTTAATCTTGGGACCGGCCGAACCGCAGTGCAAATCGCGGCGGGCGCACTTCACACTTGTGCTTTGTTAGATAACTCGACTGTCAAGTGTTGGGGGGATGGTGGTTACGGTCTACTTGGGCAGGGGAACGGCACGGTAGATCTTGGTGATGGGGCTGGCGAAATGGGGGATAGTCTTCCTGCGATCAATCTGGGGACGGGTCGGACCGCCGTGCAAATCGCTGCAGGGGAAACTCACAATTGTGCGCTCTTAGATAATTCCACTGTGAAATGTTGGGGGCGCAATAGTGAAGGTCAACTAGGTAGAGGAGATGTCGCTCATATGGGCGACGGTGCGGGTGAAATGGGCGATAGCCTTGCTGCCATCAATCTCGGGACAGGTCGGACAGTCGTGCAAATCGCAACAGGGGGCAATCACACTTGTGCACTCTTAGATAACTCCACGGTGAAATGTTGGGGCTACAATATTTATGGTCAACTCGGTCAGGGCAGTACCGCGAACCTTGGCGATGGCGCTAGTGAAATGGGGGATAGTCTTCCTGCCATCAATCTTGGGACCGGTCGTACGGCTGTGCAAATCCTGGGCGGAGGCATTCATACGTGTGCTCTGTTAGATAACTCCACCGTTAAGTGTTGGGGACGGAATGTATATGGTCATCTTGGTCAGGGCAGTTCAGCAGATCTTGGAGATGGCGCTGGTGAAATGGGAGACAGCCTTCCTGCCATCAATCTTGGGACGGGTCGTACGGCTTTGCAAATTTCGGCGGGCATATATAATACCTGTGCTCTGTTAGATAACGCTACCGTCAAGTGTTGGGGGCAGAATACCCAAGGCCAACTCGGTCAAGGGACTACGTCCACTCGTGGAGACGATGCTGGGGAAATGGGCGATAGCCTTGCGACAGTCAGTCTTGGTACGGGTCGCACGGCTTTGCAAATCGCTTCGGGATATTATCACAATTGTGCACTCTTAGATAACTCCGCTGTGAAATGTTGGGGGCGGGGCGATTTTGGTCAACTCGGTCAGGGAGCTACCGCGAACCTCGGCGATGCTGGCGGTGAATTGGGTGATAGTCTTCTCGCTATAAATCTTGGTAATTCAAGTTTGCCTACAAAAAAAGTTTTAGCGAAACGGTCGGATAGATATAAATATATTAGTGCAGGCTATGCACATTCGTGCGCAATTTTAGATAACTCTAGTATGAAATGTTGGGGGCGGGGTACCTACGGTCAGCTCGGACTGGGGGATGCCGCAGATCTGGGAGATGGCGCAGGTGAGATGGGCGAAAGTCTTTCAATCGTTAACTTGGGTACAGGGCGCACAGCTGTACAAGTGGCTGCAGGGCCGTATCACACGTGCGCGCTCTTAGATAACTCCAGTGCGAAATGTTGGGGTCGAAATACTTCTGGACAACTTGGTCAGGGAAGCACCGCCAATCTCGGAGATGGCGCTGGAGAAATGGGGGATAGTCTTCCGGCAATCAATCTTGGTACTGGTAGGACTGCTTTACAAGTCACGGTGGGAATGTATCACTCTTGTGCCTTGCTAGATAATTTCAGCGTGAAATGTTGGGGGCTGAATGGCAATGGCCAACTTGGTCAAGGCAGCGCTACAAACCTCGGGGATTCTGGCGGTGAAATGGCCAGTCTTGCTGCTATAAATTTAGGTACTGGTCGCACGGCTTTACAAGTTGCTGCCGGCGGAGAATTCTCTTGTGCACTTTTAGACAATGGCACGGTGAAGTGCTGGGGACAGAATACTAACGGTCAACTTGGTCAGGGGAGCATCGTAAGTCTGGGAGATGCCGGTGGTGAAATGGGTGATAGTTTGCCCGCCATCAATCTTGGGACGGGTCGCACGGCTGTGCAAATCGTTGCGAGCGACTCCTACGCTTGCGCACTTTTAGATAATTCCAGTGTGAAGTGTTGGGGGAATAACGGAAACGGTCAACTTGGCCAGGGTAGCACGGCACATCTTGGAGATGCCGGTGGTGAAATGGGTGACAGTCTTCCGGCCATCAATTTAGGCACTGGCCGCAAGGCCGTACAAATTTCAGCGGGCTCAACCCATGCCTGCGCGCTCTTAGACAATTCCAGTGTGAAATGCTGGGGACGGAATTTTTACGGTCAACTCGGTCAGGGCAGCACCGCAAATCTTGGAGATGGTGGTAGTGAAATGGGTGACAGTCTTGCTGCCATCAACCTTGGTACGGGTCGCACGGCTGTACAAATTGGGGCGGGCAGAGATCACACGTGCGCGCTCTTAGAAAACTCTACAGTCAAATGCTGGGGGCAGAATGATTACGGTCAACTTGGTCAAGGGAGCACAACAGTTCTTGGCGATGGTGCTGGTGAAATGGGTGATACCCTCACTGCGATTGATCTTGGACAATAGACGTTCTTAGTTCACTAGGTTGAAGTTGCTCCAAATTTGGCGAGGACTTCGGCCTCTGTCATCATTTCTGTTTTGTTGGCAAAATCATAAAACGCAGGCTTTGAATCCACAAAAATTTGGACATGGAATTTAAAGTTTTCGACTCCCTCGAACAATCCCAAAGAAAAGTTATAATGCTGAGTGTTTTTTAAATGATAAAACAAATGTGAGCCGCAGTTTTTACAGAAAGCTCGTTGTGCCCATTCGCTGGAGTCGTAGATAGAAACAAATTCTTCACCTTGAATGTGAAAGCTTTTGCCGCCTTCAACGGTAAGGGCAGGGCCACCGCCCCAACGACGACACATGCTACAGTGGCAAGCATCGAAAATATTTTTTTCAGGAGAAATAGAGATTCGTACTTTTTTGCACAGGCATGTGCCCTGTTTTACAATTGGTGTAGTCACTGTTGAGCTCCGTTCTTTAGATCCTAGTACTATTGAAGCAGACAACGGATCGAATTTTGCCCCGCTGCGAACTGGGGTCCAAATGAGCCATCAGGGCCATTGAATATATATTGTTGCTGCCTGATTTCAATCGAACCAGAGTATGTCCACAAGCTATCAGCACCGAAGTCACCTGAGTATTCAGGAAAGCCAGCATAATTGTAATAAAAATCTACGACTGTAATCCACCACCAAATTTCACCATTTTCCCGTATCCAAAATTTGCGAACTGGTTCATACCCATCGGCGCGCATCTTTCTTATTTCTTTTTCAACTTCCTCTATTTCGTCTGGAAGATTCGGAAATGATGTTTCCCGAATACCTTTTGCGCCCAGTTGTATTCCAAGCGTCGCATACTGTCTGGCCGTTGGGAGTTCTCCACCTATGTCCTTACAGTATTGTAGAGCTTCTTTTGAGGTAAAGTAGCGAGCGTAACCTTCAGTGTCTCGAATTTTTTTTGTAAGTCTTAATCCATCAATTTTATATTTCGAAAATTCAATTGCTCCAGCCGATGTGTATTCCTCGCTTGCAAAAGCGCTGACAGAAAGAAGACAGATTGTGAAAGCCGTAAGGATGCTTTTCATTTTGGTGATCTCCTGTGTACTTAAAATCCCTTTGGGAAAGCCTAGGAAGCGGAATCGGGTAGAGTCAAATCTAGAGGCGGAAGCCCCTTGTTTTGTTGCAATGCGGAACCGCCGCTGAGAACGCGCTGCAATAGTAAACAGGAAAAGGCTGCTTAAGTTTTCAGCGGGGGGCCCCTGTTTAGTAAGCTTTGATTGACACGGACCCTGTCCCTAGCGACAGTTAAATGGCCTTTGGCATTTCTGGACCAAGGGCGTGCTTTATATTGAGGGGACACTACATTGAGAATCAAGAAGATCGAACTCGTAGGTTTTAAGTCTTTCAAAGACCGTACAGTTATTCATTTTGATGCGGGTATTACGGGTATCGTAGGACCTAACGGTTGCGGAAAATCAAACATCGTTGATGCCCTCATGTGGGTTATGGGTGACCAGTCTGCGAAAGATCTTCGTGCGTCTCAGATGACAGACGTAATCTTCGCCGGTGCTGATGGTTACGCACCACTTGGTATGTGTGAAGTGTCTTTGACTCTCGAAAATGACGGCGGTCCTTTCCCAGTAAAATATATCAAGCACTCTGAAGTTATGGTCACTCGTCGCCTGCACAGAAACGGCGAGGGTGAGTACTTCGTAAATAAAGAACCTTCTCGTTTGAAAGACGTGCAAGAGATCTTCATGGATACCGGTGCAGGTTCCAAAGGTTTCTCGATCATCGCCCAAGGTATGATCGGTAAGATCATCACTGCGAAACCAGAAGAGCGCAGAACCTTGATCGAAGAAGCAGCAGGTATCACTAAATTTAAAGTTCGTAAGCGTGAATCCCAAAGAAAATTGCAAGCAACAGACCAAAACTTGGTACGTTTGCAAGACATCATCGGCGAGTTGAAGCGCCAAATCGATTCATTGCAAAGACAAGCTCAGCGTGCTGAGCGCTATCGTAATCTTAAAAATCAAATCGAAGAGTTAGACCTTTGGGTGAGCTCTTTGCAATATGCGGATCTTCGTAAAGTGGCTGACGAAGCTCAGCGCATCTTTGATGAAGCTCAAAGCATGGAAGTTGAAGGCGAAACAAATGTGTCTTCACTTCAAGCTCAGTTTGAAACTCTGAAATTGCAAATTCTTGAAAAAGAAAAGTCTGTTGAGACCGTTCAAACTCAGTACTACGACAAGCAAAGCTCTACTCAGAAGAAGGAAATGGAAATCCAAGAACTTCGCTTCGAGATCGAGCAAGCTCGCCGTAACGAGCAAATGACTGGCACGATCCTTCAGGAACAACAAGCCCGTCATGAGCTTTTGAAACGTGACCACACTCAATTGAACACTCAAGTAGAGTCTTTGAAAGAAGAGTCTGAAACTTTGACTGCTCAATATAACGAGAAAAACGAGATCTTTGAAAACTCTCAGTCTCGTATTTCTGTCGTTGATGACGAGTTGACTGAAAAGCGTCGTGAACTGTTCGCTGTCGGTCAAACTGAGTCTTCTTTGGATGCTCGCGTGAACTCTCTTCAAGCTCAGATTACTGACTTGAAAGACCGCGAAAGCAACGAACAGTTGGTTGTGAACGAACTTCGTGAAAAACACGTCGAGTTCGAAGGCCGTCGTCGCAAAGTATTCAATGAACTTGAAAAAGAACGTCAAATGCAATTGGACTTGGCGAATGACTATGAGTCTTTCGAAGCCAATAAGAAGATTTTGACAGAACAAGCGGCTATTAAGAAATCTGAAGTAGAAGAGTTCAAAGATCAATTGAACCAAGTGACTTCACGTCTTTATGGTTTGGAAAACTTGCACTCTAACTTCGAAGGTTTCCAAGAGGGCGTGAAAAACGTCATGCTTTGGCAAAAAACGAAGTACCAAGAAATCACGGCGGATGGCTCAGTCGTTTTCCAACCGGTTTCTGAAGTTGTTGAAGTACCAAGTGAGTACGAAGTTGCGATGGAAGCAGCTTTGGGTTCTCGTCTACAAATGCTTTTGTCTGCGGATAGCGGCAAAGCGGTTGAAGCCGTTGATCACTTGAAAGAAGCAAAATCAGGTCGTTCAAGCTTCATGTCTGCGAGCGAATCTGGCCATAAAGCTTTGGCAAACGCTCCTGGTACGGAGTCTGGCGTACAAGCAATCTTGAAAGATGTTGTTCGCTCGAATGAAAGATATCAAAACAGCGTTAGTTATCTATTAGACGGTGTTGCGATCGTTGATTCTATCCGCACAGCTTTGGCACTTCGTCCGAAGTATGAAGGTTGGACATTCGTTACTCAAGACGGAGACACTTTGTCTGCTGACGGAGTTTTGACGGGTGGATCTTCTGAGTCTGCGGATTCAGGTGTTTTGAAACGTCGTCGTGAAATCAAAGAATTGACTGACAAAAAGAACGAGTGGGCTGGAAAGCTTGCTTTGGCTCAACAATCTTTGAAAAAAGTAGAAGAGCAGTTGGCAAATGTCGTTAATGACTTTGAAGGCGCGCAGAAACGTAAAATTGAACAAGAAATTAAAGTGACTGAGCTTCGTAAAGATTTGGAGCGTTCAGAGAACGAACTTCAAAATGCTCAGTACGCAGTAGAGCGCCAAGAGCGCGAGCTTCGTAAAATCACTGAGCAAGTCGAGCAACAAGAAACTCGTTTGCAAGATTTGATGATGAACCTTGAAGAAGCTCGTCAAAAGAAACAAGCTTTGGTCGAAGTGACTGAAGCTTTGAACTCTGAATTGACGAACACTCGCTTGGGCTTTGACGGTCTTCAAAGTGAAGTTCGTGAACTTCAAGTGAAGTCTGTGTCTAAGACTCAAGAGTACAACGGCGTTGTTCGCCAGTTGGAAATGGTTAATAAATCTTTGGGTGAATTGGATGCTCAGTTGTCACGTATGAGCGAAGAGTCGCAAATGTACTCTTCTCAGATGACCGAGAGCCAAATGAGCCTTGAAGAAAAGAAGATCGACTTCGAACGCAGCATCCGTGAAGTGGAAGATTTGAAAGCGCAGTTGTCTATTGAAAAAGACATCTACGAACAAATGGCTACTCAGGTGCAGGATATCGGTGAAGAGCTTGCAAACTCTCAACGTGCCCGCAACGAACGTCAATCTCGTATGAATGATGCTCAATTGAAATTGGAACAAGCTCGTATGAAAGAACAGTACCTTGTGGATCAAATCCGCGAGCGTTACATGTTGATTCTTTCAGACGTGGCAGAGAAGTACATCGGTCGCGAAGGTGACCCAGCAGAAGCTGAAGGCCAATTGAAAGATCTTCGCGAGAAGATCTCTAAAATCGGTGAAGTAAACTTATCAGCGATCGAAGAGTACGAAGAGACAGCTCAACGTTACGAGTTCTTGACGAAACAACATGCGGATTTGACAGAGGCGAAGGAACAACTTCGTAAAGTGATCGACCGTATTAACAGAATTTGCTCTAAACGTTTCAAAGAGACCTTTGATTTGGTGAACGACCGTTTCACTCGCGTATTCCCGGTTCTATTCGGTGGTGGTGAGGCGAAATTGGAACTTCACGAAGACGTTGAAAAAGGCGAAATGGGTATCGAGATCATCGCGAAACCTCCAGGCAAGAAGATGCAGAACGTAACTTTGATGTCGGGTGGTGAGAAAGCGTTAACAGCGGTTGCGCTAGTCTTCTCGATCTTCTTGGTGAAACCATCTCCGTATTGCTTGCTGGATGAGGTTGATGCTCCACTTGATGACGCCAACGTATTCCGTTTCAACGACCTTGTTCGTGAGATGGCAAAACGTTCACAAATCATCGTTGTTACGCATAACAAACACACCATGGAAGTGGCGGGTAAGTTGTACGGCGTGACCATGCAAGAGCGCGGGGTATCAACAATGGTATCTGTGTCTTTGCAGGACATTCAGTAATTCGCGGACGCCTAAATATAAGAAATTACGGAAAAAGGGGCTTAAAAGGCCCCTTTTCTATTAAATGAATGATGCAAAAACCACCAAAACTAAGATAGAAGAGCTGCACAAGAAGGCTTGTGAGGAAGGCCGGGATTTCTATATAGATCCCGAGACCGGCTATCAGGTGATGACGGCTTTATATCATCGTAAACGTGGACATTGTTGTGAGTCCGCGTGTCGTCATTGCCCGTATGGTTTTAAGAAACAAGATTAAGGTGGAATGATGACTCAAGGATTAACACAAGATCAAATGATTCTCGGCTTCGCGGCTTTTGGTGTTTTGTGCTTAATTATTTTTACGGTTCTTTGGTACACGCTTCTTCGCAACAAGGGCGCGGGACCTCGCGATCACGAAGTAAAAGCGATTCCAAAAACCGAAGAAAAACCTCTCAAAGAAAAGCTCGAAGAAGCTCGTAAGCCAGAACCTGTTGCTGCTAAAGTTGAAGTGCCAACACCGGCCCCAGCTCCAGCGCCCGTTGAAGAAAAAGAAGTCGATCTTAAAAAAGCTCTTCGTGCGACCGAAGAAAATATCTTTGGCCGTATTAAATCCCTGTTCAAAGCGAACGAGCCTCTGGCTCATCTCGAAGAAATCGAAGAAGTTCTTTATACCAGCGACTTGGGTCCACAGACTGTTCAACGTTTGATGGAAGCTCTCGAGGACATGAACAAAAAAGAGAAAGCGGATTTCAATAAGGTTCGTGACACTCTGAAGGTTGAAATGGAAGGTGTTTTCTCGAACCTTCCAGCAAGCACTTTGCAATTTGCGAAAGAAGGCCCTACGGTTTTGATGATCGTCGGAGTCAACGGTGCGGGTAAAACCACAAGCATCGGAAAATTGTCAGCGCAGTTTGCAAGCCAAGGTAAAAAAGTTCTCGTGGCAGCAGGGGATACGTTCCGTGCAGCAGCCGGTGGGCAGTTGAAAGTGTGGACCGAGCGCGCGCAGGTTGAGATCTTCTCTCCGGAAGGGGTTTCAGATCCAAGTGCGGTGGCCTTTGATGCGGTTTCAAAAGCAAAAGCGCAAGGCTATGACATTGTAATTATCGATACAGCGGGACGTTTGCATACTCAGGAAAACTTGATGGAAGAGCTTAAGAAAATGAAGCGCGTGATGACGAAAGTCATTCCGGAGTCTCCTCATGAAGTGATTATCGTTCTTGATGCGAACTCTGGGCAAAATGCTTTGATTCAGGCGAAGGAATACAACAAAGCTCTGACTTTGACGGGCGCGATCCTTACAAAAATGGATGGCACAGCAAAGGGTGGGGTGGCTGTGGGACTTGCGAACGAATTGCAGATCCCCATTAAGTTCATCGGCGTCGGCGAGCGCATTCAAGATTTAAGAAGCTTCTCTCCGCATGAATTTGTCGAAAGTATCTTTAGCTAAAAAAACAAAAGCCCCGTTTTAACCGGGGCTTTTTTATTTCTGATTACTCAGCAGAACATTGTACTTGGCCGCCACCTGAAAGGTCGGCTGTTTCCGCGTTGAAGGTAGCAACACGCTCAGAAACTGTATCAAAAACACAAGCTTTGATGTGTCCGCGAGCACGATAGATATCTTGGCAATCAACAAGCGCTTCAGCGCGAACTTCTTGGCAAAACTGAGGATCAGTGTCGGTGACTTTCGTAGATTGTCTGGCGAAAGCATTCACCGAAGTAACAAGCATTAAAGCTGTCATAATCATTTTGGTTTTCATAGTGTCCTCCTTGAGGATAGGTTCTGCGTATGCACCCTTTATACGCCTCTAGAGTCTATAAATTAAATATATAACAAATATGTTATTATGCCTTTATAGAATATATAAAAAAGCCCCCTAAACCCCTATTGTGACTTGGCATTTTGGAGTGAGCCTTCACAAGAATCACCAATCATCGGGGCATCCTTTTGCAAAACTTAAGCATCTGCAAAAGGAGTCACTCATGAATAAGGGACTTAGAAACGAACTATTTACTTTGTGTGGGATCGGCGCTGTCGGGGCCTTGCTATTAGGGCGTCCTCGCGCGGCTGCGGGGTTTGGTTTGACGGCGGCAAGTGTTGCGCTTTTAGCTCAACGAGAACGCATCAGCTTTCGCCATGAAAGTGTTGTGATCACCGGAGGCTCGCGCGGATTGGGCCTGGCCTTAGCGAAAGAATTGGTTCGTCAGGACGCTTCGGTGACTTTGCTTGCTCGGGATTTTCCAGAGCTTGAAAGAGCTCGCGAGATTCTTTTGGCAGACACTCCGGGGGCCCGCGTACAGATTCTGCCGTGTGATGTGACCCAAGAACACGAGCTGACTCAAGCCTTAGACGAGGCTTTGGCGTTGTGGGGATCCGTCGATATGCTAATCAACAATGCGGGGGCGATTGTCGTCGCACCATTTGATACTCTGAAAAGAGAAGACTTCGAGGCGCAATTAGAACTGCACTTCTATGCGGTTCTAAAAGCCGTGCAGTGGATGCTTCCGCACTTCCGCCGTCGCCGTAAGGGGCGCATCGTGAATATCTGCTCGCTGGGCGGAAAGGTCGCGGTGCCTCACATGCTTCCGTACGACACTTCGAAATTTGCGTTAGCGGGATTTTCACAAGGACTTGCAGCAGAGCTTGAAAAAGACGGCATCCCTGTGACGACGATCTATCCGACGTTGATGAATACGGGGTCGCCGATTCAGGCAGTCTTTAAAGGCGATCATGAAAAAGAGTATGCGTGGTTCGCGGCCGGGGATAATCTTCCGGGGCTTTCGCTTTCAGCGGACGTGGCGGCACGTAAGATTTTGCAAGCTGTCCGTGATGGCAAAAAAGAATACCTACTGACTCCGGCAAGCCATATGCGTGTGGGGCTTGCGACGATGTTCCCAGAGGTTATGGCTTGGTCCATGGCCTTTATGAATCGCCGTTTGCCAAGCGGGCGAAACATGACTTACAAAACCGGCGCTGAAAGCAGTTCGTACTTTGATCATAAAACGTGGAGTTACTTCCTGCGGAAACGGGCTCACAGAGCGGAGCAGAGCCTGAATCAGGTTCCGAAGTCAGATGCAAAATTCAATATGGGGCTTCTGCACTAACAGGATTGTGTTCCACTTGTTTCCGTGAACTTCCTCGAGGTGAATTAAAGGCGGGAAGGGGTTTTTCTGTCAGAATCCTGACATTGCGCGATTATATAAATCTGGTAGATTGCGCGAAACCTTTAAATCCCTCGAGGAGCTTTTATGTTGAAACATATCTTGGTTTCTAGCTTGATGTTCTTGTCTGCTTCAGCGGCTTTGGCCTGCGAAGGTGAAGCTCAGGTAATTGCAAAAATTGAAAATACAAAATTCCATCTTTCTTCAGGTTGCAAAGTAACCCTCACTGAGGTTCGCCATTTTTCAGAGAACCAACTTTGCCCACTAAGCCTTAGCGAAGTTAATACCGCAGGTCTTTCAATTGGCGTCGTGAATGGTCACGAGTGTGCGGCTTCGCCTGGGGATGAGATTTCTGGCGTTATCGAGAAACACGGCGATCTTTATATTTTGAACTAAGACGCTGATATTGCGAAATTCCTAAACCCGCGTTCCGTATGGATCGTGGGTTTTTTTATTTGCCCTCGGGACAAAAAGAAAACGGAGCGTTTTGCGCTCCGTTTTGCTGCCCCAAAGGTCCAAAGGGGGGGAGGACTCTCTAGGGCAAATTAGATCACTTTGAAAACTCAACTGTTCCCTACTAAAGCAAGAAGTGTGACAGGTTCTTCTGCGTTATATCGAACCTCCGTAAAGATGCTCCGGTAAGGATTTCATTACTGTCAAATGACTAGATAGCTGGAGGACTCACGTGACAAAATTAAGCTTCTTGGTTGTTCCCCTGATATTAAACATATTCTTGGTGGTTTCTGCTCAAGCACAACTCGAGGAATTGGCGGAGGAGTCCTTTATCGAGGACAATGCCCTTGATCTGTTTGGGGCTTCATCTCCTTGGAAGATCATGCGCCCAGAGTGGACCGGGCAGGACGAAGAGAATTTTAGCCGCTTTGTAACCCATATCGGGGACAGTATTTCAAAGGGGCTTTGTGCAACGGTCTCGGATTGTTTTAAAAATCCTCAGGTCAACCCTTATGCTTCGACGGACCCTCAGGGGCTCAGGCTTTTTGCGGACTGCGCGGATTTCCCTTATTTTGTTCGCGGCTATTTTGCCTGGAGAAATCAATTGCCGTTTGGCTATGTTTCTTCGCTTGAGCCCATTCAAAATCCGACGGGCGAGCCCACGAAAGACATTCGTTACTCTCAGTTTGGCAACGTCGTCAAAGGCCGTCACTCAGTGGTTCCAAAAAAGCCGCGCCTGGGTCGTCCTCGTTATCCAAATGCGATCGAGATTTTTAACGATTCTCTTCCAGGAAGAATTTCATCAGGTACTTTCCGTGTGAGCTATTCAGGAATGGATGCCGATGGACTATACTCTGATTTTTATCCGGTAAGAGTCACTCGTGATGCTATTCGTCCTGGTACGGTTTTGTATGATCCAAACGGGCATATCGCTATCATTTACAAAATCACCAAAGATGGGCGCGTGTATTACATCGATGCTCATCCCGATAATAGTTTGACGACGGGTCTTTATAACTCGCGCTTCATGCGTTCGTATCCGGGGCATGGAGCTGGATTTAAAAACTGGCGCCCGCTGCGTTTGGTGGATGCTACATGGGGTGGCGATGACTCTGGATATTACGGTGGTCGCTTGATCGGCGCTAAAGATGCGCAACTTCCTATGTACAGCACTGAACAATACTATGGCACCTCTGCAAATCCTGATTGGAGGCAAGCGCAGTTTCAGTTTCAAGGTCAGACCTTGGATTATTATGTGTGGGTTCGTAATCGTTTAGCAGATGGACCCCTTGTAGAAAATCCCATTGATGACGTCAAAATTATGGCGATGGAAATTTGTAAGAGTGTGCAAGAGCGTTCGGTTGCGGTCCAAGTGGCGGTGGATGCCGGCATTCACTTGCAAGAACATCCCTTCCGTTTGCCGAATAATATTTATGGTGCCTCTGGCGACTGGGAAACGTATGCAACTCCGGCGCGGGATGCACGCTTGAAGATGGCGTTTAAAGAATTGCGCGATTATGTCGAAGAAGCTCTTCAACATCATCGTGCCCATGATGGCAAAGTTGATTATCGCGGAGCCAACTTAGCCGCCGATATGCTTGCAGCTTATCAGCAGACTTCCAGCTCTTGCCGAATCTCTTATAAAAATAGTGGCGGGCAGTCCGTGAGTATGAACTTAGAGCAAGCGCGTGCGCGCATTTATGATGTCAGTTTCGATCCGTATCACTGTCCGGAACTTCGTTGGGGCGCAAAAGGTAATGAACTGAATACGTGCGCTGACGATGCGACCAAACGAGCTTGGTACGATCGTGAAAAGTGGCTGCGCTTTCAGCATGAGCGCGATACTAACGCCTATCACGGGTACACTTTGGATGAGCTAACGGGGCCAAGACCGGGAGCCGGTGTTCCTGCAGGTCAGGATTTAGACATCGTTGCTTTTCTAACCAAAAATAAATAGCATCCTTAAAGGGCTTTCCTGCGAGAGCCCTTTTGGGGGATCTTTGTTGCGAAGTTTGGCGATCGGCTTTTGGAGCATAGGACTTTTATTGGCGCTACCGAGCTTTGCGGACTTGAAAGACAAGCCCGTTTCGGTCTCTTACATTAATCTGACCACATGTTACCCCGAGCTTAAAAATGAGGCACTCTCGCACAAAGTGGATTTAAATCTTCTGAAAGACGAGATTGACCGTAAATTTGTCACGTCGCAGTCGCTTTTGCGATACCGCCAAGTGCTCTTGAAAGACGGAGCGGGTCAACAAAAACGCCTGAAGTTGTCGGCGAAGCCTGCCCGCAAAAAGGGACAGTATAATTATTTATTGAGCGTTGATAAATTGGACGACAAGAAGACGGGAACAGCGATCGAGATTCCTCAGTCCCAACGTACTAATCCTAAGCAGAAGGACCTCGATCCGTACTTCCTTAATCACGAAATTATGGAGGATGAGCGCTCTTACTTTGACACCAAGCTCAACGGAATGGAGCTTAGCTTTAAGCGCAATTTCCAAAATGTTTTTGAGCTCGAGCTGAATGACTCTAAAGCGAAGAAACGTCTTTTCTGCGAAGACCAAAAAGAAACCGGCATCGTCTGCACTTGTTTTCGCAAATAACGCATCAAGATTACAAACAAAAGTTGCTAAGTCTCTGAACTCAGTTATAATTTTAGATAACGTTGATAAAGGATTTTCTAGATTCTTTAGAAATTTGTGATGATTTAAGGCATTTCAAAAGACGGGCTATTGATGGCCCACGAGGTTTGAGTGGCATCTGAGAAAAAAACCTATGACTTTCTAATTGCGGGAGTACCCTACAAGTTAAAGACCTCCCATGATGATGCGACTGTTCAGGAACTCGTCGAATTTGTGAATAATAAAATGAACCAAGCTATGGGCGTAACCAAGTATGGTTCTTTTCAAAATGCAGCAGTTCTCACCGCTCTTAATGTGGCTGAGGAACTGATTCTTCTAAAAAGAAAAGCTCATCGCGAGCTTGAGAAAATAGAAGAGAAGGCTCTTAAACTCTCAATCGATCTAGAAAATTCCAAGCACAACAGAACAGTTTAATCCCTGTTTTGAATTTTTGAGGCTGGAATGAGTTTGCGTAAAAACAATGTGCAGGCTGCGGACGGTAATATGTCTTCGCAGCCGACAAAGCGTCTGACAAAACGTCAATGGCGTGATCACTTGAAGGCTCTTTTACAAAAAGAGTCTCCGCACTCGTCCGTTCAAATTTCGCATCAGATCTGTGAGAACCTCACAGAATTCCTCGCAGATAAAAAGGGCGTTTGGGCCGGTTACCTGGCCTTGCCTCAAGAACCAGATTTGAATCCTGTTTTCAGACACTCGCTAAATATCGAGTGGGCTTACCCGCGTATGGAAGCCGATCATCTGGTTTTTTATATTTCCCAAAATTTCATCAAAGGCCCGTTTGGGGTGATGGAGCCTTCCGAAGATTCGCAAAAGCTGTCTTTGGATGAGCTTGATGGAATTTTGGTTCCTGGTTTAGGTTTTAATAAAAAGGGCCGTCGTTTGGGAAAAGGCCGTGGCTTTTATGACAGAGCTTTGGCGGATTACAAAGGTCCCAAAATCGGAGTCTGCTTTGACTGCCAAGTGGTCGAAGAAGATTTGCCGGAAGAGGAGCATGACATTCGTGTCGATGCTCTAGTGACGGAAGAAGCAATTATTCAGTGTAAGTAGGTAGGAGTCCAAATATGGAAGTTGTTATTGCATCGATTCTTGGATTGGTTTTCGGGGGCGTGATCGTCTTCGTTATCAAAAAGATCCAAGATGACGCGAAGAAAAAGTCTGCTCAAGTAGAAGCCGACAAGATCATCAACAGAGCTAAGTCTGAAGCTGCAAAAGTTAAAAAAGATTCAGAAACAAAAGCTAAAGATTTTGAAGTGCGTGCGCGTAAGAATGTCGAAACCGATATTCATAAGCAAAAGTCTCAGGCGAAGAACAAAGAGGCTCAGTTAGACCGTCGTTTGAAAGAGATCGACGATCAGTTCAAGCAAAAGATGGACGAAAACGATCGTTTTGTAGGTCAGTTGAAAGACCGCGAGGAAAAAGTCGCGATCTCGGAAAATCGTATCAAAGATTTGGAAAAGAAAACGGAGACTCACATTTTTGAATTGAAACAAAAATTAGAGTCTGTGGCTGCGATGACTGCAGAAGATGCTCGCAGACAATTGATCACGGCTTTGGAAGACGAAGCTAAGATCGAAGCAGCGAAGAAAATCGCTCACATCGAAGAAGAAGCGCAAAAAGAAGCTGACCGTAAAGCGCGTCGCGTGATTAGTACGGCTCTTTCTCGTTTTGCTTCTGAATACACGTCTGAAAGAACTGTCAGTGTTTTGGCACTTCCTAGTGACGAGATGAAGGGTAAAATCATCGGTCGTGAAGGTCGTAACATCCGTACTTTGGAAGCAATGTGCGGTGTGGATTTGATCGTCGACGATACTCCAGAAGCAGTCGTTATCTCTGGCTTTGATCCTGTTCGTCGTGAGCTTGCAAAACGCACCATCGAGAAATTGATGGAAGACGGTCGTGTGCATCCAGCACGTATCGAAGAAGTCGTTGAAAAACAAAAAGGCGAAATCACTAAGTCGATCAAAGAAGAAGGCGAGCGCGTGGTTGTAGAGTTGGGAATTCCTAACATCCATCCAGAGCTTGTGAAATTGATCGGAAGTTTGAAGTACCGTTCTACTCATGCTCAAAACGTTTTGAATCACTCTTTGGAAGTGGCATATATCTCTGGCTTGCTAGCTGGCGAGATGGGCATGAACGTAAAACAAGCACGTCGCGCTGGTATCCTTCATGAAATCGGTCGCGCGATCGAGCACACGGCTGAAGGCAGCTACGCTATCGTGGGTGCTGAGTGGGCGAAGAAGTACGGTGAGTCTGAAGAGATCTGCCATGCAATTCGTGCTCACCAAGATGACGAAAAACCAACCACTGCTTTGGCGTGGATTGTTCATGCTGCCAATATTTTGTCGGCATCTCGTCCGGGCGCACGTCGTCCGCACATGGATTCTTACATTCATCGTTTGGAAGATCTTGAAAGTATCGGCAACAGCTTTGATGGCGTTCTTAAGACGTTTGCTATGCAAGCGGGTAAAGAAGTTCGCGTAATGGTTGAGAGCGGTAAAGTGACTGATGATCAGTCGACGATGCTGGCTCGTGATATCGCTCGTAAGATCGAGCGTGAAATGCCAAACGCTGGTCAAGTAAAAGTGACTGTGGTTCGCGAGAGCCGTTCTGTTGAGCACGCGAGGTAGTTTTAATGGCTTTCATGGATCCGCACGAGCAGCTTGAGAGAATCAAATTCGGCGTCGCTGAGTTTATCAGTGACGAGGACATGCTTAAGAAATTAAAACGCAGTCGCGAAAAGAATCAGCCCCTACGAATTAAGTTGGGGGCGGATCCTACACGTCCAGATATTCATTTGGGCCACACGGTTGTATTGAATAAGCTGAAGCTCTTCCAAGATCTTGGGCATCACGTGCAATTCCTGATTGGGGATTTCACAGCGTTGATCGGGGATCCTACGGGTAAAAATACAACTCGTCCGATGCTGACTCGTGAAGAGATCGAAGAGAACGCGCGTTCTTACAAAAAACAAATCTTTAAAATTTTGGATGAAGAGAAAACGGAGATCGTTTTCAACTCTCACTGGTGTGAGAAAATGAGTTTTGCCGACGTTATTCGTCTGGCGTCTCGTTACACCGTAGCTCGTATGATCGAGCGTGATGACTTCACGAAACGTTATAAGTCTGGAACTCCGATTGCTTTGCATGAGTTCTTGTACCCGTTAACTCAAGGTTATGACTCTGTTCATTTGAAGTCTGACGTAGAGCTTGGTGGTACTGATCAGAAGTTCAACCTTTTGGTAGGACGTGATTTGCAAGGTGCCTATGGCCAAGAAGCTCAGTGTGTTTTGACTATGCCGATCCTGGAAGGGATTGATGGCGTGAACAAAATGTCTAAGAGCTTGGATAATTATATTTCTGTTGTGGATACGCCGAAAGAAATGTTCGGTAAAACTATGCGTGTGTCTGATGATTTGATGTACCGTTGGTACGAACTTCTGACGGACATCACGGCGACGGCTTTGGTTCAGCTAAGAACCGACGTGGCAGAGAAGCGCAAACATCCTCGTGATGTGAAAGTGAACTTGGCTAAGTTCCTCATTAAGCGTTTTCACTCAGAGTCAGCAGCCCAGCAGGCTGAAGATGAATTCAATCGTATTTTTGTTGATAAGGGCTTGCCTGACGAAGTGCCAGTCTTTGAAGTTTTCGCTGAGAACCAGCTGGGCGTATGTGCTCTAATGGTAAAAGCGGGTCTAGCGACTAGCAACGGCGAAGCTGGACGTTTGATTACCGGTGGTGGCGTGCAACGTGACGGACAAAAACTGTCTGATGCGAAAGCTCGCTGGGATTTGAAGACGGGTGAAAGCTTTGTCTTGAAAGCTGGTAAGAAAAAGTTTGTTAAGATCGTCGTTAAATAGATAGAGAAGTTATGAAAGCTAAGTTTGTTCCGCAAAATATTGAATTGGAAGTGAATCCGAACAAGAGTCTGTTGCAGATCGCGACGGAAAATCAGATCGAGATCAGATCCATTTGTAAGGGAGTTCCCAGTTGTGCGGAATGCCGTGTTCGTGTGGTGGAAGGCGAAAACAACGTCCTTCCTCCGGCGAAAGCGGAATTAAATCTGATCGGAACTAACTGGCGCATTGATGGTCGCCGTTTGTCCTGTCAGATGCGTTGTTATGGCGATGTTACCATCGACATGACAGAGCAAATTGAAAAACAGGAAAATCAAACTAAGAAAGTTCGTGGATTCCGCAGTCAAAAACAAGTGGAGTCCCATGCCGTTCAAGACACGATGTTGTTGTCAGAGAAACCTGATGACAGACCGGAGCAGCCTCAGCAAAGAGCCGAGGGCCAGCAACAAGAACGTTCTGAGCAAAAACAGCAACAACAAGGTCAACGTCAGCAGCAACAACCGCGCAATCAGCAGCAGGGGCAGCAGCGCCGTGACCAACGCAATGATCAACGCAGAGACCAGAAGCAAGGGCAACAGCAGCAACAAGGTCGTAAGCCTGATCAAAAGCATCAGAACCAAAATCAGAATAAAAACCAACAGAACCAACAAAAACAAAATCAACAGAAACAACAGCAGCAACAAAAACCAAAATAGGGGACTCTATGAGAAGGATTCTTTTAGCCTCTAGTCTTATTCTTTTTGCAAGCACAGCGATGGCGCGCTCAATGCCGAGCATGCGTACTTTGCCGTCGACTCATCCGACTTTCACTTATGATGTCAGTGCCTCTTCCGGGACCGAGAACAACAATACCTATTCTGAAGTGAAGCTTGGCTTAAACTGGTATCTGACCGATTGGTTGAACTGGCGCAATGCTGTGTTCACGCGTTTTGGTTCGAATGTGAAATCTGCGAATGGTTTGGATTCAAGTCTTCTTGCTTCTTACGAAGTAATTAATGAAGAAAGAACTTTGGGGTTTCAAGCTTTCGTGGGGCCTGGTGTGCGTATTGCTTCCGAAGATAATAATGCAGCGACTGCAACCGCAGGTGTGATTTTCACTCTGGGTGGAATCAAACTGGGTGGTGGTGCTCAGTACCTTTCATACTTTAAAACCCGTAAAGACACCGTTGGTGAGGACCTGCCAAAAGCAGAGACTCAATATTTTGTTGTTCTATCTGGCGGCGGGAGCTTCTAAATTCGATTTGATTGTTCTAGACCGGCTTAAGTCTAGTTAACTTGCCGCAGGGCCTTACCGACAAGTTGGTATGGCTCATAAGATTACATTCCGCGAGCGCGGACAAGGACCCATTCTTATTTTGCTTCATGGTTTTGGTGGTAGTGTTCACCATTGGGAATCTTGCGCTGAGGAGCTTTCAAAACATTATCGCGTCGTTGTGCCGAATCTATCGCATCTATTTATGAGTACCGACCGAATCTTCTTTACGGTTCAAGTAGAGACGATCGCTCACTTTATTCGATCTAATTTCCCTGGTCAGAAAGTCCATATCGCGGGCCTTAGTTTTGGGGCAGCGTTAACGTGGGCGCTTTCTCGTCAGCACCCTGGTTTGATCGAGAAGATTATTTTGATCAATCCCGTAGTGACGGATCCTATTTCAAATTTCACATTGCCAGAGCTTCGTTACTTCTTTGTGATGCCAATGAGCTCAAGAGCAATTTATGTGCTTCTATCAACGCCGATTGGAAAGTCCTTCTTAAAGCGAGCAGCGATGATTTTCCGTGACGAGCGTAGCGGTGGTGTAGGCCGTTTGGATGCCCTTCAAGGGCGCAGACTCTTGTTTGTATCGCATTTGATTTACAATTTTGCGTGGATGTTACGTCGTGAAGACTGGTCGTACTGGAAAGACAAGCTTTCGCTGACAAACTTCCCATGCCTGATGATCTTCGATCGCGAAGATTTACTTTTCACAAAAGATGTCTATTTGAAATTCGCCCAAGAGCTAAAGGCCGAAAAGGTCGTCGAGCTGACGGGAGCTGGCCATTTGGCAATCAAGTCACGTCCAGAGACCATTTCAAAAGCCATTCACGAATATCTATCAAACGTCGTCGAAAAAGCCGCCTAAATGATCTTACGATATTTTCTATTTGCATTCATCCTAGGTTCCGCAGCTTGGGCAAAGAGCCCGATCCGAGACGTTTGTGGTGACACGTCTACGACGTCACTTAAGCGCGCCGAAACCATCGAAGATCTAGAAGAAGTCGTTTGTCGAACTGCGAGTTCCACAAATACTTCAACGTCCATAATTGATTTGTCCAAATCCGTTCTTGGGATCATTGAGAAAATCAAGAACGGCAATGCGGATCCAAAAAAATGGAGAGAAAACCAAGAACTGGAATTTGCTGTTCAAAATCTGGCAGAATCTATTAAGCAAGCCGGTCGAAGTGAGGCACCAAGAGAGCAGACACCTCTGGGTGAGGCATTATATGACCTGACAAAAGATTACGGGAGCTGGCAGCAAAGGACGGCTGACAAAAGCGGTTATATAGCGGCTCTTAAAAAAGCGATCCTTCTGACAAAAACCGGTAATGAAGTCTACCCATGCTTCTCTCGGACTGAGGGAAATAGGTTTTTGCCAGGAGTCCTTGGAGATGACGGCGACGAGCAGGAAGCAAATAAGGCCCCGCATCCGGGCTATGGTGGATCCATGGCGTTCGTAACGTATCCCGCAGATCGATCAAATATCAATGGGCCGTGGGAAAAAGTATTAGTTTTTGATTGGAAGATGGATCCTATCAACGCAGTCATTGCGGTCCAACACGAATTTAAACACTCGTGTGGATCTGTTGAACATGTGAAGTGCCAAAAAGAGATCTTGCGGACTAGAAATCGTGGGGCGTGCGATCAAGCATTCGCCATCGATGAGCTCAAGGCATACAAATTTGAAAGCGAAGTGACTCTAGAACTCGCGAAAGCTGCACCAGAACTCGTTTGCTCAACGGCGTTTGTTTCTGCTTCCTATGGTGGTGTTCCAATACGAGCGACGGATTTCGATGCCTCGAACGAAGAAAAGATTGAAGATGGAACTTTCGCCGATCATCTTCTCTCTCTTTATTTAAAATTTGGACATCTGTCCTCAGAGGACTCTTTCTATGAAAAGACTCCGGACGGCGGCAAAAAGTTGCGTCCTGATTTCATTCAAAAAATGAAGGATGCCGGATTCAATCCACCGCAGTCACGGAACTAAAGTGCCTTCATTATTCTGATCTAGATTTGATATTAAGTCTAATTACTCATGTCTTCGTTGAGGCTCTCTTTAGGCGCATTCCAAACGTCCTAGGTTCTAAGTAATAAACGGCTGTTTATAATGTATTGTTTTTGTACAAAATACATATTGTACACAATTATATTGCATACAATATAAATGAGCGTAGAATCTGTCCTATGAACAAGAAACTTCTTTTGCAAAATCAGCTCTGTTTTCCGATCTACGCGGCTTCTCGTTTGATCACACAGCTTTATGGCGAACACTTTAAGGCGTTTGATCTGACGTATCCACAGTACTTGGTATTTTTGGTTTTGTGGGAAAAGGATCCTCGTAAGGTGACAGAGATCGCTGATCTTTTAATGCTCGATACGGGAACTGTGACTCCACTTATCAAGCGTATGGAAAAACGGGGCTGGATCCTGCGCAAACGTTCTGCGAAGGACGAGCGTAGTGTGGAAGTTCATCTGACGGTTGAAGGTCGCGAGCTTGAAAAGCATTTCACCTCTTTGCCCGACAAATTGCTTTGCAATGTCGATTGCAGAAAAGGCGAGCTTGAGACGCTTCACAAAACTTTGAATAAACTTAATGAGCAAATGAAAAAAACCTTAGAAGGAGGTCATCATGAGTAAGCTCTATACAGCAGTTGCGACCGCAACTGGCGGACGCAACGGAAGAGTAGAAAGCTCTGACGGGGTCCTAAATCTTGAAGTACGTATTCCCAAAGAAATGGGTGGGGCAGGTGGAGCCTTCACCAATCCAGAACAGCTTTTCGCTGCTGGATACGCGGCTTGCTTTGATAGCGCCCTGAACTTCGTAGCAATGAAACAGAAGATGAAAGTTACCTCGTCTGTTACGGCCGACGTGGGTATTGGTCCTAACGACGCTGGCGGCTTTGCATTGGCAGTGAAACTGCGTGTGAAAATCGAAGGTGTCGAGCGTGCTATTGCTCAACAGCTTTTGGAGACGGCACACAAAGTGTGCCCATACTCCAACGCCACTCGCGGCAATATTCCAGTTGATATCGAGCTTGTCTAAATAACAACGGTCTATTCATACTGAAAAAGCACTGGCTAAAAACCAGTGCTTTTTATTTGTCCTAGAGAGGGTCTTTCTCAAGAGGGCTATTGGAATCGCAATAGAGCTGGGCTGTTAGCTCAGAACCTAGTTTTAGAATCACCGAGGTTCTGCGAAGAGCATTGAACGTCGCTACGGTTTGAGCTTCATCAAGAAGAGCGCTCACGTTGGTTTTTTCATCGAGGATTTCTAGTTGCAATGGACTGCTGTCAGTGACCGACGTCTTTACTCGGAATTGGAGACCTTCCAAAGAGACTGTCATAGCTTCTCCTGGTGTTTGCGGTTTCCAAGCAAAAGATACAGGCCCGTTGTTGAAGGAGATGTTACATTGCAAATCTACGTTGAAAAGGGCAGGCACGTTTTCAAAGCCAAAAATACCTGGGCGCGGGCGTGGTTTGGATTGCAGAACATAGTCCACCGCTTGGCGGAGGGTGTTCTCATCCATATTTGAGTAAAGTAGACCCATCAGCTGTCTTGTGCGGTAAGAGCTTTCGTCGCCTAAAGATTCTCTTAGAGCAAAATAGATTTCTTCGTGTAACAGGATTGCAGCCTTATGGAACTCTGAAAATTCCGGCATATTCCAAACACGACTTGAGTAGATCACTTTGCCATCCATCGTGGTGTCTGCGAGTTGCACATAAGATACCAATCCGCCGACACAGCTAGATGCAGGTGGTTTGTAACGAAGTTCAGCGTCGGGAACAAAGTTCAACGCATCTGGAATCGCAACCAAGTTGTTAGCGATATCGAAAGGATGCAATCTCATCAGGCTTGCTAATATAGGCACGACCTTTTCAATTCTTGCGTGTTGTTCTTTCAGCAAGGTCCAGCGATCACCGCTAAGTTCTTTTAGTCCGGCGCCTGGAGTATAGAATTCGACTTTCGTTAAATCTGCGGCTTTAATCCACATTACCTGGCCGGTGCTATCGTTTTTACGACAAGCCCAGCCACCACCACCGCTATTTACACGTGGAGCTGCCATTGCTATCGAGGTCGCGCAAAAAGTCAGAAGGGCGAAGGCATACTTCATAAAAGATCCTCTTTCGGGTTTTTCGAAAGTACGTAAAATTGCAGATTGATTTGACCAACTTCTTCTCCGGGATTTTTTTCCATATCGCGGATGAATTGGTCCATGAATAGACGCAGACGTTTTTTCGCTTTTGGCAGATCCGATTTAAGCATCGGGATAGAGGCATTTTGAAACTCAAGATGTTCCGGAGGAAGCTTCGTCAATGCTTGACCCGCCAAGTGCAAATGCTGACGGTGATTCTCTCGAACCGCTTGTGAAGCCACATCGTGCGGAGTTTCGATGTCGCCGTCATTAAGTGCGACAAACTTGCCATTTTCTTTTTTGATGAAGCCAAGCTTGATCAAACGATCGAAGGACTCTTTTGCGATTTCAGCAGGAATGCCTAGGCGTTCTCCAATCCAGCGGCCCGTGCCACGGAAATCTTTAACGTTAACCAGGGCCAGGATCGCAAAGTGGTGCCACTCGGCGATGGCTTTAAAGTTATCAAGGCTGACTGTTGCTTTCGATGTACTCTGAACCTTTAAAATGCGGGCACGAAGCTGTTGGCCGCTGCGCGAGTTTTCTGCAACCTGATCGCGAGCCACCAAGCGCATAAGATGAGCTTCTTCTTCGGGCGATAGATCTAGGATCTGGCTGATCTTACTTGCAGAGGCGATCGAAAGTGTTTTTTGGGAATTCATCACACGCGAGAGGTAGGAGTGGCTAATACCCGCAATGCGAGCAAAACCACGCAAGCTGAGGTTACGTTGAGAAACCTTGCTTAAAAACAAGTCGCGCAGAAACGTCTGATAGTCTTGATATTGTAAGGGAGAAACCATGCAGGGTGTATAGCTAGGTCACCAGCGAATGTCTATAGAATGGTGACCGCTGGGCACCAGTAATCCAATAAATTGTATTTTTTCATGGGTGTTTTTTGCGACCTGACCATGTGGTTACCTTTGGTCACCAGTTTCGACCCAGAAAAATTGCGGAAAGTAGGCGAGGCCCGTATAAACACTTCCATCACAAAAACGAAAGAGGATTTTATGAAAACATTATTAGTTTCTTTTTTAGTACTCGGTTCATCTCTGGCATTCGCACAGGATTCAGGATTGAAGTGTACAATGTCCTATTCTTCAACAAATGTGCTTTCAACTTCCACCGACAGTACTTCTAGCTGGTTGGTCGCTGGAGGCAAGATGGATGGTTCTGCAGTTGGAGCAGATAAGCGTGGAGGTTGGACGAGTACTCCTGCTCACTCCATTGCTGTCGACAAAAAGGGCGGTGTTTGGACGGTAACCATTCTGAACGACAAAAAAGCGTCTGTCGGTTCTTTTAGCTTTCCTGCAAAAGACGGCATGAAAGCAACAATCCCTACAGAGGCCTACTTTGCTAACGAAAGCGAAGACCCGACTAAGTATAACAAACTTGAAGTCAGCTGCCATTTTACAATTTTTGCAGGTTAGACCAGATCCCGAAATAGTTCGCGATTTCTTTACTGATATTCAAATATAAAAAGGAGTTTTTTATGAATAGATTTTTAGCGATGGCTTTGACGACATTATTTACAACAAGTGCTTTTGCGGGTGCTACGAACGCGATTTTTGAGTGTGTCTCTGGTTCTGGCAGAACCACTTTGACGGCAAGTGTGCCGGGGGATTTTGCTGAGCACTCTGTGACGCTGACTATTGATGGGAAAGTGGCAGAGTATTTCGACACGATCGAGCAAACACCACCGTATCTTAGCATCAGAAATTCAGATGTAGCGGTGACCGGAGATATGCAAAAGAAGGATTACAGCTTTTTGATTACTCAGCAGGAAAGTCCATCAGCGGTTTTGTTGTCTTTCACGGCGATTCCGAAGTCTATCAAAGTAAAGAGTGTATCTGGTGGCGAAAGAGGTTCATTGCGCGCGATCATTCAGGGCGTAGATCCACGTGATAAGAGCCTCGTGACTAAGCCCATCGAAGTGAAATGCACTTACGAGTATACGATCTAGATATTTTAGGTGGTATCTAAAGCATAGAGTGTCCAAAATGCCCGAGGTTTGTATTGAGCCTCGGGTTTTTATTTTTGGATCCCTTTAAGCCAGAAACGGTTGTTTTTAGGTTTCGGAAGGACCTATTTTTGGTACTTTTTATATAAGTATTCAAAAAGTATAAAAAATGTCTTAGGTTGGGTTTTATTGGGAAAGGACGCAAAATGCAGAAAATCCAATTTAATCGTTTGGCTCTGATCATTAAAGATATCATGAAAAAACAGGGGGTTAGTTACCGAGATCTCGCAAAGGCTCTCCAAGTTTCTGAATCTGGAATCAAAAAAGTGATGGTAGGGAAGGACTGTTCTTTTAATAAACTCGTTCGCATCTGTAGCGTATTAGATGTTCCAGTACAAAATGTTCTTGCGGCGGCCGTCCAAAATGCCTCTCTGCCCACACCCTTAACTGGCGAACAGCGAAAACTTTTGAACAGCGACGATGACACATACCGAGTTTTAAATTGCCTGCAAATGAACGACTATAACCTCAAGTTTGTGAGCCGGCTCTTAGGTTTAAAGAAAGAACAAATCTATCCTCACCTTAAAAAGCTAGAGGAAGTGAATCTTATTGTGTGGTTTAAAGGAGATAAAATTAAATCATTTGCTCCTCTATATTATGATTTTAAAGGAGTACCCGCTTCTCAGCGAGACGGAGATAGACTTAGACAGAATGTTTTAAATAAAGTTATTACGCCAGATCTCGAGAAGTCAGCAAGTTGGGCTTGTCGTAAAGTTCGAGCAAATCCAATGCGCCGTGAACTTTTAGAAGAAATGAACTCTAAAATTCAAAAATTAATTGAAGACTATATGTGGCAGAACGCCCGAGAGTGGGAACTCTATCCAAAAAAAGAAATGGTACGAGCTGGTTGGGTTTATTCGTGTTTCCCTTTTGGGCAAGAGGAGTCGTGGAAGTAGATGGCTATGATCTCAATTAGCCTCTTGCTTGGATGCAAAGCTCATCGCAGCGTTCGTTAAAAGGAATGCCCGAGTGAGCTTTGATCCATTTCCAAGTGATTTCGTGTTGGCTATGAAGGTCGTCGAGGACTCGCACTTGTTCTAAGTGGGGGACCGGGCGGCCTGTTTTTTTACACCATCCCTGGGTTCTCCACTCAAGGCGCCAGATATTCATCGTCGTAACTAGAATTCTTGAATCCGTATAAAGAGTGATTTTACTGCCTGCTGGGATTTGCTTGAGAGCTTCGATAGCGGCCTGGAATTCCATTTGATTGCAGGTGCTGTGCTTGTCTCGGCCTGCGGCTTCTAGAACCACTCGACCTTTATGAGTAATAACATAAGCCCAGGCAGATCGGCCTTCTTTGACGCTGCCGTCGGTGTAAACTTCGTAGTGTTTTTGAAAGAGCCTGGCCAATATGCTCATACGAAAGAGTGTAGCAGAGGCTTTCGGGCAATAGTGAAAAAAAAGGAAGCTTTGATACGCTTCTTTTTCAAAAACCATATTTTTATCTCAAATCTATACGCCGATTCTAGACGTCGAGAGGAAAAATCATTACTATCCGGGGCATGAAAAAGGTCCCCTCTAAATACCAGCCTCGCGGCTTTAGGATTCTTCACGAAGATCTCGATGTGATCGTCGGCAATAAAGCGCCGGGGCTTTTGACCGTTGCTGCCAAGTGGGAGAACGAAAATACCGTTCACAATCTTTTAAACCAGTACGTGCGTAAGGGAAACCCGCGCTCTAACAAGTGCGTGTATGTGGTTCATCGTTTAGATCAAGCCACTTCGGGTGTTTTGATTTTCGCAAAAACCGAAGCCGTTCAGCAGTATTTAAAAAACAACTGGAAATCCACGATCAAGACCTACTACGCGATCGTGCACGGACACCTGGCTAAGAAATCAGGGATCATTTCCAGCTACCTCAGTGAAGATGAGAACTACATGGTTCACTCAAGCGAAGATGCTGACAGTGGCAAGCTTGCCGAGACTGAGTACACAGTACTTAAAGAAACTCCAAAATTTAGCTTATTAAAAATCAATTTGCTGACTGGAAAGAAAAACCAGATTCGCGTGCATATGGCTGAAGCAGGTCATCCTCTTGTAGGGGATAGTAAATATGGGCCTGATAAGCAGAAATTTAATGATTTGCGATTGCACTCTTCAGAGATTGAATTCACACACCCGCACAAAAAAGTGCGAATGAGTTTTAAGGCGCCAGTGCCTGAGTACTTCAAAAGTCTTGTCGCTTACGAATATTAAAAGGCCGGAAAATGAAAAAGGGAGCTCTTATGAAGCTCCCTTTTTTAGTTCTATATCGAATGATTCGTTATACGTTGAAAGAAGATCCGCAGCCGCAGTTTTTGCTAGCGTTTGGATTGTTGAAAACGAATCCTTTACCGTTAAGGCCGCCAGAATACTCAAGGGTCATACCGAGGATGTAGAGAATGCTTTGAGGATCAACGACAACTTTTTGCCCGTTGGTTTCGAAAGTTTTGTCGCCTTCGCGAGAAACAGTGTCGAAGTTCATTTTGTATGACAAACCCGAACAGCCACCTTTTTTAACTTCCACGCGTAAGAACGCAGAATCAACCTGACCTTCTTCAGTTTTAAGAACAGCCAATTTTTTTGCAGCAGCTTCAGAAATTGTGATCATAAATTTGCTCCTTCACAACAGGTAACATAATACCACAGGTTACTAAGCTATTGAAGTCCCTGGTATTAATTGGCAATAGCCGGTAAGTACCTAATATTACAGGACTAATTAAGGGCCTTAGAAAGAACCTCAATCGCGATGTCTAATTCTTCGGTCGTCGTCCATCGTCCTAAGCTCAGGCGCAAGGTCCCTTGAGCCTCATCCGCCGTCAGTCCCAAGGCTGCTAGCATAGGGCTTATTTGCAGAGTGCCGGTATGGCAAGCCGAGCCCTGACTGAATCCCAAACGTCCCAGTTTTGGCAAAAGCTGCTCGATGTTTTTTCCTGGGAAAGTCAGACTCAGATTGATCGGTGAGCGCTCCGTCGGGTGCCCATTCAAGCGCGCTGCTGGAATCTTGTTTTGGATTCCATTCCACAGGTAATTGCGAAGCTCGATCAAGCGAGGCATCTCTTCGGGCAAAAGTTTTTGGCAAAGCTCTGCAGCGGCACCCAAGCCCACGATCGCAGGTACATTCAAAGTTCCAGAGCGATGGCCGTGCTCTTGGCCGCCACCAAATAAATACGGTGGTAAAATCACCTTCGGTTGTGAACTGCGGGTATAAAGAATGCCCGCACCCTTAGGTCCATAGAATTTATGAGCTGACGCCGAAAGCAAATCGACGGGCACGTCTTGCACGCTGACTGGGATTTTACCCAGAGCTTGCGTCGCATCCGTATGCAGATAGATTTTTTTCTCTTTCGCCAGCTGAGCAAGTTCCTTCATCGGATTGATAGAGCCGATTTCGTTATTCACCCAGATAAAAGAAAGAAGTTTTGTATGAGGCTTGAGAATACGGGCTACGGCCTCGACGCTGACTTGGCCGTATTTGTTGCCTTTCACGAAGTCGACTTCGATGCCTCGGCGCTCGGCCTCTTTCATCGTGTTCATGACAGAGCTGTGTTCCAGCTCACTTGTGACAAAATGAATCGGGGACTCAGGATTTTCAGAGCGCAGTTTTTCTGCTAAGGCAAAGATCACCCAGTTGTTACTTTCAGTGGCGCCTGCAGTGAATGTAATTTCCAAAGGCTTTGCTGAAATCAAAGAGGCCACTTGCTCACGAGATTTTTCGACGGCTTTTTGTGCAGCCCATCCCCATTGATGCGCAAAACTCGCCGGATTGCCGAAGTGAGTCTTAAAGTAAGGCTCCATCGCCGCAAAAACCTGTGGGTCTACAGGAGTGGTCGAGTTGTAATCCAAATAAATGGGTTTGGTGATATCTGTCATGACAAGGCCGAGTGTACAGTCTTCTTGCCCTCAGAGGGAAGCTCTATCTAAAATGAACAATATGGCAAAAAAGAAATTACACAGCTTGGTCTTCGCAGAGCATTTTACAAAGAGTTCCCAGCCCGTCGAAAAGATGTTTTCCTGGGAGCGTCGTGATTGTTTGATTAAGGACCGACGCGGTGGCGTCTTTTTTGAGATGAAAAACGTCGAAGCCCCCGAGGGCTGGTCGCAGCTTGCGGTCGACATTGCAGCAAGCAAGTATTTCCGCAAAAAGAATTCGTCTTTTAAGGGCGAGCACTCTGTTAAACAAATGGTGCAACGGGTAGTGAACGCTGTCATGGCGGCGGGACTTCGCCAGGGTGGGGTCTTTTCCGATAAAAAACAGGCCGAGATCTTTGGCAATGAACTTAAATATATTTTGTACTCTCAGCGCGCGGCTTTTAATAGCCCGGTGTGGTTTAACGTCGGTCTTGATAGCTATGGCATTGTTTCGCAAAGCCAGCACTTTGCTTGGAATGAAAAAGCCAAGGCGGTTGCCAAGATTGAAAATGCCTATGAGCGCCCTCAGTGTTCGGCATGTTTTATTCAAAGCGTGGACGATTCATTAGAGAGCATTTTTGATCTGGCTAAAACCGAAGCCAAGCTTTTTAAATATGGTTCGGGCTCGGGCACGAATTTTTCGAGCTTACGTAGCAAGTATGAGCCACTGCACAGTGCAGGCGGGACAAGCTCTGGTTTGATTTCGTTCTTAGAAGTTTTAGATCGGGGCGCAGGTGCTATCAAATCCGGTGGCACCACCCGCCGAGCGGCGAAAATGGTCTGTGTGGATTTGGATCATCCTGAAGTTTTGGATTTCATCGACTGGAAAATGAAGGAAGAGAAAAAAGCTCACGCCTTGATTGCTGCCGGTTATGAGGCGGATTTTGAAGGCGAAGCTTACAGAACCGTTGCTGGGCAAAATGCTAACAACTCTGTGCGTGTGCCGAATAAATTTATGAAAGCCTTGTTGGAACATCAGGATTGGGATTTAAAAGCCCGCATGACCAACAAGAAAGTCAAAACTCTTCCGGCGAAATCGGTTTGGGATCGTATCGTCCACTCGGCATGGATGTGCGCAGATCCCGGAGTGCAATTCCATGACACGATCAATGAATGGCATACATGCCCCGAGACTGCAGAAATTCGCGCCAGCAACCCATGCTCGGAGTATATGTTTATCGACGACAGTGCTTGTAACTTAGCTTCGATCAATTTGACGAAGTTCATGACTCCGGAAGGGGACTTTGATCTTGTCAGCTTCATGCATGTCGCACGCATTATGTTTGTTGCACAAGAAATCTTGGTTGATCATTCCAGTTACCCAACAGCGAAGATTGCAGAGAATAGCCATAACTATCGTCCGTTAGGATTGGGGTTTGCCAATCTTGGCAGTTTCCTGATGCGTAAAGCGCTTCCTTATCACAGCGACGAGGGGCGTGCATGGGCCTCTGCGATTGCAAGTCTGATGCACGGGGTGGCTTATTGGACCAGCACACAGATGGCAGAATCTCGCGGTGCTTTTATGGGCTATGCAAAAAATAAAACTGCGATGATGAAAGTCATCAAGAAACACGCGAAAGCTCTAGGGAGTGTGCCTTGGAGTTTGGTGCAAGAGCACTTCAAAGAGACCTGCCAAGATCTTTGGGACGATGTTCTTGATCAAGGCACTAAACATGGCTTCCGTAACTCTCAGGCGACGGTGATTGCGCCGACAGGAACAATCGGTCTTTTGATGGATTGTGATACGACGGGGATAGAGCCTGATTTCTCGCTTGTGAAATATAAGAAGCTTGTCGGCGGCGGTGAAGTGCAAATCGTGAATCAGTCTGTACCTTTTGCGTTGCACGTTTTGAAGTACTCGGAAAAAGACATCGCTGCGATTGTGAAGTACATCGCTGAACACGGAACCATCGAAGGTGCGCCGGAACTAAAATCAGAACATTTGCCGATCTTTGATTGTGCTTCGGCGCAAGCGGGGAAAAGGGCGTTGCCTCCGGAAAGCCATATTCAGATGATGGCGGCAGTTCAGCCGTTTATTAGCGGGGCAATTTCAAAAACCGTGAATATGCCAAATTCTGCGACCGAGAAAGACATCAGCGAAATTTATCTGCAATCCTGGAAATTGGGGTTGAAAGCAGTCGCGATATATCGCGATGGCAGTAAAATGAGCCAACCACTAAATCAAAAGAAAGAGGACATTGCGAAATCACAAGCTGTTCGTCACGATTTCGAAGAAAAAGCGAACTGGACGATGAAGTGCCCCGAATGCGGCAGTGATACCGTTTTGACAAGTGGTTGCTACCGCTGTCCGAACTGTGGAAGCACCGTCGGCTGCGCTTAATTCGCAGGCACTTTGGGGAGGCTTTTATGAAAAAGCTTTTTCTGGTTGTGTTGTTTTCTCCACTCATTAGTTTTGCTGGAAACACAGGAAATTATTTATTAAGCGTAAATATTGAGCAACCTTTTGTGAGTGCTCTTACTTGTGGCCGATTCAGTGATGCGGACTGTTTTGGTCGTGCTATTGATAGTGTTTGCATCAAAGATCCTCAGAGAGGAAAAACCGGTGTTTGTCGCCAGGTGAGTATCATCTACGAAGATGAAACGGTGACATGTAGATGCTTCTAGGAAGCACTTAGCCATGGCTGGAGCGAATATTCTAAGTTTTTTTTCGCGGATTTCCACGGAGCGCATTTCCGAATAATTTTTGGTAAAGATCGTGACACGTCTTGAAAAGTACGGTGAGGTCAGACCACACGGAATGACGGGTGTTGGATGGATTACCGACGGTTTTTGAAAAACGAATTACAAAAAAGACAAATGAAAAACCGCTCCTACTCTATGCGAGCCTTCTCGCGGGATTTAGGCGTGGCTTCTTCACGACTCAGTGAAATTCTTAACGGCAAGGTGGGACTTTCCGAACGACGCGCAAGCTCGATCGCTGACCGCTTAGAGTTGGGAACTGAGGAGAAAAACCTATTTATCGACATGGTGGAAAGCGAACACTCACGCAGTGCTGTTGTGAGAGCCGCCGCTGGTCAACGTCTGAAAGCGCGCTTCATGGAAGCGAGCGTTCTTGGCGAAGAGGAAGAAAGTCTTCTTTCTGATTGGCATCATCTAGCGATTCTAGAGCTTCTGAATGTTGAAAGACTCGAGCACAGTGTGACTGCGTTTGCAAAGAGACTCAAAGTTGAAGAGTCTTCTGTCGCTGCAAGCATCGAAGTGCTGACCCGTCTTGGATACATTGCACACGATGGGCATCGTTGGACGCCCACCGAGCCAGATTCGACGACAACAACCGAAATTCCTTCGAAGGCGATTCGCGACTACCACACGCAAATGTTGGAAAAAGCTCACGCAGCTTTGCACGAGAAAAGCGTGAAAGAGCGGGATTTCTCTTCGATGGTGTTTGCGATGAACAAGGAACAGCTAGATCATGCAAAATTGCGTTTGCAAGAGTTCCGCAGAACTTTGGTCAAAGAGCTTGAAAGCATTCCTGGCAAAGACTCTGTGTACTGCCTGTCTTTAAATTTGTTTTCCCTAACTGGAGAATCTTAAAATGCGATTTGTATTGTCTTTGGTGACTTTGGTTCTGATTGGGTTTAACTCTCAAGCAGCGCGCGAAGTTCGCAATGGCGGCGGCGGCATTCACATCGAAGGTCGTTACCTGACTTATTATTCTGCCCACGGCAAAGTTCAACAAGAGGTGGAGCTGGCGGAGGCAATTCCAGGCTTGGATCTTTTGATCCGTGAAATTATCAGTCTGCCACTGACAAACGATACTAAAGACGGCTTGATGATTTTCTTGGATGCATCTCCAGTCAGACGTTACTACCGTATTGCGGGGGATGCGTTGGATCCAGAGCTGCGCAAGAAGCTTGTTGAAGACTACTCAAAGCTTTTGGGAATTCCCAAAGACCAAGTGGTGATCTTCGCAGTGACAAACACTGATGATCGCAGCACGGTGCTTTTGCCAGAGTTCTATACGTTGAGCCCCACTGAGCAGGCGGCTATGATCGTGCATGAAAGCATGTGGTTGCGTGGACCAAGAGTCGAATACAAAGATGTGATTCGTGCCGAACAATACACTCAAGCCTATTTTGAAAATAGACAAGATCCGCAGTGGCTATTTCCATTCCTTGAGTCCATATTAAGCCTCTATCAAGACGATCGTTATATTAAGATCAAAGCTGGATTGGCATTTGATATTCGCAATAAGCGTTTCCCAGATGAAGCCTTGCGCGACAATCGCATCCTTATGAAAGATCTTTTAGGAGAGAAATTCACTCGCTCCGCTCTTTGCAATGTTAAACAGATGACGGATGAGTACAGTTACAGAGACAATGCTTCTCAGGAACTTTTTTACGAAATGCGTTTTGACTATGCAAGAAAAGCCTCTTCATTGTTTTACTCTGGAGTCACGGATGCTTTGCAGCTAGGGTCGGTCTTTTCGATCTCCCCACATGATTTCGGCTGCGGCAAAAGTGATTTCTTGCAGAATGTATTTGTAAGCTTCGAATTTTTTGAAGTCGGCACTCGCATTTATTTCCCTGTAGTGAATGCTAAGGGAAGACGCTTAGGAAATTTGGATCTTTCAAAGTAAAGCGCTCCGCGAGCATTCGTCCGTGACGATCCATCAGAGTGGGAGTCCGTGGTGATCCATGAAAACACAGACTAATTCTAAGTTCTGTTTTGGTACGAGTGACCGTTCATAATTTGTGAGAAAAAATGAACTCAGATAACCTGAGTTCATGCGGGCAAACACTTCTTATTTCAGACGTGCGGCTTTTCTTTTGTGCTTTCTGAGTCAAAGCTCGGTGCAATCTCATATTCTACCGTTTGCTTTTTATCGCGCGAAACCACCGACACTTGGTTGGGATTTTACAGCGCTGACTGCGCTGCCGTCAGAGCTGACATTCACACGGTCATCGACAGCGACGTATTTCGACTCTGCAGGGGTTCTGCAGACGGCCTCCAGCAATACTCCACGCTTTGACTATGATCCGACAACATTGCAGCCTCAGGGCCTTCTGATGGAGCCTGCGGCGACCAACATAAACCTCTGCAGCGAAGACTTTGATTTGAGTTCTTGTTGGAACACCGAGGGTGGCACTCCGATGACAGTCACACATAATGTGACGACGGCTCCTGACGGGACTACGACGGCGGATCGTTTGAACCAAGCTGGCGATTCTTGGACTTATGCAGATTTGCCGACGACGTCGCAGAATACGGCTTATGTTTTTAGTATCTATTTGAAAGCTCCGTCAACGGCTGGGACCGTCCGTATGTCCATTCAAGAGGCCGCCGGTGCTTATACGATTTGGAGTCAGTCTAATGTGAACGTGACGACCAGCTGGAAAAGATTTTATATCACGGGCACAAAGACGAATACCAATCCCATGCGTTTCTTGATTTATATGGGTGCCGGGCACTTGTCGCAAGTCTATGCTTGGGGTGCGCAAGTTGAGCTGGGAACAGTGCCAACAAGTTATATCCCGGTGCCGAGCACTTCGACGGTAACTAGGGCTGCAGAGACTCTGACATTTAATACAATGTCTTGGTTCAATGCGACCGAAGGAACTTTGTTTGCCGAATATACGAATATTATGTCTGAGAATGCATCGACGTATCGAGTGTTTGGACTTTTCAATACGAACGTGGCTGGTACGTTTGCTCAGAATGCCATTCAGATTGCCGACTCGGGCACAAACATCGGAACTGGCGTAACAACGGCCTCGTCAGGAGTCTTTAGTCCCTCAGGAAGTGTGAATGCAGCAGGGACGATTAATCGTCAGGCCATGTCTTACAAAGCAAATAACTTTTATATTTCTATTAATCGGGGAGCTGTTAGCAATGACAATTCGGGAACTCTTCCGGCGCCTGCTTATGGTTACATCGGTTCGCAACCCGATGGGAACATGCGCTCCCGCTATATTCGGCGGATTCAGTACTTCAACAATCAAATTACAAATTCACAGTTAGTCGGTCTTTAAAGTTTTTCAGGTACTGGTGCCAAACTCTTTGTGGGAGCGACTCTCGTAGATATATTTCTTTAGTTTGGTTTTGGTACAAATGAGTGTTCGCAATTTGTGGGTCGGTGTTTTGTCAGCTAGCCTGAATTTGTGATTAACAAAAAAAAATTGGGTACGTTGACAGTTTTAATTCTCTTCTCTGTGGTTGCGAGGACCAGCTATTCGCACGTTATTCCATTTGCTTTTTTGCGAGCTAAAGCTCCCACGCTGAATTGGGATTTTACGGCGCTTACATCGTTACCATCGCAGTTAACATTTACACGTGCTTCGACAGCGACTTATATTAACTCTTCGGGATTGATACAAACGGCTGCGATTAATACTCCTCGTTTTAGTTATGATCCGACTACGCTGCAACCTGAAGGCCTTTTGATGGAGGCCAGTGCAACGAATATGATTTCTTGCAGTGAGAATATCGACAAAACAACGTGCTGGGATGCTAATACCACCGCGATGGCAGTGAATCACAATGTTGCGGTAGCTCCGGATGGCGCAACGACCGCTGAAAAAATCACAGCAACAGGCGATGCTTGGTTGATAGCGCCTGTTCCAACAACGAGCATAGGCACTCCGTACACTTTTAGCATCTATGCAAAGGGTGATACTTCAGGGCATGCGACGTTATACCTTCAAGAAGCCGGCGGTGCTTACACCTGGTTTGGTCAGTTAGACATGTTAATAACAACGAGTTGGCAGAGGTACACAGTCACGGGCACTAAAACAAACTCGAATCCTATGCGGGCTGTGGTCGCTCTTTATCAGAGTGGCGGGGACATGGGCTCGATCTATATTTGGGGCGCACAATATGAGGCGGGCTCTTTAGCTACAAGTTATATTCCGACTACAACAGTAGCGGTAACTCGTTCTGCGGATTCAGCAACTTTCAATACGATGACCTGGTTTAATGCAACGAACGGAACTCTATTTGCGGAATACAAAAACATCGGAGTTGAAGCCGCCACCACTTACAGAGTCTTTGGTCTTTTTAACACGAATGTTGCTGGCACCTTTGCGCAGAACTCGATTGAAATTTCTGATAGTAATACAACCGTGCGAAGTGGTGTGACGACAGCGAGCTCTGCAGTGTTCGCTCCTTCTGCGACACTGAGTGCAGCCGGAGTGATCAATCGCCAAGCGATCACCTACAAAGCCAACAGTTTTACTTCGTCCATCAATCGTGCGGCCGTGGGGTCAGATACCTCTGGCACTTTGCCCGCGCCAGCCTATGGGTATCTGGGTTCGCAACCTGACGGTAATATTCGTAATCGCTATATTCGGCGTATTCACTATTACGATACCAATGTTACGAACGCACAACTGCAGGGGCTCTAGGTCTATCGTCCAGACCTTGCCATTTTCATAGTTTTTTGGAAGCACCCTTTCTATAATCAGGAACATATTTATAGAGGGTGGACCCATGAAAAGTGTTTTGTTTTTTGTCGCTGTATTTTTATTTCTAACAACAAGCTCTGCACAAGAGGGCAGCGCAGCCCCTGCAGCAGCAACTCCGGTTGAAGCTGCGACACCAGCGCCAGTAGCAACTCCAGCTCCGACACCAGTTCCAACTCCGGTTCCGCCTCCTGCGCCAGTACCGGTTGCAGCACCGGCTGCGACGCCAGCGCCGATTGTGGTGATAAAACCGATTGAAGAGGCGCCTCCTTCTTTGCGAAAGCGTCAGCATGCAATGTCTTGGCAATACAAAACTTCAAGTGTGAAATCTGACTTCACTCCGGTTCTTGGTACTACGAGCTCGAGTGATATATCTCGAGGAACGTTGCAGTTTAGTTATTATTATAACTGGGGGCATTTCGAGTTAGGCGTGGGCGCGGGAAGTTCCGTTGTGACTGACAATGATACTTCTGATAGCGATGCATTTGGCAGTTTCGTAGTTGGCGGCATGGTCAATTTTATTGAAAACGCACCTGGCAATAACCTCATTCCTTACGTTGGTTTTGCGGCAGGTTCCACCAATGAAAATATTGATATCTCGGGTTCTAAGACTCGTCTTATTGGCGGCATTGGAGCCTTTGCATTTGGCTTGAAATGGTTCCCGCTAGAAGAGATTTTTGCAGTAGACGTTTCTATCTCTAGTAGTAGTTCAAGCGCGACAGCTTCCGGGGCGAACGTTGGTGACTACACAGCAACCACTGGTGGATTTGACGTTGGCTTTCTTCTGTATTTCTAACTAAATCATATCCTCGAGTTTTTGCAGCCAGAAAATCATTGCGCGTTCTGCAAAATAGAGAGCTTTTCTTTCAGTCATTTTTGAAATCATAAACGGAGCTTCGAAAATCGTTTTGAAGCTTCCACCTTTGTAGTGAATCTCGGCAATTGCACTGGTTGCATCCCAAGCTTTCAAAACTAACTTCACACTCTGCGGATCTGCGTGGAAATTATTGGTGCTTGAAAAACTCCAGGCTTTTTCACTCATAAAACTGCGCAGTGCTGGCACTAAGCGATTTAGCAAGACTTGGCCAGACAGCGTGTCCACGATATGCAGCTTCGGCACGCCAGTCAGTTTGTTGGCGATGAGTGTCGGCACATCATCACCATCGCGAGTGATCGTGATGTGTTTCAAAGCTTCATTTAAACGAGAGATCGCAGGCGCTAACTTTTCTTTTTCAGATGCAAGGAAGCTGATCTTCACTTCGACATAGGGAAGATGAACTCGATAACCTTTTTCGATCTCGATACCAGCTAAAGCATTCTCGGCAATATGCGCGACATCGGATTCGCCAAGCCCCATGGTGTCCCAGGAATAAGTGATGTACTGATCAATGTCCTTCGTTTTATCGCGAAGAAAGTCCGAGATCTCGCCTTTCCAAACGGCGGCGATTTCACTCGGTGGCCCTGGCAGGACAAAGACGTCTTTGTTAAACACCCTCATTTGAAAGGCGTTGGCGGTGCCCTCGGGGTTCGTCAAAACCTTGGCGCCTTTTGGGAAAAGACATTGTTGGCGTTGGGATTCGCGCACTTGAATTCCGCGAGAACTTAAGCGGTGATTCACGTGATCCCAAGAGGCCTGATCAAACTCCAAAGGCAACTGCGACCATTCCGAGATCAATTCCCGAGTAAAATCATCGGTTGTGGGGCCAAGCCCACCTGTGACAAACAAAGTATCAGAGCGCTCAGCGCAAAAGCGGAGGGCGTCTAAAATCAGCGCCCGATCGTCAGGGACGACTAAATGGCAACTGGTAGGAACTCCTAGATCTTTGAGATTTTTAGAGATCCAGGCCGAATTTCTATTTATAATCTGACCACTGGTCAGCTCTGTACCGACACCTATGACTGCTACAAGCATTAGATAGCTATAGCGCATAACTTATCGCAGCGAAATGGCTTTAAACTTGCGTTATAAGGGAATAACTCGCAAAAAAGATGATTACAAAACCGTAATAGGATGGTCACAAATGTCTGATTTTAACTGGAAAGAATTTGATCTTTACAATCCCACTCCTGAGCATTCAATGCTCCGCGAAACAATCGCCGGCTTCACTAAGGATGAGATTGAGCCTCAAGCCCATGAATTTGACCGCAAAGAACGCTTCAATTTGGACCTTTTCCGTAAAGTTGGAGAGTTGGGTATTCTTGGTATCACGGTTCCAGATCAATTTGGTGGCGCGGGTATGGACGCAACAGCGGCTGTTCTTGTGCACGAAGAAATGTCTGCTTCTGATCCAGGTTTTACTTTGGCTTATCTTGCGCACTCTATGTTGTGCGTGAACAACATCGCGATGAACGCTAGCGATGAACAGCGTATGAAGTACTTGCCAAAACTTTGCTCTGGCGAGTGGATCGGTTCTATGTCGATGTCAGAGCCTGCAATCGGTACTGACGTTATGGGCATGCAAAGTACAGCCGTTAAAAAAGGTGACAAGTACATCTTGAACGGCCGTAAGATGTGGATCACAAACGGTACTATTGATGAAAATAAAACTCCTTGCGACCTAACTTTGGTTTACGCAAAGACGGGCGAGAAAAACGGTCGCTCTCTAATTTCTACATTCTTGGTTGAGAAATCTTTCAAAGGTTTCGAAGTCGGTCAAAAAATCCAAGACAAACTTGGTATGCGCGGTTCAAACACGGCGGAACTTGTGTTCCAAGATTGTGAAGTTCCAGTTGCGAACTTGATCGGCCAAGAAGGCGATTCAATGTTGCACATGATGAAAAACTTAGAGCTTGAGCGTTTGACTTTGGCTGCAATGAGTTTGGGTATTGCTCGTAGATCTATCGAGATCATGAATCGCTACGCGACTGAGCGCGAAGCTTTCGGCAAACCTTTGAACTTCTTCGGTCAAATGCAACGTTACATTGCTGACAGCTATGCAGAGTACAAAGCAGCTCGTGCTTACGTTTACGAAACTGCTCGTCGTATGGATTTGACTAAAGAAGGCAACCGTTTGGATTCTGACGGTGTGAAGCTTGTGGCTACAACAATGGGTAAAAACGTTGCAGACCGCGCGATCCAAGTATTGGGTGGTTACGGTTATGTGGGTGAATACGTTGTTGAACGCCTATGGAGAGATGCAAAGCTGCTTGAAATCGGCGGCGGTACTCTTGAGGCTCACCAAAAGAATATCACTCGCGATTTGTCTAAATCTCCAGAAGCGCTTTATAAGTAGGACTTAGATGTTTCCACACGCAGACCGCATTCCTGTTGATACGCACTTGTCAGTTCATTACGACCTGATTTTGCAGCATATCGGCCCTTTGTTAACCCCAGAGCGCCGTCAAAAAATCGACAGGGTGGTCGCTGGTCGTAACTTCGAAACAGCCGTGGTCCTAGAGGGTATCTATGATCGCGGTAATATCAGCGCTGTCATGAGAACAGCAGAAGGTTTGGGTTTTGCAAACTTCCATGTGGTAGAAACGCAAGAGAAGTTTAAAGAAGCCAACCGTGTTACTCAAGGTGCTGACAAATGGGTCGAAGTTCAGAAGTGGAAACAAAGCAAAGACTGTATCAAGGCTTTGAAAGACCAAGGTTACAGAATCTGTGTGACCACTTTAGAAGCCAGCAAACCACTGGCTGAAATCGATTTCTCAGGCAAAACAGCATTGGTATTGGGAAATGAAAAAGACGGCGTTAGCCGTGAAATGATCGATGCCGCTGATGAGCGTATGATCATCCCTATGCCGGGTTTCGTGCAAAGTTTTAATATTTCTGTGGCAGGTGCTTTGTGCCTGTATCACATCATGCAAGATCGTATTCACCGTCGTGGCAGCAATGCGGACCTTTCACAACACGAGCAGGACATCTTGAAAGCGCTTTATTACATGCGCACTCAGGACTCTTCGGTCGATTATCTTAAAGAGATGTTCTCTCGTGGGACTTTGGCTTAGTTCAATTTCTTACGCATTACGAAGCCATCAAGAGCGCCGGATACAGTATAGCCTGTAAGGCTGCCCCAAACCATTCCGACAGCTTCGACATAGCCGTCACTGCTGATATGCATGTCTGAAACCATAGCACCACCACCAGTAGCGGTGTCATGAAGGGCATCGACAAGAGCGCCAGTGCTGATATCCCAGCGAAGGATCGTCCAACCGTAGGTGCCGCCGTCATTAAAGTTATCGCCACCACCGGTAATGACATGATTGTTTGAATCAAGTTTGACACTCATGGTCTGTTGGTAGCTACCTGCAGGGCCGCTGTAGAGTTTGGTCCACTGCCTTACGCCATTGGAGTCAAATTTCGCTAACATTTGGTCTTTGTTACCGACATGAGTATTGCCATCAATATCTCGATCCGTGTAACCGCCAAGGTATGCATTACCACTACTATCGATGGCCATATCTAAGACTCCCACAACTGCGCCAGGCGTAGAGCCCAAGGTGCTGCTCCATTGTTTGGTGCCCGCCGAGTTAAATTTAATAAGAAGACCGTCGATGTTTCCGGCCGCTGTGTGTCCATCATAGGTACCTGAAAAGACGCCACCCAGGTATATGTTTCCAGAACCATCAAGCCCTAAAGCATTGCCATTCAGGGTTCTTAAAGCCTCGCCGACTTGACGAACCCAGAGGCGATTGCCGTTGTTATCGTATTTGGCGATAAAGGCATCTACGAACCCATTCAAACTTTGCCCACCCAGAGGGGCATTGGTGTGCCCGCAGACAAAGACATTGCCATTGCTATCGACACGCAAGTCGGTGCCGTTGGCAGCATAGGTGGCAGTTCCCAAGAGTTTCAGCCAAATCCTGTTGCCAGTGCTTGCATCGTATTTTGCGACAAAGAGATCTGTATTCCCATTGAGTGTCTCGCCAGCGATACTATTCAGGGTGTAGCCAGTGGTGTACACATAACCACCGGCATAGCGTATGCGGCCCCCAACCACCATTCCGGCGGCTGTCCCTTCACGTGCGGCCCACTCAAGAACTCCAGCGCTTGAGTACTTGGCAATCAGTGCATCGTAAGTACCGATTTGTGTTGTAGCGCCATAGTCTCCGGAAGCAATACCATTGATATATAAATTGCCGTCAGAATCAGAATCAGCGCCGCCCATCATGAACAGGCCACCAGTGACTCCGAATTGAACAAGGTATTCTGTAGTATTTGGAGTTGTCGAGCTCTGCGTTTCACTGCCCAGCAGCTCTGTATTCACGGAGCAACCTGCATTTAAAAATGCCGTCAAGATTACAAGTTGAGATAGTCTAAAACATTGTCGAAACAACATAGATGCCCTCACCGCTACAGTACTTTTCGGGGGGATCTCAAGGATTCTTCAGTGAAAATTATGTTCCCAAGTGAGGCCATTCCATAGTGAGAAAGTCCACAAATACAGAAATGTTTATAATGTTCTCTATTGAGAATTTATGTCTGCACTTCGGCGTTTTTTCTTCAAGCCATTAAAGTAGGCAGATGGATTTTTAAGGAGTGCTTCGTAGTAAGCATTTTGCTTCTCGATGCTTTTTTGTAAGCCGGGAAATTGGATGGATTCACAGATCTTCAATGCATCCATGGTATCTTTCGGATCGAACTTGTTTTGGTATTCGGTCGTCATCGAATCCACGCGGTGAAGAATGTCTTTCTTGAGTAGTAGAAGACTTTCAGAATCTAAGCTTGGTGTTGGATCAACGGCCTCTTTGGTTTCAAGAACTTCGTCATAAGACACCAAGCCGATACGGCCATTTTTGCCAACGGCCATTTCGCGATAGAAATCTTTGTCGTTGTTCTTAAGGTGAATCAGCAAGCTTTTACCTTGGTACTTGTTTTCAAGAACATAGATGGAGGTGTCGGTTGTAAAAAACAAGTTCTTGCCATGAGAAAGCACAATCGGGGTCGAGGCCTCATAAGTCAGCTTTTGAGTCTGGCCTTCAGATTTTCCATCAAGAGCCTCGTGGCATTTGATGATATTTGCAAGCTCTACTGCGGGCTCTTCAGCAGCGACTGCTGTTGCGGCAAGAATGGAAATAAAAATTAAAGTTACAAATTTCACGAGATCTCCAAGTTACTTCAGCTCTGGCCCACCGGGCCTGCGCTCTGTGGCCTTCCGGCCTAGTTCTTCCGAATAATTACGGACTTCATCAGTGGGTCTTCGTCGGGAAGTTCGAAGTCCAAGCAGAAGCCAGGAGAAGAAAGAACGGTGAAGTAAAATTGGCTTTTGAGCTTCTGAATGTTTTGCACCAGATCTGCTTGGGTCCACTTTTCATAGTTCGTACAAAAGAGTAGCAAGCCACCTTTGGCAAGGCAATAGAGACAATTCACAATTAGCTCTTCGTAGTTTTTGCTAATGCTAAATGTGCCACTCTTAGATCTGCCAAATGAAGGCGGGTCGCAGATAATCACATCAAATTTGCGTTTACGACGGGCTGTGCCTTTTAAGAAAATAATACTGTCTTGCACCCAAAATTCATAACGAGGTTTAGGAGCTTGATCCGACATCATGGTTTTGAAATCCATCTTAGGACCCGCAGCAATTTCATCAGGTGGAGTCAACGACAGGCCGTTCACTTCGAAATTCTTTTTGCTCCATTCCAGGAAGTTGCTGCTGACATCGACAGTAACAACTTCTTTAGCGCCACCAAGTGCTGCGTTAACGCTAAAGCCACCAGTGTAAGAGAACAAATTCAAAACACATTTGTCTTTGCTGTGCTCTCGCACCCATCTGCGGTTTTCACGTTGATCTAAGAAAAGTCCCGGAGATAATCCTGTGTCATTGCGGCATTCAAACTTCACGGCGTTTTCGGTAGAGACCCAGCGGATTTTTTCGGCACTTGGCCAAAGAAGTTGCGCATTCGGGTCTTCACCGCGATTGAGCATTTTTCTCACGAAATACTTTTTACCGAAACGATCGGCCACACGCTGAAAACGTTCCAGATCTTTCGTTGAAGGATCATTGTCTTTATACCAATAGAACCAAAGATACTCGCCAAACATGTCTACTCTGTAAGAATCGATGTCTTGATGGCTTAAGCGGAAACACTCGCTGGGCTTGCCTTTGAAGTCGAGCAACCACTGGCGTTTCTGGAAAGCTTCCAAAATCATCAACTCTTCTTCTTCGATGTTGGGTTGAGCATCAAGTTCGTTGACCCAAACCGGAAGTTCCGCTTGGAAGTGGTAAGGAAGTGATTTGTATTCAAAGCTAAGTGTGTCAGCGTGCAAACACAGACGATAGAAAGCGCTGCCACCGTGTTCTTTGCAGCCCAAGATTGGAATGCCGCAGGCCTCCGCATGCAAACGGATTTGGTGAGGTTTGCCTGTCGTTGGCTCGGCCTGCCAAAGTTCGTAAGGCCCCAAAGACTTCAATTTGGTGAACAGAGTCTTAGAGTTAGGCGTGCGGCCAGAAATATTTACGAACTTACCCTTGTCTTTTTCAATGGTGGACTCATATTCAAAGCGATCCGGAGCGATTTTGCGATCCGTGAGAAAAAGATATTTTTTGTAAATGAGGTGCTTCTCGAAAAGACTCGACAGTTCCGCCGCTGCAGGCTTATTTGTGGCAAACAGCATGGCTCCTGAAGTTTCTTTGTCTAAACGATGAACTACGAGGAGCTCCTTCTGTAATTTTTCAGAGAGGATTTCGACGTAACCTTTTTTGCCAATATCCGGCGAATGGGTGTTATAGCCCGAGGGTTTTTGCGTGAATATGAAGTCTGAATGAGAAGAGCCCATGCCCTTAAGCGTTACACGGATTTGATTGTCGGTCACGGGGAGTTTCAGTACATTGGCTTCACATTTGGAGGTTGCAGCATGATGAAAACACTTACGAACTTAACACTTCTATTTTTAACCGCTTCTTTACTTTCTGGTTGCGGAATTCAGTCCATTCCACAGTCTAAGAACCAGGTCGAGGCCTCTTTGGCTGAAATTACGAACCAATACAAACGTCGAGCAGATTTGATTCCAAATCTTGTGAGCGTGGTTAAGGGTTACGCAAAACACGAAGAGCAAACATTGACGTCTGTCATCGAAGCTCGTGCAAAAGCGACACAAGTAACTTTGGATCCAACAAAAATTACACCTGAAAAACTGAAAGAGTATCAAGAAGCACAAAGCGGAGTTTCTCAAGCTTTGGGTCGTTTGATGGTGGTGTCTGAGCAGTATCCTAACTTGAAAGCAGATACTCAGTTCCGTGATTTACAAGCGCAGCTTGAGGGCACCGAGAATCGCATCACAGTGGCTCGTCAAAGATACATTCAATCAGTTCAAGATTTTAATAATCTTGTGACAGTCCCACCAACGAGCTGGACGAACTCTTTGATTTATCATCACGAGAAAATGCCTCAGTGGGATGTTGCCGCTGAAGAAAAAGGCGCTGTAGAAAAACCACCACAAGTGACTTTCTAGAGTAACCTTTGAAAATGACCCGTAGTCTTTTCTTTGTAATTTTATTTTTTGCTAGCTTTGCTTGGGCGGAATTCAAAGTTCCGCGCTTGACCGGGCCTGTGATGGACGAAGTGGGCGTGATGCGCCCCCAAGACCGTCGCGAGTTGGAACAGGTCATTCGTGATTACAACAGCAAGGGCAAAGCGCAGATCCAAGTTTTGGTGATCGAGTCCTTGCAGGATTACACCATCGAAGAAGCTTCCATCAAAATCACCGACGTATGGAAGCTTGGAACTGAGAAGCAAGACAATGGTATTTTATTTCTAATTGCACCCAACGAAAGAAAACTGCGTATCGAAGTCGGGCAGGGGCTTGAGGGCACTCTTCCCGATGTGATCGCAAAACGCATTATCGATGATACGGTATTGCCGCTTTTTAAAGCCCGCAATCTTTCAGCGGGTGTTGTTGTCGGTGTTTATCAAATCATTAAGTACGTCGATCAAGAATACGCCGATCAACATTTGGCAGATCCAGCGCCGGCTCCGCAAAAATCAATTCCGGGCTGGCTCGTTATTGTCATCTTACTTTTACTTCTCTTCATCGGGCGCTTTATGCCGTCAAGATCCTTCCGTGGAGGCCGCCGAGGTGGTTTCTATGGTGGTGGCTTCGGCGGTGGCGGGGGCTTTGGTGGCGGAGGAGGCGGCGGCTGGTCTGGCGGCGGTGGCGGTTTCAGTGGAGGCGGAGCTTCGGGCTCTTGGTAACTATGGCAGATAAATGGGTACAGAAATATCTCTCTGAAAGCGAAATCACTGACATCAGCAAAGCTGTGCAGGCGGTGGAGCAATCCACCAGTGGCGAGATCGTGCCGATGATCGTGCACAGAAGCTCTGCCATTCGTCATGTGCCTGTGATTCTGGGCTTGAGTTTCGCGCTTCTATTTTTGGGCGTTGAAATGTTAGGTGTCGGCGGCTGGTATCTGAATGACTGGATGCCGTTCTTGCTCGAGCACTGGGGGTATCAGGTTTTATTCTTGATTCTTTTGATGGTGCTAGCATGGTGGTTGTCCCATCTGCAATCGGTGCAAAGATTTTTGACCTCGGACCAAGATGAAAAAGACCAAGTCGAGAAACGTGCTCAGTTAGAGTTTTTCTTGCATCGTTTGAATCACACGAACAAAAAAACAGGCATCTTGATTTTTGTCTCTGTGATGGAACGACGAGCAGTCATTTTGGCTGATGAGGGGATAGCCAAGGTTCTTCCACCACAAACCTGGAATGAAGTTCTAAAACCCTTGATGGGCCAACTGAAAAAGGGCTCTTGGTCAGACGGCTTCCAAGAGGCGATCAAGCAAACGGGCGGCCTTTTGCAGACTCATTTCCCATCGAGCACATCTGCTAACGAACTTAGCAATCAGCTCATTATCAAAGAATAGATATCGTGCGTCATTAATATTGATGTAGGGCGGGATTCAGTGTTAGATACTGAGGATCTCTTACGAATGCGACCGTAGCTCAGCTGGATAGAGTACTTGGCTTCGAACCAAGGTGTCGGGAGTTCGAATCTCTCCGGTCGCACCAATAAAAAAAGCCACCCACGCGGTGGCTTTTTTTATTGATGCGTCTGGGGAATTGAAGAACTCCCGTGAGTTCGACAAAATGGCCATGATGGCCATTTTGGACTGCCGCAGGCAGCCGCGAAGCGGTGGTTGGCAGGATGGCAACCATCAATCTCTCCGGTCGCACCAAATTCATTTCCCAAAATGCTCAGACAGTGTTTCTGCCATCCTGGCAGAAATCCCTACGGGACTACGCGAAGAAATGCCATCATGGCATTTCTTTCCTCAGCCGTTGGCTTTGGGTAGCACTTTGTTATGGGCGCTTGCGGAACTCGCATTTTGGGAAAGGAATTTGTGCACGAGCAGAGCAGATCTCGGAGTTCAGCAAAATGGCCATGATGATAACCATCAATCTTTTCGAAATTTTTTTCTAGGAATCGTAAAGATAAACTTGCTGCCCTCTCCAATTTTGGACTCGGCCCAGATTTTCCCGCCATGGGCTTCGACGAGCATCTTTGAAATGTATAAACCAAGTCCTAAACCAGTGCGATTTTTAGACCCGATCTGTGCGAAGCGCTCGAAGATTTGCGCTTTCTTCTCTTCCGGGATACCAGGTCCGGTGTCTGTAATTGAAATCTGTACTGTGTTGTTGTCTGGTTCAACGGTTATGGTGACCATTCCGCCTTTGGGAGTGAACTTTATAGCATTCCCAATAAGGTTTGAAATGACCTGGCGAATGCGATCTGGGTCACAATAACTTTCACAGTTAATATCGAAAGGAGTGGTTCGAAGCTGAATGGACTTCGCCGAGGCTGCCATTTTAAAAGTCTCGACGGTCTCTCGAACTAGGTCTCCCATACAACAGTCTATGGGGTTGATTGCCAATTTCCCCTGAGCCACGCGCTCCACATCTAGAAGGTCCGCAATGAGTCTTAACGAGGTATCGGCACTTTGTTTAATTAAAACAATCAAATCTCTAACTTCGGGATCTATCTTTTCGTAGGCTGGATCCTCCAGCAGCATGCTTGCGCACGCTGAAGCCGCTCCGATAGGGTTGCGCAAGTCATGGCTGACGATCGCAAGAATCTCTTCGCGAGAGGTCAGACTTGTTTTCGTCTTAAGATGTTCGCTGACTTCTTGTTCTAAGAGATCCGAGGAATGATGAAATTCGGTATCAGTCTGAAAACGTTCCTCTTTTAAATTTTGGTCGGTAATGTTGCGTTCAGCGCTCAGTAAACGATTAGCGATGGTACTTTTTAACTCGCGTTCGCTATCGATAGCAAAATCTACGCGTTTCCTCTCAAGATCAATTGCTATATCTGCAAGACGTCGCTCCTCTTGAAGTCGTTCATCACTATTGCGTCTCTCGTCGCGAATGTCATAATTTTCTGAATTTCGGTCAGAGTCTCTGTTTGCATCAGCGGCTGTACGAGTGGTGGTCGTTGACTGATCTGCTTTGGCTCTCTCAGTCACAACGCTTTGATCTATTAGCTGTTCCGTATCTTCGCGCGATTTCACTAGCGAATCGTTTGTTTTCTCACGCTCTGCTGCCAAACTTGCATCGGTCTTTTGGCGCTCGTCCGGCAGAAATGGGGGAGATGATTTAGAAGATATCACGGCACCTCCAATTGGCACTTATCACGAGAATAGAACCAGCTAATAATCTAGACCTATCTAGGTGCCAAAGGTAATGGAGCTTTCACGAAAACATTCATTTTTATCAATGAAAGTGACGCCAAGTTTAGGGCCCGAAACTTTACGAATCCTGTGCCATAAAGCACCTCGAAAAGCTTGTGGGTGGAAAATAAAAGCATGGCACCGTGAGGCATGCCGCAAAAGCAAATGACAAATAAGCATTAGAAGATACCATAGCCCTCGTTTTGTGCGTGGGGGGAATATGTTTCGTATCTTATCGGTAGTTTTTGTGACTGGCTTGGTTTCTATCGCTAATGCTCAGCTTTGTACGAAGTGGTCGGCACCTCAAAAGTTGGGGCTTCTAGATACGAAGATGCTGAAAGAAGTTAGCGGCCTGACAGTGTCTAAGCAGTTCCCGGATCGTATTTATCATCATAATGATTCTAAGGACCTCGGCGCTTTTTATATCACGGATCTTTTGGGCGGCCACACGCAAGAAGTTCTATTTACTTCTGAAAAGGTTGTAGATATCGAAGACGTTTCTATGGGGCCTTGTGATGTTGGCCAGTGTTTATTCCTTGGCGACATTGGTGATAATAAGAAAAATCGTAAGACACTCGATCTTTGGATTCTTCCCGAGACTGAAACATTCCAAGATATTGCTGCGACTGCGAAAAAAGTAACCTTCCAATATCCAGATGGCCCTCACAATGCCGAGAGTATGGCTGTACATCCAAAAACTGGTGATGTTTATATTCTGACGAAAGAAGCTGATGAAGAAGGGGAGCGCCGCTCTTACGCTGGGAAGCTGTATCGCTTGTCAAGGTCGGCCTTTGGCTTGAAAGACTCCACTCTGCAATTCGTGGGGACTATTGATCTTCCGTGGCTGAATTATAACTATGGTCTTTTCGGAGGGATGGCGACAGGAATGGATATCAGTCCTGACGGTCAGAATCTTTTAATTGCCTCTTATGAGAACTTCATGGAAATCAGCATGAACAAGATTATGAACGAGGTTCCGAACTCACGTTCTTGGAAAAGAAATCAAGATTATCGTGTGATCGATCTCAGAGATTTCCTTTCACAATTAGAAGCCGTGGGGTATTCCCCAGATGGAAATTCTTTTTACTTTGAATCTGAATTCAATCCTGAAGACGGAGGCGATAAAGAATCTCCGCTCTTTAGAATGGATTGCCTAGAGCGTAAACCTTAGTAAAGATCCTTCAAATTAATACGAACACCCTCAATCTGAATCCAAGAGTCCACAGATTGAGAGGGCACTACTTGATGAAGGCCCAATGCCATCAGCATTTTTGAATCGAGTGCTGTCAATGGCATCTCGAGCTTTTGCACAAAGCTGGGCTCGCTAGAAATCTCTTCGCGTTGTTGAACTTCGATCAGCATAGGTGTTCCAGGCCGCGCCAGATAAGCTGTCTGAGAATGCTTGATGGTGTGGAGACTCTTCGGATGCAAGAGCCAGCCAGATCCCGATAGTCCATCAATATAACTTTCAAGATTTAAAACATCGATGGCCAAATGATGAAGTCCCGGACCGCGCTTTTTCATTGCTCGGGTATAGGCCCCTTCTTTAACAGGTTCCATTAATAGCAAAAGGGCGCTCTTAGAGTTTAATTCGCCTACGTAAATTTCCAGTGTGCCTTCGCCTTCCCATTCTTGGGCGGACCCAATCGCGAAATGGTGTTTTTCTAGCACTGCGGCAGCTTTTTTAACAGAAGGAACAAGTAGGGCGACGTGATTTAGGCTCATTGGTGACCTCAATACCTTTTTTTTGAAAGGTCCCACAATTTGCTAAAAGTAGCATCTGAAAAAAGTCGGTGAAAATTTATTTTGAGGCTTGAGACACGTGCTCTGAGAACCACTCGGCGTTTGCTCGGAGTTGTTCGGGATCTGTGGTAGCCACAAATTCTTTGATGATTTCAGAGAGCTTCGTTTTTCTTAAAGACTCGCGCCAGGCTTCGTCGGCTTGATGCATAGAACGCGCAATCAGGCACTTCGCAGAAAAAGATTTCTTATTTTTGATACAAGGATTGTTCTTGCGAATTTCGCTGCACTGAAAAGTATTTTGTCGGCCTTCGATGGCTTCGACGATTTCTAGGAATGTAATCTGGTCCGCGGCCTTGGCTAAGCGGTAACCACCTTTGGGTCCCAAAGAGCTATCGACAAGGCCCGCGTTTGAAAGCAGTTGCAAAGACTTTAACAAGTACTCTTTAGGGACGCCATGGTACTCGGCGAGAAACTTGGAAGAGATTCTCGTATCGCTGGGCAAACCGCCCAGCACAGCCATACAATGAAGTCCCCATTCGACTTGGTTGCCTAAAGTCATAGACCTGCCTTATCTAAACCCCATGCTTTGTCGGCCGATCCCGGAACAGAGCGGAAGGGTACTGCGAAGCGATTCCACAAGTTGATCATGCCGATGGCTAGAGTCAGCTCGGACAATTCTTTATCGCTGAAGTGTTCTTTTACTTCAGAGTAAAGCGCATCATCAATCGACTCGGAACTTAGTTTGGTCAGAGCTTCAGTCCATTTTAATGCGGCTTTTTCTTTTGGTGAAAAAAGCGGGGACTCTTCCCAAACCGCGACGTGATAGAGGCGCAATTCTCTTTCGTCATCGATCTTAGCTTCTTTTGAATGCATATCAACACAGAAAGCGCAGCGATTGATTTGAGAAGCACGTAGTTTAACCAAATGAATGAGGTGGCGATCTATAGAGGATTTTTTAATAAGACCTTCAAGCTCGGTCATTTTAGCCATGGCTTCTGGAATTTGTGGGTAATAGTGAAGACGTTGCATCTAGGACTCCTTGTTAATTACAGATATAATATATCCGTAATAAGAATTTGTCAATACGGCTTCTGAGGTAATGATAAAATACAAGTAATTTCAGGTGTTTATGTGTAAAAAGAAAAAGGCGCGGGGACACCGCGCCTTTTATTTTGAAAGAAGGAAACCTTCTTAGCGAGCCAAGTAAGTGCAGTGGCTAACAGTGTAATGAACTGGTTTTTCCATAGAGTACTTCGCGCTCTCGCCAGAACGGATAACATGGTCGATACGATCTTGCTGAGTCGTAGAGCCACCTTTATCAAAAGTGCTGTCCATGTAGAACACAACATACTTCATATCCAAAGAGTTGTTGGTTTTATTTTTAAAACTGCAGTGATAGTGGTTAGACGTGCTGGTCAATGTGCCAGTGTGACGCTTAAGGAACCAACCTGCATTTGCAGACATAGCTGTTGCTGTAATAGCCAAGAATAGAATCGATTTCATGAACCCTCCATATAGTAAAATCGAGCCACAGCTTTGCAGGAGGGATAAAAATCTGCAAGCACTCTTCCTAGAAAATTTAAAGTTTTTTTGCTCCACTGCACAATCTAAGAGCAAGAGCAAGAGCAGGAACTAGAGACCGAAGACGTGGATTGGCAATCGTAAGAGGGAAAGATCCCCATTGCCGATAGCACCTGTGGTATTTGCACCAAGGCATTTTACATCATTGGTCGAAAGTTTATAGCAAGTGTTATATTCGCTGGCAGAAACTTGGGCGGCACCACTTGCCACAAGGAAGCCTGGCGTTGTTCCAGGAAGCGCACCGATTTGATAATTAGAGTTCGATCCCCAACACTTCACGCCACCAGAGGTCGTGACGCCGCAAGTATGGATCAGACCTGTAGAGACCTGAGAATAACCAACTCCACTATCGATCAGGACGGGGGTACTGCTATCAGTGGTAGTTCCATCGCCGAGCTGTTTGCTGGCATTGGATCCCCAGCAATACAAAGCACCGCCTTGAATTCCACAAGTATAGCCACTGGCGACGGAAATTTGTGAATAGTTCAGTCCCGTACTTACTGGAATCATGGAGCCTGTTGTTGAGCCAATACCGAATTGACCGCTAGTATTATTCCCCCAGCAATACAGAATATTTGAACTGTTTAGGGCGCAGGCATGAGTGGGGCCGGCGCTGATAGCAATTGCTCCAAAGGAGCTATTCAAAACTTCCACCGGAGTATTTTGTTGAAGAGAAGAGTTATTTCCTACTTTACCACCAGGCCCATTGAAGCCCCAACATTGGACAGAGCCATTATCAAGACGGGCGCAGGCGTTGTTGTTGCCCATGTCGACTTCAAGTACGCCAGAGGCGATAATGTCATAAGGGCGTAGACGGCGGCCCGAGCCGACGCCGTCTCCTAAGCGGCCATCTGTGTTTGATCCCCAGCACTGCAATTTTCCAGACGCAAAAACAGCGCAAGAGAAATATTCTCCCACGGCAATTTGCACAACTCCACTATCAATAACTTGCACCGGAGAAGTACGAGCAGAGAGGGTTCCATCACCAACTTCGCCATTAGTATTTTCACCCCAGCAGCGAACAGCACCCGAGGTCGTCAGTCCGCAGCTGTGATATTTACCAGCAGCCACCGTGGTGAAATTCGTATCTACACTGCTTGCGACTTTCGCAAACGCATCGTAGCTGCCTAACTGAGAGTAATAATTGGAACCCCAGCATTTTGTTTCGCCATTAGACGCCAGAGCACAGGTGTGTGAACTTCCAGTCATTATGCTAATAACGCCAGCAGCGACGGCCACAGGGGCATTGCGACTTAATATGGTTCCATCTCCGACTTGGCCAACATCATTATTGCCCCAACATTTCATGTCGCCATTTGAAAGTAGCGCACACGTATGCACAGATCCCACGGCCAAATCGGCGACACCTGATGCAATTGCAATCGTTGGAACTAATTTCTGCGTTCCAGAGCCATCACCCAATTGTCCATAGGTATTAGCTCCCCAGCATTTCAAGGCCCCTGTTTGGGTGATACCACAAGCATGGTTTTGACCGACGGCGACCTTCGTATACGAGACTCCGCTATCGACGATGACAGGAGTAGGTCTGTTCGTCGTAGAGTTATCACCGAGTTGTCCAACGTTGTTTAAGCCCCAGCATTTCAGAACGCCAGTCGTAGTGATACCACAAGTGCTAAGTGCGCCAGGGGCCACCATCGCGTAATCCACGCCGATATCAATTTCGACAGCAGAAAGTTTCTGTCCTGTGGTGCCATCACCGAGTTGATAGCTCGAATTTAAGCCCCAACACCACAAGCTATTGTCGGCAAAGCCGATGGCACAAGTGTAGTTTTGTCCCGCGGCGATTTTGCTGTAGGTATCTGGGCTGATTTGATAAGGCGTGGGTCTTTGTGTATTTGAACCATCGCCCAATTGCCCATTGGTATTGTTACCCCAGCATTTTGCATTGTTTGCGCTCGTCAAAACGCATGTGTGGTTTGTTCCCGTGGTAAGACTGTAGTAACCACCACTCATTGCAGAAGGTGTCTGAGGACTAAAACGGGTATTGGTAAGTCCATCACCCAATTGGGCCATGGCGCCCGAGCCCCAGCAGCTCGGTGTACCGCCGGATTTAAGAACGCATGTGTGGTTGCCGCCAAACCCTTGGGCTAAACTTGCAGCTGCAGGACCTGCAGACTCATCATCGCGAATATATATTTCTTTTTGTGAGATCTTTGCTAGCAAACCGGGGAAGTCCCCGTTGATATGGTCGATGGCCAAGCGAATGCGACGGAACCCATTAGAGATCGCATCGTTTGTCACTGACAAGGTAAAGGTTTGCGCAATACTCCCTGCAGGAATCACCACGTTATTCGTGGAAAGAATATACTCTGAACCACTTATCATTGTGCTGTAGTCAGCGACGTGAACGGTCATCGAGTAGTGAGCATCGTATTCTAAATCAACTTGGAGAGTTTGTGCCGGGTCGTTCTCATTAATACGTATCGACGGAGACCCAGCCAAAGTTACTTTCGGTGGGTTTGGCATAATGATGATATCTTTATTGATGCCCAGAGCTCCACTGGCATTCGTCGCAGGTAGAAGTAGAGAAGCATTGTTCAAGGCCGTGTCTTTAATAAGACCACCACTCAGTGCTAATGCAGATGTCGAAGAGTAATTAAGATCCGCTTGGCTATCACCCGAGACCACCGTGTATGTAAAGGTCAGTGTGTCGGTTCCGGAACCACTTGTATAAGTCGCATACTGAGTAGTAGGGGTTGTATTCAACATCAGTGTCGGATTGCCCGTGACATTCACAACTTCACTTAAAGTTATTTGAATTGAAATCGTGGCGCCAGGTCCGTATTTCTTATTTGCATTCGATGAAGTCACGTTCGTCACTGTCGGGGAAATATTGTCATACGTGTAAGCTAAAGAAACCGATGAACACGCTGACATATTTCCGGCAAGATCCGTCGCTGTCGAGTAGTAATTATAATTGCCAGCGCTTGAAAGAGCTGACGAGGTCACGATCACAGAACTACCACTCGCAGTCTCAGAACCTTTTTCGGTCGTGCAGGAAGCATCTGAGTAAATTTTAACGACATCATCATTACTAACAGTCGAAACCTGCATCATCGGAGAAGCAATATTACCAGGGCTTGATCCTGGAGTAATCAAACTTAAAGAGTTCGGTGCAGGCGGAGCTGTTAAATCAAGATCATAAGCGACAGAGATCGAAGAACACGCCGAACTATTGCCTGCAGGATCTGTGGCTTTTGAGTAGAACGTATAACTTCCCTCAGGCAAAGCAGACGATGTCAGGACGGCATTACCACCAGCAGCGGTAGTCTGTGCTTTTTGCGTTGTACAAGACGCATCACTATAAAGACCGATCACATCGCCATTTGTTAGTCCCGAAACTGTGATCGTAGGCGTCGTATCATTGCCCGGACTTGATATAGGCGAAGTCAGCGCCATTGAAGATGGAGCCGACGGCGCAATGTTATCAAAGACATAAGATAAGTTCGCAGTCGAACACGAAGAACTATTGCCAGCGACGTCAAAAGCTTGTGCGTAGTAAGTGTATGTGCCAGAAGTGCTCAATGCCGTGCTAAGAGTAACTCCGACAGAGGATCCTGAAGCCACAGCTGTCCCTACAAGGCTTGAGCACGAAGCATCTGAATAAAGCTTTGCAGTATCACCACTTGTCATTGGCCCCACGAGCAATGTCGGCTGAGTCACATTGCTTGGGCTTGAAGCTGGATTTGACAGCGTGATGGAATTTGGTTTTGTTGGCGGTGTTGAATCGTAGACGTAAGTTACTTTTGCAGTCGAACACGCCGAAACATTGCCAACGGAATCCGTAGCATTTGCATAGTAATCATAACTGCCGTCGCTGCTCAGAGTGATGGCGCCAATCGCGATGTTAACGCCACCCGCAATACCTCCGCCAACGATGCTGGAGCAAGTGGCATCACTATAAAGGCCAATGGAGTCGCCGGATGAAACTCCACTTACTGTGATGATCGGTGCATTGACATTACCAGGGCTCGAGGCCGGAGTTGTAAGTGACAATCCAGTCGGAGCACTTGGTGCTGTGATATCCAAAGTGTAAGTCGCAAATGCCGTCGAGCAAGCCGAGGCATTGCCGTAAGCATCAAGAGCTTTTGCATAGATGAAGTAGTTGCCACTAACACTGAGTGCAGGCGTGACCGTCAAAGTTTGCGGAGACGACGCGGTTACCATGGAAGCAGCTTCTGAAATACATAAAGAATCTAAGTAAATTTTAACTGTATCACCAGCCACAAGACCATCGACATCGACACTTGGAGTGATGTTGTTATCAGGGCTATTTACGCCACTTGCAAGACTCACGTTTGTTGGAACGGCCGGTGGAGTGATGTCATAAACATACTGTGCAAAAGCACTGCTGCAAGTTGAGGTATTGCCAGCACGGTCGACAGCATTTGCATAGTACTGGTAAGTGCCTTCCATGATCGCAGAGCTTGTCAGGTTCATGCTTGTGCTAGTTGCTAGGGCTGATGCCAGAGACGCAGAACAAGCGGCATCGGTGAAGATAGCGACTGTCGAGTTCATCTCAAGACCTGTTACTTGCAGATCCGGAGTGCTGTCACTATGAACCACGGTCACCAAGCTCACTCCGGAGGGAGCAGTTGGCGCAATCGTATCGTAAGTGTAAGTGACTTTGTTCTTAGAACATTCAGAAGTAAGTCCAAGGCTTGAAGTAACAATCGCATAAAACTCGTAAACGCCATCGGAACTCAAAGCGCTGGGACTCATATTCACAGAAGTGTCTGAGGCCGTCGTGCTGATCTCTCCGACTTTTTGAGTGACGTCGCAAGTTGCAGAAGTGAAGAGTTCTACTTTCGTAGAATCCGAAAAGCCGGAGACTTCTAAGATCGGAGTAGGGTTGTTGCTTGTTGCGGAAGTCGCGCCGTTGATTTTAAGAACGACGCCAGGGAATAGGTCATCACCGACCAGGGATTTTAAAAAATCCACCTGAGTTTTGGCGTTGGAACAAGCCACAAGACTTGCCCAAGTGGTTAATAAGAGTGCTCTTTGAGCCCAGCGACGTACCGTTTGCATGCTAAGTAATTTATCGGCAAATACTGGCTCAAAGTTTGGATTTAATTGAGAAATCCTGGGTGTTTTTGTTCGATCCCCGAACTGAGAAACAGAGAGTCTCACCTTGAGACGTTCAAAGCGGGAAGAAAATAAAAAAGGAGGATTTTTATATCCTCCTCTGTTTACTCAATCTCAAATTTCAGCTTATCTGTCCGCGGTTGTCTCTGTAGGCTCTTGGTCAGCAGCTGGAACTGCTTCAATAGTTGGTTCTGAAGCAGGAGTCTCTTTGTCAGCGCTCTTGTCAGATTCTTTATCGGCTTCAGGAGCTGTTTCTGTTTTTTCAGCAGCGCAAGTAACCAAGATGTATTCTTTTTCTTTGCCTTTTTGGCTCTTAGTTTCAAGAAGCATTTTAGTTTCTGGCGTGATCAAAATACTTGGTGCAACGGCGGATTCGCTTTCTGGCATCATGATTTTGTCTGCAGCTCTGAGAGCTTCAGTGCTACCGCAAGCGATAAGAGCCGATTGTACTGACGTGTTTGCAACGCTGAATTTTGCTTGGATCTCAGTCGGTGCAGCATCCAGAGTCAGGTTTACTTTTGCAACATTAGGGTAAGCCTCAAGCTTTTCAGTAGAAATTTTAGGGCCATCGCAAATAAGGTTCACGATGTCTTGTGGGACTTCGGCTTTTTCTTGCCCCAATTGTTTTGGAGTTTCTGGGATATCCAAGTTGGTGTCTTGAAGGATCAGCACTTGGCTGCCGCCAAGAAGATATATGCGTTCGTTCTTGGTGATAGCTTTTTCTAGATCATGACTGCAATACACGGAAGTCTGAACGCTGTTTTTACCCAACAGAATATTGCGCGCAGCTTTCATATTGCTTGTCAGTTTGCGTGCATCGGCGCCTGTAGTGTTGGCGAAGGTATCTTCCACTTTGGAGTTTGTGCCATCTCTTTGTAGTTTGCGAGCTTTGACCTGCAAATTGGATTTTTCACCGCAAGCAGCAACAAAAAGGGCAGCGAGGATTGATACAAACAGTACGCGTTTCATAATATTTCTCCTGAACTCCTAGGAATTCAGTGCTTTACCCTTCAATCCTGGGACCAAGGTGAACGACGGCTGAGGGCGGTATGAGCTGTTAAGCTTTTAGACAGAGGCCCTTTTTGGTGTTAAGAAAGGCCCTATGAGCATCCAATTTTCCAAATCTCTCATTCCAGTTTTCGCCCTCGGTATGGGCATGCAAATTCAAAGCGGGCAGAGCTCTTTTTTGCAAACCCCTCCCTCAGCCGAAGAGATCGCCAGCGACACTTTGGATGAACGTAAAGACGTAAGCCCCATCGAGTCCGTGAAATCCTTGCCAGGAGTAGTTTTAACAGGCTCTGAAGTTACGACATACACCAGCAGTTTGTTTGTACGTGGTTCGAGCGGGGATCATACTTTGTTTATTTGGAATGACTTTCGCTCAGACAACTTTACAGCGCCCACAGGGGCTACAGATCCGTTCGGGCTTGCCTCCGAGTTTTCAAACCGTATTCGTGTCTTAAAAGGCCCGCAGAGCCTCTTATACGGGACTCAAGCTTTGGGTGGTGTCGTCTTAGTTGAACAAGATCCTGATTTGGGCTCGACCTTGGAGCTTTCGGGCGGAAGTCTCAACACCTCTCGTGGTTTAGGCGAGGCCCGCGCTCGCGGAGAAAAATGGCAGCTTGCTGTCGGTGGCTCGGCTTTCAGCACCGAGGGGGTTTCCACTTATGATGCCGCGGTTCCCAGAGGCTCCGATGGCGACCTTGAGCGCGATGGTCGTCAAAAAAGTTCAGCATCGGCGATAGTCAGTTTCGATTTGCCTAGTGAAGATCAATTGCAGTTCATGGTGAATGCTCTTCGCGATACATTGAGCGACGATGTGCCGCCATTGGATGATGTCAATGCTCATAGCTCTAGCCGTGCGCTTCAGTGGAAGGCTCGCTACAAAGTGAATTGGGGCGACCGCGCTGATAGTGTGTTCTTGGTAGTGAATCAAGATACCGATCGCGAGAACAACAATCCCGTCGACGCTTACGATAGCAGTTATTATTTCGATCACGCCAAAGGCCAAAGAAGTATTTTTTTAAATCGTAATAGCTTCGTGTTGCTAAAGAGTCTTTGGCAAGTGGGGCTTGAGGCTTCGCAAGAAGAAGGGCACTTTGACTCGAGCTCCGATTTTGATCCAGCGGGAAGCTCTTTTGATCCAACTACCAGCGAGCAAAACCTGTATGTTGTGAATGATTGGAACTTTGAAAGTTCTGATTTTTCTTGGGGTGTGCGCGGCTCTTGCCAAAAATCTGAAGACTGCTTGGCCGTCTATCAAGTTTCTTATCAGTGGCATTGGGTCGAGGCTCAGCGCAGTTTGTATGGGATTGTCAGTACGGGACTTAAACGACCTAGCTTGTATCAGCAGTTTTCTGTGCAGTACGGGGATCAAAATCTACAAGCAGAAACCAGCCAAGCATATGAAGTTGGTGTCGTGCAAAGATGGGGAGCTCCGCAAAGAGCGAAAATTTCTTTTTTCGAAAATCAGTTTTCAAATCTGATTGATTACGACTTTGGTGTTTCTAAATATAAAAATTTAAAGAGTGCAAAAACCAAAGGTATCGAATTCATGCATCAGTACGATGCGGTGATGTGGGACACGCAATTTTCTATCGCGCAAATTTACGCCAAAGATGAAACGACCGGGCAGTACTTACTTCGTCGTCCAGCGCTTCAAGGTGCTTGGGAGCTTGGCTATGATATCTATGAACCCTTGCGTGTGGCGGGGGAATTACTCTACCTCGGTGATCGAGAAGACAGTGTAGGAGCTTCGCGCGTGGTACTTGATGCCGTCACACTTTTGAATCTGTCATTAACTTACAAACGAAATTTCGCTCAGTATTTTTTGCGTGTGAACAATGCAGGCAATTCGTTTTATGAGGACATTAAAGGCTATTTGACACCAGGTAGATTTGTTTGGTTAGGCATGAAACTGCATTTCTAGTTTAGAAGATCGTGTAATAAGTCTTCACAATGCTGTCGAAACGGGCAGGAATTAACTACAATCTCTGCTCGTGAATCTGTTTAAATAGTTGGAAATTTTCACTTTTGTCATTTTTTCACCCATTCGACATATTGTGTCATCGAACCTTTTAGGGTATAACCTCTCTTCTGCTAATCGAACGTATTTAAAAATTATGGGGAGGCTTGGAACCGTGGCTGATTCAACCGGGACAAATCCGAACGCTATTGAAGAAGAATTGATGGACGAACTCGATGAGGAACTTGATGAGGAACTCGACGAGGAAGAAGCTGAAGATCAGTTTGGAGACGATGCCTTAACCGCCGAAGCTCTTGAAGGACAATTAGGTCTAAACGCTCTAAATCCTTTGAGCGAAGAAGAAGAAGACCTGAACCTGGATGAAATCGACAACATCTTGGATCTGTCTGAAGACAAATATCCGAAGTTCACTCTTGCAAAGAACAAAGCTCGTTTCTTGCGTATGGTGAGCTGGTATCGCGCGAAAGAAGAATGGATCGAAGTTGCTCCACTTAGTGGCGTAACAAAACTTTTCAAGCAACAGACCAAAGAATTGGAAGGCATTCGCTCTTCTAAGTTGGACTACGAAATGGAGCTTGAAACAGGAACTCTGACTCCATCACAAAGATCTTACCGTCGTGATGAGTTGAAAATGTGCCGCGTACAAGAAAAGATGGCGGTTCATTTGATCTCTAAACTTCAAGTGAAGATCAAATCTGGTCGCAGATAATTTAATCTGCAAAAGAAAATAAAAAAGCCGACTGATAAGGTCGGCTTTTTTATTTTGTGCTTAAGACGTTTTATTTTACAGCGTAGATGACGCTGCCACCTTTAAGAAGTCCAATGACTTTATCGCGATAAGACATCGTCACAGCAGGGCAACCCCAGCTACGGCCTTGGATTTTGCTGGCCTCTTGAACATAGTCGGCACCATGAATGACAACCGCACGAGGGCGTGCATTTGAATTTGTGCTAGACATGCCATCAAGCTTCAACGACAAACCATGTTTTCCATAGTAAGTTTCTGCAGTCATATAGAAACCCAAAGAGCTGGCATTCGAACCAGATACGTTACTGAATTTTTCAGCATAGCCATCGTGGTTTGAATCAGAGCCTTTTCCGTGTGACGTGTGAATTGCCCACACAGCTCCGCTTGTCATATTGATGATATAGAAGCGAGCTTCTTTAGAGCTTTGTCCAAAGTTGATCACAGACAAGTAGCTCTTGTTCTTAATCTTAGACAAGTTCTTATCGTAGTAAGCAACGGCATCGGCCAATGCTTTTGTTGGAACGATTCTTTTTGGATCAAGATGATTGTATTTTGCAAGTACTCCATCTCTATCACTATTTGCTGGTGGTGCTGGTGCTGGTGCTGGAGCAGGTGCTGGTTCAACTGGTGTCGTAGGCTCGGCTGGAGCAGGTTGAGCTACTTCTTCGCTCGTGTTTTCATCGTCCTGGCCGTCGGTGGCACTGTCGTTATCACCGGGCAGTTCCTTTACGATCTGTTCTTCGGTCGTGTCGTCGGGCAATTTAGAGTCATCAAAGTTGTTTCCACATGCTGCAAGACTGAACGCCAGACTGAGTGCCAAAAATCCTTTTGAGTACATTTTTACCATATGAGATCCCCCTCAAAAAAGTTCAGTGTGCGAAAAAAAAGCCTACAGGAGACTCGGAAGATCGAGAGAAAAACGAGAGTGAAGAGCCGCAAATCAAGACCTAGGACTGTGAAAAATTAAAACGAAAGTCTCGGAAACAAATGGATGATGAGTATAAAATTCTAAACAATTCTCGGCGCACTGAAGTGCCCAGGAACGTCACTCTGGCTGCGGGTTTGACGAGTACAAGATGGACCAAATGTGGATAATTTTGATTTGGACCACGGTCTCAATATGGCACAAGTCCTGCTTAGAGCACTTTTAGGAGAATTACCGTGGAACGTAAAATACTGCTCTCTATAATGATGGCCTTTTTAGTGTCGTGCTCTCAAGGCGGGTTCGTAGAACCTATTGCTTCGACAATTTCAAAGCCCGAGACCACTTACATTCCAGTCATGCCGACCAAGACTCGCGTTGGTCAGTACGATGTTTTCGATGGAGTTTCCAGTATTTCAAATTTGGTCCTTAAAGTAGACGGCGACAAAGCCGAGACCTCTTTAACCGGGATCGTGACCATTCAACCTGTGGATGGCGACCAGATTGCCTTGAAAGTTCCTATTAATGTTGTTGGTACTATTAGTCCAGATGACTTCACCTCTTATATGTTCGTGCAAAACCAAGCTGAGCTAGACTCGTTGCAGGTAAAAGCCGGCGCGAAGCTTACTTGTATGTACACAGACTGTTCTGAGTCTTTCATCGATATCTATGTAGTTTATAAAGGACGCGCATATCATCACCAGGTTGAATCGACTGACAAGATGATCGTTAAACCGAATCCTTCTGCGAAAGATGAAGACTCTCAAGTAGAGGAAGATTCTGACGATCAAGGTGGTAAACAGTCTTCGACTCCAGATAAACCAAAAGTAAAGAAAAAGACAAAGCCTACCCCAACGCCGACTCCTGAAGAAGAAGAGAAGTTGGATGAAGAGGGTAGTGAGTTTGAACATGATGACGACGGCGGAGGCGAACTCGGTGCTTACGTTGGTGAACCTGAGCGTGACATCGAAGTCTTGTTCCAAGTAGCACCATCTACTCCAACGCCGACTCCAAAAGAAGATAAGAAAGAAGAAGAAAAAAAGGATGAGAAGAAAGACGATAAAAAGTCTAATTCTCAACAGCCTGCTCCGGTAAATCCAAAAAAGGACGAACCTAAAAAGGAAGAACCGAAGAAGCCAGAGCCTAAAAAAGAAGAGCCTAAGAAGCCTGTGACTCCGGTTGTTCCTAAGCCTCCAATTAAACCGGATGTTCCTTCTAAGAATCCAGACAATGTGTCTGTAGGCCGTAAGATTTTAAATACTATCAGCCAAGCTATCGGTGATAACGGCACCGGCCGTTTGGAAAATGCCGTCAGCCTTTTGAAGTTCCAAAAGGACAACGATAACTCTGGTTACAACATCATGTATCCAAAACGCGAGACTTATTATGGTACAACAGACATGTTGAACATGATGGCTCATATCGGTCAGTACAGTCAGAAAAAAGTAAATGGTTACATCATCAGCGTCGGTGATGTGTCTAAGAAAAACGGTGGTAAATTGGGTGGTCACTCATCTCACCGTCGTGGTTTGGATGCTGACATCTCTTACTACTTCGACAACAACTCATTCCAAAAAGGTTTCACAAACGTAATGGCATCCTCTTCTGCAAAACGCTCATGGATGTCAGACACACAATGGGATCTTTTCAAATCACTCGTAGAAACTTCGAACGTGGATCGTATCTTCACAGACTCAAACATGAAACGTGAGTTCTGCCAAATCGCTGCACGTAACAAAGAAGTAGGCTCTAGCAAAGACGGAGTCCCATTCGAGACACTGAGAGCTTTGGTACCTTGGAAAGGTCACGCGAATCACTTCCACTTAAGATTGAAGTGCTCGAAGGGCCAACCACGCTGCCGCCAAATGGCTCCTCCTGCTCGTGCTACTGGTTGCTAAGTCTTTTTTAGTATTCTGAGTTTTATGGTCGACGCTGGGTTTTCGGCAGAGCCCGAGAACCTTTGCGACTCTTCCACTCGGGGGACGGGCGTCCGGCCCTCAGACAAGCGTTCGCCTTCGGCGAATTCGCGCCATCGTGGCGCCGCTTGAGCCCCCGACTGAAAGAGCCGCAAAGCTCCTCAGTCTCTCCCGAAAATTGCTTCGTACAAAATCAAAAACATAAAAGTAGCAAGCCAATCCGCACGGCCTCCGCGCGCGCAAAACACGTTGTATATATGACCGTGCTTGAAGAGCGCTTCTCTCCATTCTAGTTTTGATCGAAGCGAATTTGGGGTGGATTTGCTGTTTAGCTTCTGTGGTTAGGGGGCTCAAGCGGCGCCCGGATGGCGCGAACCACGCCGAAGGCGTGGCGCTTGCGTGAAGCCCGGAAGGCTGTCCCCCTCACCACAGAAGCTAAACAGCAAAGCCGCGACAAATCCCCGATTCGACCAAAACCTATGCAGAATGGAGATAAAGCGAGATGAAGGTCCTGCTCTAACTCAACTATAAATCAAGTCCCAATATGAGACGGGGTGTTTCTGAAGTGTTTTCTAGGGTTTAAAGTGTCTCAAAATATTTTTGTTGAGACCCCTAAATTCTCACGATGAAACGCCGATACGATAAAAGTGATTCAAACATGAACGTTAAACGTATCAATCGGGGAGGACTAGATGTCTCGTACAATTATGATTATGGTGAGCGATAACGCTGAGGCGATCGATAACGCCAAGAAACAATGTGAAGGTCAGGACATGACTTTCCAAGCGTATTCGCCTTCACAATGGAGAGAAGGATTGGATTCTCCGTTCTTCCGCCAGCAATTGATGGCTGGTGTTCCTTCATTAGCTTTCGGTTCTAGCCCAGTAAATGGTGAAACTGCTGGCACGAATGTATTGCCATTCCCAGGCCCAGGCAGTTCTTATAATGCTGACAACAAAATCCAAAAGATGGATGAGCTCGAAGCTCATGCTATCGAAAATGCTATCCTTCAGTACAAAGGGAATTTGACAGAAGCAGCAAAAGCATTGGGTATCGGTCGTGCGACATTGTATCGTAAAGTGAAACAATATCACATTGATCCTTCTCAAGCTCGTAAGAAAAGAGCGGCATAATCCACCAAATGGATTCCAGTCTTTTCAAAAAGCCAGGATGGATTCCTGGCTTTTTATTTTTTGTGCTCTGCCTTTACTTAGGTATGACGGTGGTGCGAAAGCATCCGCCGGGAAATACTTATGCTAAGATTTGTACTTTCGTGAATGACCGAATTTACATGCAAGGCGAAAAGCTGGTCTCTTGGAGCCGTGGGTGCGTCAAGAGATCCGAACTTGTCAAAGAAGATACTCCCGTCGCAGCCATTGTTGAAGATTTGAATGATCAGTTCTCGATCCTTCATGCTTCGCATTTGTCCATCTACAGTCCTCAAGAGTCCCGCAGGGTGTGGCAAGGCGAGAGCAAAGAAACGGGCATTGAATCCCAATATGTCGATGGGGAACTTGTCATATTTAAAGTCCATAAAAATTCTCCGGCAGAACGCGCAGGACTTCGCATGGGAGATGTCATTTATCGAATCAATGACGACCTAGGAACTCCAGAACTTGCTGAAAAGACTTCTGGAAAATATTTGATTCTTCGTCAGAAAAAAATCACGGAATATAAAATCTCGACCGGCGATATCAAACGGGAAGAGGATCCTCAAATCATTCCTCTAACTGCGAAAACAGCGGTGTTCAAAGTGCCATCGTTTCGCGCGGAGTATTTTGAGAAAGAGAAATGGCTTTCTCAGGTTTCTGAACTTAAAAAGTATCAAAAAATTATTGTAGATCTTCGAGGAAATCTTGGTGGCAACTTCGTTGCAGGATTAAGATTTTTGTCTCCGTTTATGTGTTCACCTCAAGATATTGGTTATTTGTGGAAACCAAAATCGAAACTTAAAAAAGAGATGACATTGCCGGATGATCTGAACGATGAAAATCAAATTGTTGTTCTTGATCAATCCTTCTTAGTTCGTCTTTGGACTTTTGAGGACTATGACTGCTTAGCGGCGTCTGTGGCTGTTTTGGTGGACTCGGGAAGTGCTTCTACATCAGAGATGGTAGCGCAGGCGTTAAAGGATTATATTGGTGCAAAAATATTTGGCTCTGCAAGCGCGGGGCAGCTGCTCGTAGGCGTTTGGTATCCGGTGCCTGAATTGGCCGATGGCGTAAAGATCTCCGTTCCTGAAGCGCTTTATCAAACACGGCGAGGTCATAAAATAGAAGGTCCAGGAGTCCAGGTCGATAAGGTCCTCTATTACCATCTCAGCGAGATGGAGAACGGCGAGGACAGCTGGATTAAGAAGGCTGTGCAGCTGTTTTAAGTAGTCCAGCTACGGAGCTCCGCTCCTACGTCTCTTGCACCTAGCGCGTGTCTCAAAATAAAACGTATAACAAGTTACAGTCGGATGTTGAGAGAGTTAACGATAAGATGTATTTTAAAAGAAGCTGGTGATTTACAGGATTGGCACGTGTTTCGCTGTATCTCAAATTAGATCTAGACAGACCAGATCTAACCGAATGGAATACTTCACGTGTCTGAAAAAAAGGGGCCAAATCATGTCTAAGAATTCTGCTGATAATAAAGTCCTGGAATTTCCAAAAGCTAAGTCTGTGCGCAAACGCCTTTTAGACAAGGGACAAGATCAAAAAGCAGTATTGGGCCTTTCGATTGTTTCAGTCCTCGTGATGACTGTTTTCCTAAATGAGTGGATTGTAAAATCACAAAACAAAGTGGATGCATTCGCTGAGGGTAATCGTGGAATTGCTAGTTTTGAGGACCGTGATTCTGTTGACGGAATCAAGTGGGAGCATGAACTTGCTCAGAAATTGGCCCAAGAAAAAGACGCAGCAAAAAGTCTTTTGGCTGTGAAACCAACTCTTAAAGATGAACTGGTTTTTGGCTTTCTTGAAGGTAAATACAAAACTCACATCGTAAATAGCAAAATTCAAAGTTTTGATTTCACTGACAATCACGCTGGTGACCAGCCGTTGGTTATCAAAGAAAAAGCTGAGTTCTTGAAAATCTTTAAAACTGTGTTTGCTTTGGATTATTCCAAAGTCCAGTTTGCTAGCCGTCAGGGCAATACTGAAGTCTATAAACTGATCAGCAGTGGCAACAAAGATCTCGGACAGGCGCACTTCCAGTTGGACGAAGAAGGCCGCGTTCTTTCTCTGAAAATCAGCCAGTAAGTTCCTATTAACTAGACCGCAGTTTTAAGTCCTTCATGCCGATAAATCCCTTATGGTTGTAAGGGATTTATCGTTTCCAGACAAAGACACTTCAAGCACGGCACCTCGATTCGCAACGCCATCACTTCAGTTGGCTTCGGTGACCGATCGTTTTATCGCATTCATTCTGGATTTCTTGATTCTTTCTCCTATCGTGAGCTTCTCGGTTGCAGGAGTTCTTAGAAATTTAAAAACAGTTTTGATTTTAAACTCAGATTCAGACCAAGCCGTTGTGATCTGGGTATTGTTTGTAATCGGCATGGTTGTCGTGTCTTGCGTATTGCAAGCATTGTTTTTCTACTTCTGGCAGGCGACTCCAGGGCAGAAGTTTATGCAACTGCAGGTGATCTCGTATCCACAGCACCATCAAGACGACCAAAAGCAGCTTACGTTTGCACAGAGCTTGCTTCGTCCTATGGGGTGGTGGTTAGGAACAGGAATGCTCGGAGTTCCATTTATGGAAATTCTGGGACATCCACTTCGTCGCGCTTTCCATGAAAGAGTTTCTGACACTTTAGTGATTTCATTAAAGCAAGAACCTGTCGATGCACCTTTGGCGGTAGAGTCTCGTTATATTCGCTCTACCATGTGGATCTTTTTTGGATTTATGTTTTTAATGGGCGTCACCTTTATGGGGAAAACTTACAAGACAGCAGTCGTTGAAGGTCTTGCGAGTGGTCAGAAGATTTCTAAATCCTATTGCCCAGATATCCCTACTGAGAAATACAAAGATGAAAAACGTTTAGATGTCGCTTTGGCATTGTTCTTTGCCGAACAGTCAGACGAGTCGTGCGTTTATACCGAAGCTCAAAACGCTGTGTGGAATCTTGAAGGCGAAGAAAAAGCCCTCGGGCTTCTGGCTATGTCCGTGATCAGTGAAGATAAAAAAGAGGTCGACGAGTATCAGAGCAAAATCTGCACTGAGAGCGAAAAATCAGAAGCCTGCGCCATCTTAAAATTCATGCAGGCCAAAGACGAAGATCGCGGTAATATTTTACGTCGTGCAGGATTAGGTTTAGTCAGTTCAAGATTGCTTTTACTAAAGAGCTCTTTAGAGCTTGGTCACTATGTTTCAGCAGCAGGTCTTATCCGCGACCTCGAAGTTGAAAAACCTCTGCAAACCTTCCTAGATAAGAGCATGGTAAAAACAGCGTGGGCGTTGAATGTCAAAATCGCCAACGAAAAGAAGTCTAGAACTCCAGCTAGCAGCGACGAAAAAGAAATTCTTCAGGAGTTCAAGAAAAGGTACGGCATTGAATGATTCTGCCGCAATCGGAACCTCTTTCAAAGTTTCACCGATATCCTCTGACGTGGACATTATTGGCTTTGAATATTCTGATTTATTTTCTGTTCTTTGCCGGTCAGCCTGACAACTTCCGCAATCAAAAGATTCTTGAGACGGAATCCACTTTGATTACGGGCCGTCTTTATCGTCAATTCTTTCAATCTTTAAGCACCTACGAACAAAAAACCCGTGCACCTTGGGTTGGGCATTTGAGTGCTACAAGCGACGAACAAATGGAAATTTTGGGCAGCTACGCACTCAGAGATGCCGAGTTCTTAGACCGTGCCGCAGAAATGCCTTTTCATGGGGATGAAGTTGCTATCGAAAAATGGCGTAAGAACCTCGAGTCCTTCCGCAAGTTTTATGATGAAGACACTATCTACAGCTTCGGTTTGAACAAAGCCGACATGCGTTCTATTACTTGGATTACGTATCAGTTTTCTCACGCCAGCATTACACACTTATTCAGCAATATGTTGTTCTTGGTGGTTATTGGGACAGCGGTCGAAATCTTAGTAGGTAGTTTTGCATTGCTCGTGCTGTATTTGTTAGGCGGTATTGTCGGTGGCGCTGCATTCTTGTTTTACAATGGCCACGGAGTTATTCCGATGGTGGGGGCGAGTGCTTCTATCAGTGCGCTTTTGGCGTTCTATGTTGTGGCAGAAACCCGCTTGCGCATTCGTTATGTTTATTTTATTTCGCCTTTTCCGGGGCACAATGGCTTTATCTACTTACCGACACTCTTGATCGTGCCGCTATTTTTGCTAGTGGATTTCACCAATCTCATTGCAAATCCTGAAGGAGTGGGTGGTGGAGTTGCCTATGCGGCTCATGCTGGCGGGACGGTGATTGGTTTGATACTCGGGGCCTTTTCACGCTGGACACTCCGAGTGGAGCGTCCGATGGCATTTAACGACCCCGTGCCTGTCGTTCAAGATAGCGAAGACTAAGACTTTTTCATTGGGCACTCTGCATGACCGCAGCCATCTGTGCCTTTACAATCTTTATGATCGCCACTTTTGTGTTCCATGCTGCATGCACCTTTGTCACCGCAGCAGCTATGTTTAGCTGTGTGACTGCAAGCTGACAAACTAAGACCAAAAACAAAAATTGAACACATTGCCAAGATTTTCATAAGACCTCTTTCTTAAGTCGTTAAATGTCCTGATTCTGAAATTATAGGATGGTTTTTTTTAATTTGTGACCTAAAATTATTCTTATGCGACTAAAATTTGTAGTTCTTATTTTTTGCTTATTAGGAAGTCTTCGTGGTCAAGCGTCAGAAACCGTGGAGTTGTCTGGCGGAAAACTGCAAAGTTTGAACGGAGCTCCGACAAGTTTAAAAGCTGAAATCAGAGGGAAGGTCGTTATCCTAGACCTTTGGGCCAGTTGGTGTGGCCCCTGCCAAGAGTCCCTGCCATATTACGAGGGTTTGAAGAATCGCTTCGGTGCCCAAGGCTTGCAAGTCATCGCCGTGAGTGTGGATGATACGATTAAAGCCGCGAATGATTTTACAGATAAACGCAAAATCGGTCTTCGCTTTTTATGGGATGCCGAGAAAGATCTTTATAAACGCCTGAACGCTAAGGCTGTGCCGACGATGGTGGTTTTGGACAACACTGGGAAAGTTCTTTTCCGTGAGCAAGGATTTTTGAAAGGCTCGAACGAGAAGCTTGAGCAATTAATTGCCAAGCTTCTCTCTGAAAAAAAATAACTCTATTCTTCAGCCGGAGCAAAGCCGCGACGAAGAGTGTTCTCGGTCACTGCTGCTGGCTCCATGTATTGCTTCAAGTAATCAGGGCCGCCGGTTTTTGAACCAATGCCTGACATTTTGAAACCACCGAATGGATGACGATCCACCATCGCACCTGTGATGCCTCGATTGATGTACAAGTTACCAACTTCGAACTCGTCTTTCACGCGCGCGATGTTCGCAGGGCTACGAGAGAACATACCACCAGTTAATGCGTACTCGGTGCTGTTTGCGATCTCAAGAGCTTCATCCAAATTCTTTGCGCGGATCACAGCCACAACCGGACCGAAGATTTCTTGCTGAGCCAATTTCGAATCACCAGGAACATTTCCGAAGATTGTTGGTGGCACGAAGAAGCCCGTCGTTGGCACTTGGCCTTTGAAGAGCAATTTGTGATTTTTCTCGGCATCAGCAATCGTATTCATAATACGATCGTATGCTTCTTTATCAACAACCGGTCCCATGTAAGTTTTTGGATTTTCCGCAGGTAGGACCTCAATAGACTTCGCCGCTTCAACCAAGCGATCTGTGAAACGATCATAAACTTCGTCCAGTACGATCACGCGGCTAGCAGCAGAGCACTTCTGACCGCTGAAACCGAATGCAGAGTAAAGAGTGCCGTCAACAGCTTCATCCAAGTCTGCATCGTTATCGATGATCAGAGCGTTTTTACCACCCATTTCGATGATGCAACGTTTGACGTGAGTTTGTCCCAACTGAACATGAGAAGCGCGATTTAAAATATGCAAGCCCACGGCTTTAGAACCCGTGAAAGCGATCATTGTCGTGAACTTGTGGTTCACGATGTATTCGCCAACCTCTTCACCGAAACCAGGCAAGAAGTTGATCACACCTTGCGGGAAGCCTGCTTCTTGGATCATTTTCATAAGACCCCAAGCAACCACCGAAGACTGCTCAGCAGGTTTCATTACAACAGTGTTTCCAGTGACGGCTGCCGCAGTCACCATGCCGGCTAAAATCGCCAGAGGGAAATTCCAAGGAGCAATCACGGCCACAACGCCGCGAGATTTGTAGATGTAATTAGAAACTTCACCAGGCAAGCCGCCAACACGAAGTGGCTTTTGCAAGTTTCTCATGTCGCGTGCGTAGTAACGGCAGAAATCGATCGCTTCACCGATATCACCATCAGCTTCAGCCCATGGTTTGCCAACTTCCAAAACCTGAGTCGCAATCAATTTGAAACGATCACGAGTCATAATATCTGCAAGCTTATCAACCAAGGCCGCTCTTTGTTCTGCTGGCACGTTCTTCCAAGTTTTGTAAGCCGTTTGTGCGGCCTGCATCGCTTGTTCTGCGTGCTCAGTAGAACCCATATGGATTTTACCTACGACCTGCGCAGACTCAGAAGGGTTTACGCGATCAAAGATCTTTTCAGTGCGAATCTCTTTGTTGTTGATCATCAAAGGCACAGTCACTGGCAAAGCGGCTTTAGCTTCATTCAAAGCTTTGTGCATTTTCTCGCGATCCGCTTTAATAGCGAAATCCAAAAGAGGTTCGTTGTAGAACTTGTTAGATTTTTTTGCGATTTGTGAAGATGTCGGTGTCAAACCTTGAGCAGGGTCTTTCAAAAGTTCTGCTGTGGATTTGTTATCCGCGAATTTTCCACGAAGCCAAGATTCATTCGAAGAGTTTTCAAGCAAACGGCGAACAAGGTAAGCCATGCCTGGAATCAATTCGCCGACAGGAGCGTATTCACGTAGGCGGTAGCCCATATCCACGATTGTTTTCTTAACCGGTTCTGCCATCCCGTAAAGCATTTGGAACTCAAGCGCCGCTTTTGGAATCCCAAGCTTTTCAGCGTAGATCATACAAGCTGCCAAAGTTCTGACGTTGTGAGAAGCAAAGGCAGGGCGGATGTGTTTGATATTTTCAAGCAAGTACTTTGCGCAAACTTCGTAGTTCGCATCAGATTCGGCTTTGTTCGTGTAGACCGGAATCGGCCAGCCACGTTGTTCAGCTTCGATAGTTTCGTAATCCCAGTAGGCACCTTTCACAAGGCGAACCCAGAATGGAGTTCCGCGTTTTTGCGCGAAATCCGTCATTGCTTTGACGTCTTCGAAAGAGTCACGAAGGTAAGCTTGGATCACGATTCCGAAATATTTGTAATTTTTGAACTCAGGCTCGTTGATTAGTTCTGTGAACACTTCAAGTGTCATGTGTTTGACAGCGTAGTGTTCCATGTCGAGGTTGATGAAGACGCCTTTTTCCATTCCAAGACGGAAAACAGGGCGCATACGGTCTTTCAAAATTTTCTTAGTCTCGTCCCAAGCAAGATCTTTGATCTGAGAATATAGAGCCGTCATTTTCACAGATACGTTTACTTTTGGAATCGCACCTTCGTGATCGCGGTCGATCTGCGGGATCTCGTCCCACTTCTCGGCGTCTTTTGCGAGCCATGTCACAAGCTCAACATATTTGTTGGTGTATTCTTGAGCTTCTTTTTCAGAGAGAATCGCTTCACCCAAAATATCTACGGTGAAAGTCATTTTGTTTTTGCGGGCTTTTTTAAGAACTGGAAGTGCTTCATCCGGGTTTTCACCAGTGATGAACATCTTTGCCATGCCGACGACGTTTTTCTTGATGGCTCCTGCCATTAAGCCTGGAGCGAGAGAACCCAAACCAAGACCGACGTTGAATACCGGAGGAAGTGTGCCACCGTCTTCAGAGAAATATTCTTTCAAGTGACGAGAAACTTCATCGCCTGAATTGAGTGATGGCAACACGTCGACGAAACGGAACATGTTCGTTTTGAATTTTTCATTCTTCATGCTCCATTCCATGATGGAGCCATACCAGAAGTCCTTAGAGAAAATGGACGCCTTCGATTGGCCTTCCATATTTTTGAGAATTTCCTCACCTTTGGACAGAATCTGAGCCTGAACATCTGACATATTTTTTACCTCAATTTGGAGGCCCGCATATTCGCTCTGTGAGAGCAAAAACTCAAGGATTTTACGGAGTCGTCATAGAGGCTCTGGACGCTGTTGACGCGGCGTTTATATCCCCAATCTATCTAGTTGAATCTGGGGAGACAAGAGGGCTAATTTAGCGCCCATGAAAAGATCGTTTACGGAAGAATATCTAAAGCACACTGCTTTGAATTTAGGCCAGCTCGCCCGGGATTTTCGTTATTTTTACTATCACCCGGACGCTGATAAGGTCGCTAAAGAGGGCAGTCTTCGCCATTATGTTTACTCTTCGGGTCGTCGTGTGAAGAGCATGGGCAATAATCTTTTCTACTCGGTGATTCCTCCGCACTGGCATCATACCGCGGAAGACCTCATGACCATGCCAGCAGGAAGCATGAAAGAGTGGTTCTTGCACGGCTATGCTCCCTGGGAGTATTGCGATCCAACCCGGAAGTAGGTTCTGCCTTATGATTTCTTTTTTGTTGTCATTGATTGTAGTGGCCAGCGCTTTACAAGGGGCTTGGTCATTGCGATGATCTGTTTATGGAAACACAAACCGTCCCCCAGTCAGACACTCGTCCTACATTCGAAACTGCGCGATTGATTTTGCGCCCTTTCCGTCTTGAAGATGCGAAAACGGTGCAACGGCTTGCCGGAGATAAGGTCATCAGTGATCTAACGGGGACGATTCCGTATCCTTATCCTGATGGCTTAGCTGAATCGTGGATCCAAAAGCATCCCGAACATTTTGCAACCGGCGTTGGGTTAACAATGGCCGTGACGCTGAAAGAAACAGGCGAGCTCATTGGTTGTGTTGGTATCATGATCGCGAAGACACATCAGAAGGGCGAGATCGGGTATTGGCTGACGCCACAACACTGGAGCAAGGGGTATATCACCGAGGCTTCACGTGTCTGTGTAGATTTTGCCTTTAAAAACATGGGACTTAATAAAATCACTTCGAGACATCTTACTCATAATCCAGCTTCGGGGAAGGTCATGCAGAAAATTGGCATGAAGCACGAAGGGACGCTTCGCCAAGAAACGTTCAAGAACGGAGCCTTTTACGACCTGGATGTTTACGGTCTCTTAAAGTCTGAATTTTTGACTACGTAGGTGACAGGACCCGGCACTTCGGGCTTGCCGGATCCCTGAAACTTCTTATCATTCTCATTAGATTTATTGATTGGTCCGATACTATGGAAACGGCTTAAATGACTTCACAAGGAGAAGTTTATGCGTGTCATAGTGTTTTGCGTTCTCACAAGTCTGCTTGCGATTTCAACTCAGGCTCAAGAATTTGTCTCTGAAGAGGCAGCAGCAGAACGTCCCCTCAGAATTGATGAGTTCGATAACATCGCCAAACTTTTGCATGCGGGGAAATTGGCGCCGCATATGAAGTGCGATCTGAAGGTTCGCTCCATCAAAGAAGAGCGTCGCTTTTCGACAGGTAAAAAACTCGTAGAGATTCTTGAAATCACTTACTATCCGCGTGGCCTTTTTGCTGATACTAAAATCAAAGTGTTGATCCCTGCCGAAATAGCAAAGTACGGGACAAAATATGTATCTAATCACTGGAGCGGTGCTGGCGAAGAAATAAAGATCGAAGCCCATGATGGCTATGATCACTGGCTTCGAGTTATTCATGATGGCAAAGGTGGTATAGTATTCTTTAGCTTGGGGAATCGTCTTGCGACGTACCCATGTATGGTGAAGTAGCACTCACGGCAGAAAGATGGCTGCGTCTTTTTGCCATCAGCTTTACAACATTCGACATGCGTTGACCGCCACGTAAGAACGGCTCTTCAGTCAGAACTCTGACCACTTCTTGGCGACCAAACGCTCTCGCTAAATCCAAAGCCGTCATGTTGTAGCAGTTCTGCAGGAACGGGTCAGCGCCAGAACTTAAAAGCAGTTTCACGATGCGTACATGACCCTTAAAACAAGCACCCATCAAAACGCTATTGCCCGAAATATCAATCGAGTTAATATCAGCGCCCTTTTGCATGAGCCACGCACATGTACTCCAATGATCATTGTAAGCTGCCAACATTAAGAGAGAGTAACCCTTTTGGTTTTTGGTATTGATGTCGCCGCCTGTGCGCAGAAATTCGGCAAGAGCAAAGCGATTTCCCTCTCGGGCCCAATCAAACTCGGGTCGTTCTAAGCTGTTCATATGTTGCCTCCTGATGATTGGATTTAGCATAAAAAAATTAAAGAAGAGCTTTGAGCTTAATAACCCGATTTTGACTAAGAACACAAAAGTGGATTTTGTAACATAGAAATCTTGAGACTTAAGATAAATCCGTCACCGAAAGGTCGCAAAAGAAAGAGAGGAAGGGACGGAGAAAGGGAAATCCCTTCCTCTCTTTTTGCGGGCAGGGAGCTTATTCAGCAGCTTCAGGAGCTTGGTTGCATTCACCACCTGGTGGGCGAGGATGGTGTGGCGGACGATTTGGAATTTGCGCCACTTCTTGTTGGCATGTAGCCACCGTGAGTGAATCACTATTTTCTTTCAAACAGCGAATCACTTGAGGCCCTTCGGCGTCGCTACAAAGTGCAGCTATGTCGTCAGCACAAGCAGTTCTTAAATTTTCGAGCCGCTGTTCAAGCTCAGCACGGGACGGGCGTTGGGGGTGCTTGTCCTCGGCGGCATAAGCAGAAAGCGCCACAATAAAACTCAAGATGAGGATACGAGAGACAGTAGAAACAGTTTTCATAAATACCTCCTTTGATGCTCTCAGTGTAGTCACCAAGCTTTGAGCAAAAATGGAAGCAATCAAAAAAAATGCGTGAATTCTAACTATGGAAAGAAGATGGACTATGTTTTCTCAACCTGGGGCGTGCCTGCCGGAGTTTCAGGAGCAGGTGGGTAATCAGATTTGCATAGAGGGCGCAGGCCATGCCGATTGCGGGCTTCATCGCAGCGGGGATTGTGCGTCCCATCTTCGTAAGAGGCCATAAAGTTGCGGCACGGAGTAGGGCGATTTTGATAAATAGAGCAGTGGGCGTCCTTGCCAATACGACCGGTCAGCGCCACACATTTGTTTTGATGTTTGACCTCGGTGCCCTTCATGCAGCGATAGGTGGAATCAAGATCAACAGTCAGTTTTACAGGGACTTTCCAGATGCCGTCGGGTTCGGCTTCGCGCCAATAGAAGGCTACGCGAAAGTACGCGCAACAAGCGCCACAGCTGAGGCAGGGGTGTTGGGTCGGAGTTTGTGCCACATAAAAAGTATTCTATGTGGCTCTAAGGCGGGCAATAGAAACCCCGAAAAGGTCTAGGTGACCTTCCAGTTTTTGCGGATCTTCCCGCTGATTTCTGCAACCAATTGGTCTCCGCGCTTTACGGGCCCAACGCCAGAAGGAGTGCCCGTTAAAAGCACGTCTCCTGGGCAAACTGGGAAATGCGCACGCACGTATTCAATCTGCTGTTCCAAAGAGAAAATCATCTGAGAGGTATTCCCTTTTTGGCGAAGCTCACCATTGACCGTGAGCGAGATATCAAGAGATTTAAGTTCGTCCAAGTTTTTCACAGGGAAAAAATCTGAAATAGGGCACGATTGAGGAAAGGATTTTGCCAAGGTCCATGGCGAGCCTTTAGCTTTCAATTTGCCCTGTAAAGTTCTTTCAGTAATATCCAAAGCTACAGCCGCTTTTTGAATTTGCAGCTGATCATCAAAGACCAAAGCAAGCTCCACTTCATGATGAATATCTGTGGTCCACGTTGGCAAAGAGAATTCAGAAGAATTCATTACGGCGCAACTGCCGGCTTTTAGAAAAATCAAAGGTTCGCTGGGAATTTCGTTGCCGAGTTCTTTTGCGTGTTCTGCGTAGTTTCTGCCAATAGCCCAAATATTTCGAATGATCATGGTTCCACCTTGTTGAAATTTTTAAGATGCCAAAGCCCATCGACCACTTCGAATTGCATATACTGGGCGGGGCGCCAGCTCCAGTAGCGAGAATCCAACAAATCCGTGTCTGCAGGAATCAGGGACAAAGATTCTTCGATCCAATCGTGGTGAGAGCACAAGTAAACCACGTCGTGAGAAGAAAATTTTTTTTCAAGCGAGTTGAGTGTCTGATTAATGCGTGCGCGAAAGGCCTCGGCGCTTTCATAAGAAGTGCGCTGATCCAGATCACTGATGACTTGCAAACTAGCTTCGCATAGCGCAGAAGCAGGGCGCAGTGTACTTTGTGCGCGAATACGCGGGGACGCCAGGAACTGAGTTCCTTTCAACAGATCTCCGTTGCGAATCAGCTCTGCTAATTTGTTGGCTTGTTGATGTCCAAAAGCCGTTAAATCAGGGTCTTCGAAGGGGAGAGAGTTTTTTTGTCCGTGGCGAAAAAGGTAGACTTTCATTCTCCTAATATTGCTTTTATTTCGCTTTTTTGATACCTTTGACACTCACTGTCTGGAGAGTCCCATGAAAGAAAAAGTTCACCGCTTTGTATCTAATGATTTTACGATTCGCATTGCAGCGGTAAACTCTACAGCAGTGGTTGCGGAAATGCAGAAACTTCAACAAACCTATCCGCTTCCGACCGTGGCTGTGGGCCGTGCAATGACTGGCGCCCTATTGATGGCAAGCCATCTGAAAGAGGGCCAACAGGTTGGATTGTATTTTAAAGGCGATGGCCCTTTGACGGCTGTTTATGCTGAAGCTAATTTCGAGGGACAAGTCCGTGGTTATTCTCCGGTTCCGGTTTTTGAGCCCGCAAATTATGAGGGTGGATTGAAGCTGGCAACTCATATGGGGAAGGGCATGTTGACTGTGACCCGCCATTTGCCATTCCAAAAGCAGCCACACAACGGAACAGTGGAAATGGTCAGCGGCGAAATCGGCGACGATATCGCTCACTATCTGATTCAATCTCATCAAATTCGCAGCCTTGTTTCACTCGGAGTTTATTTAGACACCTATGGACAAGTTCGTGCGGCAGGTGGCGTGATTTTGGAAGTGATGCCGGGTGTGGAAGAAGCCTTGGTCGATAAAATTCAAAAAAATGCAGAGAAGTTCACTGAGAATATTTCAAAAATGCTTTTGGATGGAGCTCAGCCTGTTGATTTGGTGAAGCCTTATATGGAAGGTATTCCATTCACGGAGCTTGATCACGATCACTCGGTTGAATATTACTGCCCTTGTACGAAAGATCGCGTCGTGCGTGCTCTTGAAACTTTGGGTATCGCAGAACTTGAAGACATGATCATGAAGAACGAACCTGCAGAAGTGGTATGCCAAATGTGTGGTCGTCCTTATGAAGTTCCAGTACCTGAGCTTTCAGAACTGAAGGATAAACTCCATAAAGGCAGTCTTCATTAAACAATACTCAAGATAAATCCAGACCAAGCTCCAGCTTGGTCTGAGATCTAGACCTTTTCTGGCAGTCCAAAAAGGACAATGCCTATCAAGTACATTGGTCCTAAGGGCGATAAATATATGTATGTTTCTGATACCCTTAGGACTTCAAAGTCGAATTATAAAGTGGCCCATAGCCACTGCACTAATCATTGTGGCGACGTTCGTTGTCTCGGGTTTCTATTTTTCTGAAAATTCTTTGTATATCCGCCATGTTCGTCAAGCGATGCTTGATTCAAAAATGCTCGAGGCTCGTAAAAATTTATTGGTGGCTTCTTGTCCTGCAAAGTACGAAGAGGACGTTTGTAAATTTTTGTCCGCACATCTGACTGATAAAGATCTTTTTGATCTTAAAAATTTCATCAAAGCTTATCAAAAAGAATTCTCTAAGCAGTCCTTCATAGAAATTCGTACTCTGGTCACGTGGCTTTCTGATGATCGTATCGACAAAAAGCTAAGAAACACCGAGTACGCTGGCGTTCCTGAATATCAAGCCTATGTCGATGCTCGCGAAACATACTTAAAGAAAAGTCTTGAGACCTCGAAAGCAGATCATGTTTTCATTCGTGGCAACGCAAAGATTGTTGCTTCGCTCAAAGCGATGATGACTCACGAAGGTTGGGTGCATCTGGTTGGAAATATGGTGATCTTTGCATTGTTTGCGGTCTTCCTTGAACAACGCATTGGCTTTTTTGGTTTAATGGTGCTCTATACGCTGGGCGGGCTTGGTTCGAACTATTTGCAGTTGCCATTCTTGCCTATGGGAGTTCGGTTGTTCGGAGCCTCTGGAGCGGTCAGTGCTGCGATCGGTGCGTTTGCGGTTTACTTCTGGCGCGAGAAGATGCGCTGTTTGATGAGCGTAGGATTTGTCTATAACCGTATGATCTTGATGCCAGCGTGGCTCTATATTGGTTTGTTTTTACTTTTAAGTGATGTTGTTGGTATGGTCGGGGCTGGAAGTGGGGTTGCTCACTTAGCACATTTGACGGGCTTCTTAATCGGGTTTATTTTTGCATATATGCAGATGGATCTTTTTCCTCTTAAAAAGAGCTTCCTGTTCGCACAAGAACAGAATCTCTACTATGAAGCGAAAGAAGCCGAAGTTGTGGAAGAAAAAATCGCCATCTTCCGTCGCATTTATAGCGTGAACAAAGAAAGTTTCTACGCGTTCCGTGGTCTTTTCATTTACTTGAACAAACAAAACTTCCATCTTGCGAGCTTCTCGAAAGAAGATTTGGCCTTTGTCACCGAGCTTGTACAAAGCTGTCTTGCCTATAAAGAGAAAAACGAAAAGTATGATCTGGCTCGTGAAATTGTCGGCATGATACCGCTTAGCTGGAATCTTTCGATGCTAGAAATGAAACTAGGCCCGGGCGAGATCATCGACCGCGCAGAACAGTTCCAGGCGGAAGGGGACATTGTCCAAAGCCTTCGGTTCTATGATTTGTTTTTTGTAAAATACGCGGCCCATGTGAAAGCGCCCGAGATCAAAACTCAGATCATGCGTATTTTTGATAAGATTGAAAAATTAGAACACGAAGTGAAGGCTCAGATCTTGGAAGTCTTATTGGTCTATGCGGATCATCATCCGGACAATCATTTCCAGACGCAGCTTCGTCAGTTAATCCACCAAGTTCACAAAGGAGAGAGAAGTGCAGCCAGCTAGTATCTCTTCGCGATTTGCCGCAATGAACTTGGATATGATTATCTTTGGTGCCCTCTGGCAGGCGTTGAGTATTGGTATTGAAAAGACAGCTCCAGAATTTGCCACTCCGGGAATTTTATTGGGGCTTTGTTTTATTGTTTCGATTTTATATTTTGTCTATCCGACAAAAGCGTCAGGTCAAACAATTGGTAAAAAACTTCTAAATCTTAAAGTAGTTCCCAAAGGACAACCTAAAGGGACAGTCAGTTGGGGACAGGCGATTTTACGAGAAGTCGTCGGGAAGTGGGTTAGCAGTATCCCATTCTTCTTGGGTTATATCTGGGCGTATTTTCATCCAGATCGCAGAACATGGCATGATTCAATGGGCGGCACGGAAGTGCTTTCATTAGTGTGGGAAGAAGAAAAAACCACCGCGCAAAAAGTGCAGCAGATTTTCTTAGCAATTATTTCGATTCCTGCGGGTGTCGCGCTGATCACGGTGGCGTTCTTGTATACGTCACTGCCACTAGATTCAATCAAAGAGAAAATCGAAGCCTCAGGTATTCAAGTCGGCGAGCTTTCAGGAAGTTTAGCTGGTGGCCTGCGTTTTGAAAATATCAGCCGTAATGATGCTGGTCAGAAGTTTAATGTCTCTTCGCTAGATGTGAAGTTTAATCTGTGGGCGTTACTGACTGACAACGTGTTTTATATCGAAAAAATCACTGCTGAAGAGGGACATATCGAAGTTCCTGCCGATTTCTCTTTGATGGTGATTTTCGCAAATCTGTTGGCCGTGGCGCAGTTTCAGGATTCGGGGACGAATGTTCGGAACCTGACGATGGCAAAGTTTCATCTGAAGAATATCTACTTTGAGCACAACAAAAAAGTTCTGTCGCACTTGCAGGAGTTCTCGGTGAAGAATCTTGCGGTCGCCGATAAAGAGCTTTATGTGAACGAGATGAACTTCCAAATCGTGGGCTTCTTGGTGAAGGCAGTCGATGTAAGATCCTCTTTTGGCCGAGTAGAAATTGGCAAGGCCACCGGCGGAGTGACGCCAGAGTTTTTACCTATGTTAAAAGCTCCGGTTGATTTCCACGTAAACGGCACAATTGCTAAAAATCCAAAGAACACAAAAATCGAAGCAGGTTTGGTCATTGATAAGATCAAAATCAATTACGCCGCTGAAAAACTGACCGCGCAAGTGGATCAGCTGACTTTGAATGAGATGTTTAAAATGTCTGTACCTGTGGATGAGCTGAATATGAAGCTTACTTCCCAGGGTACCACCGTTATGGATATGCTTTCTACATTGCAGGTCGAATATGGCGTGAAGGTGTGTGGGCAAGAGTTTAAACCAGACGCTGAAAAGGGCCCATCGCTTGCAAGAGCGGATCGCCAGTTCAATTTCCGTATGATGCCTTTGCCAGTTTTGGATTTCGGCCAGGTGGTTTTTGCTAAAGAGGCAACTTTGGATGATCTTTTTGGCTATGAACTACACGGCACCAAACAAATTGCTCCGGCTTTTGCTTCGACTCAAGAGATGATCTCAGATCTTTGCTTCCAAAAACCGGTTGCAAGTTTACAACCGACAGAAGTGGAAAGCTTAAAGCCACTTGAAAAAGTCGTACAGTCAGGAAAAAGTGGCGGAAGCCTTGCCACTATGTTGGCTGCAGCGGCAGGCAAAAAAGCTGAGCCTGTTGTTGCCGAAGAGCCTACAAAAGAAGAAACTCCGCCAGCAACAGCACCTGTTGCCGCGGTACCTGCAGCAAGTCCAGCGGTAGTCGCAGCGACCAGTCCAACGCCAACACCAACACCGGGGACAAGCCCAACTCCGGAAGTCGCGAAAGTACCAACCACTCCGGCAGAGCTTATGAAGACAGTTGTGTCTGAAGCAAAAAATCTGATGAAACAAGGAAAGTTTGCGGAAGCAAAAGTGCTTCTTGAGGCAGCTCCGGTAATTACGGAAGGCGTAACACCTGCAGAACTCGGATCTTTCTATAATATGAAAGCCTGGGTGTATTTGTACTCGAGCAATCCTGAACAAGCAGCTCAGAATTTTGAGTCCGCATTTAATGCCAGAAAAGATATCGGGGATGCAGAGGGCTTGCTTAGATCTTACGAAGCCCTCAAGAAAGACCAGGATGCACAAAAATGGTGGGACTATATTAAGTCTGCCGTTAAAGCGAATCCTGGTTTAAAAAATCAACTGACTCCGAATATGCAGAGAAAACTTGCTAGCGAAGTTTCTGCAGAATCGCCTCAGTAAAGCTTGTCGTATTTCCACGACCACCAAGATCAGCAGTGCGAGCATTCACGTCTTTCAAAGTCTCAACCAAAGCATTCATGATCGCATCTGCTTTCGCGTTTTCACCCACGTGCTGAAGCATCATCACTGCAGACTGTAGCAAAGCCGTAGGATTGGCTTTGTTTTGGCCAGCGATATCTGGTGCAGAACCGTGAACAGCTTCGAAGATCGCAGCTTTGTAACCGATGTTGGCACCAGGAACGACGCCCAAACCACCGACAAGACCCGCGCAAAGATCACTCAAGATATCTCCGTAAAGATTTTGCGTCACAATGATTTCAAATTGCTGAGGTTTAGTTACCAACTGCATGCAGGCGTTATCAACGATTACATCGCGCATTTTGATTTCAGAATATTCTTGTGCAACTTCCTGAGCCACTTTCAAGAATAAACCATCAGACATTTTCATAATGTTGGCTTTGTGAACAACAGCAACGTTTTTCTTGCCAGTTTTACGAGCCAGTTCAAACGCGTAACGAACGATACGCTCAGAGCCTTTACGCGTGATGCGTTTGATACTCTCGGCGGTATTTTCATCAACCATACGCTCGATACCAGCATACAAGTCTTCGGTATTTTCACGCACGATGGTCAGATCTACCTCAGAGCAAACGCATGGAACATTTGGCAATACGCGCACAGGACGAACATTGGCGTAAAGGTCGAATTGTTGTCTCATGCTGACGTTGATAGATTTATGCCCGCCACCCACTGGTGTCGTCGTTGGGCCTTTGATTGCCAATTGTGTTTTTTCAATAGAGGCGATGGTCGCTGCCGGAAGTAGAGAGCCGTGTTTAGAAAGGGCTACTTCACCAGCGTCGAATTCTTCGTACTCGAAAGGGGCTTGAACTTGTTTAAGGACACGAACCACCTGAGTCATAATTTCGGGGCCGATGCCGTCACCAGGAATAATGGTCACTTTTTTCATATTGGAAGATTCCTTCAATTTGAGATTTTTGGATGGGCCATGTGCTAGAAGCTGTCCCATAAATCCAAAGTCAAGGCGTGAGGAGGAAGCTGTACATAGCGTACTGCGACGACGAACAACGCTGAGTTTGGATTTATGGGATAGCTTCTAATAATAAATTGAGGCTTTGGCTAGCTCTAATCCAAAAACGCGCGCGAGAGCCGGGGTGGGGAGCTTTGCTTCCTCCGGCCTGCCATGGGTGGGATCTGTGATTGGTATTGTCAGCTCTAGGTTTCCACGACTGTGGAGGAGCTGGGTAAGTTACTAATATCCTTAAGCAAGGGCCGTACCAAAATGAGATTGCTAGTAATTTCATACACTTAAGGTGGTGGTGTCACTCTGGTCGGAGGTCGTGCTCAACTAAGCCCCTAAAATGAGTGTGTTTTTGTCTCTGGGGTCGGGGTTATGGGTCCCTTCACAAAAACTTATGATGAAGCTGCTTACGCAGAACAATTCGCGGCCCAACCCCTGTTAGAAAACCAACATCTAATTAGTCGAGCTATTCCAAATACTTAACTGTTTTTCGGGGGTGTTCTCAGAGGCCTAACTGGTCCTCGGGACAAATGTTGAAAAACGGGCAATTCCAAAAAACTTCAAAAGAATCAAATACCTATGTAACGATTGCGCGCTTTCTTCTGCTGGCCTCAGCTTTGTATTACAGATTTGTAGGAGAACCTCTTTCATGCGGAAGTACCTTGCCTTCTTACTTCTACCTTTATTAGCGACGCTGCTTCAAGGCTGCGCTCCGAAACCACAGGAAGACTGCGGTTTCGTGCAAAACGTCTATGGCGAACGCATTTCATGGAAGGGTGAAGTTCCGGTCACAATGTATTTGCATGAATCCGTTCCTGCTGAATATGTCCGTGCGATAGAGTCAGCTGCGGGCACTTGGCAGGATGCATCCGGTAAAAAGTTATTTAATATTGTTACAAATCAAAGGGTTTCTGGACCAATTAATCCACAAAAAGACAGCAAAAATGTCATATACTATTTCAACACGTGGGAATCTGACAAAGGGTCGGAACAAGCGCGCACTTCGATCTACTGGATCGGAGATCAAATTAAAGAAGCGGACATGCGCATCAATGCCGCTACGAATCCTGTCACGAAACTCCCTTATTTTGCATACTACTGGAATCAACCTGGCTCTACGACCCCTGAACCCGCAAACGCTATCAACATCGAAGCCCTTGTCATTCATGAATTAGGTCACGTTTTGGGCCTAAAGCATAAAGACAAAGACGCCAGTGTTATGGCCACTTATTTGGCAAGTAACACAGATCGAACGAATATCCCGGATACCGATCGATCGGCAGTGCAGTGTGAGTATTAGCTCTATCTGTAAATTCTTTATGTAAGATAATTTAAGTTGTGGAGCTTGGAATTTGTTAACTAGACTTGATGATTGTGCGACGAGAAATACTAGAAGTCGTATAATGAAGGAGAAACAGCATGAGACTTAATGACAAGAACGCAGAAAGTCTTAACATCGTTGAAGTCTTGGAATCCGATCTGATGGCGGGTTCTATGGCCGAGCACCGTTCATATCATGAGATGGAAGATTCTCCGATTCTTGAAGTGGACGCTTTGACTCAGCTTAGAACAAACCTTCAAGTTTTGACGGATCTGGCTTCACGTCTTACATTTCTAAATCGCGAAATCCGCTACGTAATGAAGGTCGACTAATTCCTGTCGACCTTAGCGCCTTTATTTTTCTTTTTTAAACCACCCCTGAGCTTTAAAAATCTTCTCTGCTTCCGGTGTTTTTAGAAATTCAATAAATTTTAGAGACAGTTCTCTTTGATTCGTGATGGTTGTCACTGCGGCACCCATGCTGCGATAGACGATAAGATCTTTTTCGATGTTCACCACGTCGGCGGTGATGACATCTTCACGTTTCGCCCAGGTGTTAAACGCAATCCAAACATCCACTTCCTCATGGTTTTTCCAATAGACGGTGGCTTCCGAGGAATTTCTTGCGGTGAAGACAATGCGCTTGCGGAAGTCGCTGAGCGCTTGAACGTCTTTCAGGCGTCCAACGATGTCTTCCCACAGCGCTACTTGGCCTTGGCCGTTGACAGTAATAACTTTCACATCTTTTTGCAGAAGATCACGAATGCCTTTAATCTTTTTAGGATTCCCTTTACGCACTAAAAGTGCGGCAGGGCGCATGAATAATGTCGTAATAGTTTTATCATCGAGGATGCCGAGATCATCGTTATAGGTGTCCATCACATTTTCAGAGCCACTATAGATAATATCAGCGTCTTTGCGAGCTTGTGGGCGCCATTTGTCGAGAGGTGTGCTGATGACTTCCATTTGGATATTGTTTGCAGCTGCAAACGCATCCGCAGCTTCACGAACGGGAGGAGTAGGTCCTTCAGAGCCGTAGATTTTTAAAGTCTCTTTTTTGTCGTCGGCGGCAAAAGAGGAAAGGCTAAGTACTAGAGTTAGAATGAGCATGCAGTATTTCATAGATCCTCTTGTTTAAAGCGACGGTGTTTTGCCACCATCCACGGGAAGATTAATGCCGGTAATATAAGATGCTGCAGGACTAACTAAGAAGCCAATGGTTTCGGCGATTTCAGAGGGCTCTCCGATGCGTCTCATTGGGATTGCTTCTTTCCATTGATTTTCGATTTCTTGCACAGTCGTTTTTTTCTGTTGAGCTGCAGCTTCAGCAAGGGATGTGTATCTTCCTGTGCGGATATTGCCTGGAAGAATATTGTTCACAGTGATGTGATAAGGAGCTAGTTCTGCCGCCATTGTTTTTGACCAGTTGGCCATTGCACCACGAATGGTGTTTGAAACTCCTAAATTAGGAATCGGAATTTTCACCGAGGTTGAGATGATATTCACAATGCGTCCATAGCTTGCGGCCTTCATAGCAGGAAGCACCGCTTGAGTCAGAATGTGCGAGGCATAAAGATGAACTCGGAACGGCGCTTCGAAATCTTGAACTTTGGTTTCAGAAAGAAGTCCGCCTTTAGGGCCAACGGCGTTGTTGATCAGAATTTGAATATTCTCTTTTTGAATTTGCGGAACGATCTCTTGTTGTAGTTTTTCGGTATCAGCAAAATCGATGACAAAGTATTTGTGATCACCGCGAGGGAGTTCTTCCATGATTTGTTGTAACTTGTCTTCACTGCGGGCAAGCAGTGTAACGTTGGCTCCGCGCGCGGCTAAGAGGCGGGCAGTGGCTTCGCCCATTCCTTGCGAGGCGCCACAAACAAGTGCATTTTTTCCTTTAAGACTCCAAGGCTCGGTCATTGGCTGCTCCTCAAGTAGATCCCTAATTGTCTTATTTCAGCAGCTTTTCACTGCTTTTGTAAAGTTCAGCCTAATCAATAAATTTTCAAGAAGGCTTTAACCTTTTGAGTGTGGCTCTCAAGGAAGTTGCCCTTTGGCATCGGGGTGTTTATTTAAGCCTTTTTGTTGATTTTACGAACGCCGTCAAAGCTGTTGAGCTTTGGGACCCAGAAAGAGACGTAATCGCCGGAGCGTTCACGAGTCATACCCTGGGTGATGACGGGTTTTTCAAAATTGAATTCCTCGCGGAATGTTTGATAGCTGTTGGTGGAAAGCTTGCGACCTTCTTCTTCGATCTGGTCTTTGAAGGCACGTTTACCACTGACCGAAGCAACATCATCTTTAATGACGACTTTGATATTGTCCTTCTCGTGCTCGGGAACATAGGCTTCGATAATATAAAAATCTGGATTCTCGCGCAGACGGTTGCCGCGTTCTTGCAATTTGTAGAACGGATCTTCTTCTTTGTTCGCGTATTTTTCAGATTCTTGGAAGAACTTCTTCTTCATCTCAACTTGTTCTTTGAGGAATTTAGTATTTTGAATTCTTAATGACTCGCGATTGGCTTGGTCGTTTTTGGTATAGGTTGAGTCAAAATGTTTATGTTGGTCTTTGAGCTGTTGCTCGTAAGCCTTTTTGCTATGGGTAATGCGGTTTTGATATTGTTCGTTCAAACCTTTTTCGCGCGAATCCCATTGCTCTTGCTGTTTGCCAAAGCGTTTTTCGTAGTCGCCTTCTTGGCGCGTGTATTTTTTCTCGTTGAAATCGCGGCGCTCGGCAATAGCCTGCTTACCGGTGGTTTCAGTTTTGTCGTAGTCAGACTTTAAATTGGTGCGAAGTTTGTCTTGGACCTGACGGCCTTTTTCAAGCTCGTGATCCAAAGTCATTTTGTTGTTTTCTTTGACTTGAGTCAGGCGCTTATTAGTGAAGTCCTCGGTTTGATGAAGCTCTTTGTTGAACTTTTGCTTCACTTCGGCAAGTTCGCTAGTGGCTTCTGTGCGAACTTTTTCCACTTTCTTTTGTTGTGAATCTTGGATTTCGGCCAATTTCGCTTTGGAATTTAAGCGAGCTTCTTCCACTTCGGCCTGACGGCGAGTGCGGGTCTCGGCGACTTTTTTGCGATAATCTTGGTCGATACCATCTAACTGAGCCTCGCTGCGCTTTACTATTTTCTGGCGGTTTTCAGAAACGTCTTCCACGGTCTCGTTTTGTTTGCGACGGATGTGATTAATAGCTGCTTCGCCTTGAGTACGAGTTTCTTCCTTGCGTTGATTGTAGAATTCCTTCATCTCGCCCAACTCTTCTTCTTGTTGGTGAGCATACTTTTTCTTTTTCTTTGCATATTCGGATTGAAGGTCGCTGATTTCACTTTGTTGGGAACGGCGAGCCTTTGAAGATTCTACGGACATGTGAACGCATCTCCTTCCTGGAAAAGTCGTCTCAGTCTTAGAATAGCAAATTTTCGCTCGAGGCTCTAAGGATTCACGGGATTCACAGCAGGAGCTGGGCCTTGGTTCTGGCTAGGATTCGCTGCGGGTGCAGAAGGCGCGGCAGCCGCTGCTGTATTGGCTTTTGGATTCGGGCATGGTGGTTGACCACCGCCGGTGCGTCCATAACAGCGCCACGTATCAGTGTATTGCACGATTTCGTCTTGTTGGACGGGATAATAGTAAGGGTACTGAAGTGGATCTAAGGTGCTGTCGACCAGGCGATAGTCTTGGGTTTTGGTATTGGTGATTTTCAACGTGAACATGCGATACTCCGCATGCGCCACCACTCCCATTAGACTTAAAAATAAAAAGAAACCGCCAAAGTTCATAGCCGGCTTATCGGCAAAAAAACAAAAAAGAACAGGGCCCTTTTGGGGCCCTGCGCACGGGGTGTGCATGAATGGTCACATTATTTTGTAGTGAATGTGACCTCAAGACTTAAACTATTACCAAGGTCCTGGGAAATGCTCGCAGCCTGAGCTTTGTAAGTGGTGTTTGGCTGCAAGCCACTCACATGAATGCTATGAGTGGTGCGGAGAAGATTGTCTGAGCTTGTCAGAATCTCTTCGCCGGTTGCTTGATTGATCAAGCGTACTTGTGATGAAGCCGGGATGTCGGTCGTCCACGCGAGGAATACATCCGTAGCTATAATTTCTGTCACGCGGAAGTTTGAAATCAAAGGTTTCGTACCTTGAGCGCAAGGATTGTAAGTGTTGTCTAACCAGAAATTTGCTGGAGCCACAGGCTTCCAACCGCGAGATTGCATCTCGTTATAAACTTGCAGTGGAGTTGATCCATTGTCTGGATCGAAGAAGTATTTATTTCCGGCCGTGCCACACTGAATGTCTTTGCCTGCTTGAGAAGCTTTTCTCCAGATAAGCACGTTGGCGATGTGCAAACGAGGGCCTTGATAATAAATGACTTCGAGCGGGATTTGCGTTCTGCGAGTCATGCGAATCGTTTCAGTTGCGCAGCCCATGCGAGTAGAGTGGTCGCCATCATTATTGATGATTTCGCGCCATGTATCTGTCATTGGATCTTTGATTTTCAAACGAGTGCCGTCATCTGAAAGTAGGGCTAACTCGTAGTCGCCCTCTTCATCGGCGTCTGACAATTGTAAGGTGGTTTCGAATTTAATACCGAAATATTCAATGAGTTTTGAGCCAGTGTCGTCAGCTAGTACTCCAGTGGTTTGGGTAGAAAACCCATCACTAAAAGGACGGGTCGGAACATTCATGTCCGCAAAAAAGAGTGTCTTGTCTGATTTCTGGGTAAGAGTCGTGAAGTCGATCGCACTATACATACGTGGCATCGCCGCCGTTTTGTAAAATAACGTTCCCATAACCCCTTGGCTCATCACCTGGGTTGAGTTGTCGTTGAATGGATCGCACACCGTCTTATTAAGTGGATGTAGATTCAAATCCACCGGGGCATTCATCACCGCTTCAGAGGTTGCAACTGCTGTGACATTCTCACTCGGTTGAAACTGAGTGGTGCAGGCTGCGGTCATGATAGTTAACAGAGAAAGTGTGATGCGTTTCACGGTGGCCTCCGGGTGGTGCTTGCGGGTACCAACACAGTTTAGCCAAAGGTCGAGGTTTTCACACTAAGTTGTGGAAATCATTCCTAAATAGAACTCTAAAAGTTTGACGATTTCTGTCAACTTCTCAAGTGATTACAAAATGTTTTAGAAACTGTAAAAGCTCTGATCGGAACTAGTGAGCCAACTCATGGTTAGCGCGAACTGTATTTTCCACGATGTGGAAATAAGCTCTGACCACCATTTCGAAGGACTCTTGATCCAGAGACTTCAGATAAGCGACTTTTTCGATATAAGTGCGCTTAGCAATAAGCTCTGTCATCACATCTTGGACTTTCTTCATTTTATTGAAGTCGTAAAAGTCCTTGTCGTCCTTCACTTGTCTCAAAACTTCAGCGATTGACTTGTTGTCGAAGAGTACGTGTACGCCCATAGCTGAGTGAGAAAGAAGTGCTTCCATGCGCTCCAAGCTTTTTTCTTCGATAATTGACAAAACCCGCCTCCTTGCGATGGTCTGTTACTTCAAATGGTGAAGTGCATTTTTTTTTCTTGCAAGGCAAAAAGCACTAAGCATGACGGTGTTTGTCATAGAGGGGATTTTAAACCTTGTTGTGAGGGGCGAGAGTATTAATAATAACTGCAGGTGAGGGCTCCATGGCGAAGGCAAAAGCGAAGACAAAATCGAAATCACGCGGCAAGAAGAAATCTACCAACGAGAAAGAGTACATCATTATCGATGAAACCAACGGGTTGATTTTCGAGAATGAGGAAGATTTGTTTGGTTACTTCGAAGACAACATCAATGCCCTTGAGGACGAATACCAAGCAGTACGTTCCGAAGAAGACCTTTCCGATGATGAGCAGGTGGCACTCGAGAGCTACCTTGAAAGCACTTTGGATGAGCCGGATGAAATTTGGCAGGATAGCCAAACCTTTGAGGACTTGGTGATCCATCACTTCATTCGCTCTTTCGAGGTGGGTAACCAAATCTTTCATTACATCGCCATTGCCTATGTGACTAGCGACGACACTTACCCAAGCTTTGTGTTTATTCACTTCCCTACCAAAGACCTGCGCATGCTGCAGAACTACCAACGTGGCGAGCTTATTTACGACAAGAAGTATGAGTATGTTCAAGCCGGTGCTATCGATGGCGACGCTCTTGGTGAGGGGGATCCGCTTTCCATGGGGCTTTATATCGCCATGATGAAGGTGCGCAGTGAAAAGGACATCGACCAAGAGAAGTTCAAAGACTTCCAGGATCTTCGCGAAGACACTATCGAGAGCGCGGATGAGATTTGGAAAAAGAACGACCTTGATGGCAATGTGCTTGTGACCTTCATTAAAGAGTACCCGGATCACGAAGTGTCAGAATTAACCTACGTTGTGGTGACTCAGGAAGACTCAACCAGCAACGTGCATTCGCTTTTATTCTCGTTCCCGACAAATGATTCCACCCTGGTCGATCGTTATCGCCAAGGTGAAAATCTTCAGGCCGAAGAAGTCGTGCAGGAAAGCTCGCACTAGAAGCAGAAGTTTGTTGTCATGGATTTGAACTGAGCGGCTGTCCAGTTCTCATTGATCATGCTGGCAAATGGGTGCAGAGCCTGTAGCGACATTGCGCGAGTAGCGCCACGATCATTGGCGTAGTCTGCAGGGCGTGCTGCGAACGCTGGCATCAACATATCCATATTGATCGTGTTCACATTGTTCGTGTTGTACATAGCGATTTTAAGTGCGTCGAATTCGGCTTGAGGGTCGCGAATATCAATCACCAAGCGTACGTATTGAAAGAACTTATTCACGTCTGTAATGCCCCATTTAGCGGCGATCGCAGAGACCTGTCCCCAGTGCATGACAGAGTCAAAGTTAGTCAGGATTTGTCCATCCAAAGTTTCAAAGCGAGCTTGAACCGGGTTTCTATCGATATAAGTTTGTCCAGCAGCATTGGCCTGCCAGCGATAGAAGTGAATATAGTCACCGCTGCCAAAGCTTGAAGGCATTTTGGTGAACTTTACTTTCATATAGTCATAACGAATTTGGTTGGCAGCGTCTGTGTAAGCCACAACTTTTGCGGTAATGCCACTTTGGGTTTTTTCATTGCAGTAGATAAGTTCAGTTTTTGCCGTCGGAGTATCGACAGGCGCGCGGCTAGAAAACTCAGTCAGATCGTTCTGTTTGAAAGAGCCACATGCAGTCAGCATTGCGAGGATCGTCAGAAGGAGTGCTGCTTTCAGAGTAGTTTGAGTATTCATATATCCCCCTTAGGGTAAAAATTCGTTTGATACTCCCTAAAAGAGCAACGAAAGTGCCAACGTTTCAGAGTGAAACAGGGGGATAGAATTGTTATTTCGTGGACTTAGCGTCAGCAACGGCGCCTCTAACTGAGACGTCTTACACTGAGGCACTTTCCTCTGACAGAGTGACGTTTTTGGGTGTCCCGAGAAGGGCAGGTCGCCGCCGTAGCGGCGGTGGGTGTGGCGCCAGGTTTTATTATCAATTCTAAGAATGCATTCCTAATTTTAGGATTGGTTCGCTTCTATTGGAATATAGAGGTATCTCGGAGGGAGTTTGAGTGGCCTTAGCATTGCTTTACTGGGTGGCATTGCAAAGGAGCAAACAATGCCTCATCCATTTTTTAAAATCGTAAAATCCGCAATAGTCGGATCCATAGTTATCTCGTTAGTAGTGTCAGCGCTTCCTGAATATGCTTTTGCTAGCGAAAGTAAGAAAACAAATCGGGATTTAGAAAAGACATTAATTCAAATTAGATCTCAAGAATCCCTTGATCAATCTATTACATTTTTAGCGGCAGCATTGCTTGCTTGGAATCCTTCCTTAAAAAAATACAACTTAAAGAAAATTTTGAGTGATCGAGTTCAAAAAGTAGGGGTGATGGAAGGTTTGGTATTACCAACAATCACTTTGATAGACATGTCCTACGCCGCAGGTGTTCCTCGTTTTGGAAGTTTGTTGAATCCGATGCTGAATGAGTTGGCGCCTTCTATTGCGGTTGATCTCAATAAAAAATTCCAATTACCTTTAGATTATAAAGGCGAAAGCTTCGGCGCTATTAGTACAAGAAATAGCTTGCCACAATTGATTGAGTCTTTTCAAACTCGCCTCGATAGTAACTTTAACTCTCAAATGTCCGCGAAGCCTCAAAGCGCAGATTTGAATCAGAAACAAGACTTGTTCCATCAAGTATTGATCGGACCGGGATCATATTTGAAGTATCGCGCCGGACAGCTCGGAAATACAGACGAAGCACCTCAAAATTTAAAATTGCCTGGAGGTAAAAATCCTTCAGAAGGCGGAAGTTTTGGAAAAGAGATTGCGCCTCTTCCGAAAGGTTTGTTCTCGAATAGAACGATAGTGGAATACAACACTTGCACTGCAGAATGTGCGTTTCATGCCGGACTATTTGGAGGTGCAGGTTGGAAAGCCGGGTTAGAGATAGGAGCATTAATTCCACATCCTGTGGCTAAAGCTGTAGCACCCGCTGTTGGTGGAGTTATCGGTATAGGTGTAGGGCTGAATGAGTGCAGTACTTCCAAGGCATGTGGTGGGACCGGAGAGCCTGGGCCCAAGAAGGCGCCTGAGGTTCCAAAAAATGAAGAACAACCGAAATTAGATAAAAATCCTAAGGCAGATCCTCAACCAACTCCTGAGCCGCGAGCAACGCCGGAGGATGAACGCAAAGATCCTAAAGATCCAAAGTTTGATTTTGGACCCGATAGCCCAAGACAACAAGTGGACGACAATAATAATATTCAGACTGACAATGATCGAAATGTAGCGACACCACAAAATTCTGACACAAAAGAGGACCAAAATAGACGAGGACCTCGAAATGGTCCTCCAACAATTGGGCCTACAATTCAAAGGGATCAGCCAAAGCAGCGTGGCCCAAATTATGATCCGTCAGCTATTGACCCTTCACATGGTAGGTTGGATCCAAAGCGGGGACCGAAGGTAAATCCACCAGTGACTGATCCCATGCATGGTCGCCTCTAAAAAAAGACTAGTGAGGAGTTTTTATGAAAATCTTTAAAAGACAAAAACCTAAACCTGTATCCTATGTAATTCCTGCTTGGGCTATGCATGTTGTGTTGGGAATCGGGCTTGTGAACATGTTTTTTGGAACTGTCCGAATCGATGTGGTCTATTCCATAATTTTGACAGCCGTCATTCAGAAGGCGTTGGATTCCAAAGGACAAGTCATTTCTGAAGAAATGTCTCCAGGTCTGAAAAAGAAAATGACTTATATGCATTGGGTAGTGGTTGCAGTGCTTGTATCAATTAGCCTTTTTATTGAGCCGCTAGATAAATTATTTGCTGTAAAATAAAGGAACTAAAATGAAATTGCGTATAAAAAACTACATTGCCATACCAAGTTGGTTTTATATTTTAATACCGGCACTGGTTCTGCTAAAACCTTACTTGCATTCGAACCATTTAGAATTCGCAATACTGCTTATCTTTGTCGCAAGTGTAAGGAAGGAATTTGATGCGAATTGGAAAGAAATTCCAATTATTTTTAAGACTGATTTTTCTCGCCGTTTTTACAAAGTTTCTATAGCGATACATTGGCTAGTGATTTTTATTTCGGTCTTTCATGGTTTGATTGGAAAACTGATTCAGCAATAAACTGTCGGGACAAACTCTACCGCCGTTACGGCGGTGGGGATTTTACTTTATTCGAGCCCGTTGCAGAAGGTTCTCATGAGGTCTAAGTAGTTTGTGCGATCTTCCGCAGAGACCTCGTGAGATGAGTTTTCAAGAGCCTGTATTTGGCCTTGGTTCAATTTTGAAAGCAATGCTTGGGCTTTCTCAAGCGGTAGTAACGAACCTTCAAGAGCGCCGCGAATTAAGAGAACTGGTAGGTGAAGTGCTGCTAGGTTTTCTGTGAGGTCAACATTGGCAGCATCTGCCCAATAAGCCTCGATGGTTTCTTTTGAGAAGTGAGGCTTTTGTAAACCGCTAAAATGATCGCGCCATTTTTCTGACGGTCGAATGTAAATGGGTTCGCAGTCGTGCAAAACCAGCGCTTTGACTGCCTTGGGATTCTGAAGGGCGTGTTGGACAACCAAAGGTACACCTCGAGAAAATCCGTAGAGAACATATTCTTTCAAGCCGAGGGCGTTCACAACGGCATTAATATCAGAGGCTCTTTGTTCAAAAGAGCACATACCTGGCGAAACCTTGCCACTTTTACCAAGTCCACGATTAGAAAGTGCGATCACTCTGCGAGGAGCAAGTCCAGCAACTTCAGTTTGATGATGTTCAGCGATGCCCAGCATTCCCGGCATGATGATCAAGGGGATAGCAGAATCAGAACCTTCGTTATCCAAATAATGAATTTGAGTACCGTCACTTGCGATTGCAAATTGATCCTTCATTAGGCTCTCCCAAAGACTCCAACTACCGCAGTTGGGACTAATCCAGACTCAGTTCAACCCAAGTAATACCGTCGCCGCCAGCTTCTGGGGCTCCGGCTTTCCACTTTTTCACGTAGATGCTACGAGATAAATAAGTGCGCACGGCTTTTTTCAAAGCTTCCGTGCCGTGGCCGTGGATGATCTTTAGACGATCTTCACGAACTTGTGCAGCTTTATCTAAGGCGATCTCTAGATCTTCAAGTGCTGACTCGACAGTTTTGCCACGAAGATCCAGAACTGTTTCGTCTTCGTTTAATGCAACGGTCACACTTGAGCTTTTACGAACGAGTTGCGCTGTTGGGTTCTGTGGTTTTCCTGGTGAGCGCAGCTCTTGCCATGGCAACTGCAAGCGGATCGAGTTTGAAAGAATCATGACCTCGCCTTTAGAGTTCGGCGTGCTTTGGACGATACCGTCTTGGTTTAACGACGGCACAAAAACCTTCGATCCTGTTGGGAAACGTTTTGCGAAGTCTTCGGCAGACTCGACAGCACCCAAAGTGATTGGTTTTGCTTTTACGATTTCTGGCAGCTTGTATTTGATCTCTTGAAGATTGCGGTGTTTGTCGAAGACGTCACCGGCTTTCGCCAAGCTGATCGCTTCTTCGACTTTTTTCTCGGCTCTGCGAAGAGTTCCCGCTAAGCGAGCTTCTTTTTCTTTGTTCAACTGAGCTAAAAGATTTTCGTATTTATTTTTAGTTGCCGTCGCTTTCGCTGTTTCTTTGCGTAAGTGATCTTGCAAATTTGCGATATCAATCTTCAGTTGCTCGATTTGCTCTAGGCCATGCAAACGCGCGCGTGTTTCTGGTGACAACACTTCCGTAGCGCGATCGACAATCTCTTTGCTGACGCCCACGCGCTTTGCAGTTTGAATCGCCAAAGAATCCCCTGGGATCCCCGCTAGGAATTGATAAGTTGGGCGGCCCGTTTTTGGATCGTACTCAAGGCTTCCGTTGAGGACATGATCTTTCTCAGACCATCCGGCTTTCAAAGGTCCTAAGTGCGACGTAATGACAGCGTAAACATTTCTCTTTGAGAAGGTTTCGATAAAGCTTCGAGCAAGAGCGCTACCTTCTTCTGGGTCGGTGGATCCGCAGATCTCATCGATCAGAATTAAATTCTGAGGTCCCTGCATTTGGGCCGCTTTAGTCAGAATCTTCAAGTGGGCCGCAAAGGTACTGAGTTCTTCATCCACGCTCTGAGCGTCGCCAATACCGATCAGGATTTCTTTAAAGAATGGCAGCTTCGAGCTTTCGCTTGCACACACTGGAAGACCACAACGGGCCATCTGTGCCGCAAGACCGATGGATTTCAAGAGCACCGTCTTACCGCCGGCATTCGGGCCCGACAGAAGCAAGATGGATTTATCAGTGTTTAGTAAAACTGTATTCGACACCACTGTTTTTCCAGAAAGCTGTAAAAGTGGGTGGCGAACCTCGATTAATTCAAAGCCATCATCCGTAAAATCTAAAGTCGAAGCTTTGATCATGCCGGCAAATTGAGCTTGCGCTAAACGGACGTCCGCTTCCTCTAGCAAGCCAAAGCTTTCCAGGATTGGGCCAGCTTGGGAAGTCAGATATTTTGAAAGCTCGACGAGAAGTCTTTCGATCTCGTCTTCAATCTCTACTTCGACTTGGCGAAGACGGTTATTCAGTGGAATCACTTTTTCAGGTTCAATGAAAACTGTCTGCTTTGTTTGTGAAGAGCCGTGAATAACGCCAGGCACGTATCTTTGCATGCCGCCTTTAACAGGCAAAACCCAACGACCATCGCGAGTAGTGACGTACTTGTCTTGAAGATTGTTTTCCATTTGGTGATCTTTCACCAAACGATCAAGGCTTGTTTGTACCTCACGGCCAAGTTTTTCTTTTTCACGGAAAAGATTGTAAAGCTTTTCACTAGCGTCCGAGCGAATTTCCCCACCCGGAGTCATGATCTGGTCAATCGCAGACAAAGGCTCTTCGGCCTCCATCAATTGCCCGCGGATTTTAAGGGCCCAGTCGTTCTCGATAGAGCTCAAGGCCTCTTGCAAAGCGAGAGCTTCCAAACAGAAGCTGCGAACGTCTTTGATCTCGAGTGTTTTAAGGACAGCGCCTTTTTTTAGACGGGGATACCAAGTCGAAAACAAATCCAAGCTTTGCATGTAAGGACGGACGCCTTCGCTGAGAACAGCTCCAGCTTCGAAGATCTCTTGAAAGCTTTTTTGGGCTTCCGCTGGATTTGCGAGTGGTGCAATCTCCAAGATTTTGGATTTTGCGGATTCGCTTGTCGCATAGCCGCGGATCTTTTCTAAAATTTCTATCCAATCAAGCGCGATGAGGTCTTGCATCCCTAACACCTTTTACAAGTAGTGCAATCAAAGCAATTAAAATTAAAATCCAATCATAGTGCCCCCACAAAACGAAATCCGTCGTGGGAGGAGATTTCTTCATAAGCACTTCGTAGCTGCCATGCCATTCTTTGTGCAGCGGAGATTGTTGTAAAACATCTCCGTTTGCCAAAACAACCGTGCTGATACCGGTATTGGTCGAACGAATCAAAGGTCTGCGGACCTCGATCGCGCGCGCAAGCGTCATGTACAAGTGCTGACGGGGCTCTGACGGGCGGCCGAACCAAGAGTCATTCGTGACGTTCGCCAAGATGTCGGCTTGTTTTTCAGCAAGGCCACGCGTGAATTCTGGGTAAAGCCCCTCATAACAAATCTGTCCGCCAATTTTTAGATCGCCTTCGGGGTGAGGATAATTCAAAACCTCAGGCCCGTGACCGCGGCCGAAATTTGAAACGAATGGCAGAAGCTTTAACAGAATCGGGAAGCGCTCGCTGAACGGAAGATATTCACCAAACGCTAACAAGTTCGTCTTGCGGTAAGGTTGGCCAATCGCAAAGGCGTTAGAATCCAGCAAGAAAAGCGCATTGTAAGTTTGCCGCGGCGATTTTTCTCCGGGCGCATCCTTGGAGTACGAACCTGACAACAGAGTTTTTCCCATTGGCAGAAGGCCCGCACCCAAAAGTCGCGGAATCTTGCCATGGGCATTAAAGAAATCCATGTATTCAGGAATCGCAGTTTCCGGCCACACGATCAGTTCAGTGTTGGAAGTCTTTGCGACCTCTTCGCGTGTAAGCGCTAGGAATTTTTGAACGATGGATTCTTGAAAATTGCCCTGACCCTGTTCTGCATAGACTTTTTCAAAGTCACCGATGTTTGCTTGAATGATCGAAACGGTCAGTTTGCGGTCAAACTCATTCCAGGATTGGCCATGGAAATAGCCAGACAGGTTGATGGCAACAACGAATGCTACCAACAAAAAGCCATGTTTTTGCAAAGCCCCTCGTTGCTGACGATGCTCCCAAATCCACGCGATCCAGGCATTCAGCAAAAGAACAATTGTCGAAAGCCCTTCAAAGCCAATGACGTCGGCCCAATTGTAAGCGGGAATCTTCGCCCACAACAAAGTGTACCCTAAGTGCCACGGAAAGATCGCAGGCCAAATGCGTTCGGCAATGCTCAAGAAAAGCGCGGCGGCCAGCAAGGTTTTACTCAAACTCCAAGAGTATTTTTGTTTGAGATACACAACGAGTGCTGCCGTGATTGGGATGTACAAGTGAACAAAGGCTGCAAACAGCAAAAGCACGACAAGTGCGGCTGGCCACGGGAAACCACCAAACTGTTTGGTCACGTAAGAGACCCAGTGAAAGCCAATCAAACTTAAAGTGAATTGGGTCCACCAGCCAGCAGCGAAACCTTCTTTCCAAGTTTTCGCTTTGTGAAAAAGAAAAATCCAGAGGGGAGCATAACAAAACAACAAAGCCCACGGAGGAAACGGAATGTACGACGTTCCGATGAGCAGACCGGAAACGAAAGGCCATAAATAATTTCGCAGAGAATATTGCTTGAAAAACAACTGAATTTTTACCATCATGGTCTTTGTAACACTAAGGATGGAAATGGAAAAGCTCGGATTGAGCAAACTCAGACTACGCTGTCCCTCTTGCACAAAACTTTACGAAGTAAGTGAAGGGGATATCAAAACGCAATCGCCACAATTTGACTGTGTGGTTTGTGCGACTCGTTTTAGCTTTGAGTATCCTGTTGCCAATCCTCACAATGTTCAGACTTTCACGGTCTCTCAACAGCCGGAAATGCAAGAGGCGCGCAGCTTTCAGCAAGAATTGGAAGCTCAGTCTTTTGCAGCTCTTCAAAAAGAAATCGAAGATACTGCTGAAAAGAATAGCAGCAAAGCTTGTCCAAAATGCGGTGCCATCAACGAAAAGAAGGGCGATGAGTGTTACTCTTGCCACGTGATTTTCTCGCGTCTGGAGGAATTGCCTCTTGATCCGACGTTGAAGGCGCAACCAAGCCTTGTGCGTAAGTGGAAGAACCTGATTCTGAACTTCGATAATAAAGACCTGCACGAAGATTTCCTGAAAAGCTGCCATCAATTAGATGCTCTGCGTTTTGCGATCCTTAAATACGAGGAATTGAAGAGCGCTCAGGGGGGCTCGGATGAGCTCTGCGAACGCATGATCTTCAAGGCTCACGGCCTCTTACAATTTACGCTTGCCAGCAAAACTGAGGGCGATCTGCGTTTCCAGAAGACACCTTCTGCTTCGCGTCAAAGTTGGCATAAGTACGTTCTTTGGGCTCCGTTGGGCGTGGCCATTTTGATGATGGTCATCGGCTTTTTCAGTCTTAGTTTGCGCAATCTCGTAGGCGCAGGTGTTGCGGTCATGCTTTTGACTTTTGGTCTGATTCTTTTTTGGAAGGGCCGAATTTCACTTTCCGATTTTCACTAATGTTCCACATTCGATCTTCTTAACAAAATACTAACATTCAAATTCGAACGATCTTGATTGACTTGGATATGACGTTTCCCAGATATTTCCGTGCAGAGGCTGTAACATCACCCCCCACACAGAAATGGCGGACCAGAATGAAGACTAACTTCATTAAGACAGTGATCCTTTTGTTATCTATTTGTGGAACTGCTCAGGCAGCTCCGTTCAGCGAAGAGATTCCGTACTACGGCGAAGAGTTCTATCAGGACTTGAAAGCCGGAGTAGCTAATAAAGATCTCTCGGCTCGACTCAAAGTCATCCTAAAAAGCACCCACACTCCGCAAGCGGGGATGATGGATAAAATCTCTCCGAACTGTGAAGGCACAAAATGCTACACTCACACGGCGGTAGGGTACGGAACAGCCCGCGTTTTCTTGATGGGTAAATTCTATCTTATTAAAGACAACAACGGTTACGGCGTAAAAGACGTTTATTGTGATCAAGATCACATGACCAAAGACTTCATCCACGGTGAAGAGCCAGGACCGGATAAAGTTCCTGACAGCACCATCATCAATGTTGAGCACACCTGGCCACAAAGCCGTTTCACAGGTAAATATCGCACAGATATGCAGAAGTCTGATCTTCATCACTTGTTCCCGACAGATTCACAAATGAACTCTGTACGCGGTAACAACGCTTTTGGTGAAGTTGTGAAAGATACTAAAATCTTGAAATGCAAAAACGTTCGCTTTGGTAAAACAGCTGCTGGTGGCAACGATGTTTTCGAACCACCTCATGAGCATCAAGGTAACGTAGCCCGTGCATTGTTCTATTTCTCGACTCGTTATGATCTTCCGATTGATCCAAACCAAGAAGCTTTCTTGCGTAAATGGAACAGAGAAGACCCTGTTGATGAAGAAGAGCGTCATCGCAATGATAAGATTGCAGAGGTTCAGGGCAACCGTAATCCGTTCGTCGATTACCCAGAGTTGTCTGATAAGATCTCTGACTTCTAGATTTTAATTAAAATAGAAAATTTAAGAACCCACAGCTCGAAAGATCTGTGGGTTTTTTATTATTGTGGTGGGTTGGCGTTTTGTTTGTCGCCGATACGGCCCATCTTCTCCATGTTTTTAAGAAGAGAGCGGCCGAAGGTAGTCATTTCAGACGTAGAGTCTTTTTTAGCAACGTTTGGATCAACGCTAAAATCCTGATTGCTGGCGCCAGAGCGATTGCTAGCAGCAACGCCTGTCAGGCCCAAGCCCTGATCCAAGATCGTAAGCGCTTTATACAAGTTCAACTGACGGGAAGTGCGGGTCTTTGTGCTTAAAGACGCCACGGCATCGCCTGTGGAAAGAATGTACTTTTTGATTTCGACAGCTTTAAAAGCCTCACGACGAGCCATCACTAGGGCCGCAGCACCACTGACAAACGCCGTTGCTTGCGAAGTTCCAGTCATATAACCGTAGGTGTTTCCAGGCAGGCACGACAAAATGTTTTGTCCAGGAGCTGCTAGATCCACGGTTTCAACACCGTAGTTGCTTGAAGAAAGAACTTCGGTGCTTGGATCAATCGCCGTGACTGACACGATATTTGAAAGACCATAGTCAGCCGGGTAGTACTTGAATTGATCCGAGTTGGATCTTTCGTTACCGGCAGCGGCTACGAATAAGATTCCTTTTTTCTCGGCTTCAACGATGGCATCTTTTTCCTCTTGGCTGAACTCGGTTCCGCCGCCAGAGTAGTTGATGATGTTTGCACCCATTTTTACCGCGTACTTGATTGAAGCCACGGTGTTTTTAAGATTGTCTGTGCCTGAAACTTTCGGGTCATAATATTTAAGAATCATCAGGCTTACTTCCGGAGAAATACCGCTGATACCTTTGTTGTTACCAGCTTTAGCGCCGATGATACCTGCGATATGAGTTCCGTGACCGTGATTGTCGGTAAGGCTATTGTTGTTAGAAACAAAGTTCCAGCCGTGAACATCATCCACAAATCCATTGCCGTCGTCGTCAACTTTGTTAGTCGCTTTGTCGCGACCTTTAGAATCTTTGCCGGTTTCGCCGGGATTGCTCCAGATGTTTTCATCCATGTCTTCGTGGCTAACATCAGCGCCGGTGTCGATCACGGCAACAACAACGCTGCGACTGCCTTTAGAAACCGACCACGCGCGAGCAGCATCTGATTTTTTCAAACCCCAAGCTTGATTGATGGCTGGGTCATTGAACAAAGCGCTGGGCTCGTTTTCAACGATTTCAGTTTTAGAAGTAATTTTGGATTCTTCAAGACGATTGGACTTTTTCACAGAGTCACTACCGCGGTGGGGGCCTTCACCTTGGAGGTATTGGTAAGTGCCGAATGTTCCGATGAAAGCTACGAAAACTCCACCGATGAAAATACTGAGCTTGTGTGATGACCGCATGAAATGCCTCCCTCTCCAGTATCGGTGAAAGAGGGGGGCGTCTTAAACTTTCAGGACTCAGATTCTCATTTTGAGACGAGTTTTAACCACTCTTCTGGGAAGTTGAGGGTCGGGGTCTGGTTAGCATCACCTTGGTTGAGGCGTTTATAGAATACGAAGTTCCTCATAACGAGCTTAATGTAGGCGCGGGTCTCGTCGTAAGGGACCTCCTCGATGAACTCTAGCGAGTCCTCGCGGAAGCGCGTTTTCAACCAACCACGAATGGCGTTGCCGCTCGCATTGTAAGCTGCGACTGCCAAGATGTACTGTTGGTCATAACGGTTCAGCAATGTCTTAAGTTCTTTTGATCCAAGTGGCACATTGATCTCGGGATCAAAAAGATCTTCAGGCTCTTTGTAAGCGATATTGCTTTTTTTGCTGAGCTGTTGGCCAAGGTTTGGCAAAAGCTGCATCAAACCAAAAGCATCAACCGGGCTGCGTGCGCGTGGGTTGAAAGCAGATTCCTGACGGATGATCGAGAAAACCAACTCTGGTGGAATTTGCTCTGCTTGGGCTGCTTGCAAGATGATGTCTTTGTAGTTGCGCGGGAATAACAATTCCGGATGCTTTTGCACCATCTTGTCTTTGACGTCGGCAGGCATCGTGTTGAAGGCTGCAAAGAGCGGCAAATACAAATTAGCACGAGCGTAGCTAGTTAGAATGATCAACCAAGTTTCTTCGTCATTGCGGCCTTTTTGGCGCAAATCCTGAGACAATTGATCAATGATTTTTTCCGAGAAAGTATTCTCACCAACAGCCATCAACCACTCTGCTTGCAGAGCTGCTGTCGGTGTCATTTCTTTGAGGTTAAAGAGCGAGTAGGTGAAGTCTTTCTCATCACTCTTCATTGGCGCATAGCTTTGACCAAGCTCGCGAACGGCCATAACGCCGTAGTATCCGATTTGGTCGTCTTTAACGAGCTGCTGAAGAACGGTTTTTGCTTCTTCAGTCTTATTCAGGTTTTTAAGCGCTCGTGCTTGCCAGAAAAGACTGCGCATTCTATCCGAGTTATCTTTAGCTTTCACCGCGAACTCTTGCAGTTTCTGAGCGGCCTCGTCGTACTTTTTCATTTTGTAGAGCACCCAAGGGTGTAACCACAAAACGCGCTCGCGAATGCTAGAGCTTGAAAGAGGTTCTTTCAGACTGGCATCGTAGTATTCGCTGGCTTTGACGAGATCATTTTTCTCTTCAGCGATGCGGCCTAGGACGAAATAGATTTCATCAAGCGGGTGCTGACCTTTGAGTTGTCTTTGCGCTTCGGTCAGGGCTTTCAAAGCCAAGCTTAAACGATCTTCCGTCCACAAAGTGCGTGCAAGAAGCACGTAACTTTCATGCAGACGTTTGATGTTTTGTGCGTCTTTTTTGTTTTTTCTGTAAGTGGCTTTAGTGCCATTCACTAGTTGTGTGGTGGCGTCAATGTAGGCATTTTTATTTTGCGCCACTTTGTAAGTCATGCGGATGTTTTTAAGAGCCTGGAAGATATCATCTTCGCTCGCCTTTGGATCTTTCAGAATCTTTTTGTAAAGAACCAAGGCTTTGTCGAACTCACGACGCTGACGATGATCCATCGCTGCTGTCGGGATTTCTTTCAAAGTTAGATCCGGTTTCAAACGCGGAGAAGAACGATACAGCTGTGTTTTTACAGCGTCGATCTCGGCTTCAACTTTGAGCTCTTCGGCGATTTTCAAAGCTTCTAGCAAGTACTGTTCTTTTTTGCGCGGGATATTTTCTAAACGAGCAATATCCTTCAGTGCTTCAAGATCATCTTTTTTGTCAGCACTTTTGCGGGACTCTTTCAAGGTGACATCGGCAAGAACGTCTTGGCTCCATTTGTAGTTACTACGATATTGATCCGCATTTAACTTAGGAAGCTTGGAAGAATCCACACACGTTTGATGCGCGCGCAGAAGTGCGATGTCTTTCAAAGGAAAGTGCACTTCTTTAGCAAGGGAATCAAATTGAGTACAAGCAGCTACAGGGTTTTTTTCAAGATTCAAAAGTCCCAGGCGGTAGCTCTTCCACCATTTTTGATTGTCCTCACTGACGGATAAAGCTTCGAGCTCTTTTGCCGTGTGATCTCGGTTCTGAACGACAAAGTCATACGCCGGAGTCTTTGAGGACGGAGTGATGCGAGTGTCTTTGTTAGACGTCGTCGTGCACCCTAGGAAAGCACTTGTAAATACGAAAGCTGGGAAAAAGCGAATCATAGTCATTGTCGTCATTAGGCCACGCGCCCTCTCTCAAGAGCGTTGATACGATCTTGAAGAGCCGGGTGGGTCATGAAGAGATCAGCGATGCTGCCTTTTTTCTCGCGGCCAGAAATTTTAAGAGTTGCCATGGCGTCGTCTGCAGCTGGCGGAGCTTCATGCAAGCTTTGCAAGCGGCGAAGGGCTGCCGTCATATTTGAAACCGAAGAGATACGGGCACTGCCAGCATCTGCGCGGAACTCACGTTTACGAGAGTAGAAGTTCACAACAATTGATCCCAAAAGGGTAAACGCGATATCGCCCACGATCACACATAAGAAATGGACCATGCGGCTGTATCTTTCATCGACGTTGCTGGCGATAACGTTTGCAAGAATGCGCGAGAAGAACATAGCAAACGCATTCACGACACCTTGGATAAGGGTCATTGTCACCATGTCGCCATTTGCGATGTGAGCCACTTCGTGACCGAGGACGCCTTCGATCTCTTTGTCATTCATTCTTTGTAAAAGACCGGTAGAGACTGCGATCAAGGAATTCTTTTTGCTAGGGCCTGTCGCAAACGCATTTACGTCGTAAGACTCGTAAACTCCGACTTCAGGCATTTTGGGAAGTTTCGCACGACGAGCAAGGTCGTGGACTTTTTCAAGCAACTGACGAAGTTCTGGTTGTGTAGTGGTCGTATCAATGATTTTTACGCCGTGGTAATGTTTAGCTGCGAACTTTGACATCATCAAAGAGATGAAAGCTCCGCCCATACCCCAAACAAAACAGAAAGCTAACATGGTTGGCAGGTATTGATTAAATCCCGCAAGACCCATGAAGTGGCTGATCAAGCTCCAGGCAATACCGATCGTTACTAAAACCAAGATGTTTGTCAGAATGAAGTAACCAAAACGTTTGAAGATTTGCATAAAAAAACTCCTTAGAGGATTTTCATCCCCTAAGGAGAATTTGGCAACTGCAAAGGAGGCAGAGGGGCAGTGCCCCGACGCTGAACTAAAAAGTGTCTAAGTCGTCACGGTCTCTTTAGGCTTTTTCGAGCCACTATTGCTGCTAGGTGTGGTGCTAAATTGGAACTTCAACACGTTGTTTTCCACCTCAACACTGACACGACCGCCATCGACCAGGCGACCAAATAGAAGCTCGTCGACCAAAGCTTTCTTTAAATGCTCATCTACAGTGCGGGCAAGTGGACGAGCCCCATAAACTTTGTCGTAGCCTTTTTTCATCAGCCATTTCAAAACTTCAGGAGTCGTTTGCATATCGACTTTCTTTTCGGCCAAAGTCATCTTGAGTTCGTCAACGAACTTAGAAACAACCTTCAAGATAATGTCCTCTGGCAAATCCTTGAAGCTAACAACCGCATCAAGACGGTTGATGAACTCTGGCGAGAAGGCTTTTTTAATGGCCTCCATGCTTTGCAGGCTGCGATTTTCTTCGACGATACCGATAGAGCCGCGAGCGACTTCCATAGCGCCAGCGTTGCTGGTCATAACAAAAATTACATTTTTGAAGTCAGCCACGCGACCATGAGAATCCGTCAAACGACCCGCATCCATCACTTGCAAAAGCGCATTAGTGATATCTGGGTGAGCTTTCTCTAATTCATCCAATAACAACACAGCATACGGATGTTTATTCACAGCCTCTGTCAATAAACCGCCTTCTTCATAGCCCACGTATCCCGGAGGCGCTCCGACTAAGCGAGCCACCGCATGTTTTTCCATGTATTCACTCATATCGAAGCGATGGAAGTGAATTCCCAGAATGTGTGCGAGTTGTTTACAAACTTCGGTTTTACCAACACCCGTAGGGCCGGTGAACAGGTAACTGCCGATAGGTTTGTTGGGACGACCCAAACCGCTGCGAGCAAGTTTGATACTTGCCACTAAGCGATCGATGGCTTCGTCTTGGCCGTAAATAAGAGCTTTCAATTTCTTATCAAGATCCCGCAGCTGCATTTTTTCATTTGAAGAAATGCTGGCAATTGGAAGCCCTGTCATCTTCGCAATAACTTCCTCGATGGCAGGAATGTCGATGATGACTTTTTCTTGGCCAAGGTTGCGCAAGCGGAAGTAAGCACCGGACTCATCCATCACGTCGATGGCTTTATCTGGTAGTAATTTCCCGTGCAGATGTTTGATTGAAAGATCTACGCAAGCTTTCAGAGCTTCATCTGTGTATTTCACATTATGAAACTCTTCGTAAGATTTGCGAAGGCCTTTAAGGATAGCAACACAATCTGCAGGAGTGGGCTCGTTCACATCGATTCTTTGGAAACGACGATTCAAAGCGCGATCTTTTTCAAAGTACTGACGATATTCGCTGTGAGTGGTAGAGCCAATACAACTAATGTCGCCACTTGCAAGAGCAGGCTTTAAAAGATTGGAAGCGTCCAAAGATCCACCGCTGGTCGCACCTGCACCGACGATATTGTGAATTTCGTCGATAAAAAGAATCGCGTGCGGGCGTTTTTCGATTTCTTTGATGACTGCTTTTAAGCGCCCTTCGAAATCTCCGCGGAATTTTGTTCCAGCTAGAAGTGTCCCGATATCGAGCGAGTAGATGATTGCAGTTTTCAGTTTTTCAGGAACTTCGCCATTTACGATCTTGGCAGCTAGACCTTCGGCGATGGCAGTTTTACCAACGCCCGGTTCGCCAATAAGTAGAGGATTGTTTTTTGTACGGCGCGATAGGACCTGCACGCAACGTTCGATCACATCTTCGCGGCCCACCAAAGGATCGATTTTTCCGGCTTTGGCTTTTTCGTTTAGATTGGTGCAGAAACTTTCCAGAGGATTGTTTTTGCTTTCATCCATCGGCTGACCGTCGATATCCATGCGTGGAGCAGGAGTCGAAGACTCATCCGCAGTACCACTGACATCTTTTGCGACGCCGTGAGAAAGATAGTTGATCACATCAAACTGGCTAAGCCCTTGTTGTGCTAAGGCGTAGACCGCGTGAGAGTCTTGCTCGTAAAAAAGAGCAACAAGAAGACTGCCTTCGTTGATCTGATTACGGCCCGAGCTTTTCACCTGAATGGCTGCACGCTGAATAAGGCGGTGGCAGGCAAGGGTGAACTCGGGGGTCCAGCTCTCGTAACCACCGTAAGAGTCGAGTTGTTCTTGGGTGATCTTAGGAACTGTTTTTTTGAGATAATCTTTGAGGTCCGCTTTCAGTTCTTGCACGTTGATGCTGCAAGCTTGAAGAATCTCAACCATGAACGGAGACTCGGTCAGAGCAAGCAAGATGTGCTCGAGAGTAACGAACTCGTGGTAGGATTTCTTGGCGATTTCCGTTGCGACAGAGAGGCGACGTTCTAATTCACGTGTCATCATATATTACTCCTCTTCTAACGTGCTTTTCAGCGGGTGTTCGTTCATTTGCGAATACTGATTTACTTGCATGACTTTCATTTCAGCGACTTCGAGCGTGAAAACTCCTGCGACGCCGGAACCTTTTTTATGGACGTCCAGCATTACTTTGGTGGCTTCATCTTCGTTCTTTCCAAAGAAGCGACGAAGAATGAGCACTACGAATTCCATCGGAGTATAGTCATCATTAAGTAGAATTACTTTATACATCTTCGGAGTTTCTACTCGAGGAATTGTCTGTATCGATGTATCACCCTCAGGCGAGGACGTGTGGGGTACATTTTTTGGGGTGTTATTGTTTGGCCCGTTTACTAGCGTCATTAGGAACCCCTCGTAAATCCTTGATAACATATCTAAAGTCCAGGATTGCTGCTTGTTGCAAATTGTCCTCAGTGAGACTTAGCTCAACCGATATTAAATTATTATAGAATGAATGTCTTGTTTTGAGAAGGGATCTTGCTTTGAGAGGGACCTTTTGGCACCATTTTAAAGTGACACATATTTAGAATTTCACTGATATTTAACCTAATAAGTACAAAAAACCTTGGGGGGTTTCTAATGAACGTAACTAGTAGAAAAAGCCAGGCGGGTTTCTCGCTGGTAGAATTGATGGTCGTTGTAGCGATCATTGGTATCTTGGCATCTCTTGCCATTCCATCAATCGGCAAATACATGGCGAAAGCTCGTCAATCTGAGGCTAAGACTCAGTTGTCATCTCTGTATACTGCAGAGAAAGCTTTCTATGCTGAGTATACGATCTATGACAATAGATTCGGTGCAGTTGGTTATTCGCCGGAAGGTCTATTAAGATATAACGTTGGTTTCACTGGCGGAACTGTTGCTTTGCCTGCCAATGGTTACAATAATACTCTTGTAGGCTCTCAGCTACTTACGAACACTTTGGCATTTTGCGATCCAGGTGGTGTGGTAGTTTTGGCGAATCAGAGAAACTGCGCAATTCTGAATGGAGCAACAGCAGCTCCTCCTCCACCTTTGCCAGCATCATTGACTGCAGCAACTACGTTTACTGCTTCCGCAACTGCAGTTATCCATTCAATTGGAACTACGGACACCTGGACAATGGATCAGGTGAAGGTTATGAGAAATACGGTTTCTGGTATCCCTTAAAGTTTGATTCTGGTATTTCTTAACGTATGAAACAGATTTTTTCTAAATCGGAAAACCCAAGCTTTATTTTGCTTGGGTTTTTTTCTTTTTTTCTAGTTATTTATTCGCAAATCTACGCAAGTAAAGGTTTATTGGAAAAACCACGAGATCTTTTGGCTCCCCCAGCTGGAATTGAACACTTCACATTTGGTCACAAAGACGTGACAGCTGACTTTTTTTGGGTTCGAGCCATTCAGGATTTTGACTATTGCGATCATCAGATAGGGAAAAATCTTTGTGTTGGCAAGGGGTGGCTCTATCGCATGCTAAATTCCATTACTGATTTGTCTCCAAAGTTTCGCATGCCTTACGCGACAGGAGCCATTGCTTTAAGCGTAATGGTTTCGGATGTTGAAGGGGCTGCCCGTATTTTTGATAAGGGCGTTGAACAGTTCCCGACGGATTGGAAAATCCTTTATCGAGCGGCCTACCACTACCTTTATGAAGTGAAGGACAAAAAGAAGGCTGCGGATCTATTCGTAAAAGCCGGAAGAAATGGAGCTCCTCAGTGGGTATTCTCATTGGCGGGCGGTCTCTATAATGAGTCCAACGAGCGTGCGGCGGCCGAGGCAATTCTGCAAGAGATGATTAAGACGGAAGTTGATCCGGCGATCATCAAGCGCTTAGAAGAGAAGCTGGCGAATATTCGTTCGGGTTCGACTCCTCACATGCCAAATTAGTTTTTTTATAATCTAAATTTCTATCTACGAAGTGCTGCGCCACCTATATCGCAAATATCTTCAGAAATTAGTTCGATCACATCTTTTCGAATATCAAATTCAATTTGTAAAATTAAATTTGCTGGTTTCGTTTATAAATAAGTCTAGTTTACATTACTAGTCTTTACCAAACACTCTCGTTTTTGGAAGAATCATCGAGTTGTGTAAGGAGAGATTGGTTATGAAGAAGTTAGTCTTAGGATTTATATTAATATTATTTTCTGAAATAAGTTTTGCTCAAACAACTTGCGAAGAGTGGATTGAGTATAACGTATTGAATTTTCAAAACGCATGCCATGCGGGATGTAGTGGCGGCGTTTATGGGGTTTATAGTTATACAACTAATTCCAACGGAAACCCCATGGCTCTTTGCACGTTTAAATCATGTTTAACGGGTGATTACGTAGGGGAGCAAGGGTACAATATAAGCTTTTGTGGAACCAGTCCTATTTCACAAAAACAAATCCCAGATGTTAAAAAACCAAAAATAGTATGTGGTTCGATCGTGCATGCTGAAACACGAATAGTCGGAGAGCGAATTCCGATTGTTGGCGCAAGCTTTGAGCTAAGCTATTTCTCTAATTGGGTTCAAGGCCGCGCTGGTGACTACACATTAACTGTGCCGATTGCTGACGATCCTCCGCGAGACAATATTGTGTCATTCGATGTAGTGGTAAAGAGTGGTGGTGTAACAGTTCAAACTACTAACTATACAAATAATCAACCTAACGTGGCACATACGTATGTTTGGAACGGTCTGGATGGATCTTCAAATCCGACTCTTGGCGGTAAACACTTTGTAGTAACGGTGACAGAGAATCGTCCAAGTATTTCAATTCCTATTTCGAGTGAAGTACATTTGGGATCCTTCAAGTCGAAGTTGATTGGTCTTGGTGGTTGGTTGCCAAGCATTTACGCATTTTATGATTCTGTTTCGAACAAGTTGTATAAAGGAGACGGAACTGTCAGAAGCGTAGTTGCAGTTGCTCTCTCTGGAGGAGGCAAGCGAGTTGCCGAAGAAGATGCGTCGCTAGTTTATGATTTTGATTCAACGGGAAAAGTTGTTGCCATAAAAACTGGCTTGCTCGGAACTACTATCTATAGCTTTTCATATGATGGGCAGGGAAGACTTTCGTCAATTTCGGAACCATTTAGCAGAACCACTACTTTTAATAGGAATTTTAGTGGGGATTTGGTTTCGATTGATACGCCTAAGGGACATACAACAACTGTTTCGTTGGATTCGAATGGATATTTGGAATCTGCTGAAAATCCAAATAGTGAAACATACGAAATGACTTATTCTGGTACGGGCGGTTTGCTGAGTACTTTTACGAAACCTCAAGGTCAAGTTAGCACATTCACCTATGATAGCGCTGGCGGATTGATTACTGATGCGCATTCCGGAGGGTATTTTTTTGATCTAGTTGCAAGAACCGGCAATGGCTATACTGCGGACGTCAAGCGTGAGACTCCAATGGGAAGAGAAACAATTGTTCAAACAAATGGAGACATGACGACTCAATCGAGCACAATAACATTGCCGAATACCTCTCAAGAGACATTCACTGCATCTAGAAGTGGAATTTATTCGAGTGATAGTAGTTCGGCTCGAGGCATCTCGGTCAGTAACTCATACCAAGATGATGCCCGATTTGGAGCGATGAGTATTTTTCCAACGCAAAAAACATATGGATATGGTTCTGCTTATTATTACTTTACCAATTCGCAATCTATCACGTTAACCGATCCTGATGATCCGTTTTCAATTGATACCTACTCTATCAATTCTACGAAGAATAGCTTCAATGTTACGACTGACTATGACCCAACAACCAAAACTTTTAGCAAGTATACAGCGCTTGGAAAGACAAGTGAGACAGTTATTGACAGTTATGAGCGTATAGTTTCCCAAAAGCGCGGAAATTTACATCCTGTTGAATTCACCTATACCAATGAAAACCTGACCAAAATTGAGCAAGATGCACGTGAGACTACATTAGCTTACAATTCAACTACAGGCTTTTTGAGCTCCATCACGAATCCTCTTAGTCAAACTACGGCCTTTACTTATGACAGTGCAGGCAGAGTGGCGACGAAGATATTTCCTGATCTACGTACGATCACGTACTCTTATGATGCTAACGGAAATGTCTCTGGCATAACACCGCCAGGTCGAACCATTCATAGCTTTGGTTTGAATGCAAACGAACTTCCTAACACATATGAGCCTCCGACGCTTTCTGGAGTTTCGGTTGTAAATACGACTTATTCTTATAATGACGACAAACAGCTTGTTGAAATCAACAAGCCGAATGGCGACTCTATTGAGTACACTTATAATGCAACGACTGGGGCTCTCGAGAGTATCGTAGCGCCAGCGGGGACATATACGGTTTGGATGAACAATGGAAATGGGCTGCCAGGGACGATTGCAGCTCCAACTGGTATTAGCACTAATATGTACTATGCGGGTACAATTCCTACTCAGTATAGTGTCTCTGATAGCTCTTATACCTTTAATAATGGGTATGTCAGGGCACTTGCTTCAAACGGAACCGTGAATGATGACACTGTTTCTACAAGCACTCAATACGATCAAATCTACTACACCTACGACAATGACGAATACCTCACCGGAGCTGGCGACTTAACCCTCGCATACTCCACACCAAGTGCTCTTCTCAATGGAACAAGCATTGGCTCAAGTCCGAACATTGTAACAGACGAGTACACATACAACTCGTTCGGAGAAGTGACGAACTACAAAGCGAAGTACGGTACGACCGTGATCTATGATTTAGATCTTGCAAGAGATGGCATGGGTCGCATCAATGGTAAAACTCAGACCATGAATAGCACGACCGATGACTATGATTACACCTTCGACAGTGCGGGACGTCTGACTCAAACCAATAAGAACAGCTCGACAGTTGCGACTTATGATTATGACGACAACTCAAACAGAGATGGGGGCACGATCGGTGGCATAACAACGACGGCCACTTACGATGCTCAAGACCGTATGACGGCATACAATCAGTTGACGTTCACGTACAACGCAAATGGAGACCTCACGAGCAAAACCCACACATTGACAAGCACAACAACCAGCTACACTTATGATGTGTTTGGGAACCTGACAAGTGTGACTATGCCAAACGCGGATGTGTTCACGTACGAGATCGATGGTCTTAATCGTCGCGTCGGTAAACTCAAGAACGGAGTGGTGCAAAAACGTTGGATCTACATGGATCAAACCAGAATCGCGGCCGAAGTGGATAGCTCTGGTAACATCACAAAACGGTTCGTGTACGGCTCAAAAAGCAATATCCCAGACTACATGATCATGGGATCTGACGACTATCGCATCATCTCAGACCAATTGGGCTCTCCAAGATTGGTAGTAAAGGTAAGCGACGGCACCATCGCAGGTCGCATGGACCACGACGAATACGGCCGTGTAACAGCGAACACGAACCCAGGCTTATTGCCATTCGGCTTCGCGGGTGGATTGTATGATACGGACACGGCTCTCGTGAGATTTGGAGTTCGTGATTATGCCCCTGAGATAGGCCGTTGGACAGCAAAGGACCCGATTTTGTTTGGAGGCGGTGATACGAATTTGTTTGGCTACGTTCTTCAAAATCCAGTAAACTTCATTGATCCTAGTGGAAAATATGCCGTAGGTATAGTTATTCCAATAGGAGATATTGCTATCGGCATCGGAGCTGCATATCTTTGTGCAAATGTGCCTAAGATCGTTGGAGCAGTTAACGAAATCATTGATGCAGTGGTGGGGGGCCCACCTAAGCCCAATTGCCCAGAAGGATATGATGCGGCAAAGGCGCTTTGCGAAGCACAAAAGAGAAACTCTGATGAAAAATTTAAATGTTATGCAGATGCTTACAAACGTTGTGTAGAAGGACAATAGGCATGACAAAAGATAAAGCTAATAATTTTGATTCGGTTGATTTCTCCAATAATACGGAGATTGGTTTCAGAGGAGTGGTTTTCGTCAATGACTTGAGTAAAAGGTCCGATTTCATATTCACGGATTGGGGCTTACCCATATTTCGCCCGAAAAATGTGGAATGCGCCAAAGCTGTAGCCGGTGACCTAAGCGATTTAACATTGTCTGAAAAAAATGAAAATCTGTGTATCGATGACCTTGCTAAGTATGTTAGGGAGAATTTAAAAAATTTGAACCAAGATACGTTCTTTTTAGTGGTTTCTTTTGATCAAAAACAACCAGAAAACTTTAACTTGCTATTCTCAGGTAAAGCGAACATGGATTTGCTGACTCCGGTCGAAAAAAATTTTACAACCTCCAAACAAAAATTTCGAGTTGTGACTTCATACACGAATGTTTTATTTAAGAAGCTAGAGGCCTCGATTCCAGGTATTTCGTGTTTTGAGCTCCGATTTGCAGATTCTCACGAGGGCTCTACCGAGAGCTCTTATACAAGAGAAAGGATTTTTGAAGAGGCTCTTATCTTTGCAACATTAGCTGTCTCAAGAAAGATATAGCTACTAGTTTTGAAATTCGGTGCCAGGCCCTTTTTACGGAAACACTGCAACAAGAAATAGGACCTGCCACTTTTCTTAAGTAGGGTATACATGACACAATTTCAGACTTTATTTTTGCAAGTATTTTCTAAATGGGCCAACGAAGAAAAGTTGGTCACGGAGATCAATGACGAAGATAAGTCTGAAATTGAGATTTCTATTGGTGATCTAAAGGTATCTTGTTTTCCCTCTCAGGTGGATATTATTGGTCCGAATCTATATCGACGTTTCGAGAATTGGAATCCTAACGACCGGGCAGACCTAGTTGAAGAAGTTGTTAAAAACATTTCCTTTTATTTGAAGAACCCTTTGGAGAGGGATATTCCTTCACTGAGGCGTCCGGACTTTTTTGCGCGTTGGATTCTTGGAAAATGTGGCATTCGTCTTATCCGGAAAATTAAATAATTGGGTTGGCTTTAGTGAACTTCATCAAATCCCTCCTAGAAAAACTCAACAATTGGGGTAACACCCAAACCATTTACGTGCGGCTCACTAACGAGCAGTTGGATGTTTGGCGGCCTGTGATTGCGCGGCGGAAAGGGGCTGATCCGAGTTTGTACCAGATTCTTCCGCAGCCTCAGAATCTTGTGCCCGGTGATGAAACTTGGGAGTTTCCGCCAGGGGCGTTCGTTCTCGTCAAAGGACACATCTCTGACGGTCGCACGATCAAAATTGCCTACGAACTTTCGCAAAATTAAGTCTCGTCACCGCCGCGATAGTGGCAGCCAACGTTTCCTATCGGCGAAGCCCCGCGTTACATGGGGTAATCCCTCGTCTTTTCGTGCACCTGCTTGACTCCCTGTAAAAAAGCTTCATATTCCCTGAATACGAAATCGTAACCGGGATATTATATGGCGAGTCAAAGGGATTACTACGAGATTTTGGGTGTGGCGAAAGACGCCGATGCCGACACTATCAAAAAAGCCTATCGCAAATTGGCGATGCAATTTCATCCCGATAAAAATCCTGGCAATCCCGAGGCCGAAGAAAAATTCAAAGAAGCCGCTGGCGCCTACGAAGTTTTGAGTGATGCTCAAAAACGCGCGCAGTATGATCGCTTCGGTCATGCAGCCTTCAGTGGCGGCATGGGTGGCGGTCGCGGTTACCAAGATGTCGAAGATATTTTTGCAAACTTCGGTGATATTTTCGGCGACTTCTTCGGAGGCGGCGGTCAACGTTCACGTCGCTCTCGTCACGAACCACGTCGCGGAGCCGACCTTCGTTACGTCACTGAGATTTCCCTGAAAGACGTTTTAAATGGACTCGAAAAAGATATCGAGTTCGACACCGACGAATCTTGCGGCGAGTGTAAAGGCAGTGGCGCTGAAAAAGGCTCTAGCCCCGTCAGTTGCCCAACATGCGGTGGCTCGGGCCAAGTCGTACGTTCACAAGGATTCTTTAGCGTTGCTTCAACGTGCCCAACTTGCCGTGGTGAAGGCAGCATGATCAAAAATCCATGCAAACCTTGTAAGGGCAAAGGCCGCGTTCCTGAACATCGCAAAATTCGCATCAATATTCCTCCAGGAGTCGACACCGGCACTCGTTTGCGCGTCGGCAACGAAGGCGAAGGCGGCTTTAACGGTGGCCCTGCGGGTGACCTATACGTCGAAATTCGCGTTAAAGATCACGATCATTTCGAACGCGAAGGGGACGACCTTCATACCTCAGTTTCCGTATCCTACCTGCAATTGCTATTAGGGGCCGAGATCGATGTTGAGACACTGGCTGAAGAGGTCACTCTGGACGTTCCTAAGGGGACGCCAAATGGCAAGACTTTGAAGCTTTCAGGCCAAGGTCTGCCGTCATTACGAGGCCAACGCCGCGGAGATCTCTATTGCACTTTAGAGGTCGAATTTCCCGAAAAAATCTCAAAAGAAGAAGAAAAACTCTTACGCGAATTGGCAAAATTAAAGGGTATCGACGTTAAAGGCGAGGGCGGGATTTTTGGCAGGAAAAAATAGCTAAAAAAGACCCCGGGGACCTTGACGGTTTTTAAAGCCGACTCATGTTTTAAGTGTTAGTTAAGTTTAGGTTTTTATTAAGGAGCGAAAAATGGGAAAAATTATTGGTATCGACTTAGGGACGACCAACTCTTGCGTGGCGATCATGGAAGGTGGCGAACCGAAAGTCCTAGTTAACGAAGAGGGCGCACGCACGACTCCTTCTGTGGTGGCTTTCACAAAAGACGGCGAACGTCTTGTGGGCCAAATCGCAAAACGTCAGGCTGTGACCAATCCTGAAAATACAATCTATTCTGCGAAACGTTTCATCGGTCGCAGATTCGAAGAAATCTCTGAAGAAATCAAATTGGTTCCGTACACTGTTGTTGCTAAAGGCAATGACTGTGCATTCAAACTTACAAACGGAAAACAAGCTTCTCCAGAAGAAATCGGCGCAGCTGTTTTGGCAAAACTTAAAAAAGTTGCTGAAGACTATTTGGGCGAACCGGTAACAGAAGCTGTTATTACAGTTCCTGCTTATTTCAATGACTCTCAAAGACAGGCGACAAAAGATGCCGGTCGTATCGCGGGTCTTGAAGTAAAACGTATCATCAACGAACCAACCGCTGCAGCTCTTGCATACGGCTTGGATAAAAAGAAAGACGAAAAAATCGTTATCTATGACTTCGGGGGCGGTACTTTCGATATCTCTATCCTTGAAGTGGGTGACGGTGTTGTTGAAGTTCGTTCTACGAACGGGGACACGCACTTAGGTGGTGATAACTTCGATACAGTGATTCTTGAGTGGCTCATCACTGAGTTCAAAAAGGATCAAGCAATTGATTTGAAAAACGACAAGATGGCTTTGCAACGTTTGAAAGAAGCGGCTGAGAAAGCAAAGATCGAACTTTCTTCTGCTCAAGACACTGAGATCAATCTTCCGTTCATCACGGCAGACCAATCAGGTCCTAAGCATTTGCAAATGAGACTTTCTCGCGCGAAGTTCGAACAAATGACAGAAGCCTTGGTAAAACGCTCTATGGAGCCTTGCCGTAAAGCTTTGGAAGACGCAGGCCTTAAAGCCTCTGAGATCGACGAAGTCGTTCTTGTGGGTGGTTCGACTCGTATTCCTGCGATCCAAAAAGCTGTTAAAGACTTCTTCGGTAAAGAACCAAACCGCACTGTGAACCCAGATGAGGTTGTTGCAGTTGGTGCCGCTGTTCAAGGGGGCGTTCTTGCCGGTGACGTGAAAGACGTGTTGTTGCTTGACGTAACTCCATTGTCTCTAGGAATTGAAACTTTGGGTGGTGTAATGACTGCCTTGATCGAAAGAAATACTGCGATCCCTACGAAGAAGACTCAAGTCTTCTCGACAGCAGCGGACAATCAACCAGCGGTTGATATCCACGTGCTTCAGGGCGAGCGTAAGATGTCGACAGACAACAAAACTCTAGGACGCTTTGAGCTTGCGGGCATTCCACCAGCTCCACGTGGCGTTCCTCAAGTTGAAGTGACTTTCGATATTGATGCGAACGGTATCTTGAGCGTGTCTGCAAAAGACTTGTCTTCTGGCAAGCAGCAACAAATCAAGATCACGGCTCAATCTGGTTTGAGTGAAGAAGAAGTTAAAAAAGCAGTTCGTGAAGCAGAATTGGCAGCTGACGCCGATAAACAAAAAGCGGAAGCGGTTCAAGCTCACAACAACTTGGATAACTTGATTTACCAAACAGAAAAAGTGATCAAAGACTCAGGCGCACAAATCCCTGAGGCTGAAGTGAAATCTGCCAACGACGCCATTGCTGAAGCAAAGAAAGTTCTCGAGAACAAATCTGCTCCAGCAACAGAGTTGAAAGCAGCGTTCGATAAACTTCAAGCTGTGACTCACAAGTTGTCTTCTGAGCTTTACAAAAAGCAAGGCGGACAACCTGGCGGTGACGGTTCTGGCGGCGGCGGTAACGGCGGCTCGGGCGGAGCAGGAGCTGAAGGCGAAACTAAAGATGGCGACGACGTAATCGACGCAGATTATAAAGACGTCAACTAAGAGTTCGACTTAAAATACTTGTTTCTACATTCGAAGGCTGGGAGAATTTTTATAAATCTCTCAGCCTTTTTGCTTTTAAGGGCTGACGCACGAACGAGGGCCCCATGAGTGAAGACGTCATCATTCCGGTTAAACCAGAGTTTGCAAAAAAATCCCTGATCGACAAAGCCAAATACAAAGCGATGTACGACGAGTCCATTCGCGATCCAGAAAAATTCTGGGCAGGCCAAGCCGAGCGTCTTCACTGGTTTAAAAAATGGAATAAGGTCAAAGAGGTCTCTTACAAATCACCAGTCAGCATCAAGTGGTTCGAGGGTGGGGAACTGAACGTTTCTTACAACTGTATCGACCGCCATCTGCCAAAACGTGCGAACAAAGTGGCACTCATCTGGGAATCTGATGACCCGAACGTGCCTTCGCAAAAAGTGACCTATAAGGAACTTCACGAAAATGTCTGTAAGTTTGCGAATGTTCTAAAACGTAACGGCGTAAAACGCGGTGACCGAGTCACCATCTATATGCCGATGATTTTAGAAGCAGCCTACGCGATGCTTGCGTGTACGCGTATTGGCGCTATGCACTCGGTAATTTTCGGCGGCTTTGCTCCAGATTCTATTGCGGATCGAATTTTAGATTGTGATTCTGATTTTGTAATTACCGCTGACGAAGGACTTCGTGGCAGTAAAACAATTCCACTAAAGAAAAATGTCGACCAAGCTTTGAAGCGCACTCCGAATGTGCGTAAAGTTTTGATGGTTCGTCACACAGGAAACACCGTGGGCTTCGTTGAAGGTCGCGACATTTGGTATCACGACGAACTTCCAAAAGTGAATACCGAGTGTGAACCAGAAAAAATGAACGCCGAAGATCCGTTATTTCTACTTTACACTTCAGGCTCTACGGGAAAACCAAAGGGCGTGCTTCATACAACGGGTGGCTATCTTCTTTATGCAAGTATGACTCACGAGTATGTTTTTGATTTGCAAGAAAACGATATTTACTGGTGTACAGCCGATGTCGGTTGGGTGACAGGGCATAGCTATTTGGTCTATGGACCGCTTGCGAATGGCGCGACCTCGTTGATGTTTGAAGGAGTTCCGCACTATCCAAGCTATTCTCGATTCTGGGAAGTCATCGACAAACACCAAGTCACAATTTTCTACACGGCACCAACAGCGATTCGTGCACTGATGCGTGAAGGGGAAGCGCCTGTAAAAAAATGTTCGCGTAAATCTTTGCGAGTGCTTGGCTCAGTAGGTGAACCCATCAATCCCGAAGCATGGCTTTGGTATTACAAAGTGGTCGGCGATGAGCGCTGCCCAATCGTCGATACTTGGTGGCAAACAGAAACGGGCGGGATTTTGATTTCTCCGTTACCAGGCGCTTTTGATTTAAAACCGGGCTCGGCAACATTGCCATTCTTTGGAATCAAACCTGTGGTGCTTACACCGGAAGGTCAACGCCAAGCTGACGGTGCCACTGAAGGTGTTCTTGCCATCGAAGATTCATGGCCTGGGCAAATGCGCACGGTTTACAAAGACCACAAGCGTTTCGAAGAAACTTATTTTTCAGCTTACAAAGGTTACTACTTTACAGGCGATGGTTGCCGTCGCGATAAAGATGGTTATTACTGGATCACAGGCCGTGTGGATGATGTCTTGAATGTATCGGGGCATCGCTTGGGAACTGCCGAGATCGAAAGTGCCTTGGTGGCTCACGCTGCGGTTTCAGAAGCAGCTGTCGTCGGTTATCCGCATGATATCAAAGGCACAGGTATTTATGCCTTTGTGACCTTAAAAACCGGAGTGCAAAGCACGGATCAACTTAAAAAAGAATTAGTACAATGGGTGCGTGACGAAATCGGCGGGATCGCAGTTCCTGATCTTTTGCAGTGGGCACCAGGCCTGCCAAAAACCCGTTCAGGCAAGATCATGCGTCGAATCCTAAGAAAGCTTGCTGAAAACCAACCAGAAGCTTTAGGTGATATCTCAACCCTGGCAGACCCAGCAGTCGTCGATGATCTCGTAAAGAACCGCTTGAATAAATAAAACCCCGATAGGGCCACCTGGATTTGGTGGCTTTAAGAGGGAAAATCGAACAAAAGCGGGGGCTTTACTGGATTTCCGAGGGCAAAGGCTGTAAACCTTTGCCATGCAAAAGCGCGTGGGGCTTGAGCGGCCTATTCTAAATTCTGATATTAACTTTCCGCTTTGTTTAGCGCCGATGGTGGGGCTTTCGCACGTGGCTTTACGTTTAGTCGTGCGCGAGTACATGCCTGCCAATGCCAAGACTATTTGGCCCACTGAAATGTTAAATTCACGCCGTATTCCTGGCGAAGACCTTACGACCACTCCTGAAACTTTGCGCGAGACTTTCGAAACCGAACTTGTCCCACAAATTCTTGGCAACGAAGAAAAGCCTATCAGTGACAGCGTCAAAAAATTGATTCACGAGTGGGGAGCCGAAGGCATCGACATCAACATGGGATGCCCCGTGCAAAAAGCTTTGAAGCACAACTATGGTGTGGCTTTGATGGGCGATCCTGATTATGCCGCTCGTGTTGTCGAAATGACCGTCAAAAATTCCACAGTGCCTGTATCAGTGAAGCTGCGTGCGGCACCTCAACCCGGTAAGAAAGTCGAAACTTTGACGGACGCATCGGAAATCATTTCGCCTTATGCGAATGAATCTGACTTTTCGTACTTACATAATTTCGTAAAAGGTATCGAGAACGCCGGCGCTAGCTGGCTTTGCCTGCATCCGCGCACGGCTGCACAAAAACGTCGTGGCTTTGCAGACTGGAGCCAAATCCGCAATCTTCGCGAAGTCACAAGTTTACCATTGATTGGGAACGGTGATATTCAAACCGCGGAAGACGCGATGAATATGCTGACTGAAACCGGTTGTGATATGGCGATGGCAGGGCGCGCGCTTGCCGCACGTCCATGGATGATGTGGCAATTTGGCGAGATGATGGGTTTTGAACCACCACAAGGCCGCGAAGGACAGCGCGCACCGCAAGGACCGCGTGAAGAGGGTGCCGAGTATGGCCGTGCACTTCTACAACTGATTGAATATTGTGGTCGCTATTTCCGCGAAGATCTTGCGATGAGAAAAATCCGTTTTTATGTGCGTACTACAGAGGTGTGGTTGGATTTTGGTCAGTCGTTAGTTGGCATCTGCGCCAAAGCAAAAAACCTGCAAGAGTTGCAGGTTTTAGTGAAAGAGTTCTTCGAAGCTCCGATTGAAATGTGTTCTCACACAGAGCTTCGTCAGTAAAAATAAGAAACGCCGACTAGGATTTCAAAAGTGGTTCGAATTTGCCTTCGTCGTGAAGCGCTTTCATGTCGCTGTAACCACCGATCAGTTTTCCGTTGATCATGATGATAGGCACGGTTCTCCAGCCGGTCTCGTTTTTAATGCGATCGATTTCTTCAGGCTTGTCAGACAAATCAATCTCTTCGAACTTCACACCGTATTCGTTAAAGAAATTAATAGCGCGCACGCAGTAAGGGCATGGATCTTTTGTGTAGATGACCACTTTTGCTGTTTGATTTTCCATAGTTCACCTCATTTAGAAATATTTAACTATTATAGCACTACGAACAAAAATTTTCCAGTTGGCTGCGGAATTCCAGCGGCTTGCGTAGCACTTTGATCTGATCAAAAACCTCTTTGGCCTCGGGGCTCTTAAGCGATAAGGCTTTTAACCACTGCTTAGTGCGGCTGACGGCAAAATACTCGTTAATATGAAAAGTACTCGCTTCAAAGAAGCCTGGCAGCAAACCGCGTGTATTTTGCCAATGGGCTTCGGTAACGTTGCTTTGGGCCAAGCTTTCGCGGATTTGCTTAAAGATATACGGATTGCTCATGGCGCCACGACCGATCATAAAATCGGTGCTGCCAGTCGCTTCTCGGCAGCGATGGAAATCAGCGACATTCCAGATTTCGCCGTTAGCGATAATCGGTAATTTGCAAACTTCGCGGATGCGCGGGATCCACTCCCAATAAGCGGGTGGTTTGTAACCATCGGTTTTGGTTCGGCAGTGGACCGTCAGCCATGTAGCACCAGCTTCTTCGATGGCTTTTGCGTTTTCAATGCAGGCACTGCGATCTTCAAAGCCTAAACGGATTTTTGCAGTCACGGGAACTTCGGCAGGAACTGCGGCCCGCACGGTTTTCACGATGTCGTAAAGGCGATCACAGGATTTTAACAAGCTTGCGCCACCATCGTGACGATTTACGGTTTTAGCCGGGCAGCCGAAATTCAAATCAACACCCAATGCTCCGAGCTTCACAGCACGGGCGGCGTTCATGGCCAAAGGCTCTGCTTGGCCACCCAAAAGCTGTACAAAAATCGGAGTGCCATTTCTGGTGCGAGAGCCCGTTTTAAGCTCGGGGCAGTTGCGATAGAACACGACTTCCGAGTGCAGCACGTTTGTCACGCGCAAAAACTCGGTCACAAATTGGTCGATCCCGCCAATTTGTGAAAGGGTGTCGCGCATAACCCAATCCACGACACCTTCCATCGGAGCTAAAAGCAAACGCACGTCAGACGACAACTACAGTCCTCCAAGTTTTTTGATAATCTCAAAGTGTTTTTTATCGACAGGTTGCACGGAAAGCCTTTGCCCACGCTTCAGAACCAGCATCTCGGCTAAGGATTTCTCATCACGAAGATTGTCCAAGGATACAAGGTTTTTGAATTTTTGCACATATTCCACTTGGACGCAGAACCATTGAGGCTTCTCTTTAGTGGCTTTTTCATCGAAATACTCGGACTTTTTGTCAAACTGGGATTTGTCGGGCTGGGCCGCGGCAGAGACCTTGGCGATCCCGGCAACTCCAGGGGGCTCGGCGTTGGAGTGGTAAAACAGCACCAAATCGCCCTCAGTCATATCCTTCATCATAAAATTACGGGCTTGGTAGTTGCGAACCCCTTCCCACCAGGTCGTTTTGTCCTTGGCAAGGTGGTCCATCGAGTAGACGTCGGGTTCAGATTTCATCAGCCAGTATTTCATAGGGCCTCCGCGAGAAGATATTGTGCGTTATATTGATTCGTAAGAGTGATTTCAAGCAGAAAAAACTGTAAGGTCTTCTGTCTAAGGAAAGACCTAAAATGCACAAAAATCCCACATCAAAATGGGCCATCATTACAGGGGCAACGGCTGGGATCGGCTGGGCCACGGCTGAGGAGCTGGCGCAGGCCGGTTTTTCTTTGATTTTGATCGGCCGTCGCAGTGATCGCTTGAAAGAGCTTCGCGATCGCTTGGTAAAATCTTCCTCACAGAATGATAGAAACCAACAGTTCAAAACTGTGCAATTGGATGTCACGAAGAAATCGCAAGTCGATGACTTCGTTCAAGCTGAAGGTTCAAGCCTTGAAAACGTGACGGTTCTTGTGAACAACGCAGGCCTTGCGAAAGGTTCTGACAAAGTTCAATCTGCTCAGCTTTCAGATTGGGACGCGATGATCGACACCAACGTGAAAGGTCTTTTGTACCTGACTCGTGCGGTTCTTCCTTACATGGTGAAAAATAAATCAGGTCACATCGTAAATCTTGGCTCTGTTGCGGGTCGCTTGGTTTATCCGGGTGGCGCTGTGTACTGCGCGACGAAGTTTGCAGTGCGTGCGATCTCTGAAGGTCTTCGCATGGATTTGGCTGGATCAAATATTCGTGTCACAAATATTGAACCTGGTATGGTGAATTCGGAATTCTCTTTGGTTCGTTTCGGCGATCAAGAAAAAGCCGACAAGGTGTACGAGGGGATGACGCCGCTAACTCCGAAAGACATTGCAGAAACCATCTTGTGGTGCGTGCAGCGACCATCACATGTGAATATTCAAGAATTAGTAATTTACCCAACAGATCAGGCAACGATCGGTCAAGTGAATAGAAAATAGTGAGGAGACCATAATGGAATACAGAATTGAAAAAGACACCATGGGCGAAGTAAAAGTTCCTGCAGATAAATTCTGGGGTGCTCAAACTCAGCGTTCCCGCGAAAACTTCAAAATCGGTGGTGACCGTTTTCCTCGTGAGATGATCAAAGCTTTGGGCGTTTTGAAAAAGTGCGCGGCTCTCACAAATACAAAATTGGGTCTTTTGGATCCAAAAAAATCTGAGTTCATCGTAAAAGCGGCTGACGAAGTAATTTCTGGGAAATTGGATGAGCATTTCCCACTCGTTGTATGGCAAACAGGTTCTGGTACTCAGACCAACATGAACACGAACGAAGTTATCGCGAACCGCGCGATGGACATGCAGGGAATTAAACTTCCTAACAAAGAAGTTCACCCGAATGATGACGTGAACAAAGGTCAATCTTCGAATGATACTTTCCCAACAGCGATGCACATTGCGGTTGCAGATCAAGTTCACAATCGTCTTTTGCCGATGCTTGAAAAATTGCATGGCGCGCTGAACGCAAAACAAAATGAATTCAAAGACATCGTAAAAATCGGCCGTACTCACTTGATGGATGCGACTCCGCTTACTTTGGGCCAAGAGTTCTCTGGTTACGCAACTCAGTTGAAGTACTCTGTTCAACGTGTGAATAGCGTTTTGCCTCACTTGCATCAACTAGCGTTGGGTGGAACTGCGGTTGGAACTGGTTTGAACACTCACATCAAGTTCCCAGAAGAAGCGGCGAAAGCCATTGCTGCTGAAACAAAAATTCCATTCGTTTCTGCTGAAAATAAATTTGAAGCTTTGGCGTCTCATGATGCTTTGGTGGAAGTCAGCGGCGCTTTGAACACCATCGCTGTTTCTTTGATGAAAGTTGCAAACGACATTCGTTTGTTGGGCTCGGGTCCTCGTTGTGGCATTGGTGAACTGAACTTGCCAGAAAACGAACCAGGATCTTCAATCATGCCAGGTAAAGTGAACCCGACTCAGTCTGAAGCTATGACTATGGTCTGTGCTCAAGTGATGGGGAATCACGTGGCGGTGACTGTTGGTGGTTCTAACGGTCACTTCGAGTTGAACGTGTTTAAACCTGTGATTGTGTTCAACGTTTTGAATTCTATCCGTTTGATTGCTGACGCTTGTGAGTCTTTCACAGACCATTGTGTGGTTGGTATTGAGGCTAATAAACAACAAATCAAGAAGCATTTGGACAACTCGTTGATGCTTGTGACGGCTCTAAACCCTCACATTGGATATGACAACGCAGCCAAAATTGCGAAGACAGCTCACAAAAATGGCACAACTTTGAAAGAGGAAGCAGTCAAGTTAGGACTGCTAACTGCTGAACAATTTGATAAGATAGTAAGACCTGAAGACATGGTCCATCCTCTCGGGAAGTAAGGAATAATGGCGAAATTGAATCCACTTTTACAAAAAGCGAGTTGGATGGAATCTGGGGATATCAGACCTTATGTGTTTGTGCGTCCCGAAAATCAGATTGCACATCCGGGGACTCGTCATAAGCTGGATTGGTTTTCTCATAGTCCGATTTACAAAGATCCTCTCGATATTCCTGAAATCAATTTCGCGGATCGTATTTACTCGATTGAAGAGCGTGCATTTGGTCCATCCAATATGGCGATGCCTCGTTGGGTGTTCTATGACTGCGCAGTGATGCCGGGTTTTGTTGCGGGTTTCGCTGCGAAACCTTCTGCATTGAAAAAAGAAGTGCGTGATATTTTGGATCCGGCAAAGTTTCCGGCGACAGGTTCACCGCTTCTGAAAAGCAGCCTTGGTCAATCCTTCATGGCGAAATCCTTGGATGATATGGACTGGGTACCGCTTTCATTATTTATTATTATTCCAACGATGCATCGTGGAGAGTGGGTTGCTCACAATCTTTGTTCTGTGAACTCACTGCTTGCGAAAGAACATCAGTTCTATGGCTTGGGCTTTTTATCAAAGGCCTTCGGCCTTTGGTATGCCAATGTCGAGCAATGCTCGGGCATGACCCAGTGGGGAAGTCCGGCATTGAAACTTCACAGTCACTTTGGACATTTGGAAGTGATTGGCTCATACGCGCCGGTGCACTCTCATGCAAAAACAATTACCTATCGTGCTCAAGTAAATACAGGGTGCTGGGAGCAATTCTTCACTCGTGAAGAGGACCTTGCCTTCCTAGAAAATTACGGACCAAGTGAGCACAAGATCGATCCTAAAAATGAACAAAGCATGATCGATCTGCAAAAGAAAATTGAGAACGAAGAAGGTCCTTTCTATCTCAATGCCATGGAAATCGCTAAAAAAGAATTAACCGAATCGCTAACTATATACAAACCAAAGGGATATTAAGATGCCAGTGAATCAATTGCCTCCAGTCGCGAAGTCTTTTTTTACATTCTGCAAAAAGTGTAATGCAGATCGCTACCATACAGTTCTGGCACATACGACTTCTAAGACCGCAAAAATCAAATGTGAAGTTTGCGCGAGTCAAAAATCCTACTCTTTGCCTAAAACCGGCTCTTCCGCGACAGGAGCTGCGAAGGTTAGCCGTGCTCGTGCGGGCTCTGAGAGTGCACGTAGATCTTCTCACAACGCTGAGTACGAAGCATTGTTGAACGCTCAAGAGAGCGCAAAAGAAGTTTCTTACAACATCAAGGGCAAATTTGCTATGAATCAAAAAATCAACCATCCAAAATTTGGTGTGGGCATCGTTCGTGGTGTTCATCAGGATAAGGTTGAAGTTGTATTCTCTGATGAAGTTCGCAATCTAGTTCACAATCGCGAATAGTTAATGAGCGTTTGGACAAAAGGTCTCAATCCCGAGCAGGTCAAAGCCGTAGAACACGATTTTGGCCCTTTGCTTATTTTAGCAGGGGCAGGTTCTGGCAAGACAACAGTTCTAGTTTCTAGAACAGGGCGCCTTATTGCCGACAAAGTGGCAAAAGCGGATGAGATCTGTGTTCTGACCTTCACCAACAAGGCTGCCAAAGAGCTTAAGCATCGTGTGTCCCACAAAGTGGGTTCACAGGTGAAAAAGGGCCTTTGGGCAGGAACCTTCCACTCTTTCGGTTTACAAGTTCTTCGCCGTTTTCACAAACAAGCAGGTCTGAGTCCTTACTTCGGAATTGTCGATCAAAGTGATTGTACTGCCATCATCAAGGAATTGATGAAGGACTTAAAAAACTCGGGCAAAGACAAGTTCGATGTCGATAAGCTACTGAACATGATCAACGATCAGCGTACCGGGATGGCGAAAAAGACAGAAGCCTTTGACGAATACCACGAAATGGTCGAAGCGCTGACTCCGAAATTTAATAAAAGATTAGAACTACTAGGTGTGGTCGACTTCGAAGGTCTTTTGATTAAGCCCTTAGAGCTTTTCAGAAATCACCCAGAAGCACTTGAAAAGATCCAGTCCGCTTTCACGCAAGTGATGGTGGATGAGTTCCAAGATACCAATCGTCTGCAGATGGAGCTCATTCATCAAATCGTAAAAACTCATAACAACCTGACAGTTGTTGGCGATGACGATCAGTCGATTTACGGCTGGCGCGGAGCTGAAGTAAAAAATATTTTGAATTTCCCCAAAGAGTTTAAAAGCTGCGAAGTGATTAAACTTGAAAGAAACTACCGTTCTAGCTCTGAAATTTTGGCGGTGGCGAACGCGGCTATTGCACAAAACAAAAATCGCCACGGTAAGATTTTGAGAGCAGAAGCTGCTCAAAATACCGGAGAACTGCCGGAAGTTTTCGTCTTGGAGCGCGAAGAAGATGAGTGTGATTTTGTCGTCAGCGAAGTGCAGCACTTCATGCGCCAAGGTTATACCTACAAAGATTTCGCGGTTTTGTACCGTTCCAATACTCAAGGTGGCTTGATCGAAAGTTCCCTTCGTCGTGCGAATATTCCATATACGATCACGGGTGGGACTTCGATTTTTGACCGTAAAGAAGTCAAAGACGTAATGGCTTACCTCAAACAGTCGCTTGCGCCGAACGAGGTTTCTCTTCGTCGTATCATTAATACGCCTCCGAGAGGGATTGGTGAAACTTCGATCGAGAAGCTCACCGAGTATTCAAGAGAACATAAGCTGACTTTCATGGAAGCCTGCCAAAAATGGCGCGAAGCCGAAGTTCAAGAGAAAACCGGCGAGTCCATTGATCAGTTGCTGAACTTCTGCCACAGCCTTCCATCGCAAATTTTGGATTACAAAGTGGGTTCAAGTCCCGGTGCTCATTTCGTCGAGATTTTGCAAGAGATGGGCTATCGACAGTTTATTTACACTGCTACCGGTGACCCCAATGTTGCTGAAAAGAAATGGCAGGTCGTTGAAATCGTCGGCCGTATTCTGGATGCTTACTTGGGTCGTCGCAGTTATGACATTGAAAACATCAAATCTTTCGTTGATGCGATGATGCTTCGAGATGACGTGAACGAAGAAGACAGCGCGCAGAACAAAATGCAGCTGATGACTTTGCACGCCAGCAAAGGTTTGGAATTCCCAGTGGTGATTCTTGCAGGTCTTGAAGAAGACCTTCTGCCGCATAAAACTTTGGGTTCTGACATCGACGAAGAGCGCAGACTTTTCTACGTGGGTGTTACAAGAGCAAAAAAACGCTTGGTCATGTCCCGTTGTCAGCAGCGTAAAAGACATGGCGTGGTTCGTCCCGTAGCACCGTCAAGATTCTTGCTCGAGATTGCGCAAAAGCTCTATAAAGAATATCCAATGGGTGCGCGTCCTGTGTCAGGACAAGAACGTGAAGACCTTGTTTCTAGCTTTTTAAAAGGCCTTGAGGCCAAAACTCAAAATACATCGAAATAAAACAGTCACAGAGTTGACAACACTGGGTCCACAAGTTGGGATATTAAAGAATCTCAAGGAGGACCCATGGCAAAGAGTGCAAAAAATAGTTTTCCTCAAAAAGTCGTGTCCGTACAAATGCTCAAAGGCGGAGTAGCCAAAACTACTTCTGTTTTGAACATTGGACTTGGTGCTGCTCGCGAAGGAGCTCGCGTGTTGTTTGTCGATATGGATCAACAAGCGAATCTAACTTTTGCCCTTGGTGTAGGAATTGATGAGGCCGAAGAGAAATCCGTGTGGCTTGATATCGTCGAGAAAAAAGCCAAAATCGAAGACTGTGTCCTTCACTTAACGGACAAGATTGACCTGATTCCTTCAAATCTGAACAATTCTGTTTTGGACCGAGTTCTTTTAAACTCGAACCGCAATTGGGCCCAATCAGTGAAGGGGCCTTTGTCACAAATCCAAAAGAACTATGATCTTATTTTGATTGATACGGCGCCGGCCCTGAGTGCCACAAACACGGCAGTGACGGTGGCGTCGGATTTGGTCATTTTACCTGTAAATCCTGACAGATTTTCCTATATGGGACTGGAAAAACACATCGAAGAACTTCGTGAAATCAAGAAAGATTTCGACCTGAACTTGACAGAAAAGATTCTATTCACAAAGTTTGATGGACGGGAGAAGGTCAGCCATGAGCTTCTACAGAAGTGCATGGACACCTTTGAGGATTTGTTGATGAAGAGTTATATTAGAACTTCCACCGAGGTGAAAAACACCATCGGGACCGGGAAGACGATTTATCACACAAAGTCCAACGCCCGTGAAGATTATGAATTGGTCACTCGCGAAGTTTTAGAAATCTTATAGAGGTTTATTATGCCAACAATTAAAGAATACCAATCTAAAAAGAAAAAGACCCGCCGTCGTCCGGGAAGAGAAGAAGAGCATCACGAAGAATCTGAAACAACAGAGGCCGACGTACCGACAGATGGCCCCGAAGATATCGAGGTCGAAGTGATTTCTGCGGAAGAAGCTGTTTCAGTTGACGCCAGCGAAGACGTGGCTTTCACACAAGAGGCTTCGCCTTCAGAGGAAGACACTTACGGTCAGCACAATCCGAACCAGGACGAACGTAAGAAAATTCATATCGAGTTTCCGTACAGCGAGCTTGTCCGATCTCGAGTGCCTAAAGCTTTTGAAGTGGCAGAAAATGTTGCCGAAGAATGGGTGAATAACGGAACTTTTGAAAATATCCCTGTAGGACATCCTCTGGCGCAAATCACAGTTGCAGCTGGACTTCGTAAAGCTAAAGAAGTCGAGAAGAAACTCGAGGAAAAAGGCGTTTTCATGATGGCAAAAATGGGTCTTGAGTACGCAAAGTCTAAAATTAACAGAAAGTAATATGGGTCCAATTGAAGCTTCTCTGAGAGCAAATATCGAAAAGGCTTTTGATCCCGAGTACTATGAACTTGTGAATGAAAGCCATATGCACTCTGTTCCCAAAAACTCCGAGACCCACTTCAGACTTTTGGTGGTCTCGAAAGTTTTTGCGGGCAAATCAAGAATTGACCGCAGCCGTATGGTGAACGATTTGATGAAACCCGAAATGACGAAAGGCCTGCACGCATTGTCTCAGAAGACGATGACACCCGAAGAATGGGACAAAGTGAAGGATACGTTCGAAATGGTCTCGCCCGAATGTCGGGGCGGAAGCAAGCTGGACAATCGAAAATAGAAAATGGACAATAATGAATCAGTGGGGGCGTTGTGACAGCTGATTCTAAATCTGGAATGAATAAGAAACTTATTCTTGGGTCGATAGTACTGTTATTGGTCGTGGCAGGCGGAATTGCCTGGTTCTTGTACGAACCCCAAGTTGCTGTCGTTGGCAAAACCATCATCTACAAAAAAGATGCGCATTATCGTGATCAAGTCGTACGCATCTATTTCCCTGAAGAAAAACGCGATATGGGACTTTTTCAGTTAATGAAAAGTGCCTACAATATCGAAATTCTCAGAAATTACGGCATCGAGTTTTCAGAAAAAGAAGTAATAGCCGAAAAAAAACGCATGGAAGAGTCTTCGAAAGATCCTGAGATGCTAAAGCGTATTCGTGATGTATTTGGCAAGGATGAAAAGTCGTTCTTAAGATCCTTTGTCCTTCCGAACCTAGCAGATCATCATATTTACTATGACTTTTTCTTGGTGGACCAACGAGTTCAAGGCGATAGCATGAATCGCGCGCACGAGTTCATCAAAATGGCAGAGCCCACTAAAGGCAAAGGCCTCGAGGCTTTCGCAAAAGAGCGAAATCTTTCCTATGATGTTCTAACTTTGTCTCTGAAAAATGGGATGATGTGGGGTTCTCAGAAAAAAAACCAGAACGCACAAGAAGCCAAGGCTCCGAAAGTGGCGGCAGATCCCAAAGTCGCCCAGTACATGAACTCAGACACCATAAAAGACGCTGAAGTTTGGTACGAAAAAATGATTCAGCATATGCAACCAGGACAGTTTTTTCCAGAGCCAGTCAGTGTTGGCGAAAATTGGGTGGTCGTGTTTTACGAGAAGAAAATCAATGCCGACGATCATCGTTTGCAGGTCGTGTTCGTTCCTAAGACGAATTTCGGTCAGTGGTATCAAGCAGAGAAAACAAAAATTGAGGCTGTGGTCAAGGATCCCACTCTAATTCCAAAAGGCTTATAACAAATATAGGCGCTCTAAAAACGGATAAATCAGTATTATTTTGAGATGTGTCCTGTGGTCTGCTCTATGTACCTGAAATGTCTAAGGAGCAGTCCCAAGTGTCGTCAAGGGTGTTCCCTAGTATTCCGAAAAGTATACTGATGACGGTACGTTGGCTGCCCTTCAAGGCGCTTCCAATCTTTTTAGCAATCTTCATTTGCTTCATGGCAGATATTTGTTCTGCCATGATCCCTTTTGCATTTTGGAAAACTCAAACTAGCACCCCGGTTGATTCCTGGAGTCCCACGACTTTAACGGGTGCTCCATCAAGTCGTCAGTATCACACGGTTGTATGGACGGGCACTAAAATGATCGTTTGGGGCGGGAATACATCCGGTACCACAATGACAAATACTGGAGGTCAGTATGACCCAGCCACAAACACGTGGTCGCCGACATCCTTAGTTGGAGCGCCAACAGCGCGTGGCTATCACACGGCAGTTTGGTCAGGCTCAAAAATGATCATATGGGGCGGTGATGGTAACAACTTACTGTTGCTAGGGGACGGTTCTGAGTACGACCCCGTGGCGGATTCTTGGAGTCAGCTGCCTGGCTCAGTTCCTAATTTTCGGCATTCGCACACGGCTGTATGGACGGGTTCAAAAATGATTGTGTGGGGCGGGCATTACTATTCGGACAGCGGCGAGATTTACGACCCAGCTACCAATACTTGGGCCGGTATTTCCGGAGTGAATGCTCCTTATGGAAGAATAAATCACACCGCTACCTATGCCAGTGGAAAAATGATTGTATGGGGCGGAACACTGTCAAGCACTGCATACACGAATACGGGTGGTATGTATGATGTTGCGACTGATTCTTGGACAAGTACTTCTTTAGTGAATGCTCCGTCGAATCGTGCGGATCACACTGCAATATGGACAGGCAGTAAACTGATTGTGTGGGGTGGAATGGGAGCCAGTTACTTGAATAACGGCGGCCAGTTTGATCCTTCAACAAATACTTGGGAGACCTCAAACTTAAGTCTTCCCGATTCTCGCGAAACTCACACGGCTGTATGGACTGGTTCAAAAATGATCGTGTGGGGTGGCTTAAACGGTTCGACTATGAACTCTGGCGGTGTGTATGATCCAGCCACAGACACTTGGGCAATCACTTCGACTTCCACAAACTGCCCTTCAGCAAGACAAGGTCACACTGCAGTTTGGACCGGTAGCAAGATGATTATTTGGGGAGGATTTTCATCCCCGACATATTACAGCACCGGTGGTGTCTATGATCCAAGCTCAGATACTTGGACTGCAACGTCAACAAGCGGGTACGTTCCGAGTAATCGTTATCTGCACACAGCGGTTTGGGATGGCACTCATATGATCGTTTGGGGCGGACAAACCGGAGGCAGCACTTACTCTGGTGGTGGTGGCCGCTATGATCCGTCGACAGATTCATGGACAACGATGGCGGACACGGGGTCTTACCTTCCGGTTGCACGCGGTTCGCACACAGCTGTTTGGACTGGCAGCAAGATGGTCGTGTGGGGCGGCTCAAATGGAACTAGTTTGAACAACGGCGGTATTTACAATCCTTCGACGGATGCGTGGGAAAATTCCATTTTGAATTTACCGATACGCAGAAATCTTCACACGGCGGTTTGGACCGGAAGTAAAATGATTATTTGGGGCGGTTCGGTGGGCTCTGTCACCTACGGAAGTAGTGGCTCTGTCTACGATCCTGCAACAGACTCTTGGAAGGCGACTGATGAAAGTACAAATCTTCCTGCGGGACGAAACTCTCATGTCGCTGTTTGGAGCGGCACCCGAATGATAGTTTGGGGTGGAACGACTGCTGCAGGTGTCTATACAAAAACCGGGGCTTCGTATGATCCTACAACAGACCAATGGACACCGACATCAACGGGAGCAAACTCTCCGGTAGCAAGAAGCGGTGCCGTCGCTGTATGGACGGGAAGCAAGATGATCGTGTGGGGAGGCACCAATGGTGTTTTAACTAACACCGGTGGAATCTATGACCCTAACACGGATTCTTGGGCACCGAGTGTGCTTGCGCTTCCTGAGGAGAGACAAGGTCACGCGGCTGTATGGACTGGAACCAAAATGTTAATTTGGGGCGGACAAACAGGTGCCATCACTTACACAAATACAGGTGCTCAGTACGATCCAACAACACACACTTGGACGGCAACAGCTTTGACGAACGCTCCAGACGCAAGAACGGCGCCCGTCAGTGTTTGGACTGGAAGCAAACTCGTCGTGTGGGGTGGAAACAATTCGGCGTTTTTAAGTTCGGGTGCGCAATACGATCCAGCAGCAGATACGTGGACTGCGACATCGTCGACGAATGCTCCTTCTGCTCGAGGGTATATACCATCAGTTTGGACTGGCAGTAAGATCATCGTTTGGGGCGGAATGGATTCAACAAATTTTTTAAGCGATGGTGCTCAATACGAGCCTTCGACTGATACTTGGACAACAATGTCTGCAACGGGTGCGCCTTCAGCACGCCATGGTTACTCCGCAATTTGGACAGGATCAAATATTATTGTGTGGGGTGGACAAACTGGCTCGAGTGCTTATACCAATACCGGCGCCATCTACGATCCTGGCACTGATACATGGACAGCGAATACTTCAGTGGGAGCAAATCTTCCGGCTGTGCGCACAGCTCACACAGCGGTTTGGACCGGAACTCACATGATTGTCTTTGGTGGGTTTAGTGGATCTTACTTAAGCACAGGTGGAGTCTACGATCCGGCGCTGGATTCGTGGACCGCGACTAATCCAACGGGAACTCCGACAGGGCGACGCTCTCACTCAGCATTGTGGACAGGATCCGTGATGGTTATTTGGGGCGGACAAACTGCAGCGGCTGCCTGGACAAATACAGGTTCTATGTACGATCCAAGTTTAAACTCTTGGACTGCGACAAATACAGGAGCCAATGTTCCTTCAGTTCGCGGTTTGCACGGAATGGTTTGGACGGGAAGTAGGATGATCATTTGGGGAGGTCAAACCTCAGGGACCACGCGTGCAAATACAGGCTCACAATTCGATCCAGGAACAAATACGTGGAGTGCGACAGTTTCTAGTACTATTCCTCTCGCAAGAACGGGGCACACGGCTGTTTGGACCGGAACCGAAATGATCGTATGGGGCGGAAACACCGGTTCAAACACCAATACAGGTGGCCGCTTCAATCCAGACACGGATGCGTGGACCGCAACTTCAGTTGCAGGCAGCGTGCCGCCAGCAAGAACAACTCACGTTGCAGTTTGGACAGGGAGCAAGATGATTGTGTGGGGCGGATCTGTGAATACCGGTGGGCAATACGATCCAGCGACAGATTCTTGGACAGCAACGTCTGTAGCCGCCGGTGTTCCAGTAGCTCGTGTTAATGCCAGCGCCATTTGGACTGGCAGCAAAATGGTTATCTGGGGTGGTGGCGCTAGTTTGAATTCAGGTGGACAATACGATCCTGCATTGGACACATGGACAGCAACTTCCACAGGAACAAACGTCGCTGTCGGTCGCACCACTCACACAGTGGTTTGGACCGGAAGCAAGATGATTGTATGGGGCGGAACGGTTACAGGATCCTCAGTGAATACTGGCGGTATTTATAATCCCGGCACTGATACATGGGATGCTTGCAGTTTAGTGACTGCTCCAGCAGCAAGAAACACGTACTCGACGGTTTGGACTGGCTCAAAAATGATTATTTGGGGTGGATCGATATCAGCGGCTACGAATACGGGCCTTGTCTATGATGTCGCCGCTAATACTTTGAGTACGACTTCGACCGGTGCTGGCACACCTACTGCGCGCCAATATCATACGGCAGTTTGGACAGGCAGCAAGATGGTCGTGTGGGGCGGCTATACCCCTTCAGCGACGAATACAGGTGCGCAATACGACCCGGCGACGGACAGTTGGACCGCGACTTCAACCGGCGCGAATGTGGCAGTTGCACGCTACAATCACAGTGCAGTTTGGACAGGCACAAAAATGATTGTCTGGGGTGGACTTGCGACATTTGTGACGAACAGTGGTGGTCAGTACAATCCTTCGACGGATACTTGGGATGCTGTAGCTAATTTGTCTCAGACTCTTCCAGACAGACGAATGGATCACACTGCTGTATGGACTGGCAGTAAGATGATTGTGTGGGGCGGGTTTAATAGTGGCTACTTAAATACGGGCGGAATTTATGACCCAGCGACCCAGCTTTGGACGCTGCCAAATACAGTAGGCGCACCTACCGGTAGAAGATTTCATAGTGCCGTCCTGACCGCAACGCAGATGATTGTTTGGGGTGGTTTTACAGGTAGCAATACAAACACGGGTGGCGTCTATGATATCGCTGCAAATACTTGGACCGCCACTGGCTCCACAGGGGTTCCGACAGCTCGACAAAATCACGTCGCCGTTTGGACAGGCAGCAAGATGGTCATTTGGGGTGGAGGCTCTAATACGGGTGGCGTGTACGATCCTGGTACCAGTTCGTGGACTGCGACAAACACCACGGGGGCGCCAGCCAACCGTACAAATCATACAGCGGTATGGACCGGCACAGAAATGATTGTGTACGGTGGAAATGCCGTTGTGAATATGCCATTAAATACTGGAGGCAGATACGATCCGTCTACAGATTCGTGGACGGCGACTTCAACTGTCGATAATGGGGTTCCATATCCACGACGACACCATCAAGCTGTCTGGACTGGCAGTAAGATGATTGTCTGGGGTGGTGAAATAGCGTCGAGTTCTTACACCAATATGGGCTCCGTTTACAATCCGGCGACGAGCACGTGGTCGCATATGTCATTAGGTGCAAACGTTCCTGGAGTGCGTTTTTATCACACACAAATCTGGACTGGCAGTAAGATGATTGTTTGGGGTGGATATAGTGGATCTGCGAATTTGAATGATGGAGCTTTATACGATCCCAACACCGATGCGTGGTCACCGACTTCAACGGGTGCAAATGTTCCTTCGATTCGTCAGGGTCACACCGCAGTTTGGACCGGCAGCAAAATGATTATTTGGGGCGGTAGTAGTGGATCCTTTGAGAACACAGGCGGCATCTATGATCCGGCCACAGATTCGTGGACTGCGACCTCGACCGCGGGAGCTCCTGTGGCTCGCAAGGACCATGCTGCGGTTTGGACTGGTAGTAAAATGATTGTGTGGTCTGGCTTTCAGGGGGGCTACGTAAATAGTGGTGGTCTCTATGACCCAGGTACAAACTCTTGGGTCGCAACCATCGTAGATGCAAATACGCCAACGATACGAACTGGCTCTAAAGGTGTATGGACAGGCACGAAAGCTATTTTTTGGGGTGGTAATACCGGTTCGACATTGAATACAGGCGGAGTTTACACGCCGGCTCCATAGCCTGCGACGACTACTTATCGTCGTTGAATTCGTTCAATTTATCTTTAAGAGTTCCAAGAATATTTTTGATCTCGCGGAGTTGTTCTTCTTCCGGAGAAATCTTGTTGGCTAGCTGATCTGTCAGCGTGGTCCACGTGTCCAACGCACTTTTCAAGTCACTATTGATGTTATTCCACCTAACCAAGCTTCCGGAGGCATCTGTGTCCCCTGTATGTTTGGTCTCCGGCTTAGGGTCTGCCGGTTTATTTGCATCTTTAGTCACTTTATCCATGTATTAGCACCTGTTCTTAATTTGTAAGAGAAAAGAACTCTATTTGACAAGGGAATTCATCCTGATAAATTAGGTCCTTTGCCACTCTTAAAGTAATACTTAAAGGAGCCTTGCATGTCTCAAGATATCATCTACACGATGAAGGGAGTTTCGAAGGTTTATCCTCCGAGCCGCTATGTTTTAAAAAACATTTATCTCTCTTATTTTTATGGCGCGAAGATCGGCGTTTTGGGATTGAACGGATCTGGTAAATCTTCTTTGCTAAAAATTATGGCAGGAGTTGATAAAGACTTCCTCGGCGAAGCTTTCCCTGCAAGACAAATGAAAGTTGGTTACCTCGAGCAGGAACCACAACTTGATGCCAATTTGACCGTGAAAGAAAACATCTTTTCGGGAATGGGCGAACTGCCAATCTTGATGAAGCAATTCAACGAGATCAGTGAAAAGTTCAATGATCCTGATTTGGATCCCGATGAAATGAACAAACTCATCGAAAAGCAGGGAGCGATTCAAGAAAAGCTCGAAGCTCTCGGTGGTTGGGAAGTCGATCAAAAGATCGAAATCGCGATGGATGCTCTTCGCTGTCCAGATGGCGATCTTCCTATCGCTCAGTTGTCGGGTGGTGAAAAGCGCCGTGTGGCTTTGTGCCGTTTGCTGATGAGCGACCCAGATATTTTGTTGCTGGATGAGCCAACGAATCACTTGGATGCTGAATCTGTGGCTTGGCTTGAGCAGTATCTTGCTAAATTTCCAGGCACAGTGATCGCAGTCACGCATGATCGTTACTTCTTAGATAACGTTGCTGGTTGGATCTTAGAGCTTGATCGTGGTGAAGGAATTCCTTGGAAAGGGAATTACTCTTCATGGCTAGAGCAAAAAGACAAGCGTATGGCGCAAGAGCAGCAAGCGAATACTCGTCGCAATAAGACTCTTGAAAGAGAGCTCGAGTGGATTCGTCAGGGCGCGAAGGCTCGTCAGTCTAAAGCGAAAGCCCGTATCTCTGCCTATGAGAACCTCTTGAAAGAAGCGACTCCTGAGAAATTGCAAGAGATGTCTATTTATATCCCACCGGGACCTCGTTTGGGGGATATCGTTTGTGAAGCTAAAAATATCACGAAAGCTTACGGCGGAAAATTGCTCTTTGACGATGTTAGCTTCACGATTCCTCGTGGCGCAGTGGTCGGTGTTATCGGACCGAACGGTGTGGGTAAGACGACTCTGTTCCGTATGATTACCGGTCAAGAGAAGCCAGACAGCGGATCCTTCAAAGTCGGTGAGACCGTGAAGATGGCCTATGTCGATCAAAGCCGCGAGACTCTGAATGCGGAGAAAACGGTTTGGGAAGAACTCTCTGGCGGTAACGAGCTGATTCAATTGGGTCAGAAAGAGATGTCTTCTAGAGCTTATGTCTCTTGGTTTAACTTCTCAGGTTCTGATCAGCAGAAAAAAGTGGGAGTGCTTTCAGGTGGTGAGCGTAACCGCGTGAATATGGCAAAAATCTTGAAGCAAGGCGCAAATTTGCTTTTGCTGGATGAACCGACAAATGATTTGGACGTGAATACGATGCGTGCCCTCGAGGAAGCGATCCTGGAGTTTGGTGGATCAGCAATCGTGATCTCGCATGATCGTTGGTTCTTGGATCGTATTTGCACTCATATTATGGCGTTTGAAGGGGATTCTAAGGTTGAATTCTTCCACGGGAACTTCTCGGAGTACGAGGAAGACCGCAAGAAACGTCTAGGTGCCGATGCGGCTCCGAAGCGTGTTCGCTTCAGATCTATCAACTAAAAATCAGTTCTAGTGTTTCATAATTTTTCTTCAACATAATAAAGGCGTCCTCTGTGGCGCCTTTATTCATATCTGGGTGAAGCTTCAGTGCCAAGAGGCGGAAAGCCTTTTTGAGCTCTCTTGCAGTGAACGCCTTCGATAGTTCGACTCCTTGCGAGAGAAAAAATGCGCAAGCCTGATCCTGTTCCGGGGTCAGAGTGTGGGGTGGAGGAGGCGGCTTTGGTCTTGTTGGATAGACTTTGCTCGTCTGTGGACGAAAGAAAGAGGGCCCAAGGTGCCCCATCAAATAGGCGAGGTGAGCGGGGTCTTGAGTGTGAGGGCCTTGATCGAAGCCTTGTCCAGACAGGCTTTCGCGACTTCGTGACTTCAGTTTTTCCTCTAGAATTTGCTGAAAGCTTGCCTGTGTCCCCATGTGTTTCTCTTCGGCAGAAGTGGGGAATCGCAAGAGTCTAGCTCTGATTTGTGACGATTTCCTCAAGGGAAAATCACCATTTGTCCCTGATTTTCCCTCTGAAAACAGGGTATTTCTCTCTGAAAAAGGCCTTTTTTTGCTCTGAAATGCATGGAAAAAGTTCTCTTTCTCGAGCGAAAAACGGCTTTTTCAGAGGGGAAACTGTGTAATTCTCCTCTGAAAAGAGGCTTTTCAGAGGAAAAAACAAAAAAACTTTAACAAGCCTGCATTTTTTTTTGGACAAACACCAAGAGTTGGTTACACTGGGGTCATTCGAGTAAGTACAAAAAGAAAAAGCAAAACCATTAATGGAGGAATACAAAAATGGCAAAAGCGAAGAAAGCGACTAAAAAAGCCGCTACTAAGAAAGCAGCACCAAAAAAAGCAGCAACTAAGAAAGCCGCTACTAAAAAAGCTGCTCCTAAAGCAAAAAAAGCAGCTGGCAAACGTAAGCCAAATCCTGCTTTCATGAAACCTCTTACTCCAAGCACTACTTTGGCTGCTGTTGTTGGAGCTACTCCACTTCCACGCACTGAAGTTGTTAAAAAACTTTGGGCTTACATCAAGAAGAACGGTCTTCAAGATGCTAAAAACCGCAGAAACATCAATGCTGATGACAAATTGAAACCAATCTTCGGCAAAAACACTGTTTCTATGTTTGAAATGACTAAACTTGTTTCTAAGCACCTTAAGTAATCCTTAAGGCCTATTAGAATAGGTTTAAGTAAAAACCCAGCTCCACAAGGGCTGGGTTTTTGTATTTTTGAGCCTGATAAATATCCTTTCCGTGGCTCGTTTCAGCCCTTTTGTGGACATTCACAAGGTGCTCTGGTAGGTAATGGGTATCTCAGGAGTCTCTCGTGGCTGTTATCCCGTTAAATAAAGAAGAAATTAAAAAGATGGAAGCGGCGTGCAAGCACGCGGCACGCACCTTGGAGCACATCTCCAAGTTTGTGAAAATCGGCATCACCACGGATGAACTCGATAAGATCGTTCATGATTACACCCTTTCTACAGGCGCTATTCCGGCTTGCCTGGGCTATAACGGCTACCCTAAGACTATTTGTACTTCGATCAATCAAGTGGTCTGTCATGGCCTTCCAGACGCGACTAAATTGAAAGACGGGGACATCATCAACATCGATGTGACCTCGAAGCTGGACGGCTTTTTCGGCGATTGCTCGGCTACATATATGGTGGGCAATGTCAGTGATAAGGCCCGCGATATCGTTGAGGCCGCTCTGATGGCTCGCGACAAAGGGATCGAAGCCGTGGTTCCTTATGGATACACCGGTGACATTGGTTTTGAGACTAATAAGTTTGTCACTCGTCGCGGCTATTCAACTGTTAAAGAAATCGGCGGTCATGGTATTGGCCGCAAGTTCCATGATGAACCCTTTGTCCCGGCTTGGGGCAAAAGAGGCAAAGGCGATAAGCTTATTCCATGGCAGTGCATCACGGTTGAACCCATGGTGAATGAAGGAACGGACGAATTTATCGAAAAATCGATTCCGGGATCTAGCATCAAGTATTACGAAACTGCCGATGGTCTCTTGTCAGCGCAGTTTGAGCACACTATTCTAGTGACCGACACAGGTTACGAGATTCTCACAGTACCCTAAAAACTAATTAAGGAAGGTTCATGTCATCTACAACCACAGCGAATGGAAAAAACGCTATGAAAAAAAATGTAAAAATGCCAGTGAAAGCGGCTGCTAAAACAACAACTACTTCTAAAGCTCCTACACGCGACTTTATGGTTTGCAAAGAAGCAATGGCGAATCCAAAAGTTTTCGCAGAACTTGCTCGCTGGGGTCGTGAAGAAATCTCTATCGCTGAAACTGAAATGCCAGGTTTGATGGCTCTTCGTAAAGAGTACGGCAAACAAAAGCCTTTGAAAGGCGCTCGCATTGCGGGTTGCTTGCACATGACAATCCAAACGGCAGTTTTGATCGAGACTCTTGTAGAGCTTGGTGCTGAAATCCGTTGGTCTTCTTGCAACATCTTCTCTACTCAAGATCACGCAGCGGTTGCAATTGCAGCAGCTGGTATCCCAGTTTTCGCTTGGAAAGGCGAGACTGAGGCTGAATTCAACTGGTGTATCGAACAAACTATCACTGGCTGGGGCAAACAAGGTTACAACATGATCTTGGATGACGGCGGTGATTTGACAAACATGATGCATGAGCCACGTTTTGCAAAAGAAATGAAGAACATCATCGGTATCTCTGAAGAGACAACGACTGGCGTTCACAATCTTGAGCAAATGGTGAAGCAAGGTAAATTGAAAGTACCTGCAATCAACATCAATGACTCTGTAACAAAATCTAAGTTCGACAACTTGTACGGCTGCCGCGAATCTTTGGCAGACGGTATCAAACGTGCAACTGACACAATGATCGCTGGTAAAGTGGTTGTTGTAGCTGGCTACGGCGACGTAGGTAAAGGTTGCGCACACTCTATGCGTAACTTCGGTGCGCGTGTATTGGTAACAGAAATCGATCCAATTTGTGCTTTGCAAGCTTCTATGGAAGGTTTCGAAGTTACAACGATGGAAGAGGCGACTCCTGTTGCTGATATTTTCGTAACTGCGACTGGCTGCTGCGATATCGTTACTGATAAGCACTTCTCAAAAATGAAAAACAATGCGATCGTGTGCAACATCGGTCACTTCGATATCGAAATCGACATGGCTTGGTTGAACAAGAACTCAAAAATGCGCGAGATCAAACCTCAGGTTGATATCCACACATTGAAAAACGGCAACCAAGTGATCGTATTGGCTAAAGGCCGTTTGGTGAACTTGGGCTGTGCAACTGGTCACCCAAGCTTCGTAATGTCTAACAGCTTCACGAACCAAGTATTGGCTCAAATGGAGTTGTTCTTGAACCGTGATAAGTACGAAGAGAACATCGTTTACCGTTTGCCTAAGCAATTGGACGAAAAAGTAGCTGCTTTGCACTTGGGTAAATTGGGTGTGAAGTTGACTAAGCTTTCTAGCAAGCAAGCAAAATACTTGCACATGGATGTTGAAGGCCCATTCAAGCCAGAACACTACCGTTACTAAGAGCAGTCTGCTCGAGGTTTTATTTTTTGATAGAACTCAAAAAGCCCATGCGAACAGCGTGGGCTTTTTTTATTTGCCGACAAGATCTGCGTGCAGGCCAACAACCTCGACACCAGTAACGGCTTCGCTAAACGGAAGCCATTTTTTAGAAATTTTCTTGAAGGTGCCATTGGCTTTTAATTTTTTGAGAGCTTGCTTCCACTGCTTGATCAACTCTGGGTTAGTACCTTTTGAAAATGCGATATAGAACTTACTCTTCTCGATCAGAAGATAGCGTTTCAATTCCAAATTCGAAAGGCCCGCTTTTTTAAGCGCGGTTTGAAGCGCGTGGAAGTCGCCACTGATTAAGTCTACGCGGCCCGCTGCCAACAGTCTGACTTCTTGTTCAGGGTTTTTAGTCATCACCAGATTTTGAAAACCCTTTTGTTGAAGAGCTGTCGCAAATAGGGTTTCGTTGACGGCAGCAATGCCAATCAGCTTTTTGGCGTCTTCTATGGATTGAACCGGCAGATTGCGTTCAGCAAGGCCATACAGGGCCACTTCGCTGACTCCGAGGGGGCCAACCATAGTAAATAGTTTGTCGCGCTCTTCGGTGCGAATAACCGTAAATAAAACAACATTGGGTTGATTGCGAAGCTCACGGTAGCCGCGAGCCCACGGCACTACTTGAATAGGGTGCTTATCTTGAGTCAGGGATTGGATCTGTTCAACGATTTCCACGGCAAAGCCTTGAGCCTTGTCATTCTCTTCAAAGCTAATAGGAGGCCATTCCTCAGTCAGAATACTGAGTCTTGTGGTTTTAGCTTTCTCTTGTGCTTGCGTCCCAAACGGACACAAGCAAACAAACAAAATAAAAATTATTTTGAACATAGCCCGATCATATACCTCAGTTTAAGAGGTACCCTCATCCTATTATGGCGATGATTGTGGTCATAGACCCGTATGACACGCGCCTATGATTTTTTTATGTCTATGAATCGGCAGTATGCTTTTAATTCTTGAATACTTTCGCGAATATCATCTAAAGCCCTGTGCTGATTGGATTTGCTGTAAGTGTATCCGAATTTTTTATTCATGATCACTTTCCAAGAGCTCACATCAACAACACGATAGTGCAGACGTTCGCCGAACTCCGGCATGTATTTATCAATGAACAGACGATCTTGGTTGATAGAGTTGCCTGCTAAGATCGGCTTATTTTTAGAATCTGGAAAATGTTTTTTTACGAGATCGCAAAGTTTGGCTTCAACTAAGTCCGGAGCCATTCCGTAAGGAACTTTCGCAGTGAGGCCGGATTTTTTATGATGTTCCGTATTCCATGCGTCCATGTTGTCGAGATAACTTTGTGGCTGACGAACCACGGTTTCGAATTGATCCAGCTCTTGAAAATCAAGATCTGTGATAATAGCCGCCACTTCAATGATGACCTCTTTTTTGACGTCGAGGCCCGTCATCTCCATATCGATCCAATATAATTTATCCATTAAGTCTTCTTTGCTAGTCCGACGTCAATTGCGTCACAGACAGTTTGAATGAGCTTATTTTCATCCCATGGTTTGTCGATAAAAGCAAAGGCTCCGAGGCGGCTGGCCTCAGAAACCATATCTTTATGACGGTAACCAGAATGAATAATGAAAGGAGTGCTCATTCCCTTTTCGCGGATCCATTTCAGAACCTCGAGTCCGGACTTCTTAGGCATTTTTTCGTCGGAAAGAATTGCATCGAAATTTTGGTTGGCGAGGATATCGATACCCTCCATGCCGTTGGATGCTTGGACGATTTCGAGGATGTAGTCCTCTAGCAGTGCGATCAAAACTTCTCGCAGCTCTGCCTCATCATCAATAATAAGGAGTCGTCCTCTTCTTGTATTCATTACCTATGATTTAAATGAATGTTTGATATAGAATCAAGAGGAGTAAGCGCTCCCAGCAAACAATTTTCAGTTAAGAACGAAATCGAAAGATTCGAAACTCTTCAAGAATTCTCAAGGAGCATTTAAGTTTTGAACAATTCTTGAATTTGTTCCATATGAAAAAATGTTTGTTTGTAAATACAGAGAGCTACTTTTTTGTCGAGCTTCCGCTTACCTTGTAATCACCTGCGCGTCCGACAGCTTCTTTCACGCTCTGCTCATTCAGTGTGATGCCTTCTTTGGTAGACAGCATAATTTTTCCGAGGCTCACTTCGCATTTTTCGATCCCGTCCATTTTACAAACTTGTGCTTTGATAGCTTTTACGCAGCTGTTGCATGTCATGCCGGTAACATCGTAGGTAGTGGTTTCTGCAAAAGAGGAAATCGGAAGTATCAATAGGGCAGGGATTAGCCATTTCATGGGAGGTGCTCCTTTTCGGGGCCCATCTTACTCCGAAAGGGGTTGAAGCCAAGTCTTTACGCCTTGAATTTGCTTAAAAGCCGGGCAAACCCCTTAAAAACCTGCATTTTGCTCCATTTTTTTGAGTAAATCCCTAAAGAATCTTGTTGAATAGAGGCGATGAGATCGTTATAAATGTTTCCTCAATTGCGGGGTGGTAGTTAAGTTGGTTATAACGTCCGCCTGTCACGCGGAAGGCCGCGGGTTCGAGTCCCGTCCACCCCGCCAATTTTTTCTAGCTCTTAAGAGCGTATAAGCCGAGGTCGTGACCCTCGGTTTTTTTATGCCTGATAAATAAATCTTTGTGCTAGTCCAGTATCTTGCTGATGTTTTCAGATGATAACCTGAACTAGATGATTTCCAAAAAAACGATCTATATCAATTTGATAGCCCTCTTTTTTCATTTGAACTCGCGAGCTATCGGTAATTTCCAAGATTGTTTAGAGAGTGCCGCCAATAGGCAAGGTGAACTTTATATCCAAATTGCGGAAATATTGAAGACTGTAGATAGTAAAATGGGAGAAATCCCATGTAAAGCTAAGCAAGCTTCGATCCCTGCGCAAGAATGGGAAAAGTTAAAAAAAGATATTTGGTCGAACGCGAAATTCAGAAATTCAAATCCCAACGGAGAGTGCAATGCTCGTGCGACAGCACTCTCTTTTTATCTGGACAAAATGGGCTATAAATCTGAAAAAATATTCATACAAGGTATGATCGATGTTCCGCTAAAACTGTCTACTGGGTACGTGATTTACCCCTATAGGGCCCATACTGCGAATGTCGTAACAATAACTAATGACGATGGTCACCAAAGTAAATTCATCTTAGACCCCATGTTTGCAGACAATTTAGTTCCACTAGATGAGTATCTTGAAAACTTAAAATGTCCAAATCGACCAAAACTAGATTTTGTAATACAGCCTCAAACATCTGAACCGGCTTGGGATAATATCACGCAAGTGAAAAGCAGCGAGTGTGGTTATCGGAAGGCGGTTCTCCAAGCATATAAAAAGGTGTTAGATATAAATGAAGCTGTTGAATCAAAAGTCGGCGGAGGACTCATGTATAGCGTATTTGGGCAAAGTAAACTAACTAATCTGGGCCCCGATAGAGCGACGGCAGTACAGACTCATTGTTCAGAATAAACCTGCCTTTTTAACTTCTAGCTGAAGCAAATTGCTGTTAGCATTTTTGAATATGTGGAATATCAAATTTAAAAAGTTAGTGATCTTTGCGGGCGTCCTATTACTTCAACCGATGGTGAGTCCTGGCTCTTTCGCTTTGGCGAAAAGAAGACCGCCGAAAGCTTTCAGTTTTTGGGCGGAAGGTGGCAAGGCTTCGCAAGAAGAGTGTGACGGAGAACGCAAAATTCCGCGTAAGCTGAAGCACCTTAAGGAATATGCGAAATCTGGCTCTTACATGGGATCGGAAGTACAAACATTCGAGATCAAGGGCAAAGACGACAAAGAGATGTGGAAGCATTTTTTCGGCTCGAAAAGCTCTTGTAATGCTGTTTTGGCGAAAACGCCTTCGTATGCGAACAAGTCCATAAAAAGTGTGAAACAGGAGCTTCCACCAGAAGAGGCTGTAGAAACAGTCGATGAGGAGCAACAGACGCCGAAACAGACGACGGAAGACGGCCCAGATGCCCCAAAAGATGGCCCTCAAGAAGGTCCACAAGATGGCCCAGAGGCGCCTGCTAGCCCAGAGACAGCCGCGAAATCGACACCAAGTCCGTGACCTTCTGAAATTACTTCCTGAAATAGGGCCTGCGAGGGCCTAAGATGGACAGCTTCGGGAAAGCATGTCAGAGTGCGCCTCTATGGAAAATACTTATACTGACTTCGTTCCTCCTCAGCCGCCAAAATCTTTTCGTATCGTTTTGAATCTTAATAGAGCTGAGAAGCGCATCGATACGGTGCTTTTGACAGCATTGAAGGCACAAAAAGAAAATATCGATCTTGCGATTCTGACTCGCGTGCCGTTTAAGCAGCTTTTCTTGGATGGACGAATTCTTATCAAGGGCCAACGTGCAAGACCGTCTTCAGCTGTGACAAAAGGTCTTACCTACGTCGACATCTTGGGATACCCACAAACGAAAAAATAATTTCTCAATTTGCCGATACGTGTGATTGGGTAATTTCATATTCCGCTAGAATTCTCTTCTATAAAGTCAAAGATCTAGATATCGTCTTTTCGAAGGCTTAAACGCGTCTCGAACTTTTAGGAGATTTATATGAAGAACAAAGCAGGCTGCATTCGCAGTTTTGTCATTCCAGTCCCAAAAAAGAATCTTAACCAGTACAAAAAGTTGGCTAAACTTGCTGGCAAGCTTTGGATAGAGCATGGAGCTCTCAGCTACATCGAATGCGTCGGAGAAGAGCTCGAGTATGGCAAGGTGACCTCTTTTCCACGAAGCTTGAAGCTTAAAAAAGGCGAAGTTGTTATCTTAGGATGGTCGACTTTCAAGAGTAGAGCTCAGGCCGAACGTGTGATGAAGAAGGTTATGTCTGACAAGCGTCTTGAGCCTTACATGGATCCAAAAAAATTGGGCTTTGATGGGATGCGGATGTACTGGGGCGGATTCAAGCCACTGGTTCAGATGTAAAGCTGATCTTCGATGCTTTACCGATTTCAAATTGAACTCTCAGATATTGATCGCGGCGTTTACGAGTCTTTGGATTTCCGTGTGGCCCAGCACCCTTCGGAAACCTATCCTTACATGTTAAGCCGCGTGCTGGCTTATTGCTTGGCCTATCAAGAAGGCCTTGAGTTCACTCCAGGGGGCTTGGCGGATCCTGATGCTCCGGCACTACGAAAGCTTGGTAATCATAACTCCATCGACCTATGGATCGAGATCGGCAACCCTTCGGCGCGCAAACTTCATAAGGCGGGTAAGGCTGCCAAAGAAGTGTGGGTCTTCACATATAAAAATCCTGATATTCTTTTAAACGAAATTCGTGCAGGCGATGTTCATCGGGCACAGGATATTCAAATCTTTGCTTTTGAATCTGAGTTTTTGGAGACGCTTGGTAAGAGTGTCGAAAAGAACAACCGCTGGTCCCTGCTTGTACAGCAGGGACAGTGTGATCTTACGATAGGTGCGGTGACGACAGTCGGGCAGGTCAAAAAAATTAGTATTTGATGTCGCGAGCCTCTTCGCGGTTTTCCTGTTTGGCGTCTCGTTTGTCTCTTCGGCAATTGGCGTTGCTTTGTTCATCGCCCTTACGACATTCGTCCTTTGCAGTACGTTCATCTTCGCGACCTGTTTGTCTAACGTCCCGTGAGGCTTGGCGTGTTTTACCTCGTTCGGTAGCATAGGCTTCTGGGGGGATACTTACGGAAAATAAAACAATTCCTGCTAAGGTTGCTCTCATTAGATTAACAAAATTTAAATTCATGGAAAACCTCCACGTCTTTGGGTCTCGGGCTATTTAAAGTCTATTCTGAACTTGTGCCCCTTGTGTCTCAAGGGCCGGTGAATTTGTATTTAGTCAGGCCCTACTCAGTTATGGATCTGAGTGAGTAGGGTGTTTTTGTATTCCTGCTTTGGTAACTTTGATCGCGTTTTTAAGAATGGAGAAAAGCATATTGGGTCGGCAAAACCGGCCTCTTTGTCTACTTGTTATACATGTCATATGCCTATAAAGACGTTTTAGTGTACTTAGAGTAGGATCGATTTTTGTAAATATACGTCTTTGGATAATTGTGTCGTAGCCCTGGAGACTTTTATGCATCCTAAATCATTGTTATTGGCGCTCAGCCTTGCACTGGTGACATCTTCGTTTTCTGAGGTATCCTTTGCCGCAGAGGTATCAACGGCTCTTGAAAACATCACCTTGGAAGGTCCCTGGGAAAAAATCATTAAGGATCGAAACAAAGAAACTGAATACGACGGTGTCATGCGTTTGAGTCAGGCACAAGGCGGTCGGTTAGTCTCTATTAAAATTTCCGTTAGAGGCACCACCAGTATAGATCCTAAAGAGTGTAGTTTTCCTAAGTTGAAAATTAAAGTCGCAAATAAAACTGATGCCGACATCTTTGATGGTAGCAACTCGATTAAAATAGGAACTCATTGCGGCGATGAAAAATCTGCTAGTGAGGCAGGTCGCATTCGAAACGGTGGTGCTGGTACACGCGGTGAGCACTTAGCATATCAAATTTTGACTGCGCTGAATGTTCCTCATCAATCCACTCAGTGGGCGCAAATTACCTATGTGGATCCGACAAGTACAAAGTTTCAACCCAGAACCCGACCTGCATTTTTCCTAGAAACAGAAAAAGCGATGAGCAAAAGAATGGGCGCTGAAGTTATCGACTATACACAAGACCCCCATGACCGAGAAGGTCTCCAGTTTGACAATATCACCTCTGACAAGGTTAATGGAAAGTCAGCGGCTCTCGTATATTTGAGCGAAATGTTATTAGGGAATAACGACTTTGGCTTGCCACTCTCAGACGAAGTTTTAGATCCGGACGAAATGATGTTTGGTATTAAGAATGTCGTTATATTAAATTCAGGCAATCAACGGATTGCTGCGCCTCAAGATTTCGATCTTGCTGCTACAATCACCGGAGACTTTCCTCCACTCTGTATGGAAGAAGATTGCAGTAAAATGGCAGAGACCGAGCAGGAGCACATTCAAGCATTTGTAAGATCCCGATTCTCCTACGTGTCGACCTATTTGACCGAAGTAGAGCCGCAATTCAAGGCTGACTTCCAAGCGGCTCTATCGGAGTTTAGTGCAAATCTTCATCGAGTCACCACGTTGATTGATCAAGCGGCCACTAAAGGTGATCTTCCTGAAGCACAGGCACGCCGATTCAAGCTATTCACCTCGGAAGTTGCGAAATTAATTAAAACTCCTTTGAAATAAAAAGGCCGCAGGCGCGACTCCCATCCAACCAGAATTTTAGGGATATGAACTATCTGCGTTTTTCTACGTAAGCTTTCTTGTTTCAGCAAGTTCCAATTGGCGTTCAATGAACAACTTAAATTCTATATTCGCTGCAGTTAATTGCTGTGGAATAAAAGATGCTTTGGAAAGTCCCGGAAGAGTGTTGGTCTCTAAAAAGACCGGCCCTGTCGAGGTTAAAATCACATCTGTTCTTGAATAGCCAAAACAGCCGAGAGCTTTGTGTGCTTGAATCGCGAGATGTTGAGCCTTTTCAGTTTCCGATGCTGAAAGTATTGCGGGCGTGATTTCAGTCGTACCGCGCCCAAGATACTTACCTTGGTAGTCAAATGAGTGGCCAGCGTTGAGCACAACTTCAGACGGTGGCAAAGCTTTGAGCCCCTGGTCAGTTTCGAGTACTCCAATGGTAAGCTCTCGGCCTTCGATAAATTTTTCTAAGAGGTAGCTGCCATATTTTTCAGAACCTATGGCTTGAGTGGCCTCATTAAGGGACTTCTCATCTGCTATAATATGCAGACCAATACTCGAGCCATTGGCAATGGGTTTTACAACCATTTTCCCGTGCTGCTTATAAAAGGCTTGAATTGTCGACGCTGCATTTTTTAAATTCTCTTGATTCAAAACCATTTCAGCAGCCACTGCGATATCAACTTTCGATACGACTTTCTTTGCTTTATCTTTTTCGAAAGCCAATCGACTTGAGGTCGAATTAGAACCCGTAAATGCAATACTTGCTGATTCAAATAAAGACTGAATAGTGCCGTCTTCACCTTGAGTGCCGTGAAGGGCTAGAAAAACCGTTTTGTCCTTTAAAAAAGAAATAGCCTCGTTAAGAGACTGAGAGAATGGCTTTTGTTGAGTTCTAAATTGAACTTGGAATGCATCTTTATGATTAAGAAGCTCGTCTTTACTGATCGAGGACAACGAGCCCTCAGGGTGAATAAAGTAAATCTCCGAAAATTCATATCTGACTGCGAGATTTTGTGCCGAAGCGACTGAAACCAAACGCTCTTCCGAGCTTCCACCGAATAAAAGAAGTGATTTTTTCATTTCATTATTCTGTGATTCTCACGAAGAATCAGCAAGCTTTTAGTAAAGGGTTTGCTACACGCGACTTTATTGGGGCTTGTGCGGGGCGGCGCCCTGGTCTTCCTCAGTTTTTTGTGTTTAAAGTCTAAGCATGAACATTCCTGAATTCATAGTTCACTACAGCCGAGGAATACCGTTTCGCTCTATGAGCGGCCTTTCTCAAAAGGAGTTGGCGGAAACCCTCAAGGAACTCAATGATACAAACGTGTGGGGACTTCGGCGATTTTCAGATCCTGAGTATCTTCACAGGCGACTGAAGGTCGAACAAAAAATTCGTCATAGTTTTGTTGGTAAGGGCGGAAGGCCAGAGCTGGATTTCCCCATCTATTTCTTTTTAGGAAATAACGCTCGATTCGAAGAGCACAAAAGTAATGTAGGTTACAAAATTAATTTGGCCGATGTACCATCACATGTCGTCAGCTTTACATATGGTGATAGTATGTTTTCTATGTGCGAAAACTATCGTCAGAAATTGGGCGATGAATATCAAAGTCATCTTTGCTCTCAGATCTATAGACTAGATGAGTTGAAAACTTTGCTTTCCGCAATCGAAAAAGAACCTCAAAAACTACATATTGAATGTCAGCTTTGGATAAAGCCGACTGTCGATATGTTTACTCGGATTGGTTAGGCCTATGGCAAAACATCGCATCTATACAATGAGCTTCGCAAGTGTTTATCCCCTTTATGTAACTAAGGCAGAGAAAAAGGGGCGTACGAAAGCAGAAGTCGATGAAATCATTCGTTGGCTAACGGGCTATAGTCAAAAAAAGTTGGAGTCCCAAATAAAAAAGCAGGCAGACTTCGAGACCTTTTTCGCGGAAGCGCCGGAACTAAATCCGTCACGGTCTTTGATTAAAGGGACCATTTGTGGCGTCAAATTAGAAGAGATCGAAGAACCCCTGATGCGAGAGATCCGCTACCTGGATAAGCTCATAGACGAGCTAGCCAAAGGCAAAGCGATGGAAAAGATTTTGCGGGAGTAAATGTAGTGCCAAGATGGATGCATGGTCATTGGTTTGAAGTACGAAAGCAGTGGTTAGGGGCGAGTATTGTGCCAGTCACCTGGCAAGGTTACGCATTAATAGCCATAGCGTTTGCATCAGGTTTTATTTCAAATTTTTCTGAGTATTTTTCATTTTTTTCTAGCCGTGACGTTGAAAATGCCTCTTTGACTTTTTTTGTTTCTATAGTTGTCTTGATACTAGCTAAAACAAAATTCGAAAGACTGACCTAAAAAAATCCTCATATTTTCACTCTTGTAATCGGGACATTCCGCTTCGGTGAACTCTTCACCTTTTTACCATTCGCTGTACAAAAAGTAGCCGAGTGGATTCTTTCATATGTATTATTAGCCCTTTAAAGCTGGCTTAACTTTCGCATGTAGGCCTGTGACTTTAAAAACAGGAGTAATTATGCAAACAGGAAAGTTTATGAAGAAAATTTTGGCAGCGCTCGTTTTAACAGCGGCTCTCCCAATGGTTGCCAGTGCAAAGACCCAAATCGTTTTGCATCATGGCCCAAGCCAAGCCGAAAAAACTGCAATTCTTAGCAATGTCTTCCGTGCTATCGAGCACGACGAAGTTGGTCCTATGAGATTCTCTCTTTCTAAGTCTCCGCAAAGCGGGCTGATAGAAGTGCTTTATGCTCCGCCAGCTTGGTACAAAAGAGCTTGGGACCAAGATAAGATCTATAGAATCGGTACTGCTTTCGCTGACGTGAAAGACATCACTGTGAAAGGTGACTATATCGTTGTGACTGGAAAACAAAAAAGCGGCGCTGAAAGCCAGATCTCGCTTCTTTTCAAAACGCGAAACTATCCATTTAAGAAAAACATCATGCTTCGCCAAGGACCGCCGCCAACAGCGAAATCTCCAACAGTTCTTGACCTTGTAGTCGACGGTTGTACGGGCCTTGGTGATGACAACGCAGTAGATTCCAATGGTGGGTTTGTTCCGAAGTTCTTGAATCTTTACGGTCAGGACAAAAATGGAGCCTTCGATCTAGGCTTGTTAGGTGAAAATCATATTTCTGCCCAAGCGGACGAACTTAAGATCCGCCCTAACGGAGACGTAGAACTGACTTTCGATTCAGGAACTACTCGTGTTATTGGTAAAATAGACATTAGGGAACTACCAGCAGAACATACTTGCGGACGAGTTGTTGTCGAGCTGGCGGGCCCGGTGAGCCTTAGCTACAAGAAATCAACGCGTCCTATGCTTGAGGGCGGAATGTTTTTTCCGTTTCCAGTAATCGTGGTGAAGCACGATGTAAGACTTGAATTTCAAGGTCAAGAACTCCGTTGCGAAATGCTTTCTTCACGTGACGAGGTTGTCGGATACAAAGTTAAAGGTGCTAGAAACTGCAGCAGCAACCCTGAGGGGTAATTAGGCTCCTGCAAGTTACCTGAAACCGAGGTCGCAAGCCTCGGTTTTTTTATGCCCTTATGGGCAAGAGCAAAAAAAGCCTTCCCACGTCACTTTAGATAGATCTGATGGAGACGAACAATCCTTAACCTGATTCGAACTGTAACTAGGCGGTAACGTAATAGTCGCGCCGCCAGCTGATGTTGGACACCTTTTTCCGGCTGATGCATTTCTGTTCCCACAAAGTTGATAAATCGTTCCGCTATATCCGCTGGGAACTGACATATATCCAATGCATCCAGGACCTGAGGGTGTTGTAGTATAGTCTACTGGAAAACCGCACGCTAGAATCGGTCGCGCACTTGCTGAACCTGCCATAGAGTCGATCAAAATATTTATAGAAGCAAAAATTGGAGCTATCGATCGACTCATTCCGGTACTCGTGAAAGTAACTTTCAAATCTCCTCTAAATTGGTCAGGAACTCCCGTCGGTCGAATATCTTGAAAAATGACTTCACTCACTTTCAAGCCAGAAAGAGACTGTCCTACTGAGACTAGCTCGGGCGCGGTATTATCGGTGCCATAATAGAGTTTATTAAAATGAATCGTAGATACCAAAGAACCGTCCGGCTTAGTTGCCGTTGTGTCTATGGTCTGCCCGGAGTCATAAAATTGCCAGGTGCAAATCTGAATATTGTTCATTGCCTGTGCGACCATAGCCTTTAATTCAATAGAGTCACTTTTTTGCTGGAAGAATTTTATAGATTTATTTTGCATATCGGAAATTGACATCATTATGGATGCCAGAATCCCAGCAATAACCAAACCGATAAGAACAACTATGAGAGTTTGGCCCGACTGTGATTTTAATTTACCAACAAAATTTGTATGGATTTGAGAGGCCGGAGTACGAAGCCCGCTCTTGCTGTCAGCAATGGTGGGGTTAACATGCTGTTTTAGTGTCATACAAAACTCTCGGTAAAATCTCTGAGCAACTTAAGAAGTATATGTTTACGCTTTTTCCGTGGTCTTCAGGTTCTGCGACTCTCTGGTTTGTGGCCCTCGATATTTTTACCAACTTTTTTCACTTTCTTTTTTGCTAAACGCTACTCGTAGTGATGTCTATTTCTGGGTAATCTGATGATCCCACAGCGTGGTCAGTAAAATTTATGGCCAGCATGGTCGTTTTCTCTTTCTCTAAATGTCACTCACAGTGGTTTTTGTTTCCGTAAAATTCGTTGACCTCGTTCGATTGCAAAACAACCTAATGTTGAGTGGCAAACTAGCCGAAAGTACTGCTATGACACCAATGCAGCACGTTATCTCCATCATTGTCGACACCAAGAGTGGTCTTTATACTCCGGCCTCTCAAATCCATACAAATTTTGTTGGTAAATTAAAATCACAGTCGGGCCAGGGGGTCGTATCCGCTCTTGTCGGGTTGGCTCTCGTTGGAATTCTGGCATCAGCTATGATGACGATTTCCGATACGCAAAATAAATCTATAAAATTCTTCCAGCAAAAAAGTGACTCTATTGATTTAAAGAGTTCGGTAGCGCAAGCGATGAACAATACTCAGATCTGCAGCTGGCAATTTTATGACTCCGGGCAGACCATAGACACAACGGCAACTAAGCCGGACGGTTCTTTGGTATCTACGATTCATTTTAATAAACTCTATTTTGGCGCCGATAATACCACGCGTGAGCTAGTCTCTGTAGGACAGACGGTTTCTGGCTTGAAAGTGAGTGGTGTCAGTTTTCAAGATATTCGACCGACGGGAATTCCTGACCATTTTAGGGGGTATTTGAAAATTAACTTCGCAGGTACTGAAACGACTCGGTCGATAGCTTCAGTTTTAGCTTCTGTAAATGTTGTCGTCGACTCAACATCAGGTTCACCAAGCGTGCGAAGAATTCTATCGTGTGGTTTCCCAGACTATTCTGATTCGGCGCCGACACCGACGCCGACACCCGCGCCTACGCCAACACCTACGGTAACGCCAGGGCCTACGGCAACACCAGGGCCTACGGCAACACCAGGGCCTACGGCAACACCAGGGCCTACGGCAACACCAGGGCCTACGGTAACGCCAGGGCCTACGGCTACGCCAACGCCAACACCGCGTCCAACGGTAACACCGACTCCTACTCCAGCACCAACACCGGCGCCATCACCGACATGTAGTGCCTACAAATTGGTTCCACCTGGGGGAATTACTGGAACAATTTACCAATTTTGCGGAAACCACAATGCATCAGCCGGAAAAAGATGTCCGCAAGCTGGTGGAGCGAAGATTCTTTTACAGCCTAGTTACAGTAATTATAGGCTTAATGATTGTGGACCAATAGATCCTACTAGGGTCTCGTGGGAAGGCATTTATTGCTCTTGCCCATAAGGCCTTGCAAAACTAAGCAAACCTCTTCGACATCAGTGTACGCACGTAATCGACATGCCCACGGAGTGAGTAGAACTCGTTAGCGAACGCTGCACGCACTCGCATTTTGCTGATTTCGGTGTCGATGCGTTCAAAGTGCTTTCTTAAAACATCGCGACGAGACGGGTCGCTCTCGTTTTTGAATTTTTCTTCCAAAATCAAGAGGTCACGATAACGACGACGAATCTTCATCTGCGTGCGCCAGCGGAAAAAGACTGGCACGAAACGAATCGCTGGGATCAACAACACAGCAATCGGTAAGAAGACTACGACGAAGCGGCTAACTAGGCTTGCAAGCCAAAACGGCAGGTTTCGATAGAATAATGACTTCCCTGATTTATAGAATCTCTGCGCATCTTCGCTGAGCTTGATCGCATGCTCTACGGGGGTTGGGAATTCACCACGCTTTTGATAGAGGTTCGGGCGACTGTGGATTTCTACTGCAGCATCCAGAAGCAGATCAGACAAAGCTGGATGCAGGTCATTAGTGGCAATCAATTCCACCATTGGGCCTACCAGCGTGATGTCGTGATCAGGAATGTTTTTGCCAAGATCAATAGCGCCTTCGGGAACTTCCAGAACATTCAGATAGTCAATTCTGCGATTGATCGCCGCAGCTTGTTTGAAGTTCATTAGGTGAATTTCGTCAGATTTAGAAAGCTTACGGACGTCGTCATTCGAAGCGCTTTCAGTCATGATAAAAGCGGCATCGATTTCTTTCTTTTCAAGGGCCGCGATCGCATCATCCGCGTCCATATTAAGAAGCTTCGTAGTACCTGGATCTTTTTCTTTAATCCCATTGGCGCCAAGCAGTCTTAATGCAAATTTTCTTGTGCCGGACCCCTCAGAGCCAATCGCTACGGATTTGCCTGTCAGTTCTGAGAGCAGCTCGATCTTTTTCCCTCGGTAGAAAACCATCAGAGGTTGGTAGGTGACGCCACCTAGGGAAACGAGGTTTTCTGTTTTCAGGTCTCTATCGCGGATACCCCCTTGAACAAAGGCAATATCCATTTTGGATTTTGGGTCGGCGAGGCGCTCGAGGTTTTGCAAAGAGCCATCAGAGGTATGCACATTCACTTTTACGCCATTTTTTGCAAGTGCTTTAGCATAGCGAAGGGCCGTCTTGTGAAAGTAACTGTCTTCAGGGCCGGTAGAGAAATTGATCGTTGATGGTGGTGCGCTTCTAAAAAACGCAATCACTCCGCCGACAATAACTAGAAACGCAACCGACAGCACAGTGATTGCGACTGTGGGGCCAATATCAAAAAGCTCCATAATGGTTCTAAGGCCATAGTGGTATTCTTTTTGGTCCTCAAGGTCATGAGAGGTTTTTGGAGGTGTCGTATTCATAATACTTCCTATTCAATATGGCCGATTTTTAACATGAACTGCCGGTTACCGACATCAACTGCAACCAAGTGTAGATCCGGATAGGCGGGGACAAGCTTTTTTGGTTCAACAGTGACTTTTAGAACTTGGCTCTCGTCTTTGTCTTTGCCGAGATATTCAAATGTACAAATCCCAGACAGAGCTGCATCTAATCTGTCCTTCACGGCATCAAGAGCAAACTTTGTCAGGAATTTAAAATCAAAGCCTTTGATGTTCAGTTCACGCAGACGGATTTCGAAAACATCAGGGCCGGTTGTAACAAAGTCTACAGTTGTATCAAAAGGAACGCTGATAAAATACTTTTTCCATTTGCCAGAGACATGAAGCCCATCATCCTTGAGCGCCATTTCAAAGTCGCGGATGTCATTCATTTTGTCTTTCTGAATGGACATCAAAGCTTTGCTATTGAAGATGTTCTGATTCAAACGAATAAGAAGCGAAGGGGCGACCTTTAACCCCACACGCTGTTGACGAGGTCCGCGTGGGGATGCTGAAGGAACTTCTTCTAGCTGTGAGTCTACATCGACAACAAAATAATCTTCACCACCACCGTCGACCTTGTCATGACTAATACGGACACCACCGAGTTCAATGTCTTTCAGATAAGGAAGAAGTTTGCTCAGGCGGAGCTTTAGGATGATGGCATTTTTGCGCGCGCTGATTTCCTCGTTAATGTTAAGTTCTTTTTCTCCAGTGAAGGCCAGGATATTGTTCACGGACTTCGCGGTGTTTTCCATCCGAGCGCGTTCAATGGGAACAGCTTGCAATTGCAAGTCGACCAGTTTTTTCTTAAGTTTCAGGTCTTCGATTTTTTCGGGCTCTTCTTCTGCTTTGATCTCACGTTGAATGGTTTTTAGTTCAGACTTCAGTTTAGCAGTTTTACGATCGTAGATAGACATGTCCCCAGAAAGGGCTGCAAGGTAGCCCCGCGCGGACGCAAGTCCCAAGGATAGCAATTCTACGGGCACGATCACGCGATCGTTCTTGGGATCTGTCGATATTGCGGGGTAGAAATAAGTTTCTTTGATTGGGAACTCTAAAACGAGGTGACCATCTTTGGTGACAGAGAGTTTGAGTGTCACTCGAAATTTGAACTCGCCAAGGCCAGGTTCTAAATTCATAGTTCCCATCTCTTCGAGAGGAACTTGAATTTTACCAAGTAAAAACATCTGATCCGTCTTGGCGTCGAGTTCAATTTTGAAATCTTTAAAAATCGGCGCCTTGGCCGTGCGCGCTTTCAGCTGTTCATTAATGAAAGCTTTCGAAATGAAAACGCTAGCTACCCGGCGCTTCAGAGGATTTTTTGGATCATAGGCCGCAGGGGCCCAGCGCGGAGTCGCTACTGCAGCGAAAAGTAACAGATATGTTAAAAGTCTGATCATGAAGAATTATTCTAAGGAAATGTCTCCTAAATTCAACGGAAATCGCTCTACACAAAATGCGGCACTAGCTGCAAGGCGTTGGATGATTGTTCACATGGAACCTGGTTCTTCGAGTGTCTTTTCTTGCCTTCAATAAATCTCGTTAGTGATGATCTCGGAGGTATCAACATAGGAGAATATTTATGGAGCAATCACAATCAGAAGTCGTTCATAAGGGTAAGTTTAACGCAGATAAGACGGGCAAAGTTTTTTATACCGCAAAGACACACACCATAGGCGGTCGTGTCGGCGGGTCCGCTAAGAGCGATGATGGGCAACTTGATGTCATGTTTGCCTCCCCAGGGGCAAAAGGCAGGGGCACTAATCCCGAACAGATGTTCGCAGCCGGTTGGTCTGCCTGCTTTATCGGTGCAATGGGAGGTGTTGCTCAAAAGGAGAAAATTCCGTTGCCCAAAGACACAGCCGTCGATGCAGAAGTGGACCTCGTAGTTTCGGGTGGTCAGGATTATTCTTTGCAAGCACGTCTGAACGTCACGCTTCCAGGAATCGATCGTGAAAAGGCTCTGCAAATTGTCGAAGCTGCCAGCCACGTCTGTCCTTATTCAAAAGCGATCGAAGGTAATGTCGAAGTGACTTATCACCTCGTCTAAGCATTTTGAAAAGGCTATATTCTTGAGAAGGGGAAACCTGTTATTGAGCTAAGTAAGTAAAGTCTTCAGCAGGGCGGGGTAATTCAGAGTTTTTCTCGCAAAAGGACGTTCTAGTTGCTCCCGCAAGAGCCGAGTTTTGAAGACGGAACAAAGTTCCTGGGTATTCCTTACTCGACCAAAAGCTCGACTGTGGCACTCTGCCTTTTTCTTTGTTAATATACGATCCATGTCGATGTTTCAGGAACTAATCCTTACTTTTGTTGCGCTAACTACTTTACAAGCTTTCCGCTATTTTGTATTTGCCGGAGCTGCTTTTTTTCTAGTTAAAAAAGTAAAGGCCTTGCAAGCAAAGCCCATGCAGCCAAATCCAGTTAAGAAGGCTGACATTCTTCGTGATATTAAGTACTCGGTTCAAACCGTCACCATTTATGGCCTTATGTTGTCGACGACGCTGAATCCTTACGTCAGACCATACACGAAAATCTATATGGATGTGAATGAGCGGGGAATCGGCTGGATCATTTTCTGTTTTGTTTTACTTTTCATTATTCACGATACGTATTTCTATTGGATGCATAAAACACTGCATCTGCCATTTTTCTTTAAGCGCTTTCATCGCACTCATCACTTGTCGACGAATCCCACTTCAATGTCTTCGCAGGCATTTCATCCTGTTGAAGCTTTTGCGGAGCTCTTTTGGTTTTTCCCGGTGGTATTTATTTTGCCAATGCACGTGTCAGTGCCGATGGGCTTTAGCCTTATGACGTTCCTGTATAATATCTATGCCCATTCACATTTTGAATTGGCGCCAGACTGGCTGCTGAAGAGTCCTTACTTTAAGTGGTTTAATCCAGCGATTAATCACAATATTCATCACAAGCGTTCCCAGGGGAACTACGGGCTTTATTTCACCTTCTGGGATAAAGTCATGAAGACCCACAGAAAATAGCATTGGGTCTTTATTTTTTACCGCGCTCTGGTTGAGCTGGTTTCTTAGAAGTTGTGCTGCCTGTACTTGGAGCTTCGTTTACAGAGAGAATGCGATTATAGTCGGGCAGGAGGGCGCAAAAAGAAGATAGCATATTTGCATAATATGCAAACTGAACGCGCTCCCCACCGAAGTGATTAAAATTTATATTTTCATCACGATAATTATAATCCATTTCTGGTTCGATTAAACTATTTTTGTAGTCCTTAGTTTGTTGATAGTCCTGCGCAAATTTTCGAAGATTTTCCATCTCACGATATGTGGTCCCATAAAAACCTGAATGTTTTCCATCTAGCATCTCTACAAGTTTTTTGTTGTACTTTTCACACTTGTGAATTTCCTCTTTTGTCATAGAGGTTTCCTTGATTATTTCTGTGTGCTGTTTGCAGAACTCCGGATTGACCGTGCCGCAACCATACGCGTGGTTACAGAATGTAACGTCTTTGGAATCTCTCCGGTTCTTTACAAGCAATATCTCTATTCCCATGATACCCTTACCAACGACCACATTGTCTTCACTGCCTTTAAATAAAGTTTGATCTTTATTTAATTTTTCTACTGTATATGTTCGTGTATACGATTCTTTCGGGCCACCCCCTGTTGAGAAAGTTTTCGCTTCAGCTACCAAAGTATTCAAACTGAAAACCAGAACACTCAAAGCAGAAAATAACTTTGGGAATTTCATAGAACTCCTTATAACTTTTGTAGAAGGTTCTAATTCAAGATTCGGTTCAAACTTGTTTGGGGGATAGTCTAGGTGGCGCTTTTGCACACAAGTACTGTAGTCAGCTTGTGCGGCACCACAGTCCTTAAGCCGCAGGCTCCTGCTTTTTGGCGGAGCCGCCTTTAACCACTACTAAAAGATCTGCAACTAGCTCTTGCAAGTTTTTACCTTGATCGGCCATTTGGTTGGTCGAAGTCACAAGACTTTCTGAAATCGAAGCATTGTTTTGCGAAAGCGCGTCGATCTGCTGAACGGCCGTAGAGATTTGCACAAGTCCTGTTAGCTGCTCGTCACTGGCTGCAGCGATCTTATTATTAATTTCAGAAACACTCTTAATAGATTCAACGATATCTCGCAGAACTTCGCCACTTTCGTTGGCGACTTTCTTTCCGGCGATCGCTTTATCGACGCTAGTTTTGGTTAGGCCGTTGATCTCTTTCGCAGAGGCCGCGCTCTTGTGTGCAAGACTTCGAACGGCTTCTGCAACAACAGCGAATCCTTTACCAGCTTCACCGGCGCGGGCCGCTTCTACCGAGGCATTCAAGGCCAATAAGTTAATTTGAAAGGCGATATCATCAATGACTTGGACCGCAGCTTCGATCTGCTGAGCACTTTCAGCCATTTCAGTCATGGTGTTGATCATGCCAAATATTTTGTTCTCTCCAAGCTGAGCCTTGCTGCTGTTTTCTGTCGAAATTTTGGCAGCCTCGCTGGCAAATTGCGCATTGCCTTTAACGATCGAAGTCAGCTCTTCAACAGAACTAGCGGTCTCTTCCAGTGAGGCCGCTACCCCCGTTATCCCACTTGATAGGTTCTGTGTGTTGCTAGAGCAATCCTTACTTTCCGAGCGAACATGCAGCCCCAAGGTATCGATTTTAGTCATCGATGTTAATAAGGACCGTGTTGTTCTCACCACCATTAGCAAGGAGAGCAGTGTGGTAAGTAAGGTTGCAAGAATAGCTCCTAAGCCCCATTTTAGGATTTTTTGTGATTGTTCTTTCGAGTGTTCATAGACGTCTTTGACTGAAAGCTGCTGACTGCCACTCAGTTTCTCCATAGGTTTCAGCAGTTTTAGCTGAATGAGGGGCCAGTCGTTTTCTAAGATTTCTATAGCTGAATCTTTGTTGTCTGAACTTAAGGCTTTTTCACACTTGCTGACAAAATCTTGGATGTTTCTCTGGATGGATTGATCGATCTCTTCGACGAGTTTTACTTGTTCTGGTGTAAGCTCAGACATTTGTATCTGGCTCTTATATTTTTTCCAGTGCTCGTCGATACTTTTTTTGTCTTCTAAGATTTTATTGCGGGCTCCGGTTGCTGGAAACAGTCCTGCCAAGTAGCCGGTCAGTCGAATCAGCATGTCTTTAGAGTCTTCTTTGATCTCATCAGTTTCCGTGGCAGGTAGAATTTGTCGTAAGTAAATTCTCTCTAAGGTGGATTCTGCGAATTTGCTCGAAGTAATAGCCAGGAAGCTGAGAATCGCCACCGGAATCATCATTGCTGCGTAGGACAGAAGTAGTTTTTTAAGAAGCCCGTGTTTTTGCATAAAAATATTTCTATTTTTCTACGGAATAGCCTTTTTGTTTCCACTCGGGCAAGCCGCCACGGAACCAATAGACTTTTTTGAAACCATCTTTAATAGCTAGCACGGATGCTTTATAGCTCTTCCAACAATCAGCACCATTACATTGAAAAATCACAGGGGCGTCTTTGCCTGCTGTAACAGCGCTTAAGTTGAATTTGTCCTGAGCGCCATCAAAGCCAGCTTCTTTCTTGCTATTCTCTTTATATGGAACGCTGACGGCTCCTGGAATATGTTCTTCGACGTATTCAGTAGCAACACGAACATCATAGATCTTTGCTCCAGATCCCATAAGCTCGCGAGCTTTGTCGGCAGTAACGATGGTGGCACCAGCCAATTCTGTAGGTGTATCGACAGCCATGGCGGGGACGGTGGTTAGAAATGCAACTAGTGCAATAACAAGATTCTTCATTGAGAACCCCCTTTAGGTGTTAAAGATCGGTTGCATCCTAAGCAGGGAAAACGTCAATTGTGGCGCATTGTGTGGACAACTCAGAAGCTGGTCTGAGTTGTCACGGTCGGCAAACTAGAGGACTACGATAAAGCTTTTTTTGTTTTAATGTGGGAGATCCACGTTGCCAGGTTTTGGCTCTCAGTAATATCGCGAATGTATATTTCTGAAGTCGGATTGTCAGGGTTTGGATTCATATTGTAATGAAATTCTTGGAAGACCTTAAGACCTTTCGGGAAGATAAACGTATTTTCAATGACCGCCTGCTTGAGGTTATTGCGGAAGACAAACTCCCAGCGTTCAGCGGCTGATCCGAAAACGACACAAGGATGAATATCAATCGTATGGCTGTCAGTTCCAATAAGATTTGCAAGATCCCCAGAGATTTTAGCGACAGTTCCAGTCAGTTGCGCCTGTAAAGACTTATCAGGCATACCGGTCATGCGATCTTGTGCGATCAATTTCTCTGCATAGTTAAGGTCTTCGTTATTAGCTGTTGTAGCTTTTTGTAACTCTTGAAAGACCGCCGTTTCTTCGGCAGAGCTTACGTCGCGGACCATAAGCATGGACGCATCAGTAGGGCGGACGAGTGAGGACAACGAGATTTCCAAAATCTTCGCGATTCGCATCAGGGTCTCAAGCTTTGGTTCTACTTGACCGGCCTCGATTCTTTGGAAGTTTCGAGTCGAAATACCAAGGGCCTCTGCCATTTGGTGTTGGGAAAACTCTTTGAGTCTTCTGTGAAAGCGAAGAATGTAACCGATTTTTTGAAGAGCATTGTATTCCATGAATTCATTCTAACGATTTATTTAAGGACGTCAAAAAAGTTTGTGTTTTTGCATTATCCAATACCAAGGACTGTAGAACAAAACTTGTGTACTCAGTAAGATTCTATTTTACTTTAAACGAAGCTCTATCTAGCAAACTCAACGCCAATGCGACTTCGCCGACGACAAATTTTCTAAAATGCCCGAGGTTTTTTGGAAGTGTTCAAAGTTTTTTCAGCAGTTTTTTTGAAAGTGTCAAGTTTCTGAACCACGCCGTTTTATTATGAAAAAATTCGGTGTGAGGGTTAGATCTTTTTTTGCGAGCTTCTATAATAAAGGTAACGACGCAAGGAGAGTGTCATGGATAACTTCATTTTAGCCCTCGTAGCATTAGTAGTGTTTTTTATTTGGTACATGGCGAACGGAAAGAAGCTTCAAGCTCGGATCGAAAGGATCCGAAGAATACACGGGCGCCTCAGGGGACCCGATGCCCGAATAGGCTATATGAATTTAAAGGGCAAACGGTACACCTGGCAGATTACGATAGAGACTGTCCAGCCAAAGGGGAAAGATTGGATAGTGACAGCGTGGTGCCATGAGAAGAATGACTTTCTAGTTTTTCATGCAAGCCGTATGTACGAGTATTTTGATTTGAATGCACTTCAGGAGATAAAGAATGTGCCGGCTTATTTTAGTGAACGGTTTGACCGCAGGAAGCTTAGTAGGACTGTCTGAAACTTTGACTGAAAATGAAAGCTGACTGTCAAAAAATATGACAATCGCGAAAACTTAAAATTTTTTTGAAAGTTGGTTTATAATGAGGGCGGGACAGTTGGTTGCACATGGAGGTCGGATATGCCTTTTGATTCAGTTCCAAATTTTGAGCATTTTGGAAACTACATATTGCTAAAAAAAATCGCGACAGGCGGTATGGCAGAAGTGTTCTTAGCAAGACCGGCAAGTCACCGAGGGAACGGACGAGTGCAGGTCATTAAAAGGATCCTGCCTCACGCCGCAAACGACGGCGAGTTTATCAAGATGTTTAATACCGAAATTCAGGTCTGTATGGGATTCAATCATCCTCATACGGTGCAAATCCATGATTTTGGAGAATGCAATCGCAGGCCTTATATTTCGATGGAATATATCGAAGGTAAAAACCTTAAAGATGTTATTTGCAAATTCACCGAGCGTGGAGAGTTCATGCCAATTCCAATGGCGCTGAGTCTTTTGGCTCAAGCGGCGTCGGGACTAAGCTATGCTCATACGTTTGTAAACAAAGTTACTGGTGAAGAGGTTCGAGCTATTCACCGTGATATCTCACCACACAACCTCATCGTAAGCTATGAGGGTAATCTAAAAGTAATTGATTTCGGGATCGCAAAAGCGGCAAGCCGCATGGTAGAAGCCACTCAGGCAGGAACCATTAAAGGAAAGTTTGCCTATTTGTCTCCGGAGCAAATCACAGGAGAGACTCTGGATGCACGCGTAGATATTTTTGCGCTGGGGATTGTCGCCTGGGAATTGTTGACTCTACGTAGACCTTTCTTTAGAGCCGGTGATTCCGAGATGACGATCTTAGACACTATTCGCAATTGCGATTTCAACGTGAAAGCGCCATCTTATTTTAACGGCGAAGTTCCTCCGGAATTGGATGCCGTTATTTTAAAAGCACTTCGCCGCAATCCTGATGAACGGTATGCGACAGCCGAAGAGTTTCAAGCGGCTCTTCGTCGAGTAATGTGGGTTCACTATCCTCACTATTCATACTCTGAAAATGCAAAAACGATGCAGGCGTTGTTTGAATCTGAAATTGCTCAAGAACGAAATGAAGTTCGCCTTCTGAATATGAATGTGCAGCTCTCATTAAGCAACTCAACAATGACTATCAATAACGACGGAACCGATTCGACGATTGTGTTGCCAGATACAGCGGCGGCGGCTCAACAGGCCACTGCTCAGGCGGCTCAGCAAAGACAGCTAGGCGCTGAAATGGATCAACGCCTACGTGGGATCGAGAAAATGATGAAGGAAAAGGCGTCTATGCGCCACTACGTCCTTTTCGCATTCTATTTGATTTCAGTGGTTGTTTTGAAGCTCGATGAGTCTTATGGGTTCTTTGATTTCTTGGTCCCACAAGGGCGAGTCGTCGCGGCAGCGCCAAGAGTTGAGGCCTCAGAAGAAGCCAGAGTCCTGCCGACGGCGGTAAAAAGGGCGCCGGCACGAACTGCGCGACCTCAAGCTCAAGCTCGTCAGTATCAGCAGCAATATCAGCCGCAGCAACAACAGGCGGTGCGCGCAAGACAACCGCAGCAGGTGCAGCAACAACAACAGTATCAATACCAGCAACAGCAGTACCAACAACAACAGCAGCAGGCTGAAAGACAGCCAGCAAAGAAAGCAGCAGCTCGCCGCGCAGTGGTGACTACTCAGGAGCACGATTAATTTGATTGCAGAGTGATCGTGACAGCAGGAAGTTTTTATGCCCACAATAGGATCGTGGGGGATTTATGAAAAACTTCGCTGTGTTGATGGGTTCTATTCTATTAGTGGGAAATGGTGCCTTTGCTGCGCCATTGAAGTCCCATTCTATCGGCGGCTCATGCTCGCCAACTTCTAAAAAAGAAAAAGTCACCTGCCCCACGCAAGACGAGAGTGATCCTCCAGCTGAATTTACCTATTACAACTTTGCAGTGAAAGAGAATAAGAAAGTCAAAACGACATCCACATCTTGTTCTGATTCGCTAGTGACTGAGATTCGTATAATGAATGGCGATATTCCAGATCCTAAAGTCCCAAAGGCTCCAGAGACTGCGGATGATAAGGCCACGAAGCCCCTTAAGTATGTGCCCCAAGCTTGTACATTGCTGACATTGTCGGCGGGCGGCCCGCAGCTTGCCATTTTTGAACAGAAAGAGTTTGAAAAAGACCTCGGCGGACAAGTTCCAGATCTTTTGCATCGTCAGATCCTGCTTGTGAAAGTTGAAAAAGGGCAGGCTCAAAAGATCGTCGAGAAAATGCTTTCGGTGGATACTTTGAGTGAATCTAAAAACATTCTAAATGTTCATAGCCTTTGTGATACAGACGGTGATAATCAAGCTGAAATCGTACTGAACGAAGAAGTGTATTTTTCGAACGGTTACTTAGTATATAAAATCAAATCTGACGCAGGCGAAGCTACAAAAGAAAGTTTCATGAGCTCTGGCGGGTGCGGCTGTTAATTCCTTCATATATAACTTTAGGAATATAAAATATGAAATTATATTCCTTATCTAGGGGCGCCTCTTCAAGTAACGTTTGAAGACAGAGGTGCCTATGGAAACTAACAACGTTCGTCTTATTTCAATCACGCCAAATGCTGAAGAGATCATGGCCTATTGTGCAAGGGTCAGTAATCCCGTTAATCAAGAAAACCCCGAGATCTCGCGCCTAATCGCCTATTGTATCAAGCACGGTCACTGGTCGATCTTTGAACAAGCCAACATGGTGCTCGAGATCACAACTTCCCGGGCGATCTCACCCCAAATCCTTCGCCATCGATCTTTTTCATTTCAAGAGTTTTCACAGCGTTATGCGGAAGTCGATGGTTACATCGAGTATTCAGCCCGCAGGCAGGATCAGAAGAACCGTCAAAATTCCGTCGACGACCTTGATGCCGATACTCAGAGTTGGTTTGCAGAATCCCAAAAAGAAGTTTGGGACCTTGCCTTTAGCAAATACAAAATGGCTCTTGAAAAAGGCATTGCTAAAGAATGTGCCAGAACTTTGCTGCCGATGGGGACATCGACACGACTTTATATGAACGGCACCGTTCGCAGTTGGATTCATTATATTCAACTTCGTAGCGAGATCGGAACACAGCTTGAGCATCGCATGATTGCTGAGGCCTGCAAAGAGGTTTTCAGTCAACAACTGCCTGTGGTCGCTAAAGCGTTGGGGTGGATCTAGCAGATCACTTCGCCTTGGACATTTTGCCAAGGCCACGTCCATTGACGATCGGGAAAACGGTTTTCCAATCATTTTTAATGCTGACGACATGCCAATTGTATTTTTTGGCGGCGTTCAAGGACTCATTGTTTTTTTCACCGTAGGCGGCTTCGCGATCGGGGTCGTCGTGGTTCACCAAAATCTGAAGCGACGGCAAGGTTCCTTCGCTCGAGTAGCGAAGATGCGCGATGTCTCCGCCATTACGAATATTACCCGCCGCAAAGATGGGACGGCGACCGATATGGCGATAAATATTAATCGCCTTTTCTTCGCGGTCGTTTAGGCCTGCAATCTTCTCGGTACGCATGAAAATCATCTTCCCTTTTTTCTCGCCCGCGGTGTCTACAAAGAACGCGCCCATAATATTTTCTGGCGGAACGCCATAGAGCTCAGGGGCAATGGCTCTTAAAAAACTCAAATCTCCACCAGAGCAAATATAGACTTTAAAATCTTTGCTCTGAAGATAGCTTAAAAGCTCTGTCATTGGTTTAAAGGTCAGGTTTTGATAGGGCACATCGTATTTAGGATGTTGAGTGAACATAAAAAAACCACGCGCCTCGTTGGCAAAGTCGTCTTCACTCATCCCTGAATGGGTCAAAGCTAAAATGTCGAGGACCTCTTTTTGTGAAAGGTGGGGAGTGCGCGAACCACTTTTGGCTAAAAGGGATTTATAGGGCTCGCGCTTTTTAAGCGTCGGTCGTTTTTCTAAAATTCTTCGTAGTCGGATTTCTGTAAACGCCACTTCTGCATCGGGGACTTCACTCCACAAAGTACCATCGTTGTCGAAAGTCGCAATCCGATCCTCTGGTGCAATAAAGGAATCGCTTTTTTCATCTGTAACCTTAGCGACAAATTGAATGATCGCAGCTTTTGTGGCGCCGTCGTTCCAGGAGGGCAGAGGATCCACAGGGGCACGTTCACAGGCAACCAGAACACCTAGCAGAAGCATGAGAAGAAGAATTCTCATAAGACCTCCTGAGTATGAAGGGGATGTCTTGATCTTAGAGAAAGGCGTCTTTGTCCTGCCATATGTTTAATAACATGGTTACATCTTCGTCACTGGAAATTCGAAGTAAACGGAAGTAGTTCTTGGACTTATCTGCAAAAATGTAAATACAAACAGGAGGAACCATGGAGCCAACCACAGAAACCGTTGAGATCGCGAATAAACTCATCGATTTTTGCAAAAAGGGTCAGAACATGAAAGCAATCGAGTCGCTCTACGACACGGACGCGGTCAGCTTAGAAGCCGTATCCACACCAGATATGCCTGCAGAACTGCGAGGCCTAGAGGCCATCAAAAAGAAAAACAAGGATTGGATCGACAATATGGAACTCCATTCGACCCTCGTGGAAGGGCCTTACCCCTTCGGCGATCGCTTCGCTGTTCATTACAAGTACGACGTCACTGATAAAAAATCAGGACAGCGCATGAGAATGGATGAAGTCGGTGTCTACACCGTCAGAGATAACAAGATCGTGCGAGAAGAATTTTTTTATTCCATGTAATTAGAACGCTTGATGAACCGAGAAGTAAGTAGAGACTTCTTTGTCACCGTAGGCAACGTCAATGCGGAAATCTATGGGGTTCTCTTCTGCAATACGGAAGCGGGCCCCAAGACCGCCAGCCCACAATAGGTCCTGCAAGTTGAATTCTGTAATGGACGGAAGAACGTCCCCGGCACCGATGAAGAGCACGCCACCCCAGCGATCGGTAAAGCGTGTGCGGTATTCTGTCTGTACATCCCAAATAAATTTATCGCGATATTTTCCAGCTTTATAACCACGAAGATCCGAACCGGTCCCGAATGATGGCATAAAATAAAACGGCACGTCGCCGTCAGCGTAGGCGGCATTCAAACGTGTAGCTAAAACTTTTTCATCGCCTAACGACAAGTACATATTGTGGTTCGCCTGATAGCGCTGAAAAGTGTAAGAACCGCTCAAGCGCTCGTCATAAAAGAGCGCCGTAAAATTCGTCATGTATCCGTGTAAGGGATAAAATGTATTGTCGCGAGTATCGGCTTCTAATTTGATTCCAGGCACCCAAGAGTCTTCGGTCAGGCTGTCCGGAGAATCAAAATCGGAAGGAAGGCCCGCAATGTCGAACTGATTTTTCATATGAATGTAAGCTATTGTAGGACCAAGGTAGATACCCCACATTTTTGGAATGGCTTGGATTGCAAAGAAATCCACGTCCTGCTCAAGAAGAACCGACATGTCGTAACTTGATTGCCTTTTGCCGACTCCATAAAAGTCGGAATTCACTTTGGCGTAACCGCCAAGAATATTCAGGCGAAACTTGTCATCGTTCAACTTGCCTAAATAAGCAAGAGCACCGCCATAACTTTTTTTCTGAGTTCCAAAAATACCGCCAGCAAAAATTGAAGGTTTGTTTCCCTGCTCACTTTTTAAAACAACTTGCGCCAAAACAGCCAAGCCCCAACCTTGTGCAGGGCTGTAGTTTGGAACGGGTGCTATGATCCATTCACGCTTTTTGCCTTGAACCTTTTTGCCGAAAGGAGCGTCATCTATCAGCTCCTTCATGTTGTTGCTTTCTATTGGAACCTTTGGTTCTGTCGAGTAAGAAGGACTGTAATTTCCAGAGAGGATATCGGATTCAGCTTCTGCCTCTTTAACTTGGGCTTGTGTTTGGAGGCTTGTGCTGAGGGCAAGAATCAAGATGAATAAAACACCGATGAGTTTTCTCATGGGTCTATACAATCATTGCCGTTAGAAGATCTGATGTGGTTGGCGAGAATAAAAAGAAAAATCAGAACCAGGCGCTGCCGGCCTGAATATAAACGACGGTCTCTTCGGGACCTCTTGCCAGATCAAGCCCCATTTGAAATCCCAGAAGACGAGCCATCAGATAACGAAACCCAGCTCCATACGTTCCGGCACTCGAAGCGTCGTCATAATCTTGGCCTTCTGTGACTGCTTTCCCTACACCGCCAAATACAGAGTATTGCCAACGATGATGAGGAGACCATCGTAGTTCACCTTCGCTGGAAACCGCCAAGTCTCCTTGATAACGCATTTTTGCGATTCCGCGCAGGTTAATATAAGGTTTTGTATAGAACGGAGGATCTCCAGACATTTTTTTAGTGAGCAAGCGGGCGGCGGCACCCCAAGTTGGATTGAACTGCCAAAATCCTGTCAGGTCCGCGACAGCGAGCCGGTATTTATGGTCACTGCCAAAAGCCGGATCAAAAACATAGTAACGAAACTCGCCTTGATAGCCATCTTGGGGCGACAGAGTATTATCACGTCCGTCGTAGTTGGCCACTACAGCGAGTCCGCCGTTGCGCTCTCTATTTTTTGCGCTCTCTAAAAATGGCGGGTAATCTCCGGCAAATGAAGCCGTGATGTCCGCGTACAAATAGCGAAGGCCTGCAAACCACTCGCTTTCACCAAGACGTCTACGGATTTCTTGAGCTGTTCCACCTCCATCCAAATTGTATTCTAGAGTCGGTGCATTCTGTCGGAAATCACTAAGCTCATAAAAATCTAAATTGATGGACGTGAGAGCAATGGCGCCAAAATAACGCCAGTGATCTTCGTCCCAGCTGCGTTGATGAACGAGGCCTGCAAACTTGGTCCCATTTTCCGTAGCGCCTGCAGCCACCGCGGTAACAATGGGTGGAGCAAATTTTCCTTCTTCGCGATGATGGCCAGGTTGGCCTCGCTGCATGAAAAGCAAAGCGACCCCAGCACCATAGCCTACGGCAGGTTCAGTGATGATCACTGGCACCGGAATAAAGCCATGATGTTCTAAGAGCCAATTGCTGGCGTCCAAATAACCATCTTCAGGGTCCATAAGACTCACTGCGCGACTGAGTGTTCCTGTCAAAAAGACAGATAGAAAAATAAAAAATAAACGCATCAAGAATCCTCTCGCCAAGTTTAAGAGAGGGAAAAAATCTATACACCGGCATTTGATTACTTTTGTTGGAAATCAGTTTCCAATGTTGGGTATTGACCTTCTAGATAGCATCGCTTGAACTTTTCCAATGAGATACATCTTCTTTGTATTGCTTCTGGTTTCTATAAGCCAAGCTCGTGCAGAGGAGTGGCCTTGGAAGTTACCTTTTCTCGCGCAGAAAGCGGTGGATACTGATCACACACTGCCACGTCCTTATGGCCTGAGTTGGGTTTACTACTATCAAGACCAAGCCATCAACGTCGAGGACCTACAAGTCGCCTTTGATCCGTCTGAGCCCCTTCGCGATATTACCTTTATTGATTTTGGTGGGGCCCGTGTTCAAAATCACACGCTACAGTTAAAGCTCGATGCGTGGGTTCTGCCTTTTTTTAACGTTTTCGGAATTCTTGGCGGTGCCACTGGAAAAGGGACTATTCCAATTTCTATCAAGTACAAAGACCTCTTTGATTTTTTTGTTCCTGGTGCCTGCGCCGGCGGTTCTCCTCCGGCATTTTGCGAGGGCTATATCACTGCGGCAGCACCTGCTGATTACAATGGATATGATTTCGGAGTCGGATTTCTGCTTGCAGCTGGTTACAAAGATTTCTTCTTTGCGATGCCCGCAACCTATGTAGTTACAGATATTAATGTGTCTACTACAAATATTACTGCCATCAATGTGACTCCGAGATTGGGGTATAGTCTCTCAACCGAGTACGGCAAACTGGGATTGTATCTTGGTGCGAACTATCTAGATGCAAGGGGAGTACTTACAGGAACCTATCTGTTGCCTTTATCCGCGACGGCGATCGGGCGGGATGTGAGCGTTCAATTTAAGCTGCGAGAATCTCCGGTCGCTCTGTGGAATGGAATCGGCGGTTTTAATTGGGAGATCAGCCCGTTTTGGTCTATCACCTCCGAGCTGAGCCTCAATAAAGACCGCCAAAGTATCACTTTCGTCTTTGCGAACAGATTCTAGTCTAAAGAAAACATGACGTTTAAACCTACGGCCTTATAGTCGCCAAGTCCTTGAGCGACTTCATTGCCTGCGCCATCAAAGTAGAAGTGCATTCCTACTCGAGGATTGAATTTAAAGATCGCACCAAAAACAAACGGGAAGTAGGGAGTGTCGACGTCATAGATATTACAGTTCGGATTGCCACTACAACTTTTTGAAATGTTAATGGCAGCGTTCATCCCAAAATAAAGACCAAACTTTTCTTGGGGCTTAAATAGAATTTGCAGCGGAACATCCAAGTAGTCGAGTTTGTAATCAATCTCTTCGCCAGTAATGATATTGTGTGATTGCAAAGGACGCTGAGTATATAAAAGGCCTGTTCTAAAGTGTGTCGTGCCCTGGTCCATAGGAATATGGGCAAAAAGGCCCCCTTGCATGCCGAACTGAGCGTTTGCAGCGAAATTTGCGCCAAAGACTTCACCGGATTGCTGGCGTCCACCAATCTCAAGTCCATAATCCATAGCGGCTTGAGAAATACTTCCAATAAAGAGACTCAGTACCAAAATACATTTTTTCATACTCACTCCTTTTTATTTTTTATCAACGACGGAAACCGCCGCCACCTCGAGGCATACCTCCGCCTCCGCGAAGTGGTGGCATGCCACTCGTACCATGAGAGCGCGGTTGAGACCTTGCTGCCGGAGGATTAAAATCCTGGCCGCTGGATCGAGCTGTTCGTGCAGATTCTAAATTCTGAATTTTATTTTGATCGGCGCCTTGTACTGGGGACCACGTGCCTGGTCCATCGTATCTTTTCCAGTCGCCTTGACCATCACGACGATAAACTTGCCCACCATGACCTGCGTATACCTCATTCGAACCATGAGCCCGAGCAAACTTTGTATTGCCGACTGTATTCACATTGAAACCACCACCAGGGCCCGAGACATTAGTGTGTCTTCCCCAGTCGGTGTAAATATTGTCGATATCGATATTTACATACGAGGAACCCCAGCAACAAGTGCCCCAACCCCAAGGTGACATGAAGGCTCCAAAACTGAAGCCCATATAAAATCCAGCGGCAGAGTCCCATCCGTAACCCACGCCAAAGCCATAAGTCGCTGGTGCGGGATACCATGTTTGCGGAGAAGTGTAAGATGGGTAAGTGTAACCAGTTCCGTATACAACCATGCCATCTGCGGTGACATAGGTACCGTTGTATCCAGGGAAATATCCCACGGTGACAGTTTTCTCGTCAGAACCAAAAACGTGTACGTAGGTCACATAATATATCGGTGAAGAGCTTGGAATTTTATAAATGACCTCTGGTACTGCGATCGCCACAATCCACGGGCCGGTTGCTTTTTCGCTGGTGAACCACACGCCACTTTGAACTGCAAAGTAGCTGCTAGGTTGAACTTCGATAAGCGGAGTATTGCAATTCTGGGCATATTTTAAGGCGGTGCCGGTAATATTCACCCAATTGATAGCACCGTCGCACTGAATATCTTTAGGCTTTAAATCTTTAGGGACAATGGCTGTTTGAGGAATTTGGCTGGCGATAGCTGCTTCTTTAGACTGGGCCGTTCCTGGAATAGAAACAAGAACTTCGGAAACCGGGCTGCCTGCAGGAATCTTTGCAAAGCTAGCAGGCAATTGTTTTGCGGGAACATAGGTCCATGGCCCCTGTAAACCACCGCCTTCAAACCAGCGACCGGAAACTAAAACAAAATATTTTTGAGTTTTCGTGTCCAAGAAAATAGAATTCGGTGAATTCGACATGTACAACAAATCTGTGCCTTGCACAGATTGATATTTTGGTTCTCCTTCGCTTTGTAGAAGCTCTGTTGGTTTTGTTGCAACTACAATCCCTGGCAGAATTCCCGGTGGATAAATACTTTTGCCATCGGCGGTTTTTCCGGCAATAGGATCGACGGTTTTGTTTTTAATCAGGTCGTCTTTAGTTATGACAAATTTTGAAGAAGGCGCTTTTTTAGAAGGCATATAGGGGCCCAGAACCTTGTCAGCGACAAACCAATTACCAAGCGCCCACAGATAATATTCCTTGCCGCTTTTGTCGCGAAGAAACAAAGCTGACGTGTTCAGTACTCTTTCGACGCCAGCTCCTTTGACTTCGGTCCATTTAGGTTCTCCGGAAATCATCACAAGAACCGTTGGCTGGTGGACAAAGAGAAAGGTCGGAGGAGCATTGTTGACCTCGACTTTACGTTCAGATTCGGTACTTTGCGCCGCCAAATTATCGAGAAGAGTTTTATATGGGATCTGAACTTCTTTCCCGTTCATCGTTTTTTGGAGATTGGCTTGAATCTCTTTGCCTTTGACTCCTTCAGAGGGAAGGCTGATGTTTTCTACCTTCAGATTGCGCAGAGTCACTTTGCCTGAAGTTTTGTCGATAAGCGCGTCGGATTTTAGTTGAAAGCTTCCATAGTATTCTTTTTTTTCTTGGGTCCACTTGAAAGCAGCTTGCGCTATCACTTTGTTATCGTGAAGGGATTCGACCTGCGGCAAAAAAACAAGCACTTTGCTTTTATCCTGAAGAGTGATTTCGCGTGGCCATTGCGGGGTTGGAGGAGCTGCAAACACACCTGAGATGCTTAAATAAAAAAGTATTAAGTATTTCATATGGGCTTCATTCTTAGGGATTGTTTAGATGGAGCAATGAAGAACCTCTCGCAAAAACAAGAAGTTTTAATCCAAACCGCCTGAGAATCGGTTGAGTATTGTTGTTTCAGCTTAGAAGTAACTGATATTTGCGGCATATGACAGTCCTCCAGAAGATGACTGTCCTTTGAAGTCTCCTTTCAGAGTATTGTCTTTATAGTACAGACCTAAAAGGAGAGAGTTGTTTTGGCGATTAATTGCAAAACCTAGAGTCACGAGGTTCGCAGATCCAAAATCACTCTCTGATCTTGAATAGCCACCTAAGAGATCGACCAAAAAATTTGCATGAATTTTTAGACCGACAGAGAGTGATTTAAAAGAATCCTCGGTCCAGCGTTCGCCCGTGTCATTTGAGTAAGAGAATTCTGGTCGATATGTCATATCTAATAACAAAAGATAATTTTCTGAAAGCGCGAAACTCTGTCCAAGAGTCGCATCGTAAGTGTTTTTGATGTCAGGATTAAAAGGACGAGCAGTTTCACTTAGATCTGCGCCTGCCGAGGACTGGCTGGTGCGATAGGCGAGTCCTTCCTGCTCTAACGAGAACGGACGCCAATTTAGAGAAACTCCGAGTTTCCACCACGAGATGGGCCTCCACAAAACTCCTGGTGTTAGAAGAAGAGAGTAGTTTTTAATTTGTTCTCGCTCATAGCTAAGGGATGAAAAACCGGGACTGCTTTGTGTCCGAGTCAGATACGTATCCACGATCTGAAAACTGATAGAGCCACTTAAGCCAAATCCCAAAGTGTCAGAATGACGATATCCAGCGGCGACTCCACCGGCGGTGGTGCTTGAGTTGAGCTCAAAAGTGCCGGAATTTGTGATGCCGATATTCGAGTCATTGATAGGTTCTGAATAAAACATCGCAAAATACCCATCCCATGCCTCCGTGGGGAATACTCCTGCTGCTAAGAGAGTGCGACTTGTAAAACTGGTAGAGCTTTTATAAAACCCCGGAGACCGAGTGGTTTCAAAACCTAAAGTGTTGCCGCTCATAGAAGCGCTTGGTGCCGTTTTCTGTGTAAAGGCAAGGCCCGCAGGGTTTAAGAGAAGATTTCCGACCGAGTCCTCAAGAGCGGCGCCGGCGTTTCCCAGATAAGCTTCTTGTTCACCAATGGGGCCACTATAAATCGAGGCCTCGGAAGGCAATACAGACAAATGAAAGAGACACGCCAGCAAAGAGCCAAAGATTGACGACATGCCCACCTCCATTCTTGTCAATCCTAATGGTCGTAAGGGAAAGGCTTTGTGTTTTTTCGATGACGAAGCAGGGGCAAAAAAGAAACCGAGCTTTGCGCTCGGTTTCTGATGGTAGGGAGAGGGGGGCTCCCTAGTTCATTTTTTGAGATTCGATTTTTTGTATCTTCGCCCACATTCTTCGCTCGAGATCTTCGATTTGCTCTGAGGTTAGTCGATGAATGTTGGTCTGGTTATGATAGACCCGAGCCGCGTTGACTAAGTCGGATTGTTTGAAGCCGTAAGAAATGGCTTTGTCTATCAAATCCTGTACGGTGAGATCCTTTGGGAGATCTTCGTCGGTCCATGCCGGGTGCTCAGGCAGGATCGGAGAAACGCTGTTGGCTTTGATCTCGCTGGCAAAGAGATCTTTTCCAGTTTCTTTTTGCAGGCGTTCTAAAAAGTCCTTGAAGGTCACATTGCCCACAAGTTCAAAGCCAACCTCGAAAACAGGACTATTACTCTTAACAACTTGGAAGACTCTGACGACTTCACCGTCGCGTTCTTGCAACGACACTTCCACCATTACGTCGACAAAGTATTCAAGTCCACTGGTGGTCATGGGCAGAACTCGACCGAATTCGTTATCTTCTTTGGATTCTTTCCCTTTGGCAGGGATTTGATCCACGATGACGACGCACTTGCCGCTTTCAATGCAGAGTTTACGGAGAACCTCTTGCAGAACCATTTGGTCCGCAGCAAGTTCTTCTGCACTCGGTTGGGCCAAAGGGTTTCCGGTACGTTCACGCACGGCCTTGATCATTTCGCTATGCTTGGCGCTGAAGTATCCAGCCCAAGAATCCAAAGCAAAACAGCCGTAGTTTTGTAAATGTCCTTCGCCTTTCAATGCCCACTCGATAAATTCCGGCAGTTCATCCGGATGTTCTATTTCAAGGCCGTCGAAGTTAACACCGACACCTTTTAAGAGTCTTGATTTGCGTTCTGTATCGAAGATGCACAAGCGTCCTAGGCCGCTTTCAGCCATACTCTGGACAAAGAAACTTTTGCCGACACCTGCGCCGCCACGAACAGCCATCACCAGGCGCGGACGCTTGGGCTGACGGCTGAGGGGATTGATTTTCAATTTAGGGGGAAGTACTTTCATTTGAATCCTCACTTTATCGTTTATGAACGCACTCGCGCTCATTCTTGGTTACAAATCTGATTCAAAAACTATTTGAATGTTCTTAGAGGAAACCAAGGTGTGAGGACCAAAGACAGAGATCTCGTTGAGGCACCATTGAAACATTATTCTGCAAAATTTCAAATCGAAAAATGCGTGTTTTCTTGCAGTATAAATAAATGAAAAGCCCCTCGTGAGAGGGGCCATTCTTTGAACTACTAAGGTGTGTTCAAGTCTGTTTGGATTTTTTGTGCTTCTTTCAAGTGAGTATCTACAGCGGTGCGAAGCTCTTCCAAGAACGCTTTTACATCTGCATTTTGCGCATTTGGAATAAGCTGTTGATCAAGAGCGTTTAAAAGATCTTGATGCATTTTTACTTGGCCATCGATGAAGGCTTTGTCGAAGTCAGCATCTTTTGCATTCTTCAAACTGTCAGTCATGGCATCGGTATTTTTCTTTAAATCCGCGCTTGCCTGACTGTCTTCACGGGTGATTTTAGATTTCATTTCGAGGGCTTTAAGTTTTACATTGCCCGCGGTGTGCTCAACCACCATTTTGGCGCCAAACGCTTTCACATCGTTGTTTTGCCCTTTAGTTGAAGCAACTTGTCCCATGTTGATTTGGGCATCATTTGCAGTGCCAACCAATCCCAAAACCTGAGCGTCTGTCAGTGGTGCCGCTGGCGGTGCTGGATCAGCTGCTTGAGCTGCACCCACTGCAAGGCCGATTGCAAGAACGATAGCACTTGAAAAAAGATTGTTCGTTAGTTTCATTGAAAACTCCTTTGTTTAAAATTTTAGGCAAGCGTGGTTCGATTTCAAAAACGGTGCAAGTCTTGAAGTTTTCCAATCGGCCTTCTTGCGATAAAACATCGGGTCCTTTTGTCACTCATAGAAATGCACCGCGCTGTATACTGATAGAATGCAGAACTCACGCTTGGAGGAAATCAAAAATTGTGCAAGAGTGAGTTCTATGGAGATGCGAGAACTTGAACAATCTATAGACCGATCACTGACTGACGAATTTGATGCTATCGTCACGAAGGAGTTTTGTTCAAAGCCTGGTATTGAAATCAAATCTATTGAGACAAGTAATAAGCATAATATCGGATACGAACCCAACGATGTTTGGCGTCGCATTCGTGTAGACCTTGAACAAAGTGTCACGTTTGCAAAGGTGGTCACTCAAGGAAATGACTATCCTCCGGTCAGCATTACAATTTCCAGTTCTGCGCCTCCGACCAAAGGAACCAAGTGGTTTTCTTTTACAGACCTTTGTGCGATTTTTCTTCCGCAAGATCGTTATCGCGTAACGGGTGACTGGAGAAAAACCTTTCAAGCCAATCTTCAGACCTTAAGCTTAGATTTGCCGAATTTGTATGAGACCGACATTCATGTCTCTATTGCCGGCGAAGATCCACGAGAACAGGTTCCAAACTTTTGGGAGCAAGAAGCTACGAGCCTGAAACACAAGTTTTACGCATCGGCATATCCGATTTTGAAAACTGTTGTGGCTAAGGGAGTTCCTGACATCACTATTGCCGCTCGTTGGGGATCGGATTCTCCTTACCAACGTTATAAAGACCCAGTGAAATGGGCATTGTTGTCGTTCCGCTATACCAAGCGCCAACAGGTGGACATTGTTCAGTACGTCGAAGGTCGAAAGATCCGCTTTAAGTGCGCATTGCTTGATTTAGGATTTCTTGAAAATGGTTACGGTAAGGTGGCTAAAATTAAAGAAGTGATCTCTATGGATGTGGACACCGTTAGTGGAGAAGAAAACGTTCTGCGTGTGCAAGGTGATTTCTTAGCCCGTGTCGCGAAAGAACTGCCGGCAATTCTCGGCTAATTTTCAAAAAGCTTGTGGACCTTTTCCCATTTCTCACAAAGAGGCGCTTCAATTTTTAGAAGCTGACCATCCCAAGGATTTTTAAACTCCAGTTGATGGGCTTTCAGGCAAAGGCCCTGGATTTTCAGCTCGTCCCGGAAAAAGCGATTGTGATAAGTATCGCCGTGCTCAATATCCCCTAATAGCGGGTGAGCAATGCGATCAAAGTGACGACGGATCTGATGCCAGCGACCTGTCACTGGATTGACTTCAACAAGAGAGTATCTGGTAGTGGGATATTTTTTCCCGACGGGAAATGGTAACTCGATCGTCGCTAATCTTTTGTAGGTCGTTTTTGATTCCATCAGATCAGTAAAGCCTGCGATTTCTAAAGGAATCTCGATAGAGCCTTCCTCTTCGACAATACCGCGAGCAACCGCATGATAGGTTTTTTGCAGTTCTCTTTGCATAAAGAGTTTGCCGAGTTCTCCGGCAGCTTCACGGGATTTTGCAAAAAGCAGAACGCCGCTGGTAGGCGCGTCCAGGCGATGAACCGGGTAAACATCTTGATTCATAAGTTTACGAAGAACATGCAGGCAGATTTTTTCACGGGGAACGGGGTAGCGAGAAAGCTCAGGCGGGTGGACGAAAAAACCCGCGGGCTTATCAATCGCGAAAAAATGTTCTTCTTGGTGCAGAATTCTCAAATCTTAATGCCTTCAGCTTCCATGATCCTGAGCGCGTTCGTCGTCGGGCAAGGGCCATGTTTCAAGTGGTAATAGAAAACCATCTTGCCGTTGGTATCAATATCCTCGCGGAAATGCAAATTCATTAAAGACGGGTGATCTTCTTCCAGGCTTGTAAGTTCCAGATCGTGGGTCGAAATAAAACCTAAAGCTGTTTTTTCCTGAGCAAGAGCACGGATGACGGCTTTACTGCCAATTTGGCGCTCGCGATTATTAGTGCCGCGGAAAATCTCATCAATCAGAAACAAGACGGGGGTTTTGGTTGCCGCAGTTTGTAGGATATCTTTGAGCCTGCGAACTTCGGCATAGAAGTAAGAATACCCATCTCGCAAAGAATCCGAAACCTCGATACACGTTTCAATGCGCGCAGGAACCGTCAAAAACTTATCGGCAAAGACCGGGGCGCCCATATTGGCAAGGACCTGGTTAATGCCGAGAGTGCGTAAAAAGGTCGACTTCCCCGACATATTAGAGCCTGTCAAAAGACCCAAGGTCTTGCCAGTTGGAAAGCTAAAATCATTTGCAACTGCACGGCTTCTTTCAAGCAGGGGATGGAAAACCTGACTACACTGAAGAGAACCAGTGTTTGCAAACTCTGGATACATTTGAGTTTGATATTTATCAAAGATCAGAAGAGATCCCCAAACTTCTAGCTCGGCGAGCTCCTCAAGGGATGCGGGAAACTCTTCGGCCATTTTACGACGAGCTTTTTCCAGGAAAAAGACCGAGGTCAAAGTCCAAGGACTTAAAACATTCACAAACAAACGCAAAATAGGATTTGTCTGAGTTCCCACGAAACCCAAAATAAAATCCAACTTCTTAGCCGCCCGTGAAGGACGGTGAGCAGCGATATGCCCACAGATCTCTTTAAGTCCGTGATCATAAGCGCTTCGTTTTTCAATGGCTGTAAAAAGAGGAACCAAAGTTCCTAGGTGATGTGACAAGCCCACGCCTGATAGGAAGGCCGTCCCAACAGAGCCTAAGCTCCAAAGACTAAAAAGTGGGAAAGCCAAAAACAAAACCGAAGGAAGCTTTGTTCCAGTCGAAATCGAGAACGTCATCAAGGATGCAGTCAACACCCAGAGGCAGAGGCTCACCACAAAGATTCTAAAAAACTTTGTATCGACAAAGGACTTCTTTAAGAAATCCTGCAACTGTAAAGTCGAAAGGTTCAACTCATTGCTATTCGCTTGCAAGCAAAGGCGTGTGTAAAACCAGCTTTGAGGTCTTAACTTTTTCAAAGTCTCTTGGCGAGCGCTCAGAAGGTTTTTATCCAAAGGTTTTACGCTCATCCATTCTAGAAGCTTTTTTTGACCGCCTTCAGAGAGGGTTTCATCAAGCAAAGTCCATAACGAGTGTGAGCCAACCAATCCCAGATCGCGCACCATAGGCAGAGCGCGCGAGGCTTCTTCGGCCTGTTTCCAAGAGCGCCCAGAGGGGATGCCATGAACACGATTTTTTTGACGACGAGTAAAAGCAAGAAGCCCTTGCAGATTCTGCACATGGCGATGGTAGTTTTTTGTCACTGCAACAAAAACTAAAAACACGATAAGAAAGGGCAAAGTCCATAAGAACTCAACACCTGCTTCTGCTTTAAGAGAGGCAGGAACAAGGCTCACAAAAAACAACAGACCTGCGATCAGACGGGCGTTCTGAAAGTTACGCAGTTTTAGCTGCCAAAGCTCCAACCAGCGTTGCAGTTTCGTTTCGCGCTTGTGTAAAATAAGTGACGTTTTCTGGAATTGTTTCACTGTCAAAATATGAACTTTCTTTATGTAGTGAAGATTGTGTTCCTAATTGTTTTTAAAGCGTAAGGGTAACAATTCGAAAAATCTAGCAAAATTCATAGCTTCTGCCAAACTCTGGGCTCGAACAGCATCTCTGAGAAAGTATCGCATTAGGGAACAGTTCTTTTTTATTAAAAAAAACGTGTTATAAGTCCGGTCATCAAAACGAAAAACGTTTAGACGCAAGGAGAACAAAATGAAATTATCTATGACTAAAAAAATCGCTGCTATCGTAATGGCTAGCACTGTGGCAGCAGGTTCTGCTCAAGCCTTTATTTTCGCAGCCCCAATCTTTGGTGTTATTATTGCTGGCGGTATCGTAGCTGGCGTACATGCTGGTAAAAAAGCAGCTAAAGAAGGCAAAGTTGATCAGACTTTGGCAAATAGTAACCAAGAGAAATTGAACGCTGTTGTTCAAAAGATCGATAACACGGACTACGCACTTCGTATGACGAAGTATTCTCGTTACAGCAATGGTTACTATGACGTTATCAGCCGTTATGACAATGGCCGTTTCGAAGGTCGTTTAAGCTTGGAAAGCCTAGCGGAAGCTTCTCCAAAACTTTTTGCTGACTTGGATATCTTGGAGCAATTGATGACTGAAGCTTATGGCCAAGAAGTAACAACTGCTGTTTATGGTGCTAAGTTGAATGCTGATGGCTCTGTAAACTGGCTTCGCTACAAGCTTTTGGCTCAAGACGCCTTGGCTATCAATAGCGGCCTTTACAACTAATTAGTTTTAATAAGAACTGCGGAAAAGGGCTCAGGAGTCATCCTGGGCCCTTTTTTATTTTCTGATCTATGATATACGTAACCACGTGAAAAACCTGCGCCAACGAAAAACCAAAGATCCCTGCCCTGAATGTTATCTGCACCGTAATCTTTGTATCTGCGCGCAAATTCCGTCCTTAAACTTAAAAACAAAAGTCTGCTTAGTCGTTCATGCAAAAGAGCTTAAGCGTACGACGAATACAGGGCGCCTTGCTTTAAAAGCCCTGACCAATAGTGAAATGAAGGTGCGGGGGCTTGATCACGAAGCTTTGGATCTGAGTCCCTTGCTCTCTGAAACCTATCGCACGCTCCTTTTCTACCCCAGCGAAGATGCCAAACCCTTGACGCCAGAACTGGTGGCAGAAGACCCAAGGCCGATTCAACTGATTGTTCCTGACGGCAATTGGCGCCAGGCAAGCAAGGTTCATTATCGGCATCAAGAACTCAAAGACCTTCCTCGGGTGATGATCGCAACCCCTAACGAGTCCCCCTTAAAAATGCGGGCCGAAAGCACGGAAGAGGGTATGGCGACCCTCCAGGCGATTGCTCATGCTCTGGGGGTGATTGAGGGTGAAGACGTCAAAGCGACGCTTCTAAAGCTTTATAATGCGAAGTTGATGGCGACGCTTAAAGGGCGTGGCGTGATCAAAGACCAAAGCGAGATTTGAGTCTATCGAGATGCTCTTGATGGGCGCGAACTTTGAGTAGAACCCCTTTTTCATTATAGGACTCCGCAATTACGCGCATCTTGCTGCGAATTTCACCGATGGCCCCTTGAACCGTATAGGGCACCAGAATTTCGCTATCCACCATATCGGTTTCAAAATAGCTAATAAGGCGTAATCTGAAGGTCGCAACGTCTTTCGAGTCCCGTGCGGAAAGATAGACGGCGTCTGGGAATTCGCTTTTAAGTTTTTGCAGTTCTTCAGAGCTTAGGCGGTCGACTTTATTCAGCACCAAAAGACTTTGGATTTCACTGGCGCCGACCTCGTCTAAGACTGTCCGAGTGACCTGCAATTGCGAGCGAAATGTAGGGTCGGAGGAATCCACCACATACAATAGCAAGGAAGCATTCAAGGCCTCATCGAGTGTGGATTTAAAAGAAGCCACCAGGTCATGGGGAAGCTTTTTAATAAAACCGACAGTGTCTGAGATCAAAATGCGCGGTACGGACTCGGGATAAAGCATACGCACTGTCGTATCAAGGGTCGCAAACAGCTTATCGGCGACTAAAACTTCACTGCCAGTCAATGCGCGCATCAAGGATGATTTGCCAGCATTGGTATAACCAACAAGAGCTACGGAAATCTCCTGGCCACGACGAGCCCGGCGGGTGTCGTGTTCTTGGGCGATCGACGAAAGTTCTTGTTTAAGTTCCTTAATGCGATCGCGAATTTTACGACGATCTAATTCGACACTGGATTCACCGGCACCTTTTCCGCCGACACCGCCACCGCCGCGATCCTCACCACCACCTGTTTCACGAAGGCGTGGAGCCACATAGGTCAAACGCGCGATTTCTACTTGTAAGCGTGCAGCACGCGTACGTGCATGACGGCTAAAGATTTCAATGATCACGCCCGTACGATCTAAAACAGTTACTCCTGTTGCGCTTTCTAAGTTTCGAAGTTGAGAAGGCGAAAGATCGCAGTCAAATATCAAAATATCGGCGCTCTCTTTCGGGGCTTCACTTTCTACGAATTCTTCGTCTTCAGTTTCTTCGGTTTCTAAATCAGTGTCTTCTTCATCGTCTGTCTGAGTTTTTTTGAATTTCAATGCGGCCTTGTGCAGCTTTTTTACGACCATGGGTCCAACGACACCACTGCCACCGGTCCAATTCGCAAGTTCTTTCAACTTGCCATCACCAAGTACTGTTGCAGTTCGTTCTGAATTGCGACGCTGTGAAGTTTGTCCGATAACATTGTATCCCAACGTCGTCACAAGACGTGCAAGTTCGGCTAAAGAACCTTGCAGTTCTTCATCGGAAACTTTCGGAAGTTGAACGCCAACGAGAAGTGCTTTGAGAGGCTTTGATTGAGTAGTGGTGATCATAGGACACCATAATTACAGCATTTGTGCATTTTGTCACGGTCTCTGGACATGTCTTTGGTCGCCTTTTTGATATAACAGCTCCTTTAATGAAGGAGTATCCATGAAAAAGAACAAGTTTTTGGTTTTGCTTTCAGGTCTTTTAATTGCTGGTGTCGCAGGAGCGATTGCAGCTACCTACAGTGATAAAGGCGAGAGTTCTATCTCTGTGACCGACACAAATGGTGATGTAGCTGTGAAAATGCTCGAGACTCGTTATATCACTCAGTATTTAGGGCAATACGGCAAACAGGTTTTGCTTAAAGTTCAAACTTCGACTGAGTATTGGAGTGATCGCGAAGGTTTGGCGTCGCAATCTGTGATTGAAGCGCGTTCACAAAAAGATGGCTTTAAAAACGTTCTTTGGAAAAGCACGGACGAAGGGGCAAAGGCAGATTACGTGAACGAAGAATTCGTCGCGACTACCAAGTATGGCTGCTGCGGAGATTTTGACCGTCATACTCTTTACAATATTGAAACAGGCGTCAGTCCCGCAACCTATCTGAACACCGATTTCTATGTGATCTCTGTGCCTAACAGTGATCTTACGTATCGGTACTTAGCGCAAATCGAGGACAAAACTGCTCCAGCCTCAAAAAATGGTCAGGATTATATCGGCGCTGTGGGTTATTTTGACTCTGCAGGCCGTATCACGAAAGTTCGCTTTTACACTAAAGTGACTCCGGGTTGGGGCACTCAAATTGACAGCGTCAAAGTCTTAAATTTGGCGGGCGGTAGCAGCAAAAACGCACTTCGTGGCAATGAACTAGAACTTTGGGACTCTGATGGCGTTAAAGTGGCTGCTCAGGCTTATCAAGGTTTTGGCATCTCAGGCGAAATCCATTTTGATAATAAAGACTTGAAGTTCACGGTTGCGGTCAAAGGTGATCAAATCGATGCTTCGAACGTTGAAGTAAGCCCAGAGCTTGCTTTTGAGGTTGTTCCCTAGAAAAGACCAGGGGCGTCGCGGTAGAGTTTTTGCTGTCTTTCTGCAACCTCTTTTTCTATTGTACGCCCCACATATAAAGGGAGTTTTTCAATGAAATTAACTATGACTTTTGCTTCTGTTTTGTTCTTCGCTGCTAGTGCAATGGCTGCAGAAAAGAACCTTTCTAAAACAACAACTATCGCAGCAGCACCAGCACCAGCGGCAGCAGTAGCAGCTCCAACTGTGAGCACAACTGTTAGCGCACCTGCAACTACACACAACACTGTAGCTTTCAACTTCGTAGGTTTGTCTCAAGGTAAAACGAATCTTTATCTTGATATCGGTGGCATGAGCGAAACAGTAAGCCCTGCTTTGAGCTTCAGAGCATACTCTAACAAAGAAAAAGTTAAGTCTTTGGAAGACAGAGAAGTGACTGTAGATCGCAGCCTTGCGACTGTTGGTGCTTCTATCACTTTGCTTAAGAACGAAGGCAAATCTTTGCTTTTGAACCCATACTTGTACTTCGGTACTCAGAAAAACCTTTTGGAAACTGAGAACAAAAGTGGTGCCGGCGTTCGTTTGGTTGGCCAAGTGAATCTTAACAAGACAATCGCTCTTCAAGGCGGTATCGACGGCAACAACATGGAAGAAACGTTCAAAAACGATATCTATGTTGGCGTAGCATTCGCTCTTTAATTAGATCGAGTTTGAAATCAATCTTGAAACCCACGTCAGAAATGATGTGGGTTTTTTTATGCCATTTTGCATAGCCTGAAAATACATGTGAAGCGAATTTCACGGAATGCGTACGACCTCAGCACACGGTGATTTTAGCCTTTGAGTAATGCTCAAAAAGAGAGGTTACAATGGCAACAGATCACACCCATGTGAAAGCGTATTTGGTTGGCGGAGGAATAGCGTCTTTATCAGCGGCTGCCTTTCTTATTAAAGATGGCGGAATCTCCGGGAAAAATATTTTCATCTATGAAGAGCAAGATCGAGCCGGGGGCAGTGTCGAAGCCCAGGGCAATCCCGAAAAAGGTTATCTTATTCATGGTGGACGCATGTTTGAAGAAACCTACAACTGCACTTACGAGCTTCTATCTTTTATTCCATCACTGGCGGATTCGACTCGGACCGCGAAACAAGAGATCCTCGAATTTCACCAAGACTTCGTGTGGAATGGGAAAGGACGCCTTGTTGAAGGCGGCAGGCCCATAGATGTTTCAAGCTTAGGATTCGGCGCCAGAGATCGCTTAGATCTCACAGAGCTTTTTGCTATTCCTGAGGATCTTATTGGTAAAAAAAGTATTGATGATTGGTTTAAGGCCTCATTTTTTAAAACAAACTTCTGGTATATGTGGGCAACGACTTTTGCTTTTGAGCCTTGGCATAGTGTTGTCGAGTTTAAACGCTATCTGATGCGTTACGTGCATTTGTTTTCAGCCGAAGAAAAAGTCGCTGGCGTTTATCGCACTCAGTACAATCAGTACGACACGATCATTCGCCCTGTAGTTCGCTGGTTGGCCGAGCGTGGAGTGAACTTTGAAATGGGCTGCAAGGTGACGGACATTGATTTCAAGGCCGGGGATAAAGAAAAGACCGTGCAAAAAATCTTCTACACCCAAGACGGAAAAAACCAGAGCGTCGAGATTTCTGATAATGATTTGGTTTTTGTTACTAACGGTTCTATGAGTGCCGATATTTCTGTTGGCGGTATGGACCGCGCACCGATCTTAAAAAGCAGTCGGGGCAATAACGGCTGGACGCTGTGGGAAAGGCTCTCAAAAAAGTTTAACGACTTTGGCAATCCGGCAGCTTTCAATAGTAACACCTACCAAACCAAGTGGGAGTCCTTCACCGTTACGTCCACAAGTCCTTTGTTTTTTGATCTTGTAGAAAAGTTTTCGGGTCACGAGGCGGGCGAAGGTGGGTTAGTCACGATCAAAGACTCTAACTGGCTTTTGACTTTGGTTTTGAACCATCAACCGCATTTCTATGAACAGCCCGATGATGTCTGGGTCTGGTGGGGTTATGGCCTGATGCCAGACAAAGAGGGTAACTTCATTCACAAAAAGATGTCAGACTGCTCTGGTCGGGAAATCCTGACCGAAGTGATGTCGCACTTTAGATTTATGGCTGAAATTCCAGATGTGGTGAATCACTCGATTTGTCTGCCTTGCATGATGCCTTATATCGGCAGCCAATTCATGCCACGGGAAAAAGGCGATCGCCCTTTGGTGGTTCCAAAAGGCTCGACCAATTTTTCTTTCATTGGGCAGTATTGTGAAATGCCGAAGGAAGTGGTCTTTACGCTAGAGTATTCGGTGCGCTCAGCGCAAACGGCCGTGTATCAGCTGTTGAAGCTGGATAAGGAAGTGTCGCCGATTAAAACAGCGCAAGATGTTGGGACGCTCTTTAATGTCGTGAAGACGATGAATAGAGGGCCCAAGAAGATCGAGCCCGAACAACGTGTATAATATTACTTAAAGAACAAAGGAACCACTTCGATCGCGATCAGCACAATAATGATGATCTCTAGAAGCTGGTTCTTTTTTTCGTGGCTTTCGCTGACGAAAAGTTTGGAAATCTGCGCAAGGTTTTCAAGCTTTTGGTCAACGCTGTCGCGCCAGTCTTTAAAACGCAAACGCTGAGAAGCCGCACGGAAGATCTTAGCAAGGTAAAAATCCCCCACGACTTTCATGCTATTTTCGACGCTTTCGACTGTATCGGCGATGTCCAAGTAAATCTTGGCAGCTTCCTTAGAAAGGCGGCTGTAGTAATCTTGGAAAATATTAAATCTTTTTCTTTCAAGTGCTGAATACAAATAAGTCAGCTTTTCATCTAGCAAATCATCGTAATAACGCATTTCCAGAAGCTGACAGAGGCAGAACTCGATCGTATCGACGATATCTAAAGAGCCTGAAGGTTCGATAATCAAAGCCGAGTTCCAGTCAATCACGGCAATGTCGTCATTGCTGTATTGGAATGTACTATCAAGAATCGTCTTCTTGATTTGATCCGAGAGATTTTCGTTATTCTCTGAAAGAATCAAACGGAAGATGTCGTAGCGGTTAAAGATCTCCATGGCATTTTTTTCGCAGCCATCGAGTTTTTTAAAGAAATAGCAAATGTAGTCTTCGTAAGTTTCCCAGCTTGTGGTTTGAATACGATCGGGATTGATACTCATCAAAATCTGCTCGACCTTTTGTTTGGCAAGGTTGTGCAAATTCATATCGTTTTCAAGGAAGTTCCCAAGTTCAATCAGGCGATTCCATGAAATGCTATCGGGAATTCCGAAAGACAAAGTGATTGAAAGCGCACCAAAGTGCCAGATCTTTGCAGAGATCTCGAGATCCAGAGGATGTCCCAAAGCATCGTACTTGCAGGACTCAATATTCAATGACAGTGGGGCATTGTTGATGATCATGGCTTTTGAAGAACGGTTCAGGCGGAACCTTTGTGCCTGAGACGTGGTCTCAAAAACCTTTTGTACGGCCTCAAGATTTACATCGCGGCCGATATCAAAAACTCTGTAGATCAGTATACGTCCATTCATTACTGCTCATTCCTTGATGCTGTTTGACTGTAGTAGCGCCAGAATTTTGGCAGAAAGCAGGCGGTTAGAATGACAGCTCCCACGCAGATCATTCCGCCGCTGCTAACGCTGGTAGCGACATTGAATTTTGCTGCTACCCATCCGGCTCGGGCATTCCCTAAAAGGGGCCCTGACATATAGGAGATCATTTCAATCCCAGAAAGTCGACCACGAAGATCATTTGGAACGGTTTCATTCCAAATAATTCCACGAAACAGTCCGCTAATCATGTCCGCAGCCCCGGCAAGACCCAAAAATAACAAAGCCATCCACAGATGCTCAGCATAACCAACACCCACGATAAATACGGCCCACAAAGCGGCGGCAATAACGACGGCTTTCCCGTGATGTTTTACTTTGCCGGTCCAACCACTCAGCATGGTCATTAAAAGCGCGCCGACTGCCATGGCAGAGAATAAAGCCCCGGCCGCCGAAGCTCCGCCCCATTGTTCCGACATTGCTGGAAAGAGCGCCACTGGAAACGCAAAAACCATCGCGACGATATCAATCAAATATGTTCCCACGAGTTCCGGTTTTGAAAGCGCATACTTTAAGCCGGTCTTTGCATCCGCCCAAGGAGAGTTTACCGCTTTTTCAGGAACCGGCATTTTGCGCATCAGAACAAGTGCAATCAGCGCGGCTGCGAAAGTGACAAAGTCAAAAAGGTAAGCGCCTTTAATTCCAAACTTGGCAATCAGAGCTCCGCCAAGGGCTGGGCCAACGATCGCGCCCGCAGCATAACGGAAGCTGCCTAACGCCCCAACGGCTGCGAAGTCCTCTGGCGATACTAACTTCTGAGTTAAAGCATCCATCGCAGGACGATGGAATCCTAGCACCGCTTGAAACAAAGCGACTAAAACGAAAATGAGTGGGATCGAAGGTTTTTCCTGCCACGCATTCACAGTGAGTCCCAAGATCAGAATGCTCAGGATGACTTCAGAAGTTAAAATCAACTTACGACGATCCAAACGATCTGCATAAGTGCCGCCAAGAATTCCAAAAATTAAAACTGGGACAAGTTGCACAATCCCAAGAAGGCCAACCAGGGCGTTGTCTTTAGTGAGTTCGTAAACTTGGTAGGGGATGGCAACGTAACTGACCATGCTGCCAAGAAAGGAAACCATCTGGCCAAAAAAGAGAAGTCTATAGTCACGGTATTTTTTGAGCGGAGCGATGTTAATGAGCATAGGACATCGTAGGGGATTTCCTTACTAGTGGCAATAGCTCCTCACGCCTTGGCTTTGGCTTTATCAGATAGCTTCGGTCAAAATTATTTGTTAGTGGGCTTTTTGTTGAATGTGATGCCGTATTTTTTCATTTCTGCGACGACAAGATCCCTTTGCCAATCCTGAGGATATTTATGCTGAACCTGCAAATAGAGGTCATCAAACATTTCTTGATCGGGATAACGAGCTAAAGCTGCAACAGCATACTTATAACAAGTGTCGAAATTTTGGCAAGAATCCAAGTACATTCCAAAAGCGATAGAGACCGCATTACGGCGCTGATGATTTTCATCTTTAGAGTATTCAGGCGCAGGGCCACCTGTCAGCGTTTCGTAATAGGCTCTTAAAGAAAGCTCTTCTTGGGAAATCTCGGTCTTCATTTTGTCTAAAAGGTCTAAGCGCTCAAGGCCCGCTTGCGGGTTGTCTAAGAGCTGTTGGTATTTGGCCATGTGTGATTGTTGGGGGGCTCCCGGGCCGGCCTGTTTAAACACGGGTTTTGGTGGTATCGCTGGCGGCTTTAAGTTTCCGGCAGAGGGAAGATAAGCCTGAGGAGCCGGTTTTGATGGAGTCACAGAATGAGACACGTCTGTTTGCGAGTTTGATTGTCCCGGAAGGGGACGTTGAAAGTAACGATAAGCAAATGCACCGGCAAAGAGGATGGCTATTATTAAGAGGATACTTTCAATTTTAATTCTTAACATGCAAATTCATCCCTCGACAGGCGCCTACAGGTTATACACTCAGTTCCCTTACATCGGGTTAAGGTGTGGTCCTACTCTTGCATTTAGGTTCTCCTATCTGCGGGGGGGATTCAATGAAAATGGTTGGCACTCTATTATTGAACTTGGTTTTTGTATTCGGTAGCGCATCTGTAGCAATGGCAGAAAGTCCATCACAGTCCGCGGCAAAGAAAGATCTTCAACTCTTAGAAAAATTTAAAGACTCATCTATAGTGGCTAAGGGAATCCTTAAGCGCCGCTGTCTTAAAAATCCAGAAATATCAGAACTCTGCAAAAGCTCTGCAAGTGAGCTTAGCGGTGCTGATTTAAGCGAAGTAAAGGAAACCGTTGTGTCGGATTTAGAGAAAGAAGTCTCTGAAGAACCGAAAATGGAATCACAAGCGGTCAATGTGAGCTCTGGTGACGGTACTCAATCAAGCAACGTTTCTGTGGGCTCTTATCCAGGCGCTGCGTGCGTAGCTGCTGCGAATGCCGCGGTTCAAAGAGCTACTCAAAACGTAACTAAAGTGACAGCTGGTTTGAACGCAAGACTTAATAAAAGAAAATAATTTTTCAACAAATCCCTTTAGTAATATTTAGGGCGCAAGGTTTGTTGAATGGCCCAGGAGTCAAATCCTGGGCTTTTTTATTTACGGCGCTCCCAACCGACACGAGCCGTGAAAAGAACCTTTTGGTCACTGACGCGCAAACCACGATACAAGGATAATCCTTGCTCTTCAGTAAAGCCATTGGCCTGACTGCAATTGCGATCTACTTGGACCTCGTCGCCCAGATGAGTTTCTGCTAAGAAGTTCACAGAATAGGTGTTTAATTTCAACTGACGGTGCAGATCGTAGGGAATCGAATCTAGAATCCACTGCGCATACTTCGTATTATTCACATGTTGGTTGGTATCCAAGTCAGAATTGCGTACGCGGAACTTTGCCATCTTTTCGTATTCGCCTTCGACAGCGATTTTCTCTGGTGTAAGCCCCGTGGTTTCTGCGCGTGTGATTTGCTCCCAAGGGCGTAGGTTCTGTGTAGGTAGAGGCTTTTTTGTATTTTTATCGAGTGCCATCCACGAGGTCACGCAAGTGCCGATTTCTTTGCCCTCTTGATTAAGAATACGGAATTCACGATTGAAGAAAGCGCCTTCGGGCGGGCGAATCCAAGTTTGAATTTGCACTTGAGTGCCAAAGGCAGGCCACTCTTTCATCGAGAGAGATTGACGAGTCAAAACCCAGAACAGATTTTCTTTTTCCATCTGCTTCAGGCCGAAGCCGAGACTCTCTGCGTGCATCCATGCGGTTTCTTGCAATAGATTTAGCACTCCGTAAAGGCCCAAGTGTCCCATGGCGTTCACAAGCAGGCTGTTGATTTTGTAAGATTCGATCCAAAGGGTGTTTGTCGTACTCATAAATGACATAGTAGTTCGAAAACGGAGAAGGATCATGGAGTTTTCACAGAGTTTTTCTAGACCTTGGGGTTGTCATTTGTGGCTTTTAAAGCCTAATTAGCGTGCAGCGCCGACGTGTTTTCAACGGCTTAGCAAAAAAATTAAAAAAATGTCAGGACCCCTCTTGCGGGTACGGGAAATGTACGGCTATATTCAAAGTACGGGAAATGTACGGCACTTGAAAGTTGAAGATTGAAAAGCAGAAGCTGAAGTTGAAAGATAGAGTGGAATAAGGATTTCTCGGGAGGCATGGATGCAAAACTTAACGGCGAATCAAAAAAAGGTTCTAGAGTTCATAGAGAAGTATCAGGGGAAAAATGGCTTTCCTCCGACTTACGAAACGATTGCTAAGCAGTTTGGTTTTTCTGGCAAGTCCTCTGTACAACACTATGTAGAGGCTTTGACTAAGAAGGGTTATTTGACGAAGGAGCGTCACTTGGCTCATAGCCTGACTGTGCATAAAGAAGGGAACTTGGTTCCGCTTCTTGGAAAAGTGGCAGCCGGTCGCCCGATCGAGAATAGAAAACACAATGAACGTATCGAGGTTCCAACAAATATGATGAAAGGAGCCGGAGAGTACTTTGCTCTTCAGGTGTCCGGGGACTCGATGATTGGTGAAGGGATTTTGGACGGGGACTACGTCATCATTCGCCAGCAAAGTACGGCTAATAACGGAGATATCGTTGTTGCAGAGATTGATGAAGAGGCGACGATTAAAAGGTTTTATAAGAAGAAAGATCATGTCGAGTTACACTCAGCAAATCCTATCTACAAGCCCATCTTGGTGGAAGCAGGTAGGTTGCTAAGGATAGCGGGAATCTACTGCGGGCTGATTCGATACTAAAAAACGGGCTTTCCTAAATTCAGATCCTCGGCACACTCGGCGTTTTTAACGTACGAGAAGGGATTCTTGCGCCTTGAATCTGAAAAAGAGAGCTTAAGGACATACAACATATGAGTTTGGCTTTGGTGAAGCCCTCTTTGCAGGAGCTACGGCAGCTTATTGGCGCCGTAGAACATGTAGAGCGGGAGAGGAGTTCTTTTGCGCTTTTTCAAGAAGGTTTTCCGAAAGGGGCCATCATTGAAGTGAGCGGACCTGGCAAAACCGAACTTGTGGCTTTGTTTTTAAAAGAACATCCAGACTTTAAAGTGGCCTGGATTGAAAAAGAAATAACGATTAATCCCTATGCTCTTTTCCAGAAGGGATTAAAGACAGAGAACGTGCTTTTTATAGAGGCGAAAAATCAACTGGAGTGGTGTTTGAACCAAGCTCTGCAATCCGGTTGTTTTCAAGCCTTGGTGACGAATTCCAGTTTTGATGAAAAAGACCTGCGACGCTATCAGCTTCTCTCTGAGAGAAGTCAGGCCCACTTTTTTCTTCTGTCTGAGAATTTGCACCAAAGTTGGGTGCCGAATTTACAGTTGAAAGTGAAAAAGAAAAAACTTGGTTTCAATATCGAAACCATCAAAAAGAGGGGGATGGTATGACAGTCGTTTGCTTACAGTTTGACAAGCCAGAGAACACGCGTGCACTTGCCGAAATTTTTTATCGGGCAACTCCCCAGGTTATGACTCGTGGGGATCACTTCTTATTCATGGATATCTCCAAGTGCCTGGGACTCTACTCTGTAAATACATTTATTAAAAGGACCTTGGTGACTCTTAAGAAGGCCGGAGTCACTGCGAAGGTGGGCGTGGGCGAGGACATCCCCACGGCCCTGTCCTTCGCGATCACCAATGGCAGAAGTAAAATGGATCTTCCGATCGATACGTTGAAATATTATTTCGATCCTCTCGGAGAGCAAACTGAAATGACTCAGAAAATTTTTAAAATGACCGAGCTCTTGCAAAGTCTGGGTGTCAAAACCTTGAAGGATTTCCTAAAAATCTCTGTGCGCGAGATCAGTTCTCGTTTTAGTAGTATGGGATTGTTGGCATACTACCGCATCCTGGGTCAGAGCCCCATTCCTTGGAAGATTTTTAACCCCAGTGAAGTGATCACCGAGCGTCATGAATTTGACTTAGAAAGCCCGGTGGACAATTTAGAGCCCATTTATTTTAAAATGAAATCGATGATCGACAGGATGGGCCTTCGTCTCCGTGGTAAAGGGAAGAGGGCCCGTCAATTTGACATCGTTCTTCGACAAGAGCATGCGCTCAAGCCCGAAGATCAAGATTACAAAATCTCTATTTGCCTGCAGCTGCCGTATGTCTCGAACAAGGTGATCCTGCAAGTGGCAAAAGAGATGGTGGATGCACAAGTGCAAGCAAAGCCTTTGAAAGCCCGTATCACCGAGTTTTCTTTGGTAGTCACCGAAGAGATCCCGTACTCCATGAGTCAGAAGGATCTCTTCGATCAAAGAAAAGAAGAGAACGAAGAATCCTTCTTTCGTTTTGTTTCACGGGTGGCTACCAGGTTGGGCGGGAGTTCCGTCTTCTTCGCGAGGATGCGGGAGAGTTACATACCCGAGAAAAATTATCAGAGGGTCCAAGAACTGGAAGGAAAACCTCCGCAGGTGGTGGACCGACTGGCCGAGAGGCCCTTAAGGCTTCTGCCGACACCGAGTCCGGTGCACTTCTGGGGGCCGCACATTTCGTGGGACGATAATGTCGACGAAGTGGAAAGTCTCGAGAATCGTGAAGTGGTGTTCTCTGAATGGTGGGAGAACTCCACGGTGGAAAGAGTCTACTATAGGCTCACCACCAAAAAGGGTCGTCAACTTTGGTTATACAGAACCGCCAGCGGTGACTTTCTTCATGGAGAATTCGATTGAGCTACGCAGAACTTCGCGCAAAATCCAATTTTAGCTTTTTAACCGGCGCTTCCCATCCTGAAGAGCTTGTTCAGCAAGCGATCACTCAGGGACTTAAGGGAATTGCAGTGACAGATATGGACGGTGTTTATGGCATGCCTCGAGGTTACAAGATTGCTAAAGATAGTCCTGGTATTAAGTATCTTGTCGGTGCTGAATTTGTTTGTGTAGATCACGACAATATCACGGTACTGGCACAGACGCGAGCGGCTTACGGCAAAATTTGCCAGTTGCTGACTCAAGCCAAACAAGGTTGTGAAAAAGGCAAAACTCATTTGGAGTTTTCCAAATTCACAGAAGCCCTTGGTGGCGCGAATTCGAAAGAGCTTTTTATTCTGCCAAGAATCTCTAAAACCTCTCGTGTGGCGGAACTGAAAGAAGCTTTTAATGACAAACTTTATTTGCCGCTGACGGTTTATTTAGACGGCAATGATAAAAAACGAGTGGCAGAAATTTTAGAACTCTCGCAAAAATATTCTGCCCCGTATGTGGCGACAAATGATGTCGAGTACCACGTGAAAGAACGAAAAGTTCTTCAGGATGTTTTAGTGAGCATCCGTGAAGGCAAATCTCTGCAAGAAGTGGGTTTTAAACTGCAACCCAATGCCGAGAGATACATTAAAAGCCCCGAGCAGATGCAGGCTCTTTATAAAGATTTTCCAGGGGCGCTAGAAAGAACTTTAGAAATTGCAGACGCCTGCAGTTTCTGTCCAAGTGAGTTGCGCTATCGTTATCCTTCTGAGTGGATTCCTGAAGGCTACGATGCTCAAGGTTACTTGGAACACTTAGTGTGGAATTGTGTGCCGGATCGTTATCCGAATGGGATGAGCGAGAAGGTCAGAGCGCAGCTCATGCATGAGTTGCAATTGATTAAAGAACTTAAATTTGCAGATTATTTTTTAACGATTTATGACATCGTCGAGTTCGCAAAAAAACGCGACATTCTTTGCCAAGGACGAGGTTCTGCCGCGAACTCGACGGTGTGTTTTGTTATAGGAATTACGGCGATTGATCCGATTCAGATGGATCTTTTGTTTGAGCGCTTTATCAGTGTCGAAAGGGGAGAACCCCCTGATATTGATATCGACTTCGAACATGAACGCCGCGAAGAAGTGCTTCAGTATATTTATGAAAAATACGGCCGTCATCGCGCCGCCATGGTCAGTGCTGTGGTTACGTACCGTCGTCGCAGTGCTTTTCGTGAGGTGTGTAAGGCCTTCGGTGTACCAGTAGGGACACTGTCAGCAAAAAAAGTAGAAAGGGATTTCGATGAGATCAGCAAAGATTTACCAGAACCAGAGAAGCTCCGTGAGCAGATCGATCGCGTTGCCGATGAGATCCACGGTTTTCCAAGACATCTTTCCATTCATAGCGGGGGCTTCACCCTTAGTGCGGATCCAATTACGGATATTGTGCCTGTGGAACCTGCTCGGATGGATGGCCGCACTATTATTCAGTGGGATAAATACGATTTAGATACTTTAGGTCTGATTAAAGTCGATGTTCTGTCACTGGGGATGTTGAGCTGCTTGCAAAAAGCACTGAAGCTGACCGGAAAAAAACTGTATGAGATTCCTCAAGATGACAAAGCGACTTATGAAATGATTCAGAACCGGGATACGGTTGGAGTTTTCCAAATCGAATCCCGAGCACAAATGTCGATGCTTGGACGATTAAAGCCTGCGAATTTTTACGATTTAGTTATTGAAGTGGCGATCGTCCGACCGGGTCCTATTGTTGGCAATATGATTCATCCTTACTTGAAACGCCGACGGGGACTGGAACAGATTACGTATCCAAATGAGGTTGTGAAGCGTGTTCTTGGGAAAACTTTAGGAGTTCCCTTGTTCCAAGAACAGATTATGAGACTCGCCATTGAATTGGCGGACTTTACCCCAGGAGAAGCCGATGTCTTACGTAAATCTATTAATGCTTGGCGCAGTAGTGCTCCTATTGGTGTTATGGCCGAACGACTTAAACGAGGACTGCTCAACAACGGAATGACCGAAGAGTTTGCAAAGCAGATCTTCGAGCAGATCCAAGGGTTCAGCCACTATGGATTTCCCGAGAGTCACTCGGCCTCTTTTGCGCTTTTGGCTTATGCTTCAAGTTATTTGAAGCGCCATCACCCGGCAGAGTTCGCGTGTTCACTTGTGAATAGTCAGCCAATGGGATTCTATCGCAACGACACTATTTTGTACGATGCCATGAGAAACGGCGTGCGCGTATTGCCAGTTTCAGTTGTGCATTCCGAATGGGATTGTGTGATGGCGGGGCCGAGTACGATCCGTTTGGGGTTTAGACTTGTTAGCGGTCTTTCTAAAAAAGAAGTGAATCTTCTGATGGAAGAGCGAAAGCTAGCGCGCTTCCGCGGTTTGGGTGATTTTGTTCGTCGCTCTAAAATCAAAAAAGATGTGATGCACAGAATTGCGCTAGCTGGCAGATTTGAAGAATTCCATTGGGAAACCAGAGAAGCGCTATGGGCGTTGCTTGAATACCAAAACCTTTTCAAAAAAGAAGAGGAAAGTCAGCTCAGTTTCTTTAACGATATGGAGTACATTCCAACTCCAGTCACACAGAGCAGCTTTGCGGATATGGATTCTTTCGAAAAAATCCAAAACGACTATGGCGCATTCTCAGTCTCAACGCACGGTCATCCAATGCAGGAACTTAGAAGATCGGTGAATCTGCCGAAGGCTACGTCCAGAACCTTGCTGGGCTCAAAATCGAAATCGCGTATCCGTGTCGCGGGCCTGGTGCTAATTCGCCAAAAACCACCGACAGCGAAGGGCGTATGCTTTGCAACTCTCGAAGATGAATTCGGTTTTATGGATATCATTTTGTGGAAGAAGAACTTCGATAAGTACAAAGAGGTTTTCTTAAACCATTGCTTCATCATCGTAAGTGGGGAAGTGCAGAAGGACGAAAATACGGTGAGCCTACTGGTAGATAAGGTCGAACCAGTTTGGCAAACGGCGAATTTGGATCAAACTCCGCTTCCACTGGAACCGCATCAGTATTTTTATTAGGAGAAAGAATCTAATGAACGATTTGATAGAAAAAGTAGAGAAGATTTCTCAAGGATACGCTCTCAAAATGGATATCGAGAGAACTGCAGACTGGTTCATGCTAAAACTCCAAGAAGAGCTTGGCGAGTTGACTCAGTCTTATATGAAGGTTAAAGGTCAGGCAAGGGCAAGTGGCAAATCACAGGCAGAGCTACAGAAAGCTTTGGCTGACGAAGCAGCGGATGTTTTGTGCCATACTCTTCTATTCGCAAAGCACAATGGTATTGATCTGGAAACAGCCATCAAAGAAAAGTGGCTAAAGTATCTCTAAAAGAAGTTTCTAACAGAAAGAGATATTCACCGCCGTAGTGGCGGTATAGAGCCCGCCGTATTTAAAATTCCTATCCGCGAAGCGTGGCGTTGAGATGCTACTTTATGGATCGAATGAGATCGTGAAAGTAGTCGGCTTTTTCGTGGCGTGGGTACCATGTAAGAGCTAGAGGATCCTCGAATACTTGGCCGCGATTGAGTTTGATGAGTTCGCCACTTTCGAGGAATGGCTTGGCGATATCTTCGGTGAGTGTGCCATAGCCAACTCCGGCTTTGAACATGCGAATCAAGGCGCTGTTGTTATTCACGTACAGACGATCGGGTCTTTTAGACTTTTCCAGCCCAAATTTTTTCAAATAGTTGAACGTCGTCATGTCGCTCTCGTAGAAATCAATAATGCGCTCTTGCTCTAAGATTTCTGCCAAGGAACGGCGTTGCCACTTTGCGCTGGCTACCAATAAGTATCTATCGGCTTTTAGAACCTTACTATCCATTTCATTCGGAACCAAATTTGGCGGCACCACGGCCAGGTCCGCTTTACCCTGACGAACCATTTCAATAAGGTTTGCGTGATCTTCGGCTTTAAAGTGAAGTTTTAGATGGGGATACTTCGTATACAGCGGAAGGCAGTCCTTGTTAATGCGGCTAGAGAGCGCACTCGTAGGCCCCGTAATGGTCAGGCTGATTTCCATCTTGCCGACGCCCTTGAGCTTACTTACAAGCTGGCCTTCTGCTTCATTGCTGGTTTTACAGAATTGCAGAAGTGCTTTGCCCTCTTCAGTCAGACTCATCCCGCGCCGAGATCTTAAAAATAACGTCACACCTAATTCCTGTTCTAAAAGGCGCAGTCTTTTCGTCAGAGCAGCTTGGGTGAGACTCAGATCGGCCGCCGCCGCATGGACCGTCTTAAGGTCTGCGATCCGTTCAAAGGCCATTAATAGGGGATTTTTTAGAACAACCATAAGTTATCAATATATGAAAATAATGAATTATTCAACAACAATGAGTTTTGCTATTTTCCGATCAAAAGGAGAACTTATGAAATCCGTTTTAATCTACGCTTTAACCCTTATTAGCTTCCATGCATTCGCGGGTGAAGGGGCCCTCGAAAAAATACAAGATGCTGAAGTCTTTATCTTTGATGCAACCTGCACTCCCACATCGGCGGCGGAAGGCTTTCTTACCGTGCAATTAAGAGCGCAAAAAGAATCTATCTCGTTTTATGCGTCAGGAGGTTTCCACAGCTACAACGAGGCTCTTAGGAATACAGACAGATGGTCTTTGTTACCCCTTCAGCACTGCCATGAGGTGGCCTCTCAGCTTGCGCTTCTGGCGGGTAGAAAATTGGTCGGAAGTGGAGAGGTCTATCTCGAGTCCTATCAGACCACCGAAGATGTCATAGGAAAATGCCGTGCGCATCCATTGGACGGTGGTGGAACCTTTCCATGCAAAAAAGGCACAAGACCGGTGACCAAGTATAAGCGCGAAGTTGTATTGAATGTGAGTGGTATCAATCTAATCAGTACTGAAAACTAGGAGAGCTTTTATGAAAAAATTAATGATTTGTATCGGCACTCTATTGTTGTCCGCTTACTCTCACGCTGCAAATTTTTCTGAGAAAGTGAAAATCAACGGCTTTCACTGTGATTTTCGAGGAGCCTCTGTTGAGCTGAGATCCCTCGATGAGGATCGCGTCCTTTATTTGGCTGAGAATACCACGGGCGCTCCTGAGTACTTTTACATGCCAACTGCTAGCTGCCGGGGACTAATAAAAAACCTTGGTGCTCGTCTTGAAGGGCAGGTAATCACAGCGAATTTTCAGACGGAAGACTTCATCAAAATAGAACACGAGTATTTACCACGACGTCCTTGCCGTACGAAATGCGATGAGGATCGCCTCGTAGAGAAAGAGAACAGCTACCAGCGTATTGAGACCACCATTGATGGCCTTCGCTTTTTTGCCGAGCAGAAGTTGAACTAAATTTGCGACCAGGTCCTGCCTCTTACTAATAGGTTTTTAGAGGCAGGATCGACACTTTGTTATTAATATGGGATGGGACTTTTTACAATTTTCTCTTCTGGGTTTCTATTTCGGAGAACTTGCAACAGATCGGTAAACTTTCAAAGCTACACGGCGATTTTTACGGCGGCCTTGGAAATTTCCGTTATCAGCGACGGGCTGAGTTTGTCCATAGCCGATGGATTCGATTTTATTTTCTGGCAATTTATATTTTGCCACCAAATAGTCACGTACGTTCTTGGCGCGGCGTTGGCTTAAGTCTAAATTGTAAACCTCAACTCCGACAGAGTCCGTGTGACCTTCCACAACCAAACGATCAAAGTCACGCTTAAATAAATCCTGAAAGAACGGTTCCAGTTTCGAGAAACTCTCTTCGTCGACTTTGTCTGAGTTCCAGCCAAATAGTAACTCCACATCCACATTGAAAGCTTCTTCAACCGGAGCTTTTGCTTCGGCAGTAGTAGCAGGTGGAGGAGTCGCCGGAACCGGTTCTGGAGCCGCTGGTTTCGCACAGCCAGTTTCGATCGCCCAGTTAAGTCCCATATACACGCGCCACTCGGGGCCACCCATTGAAGTATCCAATTGGCTCGCTCCACCGGCGTGTAACGCCAGATTCGTGGTCGCATCGTATTTTAAACCAACCAATCCTTCCAAGGCATTCAGACTACGATCTGTGTCTTGGTCAACGGGTTCAGCAGCACGGCTTCCGTAAACTTCGGCGATGATCTTGGTATCCAAAGAAGCTACGAGATAGCTTGCAGCTGCCGAATAAATCCACTGGTTGCCCATCGGAACGAAAGGCACATTTGGAATCGGTTCCCCTTTGTCGCGCCAGCGATAACCGGCATTCACGGCGACAGCCCAATTCGAAGCGAGTGTCGTGTCAGCTGCGAATTCCAAATTCCATGTAGGACCGGCACCGGTCCCAGTGAAAGGATTGTTCTCGATCAAGTTTTTATTCATCGAGAGAACCGCTGCGAAACCGCCGTCGTCACCACCGAAGAAGCGATACTTCGTATTCAGCTTCACTTCAGTCGCACCTTTTTCTCCGTAAGAAGATACGTAATAATCATCGGTGACTTCTTGGCTGACAATAAACGGAACGTTGATCCCGGCGTCCCAACGCTCGGCTAATCCGAATCCCAAACTCAAGTCAGCACCCAGAATGCGGTCTCGGGATTTTTGCCCGTTTTCATAGGTCGCATTCAAAGACTGACTGTAAGTCAAAGAGTCCGCCGCATAGTTAAAGAACACGCCCATATTGGCGATACACGGCTTCAATGTCTCGGAAGACTGAACCGTGACAAAGTCTAAGCCATTTGTGGTCGGATTAAAGTTTTGATAGTCCGTTCCACAAATGTTGGCAAGAGCAGAAGCTGGCAGAAGTAAACCAGAGAGGGCGAACAACAGCTTAAGTTTCATACATCATCCCTTAGATTACTTGATCTTTTTGCAGGCGTTGCCGTTTTGGTTGACCAACTGATAACCCGGATTACATGCCGTCAATTCGCAAGGACCTAGCTTGCCACTATTCGTATTACAAGTTCTAACACCTGTACCGAATTGTTGAGTACAAGCCTGAGTCTCTCCAGCGTCACAGCTATCTACAGACACACACTGTCCACCTTTCAATTTAAATCCAGGGTCGCAAGTGGTGAGTTGGCAAGGGCCATGACCGCGTCCGTTTTCATAACAATACTTCACACCAGTACCACCATCACCGACACAAGTGTCTTGCGAGCTAGGAGTACACTTTTGCTCGATACACTGACCGTTGTCCTGATAGTAACCAGATTGGCAACCAAGCAATGTACAAGAGCCATAGTCCATACCGCTTTGATTACAGATCTTCACACCAGAGCCGTGAGCGAATTCACAAACACTTTCGATGCCCGGAGTACAAACTTGTACGGTACAGACTCCATTTGTCAGAGTATAACCCTGCTGACAGCCATTGATTTCACATGTTCCAAAGCCAGCACCTTGACTATTGCAGGTCTTAAGTCCCACTGCAGCTCCAGCTGTACAAGGAGTCACCGATCCTGGCGCACAAGCATTCACGATACATTCGCCGCCAGCTTGATTGTTGTAACCAGCTTTACATGCTCCCAAAACACAAGCTCCATAGTCAGTACCTTCGGCATTACAAGTCTGAGTTCCATGCGTAGAGTCCGTGCTGCAATCACGATGTGTTCCAGCAACACACACGGCAACAGGCGGTGGCGTTGGGCTAGGAGTTTCCTCAGGAGTAGGGGTTGGAGTCACAGTCGGAGACGGAGTGCTGTTGTCTTCTGGAGTCGGCGTTGGAGTAGGCTCTGACTGTGTTTCAGGTCCTTCAACCGCGACGCAAGTGCCACTTGAAAGCGTGTACCCTGTTTCGCAGTCCATAGCGTTACAAGGACCGTATCCTCGACCATTCGAATTACAAGCCATGCGGCCTTCACCATGTGGCACCACACAAGTTGCAAGAGCGCTAGGTTCACAGACGACAGGAAGACACTTGAAGTTATCAAACTGATAACCTTGGTTACAGCTCTCTAAAATACAAGCGGGGAATTTCTCTTCTTTCGAAGAACGGCAAGTGATACCACGGCCCGAGTTGTCGCCACACTCTTGGCAAAGTCCCATGGTCATCGCACTATGGCGTAGATCGGGATCTACGAATTTGGCTTTCGCACAATTTTGAAAAACGAGGACAGTAGTTGCCGCAATCGTCATTAGGACGCCGCTAAGGACCGTGAGTTTAAAAGGCTTACGCATTGATTCTCCATGGAAGTTTGTGGATTCTATCAGCGTACTTGCATTTGAAAAGGGATGGATCTTTTTTCGTTTGTCTAGAGAGGACTTGCGATGAAAGCCCAGTGTTCTATACTGTTCCCTAAGAGGTTGGAGCGGCAGTTAAGGAAATTGGATATATTGCAGAGCGACTGGAATCGCTGGACTAAGATTTTTTTTAATCACATACTCGCGCTCAATTAAGGACTGCATAGTATGAGACACATATTACTATTTCTTCTTCTATCAGTAACTGCGGCGGCGTCGACTCTTTCTGCCGCTGAAAATGAAAAAAACATTTTACGTTTTAGTGCTTCGTCTACTTGGCCCATGCCTTACGGACAGATCAAAGATGGTGTCTTGGTAGACGGCTTTATGCTCGATATCGCCAATGCAATTAGTAAAGAGATGGGACTCGAACCGCAAATTATAGTCTTACCTCGTAACCGCACTGAGCAAGGGGCTCTCTCTGGGGCCTATGATATTCGTTGTCACCTTACCAAGAAGTGGGTTCCAGATCCGGACCTATTCATTTGGAGTGAGCCCCTCTTTGTATTTTCAACTATCGTCATAGGCCACAAGGGCACACCTCGTGTAAAGAAACTTTCTGACTTAAATGGAAAGACCCTTGGCACAGTGTTGGGTTACTCCTATCCCGCATTGAATGAAGCCATCGATCAAGGGAAAATAATCCGTGACGATACCGAAAATCAAACAGCGGCCTATCAGAAAGTCGGCGTCGGAAATAATCTCTATGCCGTCACCGACGAACTCTCTTTTGAATACTACTTAAAAACTTCTGGTAAAAGGCTCCAGTTTGCAAAATGGCAACTGGAACTCTCTAGCGATGTTTCTCACTGTGCCATTCTTAAAAAATCAAAGGTAGATCCCATGCAAATCAACAAAGCGATTCAGCGTCTTAAGCGAGACGGGACTATAGATAAAATCCTCGCTCGCTACAGATAGTTTCTTACCACACCCAAGTCAGTTTTTTATTCTGGTGGGCAATTAAAAGATTGATCATGTAGATGCAATCCCAACCGTTAGATCTTCTCCAAGCTTGATCTTCAGCGTCCCGTTGCCACTGCCAATCCCCAGAACCATTGTCATAAGGCGGAGGGTTTGCTGGACAACGACTTAAAACTTTCTGAATAACGTCAGGTCTTGCACCCACATCTAAGAAAGTGAAGAGGGCGTTGTCCGGATCTTTTTTCTCGAGAGTTTTGACGGTTCTGCGAATGCGTGTTTTTGCGCGTTCAGAATATTGGTAATAACCCAACAAGCGATGGAACAACACGGTCGTCGCCTTTAAATGCAGTGGGTAGCCCTTTTCCGTGAATAGCACTTCAATGTCGTTGAAGAAGTTTTTATGCTCATCGCGCTCATTATAGATTTTCTTCCAAAGCTTGGAATCTTCGCCAAGCATTCGTTTTGCCTCGTTGTCAATTTCAAGAGACTTAAGAATTAAGTAAATCATATTCAACGTGCCTGGGCGCATATGGCATGAAGAGAAATAACCTTTCCCATCATCACACATATTATTGTTATCTTCTTGCTCAACATACTTAAGCCACGCCAGAAAGGATTTCTTCACTGTGTTTTTCTCAACAGGGTCACGAGAGCGAAGTCCGTAAGCAATGGCATAAGCAACGATGCCACGAAATTGGTCACGGCTAAAGCTGCTGCCTTCAAAGGGTTGATCGACAAATTTAGGACCTCGCCACCAGCGACCATTGGATCCTTGCGAAAGCTCTACGTCTCGGCATCGGGCCTCTGCGGTGACAGCGTCGCCCGCCAAAGTCGCAGCCAAACAGCTGAGCCCCGAAAAAATCATCAAATCGCCATGATCGCAGTGAGAGTGTTGAGAAGAAAACGTGCCTTCAAAGGGGGCTTCCTTGCAGAGGGTGACCCAGTTGCGAATGTGTTCGCGACGTTCAATAAGCTGACCTTGTATGGAATTTTGCGCGAACGCGGTTGTGCTTAGCAAGAATACGAGAACTAAAACGAACTCTTTCATAAAGCCCTCCTGCCGGTAAAAATACCTTCGGCAAAAAGACAATACACTAGTTCAGGTTTAACGACTTAACTTTTGGGTTCATTAGATTACAATTGGAAAGTTTCAGTGGCTCAATAGCGAGCCACACCTAGTGCCTCCATCAAAAATGGAGGCCTATGCGCCACAGAATTAGTAGACTTATTTTTCTAAACCCTAAACGTACGTGAAAATCACACGTGTTGGATTTATGGAAATGTTTTCGATACCTGAAATCCGTATAAAATTGTTGCCGCGGAATCGTCGGTCTTGAAAACGTCGTCTTCTGCCGGTGAAATCATTAATAAATGTGATTCTTACCCGTGTCGCGGACTGAAATTGTGCCGGTCTTCTGATTTCAAGTGCGAAAAATGCTTGCAGGTTGATAAGTCCCCAAGGTTCTGAACGTGTCAGTGACATTGAGAAACTGCGGCCAGGGGGAGTTGGGGCGCCGGGGCCAAAGGGCATTTCCAAAAAGCGTTTTCTTCCAGAGAACGGGTCAGATCCATCGCCACCATCAAATAGAACCGCCACAATTGGATCAATGGTGGTTACCATGGCGTTGCCACTTAGAAAAACTCCAGAAGGTCGTATGCGAACGTCTTCTAGCTTTAAACGCAGAAAGTGAGGCATGGGACTCGGTAGCAATGGAAGAACATAAAGCTGTGGAATCACGTCAAGCTGTTGATTTATTGCCTCGCTGATTTTTCTATTGGCTTCCTCTTCTAAGGCCTCAACAAAGACATCGTCAGCAATAGCGGCAACAAGAAGGCCTGGTAAGCCAAGGACAAAACCAAAAGCCGCATAGAACAAGGCCCGATCGGAAGCGCTGAGAAGGTGTTCTTCCAGCAAGGCCACTCGAACGTTGCCATCTGAGTCTTGAGAAAAGGCCACTTTTTGCGACAGAGTAAAGCTTAAGTCAAAGAAGCATGCACAAGTTTGTTGAACACCGTGGAGTATGAATTCGATAAATCCATCTCTAAAGTGTATTTCTGTTTCGGTAATTGTCGTTGTATCAGAAACAGCAATAGGAAGAGCTGGCAAGTTACGCTCTATCAGAAAACGCAAGATGTGAGTCGCAACGCCTATGGCGACGTTATTTCCTTCCGGCAATATGGACTGACGGAACGGCTGAGCAGGATTTCCAAACTGCATTGATACTAAGGGCTCTGGGCCACCGCTTGGAATTGTGACGGCGCTTGAACCGAACGGTACGACGTCGTCAATAGGGTCTGGGACGATGTTGTTTCCTAAGGTTGGAAGCTGGGCAATGACCGGGAACCAAGGGCGCACGCGGGTGAAATAGTCCCTGATAGCTTGGGTGATGATCACGTTGAGATGCGAGGGCACCGCTACGCCTGTTGGGTCTGGAGTGAAGACTGGATTTTGATTGCGCAGATCCACTCCCATCGTGTTCTTAAGGGGGATGTCTTTGTCGATACCGACTCCGAGGTGAAAAGTCATTTCTTCGGCAGAGCGCAGAGGGCCTTCGAGAAAGAAGCTGGCACTTGTGACGTTGAGGGCCTCTGACCAAGATTTACGGTCCGAGCTAACGAAGACTTTGGCGGCAATCGGTCCAGCCAATGAAGCCATATCGAGGGTTTCAGAAGTAAATGTGATAGGGCCGATAGCTGGGAAAGAGAGTTCAACACGGAAATGCACTAGAAACCATGAGAACATTACCGCATCTTCAAAGATAAAGCCTCGAAGTCCGGAGGCAGGCGGCGGGTCTGTGAGTTGCGCGAGAGCTTGATTATAAAAGCTGTCTCCAACTTGCAGGACTACGTCGAAGTTGCCACTTCCTCGCGCATCCACCAATGGAGCAATTGCCATTTGGTATGTTTGCTGGGGAATTAGTACCGGCTTTTCTTGTGGGTGTTTCACCAAGATACGTGGGTTTTTCTTTGGCCCACGTAGTGGTTGCGAAGGAATTTGTTTAAATGGAAATGATTTTGAGTGATGTGAAATTCCAAAGACGGTCTTATGTTTTGCAAAGTCTTTTTTGCTAAGAAGCGGCTTGCCTAAAAATTTGAGGCTGGATTTTACTTGGGCATTAAATTTCGCGCTGATTTTTGGATTGATTTTGATGCTGTGGCTATCTAAGTAAGCGGTAGGGTCGCTCAAAAAATGGGCAAGATCTTGCGAGTTCGGGGTTTGCAACTGCCATTTTAAGAATTCATAGACCACAGGGAGGTCATCGACACTATTAACTTTTAGAGTCGGTATTTTTGTTTTTTTTGATGGAGTGGATTTTTTGATTTTTCTAGAGGTCTTCTTTTTCTTTTCAGCTTTCATTATGTCTCGCATTGCTAGAGTTCTTATAAATATTGTTTATTTAATTTGGAGAGCGCTGCGATGCTTGTCAAAGGCGAGAGACAAAATGGAAATGGACCTGGACTTGAAAATGTTCGAGAGTGATCTCAAGGGAGAGAGCAAAAAAATTCAGACAAACTTTTAGAAGTGTTTCCCGTTTTCGTAGTAAGCGGTTTTCTCTAAGGTACTGAAAACAACGACCACATCTTCCGCTTTGGTCAGGGTCTTCACTTTTTCTGTAATAATTAAGGCGCAACGATCTTGCACATCCTGCGAGCGAGCAAACCACAAGACTTCCACGAACGGGTAAGAGGTTGTTTCTTGCCCTTGAGAAAAGAACTGGGTCTGAATCAATTCAAATGTAAAATTGTCTTCCGAAGTTTGAATGGCAGAGGCTAAGACGGGGCTTAGCTCTTGACTCAGTTGACGAACTTGCTGACTTTGAAGGGCACGAAATCGAATATGTGGCATCGGGGTAGTATATACGAAAAACTCCCGAACGGTAAACAGGGCATTGACAAAAATTATCTATCAAACAATCCTCATCCTATGATTGAAGCTATTTGCCGCACCTATTGGGAGAGCGATTTTGTTCACTATGTCCTATTTGGTTTTTTAGGACCTCTCGTGGGAACTATTCTGATGCTGATTTTGCGGAAGAAAATAAAAGCGAATTATTGGTTAAAGGCGAGTGCGGTATTTTTTATTGTAAACTTGAGCTCTTGCGCAGCTTCTTGGAAGGCCAATACCGGTTGTCAAATTCACTTATTTGGCGAGGTGAGTGATGATCCAGGGGATATTGGGGTTGTCTTTATGACGTTCCCATTGTTTGTACTTTGTTTCTTTGGGGGGCTTGCAATCGCTTTCTGGTTCAAAGAAATGATCAAAGCCCCTTCGGCAGCAAACAGCGAAGCTTAGATTATTCCTTCAGCCACGCAATCGACTTATCGACTTTGCGCTTTGAGGCTTCGGCTTTTTTGCGCTCTGCCAGGGCTTTAGCTTTACGAGCTTGTGCTAGGCGCATCTTTTGTTTTGCCTTAAGCTTTGCGTTTTTAAGACGAATTTCAGCTTCGGCGACTTGTTTTTTTGCGCGACGGGCTTCGACTTCCATTGCATTCGCATGGGCCGTAGCTTCTTTGATATCGCGATCAAGGCTTTCGGTTTCGTCACGAAGAGTGCGTGCTTGTTTTTGGGATTTCTTGTGTTGGTCTTCCAAGTCGTCTAAACGATCCTTGGCTTTTGCAAGCTTCTCTTTCGCAGACTCGATTTTTTTATGAGACTTCGCTTTTTGAGCCTCATTGGCTTTGATTTGTTTTTCTAATTCATCAGCCTGAGCAGTCGCGCGTTCAGCTTCTTTGTGGGCTTGACGAGCTTCGCGATCGGCCCTGGCTTCTTCAGCGCGAGCATCTTTTAATGATTTCTTAGCATCAACCTTCATTTGCGCTAGGCGCTTTTTTTCTTCTTTAGCCATCCGTTTTGCTTCTTCAGCATCGGCTTTAGCGGCATCAGATCCAGCAACGGCTTGTTCAACATCCATTTGGAATTCAACATCATCTTGAGCAAAGCCAAAAGAGGTGCAGAAGACGATCAGTAGTATTGTATAGATATGTTTCATAAAATTCCCCTCGTACTATCAAGTACTTCAAGGGGCATGCCATCCAAGAACCCAAGACATTCGAGTTGAGATTTGGCCACAGAAGAGCTTTTGGTCAGTTTTTTCAAAAAAATCTTCCTAAGCTATGGAACTTCCCAGGAATTCGAAATTTGACTAGTAAAAATGGCTGTTAATAAGCTCGTCATCTCAGAATGAGACGTCGTAAGAGCGAGGACCGAAGAGGAAAGAGCGGACTCTTTCCTCTTCATTGAAAGAAACTCTATTGTGCAGGAAGAAACTCTTCTGCAACTTCTACGGGGTCGCAGCTAGAGAGATATTCTAAATTAGTTTTTCTCTGACCCTTTTTAATAAGCTTTTCAACCTTCACGTTGAATTTTCGAGAGGCATTAATATCAGAGATCTCGACGCAGACAAGAGTTTCACCTTCGAAGCCATAGTGCTTTTCTGTGTGAACTGTGATGAGCCCTGCATCTTTGTATCTTTGAATGAGCGCATCAACTTTATCTTTTAAAGCATGGTCGATACCGTTGCCTGGGCTAAAGAAGTTAATCTGTGTAGCCGCCGGGACAATGAAGCCACCGTTTTCACGGATTTCAGCTTGAGCGAAAAGAGGAGCCGCCAAAAGAACTAAAGACATCAGTTTTAAGTTTTTCATACATTCTTCCTTTCATGAAGTTTTGTAATCGGGAACAAAGCAATATTTAAATTTAGAACTTCATCGCGAACGTCACCTTCAGTCAAAAATTTGGCAAGACTGCGACGGAAGCGTTTGATTTTTTCACGAGCTGCCGGAAGGCGTGAGCGATCCACGGCCATCGTCATTGTCGAGTGGTCGCGCTCTTGAATCGGAACTTGTACCAAAGACTCGGACGCTTTCTCTAAAAACTGTTGTTGCAGGCGACGGTGAGCGGTGCTCATCATTTCGGGGCCGATGCTGGTAGTGTTGCCGCCAGAAACATCATCCCAGGTGCCATTGTCGTTCACTTTCAAAAGTCCCACACGTTGCAGACGTTCGATAGCAGCACTAACTTCCGAGCGTTGCATCCCAAGAGCTTTCGCGATCCATGCAGGATCTGTGCGAAAGTCTTTGATTTGCATAAGCTCCAAAATCGCAAAGTGATACCAATCTGAAATCACCGCGAAACGATCATAAGTGATTTGTTCAAAAGTCATTTGCTCTGCTGCTGCGTCTGCACTTTTATCAGCAAGTCGTGAAAAGACCGAAACTTCTTTGGTGCTCATGCCAATACGGGCACCCAGTTTTTTAATCATCTGAGGGCCGAGGGGGCGTTTACCTTTTAGGATTTTTGAAAGAGTTGAGGCATCGATTTCTAGTTGGGTCGCAAAAGCTCTTAAAGAATACGAAGGATTGCGTTTGCAGCGGTCTTCAAGTTCTTGGCGCAGTAATGTTTTAAAATCGATGGTCTTCATAGGGCCTCTCGTCAGTTTTCAGTCGGGTGACGCGAGGCAGAAGGTAACGGATTCAGAGAGGGCGGTCAATAGGAGATGACCACAAAGCGTGGGCATTGGGATGCCCACGGGAAAAAGTACATTCTAATTATTTGCAAGCCTTGATGATGACATTTCTGAACTCGCCTTGGGCTACTTCGTCGGCAAGTCTCATCATAATGTCATAAGAAACAATACCGCGGTTGATTCTAAGACCGACCAATTCAAAACCGCCACCGCCGCCAGAGAAGAAAAGATCTGTTTTCTTCCAAGCTGTCATTTTCGCTACAACGGCATCAGCACTGCCTGTATAGCAAAAGTCTTCATAGCCGTATTGAGCTTGCACGTCCTCTTCGTTGTCGATGAGGGATTGGACATCAATCAGGGTCTCGCCACTTTTAACGAACAGGCTAGAGCCTGCGCCAGCGTGAGCCGAGTTTAGGTTCATAAAAAGGACACCTGCCAAAAGAGCTGCAAAAATTTTCATAGAAACCACCTTTCAAGGGGTTTCGACTGCTATGACTATGCCAGGGCTTAGTAGCGGTATACTAAAGATGGGTGGCAAATGAGTGTATAAGCATTTTGCAGTTCGACGACTGTCGCCACAGAGCCTGGTGCTCGGAGGCGCTCGGTCACTTTCTGGGTCTATAGGGGTCCATTTGGACCTCTATGCGAATCACTGTTCACTTTTTAAGAAACGCTGATAAAACTGGAGGAGTTTTTCGCTACGAATAAGCGAAGCATCGATGTTGAGACTGTGTCCCTCGCGATCGAAGTAAATGGCTTCGTTGTAAATGCCACTGTCGTTGAGTTTTTTCTCGACACGACGGGCTTGATCCGCCGACCAGATTGGGTCGTCTGCCCCATGGGTTAAAAAAACGGGTGCTTTGATATTTTCAGCCTTAATAGGTTCGAATGGTAAAATAGGTTGCCCTTGCCATTTCCAAGCATATTTCAAGTTTTCTGGAAGATTGCGTGGATCTGGGCCGCACTTAGGGTTCCACTGAAAATTCTCAGGGCTGTTAAGAAGCTCGTCATAGCTCGGCGTTTTTCCAATCCAGCAACGATCATCAACCCAGTCCCAATTCCACGAATCCCAAACGATGTCCGAGAGGCTATGCATGGACAGCGCATCCAAAGCTACTAGTTCTTGATTCTCGCCCAAAAGACTTGCTGTCAGTAACGCTAATTCAGCTCCGCGAGAAGTTCCATCCAGGGCGATCTTTTTGCCAGCAACGAATTCGGAATTTTTTAGCCAAGTGATGGCTTTTACCAAATCCATGATTTCGATATCTCCCAAAGTCTGACGTGGACCCGTGAAGAAGTCTTTAGCGCCAAAATAGCAATATGCTAAAACAGCATAACCATGAGCTGCCAATCGAGTGGCAGAGATCTTCCACGCTGGGAAGTGGCCGCCTTCGCTGCCGTGAAGAAGAATTACACCGGGGTGAGGCTGCCCATCGTTGGGAACTACTAAAAGGGAACCATCGAAAGGATTCTTAACGGACTTTATTTTCAATAAAGACTCTGTATTTTGCATGACGGGAATTTATCATAGTCTCTGAGGGGTTTCTATAGGGCATGTTACAGCATGTGAATATTGCAGCCTTATGTGGATTAGTGCCCCAGGAGGTGCGAGCCTAAAGCATAAAGTCCTGCACATACCAACACAACGCCAGCGACCTTTTGCTTGTGCACGTGGGATTTTGCCAGTGAGGGTTTGATCATCATGGCCACGGCACTGAGTGCGGGAAGTCCGCCCAGCCAGAATAGAAACATTACCAGGCTTCCTGCAAAAGGGCTCTTAGTCGCAGCACTTGCAACAACATAAGTGTACAGCCACATGCAAGGCAATAAACCAGCCATCAAGCCAATCACAAAACTGCAGCGGCTGAGCTTGTACTTTTTAATGCGACCGTAAATGACCTGAAAAATCCTTCCTGCCCACGAGTGCGAGTTGTGCCACCAGTTCATAGCTGCAAGCAGGTATTGCAGTCCCATTAGAATCAGCATCATCCCCAAAGAAATCGCGCCAAAAGTGCGAAGCCATGTGAATTCGGATTTCAAAACGAATTCACCCAAAGCTCCAGAGAGTGCACCTAGCGCTACGTATATGAGCAGTCTTCCAGCATGATAGTGCCATAGTTGCCCGCGTGATCCCGTCAATGCAGCAAAGGGCCCACACATACCTGCGCAGTGCCAGCTGCCGATGAAGCTTGAGACTAAAATAGATAAAGGGATTAGCAGATGTATTTGCATTTTACTTCCTTGGTCCCACTAAGATAATTTCTTTTTCGCTTTTGAATGGACTCTCAAGCTCGTTTTGATCTTCCAGTTGAATTTTCACAGGGAACTGGCCGGTTGCAGAGACTAACTCGGGTTTAAAGCGGACAAAGAAATGCCACTCGCTGATTTTTCCGGCTTCAATATTCAGCGGGTTTTGTGCGACCGTTAGGGTGATGCCGTTTTCTTGCCACTCTTTTGTAGGTTTTAATAAATAGATCCCTTTTTCGAATCCTTGATTTTGAATCTGTAGACGGAAATGGTTCAAAACTAAATCTTCGCCCTGATCGCCTTTGATCAATGTATAAGGTGCTTCCTTGGCTCTTAGAACAAAGACCTGAGCTTTTTCACGAGTGGCGATATTGTAAGTAAGTCCCGCTAGGGAAAGAACAATCAGTACCATATAGATCACTGAACGGGTTTTTTTAAGACTGACCGGGCTTCGATCTAAGGTGTCGTAGCGAATAAGACCTTTTGGCTTCTTCACTTTTTCCATGATCTCGTCGCAGGCATCAATACAAGCCGTGCAGGTGATACACTCCATCTGCAGACCTTTACGAATATCAATTCCGGTCGGGCAGACTTGGACGCAGCGATTGCAAGCAACGCAATCACCTTGTTTTTGCCCAGGGGGCACCTTGCCTTTACGAGGTTCCCCGCGAGTTTCGTCATAAACGACCGCCAGAGATTTTTGATCCAAGAGCACGCTTTGAAAGCGGCCATATGGGCACATGATGATGCAGAACTGTTCACGGAACCAACCGAAGTCAAAAAGAACTAGTGCGGTCATGCAGCTAATAACTAAAAAATAACTCCAGTTCTCTTGCGGACTTCCCTGAATCATTTGAAGTAGTTTCTCAGATCCTACAAAGTAAGCCGCAAAGCTATGAGAGATCAGCGAAGATACGACAAAGAACAAAAACCACGTCAGAGATTTCTTATAGAATTTCTTGAAGCTCAGTTCCGCTTGGTGCAATTGGCGGCGTTGAATGTAATTGCCTTGCACCCACTGCTCGATACGACGGAAGACGGCTTCGACAAAAACCGTTTGCGGACATGCCCAACCACACCACACACGCCCCCAGACGGAAGTGACGAAGGTAAGCCCCAAAGTTAAGGTCGCTAAGACAAAAAATACGAGGGGGGCGTCATGGGCCCAAAAGGTGATTCCAAAAATCGCAAACTTTCGGGCGGGGATATCCAATAAAATGGTTTGTTGTCCGTTGATGTAGGTCCAAGGGATCACCAAAAAGACGAACAGCAACAGGATGTGAACCCGTTGCCTGTGTTTGTGAAAGAATCCCCGCACCTCGGCAGGGATGATGTAGGTTCTATCACCAAACTCGTCAATACTGGTTAAACGCTCTGGATCCAGTGCCATGATCTATTTCACTTCCTCTCCTTGCGGAGGTTTAGCATTTTCAGGATTGCTCCCTCTCTTTGCCAAGATGAAAGCGGTCAAACCATAGACTTCATCTTTAGAAAGCAAGCTTTCCCAAGGCGGCATTCCTTTTTCAGGAGCACCTTTGCGGATGACGGTTGCGATATCCATACGGGTGCCTTTGCCATGAATCCAGAAGTTGTCTGTCAGGTTCGGTCCGATCATGCCACCCAGTTTTGGTCCGTGGCAGGAGGCACACTTCGCTTCGAAAGCGGTTGCGCCTAGGCCTTCAAACTTTGGATCTTTCATTGCATCCGCAAGGATGTCTTCGCTTTCAGTCTGAGCCGGAGCATTTTGAGCTGCGGCCTTTTCTAAGTTTTTCATCGCCACTTCAAGCTCTTGGTTGAGTGTTGGCCCGCCACCGAACTCATAGTGAATCAAATAAATGAAAGAGAAAATAATCGCGCCTAAGAACGTTGCAAGCCACCACGAAGGAAGGGGGTTGTCATACTCTTGAATGCCGTCAAAGTCATGATCTGTAAGAGGATCTTTGATGTCATCACTCATTTTATTCCCCCTCCAAAGGGATCTGTGCGAGTTTGTCGTAAGTAGCTTTCTGAGTTTTTCGAAGTGTCCAGAAAAGAACGCCTAAGAAAAATCCAAAGAAGATCAAAAGCCCAATGGCAGTCAAATGAGTGTCTGTGAAAAAAGCCAATCCTTGTTGTTTCATATTAGTTTTTTCCTTTTTGTCCCAGTGATTGCAAATAAGCGATCAATGCGACGATTTGTTTTTTCTCGAGCCCCTCGACATTCACACCGTTCGCTTTGAGGTCTGCTGCAACAGCTTGTGCTTGTTTTTGGGCGTCGATATCTGCATTCGCCACAGTGTTGTCTTCGTAAGGAACTCCCACGGCTTTCATGATGGACAATTTCTTACGCAAGATTTGGAAGTCCGTGTCTTTTGTAAGAAGCCAAGGGTAGTTCGGCATAATAGACTTCGGAGTCACAGAACGTGGATCGATCATGTGCTGATAGTGCCAAAGATTTGGATAACGTTTACCCACACGAGCCAAGTCAGGACCAGTCCGTTTTGATCCCCATTGGAATGGACGATCATACATGGACTCTTCGATGGTTGAAGCTTTTCCGTAACGTAATACTTCAGAAGCCATCGGGCGAATTTGCTGAGAGTGACAAGTATAACAACCCTCTTTCACATACACATCACGACCGGCAAGTTCCAGCGGAGTGTAAGGATCAGTCAGGTTTGTGGGGTTCACGTATTTATGCAAAGACAGAGTTGGATAGATCTCGATGATAGAACCCACGGCAATCGCCAAGAAAGTCAGAACGCTGAAAACAGTTCCCATGCCTTCAAGTTTGTGATGGCCTTCACCTGCGGGGCGGCCAAAGACCACGGATTGTTTTGGTGCAGTAACAACGTTTTCTTCCTGAGCGGCTGGAGCTGACTTGATAGTTTTATAGATATTGTAAACCATCATGAAAAAGCCTGCGATGAACAGAGCTCCGCCCAATGCGCGCACCCAGTAAAGTGGCACGATTCGCACAACGGTCTCGATGAAATCTGGATACATCAAACGGCCATCAGAAGTGATCGCTCTCCACATCAAACCTTGAGTGATACCAGCAGCCCACATCGAGATGTAATATAGAAGGACACCAAGTGTTGCGATCCAGAAGTGATTGGTTGCAAGCTTTATGGAATACAGTTTTGTATTCCACAAACGAGGCACCAAGAAGTAAATCATCCCGAAAGTCAGCATCCCGTTCCAGCCAAGAGCGCCGCCATGAACGTGACCGATGATCCAATCCGTGTAATGCGCCAAAGAGCTAACACTTTTGATTGAGAGCAATGGTCCTTCAAAGGTGGTCATTCCGTAGAAAGTAACAGCAGTGATGAAGAACTTGATGATGGGATCTGTACGAAGCAAATGCCAAGCACCACGCAAAGTGAGAAGTCCATTGATCATTCCACCCCAGCTTGGTGCCCACAACATCAAACTAAAGATCATACCCAAAGTCTGCGCCCACTCAGGCAGTGCAGTATAGAGCAAGTGATGCGGACCCGCCCAGATATAGATAAACACCAAAGACCAAAAGTGAATGATCGACAGTTGATAGGAATACACCGGACGATTCGCCGCTTTAGGGATGTAGTAGTACATCAAACCCAAGAACGGAGTTGTTAAGAAGAACGCCACGGCATTATGGCCGTACCACCACTGAACAAGAGCATCCTGAATTCCTGAGTAGATTGGATAACTTTGCAGGAAGCTTACAGGGATTTCGATGGAGTTTACGATATGCAACACCGCGACTGTAATGATCGTCGCGATATAAAACCAAATCGCAACATACATATGGCGCTCACGACGTTTCGAAATCGCGCCAAAAAAATTCACCGCAAAAATCACCCAAACAACGGTGATTGCGATATCAATCGGCCATTCCAGTTCAGCGTACTCTTTAGATTGAGTATAGCCGAGTGGCAGAGTAATAGCGGCGGCAAGAATAATCAGCTGCCAGCCCCAGAAGTGCATTTTACTAAGCACGTCCGAGAACATGCGGGTTTTTAGCAATCTTTGCGAAGAGTGATAGATTCCTGCAAAGATGGCGTTCCCGGCAAAGGCAAAGACCGCCGCATTGGTGTGCAGAGGTCTGAGTCTGCCGAAAGTGATCCACTCTAAATTCATATTGAGTGGCCACCAGGCAAGCTGCATGGCTGCGAGCAAACCAAAGATAAAGGCAGCTCCTCCCCAGACGAGCGTTGCTAGGACGAACTTCTTGACGATGTCATCGTCATAAGTAAATTTGTCGATCATATTCTCATGGAGTATGTCGGGGTTTTTCACGTAAATTCCTTTCTATTGGATCATCTTGTAAAATTCTGTGAGCAGGAGTTTCAACGTCATCGAACTGGCCTTGATTGGTGGCCCATAAAAAAGCCATCAGAAATCCAAAACCAAGAAGCAAAGCCATCGGAATCATCAAAACTAGAATGCTCATCGGGTCCCCCTCAGTGAAGAAACCACAATCAGCACGGAACTAATGGGCATAAGGATCGCAGCGACCATAGGATTAATAAATCCTCCCAATGCGAGAACGCCGCCCACGGCGTTGTAGGTCAAAGAAATTGCCAGATTACGACGAACAGTGCGACGTGCTTGTCGAGAAATATTTAAGAATTCCACGAAAGGTTTAAGGCCTCCGCGAGTAAAATAAATATCAGCCGAAGAAAGGCTTAAATCGACGCTGCCTTTCACCGCAATGCCAATGTCGGCTGCTTTCAGAGCTAGGGCATCGTTGGCGCCATCACCAATCATGCAAGTATTTTTAGATGCTTTAATATGTTGCAGCTTTTGTTCTGGAGAAAGCTCGGCATGGCAACGTTTGTCGTCGATACCACATAGAAGTGCTGCTTTAAGTACGCGGTCTTTTTTGTCGCCAGAAAGAATATGAAGGTCATAATTTGTAAGGTTTTGCAGAGTTTCACGAGTATCCGCGCGAAGGGGATCTTCAAAGAAGAAGTGGGCCTTCAATCTTCCATCGACACGATATTCCACCGCGATATAGTCTAGAATATTGAGTTCTTTGCTACGTTTGAGGGAATACTCAACGCCATGAAACTTGCCAACAACACCTTCACCTAAAATCTCTTCACGAGATTCCATTTTTGGAAGCGAATCAACATCTTTCCAAGCGTGGCGAAACGCAAATGCCACAGGGTGCGAGCTTACCGCTTGCAAAGATAGAATCACACGTTGATCTTGGCGCTCAACGTTTCCGTCCTGAGAGGCTAAACGCAAGTGGCCCTCAGTCAGAGTGCCGGTTTTATCAAAGAAGATGTTTTTCACAGTGTGGATTTTTTCAAAAACATCGGGGTTTTTGACGAGCAGTCCTTGCTTGTGCGCTTTTCGCAAAGATAAACCGTAAGCAAGAGGAGTTCCAAACGCGAGTGCGCAAGGACACGCAATCACCATCAGCGCCAAAGATCTTTCCAGAGCTTCGTTAAAATCGACAAACGAATAAGCAATAAAGAAAAGGAGTGAAGTCAAAGACACGGTTGCGATCAAGCCTTGGGCCATTTTATCAGTCAGACTGACGAAGTGACTCTTTTGAACGGACTCAGATTTGAGTTGTTGTAGCAATTGTCCTAAGCGGGTATGCAAACCAGTTGCTTCAACTTGCATCACTGCGTGAGAACTCAACAGAGTTGAGCCTGCAAAAATCTTCATGCCCTCTTGGAAGTATTGAGACAACGATTCGCCGCTAAAGAGCGACATATCGATTTCAGCACGGGTGCTAACTAAAACACCATCAGCAGGAATGCGTTCACCCTGACGAAGATTGATTTTCTCTCCGGTTTTGAGTTCTTTACGAAGCTGCAAGTGCTGCAAAAGATAATCACCGCTTAAGTATTTCTGTTGTACGCGTTTTAAGAGATAGCGGCTTGAAAGAATCAAAAACAAGAAACTGGCGGTGGAATCATAATAGATAGCGCCTTCGCCACGAATCAGGTGATAAGTCGAGAGCGTAAACCCAGTCAACATTGCGATAACAATTGGCAGATCGACGTTGATGACTCGGTACTTTAGAAAATTCCAAGCACCTTGATAAAAAGGCTGTGCGGAATATAGTAAGATTGGCAAAAACAAAAGAAAGCTCAGCCAATTAAAGACAGCGGCCCATGTGCCCACCAACCCCGCATAGACAGGGACAATAAAGAGCATGATATTGCCAGCACAAGCTCCTGCAACCGCAATTCGGCGGAGGCTTTGACGGTTTTCTTTCTTCTGTTGTTCAAGTAATTTTTCGCGAGTGGAAAGGGCAGTTGGCGTATAGCCGAGTTCTTCGATAATCGCGGCAACATGAGGCCACGAGCCCTCTGGCAAAATTTTGACATGAACGGTGGATTCGCCAAAGTGAACGATGGCTTGCTGAATATGCGGATCAAATTCGTGAAGGCGTTCTAAGAGATGCACGCAAGACGAGCAGTGCAGGCCCTCTGCGTAAAAACTGAGCTCGTTGCTTTTGATTTCTGCCAAAGAAAGATACTTTTCGAGGCTTCGCTCAAAGCGTCCTGTGTTGATTCCTTTATCGTCAGTGTTTTCAAGCTTATAAAGAGCTTCGCAGGCGTTACAACAGAACTCCACAGCAGCTGCCGCTGCAAAGGGAACCTTGCAGTAAAGGCATTCTGTCATGTTTGCAGTCAAACGACTTTCAGTCATAAGGAGCTACCTGCTTCCAAGAACAGGTTAAGCTCGTAAAGGTTTTCAAAACATGACGGGCATCATGTTTTGAAAAATAAATGGTCTTATAATGAGATGACTAAAGGCTGGCCTTGGCCTTTAACGAATCTTTATTGAGTATTTGGATTTGTCGACCGCTCTGGTCAATAAGGCCCTCTTTTTCAAATTGCGCCAAGGTACGCATAACAGTTTCAGGAGTCGTTCCAGCCCATTCGGCGATTTCTCGACGAGTCCATGTTTGGCTATGAAAGTGGTCTTGAAGGAAAATCAAAGCTTCGGCAATGCGCTCTGGCGCGCCTTTATCCATTTGGTCCACCCAACGCTCTTCTGCAAGGCGGAGGTCTTTTGCTACATGGTTTAAAAGGCGTAATGCGACATCAGGATGTGATTTGAAAACATTCAAGATATCGGCTTTTGGCACAAAACAAAGTTCAACCTCGTCAACAGCGATTGCTGTTGCGTGATAAGCTTCATCAGCAAACAAAGATCTGTACCCTAAGATGCCGCCGGGCCCCACGATGCGTAAAGTGTGAGCTGCGCCATCTTCAGAAACACGTTCCAGTTTTACGAGCCCGCGTTGCACAAAGAAAAGTCCAAGCGGATCATTGTCAGCATAAAAGATGACTTGATCGCGTTTGTAACGACAGTTGATTTTGGATTTTTCAAGAGCTTCGGGAATGCCAGGGCTGGTTGCGCAGATGATGTTTTGGGATTGAGCCCCACACATGGCGCAGCTGATAGCATTTGGTTCGCAGTCGTTTTTTTTCTTCGAGCTCATAACTAAAAGGATACAACATGAACCCTATGAAAGGCAAAGCTCGAGCAGGGCGACAAGTGCAGGTACGATCTGAATCAGGGCTGCTCGCCATAGTTTTCTTTTAGAGACGACCAAAACGATACCTGCTGCAATTATCGACAGCAAACCGTAAACAACAAGAGCTCGGTTCTCTAGGAATAGTCCTACAATAATCGCCAGAGCTAAAAATAGATTGTAGAAGCCCTGATTGAAGGCGAAGAGTTTAGTGATAGCCACTTCGTCGGGGCGAATACCGAAGAGCTTATTAGTACGGGGGCGTTCCCACAAGATACTCTCAAGGACAAAGATATAGACATGAATTAAAGCTGGGATCAGAGGGAGTATATTTTTCATAACGGTAGCTTATCGAACGATGGTTCATCTTGTCCACCATACAACGATTGACTTAAGTGGCAAACTTCATAGATTCGCTGGGTGATTTTCGCAACATTGATTCTTCAGCTTTTACTGTCATCTGCTCAGGCTCGCACGGTCGTCTTATGTGCCGAGACTTGGGAACCCTATACGTATAAGAATAGCAAAGGAATGATCACTCGCGGGATTACTCACGACATTCTTAAAAAGGCACTGGCGGATTTGGGGCATGGGCTTTTGATTGAAGAGGTCAACTTTGCAGATCGCTGCATGAGCTTGGGCCGCACCGGTAAAATGGATGGTTCTTTGTTCACCACAGATGTGGGGAAAAGCAAAACGATGTATTACCTAGAGCAGCCTTTGGAGTATTGGACTTTGAATGCCATGGTGCCTTCGGATTCATCGCAGAATAAATACACGTCTATATCTCAATTCGATGGCCATAAAATTGGTTTAACTAAGGGTTATGGTTATCCTGATGTGATCAGAAATAATAAGAAATGGCTGATTGAGGAAGAAAGCGAATACATCCTCAATATGCGGAAACTTTCTGGAAAGCGCATCGAGCTGTATATTGATGACCCATATCAAGCAGCGATGGTGATTAAAAAGGAAAACCTGAAGATACGCATACTCTATCCAGCAGTCGCAAGAGTTCCCACCTTTGTCGAAATCAAAAGTCCGGTTTTGTATCGGCAGTTGAACAAAAAGGTTAAAGAGTTGGTAGCTCGTGGCTATGTGGATCAAATTTACCAAAAATACACCGGAAAAAGCTTCAAAGATTTTCTAAAAGGACCTAATCTCTAGGTCTATGATTGAGCATCACACACCACTGCAGGGCGCTCTTGTATTTTTAGGGGCTGCCGTTCTTCTTGTACCGATTTTTCTTCGTTTGGGCCTGGGCACCGTCTTAGGTTACCTTGCCGCTGGTAGTATTATTGGTCCAAATCTTTTGGGATGGATTAAGGACTACGAAAGTGTCGCAAGCTATGCGGAACTTGGGGTCGTCTTTCTGTTATTCATCATAGGTTTGGAACTTCAACCAAAACGTCTTTGGGCGATGAAGCGAAATCTTTTGGGCTTTGGCGGAATGCAGATCTTTTTCTGTACTCTGGTTTTCTTCCTGATTGGCAAAGCCTTCGGTCTTAGTTCTTCAGCAAGTTTTGTGATTGGGTTTTCACTTTCTTTGTCATCTACCGCATTTGCATTACAAACATTGACCGAAAGAAAAGTTTTAAACACCCAGTTTGGTCGAGCGTCATTTTCTATATTGCTCATGCAAGACGTGGCAGCTATCCCAGCATTGGCCTTAATCCCAAGCTTGGGAATTTTAGTCGAATCAGCACCAAAGACGAACTGGTACGGAGCTTTGCTCATTGCAATCTCGCTCTACTTTGTCAGTCGCTTTTTAATGAGACCTTTCTTGCGTATTGTGGCATCGGGCAAAAGCCGCGAGCTTTTTACTGGCGTCACTCTGCTAATCGTCATGGGCGTGGCCTTCTTGATGCAGCAAGTGGGATTGTCGATGGCTCTTGGAGCATTTATCGCGGGTGTGTTGCTCTCTGAATCTGAATACAAACATGAACTTGAAGCCGATCTGGAGCCTTTCAAAGGTATCTTGATGGGGCTTTTCTTTATCTCGGTTGGTATGGCTGTGAACTGGCAGCTAGCTTTGAGCGAACCACTGATGATCATTGGGTTGACCGTCGGTTACTTGCTGATCAAAGGCCTTTTAATTTTCAGTGTTGGTAAGATCATGAAACTGAACAACACCTCTTCCCGCAGTCTGGCCATTTATCTGGTGCAGGGTGGAGAGTTTGCCTTTGTTATCTTTGGTGTCGGGCAAGCGGCGAAAGTGATCACGGCCGAGTGGGCAGAACAGTGGACTCTGGTTGTTACTTTGTCGATGGTTCTAAGCCCCATCCTTATTTTGGTTCATGATAAAATTGAATCATGGCGTTCTGAGCGGGGACCCGAACCTGAATACGACAAAATCGAAAACCAACAAAACCCGGTCATCATTGCAGGCTTTGGTCGTTTTGGTCAGATCGTCGGTCGTATTTTGCGTGCTCAGAATATCGGCTTTACGGCGATTGAACAGGATTCTGAACAAATTGAATTGCTTCGTCGCTTTAACAATCGCGTTTTTTACGGAGATGCTTCTCGCATTGAGTTGCTTGAGTCCGCAGGCGCGAAAGATGCCAAGTATTTGATTATTGCCGTAGACGATGTTGAAACTGCTACGTCGATGGCTCGTGAAGTTCGTCAAAACTTTCCACATTTGAAAATTTACTCTCGTGCGCGCAATCGTCAGCATGTGTTTGAACTGATGGATCTAGAAGTGCATGCGATTCAACGTGAAACTTTCGAGGCAAGCTTAGCATTGTCGAAGACATTGCTGAAGGATTTGGGTTTTGCCCCAGACCGCATTAAGTTTATTGTGGATCGTTTTAGAACTCACGATAACTTGATGGTGCAAGAACAATACAAAGTCCGCCATGACGAAAAGACATTCTTGGATGTTTCCCGTCAAGGTGCTGAGCAATTGGCAAGAGTTCTACGGGAAGACGCCGAGAAGACTTACATCGAGCCTGCTGGGAAATTACCTCAGGACGAGGAAGCTTCGTTGTCTGGGGATCGGCTTTAAGAGGGCCCTCTTTTGGGCACCTGTCTAGAGGTTGGACAATCTAGAGGGTGCTAAATACAGCTCGGGTGATAGCGCTTATTGCAGGTTCTAAGCCAGAATGAAAAGCGTATTCAGCAAAGTTATTACAGTATTTTTGGCGATCAGCGGAATCGGGGCGTCAGTGGCCCTGGCGGCGCCTTCTTGCCAAGCTGTTTTTGCGGATGCTGCTAAGTTTGATCCAGCGACAGAATACCGTCTAGAGCGCGCAAGCCTCGTGGTGAATAGACCCCTTACGGACGTTCAATCAGCGGCTTTGTTGGAGACGTCTGCAAGCACCCTCAATAAAAAAGAGATCATTCTGCTTTTGCGCGAAGCGGGTTTTAAAGCTGCTGAAGCAAAAGCATTGATCGAGTCTCAGGTGGCTTTGCCTCCTCAGTCTATTCGCTTTGACAGTCAACAATTGAAAAACGTCGAAGAGTTCCTTCGCGACCCAGATAACAAGTTGGGGTTAACTCTCGAGCAAAAAGAGAACTTCCTTCAGATTATTAAATCCGAAAGCCCCGAGATGGGAAGCACGTTGGCCAAAGCCGTGGGCTTTGATGTCTTGGGACACAAAACTAACGGCATGTTTTTTTCCTCTATCGCGCAACGTGGGGCTATCGTCCCTGGAACAAAAGTAAAGGATCGGAAGCTTAAAGAAAGGGCGACGGCGTATGCCCAAGACTTTGGTTCGACGGGGTTTGGAACCTTCATGTATAGCAAAGCTTTCTTTCAACCCTTTGGCCCTAACTGGAAAAACACTAAAGCCAACGGCGGATACTTTTTCATTTTTGATTTAAAACTTTTTGATGATCCGACCGTCGACTTTAATAATTTTTATGGCCACTTCCAAGAGGGGGCAAGGCTTCGTGAAAATCCGGCTGGATTTTTGCTTCAGTTGTTAATGGCCCGCGGGTCGAATCAAAGTGAATTGAAAACCGAGGTGGGCATCAGCTTAAGATATGTCAAATACATCGTTGTTCCACCGACATCCTATGCTTGGACGCTCAAAACATTCCAAGAGCAAGGGATCGAAGCCCCACTAGGGCGCACCTGGGAAGAAGTGTTGGTTCCTTCCGATCTCATTCTTGGCGACCGTTAGAACGCAAAATAGTCTTTTTTCGAAGATTAAATAAGGATACTCCTTTTGTTATCAAAGGAAGATATGTTTTTGCTTTTTTGACCGCACAAAAATAGTATTTGTTCATGGTTGATGTCTTTAAATCCATGAGAAGTTTCAAGTTTGCGCTAAAAGGAATAAGGTCTTTTTTTAAAACCGAAAACAATGCCCGCATTCATTTTTTGGCGTCACTTGTGGTGATTGTATTGGGTTTCTATTTTCAACTTAATCGAAGCGAATGGTTGTGGATTGTTCTTGCTATTGCTTTGGTGTGGATTACTGAGATGGTAAATACGGCTTTTGAGAAACTTGTGGACTTGGTTTCTCCTCAAAAGAATACGCAAGCTGGCCAGGTTAAGGATCTTGCTGCCGGCGCAGTTTTATTGGCAGCCACTGCGGCAGTGGTTATTGCTGTTCTAATTTTTGGGCCCTATCTTTTTTAATAGAACCCCGGTTCGCTTGCCAAGCATCTGCCGTTTGTGATTTGCCAAGCTTGTGAAGCATCGTTGAGGTACTACCTGATGAATGCTTATACTCACTTATGTGGATCTATGTTTTTTTAGATAATTTTTTTCTCTATTTTCATCTGGTCTTTTCTCTGTTCAATCTTTTTGGCTGGGCGTCCGTAAAAACACGCAAGTGGAATCTTGTGGCCTTGTTGATCACAGCCTTTTTCTGGTTCATTGTAGGCTTTCGCTACGGCTTCGGATATTGCCCACTAACGGATTGGCACTGGCAAGTAAGGGAGAAGCTCGGTTACACCGATATGCCGTATTCCTATATTAAATTTTTAGTGGACTATTTCACTGGTTGGAATGTGGATGCGGTCACGGTGGATGTCGTGACGATGATTCTGTTTTTGGTGGCTCTTATCTTGTCGATCGCTTTGAATATCCGTGATCGCAGAAGGTCTCGGATATTTCCCGGAATTTAAGTTTCTAAAGCCTTGGCGTGTCGACGAATAAATTCTTCGAGGGTCTTTCCAGTTTCCTCCAGAGTGTTTCCGAGAAGTACACGTTGGAAAATGATATTTCCGAACATAAAGATATCCAGCCCCTTAATCAGCGTTTTGACGTCGATATCCGAGTGGATCTTTCCAGTGTCTTTAAGTTTTTGAAGGCGTTCTTCGAGTTCGGGCTGAAAGAAAGGTTGCATGATTTCACGAATGCGTTTTGCAAACTTCGCATCAACGATGGCTTGTGAAAGCACGATCTTAAAGAAATCAAAGTTCTTTTTGCAGTCTCGATCAAACTTGAACTGAGCATAAGCTAGGATCTCATCAGTTAAAGTAGCTTGAGCTGGGTAGGTTAGCTTCGGATGAGCCCCTTCCACCGTGACGTAGTTCTCAATGATAGCGACCAGGAGTCCCATCTTGCCGTCAAAGTAGCGGCCGATCAGAGATTCGTTGATCCCGGCCTTCTTAGCAATCATCCGGGTCGTAGCGCCCTTAAAACCATGCTTAGAAAAGACGTCCTCGGCAGCCTTCAAAAGCTTGCCTTCGGAGGCCGATCTGTCCCTCTTTTTACCCTTAACAGGGTCTTTTTCCGGGCTTTTGGCGGTCTTATTTTGAGATGTTTCATTCATATCATTGGTTCCTAAGATATTGAAATTGCTTAATTATATATAACTTACCACGTCTGTTAAAAAAATTCAATGAAGTAATCGCTTGAGTACAAAATTAAAATGCCGTAAATATATGTATGTAAGCGATTACTTAAATCGGGAGATTAAAATGAAACTCAAACAAACCACTAGCTACGGAATAGCGCTTCTCCTCAGCGCAGCTCTTAGTGGCCCTCAGGCAGGGGCGTTGACCTTGAATGAGTATATGAATCAGGTCAAAGGACAGAACACAGGCTATCAAGGTACATCCACCCAATCTGAAGGAGCGGGCTTGAAATCCCGCGAGGCGGATTTGTACTTTACGCCGCAACTTTTCGCAGAGGCTCGTTGGGGACACGATGAAAAGCCCAATAGCCCACCAGTGATGGTCTATGACCAACTTGCGACTGATAACTATAAACTGGGTGTAAGCCAACAGTTCAGTTTCGGTCTGCAAAGTAAGTTGTACTATGAATTGAATAAAACAAATTTCGTCGGTGCGAGTTTCGGTCCGAATGTTATGACCGAATATTGGGATGCTAGTCCCAAGCTAGAGCTTTCCATGCCCCTGTGGGGTGGCGGTTTTGGTCGCAGTGCCCGCGCGACACAAGAAATCACTCGTCAGCAAAACTTCGCTGACCAATATAACAGCGGCGCTCAAGCCAACAATCTTTTAGTAGGGGCTGAAGCTGCTTACTGGAGACTTTCTGCTTGGAGTGAAGTGGTTGTCATTCAAGAACAAGCTTTGAAGGCTGCTCAAAATATTCATGACTACGTGGCTCGCAAACAGAAAATGAATCTTGGCGAGAAGGCAGATGTGATTCAAGCCCAAGCTCTTTTAGAGAGTCGTACCTTAGAATTGCAAGTTGCTAAGAACGAAGCGCACGACGCCCTTCGCAACTTCAACAAGTTTCGCAATCAAGAGCCTTATGCAACGGTTGAGAACTTAGAGAAAGTGGATTTCAAATCCCTTGAGAGCATCACAGTTCCCCAGGCACGTCCTGGCGATCGTTTGGATGTGAAAGCGACGGAAGCTCAGTTGGCAACAGCGAAAGCAAATTCCCAAATTGTGCGTGAACGCAACCGTCCGACTTTAGATGTGTACGGTACTTATGCATTGAATGGCCGCGATGATGCCATGAACGAGGCGATCAAAAATTCAGGTACTGAAAATCGTGACACGGCCTTTATGGGAGTGCGCTTTAACATGCCACTTAACTTAAAGGCGACATCGGATGCACGTAGTGGTGCGATGAAGTCTGAAAAAGCGGCAGAGCTGAACCATCAATATGCTCAGTATGCGCAAGAAATGGATTGGACTACTTTGACAAGAAGCCTGACAGACGCTCGAGACAACTTGAAGCTTTTGGGTCGCATTGAAGAAGTGCAAAAATCTAAACTTGAAAACGAAAGAGCTCGTCTTCGCCAAGGTCGCACAACCACTTATCAGGTTTTGCTCTTTGAACAAGACTACACTCAAGCAGCTGTGACTCGTGTTAAGTCCGCAGCAAATATCTTGGGTCTGCAATCACAACTTAAACTTTACGAAACGCAAAACTCTCCTGAAGGAGGGAAGTAGTCATGAGCTTAGCTAGTACATCCATCAAAAGACCTATTTTTATTTCCTGTGTAACCATCGCGATGGTGGTAGTAGGTTGGGCGAGCTTTAAATCCATGAGCGTGGATTTATTCCCAGACGTCAGTGTTCCGGTTGTTTCCGTACAAACGATTTATCCTGGTGCCGGGCCTTCCGAGGTTGAAACACTTATTAGCCGTCCGATCGAAGAAGAGGTTAGTACAATCTCTGGTATTAAACGTCTGACTTCAAAAAGCTTGGAAGGCGTCAGCCAAGTTATCGTCGAATTCAAAAGTGATATCGACTCTAAATACGCTGAGCAGCAGGTACGCGATAAAATCAATATCGTAAAAACGAAACTTCCTGACGAAGCCAAAGATTCTATTATTAAAAAATTCGACCCGTCAGATACTCCGATCTTGATGCTGGCTATTTCCGGCACTGGCGTTGGTGACGCCGAGATGTATGATATCGCCGATCAGTTCGTGAAACCTCGCTTAGAGCAGGTCAGCAACGTCGGCGCCATTGATATCTTGGGTGGTCGTAAAAGAGAAGTTCATGTTCTTTTGGATCGTCAAAAGTTGAGAGGCCGCGAAATTTCTGTAAGCCAAGTGGCTGCGCAAATCGGTGCCTCAGGTGAAAACGTTCCAAGTGGTAAAGTCACACAAGGTGAAAGTGAACTTGTGTTCCGTGGACTTGGTGAATTCCAGTCTGTGCCAGAGATCTCTGACACACTTGTAAATCTTTACGGCAACGAAGTTCCCACTCGCGTGGCGGACTTAGGCGTTGTGAAAGATACTCTTGAAGACGAAAAATCACGCGCCTTCGTGAATGGCGAAAAAGCTCTGTTCTTGCAAGTCTATCGCCAATCTGGTTCTAACACCGTGAAGGTGGCTCAAGATGTGATTAAGCAGCTTGATAAAATGAAGCCAGAGCTTGCGAAGATGAATAGCAATCTTGAACTTCGTGTTGTCACCAATGCTTCTATTAAAATCCAAGACAACGTCTCTGAGGTTTATGAGACCATCATCATCGGTATTATCCTGACGGTGATCACTGTGTTCTTCTTCTTGGGGTCAGGAAGAACGACATTGATTACGGCGTTATCGTTGCCGATTTCTTTGATCAGTGCCTTTATTGTGATGAAGCTTTTTGGTTTCTCGATCAACATCATTACGCTTTTGGCACTGACCTTAGCGGTGGGATTGTTGATTGATGATGCGATCGTGGTTATTGAAAATATCTATCGTCGCATGGAAAAAGGCGAAGACGCATTTACAGCGGCAGAAAAAGGAACCGAAGAAATCCAAATGGCCGTATTTGCGATCACTTTGGTGGTGATCTCTGTATTCGTACCAGTTGGTATGATGTCAGGCACGATTGGTCAATTCTTGAAGTCTTTCGGTTTGTCCGTGGCTTTTGCAATGGCAGTAAGTCTATTTGTCGCTTTGACACTTATTCCAATGATGGCTGCACTTTTCGGTGGCGAGGGCCATAAAGTCGCTCATGGCGAAAAAGTGGCTTTGTCTCTGTGGGATCGTACGGGCGGTCGTATGCTGAAAGGCTTTGATCGTTTCCAATCATGGCTTGAAAAGGTCTATGAAGCCTTATTGAAGGTCACTCTTCGTCATCCAATCATGACGATCGTATTTACTGTGGTAGTTTTCATTGCCAGTATCTTCTCGGTGACAAAAGTTCCAGCAAGCTTCGTTCCAGATGACGATAGCGGCGAGATCACTGTCACTCTTGAAATGAAGCCAGGTACAAGCTTGGATGGTATGAACAAAGTAGGTGTTGAAGTTGATAAGATCATCCATAACAACCCACAAGTAAGTTACACCACAATGACAATTGGTAACCAATATGGTGAGGCGAATAAAGCAAGCTTCTATGTTCGCTTGAAACCAAGTAAAGAGCGCGGAATCAAAACAGAAGTATTCCGTGATCTTCTGCGTGGACAGCTAAAAGAACATAAAGACGCGAACCCAGTCGTGAAAAAATACGATGCGACCGGTGGTATGGGGCAACAGCCTATCGTGCTAAATATTATCTCCGCGGATCCTCAGGATCTCGAGAAATACGGCATGATGATTTTTGAAAAGTTGAAAGCGGATCCACGCATGAAAGACGTGGACTCGAACTACCGTGCTGGTAAACCAGAGTTGCAAGTACATCTGAAATCAGGTGCTGCAAAACAATATGGTGTGAATACCAAAACAATGGGACAAGAGCTTCGTGCTCAGGTGGAAGGTTTCACTCCTGCGAAGTTCCGCGAAAAAGGTCGCGAGTACGATGTGCGTGTTCGTTTGCAAGAGGACCAACGCGATTTGAAAGCGACTTTTGGTCAAGTTTATGTTCCAAACGTAAATCGTAAGCTAGTACGCTTACAAGATATCGCAAATGGTGATTTGAAATCGGGTCCAGCCTCTATCGAGCGTCAGGATCGCGGTCGTTACATTCAAATTACCGCTGCGTTAGCGCCGGGCGTGGGTTTGAGCACTGTTGTTGGTGACATCAATAAAATGCTCACAAGCGGTGACATGAAATTGCCTTCAAGCATCCGCTACGGTTTTGCCGGAGAGGCAGAGAACATGCAGGATTTGATCTCATCCACTGTGTTGGCTTTGGGATTTGCGATTCTGTTCATCTATCTGATCTTGGCAAGTTTGTACGAGTCTTTCATTACGCCAATTACGATCATGGTGGCGTTGCCGCTGGCACTTAGCGGAGCGTTCTTGGCACTTTACCTGATGAACGAAACGATCAGTATCTTTGCGATCCTAGGTCTGTTCATGTTGTTGGGGGTTGCGGGTAAGAATGGTATCTTGCTTGTCGACTACGCCAAGCAAATGATGGAAGAAAAAGGTCTTAGCCGTGAAGAAGCGCTGATCGAAGCCGGTAAAACCCGCCTTCGTCCGATCTTGATGACAAGCTTTGCTCTGATTGCAGGTACATTGCCAATTGCGATCGGTTTGAGTGAGGCCTCTAAAGCTCGTACGGGCATGGGGGTTGCGATCATCGGTGGTATGATTTCATCAACGATCCTGACTTTGATCGTCGTGCCTTCGGTATTCATCTATGTGGATCGTTTTAAAAACTGGATTCGCAGAAAAGGCAGCCGTTTTGTTTCAAAACGTAGTACTCACCATCACGAAATTCCCGCGAAGTAGGAGGATACGATGAGTAACGTCTCTGATAACAACAGAAATAAACTTCTAAAGGCCGCAGCGGAACTATTCTCTGATAAAGGTTTCGATGCGGTCAGCACCCGGGACCTTTGCACTCGCGCAGAAGTAAATGTTGCGGCCATCAGTTATTACTTTGGTGGGAAGGAGGGCCTCTATCTGGAGGTCTTCCGCGAGTACTCGCAAAAGCTTGCCGACCGTATCGATTCGGCTTTGAGTAATCACCAAGGAAAAGTGAATTCGCGTGTCGAGATGGAGAAGGCTCTGCGTGATCTGATTGAAACCTTCGTGCAGATTCGTATCCATCAACCAGAGATTTCTATTGTTCTTCAGCGCCACGCAATAGATAAAATTCCCGGCGTCCGTGAAGCATTTCATAGTACGATGCAACCTGTGGGAGCAAATCTGACCCAGTTCTTTCAGGATCTTCAAAGTGCTAAAATGATTCGTGAAGATGTGAACGTTCGCTCGTTCATTGCCATTATGGTGGAATCTATTTGGGGATATTTCTCTTTGCAGGATCGCGGCGGCAGTCTTTTGCAAGACGCCTACCGTTTGCCAGCGGACCAGGAAAAATTCGCGGATTTCTTATCGCAAATTTTCGTACGAGGAATTACTTCGAACTAGAAGCGAATCGTAAATTGCAGACCGATATAATTGGTCATTTCACGGTCTTCCCAGTTATGGCGATTTTTGTCGAGCCCTGGAGTTACCGTCACAATATCCGTCGAACCTTCACTGAAATATCTTTGGTTCGCCATTTTATTTGCCTGTTTCACAAAAGACGCTGCTGGGTTTAAGACCACCATCAAGAAAGAGCGCCAACGGCTCGGGCTTTTTGCTATTGATTGTTTGTGAGCGATTTCTTTTTGGGCATGAGTCAGGAAACTGCTTAGAAGATTTCCTAAAATAGGGTTGGTCCACAACCTTTCCTGGCGAAGTTGTTCTTTGAGATCTTGCTCTTCTTCGTTTTTCTCCCAGAAAATCGTGTTGGACTCCGGGATAAAGTAAATGATACCACCCGCAGAAATACTTGCTAATGCGAGATTGCGGGCATTGATGACTTGGTCTTGCTCATAGATGGGCATGGTGCTCATGCCAAGTGCGTCTTCCATCTGATCCACGCTGCTTTTGTCAAAATTCAATTGGGTGCTTCGACGGTCCCACTTCGCTTTAAGAATGATTCGTCGACTTCGATGACCGTAAAGAGATTCCCACGGGTCCTCATGAAGCTCATCGACGATCTGTTGGATCACGGCCTCTTGCACGTCGCGACTAGTATCTGCCGCGAAGCTGCCACCAGGAATTAAATGAAACACCACAAGCATCATGCAAAGGGATTTTTTTATTTTCATAACAAATCCGTATTTACAAGGATGGTGCCAGCTCAGAGTTTCGTGGTGGCCTTATTAAAGACGGGACGGGGCGCTGTCCCTGGTTTTAAGAAAGGCTTGATTAAAAGTTAGACACGGAACGTCTGTAGCGACTTGTTTGCAATTAGGATTGGGAGCTTGCCTATCGCAGGACGATGTGTTTGTTTTGGGTATGCAAGGTCCTTCGAACCCTGATTTAGAGGAGTCTTAAATGAAGAGTTTAGTTTTTGTACTTGTAACCCTTTTTGCAATGGGTGCCCATGCCGAGAAAAAGTATGGAACAGGTGCTAAGTTTACTGATGCAATGCCGATGTCAAAAATTATGAAGAACCCAGAGTCGCTTGTTGGCAAAGAAGTGACGGTGTCGGGTGTTATCGTGGACGTTTGCGCAAAACGTGGCTGTTGGATGAAGTTAACCACGGACTATCAAAACGAAAAAGTTAGAGTAAAGGTGAACGATGGAGAAATCGTTTTTCCTCTAGAATCTCGTGGCAAAAAAGCAGCAGCTAAGGGCGAATTCAAAAAAATCACGATGACCCTAGAAGAGACCAAAGACTTCTTAAAGCACCAAGCTGAAGAGAATAAACTGAAGTTTGATCCTGCTTCCGTAAAAGAAGCGATGGTGGTGTACCAAGTTCAGGCAACTGGCGCTGTTATCGAGGGGAATTAATAAGCATGCAGCAATCCGGAGAAAACGGGGCTGGTTGGGGGAAAAGACTGTTCCTGTTGAACAGGTCTTTTCACCGAGACGTCGGCTATTTCTGTGTGGGGCTGATAATTATTTATTCCATCTCTGGAATTGCAGTGAATCATGTCGATTCTTGGAATCCGAGCTACGTTATTACTCGGTCTGAACAGGTTCTTAAAGACGTTTCTGGTAAGCCTGATTCTGAAGAGTTTCAGCAGGCTTTGGCAAAGCGCCTTGGTATTAACGCGCGCTTTTTGAGTAGCGTGCGAGATTCCAATGAAGAGACTTTGTTCTTTTACGAGGGAACGCGGGTCGCTTGGAATGAAGTCAAACAGCAAGCCTCTATTGAAACGACCGAAAAACGTATCGGCCTGTTTTTTGCGAACTACTTACATCTGAATAAAGCCAAACGCGTGTGGTCCTATGTCGCCGACGTGTTCGCAGTGTTGCTAATCTATTTGAGTCTGTCTGGTCTGTTTATGCTCAAGGGCGCTAATGGCTTCGGAAGACGAGGCTGGTTCTTTGTAAGCGCCGGCCTGGTGATTCCTTTAGCTTTTTACTACCTGTACGTTTAATTTTTAAACGACCTCGTCAGGTTTTAATGCACATTCAAATGTCGAAAGATCGCCCGCTTCAATTTGAATAGTCGGGTGATCGATTTTGAAATCTTCTTTCAATTCCTTGCTGACCTTGGCCAAGAAGGCATCGCTATGGAAGTCTTTCTTCATCACTAAATGCACGGTTAGAGCGGTTTCTGTGGTGCTCATGGCCCAGACGTGCAGGTCGTGAACTTCGCTTACCCCCTCAAGCTTGGTGAAATACTCTTTCACATCAGGAAGGTGGATATTGCTAGGCACCGCATCCATCGCAAGGTTCAAAGAGTCTTTTAGGAGTCCCCAAGTGCCGATCGTGATTACAAGAACGATGATCAAGCTGATAGCCGGATCGATCCACAGCCAGTCGGTGTATTGAATGATAAGACCTGCAATCACAACGCCGACAGAGACCAAAGCATCCGCCGCCATATGCATGTAGGCACTGCGGATATTTAGATCATGTTTTCGGCCCGACATGAATAAGAGAGCTGTAGCGCCGTTGATAATAATACCGACAAAGGCCACCGCCATCACGGTGCCTGTTTCAACTGGTGTGGGGCTCCAGAATCTGCGAATAGCTTCCCAGGCGATACCGCCAACTGCGATCAAAAGAAGAACCGCGTTCAAGAGCGCTGAAAGAATCGAAGAGCGGCGAAGCCCATAAGTATATCGCATCGTTGGCTTACGGCGTGACAGCCATACAGCGGCCCAAGCAAGGACCAAACCGATGACGTCACTTAAGTTGTGGCCAGCATCCGCAACCAGCGCCAGAGATTTGGCGATAAAGCCATAGGTGGCTTCAACACCAACGAAGGCAAGGTTTAGGACAATCCCGATGGCAAAAGCTTTATTGTAATCCCGAGGGCCTGAGTGGCTATGGGCATGTCCATGAGAGTGTCCGTGGCTGTGGGAATGGCTGTGTGAGTGTGAGTTCGACATGGGGTCCTCTATTTCCAAAAGCTTCTTAAAATTTCAATGGCCTCTTCGCTGGCCTGGGTGGCTTCTTTGCTGTTCTTGGCAGTGCCGATATGCTCACGGATGTGTTCTTCCATAATATCAGACATAAGGCCATTCAGAGCCCCTCGGCACGACGCCAGGGTTAACATAATCTTGTAACAGTCTTCTTCGTTTTCCAAGCCATTGGTAACCGATTTAAGCTGTCCCTGCAGGCGGCTGATACGCCCGATCAAGCGGTCTTTGTTTTTAATCGTATGTGCCATGACAAGCCTCCAAGGACCATAATATAGGGGGGTACCCTATATTGCAAGGCTAAAAAAAGAGCGGGAACCAGTCCCGCTCTATTAAGCTTTAAGCGTTGTCGTTTGAGAAGCGACGTTTAGAACCGCCGCTGCGGTGACGCTTCACCCCTGGAGGATCTGCGCGGCGTGGACGATCGGCACGCTCAGGACGATCTTTGCTCTCTTTACGGTCCTTGCGCTTTTCACCACCGCCATCACCGAAGCTGAAGCCGTCAAAACGAGGGCCACGGTCACGGCGAGGGAAACCATCTTCGAAATGGTTACGGTCTGTGCGAGGTTTGAAATCACGTTGTTCTTCGCCACCACGGTCTTTGCGAGGAGCAAAGCTACGCTCGCCACCCTCAGCGCGTTCTTTACGAGGAGCGAAACTGCGCTCGGCACCACGACTCTCGCCTTCAGTGCGCTCCTTACGAGGAGCGAATCCGCGATCGTCGCCTTCAGCACGCTCTTTACGAGGTCCGAACTTCTTAGCAGGAGTTCTATCGTTAGAGAAAGCACGAGGTGCATAAGGGCCACGGTCGTCACGACGAGGACGGTCCTGACGAGGGCCGCGATCTCCGCGGTCGCCACCACGGTCGAAACGATCGCCGCGCTCTGGACGGTCACCACGAGGTTTGAAGTCGCGGCGTTGATCCAAGCCACCCTTCATGAAATCCAAGTCGTAGTCTTTTTCAGCCAACAACTCAGGGTGAATAGCTGTGATTACGCGGGCAAGTAATTCTGGCGGAGCCAATTTCAACAAGCCAGACTCATCTTTTTGCACAAGCTCTTCAAAGATTTGCAAAGCGATTTGGTATTTACGACCCTCAGTAGGAACGCCTACCAATTGTGACATAAATTTTTGTAAGCGGATCATTGCAACTTCGTCAGAAGTTGGGATCTTGCCTTTTTCCAAAGTCTTCTTCGTTACGTTTTGAATACGGCGCAAAGAACCGACTTGGCGAGGATTGATCAAGCTGATCGCGATACCTTCTTTACCGTTACGGCCAGTACGACCGATACGGTGGATGTAAGATTCAACATCCCAAGGAAGTGAGTGATTGATTACGTGAGTAAGGTCTTTTACGTCCAAACCACGAGCAGCAACGTCTGTTGCCACCAAAACTTTAGCTTCGCCAGAACGGAATTTTCTAAGAGTAATTTCACGTTCTTTCTGTTGCTTATCACCGTGAAGGGAAGCAGCAGAAAAACCGCGGCGTTGAAGTTTTTCTTCAAGCTCGATTACTTCCATTTTAGTTTGGCAGAAGATAATGCCATGGAAGTTGTCATGGATTTGCAAAAGACGGCTGATAACTTCGTTTTTATGCTCATCTTTAACAGTGTAATAGCTTTGTTTAACAAGATCAGAAGAACCAGTTGGTTTTGCTACTTCGATTGTTTCAGGAGCTTCAAGGTAAGTATCCGCTACGCGACGAATATCCCGGCTCATAGTTGCAGAGAATAACCAAGTTTTGCAAGCTGCACGGCCAGAAGCTTCTGCTTCTTCGTTATGAGTGTGCTTCAAGATGAATTCCAAATCGTCTTTGAAACCCATGCTGATCATCTCATCCGCTTCATCCAAAATCAGAGTTTGTACGTTAGTTAATTGAACAACTTTTTGTTCTAAGAAGTCTACTAAGCGGCCCGGAGTTGCAACAACGATATGAGCGCCTTTGCGAACGCCTTCGATTTGAGTACGGTAGCTAGAGCCCCCGTAGATAGTGACAACGCGAACGCCTTTGTATTTACCAAGTTTTTGTAATTGGTCGGCAACTTGAAGTGCCAACTCACGAGTGGGGCTCAAGACCAAGCCTTGAGTTGCTTTAAGGCTTGCATCGATTTTTTCAATCAATGGAATACCGAAAGCAGCAGTTTTACCAGTACCAGTAGAAGCAAGTCCGATCATGTCTTGGGCTTCACCCAAAAGAAGAGGGATCGCCTTTTCTTGGATAGGAGTAGGGGATGTAAAGCCCATTTCGTTCATGGCCTTCATTAAAGGCTCACTAAGACCGAAAGACTGGAACGAGGAGGATTCAGAGGGATTCATGGGGACCTTTCGAAAAGAAAACGCCAATTTAGACTATTTTGACCTCTTCCGCCTTAAAATAATGAAAGCTGTATTTTATTCTTAGACGTCGTCTTGCTAAACACCTGGAAAACCCTTATCTTGTCTTCCATGATTCATCTCTCAAATATCACTAAACAATACGGTACTAAGATTCTCTATAAAAACGCCTCTTTTCAGATCAATGATGGTGAAAAGATTGGCTTGGTAGGCCCCAATGGTGCCGGTAAAACCACCATTTTCCGCGTGATTACTGACGAGGAAGGCTTTGAAGGCACGATCTCTAAATCAGATCGTACTGTTATTGGTTACTTCTCTCAGAATATCGAAGAGATGAAAGGCCGCACAGCCCTCGAAGAGGTGAAATCTGCTGCCGGCAAGCTGCCTATTCTAGGTGCTAAATTGAAAGAGCTTGAAAGGCGCCTCGAGGACTCTGCCGTCAATCCTATTGATGATGATCAAATGACGAAGCTTTTAGAGGACTATGGCGAGGTTCAGGCCGACTACGAACGCCTTGGTGGGTATGATCTTGATACCCGTGCTGCTGAAATTTTGACAGGCTTGGGGATCGGCCCTGAGGACTATCATCGCCCGACTGAGAGCTTCAGCGGCGGTTGGAAAATGCGTATTGCTTTGGCAAAGATCCTGGTTTTGAACCCTGATGTTTTGCTGATGGATGAGCCGACGAATCACTTGGATATGGAATCTATCATCTGGCTTGAGGAATGGCTGAAAAATTTCAAAGGCGCCATTTTGATGACAAGCCATGATCGCGATTTTATGAATCGTTTGGTCGGCAAGGTCGTTGAAGTTGCCAATAAAACTATCACTACTTATGGCGGCAACTACGATTTCTATGAAAAAGAAAAAGCCATTCGTTTAGAGCAGCTTATTGCAGCGGCAAAACGCCAAGAAGATATGCTCGCGAAAGAAGAAGAGTTCATTGCTCGCTTCGCAGCCCGTGCTTCGCATGCGGCGCAAGTTCAGTCTCGTGTTAAGAAACTTGAAAAGATTGATCGTATCGAAATTCCTGCTGAAGAAAAGGCCATCAAGTTTGAGTGGGCTGAACCTCCTCGTGGCGGTGATGAAGTTGTGAAGCTGGAAGGTTTGACTAAAATCTGGAAGCGCGACGACGGTAAAGAAAAGTTAGTTTTCAAGAATGCTTCTGCCCTTGTAAAACGCATGGACCGTGTTGCGGTTGTTGGTGTGAACGGTGCTGGTAAGTCTACGTTGTTAAAAATTATCACAGGCCAAGCAGAACCGACCGAAGGTGTGTTCAACTTGGGTGCTTCTATCTCTTTGGGATATTTTAGCCAAAACTCTTTGGACGTTTTGGATCCGAACGCTACGATCATGGAAGAGGTGCACTCTCGTATTCCAAATTCTACAGTCGGATTTGTCAGAAACCTGCTTGGGGCTTTCAAATTCTCGGGTGACGAAGCGGATAAGAAAATTTCTGTATTGTCGGGTGGTGAGAAAAGCCGCGTGGTTCTTGCAACGATCTTGGCAAAGCCAGTGAATTTCCTTGTTCTAGATGAGCCGACGAATCACTTGGACATCGTTTCTCGCGAAGTGTTGCTGGAGGCTATTAAAACATTCCCAGGCACAGTCATGATCGTAAGCCATGATAGACATTTCTTGCGTGAGATTACGACTCGTGTGTTTGAACTCGATAAAAACCAACTTCTGACTTATGACGGAACTTGGGATTACTATCTTTCTAAGAAGACTCACTAGGGGAGTTTGTGCCTCGACCAAGAGCTATGCTCGGGAATCGGGGCAGACCTAGGTCAGATGCGGGGTGGGAAAACCACTCCAGAGTCGGGACAGAAGAATTTTTTTGTGTCGCAGATGACGTCTGAAAAACTGAATCAGGGCTTAGCTGTTTATTAAGAACGACCGATAAAAAGATATGAAATTCTTAACGATTTTGATATCAGCATTTTTTGTTTTTAGCTCGGTAGTACGGGCTGAGGACGCTTCGACTCAAACAACGACTGCTCCCGCGGTTAATGCAGCTCCCGCAGTTCAAAATCAAGCACCAACCGTACCAGTTCTTCCTAAAGTACAAGCTCCTAAAAAGAAAAGAGTTAAAAACAACGCCGCTGTTCTTCCTGAAGGTGTGACGCCCGAAGATGTCATCAGTAAAATCAATGAAGGCAACAAGGCGATGCAGAAGTTGAAAGAGAAAAGCGACTACTGCGAGATCTGTGAGTTGAATAAAAAAACTGAAACTACGGCGCATACAGAGATTCCAGCTCGTGAAGCCAAAGCGATAAAAGACAATCCCGATGCATTGACAGAACCAAAAGGCGATGAAAACAGTATCAATACTCGCGTCGCTGTTTGTAAAACACAGCCGGGGATCTATGACCTTTGCACCTATAACGGTGACGTCGTGCCTGGGCAAATTCGCTTTGCCGACAGAACCGGCGCTTTACGCCGTGAGTGGCAGTTTGATTTTGCAGGACAAGCTCGTCAGGATTTAGGATTTTCTATTTCAGATGCGAATGACGAACACGTCAGTCAATCCAAAGAAACTTACATGATGGTGTTTCCGCGTCGTTATCTGCCAAGCATTCGCATTGAGGGCGATCAGCAAGTCGTTACTTTAGCGACCGGCGAAAAGGTTACCTTCGATGCAAAAACTAAGCGAATTGTCGGTGGCGCATTGACGAACGAAAAGAGCTATACGGGAACTGGTGTTGCGATTCGAGTTGATAGCACTGGCGAAGAACCTCGTCTAGGCAACAGGTCCGTTACCATCACAAAAAATGGCAAGCCTTGCAAAAGTAAGGTAGTTCCTAGAAACTTATGGCCTGATCAGGCTGACAATTCCATGCTTCACTTCAAATATCCAAGTGATGCAGAGTTCGATAAGTTTCTTCAAAAGACCTGCGGTTTTAGCATGTACTAAAGAGATTTTAGCAAGCTGCGTGCTTGCTGAGGACTCAGCTTCGGGGCTCCTTTAGAGGAGTATTCTTCTGTTTCGTATATATCCAAAAGAGTCATCAGCGACGTTCGTATCTCAGGATGCGACTTCGCCCAGCGCTGAGTAAACTGGCGAAGAGTTTCGGATTTTTCGCGAGTTAGGTTTTGCTTCTGAGCCTTTGCTTCGAGTTCTTTCAGAAGCCACTCAGCATAGGTGAGCTTCTTGCGACGGAAGAATGACTGCAAAATAAAGGGCAGCAATAGCAAAGCCCCAAGAACAACCGCCCAGGTACGGTATTCTTGGAAGAGCTCTTTTTGCTTATCAAGATTGAAATCAATCAAGAACAAAACAAGGTCATAATTCCAGCTCTCAACATTCTGTAAAATCGTTTCTCGTGCTTGAATCCACCAAGCCTGGCGGGACTTAAGGTAATCCATGGCTTTGCCTTGGCCGATCCACTCTTCAGGCAGGCCCTCGAAAAGGACTCCGCCAAGCTCTAAGCGTTCAGGAGCTACGACCGTAGTGGGGTCGACGCGTTCCCATTCGTTGCGGTTATTCAAGAACTCTACCCATGCATGGGCGTCAGCTTGAGTGAATTTCCAAAATCTACCATAGGCATTGAAGTCGCCACCTTGATAACCCGTTACTACACGGGCAGGGACTTTAGCTGCGCGAAGAAGAGTCGCCATTGTCGCAGCATAGTGTTCGCAATAACCTTTTTTGCCGACGAATAGAAAGTCATCGATCGAGCCACTGGTTTTGCCGGGGCTTTTGCTATACATGAATTTTTCAGCTCGGAAGTGATTTAGAATTTTTTCTGCAATATCTTCGCGCGAGTTCGCCGACGCTGTCAGTTTTTTGACAAGAACTGCGACAGGCTCCGAGAGTTCCGGGATTTGTAGGTCGGCCGCTTCAGATTCCACCTGTGGAGTGGTCTCTTCAAATTTTCCTTGGTAAATGCTACGCTCATAAAGTGGAGCGACACTTTCAAAATAAGAGCCCTTTCTGAGGACCATCGGGAACTTTGCAGATTGTAATCTCTCAGTCGGTTCCCACACGAAAAGCCATCTTTTACCTTGTGGTTCCAGTGTCACTTCATAGTCGGCTTGCGGGATCTTCTCAAAAGTACGCTCAATGACGGGCATAGATGGTTTTGTCCAGCGCATCCCCTCGGAAGTTGTAAGGACTTGACCACGCCAGTATTGATCCTGTGGGCGGTATTTCTTTGATCCTAAGAATTGGACACGGAATACAAGCTCTTGAGAATTCTGAATCTTAGAGATGCTGCCGGGACTTAGCTCATCCGAGAATCCCGTTTGCCCCTGATTGGAAGTCATAAGCCCCTGAAAGCCAAACGGGTTTTGCACGCGCGGGAAGAATAAGAATAAAAACAAAGCGAGCGGTAGGGATTTCAGAAAAATAGAGGAATATTTAAGTTTTGTATTTTGGGAACTCCACAAAACAAAGAAACTTGCGAGTCCCGCACCAAGAGCCGGCACTTCAAGAGAGAACAAGAAAAGGGCAGAAATCAAAACAAAGCCCAAAAGGAACAAAAACTTCTGATCGCGAAGATTGCGCTCTTCTAAAAGTTTTAAACTAGTAAGTAAAATCAAAAAACTGGAAGAAGAGTCTTGGCTCATCACCGTACGATAGCGTAACAAGATCAAACCCAAGGCCGCGACCGTCAGGGTATTGGTGAACCAGCGTGAAGGTTTTTGTAGTTTCCAAAGCTCGATCGCACATTTCCATAAAATGAAAAACAAACCCGCGGCCATGACCCAGGATTCGACCTCGAGACCGACAAAGATAATGGTGATGGTTAAGCCCAGAATCAAACGCCAAGAGTTCATAGCAAAGACCTCAGGCATTCTGTTTTATGTTGAGGCCCTCGTCCATAAGGAAGCTGACGAGTTGGCAGATCTAAGGCGTATTCCATATTGTTTTTTTCAGCCAGATCTAGCCACAGGCTCAATTGACGTTTCTTTTCTTGCTCCGAAGTTTGGGGGCAATCTTCCCAGCGCAAAGTCAGTTTGCGAGAACTCTGCGGATCAAACTCTTTAGTCATGACTTTTTGCACTCGAGCGGTCACTCGCCAGTCGATACTGCGAGGAGAATCACTTTTTTGGTACTCGCGGTGACCTTTGAAGTCATCCAGACTTTGACTTTCTTGAAAACGTTGTGTGTGAGCAGCGCTTGCGAATTGTGCTGAGCCCAAGCGCGCTGGATATACGAAAGCTTTGATCTCGTGATAATGCTTTTTCCAGCTGCGAGAAAAGTGGTAGGGGAATTCCGAAGATATTTTAAGACTTGGAACTTGATGAACGCCCTCATTATTCATCTTGAAAGGCACTAAGACTTCACGTCGTTCTCCGGCTTTGAGCTTGTCTAAAAGAAACTGTCCTTCGGGTGCGACCTCAAAAAGAATGTTTTCCATGTCCTCTTGAGTAGAGTTATAGACTAAAAGTTTTAGTGCTCCGACTTCGTCGGCAAAGAAGTCCTCGATACTGAGTTGCAAGATCTGCAGCTTATCAATATTGCGATTCGTAAGAATCAAACTCTGACTGCCAAGGGCCGCCATAAAGAAGCAAAGAAAATAAACGGCGTTATTGGTGCTCGCAAAGCCAATTCCAAACAGCAAAAGACAAATACAACCAAAGGCCACTCCGTAAGCGGTAGGCATGATATAGGTCTTTTGATGTTTTTCGCGAAATCTAGAGGACTTCGACTTCGCGGAGGAGTTCGTGGGCAAGGCTTCGTCCTTTGGCAACACCATCAAGGCCCCCGAGACGGTGAGCTAAAACCTCGATGGCAATTTTCTGAATATCATCTGGAATCACATGATCACGTTTGGCTAAATAAGCACACGCACGTCCAGCTTTCGCTAAAGCCATACCGGCACGAATCGATAACGGGTTGTTATGGCCTTTCTGACGGCTTCTTTGTAGCAATGAACTAATATATTGAGCCACTTTGTCAGCGACATGAACTTTGTCGATCTCTTTTTGAATTTCCACCACTTGATGTGCGCTCAACACGGCTTGGACATTTTTTAGTTTTTCACGTGCGTCCATGCCTTGGATGATTCTTTTCTCGGCCTCGGGATTGGCGTGAGAAAGTTCCAAGCTCATCAAAAAACGATCTAGCTGACTTTCTGGAAGTGGCGAGGTTCCGATTTGCGAGCGCGGGTTTTGCGTTGCAATCAAACAAAAAGGTTCTGGCAGGGGATAGTGATTCCCGTCCAAAGTGACCTCGGATTCTTCCATAGCCTGAAGAAGCGCACTTTGCGTGCGGGGATTTGCGCGGTTTAACTCGTCGGCCAAAACTAGCTGGGCAAAGACAGGCCCTTTGTGAAATTTAAAAGCTTTAGCCTCAGAATCAAAAACCATGTTGCCAAGAACATCGGCCGGCAAGAGATCATTCGTGAATTGCACGCGTGAGCTTTGTAACCCCATCAGTTTTGCTAAAAGTTGCACGAGCGTCGTTTTACCTACACCCGGAACATCCTCGATCAATAGGTGTCCTTGAGCTAAAATGCAAATGACAGACTTTTCGATTTCGACATTTTTATCGAGAAGGACTTTAGAAGCCTCTGAAATGACTTTTTCAATATGATTTTGCATAGGTGTAGAACTCCGCTGTCTATTTGAGTTTTCCAAAGAGCATCAGATAAAACATTTTAAAATCCCCCGCGAGACTCCACAAAGGATGAGTGAAAGTTGCGGGACGGTTTTTTTCGATGATAAAGTGGCCTACCCAAGCAAAGCCGTAACCTAGTATAGGCAAAGCCGTTAAGAGCATCCATTGTTGGGTGGCGAGTGAATAAATTAATATAAGATGAACGAGCAGAGTGCCGACGAAGTGCAATCGACGATTGGTCGGATTTGAATGTTCTTTGAGATAAAAAGGCCAAAACTCTGCAAAGCTTTTCATAATTAAAGCTTAGCAGAGTTTTAGATATTGGCTACCTTTGAGCTACGCGTGGAGCAGCGGCATTGCGCCCTGCGACGTTTGAAGCTCTTACAGTACAAGCAGGGTATTTTGTGATGGCTGCCATGATCTTTTTAGCTTTCTTAGAGCGACCACGAGGACGCAATACTTCCCAATAAGAAGCTGAGCTAAACAATCGCTCACCACGACCTACGATCTGATCATTCAACATAGAAAGACCACAAACCAAAGTTCTTTGAGCGCTTGCTGAGTCGCCATTACGGCAACCAGAAGAGTAGCGGCCTTCTTTACCTTTATGAAGTTGCAAAAGTCCCGCTGCAGTTCCATTTGGGCCCGTTGCTGTCTCTCGGAAGTTGCAAGAGCTTTCATAGTGAGCCATAGCTGTCATTGTGAGAACCACAAGGCCTTTGCGGTCAGCGATACTCATTCTGTCGTAATTCGGGCAATGCTCTTTGATATCACGAGGGCCCTGATTAATAAGAGTTTGATATTTTGGTTTCCCAAG